>CAVRXX010000009.1:0-128639 GCA_963725195.1 uncultured Alphaproteobacteria bacterium | reverse complement strand
GATTGGCAACACGGTTCCTGGAAACAGCACCAGGCCGCGCACCGGCACGATGATCAGGGCGTCAGGCGGCAACGGCGGCGAAGGCGTCGAACCTAGGGTTTCTTCGGCGCCGGTCGTGGCGTCAGCCATTTGAGGGCCCCGCTTTCTCCAGCGTAATGAGCAGTGTGCCGTTTGAATCCGACCGGTGGATGGCGCTGTAGCGCCCCGCAGGCAGGCGGATGCGGCGCTCAAACCGGCCTTGCGGCAGTTCGAGACGGTGAATGATCGCCGTCCGCATCTCCTTGGGGTAGGTTCGACATCCCGAGATCAGCAATTCGCTTTGATTGATGACCGCCTTGACCTCGTTGAAGTCGACCCCCGGCAAAGCCACCAGCACCAGGACCGCGCGTTCGGTTTCGAGGACGTCGACCGGAGGCTCCCATGCGACGGGGGAGCGCGAGCTCGACGGCGGGAAGAACTGCCGATGCATGCGCTCCGCGCGCGCGAGCATCTCGAACGCCTCCGACCACATCCAATAACTTGGAAATTTCGCTTCCATCGCCTCACCCGAACCAACAGCGCCGGTTTTCGATCCAGACCTGTCCACGCTCAATAGCGCAATTCCAGCCCCCGTTCATCCTAAGCTTAGGTGTCGTTGTCCGGATTAAAGGCGGCCTTTCCGGCTGCGAAGCGCCTCCAAAAGGCGATCGCGGCGGGTTAAGATCAAACTTGTAGGGCCGATCGGGCTCAGCTGAGGGGCGCATTCGCGGACGCGGCCAGTGGGCCGTTGTACGGGAAGGCCACGGGCAGGGAGGGTTCATGTTGGATTTGTCGATTGAGATCCTGACGACGCCGCGTCGAGACGATCTCAAACTTCTGCGGATCGCGAACGGCTCGGGGCTTTCGGTCAGTTTCCTGCCAACCGGCGCGATCTACGCCATTGAACACACTGAAGCCAATCGTCGGATCATGATCAATCAGACGCTCGCGTTGCCGATCGGCAACGGCATGGCGCGCCTCTATGTGCGCACAGGCGGCGAGCGGCCGATAAATCTGCCCGTCATGGGCCCAGAGGCGCCGCTTCGCGTCGGCTCCTCGGACGACCGCTATGTGTGGGAGGGAGCGGAGAGCGGCATTGGCCATCGGGTCACCTTGTGGCTGCACCCGCGATTGAACGCGTGGTTCTGGCGCGTCGAGGTCGTCAACCGACGCGATGAGGAGCTCCCATGCGACGCAGTCTTGATCCAGGATCTGGGGCTCGGCGATCAGGGTTTCCTGATGAACAACGAGGCCTATGCCAGTCAGTATCTCGACCATCATGTCGCGCATCATCCGCGCCTGGGCCATGTCCTCATGGGCAGGCAAAATCTGTCGCAGGGCGGCGCGCATCCCTGGGCGGCGCATAGCTGCCTGGAAGGCGCCGCAGGCTATGCCACGGATTTTCGGCAATTGATGGGGCCCGCATATCGCGACGCCGATCAACTCGGCGTTCCGTTCGGGTCGAGCCTGTCGTCGGAGCGTCTTCAGTACGAGACGGCGTGCGCGGCTCTTCAATCGAAAGCTGTGGCGCTCGAGCCCGGCGGAACGACGTCCTGGACGTTTTTTGGCTTCTTTGAGCCCGACCACCCTGCGGCGTCGAGCGACGCCGACCTCAGCCAGGTTGACGCCATCGAAGGCGCCAGCAGGGATTGGGCGGAGCGCGAAGTCGAGCTATCCGCCCCACCGCGCAGTTTGCCGCATGAGGCCCTTTCAGCCGTTGCGGAGACGCTTGACGACAAGGCCATAAAAGCAAGCTACCGCAGGCGCACGCATCTCGAACGCGCGAACGGCAAGCTTCTGTCTTTCTTTGTTCCGGGAAGGACGCACAGCCGCCACGTCGTTCTGCGAGACAAGGAGCACATCGTGGCGCGACGTCACGGTTCCCTGATCCGCAGCGGTCAGTCGTTGCTGCCCGACGAAACAATTCTGTGCGCGACCGCATGGATGCACGGCGTGTTTGGGGCGCAACTCACCATCGGCAACACGTCCTTCCACAAGCTCTTCTCCGTCTCGCGCGATCCCTACAACGTCACGCGCGCCAGCGGACTGCGCATGCTGATGGAGACGAAGGACGGATGGCGATTGCTGACCGTGCCGTCCGCCTTCGAGATGGGGCTAAGCGATTGCCGCTGGGTTTATCGGCTCGGCCAGCGGACCGTGACGGTCTCCGCAACCGTCTGCGGCGACGAGCCGGCCATGCAGTGGCGCGTCAACGTCGAAGGGCCAAGATGCCGCTTTCTCGTTTTCGGCCATCTCGTCTTGGGCGAGCAGGAATACGGACCTGCCGGCCGCATAGAGATCGACTCGAAGCGAAAGCGCTTCACCTTCCGGCCCGACCTCAATGATCGCTGGGGCCAGCAATATCCCGAGGCTGTCTATCGCTTGGTCACGAGCACGCCCGAGCGGGTTGAAGCCATCGGCGCCGACGAACTTCTCTACGCCGACGGTAAGCGGCGCAGCGGCGGATACGTCGCGATCCGGACACGGCCAACGAACGAATTCGTGTTCGCGGTCGTCGGCTCCATGACCGATGCAAAGCTGGCCGACGCGCTGACGTCAAAATACGCCAAGGCTGTCGACGAGGCCGCGATGCTCAGGCCCGCGGACCGATTTTGGCGAGACCTTACGCTCGGCGTCCGGGTAAAGAGCGCCAAGAATTCCGCGGACGCTCTTGCCGTCGACACCGTCCTCCCCTGGCTCGCGCATGACGGAATGATCCATCTCACGGCGCCGCACGGTCTCGAACAATATACCGGCGGCGCGTGGGGCACTCGTGACGTCTGCCAAGGCTCGATCGAGCTCCTGCTGGCGCTTGAGCACGATCAGCCGGTCAAAGAGATTCTGCGCATCATCTTTGCTCAGCAATACGAAGAGAGCGGCGACTGGCCGCAATGGTTCATGCTCGAACCTTACTCCGTCGTGCAGGACAGGGAGTCGCATGGCGATATTATTGTATGGCCGCTTAAGGCGCTCTGCGACTATGTCGAAGCCACCGGCGACTTTGCTTTTCTCGACGAGACGATCGCGTGGCGTCGGACGGACAATTTCGACAAGACCCAGCACGTCGATCCGGTGACTAGCCACGTCGACAAGTTGATCGAAACGGTGCGCGCCCGCTTCATCCCGGGGACCAACCTCGTTCGTTATGGCAACGGCGACTGGAACAACTCGCTGCGGCCCGTCGATCCCACGACGAGCGATTGGATGACGAGCGCTTGGACGGTCGCGCTCTTCTATGAGCAGCTTCGCCGCTATGCCGTGATCCTTCGTCAGGCGAAGCGCGCGCCAAAGCGCGCCAAGGAGCTCGAGGCGCTCGCGGCGGCAGTGCGAAAGGACTTCAACGCCCATCTTATTCGCGACGGAGTGGTCGCCGGCTATGGCGTGTTCCGACCGGAAGGCGGCGAGCCTGAACTCTTGCTGCATCCAAGCGATAAGAAAACGGGCCTCGCCTATTCGCTCTTGCCGATGACGCAGAGCGTGATCGGCGGCATGTTTACGCAGGCTCAGGCGCGCAAGCACTTGAGCCTCATCCGCAAGCATCTCCTCTTTTCGGACGGCGCGCGGCTGATGGACAAGCCGATCGCCTATCATGGCGGCCCCGAGACGTTCTTTCAGCGAGCGGAATCTGCGGCCTTCTTCGGCCGCGAGATCGGGCTCATGTATACGCATTCTCACCTTCGCTACGGCGAGGCGGTGAGCGACATCGGCGAGTTTGAGGCGCTGTGGGAGGCGCTTTTGGTTGCCAATCCAATCGCGGTGACGGATCAGCTTGCCGCATGCATCGCCGAGGCAGCGGAACGCCTATTTCAGTTCGAGCGACGCCGCCTTCCAGGATCGGTATCAGGCGAGCGACGAATGGGCGCGCGTCAGAGCAAACTCGATCGCTGTCGATGGCGGCTGGCGCGTCTATTCGAGCGGCTCGGGCCTCTACGCCAATATGCTGATTCGCCATGCTTTTGGACTGCGACGTCAATTCGGGAAGCGAATCGTCACGCCGGGCTTGCGAAAGTTGCGCAAAGACCTCAGTCTTGAATGGCCTGGGCGGCGTGGCGGCGGCTCGCGGCGGCGGTGATAAACGCGGCGTAGCTCCAGGCGAGGCGTTTGGCCGAAGTCTGCGCACCCGTTGCGCGATCGAATTGTTCCGAGAGGTCGCCGCTGGACGGCGTGTACGCTTGCACCGTGCGCATGAACCTCTCGCCGCGTTCGAAAGCGGCGGCTGCGGGCTTTCGCCGGCTCCTCCCGCAGCGCTGAGGCGTTCGCGAAAGCGCGCGTTGTCGTCGGTCGTGGCTATCTCTGCGCCCGATCGCAGACGCGATCACCAGTTTGAAGTAGAACTCGGCTGCGGCGAGCGTCGCCAGATACCAGGGGTTGCCGCCGTAGTACGTGTCTTTCGCGTAGCGGCCCATCGCAGGACCCTGATCGGGCGGGCGCTGATGGTTGAGCGCGTACTCGGCGTCGAACAGGTCTTCGAGCGCGGCCAGCGTCGCTTGAGTCCTTGGGTCGATCACGCTGTGCGTCACCGCCCTGCGGCCAGCGTGAAGCACGCCGAGAATCACCGCAATGTCCAGAGCCTTGCTTGGGGCGCCGCGGCCAATGACGCCGATCCTTGAGCGGCAATAGGTGTCAGCTACGCTCCAGTATGCGCCGAGGCTCGCATCCAATTCGCCCGCGACGGAGCGACAGTTGCGAGCCCGGGTCCCGTCACCCATTTCCGCAAGCCACTTAGCGCCGCAAACGAGCGCCTCGGCTTGCAGCAGCTGCGTGTAATAGTGATACCCGGACTCTTCCTCCCAGATGTCGAATGAAGGTTCTTTCGCGCGCGACTGGATGAAGTCCAAATCGCCGACGATCAGCTCCAGCATGCCGGCCCGGAGCTTTTCGTCCAGGTTCGGCTCGGCGTCCTGCCATCGTGTGAGCGCGAGGACTTGAAGCGCTGGCCCATCATTCTGCGGGCGCGCCCATCGGGTGATATCGAGGGTTCCATCCGGACTGATGCGGGCTTCGGCCAGCACCGCCTCGCCGAAGACCGCCGCGATCTCGTCGTCGGGCCGCACATATTGCAGAAAGGAGGGCTGAACCTTTTTCCGGAAATGGCCCCTGACGAAGAAGCTCGCGTCCGTCCAGCTTGCGCAGCGTCCGGTTGAAGTCCACAAACTCACGCAAGCGTTCGATCGACGTTGCGTCCGGAAACCCCTCCGCCAGGGCCACGCGTAATGCGTCGATGATGATGGCCGAATCGCGGAACCAGTGGAAAAAATAGTCGGGGTCGGGATCATAGGCGGCGAGGACCGGCGACGCGACCACCGATCCTCGCCGCGGAACGATGCGCTGCCCAAAGCCGGGACGTTCCTTGATGATCTGGGTCGCCGACACGGCGCGCAACATCGCCCCGGCGGCGAAGCGCGCTTCCTTCTCTACCCAGTCGTCAAGCGTGGTCACGCTGCCGCTGGCGCGAGGTGCGGACTCTTGAAGCCCAGCCTCTTCATCCCCTCACGGATTTCGGGGACGCCCATGAACAGATTCCAAATGAGGCCGGTGCGGTAGTTCTCGATCATGACGACGATCGGCCCCTGGCTGATCGCGAGATAGCTGTCGGCCCACCAGTCAGTTGCTCGCTGAATCCGTCGATGAAGCCGTACCGTCCCCAAATTTTGTCGCCGAGATTGTCGTGAAAGTGCCGCAGCGCCGCCATCGCCTCCTTGGGCGTATAGGGGAAGCTTGCCAGCGCGGCGCTCGGCGTAATGACGCTCTTGTCATTGTTGGGCGAATGCGCGTCATAGCCCTTGATCGAGTTGCCGGCGGTGAGGCCCCAGCAGTTTGGACCGTAGCCCTTGTAACCGTGCGGATTGCGGACGCAGTAGGCATAGTTGATACGCGTATGTGCGAGGTTCTGCCGCCAGTAGTCGGCATAGGCGTCGGTCAACCCACGCGGATCGATGCCGCAGAAGGAATAATGGGTGAAGAACAGCGGTCCGCCCCAGTCGGGTCCGAGAGGAAGCTCGACGCCCTCGAAGTTGTGTCCATTGACGAACTGACGGCTCTGGACCCAGCCTTCGTGATAGGCCTCAGCAGCCATCGGATAGCGCGGCGCAGAAGCGGCCAGAACATAAGCGATGAGGCACTCATTCCAGCCGCGGACGGGATGGTTCAGCGCAAAGCCGTTGGTCGGGCTCCAGTGCCAAGTGAGCGCAATTCGGCCACCCTGGGTGTACCAATCCCACTCTGCCTCGCTCCAGAGGTAGGTGATGCGGTCGCGAATACGCTTCTCATCCGGCGTATCGTGATCGAAATAGGCGCGAGCGCATAGGAGCCCCTGGAAGAGGAACGCGCTCTCGACGAGATCGGCGCCGTCGTCCTTGCGGCTAAACGGCTTCGTGGCGCCTGTATCGCCGTGCATGAAGTGGGGGTAGAGACCGTGATAGCAGGTCGCTCTCTCGAGGCAGTCGAGCGATTTCGACAGGCGAGCGCACGCCTCATCTCGCGTCACCCACCCACGCTCGCAGGCCACGATCATCGCCATCACGCCGAAGCCGGATCCGCCAGTCGCAACGATGTCGTCCGCCGGATCCGTCAGCCTTCCCGTGCGGTCGCGCGCAAGTCCGCTCGCTGGCTGCGCGCCGTCCCAAAAAAACAGGAAGGCTTGGCGCTGGACGAGGTCAAGCAAATCCTCGTCAGACAGCTTGTCCTTCCGCTTGATTTCCTTGGCATGCGACTTGGTTTTGGCGGAAGGCGGCATTGGCGACCTATTTACTTGGCGGAAACAGATTCAGCGGGAGAGTTTGGCGGCTCTGGGATTCCATGCTCCCGCTCGGGCTCGAACTTCTGGCCGCCTGGATCAACGACGACGCGCAGCTTGCGCGGGTAAAACCCGCTTTCCGGCTGATCATGGCCGATATTGATCAAGCCCATGTCCGCCAGTTCGCTCTCAAAGAGCTTCCGGATGCGTTCGCGCGATTTCGGGTCGAGGACGTCGAGCGCATCGTTGACCACGACCCAGCCCGGCCTTTGCAAGACCACGCGAGCAAATGCGAGGCATTGCTTTTCGTCATCGGTCAAGTCCCGGTCCCACCGATTCACGGTGTCGAGGTGCGGCTCGAGGTGTTCAAGCCCGACGCCGGCGAGCGCATTGACGATGGTTGGGTGGTCAAAGGCCTCGGGCGGGTGCGGATAGGCGACGGCCTCACGCAGGGTGCCAGGCGGAATGTACGCTTGCACCGGCATGAACATGATCGAGCTGCGCGCGGGGTGCGTGATCTGACCGCTCCCCCACGGCCAAAGCCCGCCGATGGCCCGAAACAACAGAGCTTTTTCTTCGCCGTTTTCACCTGCGATGAGGACACGTTCGTTGGCGTTCATGTCCGTATGGGGTTCGCTCAACATCACGCAGCCTGCCGGCGAGGCGACGCGAAGATCGTCGATCTTGATCGATGGATCGTTCGCCTCGGCGAACTTAATGCGGCTCGCCGCGTGGCCCAGATCATCCATGCCTAGGATTGCTTTCCGGAATCTCGCCACGCGCAAGAGCGTCGCGCGCCAGTCGGCAAGATTGGAGAAATTATCGACAAACCATCGAAGCGCGGTTTGCACCTGGTTGAAGGCGCCGACAATCACCATGAGCTCCCCGAAGCTGATGTTACTCCGGAAATAGGCTGGGGCGGCGACCAGTATCGGCGCGATAATCGTGAACCAGCCATAGCCGGCGGTAACCCAGGTCAGCCGTGTGACGGCGTTGACGATCCGCCACGAAATGTCGAGCACGCTGCCGAACACCCCGTTGAGCCGGTCTCTTTCGTCGGCCTCGCCGCCGTAGAGGGTGATGCCGTCGATGTGCTCATTTATTCGCACGAGCGAGAAACGAAACTCGGCTTCTCTCGCATAGTGGTCGGCATTGAGATTGATCAGCGGACGGCCGATCCGCCAGCTGACGTATGACGCCGCCCCGGCGTAGACCAGCGCGCACCACACGAGATAGCCGGGCGGCTCGAAGTCGCGGCCAGGAATCGGTAGAAACTGACCTTTCGAGAGTCCCCAAAGAACGCCGACGAACGTGAGCAGAAGAAGGCTCGACTGCAGGAGGCCGATGCCCAAGTCGGTCGAGAGGTCGGTCAGATGCTGGGCGTCGGCCTGGAGGCGCTGATCGGGGTTGGCGCCGAGCGGGCCCGAATTCGACAGGCGGAAGGCGCGCTTTGGCTTAAGCCACTGGTCCAGGAGATCGTTCACGAGACCCTGGCGCAGAACGACCTTTGAGCTCTGGTTGAGCCACATCTGCGCCACGTTGAGGATCAGCAATATGCCCGCGATTTCGCCGAAGACCCAAAGCTGAGTCAGAAAACCAGGCATGTCCTTGTTGGTCAGCGCGTTGTAGAATGGGCGGTTCCAAGAATTGAGCCTGATCTGCATGTAGGCGGTGGATCCGACAACCGCGACGAGCGCAATCGCCAGCATCAGAAGCTTGTTGCGCTGACGGGAAACCCAGAAGGCCGAAGCCATCCAGATGACGTCGGAGAACAGACTGGCCAGCGACGCGCTCTCCACGCTGTCGCCATCCTTGTGTGGTTTCTTGAATTGTTCCACCATCGAATTCGATCCGTTTCCCCTGATGTCCATTCTCGCATGATCCGGCCGCGTCGTCTTGGCGGATATTCGCGGCTCGAAGCTTGACTGTTGCATCCGCTCAGGCTGCCTGCGAAGCCTGATTTCAATCGAAGGTGCCGATTGGACCGGTGGGGCGCCGCTTAAGATAGGGCAAGAGCATGGGACGCATCGCCGCATTGCTCCAAAAGATGACGCTCGAGGAAAAGATCGGGCAACTCAATATGGTTGCTGCGTCTCGCGTCGTTACGGGTCCCGGCGAGCTTCACGATCTGCATGAAGGGATTCGAACCGGCCGAATCGGAAACTTGCTCAACCTCTGGGGGGTGGAAGAGACGCGCGCCGTCCAGCGTCTCGCGGTGGAAGAATCCCGCCTCGCCATTCCCTTACTCATGGGTCTCGACGTCATCCATGGCCATCACACGATTTTTCCCGTCTCGTTGGCGGAAGCCTGCCAGTTCGCCCCTGACCTTTGGGAGAAAACAGCGCGGGCCGCCGCGGAGGAGGCGGCGGAGGATGGGGTCGCTTTGACCTTCGCGCCGATGCTCGACGTGGCGCGCGACCCGCGTTGGGGACGCATCATCGAGAGCCCTGGCGAGGATACATGGGTTGCTTCTGAGATGGCGGCGGCCAAGACGCGGGGCTTCCAGGGACGAGACCTTGCGGCCCAAGATAGCGTTGCGGCCACGGCCAAGCATCTCTGCGCCTATGGCGCCGTGACCGCCGGTCGCGAATACGCCTCGGCCGACGTCTCCGAGAGAACGTTGCATGAGATCTATCTGCCGCCGTTCGCGGCGGCGGTTGATGCGGGCGTCGCGGCGATGATGCCAGCGTTCATCGATGTTGCTGGCATGGCCATGACCGCCAACACCAAGCTCCTGCAAGGCTGGCTTAGAGGAGTCGTCGGCTTCCAGGGCGTCCTGATCAGCGACTACAACGCTGTCGCGGAACTCCTCAACCATGGCGTGGCGACGGACCTCGTAGAGGCTGCGGCGCTCGGCCTCAACGCCGGCGTCGATATCGATATGACGAGCGGCGCGTACATACAGTGCCTGCCCGAGGCGCTTGAGCGCGGCCTCGTAACAATGGCCTCGATCGACGCGAGTGTGAGTCGCGTGCTCAAGCTGAAGGAGAGTCTTGGCCTATTCGACGATCCCTATCGGCGCGGCTCGGCTGCGCCTCAGCCGAGCCGAGCAGCGGAGCGGCGCGAGCTGGCGCGCGAGGCGGGACGGCGCGCGATCGTGCTCATGACCAACCGTGCGGAAACCTTGCCGCTATCTCCGAAAATCGGACGGATCGCGGTGATTGGCCCTTTGGCCGTGGCGCCGGGAGAGATGCTGGGGTCTTGGGCTTCGGCGGGCAAGCCCGGAGAGGTTGTTTCCATCCTTGAGGGGCTCAAGGCGGCGCTGCCGCAATGCCGGATTGATCACGTCGCCGGCGTCGACATCGAGGGAGAAAGCACGGATGGGATAGCGGCCGCGCTTCGTCTGTGCGCCGAGGCCGAAACCATCGTGCTCAGCCTTGGCGAGAGCGCGGCGATGAGCGGCGAGGCCGCGAGCCGCACGGATCTCGGCTTGCCTGGGCGCCAGCGCGCGCTTGCCGAAGCGGTCTTGGACCTTGGCAAACCTGTCGTGGCGACGCTCTCCTCCGGCCGGCCGCTCACTCTGCCATGGCTGTTCGAGCGAGCGGACGCAGTGCTGGCGACGTGGTTTCTTGGACATCAGGCCGGACATGCGGTCGCCGACGTTCTGACGGGGAAATTCAATCCGACAGGGCGATTGCCGGTGAGCTGGCCGCGCGACGTCGGCCAAGTCCCGATCTTCTACAATGAACTTCCGTCCGGCCGCCCCTATGCGCCCGGCGTCCATTACTCGAGCACCTATCTCGATCAGCCGCCAACACCGCAATTTCCTTTTGGACATGGCCTGTCGTACAGCCGCTTTACCCTCAGCGATCTTCGCTGCGAGCCAACCGGCGTGAAGGCTGGCGAGACATTCGAGGTGACGGTCGCTGTCCATAACGAGGGCCAGGTCGACGGCGAGGCGACGCTGTTCCTGTTCGTGCGCGATCCCGTCGCCAGCGTCGCTCGACCGCTGTTGGAGCTTAAGGGGGTCCAGAAGGCCGTTCTCGCGGGCGGACAGCGCAAGGATGTGACGTGGCGGCTCCCGGTAGAGGATCTTTCCTTCGTTGGCCAAGGCCTCGAGCGCATCCTGGAGCCGGGGCGGTTCGAGATCCATGTCGGCCAAAGCGCGGACCCGGGCGGCCTTCTGAGTTCAGCCGTCGAATTGATCCTGTGAGCCTGACCCCGGCGCAGCTTGAGGAGCGGGCCTGTTCAGACCCTGCGCCTGCTGTAACGGCATTTTTACCGGCGCGCCCTCATGTTTTCAGTAGGTTATGACCCCGTTTAGTTCCGCCCCTCACAATTCGGCCGCTTCGGCCCTACCGCGCCGTTATAACATAAATTGTATGTTATAACGTGCTTGGCGCGGCCTTCGGAGACATCGGTGACCATCGCCCAGAATCGCGATGGCGACCGTCGAACAAAACTCGGGTGACCGCGCGTGAGAGCGATAGGGATTCCGGCTGAAAGCTCTCCCGTTTTTTTCAAATAGACAGCTTTCAAGAGGAAATATTGCGAGCGCTTCGATAACGCGCCTCAATTTGATAAGCTTTACGCATGGATGGTGAAGGCGGACAAAACGTTGCTTCGGCGGACAGCGAACTCGGTCGGCGAGGCAGGCCCAATTGCTGTGGGGGCCATGGGCGCGCTCGAAGCGCGTCCGTCGACCGTCCTGGTCACCGGCGCGAGCGGTTTTCTCGGTTCCGCCATCGCCGCCGCGCTCAGAGCCCGCGGCGACGAGGTTCGCGTGCTGGTCCGTCCATCGAGTCCACGCGCCAATCTCAATTCCCGCGACACCGTATGCGAGGGCGACCTTCGCGATCGCGCCTCATTGGCGTCCGCGCTGAAGGGCGTTCGCTTTCTCTTTCACGCCGCGGCCGACTATCGGCTCTGGGCGCGAGACCCGGAAGAGATCCGCCGCAACAATGTCGAGGGAACGCGCCTCATCATGGATGAGGCGCTCAGCGCGGGCGTCGAGCGTATCGTGTACACGAGCAGCGTCGCGACTTCTGAAGCTTAACGAGGGCGCCGCCGCGACCGAGGACCATCCTCTTGCCGAGGACGAGGGGATCGGCGCCTACAAGCGCAGCAAAGTCGCGGCCGAGCGTCTGGTCGAGACCATGATCCGGCGCGATGGGCTGCCGGCGGTGATCGTCAACCCGTCGACGCCCATCGGTCCGCGCGACATGCGGCCGACGCCGACTGGCCGCATCATCGTCGAGGCGGCGTCGGGACGAATGCCGGGCTTCGTGGACACAGGGCTCAACCTCGCGCATGTCGATGACGTCGCGGCCGGTCATGTCGCGGCGCTCGAACGGGGCCGGGTCGGCGAGCGCTATATTCTCGGCGGCGACAACGTCTCCCTTGCCGACATGCTGGCCGACATCGCGCGCATTGTCGGACGGCGGCCCCCTACGCTCAAGCTGCCGCGGACCATGCTCTATCCGATAGCTTACGGAGCGGAGTTGTTGGCGAGCGTTCGCGGCGTCGAGCCCTTCATCACCATGGATGGCTTGCGAATGGCGCGCCACCACATGTTCTTCGACGATTCCAAGGCGCGGCGCGAACTCGGCTATGTTTCTAGGCCCTATCGCGAGGGCCTTGCCGATGCGATCGCCTGGTTTCGTGGCCACGGCTATCTCAAATGATCGTCGTAGCCGTCTCTCTCCTTCCACTTGGCATATGGGCCTATCTTCTGTTCGGCAGGGGATGGTTCTGGCTTTGTCGCAAGCGCGATGATTCTGTAGCCGCGCTCCATAGCCCGTCGCCAGACGGGCGTTCTTCCGAACGCCCTTTGGAGCGCGGCGACGCGGTCAACGACCGCGTCTGCAAGGTCGATTCGATGGAATTGCAATCTGCTCTAAGCAACGAGCAAGACGCATGGCCCAGCGTCGTCGCCATCATCCCGGCGCGCGACGAAGCCGACATGATCGCCCTGAGCGTCGGCTCTCTGCTTCGGCAGGACTATCCTGGGGCGTTCTCCGTGGTCGTCGTCGACGATCAGAGCACAGACGGCACAGCCGGCGTCGTATCGGCCGCGGCTAGCGAAGCTCAAGCGGCCGATCGCCTCCAAATCGTCACGGGGACGGGGCCGCCGCCCGGTTGGACCGGCAAGCTCTCGGCGATGCGCCAGGGTTTGGCCGAAGTCGAGGCTGGCGCGGTCAAGCCCGAATTCGTTCTCTTCACCGACGCCGACATCGCCTATGCGCCGCACGTCCTCTCACGCCTCGTCGTGATTGCTCGTAGCGAACAACGCCGTCCTCACCTCATTGATGGTGAAGCTGCGCTGCGAGAGTGCCGCCGAGCTTTGGCTCGCGCCGGCCTTCGTGTTCTTCTTTCAGATGCTCTATCCGTTCGCCTGGGTGAACGATCCGCGACGCGCGATGGCCGCGGCGGCCGGCGGGTGCATGCTGGTGCGGCGCGAGGCTCTTCATGCGGCAGGCGGTCTCGAGGCTGTGCGGAACGCCTTGATCGACGATTGCGCGCTCGGGGGGCTTATGAAAGGGCAGGGGCCTATCTGGCTTGGCCTCACGGAGGACGTCCACAGCTTGCGCGCCTATCCGACCTTCGCCGATTTCGGCCGGATGGTGGCGCGCTCCGCCTTCGCCGAATTGCGTTACTCGCCTCTGCGCCTCGCGGGCGCGATCGGCGGAATGGCGCTTGTCTATGTAGCGCCGCCGCTCTTCGCCATATTCGCGCGGGGTCCGGCGCAAGCTGCCGGCGTGCTCGCGTGGGCGATGATGGCGCTATCGCTCATGCCCACGCTCTGCCTTTATGGACGTCCGCTCGTCGGCGGCCTCGCCCTTCCGGCCATCGCCGCAGCCTATGTCGCCTTCACTTTCGACTCCGCGCTACAATATTGGCGGGGGCGCGGTGGCTACTGGAAAGGGCGAATCCAGGCGCCGATGCGGGAGACAGGGCGCGCATGACGACGGTGAGCGAGGCCCTTTCCGGCAAGGGAGCCGGGGACGAGAATTTTCCCGTCGCCTCATGGCTCCTGAGCGAGCCGCGGCGCGGCCCGATCCTCGCCTTCTACCGCTTCGTGCGCGCCGCCGACGATGTGGCCGATCACCCGTCCTTGTCGCCAGAGACAAAGCTCAAGCTTCTCGACGATCTCGACGACGCGCTCACCGGGCGCGGCGCCCCGATCCTCATGCCGAGCCTTTGCGGCTTGCGCTTAGCCAGACCGGCCTGAGCCCGAAGCATGCCCTCGATCTGCTCAAGGCCTTCCGGCTCGACGCGCGAAAGGACCGCTACGCAAACTGGTTGGAGCTGATGGATTATTGCGCGCTGTCCGCAGCGCCTGTCGGCCGCTTCGTGCTCGACGTGCATGGGGAGGATCCGTCCATGTGGCCCGCCTCCGATGCCCTATGCTCGGCGCTGCAGATCATCAATCACCTGCAGGACTGCGCGCAGGACTATAAGCGCCTCAATCGCGTCTATTTGCCGCTCGATACGCTCGCCGTGCATGGAGCCTCGGTGGACATGCTGGATGCGCCAAAGGCGCCGCCGGCCTTGCGCGACGCGCTCGCTGAGCTTGCCCGCCGCACGAGCGAACTCGTGGGCCGCGGCGGAGCGCTCATCCCGCGGATCAGGGATGTGCGGCTCGGCGCGGAGATCGCCGCGATTCATGCGCTTGCGCGGCGTCTCGCGCGCGATCTCGAAAGCCGCGATCCGTTGAGCGAGCGCGTTCATCTCGGCAAGGCCGGCTTTGCGTGGGTCGGCGGGCTCGGCGCAGCGCGTTTCCTTGGCTCAGCGGCGATGCGCCTGGGGCGCGGGCGGGCGAAAGCGATCGCATGAGCTCGCAAGCGGCGCCGGCGGCGCACAGTTCCTCCTTCTATTCCGCCATGCGCGTCTTGCCGGAGCGTCGGCGCGAGGCGATGTTAGCGCTCTATGATTTCTGCCGCGCCGTCGACGACGTCGCTGATGACCGCGGGCCGGCGACGCCGGCTGAGCGCCTGGCTGCGCTGGAGCGTTGGCGCGGCGACATTGCCGCGATATTCGCAGGCCGCGCGCCTGCCCATCTCGCCGTCCTCGATGAGGCGACGCACAGCTATCAGCTGTCGCAAGAGGATTTCGACGCCGTCATCGACGGCATGGCGATGGACGCCGAACGGGACATCCGCGCTCCGGACTGGGCGACGCTCGACCTTTATTGCGATCGGGTGGCCTCCGCCGTCGGCCGGCTTTCGGTGCGTATTTTCGGCCTGCCGGACGACCCCGGCGTCGCCCTTGCTCACCATCTCGGCCGCGCGCTCCAACTTACCAACATCCTGCGCGACATCGACGAGGACGCGAGCGCCGGCCGACTCTACCTGCCGCGCGAGGCGCTTCACGCTGCGGGAATGACGACCGAGGAACCGCTGGCGGCGGCGGCGGATCCGAAGCTCGCCCGAGCCTGCGTCGAGGTGGCTGCGCGCGCTCGCGAGCACTTCGACAAGGCGCATTCCATCATGGCGGCGGCGCCGCGAGCGGCAGTGAAAGCGCCACGACTGATGGCGGTCGCATATGGCTCGATCCTCGACAGGATGGTGAAAGAGGGCTTCGCTCCGCCACGGCGGCGTGCGAGGGCGAGCCGGCTGCGTCTGCTTGGCGCGCTGCTGCGATACGGCATTCTGTGAGCGCTGGCGCGGTCCATGTCATCGGCGCTGGGCTCGCGGGCTTGAGCGCCGCCGTGCGTCTTGTCGACGCTCGGGCCAAGGTCATTGTGCACGAGGCGGCGTCGTTCGCCGGCGGCCGTTGCCGGTCGTATCTTGACCCGACGCTTGGCGTCGTCATCGACAACGGCAACCATCTCTTGCTGTCGGGCAATCATGAGGCGCTGGACTATCTCGACCGGATCGGCGCGCGCCAGACCCTGCGCGACCCTTGCGCCGCGATCTTCGATTTTGCGGACCTCAAGAGCGGCGAGCGGTGGCGGCTCGACCTCAGCGAGGGCCGCATCCCCTGGTGGCTGTTCGACCGGAAGAAGCGCGTCCCGGGCACGGCGCTCGGCGAGTATCTTGCCCCGCTTGGCGTGTTCGTGAAGGGGAGAAGCGCAACGGTCGGCGAGGCAATGCGCTGCGAGGGACCGCTTTACGAGCGACTCTGGCGCCCTCTCCTGACCTCGGCGCTCAACACGGATCCCCCGGAAAGCTCGGCGGCGCTTACCGCGGCTTTGCTGCGCGAGACTCTCGCCCTAGGCGGCAAGGCGTGCCACCCGCTCTTTGCGGCCCATGGACTCGCTGCCAGCTTCATCGATCCGGCACTCGCTTTTCTCGCTGCGCGCGGCTCTCCGGTTCGGTTCGGTGACCGCCTTCGGGCGATCCGGTTCGAGGGGAAACGGGCTGTCGCGCTTGACTTTGACCGCTCGCAGCAGGACCTGGGCGTCGACGATTCCGTTGTCCTGAGCGCGCCGCCATGGATCGCGAAGGACCTCCTTCCGGGCCTGACGGCGCCAGACGAATTTCGCGGCATTCTCAATGTCCATTTCCTCGTCAAGCCGCCCCGCGGTCAGCCGGCTATCCTCGGCGTCGTCAACGCTGAGATCGAATGGCTGTTCGCCTTTCCAGATCGGCTCTCAGTCACGATCAGCAACGCCGACCGGCTCATCGACCGTCCGCGCGATGAGCTTGCGGCCGAAATCTGGCGCGAGGCGGCGGCGTTGACCGGACTTGCCCGTGACCTGCCGGCCTGGCAGATCGTCAAGGAAAAGCGCGCGACTTTCGCGGCGACGCCATCGCAGAACGCCAAACGGCCAGATTCGCGCACCCGATGGGCGAATGTCGTCCTCGCGGGCGACTGGGCGCAGACCGGCCTGCCGGCCACGATCGAAGGCGCGGTGCGTTCAGGCTATAAGGCCGCTTCAATCATAACGGGATCGGGCGCTAATGCGCCGAGACGCCGCGCCACGAGTGTTGGGACATGAACATCGCCCTCGATCGATCTCAAATCGCGCCATCGCCGGAAGCGCTCGAGCGCCACATTGCGCGCGCCTCGCAGGCGTTGCTCGCCCGTCAGCACGAGGACGGCCATTGGTGCTTCGAACTCGAGGCTGATGCGACGATCCCGGCCGAGTATGTGCTGCTGAGACACTTTCGCGGCGAAGAGCCCGATCTCGAACTCGAGCGCCTGATCGCCGTTTATCTTCGGCGCATTCAGGGCGACCATGGCGGCTGGCCGCTCGTTCACGCTGGGCCATTCGATATGAGCGCCAGCGTCAAGGCCTATTTTGCGCTCAAGATGATCGGCGACGACATCGAGGCGCCGCATATGGCGCATGCGCGCGAAGCCATTCTCGCCCATGGCGGCGCGGCGAAGAGCAACGTCTTCACCCGCTTCCTGCTGGCGCTCTACGGAGCCATTCCATGGCGCGGAGTTCCGACCATGCCGGTCGAGATCATGCTCTTGCCGCGCTGGTTTCCCTTTCATCTCGACAAGGTCTCCTATTGGGCGCGCACCGTGATGGTCCCGCTGCTCGTGCTGCAGGCGCTTAAACCCCGCCCCGCCAATCCGCGCGGCGTCACGATCGGAGAGTTGTTCGTCGCGCCGCCGGAGACCGTACGCAAATGGCCGAACGGCGCCCATCAGCACTGGGTCGCGGTCAAGTTCTTCGGCGCGATCGATTGGCTGCTCAAACGCGCCGAGCCTTTCTTTCCAGCATCCGTGCGCCGCCGCGCCATCGCGCGCCGCCGAGGCCTTCGTCACCGAGCGCCTCAACGGCGAGGACGGCCTCGGGGCGATCTATCCCGCGATGGCGAACGCCGTGCTGATGTATGACGCGCTCGGCTACCCGCCCGACCATCCGCATCTGGTCGCCGCCCGCCGGTCGATCGAGAAGCTGCTGGTCGTCGGCAAGGACGAAGCCTATTGCCAGCCCTGCCTGTCGCCCGTGTGGGACACCGCGCTCGCGGCCCATGCGCTGATGGAGTCAGGCGATGAGGCGAGCGCGTCGGCTGCGCGAGCGGGCCTCGAATGGCTCGCGCCGCTGCAGGTGCTCGACGTGAAGGGCGACTGGGCCGCCCGGCGTCCTCATGTGCGGCCGGGCGGCTGGGCGTTCCAGTACGCCAATCCGCATTACCCCGATCTGGATGACACTGCGGTTGTGGCGATGGCGATGGACCGCGCGGACCGCGGCGGCCTCACCCGGACTCCCGACGCCCATTCGCAAGCCATCGCCCGCGCGCGCGAATGGATCGAGGGCTTGCAGAGCCGTGACGGCGCGTGGGCCGCCTTCGACGCCGACAACACCTATTATTACCTCAACCACATCCCGTTCGCCGATCATGGCGCGCTGCTCGATCCGCCGACGGCGGACGTCACCGCGCGCTGCATCTCGATGCTCGGCCAACTTGGGGAGACGCGCGACACGAGTCCGGTCCTCAAGCGCGGGATCGACGCCCTCCTGGCCGATCAGGAACAGGATGGAAGCTGGTTCGGCCGCTGGGGAATGAATTATATCTACGGAACGTGGTCATCCTTATGCGCGCTTGCGATCGCCGGCCAGGATCCACAATCCGAGCCGGTGCGCCGCGCCGTCGCGTGGCTTGAGCGGATCCAGAATTCGGACGGCGGCTGGGGAGAGAGCGTGGGCAGCTACAAGCTCGACTATAAGGGCTACGAACCCGCGCCCAGCGCGGCCTCGCAGACGGCGTGGGCTCTGCTTGGGCTGATGGCCGCGGGCGAAGCCGATCATCCCGCCGTCGCGCGCGGCATCGCTTATCTCGCCGCAACGCAAGGCGAGGACGGCTTCTGGAGCGAGCCCTACCATACTGCGACGGGTTTCCCGCGCGTGTTCTATTTGCGCTACCACGGGTATTCGAAGTTTTTTCCGCTCTGGGCGTTGGCCCGCTATCGCAACCTCAAGCGCGGCAACAGCCGCGTCCCTGCGTTCGGGATGTGAAAGCCGCGAAGGCTCTGGCCGTCTGCTAGGCAACGACACAAGCCCGATCGACGCGCAAATCTGCACGAAAATTGAGCGCTTTGCTGTCGCAATCCAGTCATATATACTTCACCTTTTCGTCACGCCTGTAGACAAAGAGGCGGACCCCGCTGACCTCGTTGGCGGGCACCCGTGGGGATCACTGACCGAATGCAAAAGAACATCAAGGTCGCCATCGCCGGGGTCGGCAATTGCGCGAGCGCGCTGGTGCAAGGGGTGGAATATTACCGGACCCGCCGCAATGCGGCGCTGGACGGCGTGATGCGCCAGACGATCGGTGGCTACCGCGCCAGCGACGTCGACTTCGTCGCGGCGTTCGACGTCGATAAGCGCAAGGTCGGCCGGCCGCTCGAGGAGGCGATCTTCGCCAAGCCGAACAACACGCGCGTCTTCCAGAGCTCGCTGCCGGTGTCGAACGTCGTCGTCCAGATGGGCCCCCAGTTCGACGGCGTGGCGACGCACATGGCTGACTACGACGACGACGTGGCCTTCCGGCCGGCCGATCTCGAGCCCACCGACATCGCCGAGGCTTTGCGCAAATCCGGCGCCGAGGTGCTGCTCTGCTATCTGCCGGTTGGGTCCGACAAGGCCGTCAAGCATTACGCTGAAGCCTGTCTTGAAGCGGGCGTCGCGATGGTCAATTGCGTGCCCGTCTTCCTCGCTTCCGACCCCGAATGGGCGCAGAAGTTCCGCGAGGCGGGCCTGCCGATCGTGGGCGACGACGTCAAGAGCCAGGTCGGGGCGACGATCGTGCACCGATCGCTGGCGCGGCTGTTCGCCGACCGCGGGGTCAGCCTCGACCGGACTTACCAGCTCAACACCGCAGGCAACACCGACTTCCTCAACATGCTGGAGCGCAAGCGGCTCAAGTCGAAGAAGATTTCCAAGACCGAATCCGTCCAGTCGCAGCTCGACGAGCGGCTCGACGACGCGGACATTCACATCGGTCCGTCCGACTACATTCCCTGGCAGCACGACAACAAGATCGCTTTCATCCGTATGGAGGGGCGCGGCTTCGGCGACGCGCCGCTCGAGGTCGAACTCAGGCTGTCGGTGCAGGATTCCTCGAACAGCGCGGGCGTCGTCATCGACGCGCTGCGCTGCGCCAAGATCGGATTGGAGCGCGGCGTCGGCGGACCGCTGGAAGCGCCGTCGGCCTATTACATGAAGAGCCCGCCGCGTCAGATGCGCGACAGCGTCGCGCTCGACGCGTGCAACGCCTTCATCGACGGCGAACCCTTTGATCTTCCGGGAGAGGCGCCGCGAAGGGCCAAGGTCGCGGGACGCGGCCGCTCGTAAGTGCAAGCGATCAAAACGGTGCTGTTTGATTTTGGCGGCACGCTCGACTCTGATGGGGTGGCGTGGAAGGAGCGCTTCCACGCCCTTTATCGCGCCGAAGGACTGGATCTTTCCGCCGAGGCTTTTGCGCCGGCCTTCTACGCCGCCGACGGCGCGCTTCTCGGCGCGCTTCCGCCTTGGGCGAGCCTCGAGGAGACGGTCGACGCATTGGGCGTGGGTCTCGAGGCCGAACTCGGGAGCCGCGGCGTGCGAGCGGGAGCCGACAACGCTCGTGGGCGCCGCGTCGCTTCGCGTTTCCTGTCCGAAATGTCCGCCGCCTTCGACCGCAATCGCCCGGTCCTCGAGGCGCTTGGCGAACGCTACCAGCTCGGCGTGGTGTCGAACTTTTATGGCAATCTCGAAGCGGCGTGCGAGAGCTCGGGCCTCGCTTCCCTGTTCGGGGTCATGGCGGACAGTCAGCGCGTCGGGGCCGCGAAGCCCGAGCCGGCGATTTTCCATGCTGCGCTTTCGGCGCTTAACGCGACGCCGGCGACGGCCGTGATGGTCGGCGATTCCTTGCGCCGCGACGGCGAAGGCGCCCGGCGATCGGGCATTAGCTTCATCTGGATCGCGCCTGAAGACGTCCAGGCTGCCGAACGTGGCGGCGTCGCGGACGCGGCCGTGACCGAGCTGCCGGGTCTCCTCGGCATTCTGACATGAACGGCGCGCCGGCATCTCTCGCCCTGCGCGGAGGCGTCATCGCCGCCGGCCACGGGACAAGGCTACGCGCCGACGGCTATCGCGTCAGCAAGCCGATGACGCCGGTCGGCGGAAGGCCCCTGATCGAGCACGCCCTTAATCGTTTTCGCGCGGTTGGCGTCGACCGAGTGACCGTCATCGTCAACGAAGAGAGCGACGATTGCCGGCGATGGCTCGGCGAGCACGGTCAGGGTCTTGATCTCGACCTGATCGTGCGCACGACCCCGTCGTCCTACGCAAGCTTTGAGCTCGTCGCCGCGAGGCTTTCCGGCGCTCCCGCGGCCATCACGACGGTCGACTCGATCATGCCGGTCGATGCATTTCAGCATTTTGTCGAACTCGGCCGCCCGCTTTCCGGATGACGCGGTCGTGCTCGGTCTGACCGATCATGTCGATGACGAGAATCCCGTTGTGGGCGACGCTGGATGAGGACGGGCGCATTCGGCGGCTCGGCGGCGATCAGGGCGGCCATGTCACGGCCGGCCTCTACTGGCTTCCGGCGCATCAGGGTCGACGGCGCCGACGGCGGGCTTCGGACGGCTGCGCGACTATCTCAAATGGCTGGTCGACGAGGGCCGGCCGGTCTATGGCGTCGTCCTGCCGCTCGTGTTCGACATCGACCGCGCGCACGACGTCGAGGCCGCCGAGCAGGCCGGGTTCCGCCGCTCGCCTGAGAACATTGACGCATGAACAGGGGACCCACCTGCATTGGCGTCCTGCGCGAGCCAGCACACTCGCCCGGCCGCGTCGATGACGACGCCGCGATCATGGAACGCGTCGCCGACGCCATGAGGGAGCGAGGCTTCAGCATCGAATTGATCCCCGCCGCCGCTGTCGTTGAAACCCCCTCGGCCAATCTCTTCGTCATGTGCGAGCGCGGAACGGTTCTCGATCGCCTGGCGGCGATGGAGAAAGCAGGCTCGATCGTCGTCAACTCCCCGGCGGCCATCCGCAACACCTATCGCCACCGCATGGTCGAGCTGTTCACGCGCCATAGCGTCTCGGCGCCGATGAGCTGGATCGTCGCTGCCGACGCGAACATGGCCCGGCCTGCGGACTGCGCCTGGATCAAGCGCTACGACTTCCACGCGACGCAACGTGACGACGTCATGTACGCCGCGTCGGAGACGGGTTGGCGCGAGGCTTTGCGCCGTTTCGCAGACCGCGGTATTCCCTTCGTCATCGCGCAGGAGCATGTGCCGGGCGATCTCATCAAATTCTACGGCGTGCGGAATCGCGCGGTCGCCCCGGACGCCAATTGGTTCCAGTGGTTCTATCATCGCGACAAGGGCATGCTGGGTCATGCCTTCGACCCGACCCACCTGAGCGAGGCCGCCTTCCACGCCGCCGCGGCGCTGGGCCTCGAGGTGTTCGGCGGCGACGCCGTCATCAAGGCTGACGGCGAGCCCGAGATCATCGACCTCAATGCGTGGCCGAGCTACGCGCTCTACCGCGATCGCGCCGCGCAGGCGATCGCCGATTGCCTGACCGAGCGCTTCCAGCGGCGCCCGCGCTTGGTCGCCTCAGCAAGGAATTAGTCTGTTGAACGATCTCCCATCCCCAAGCAGCGCATTTCAGCGCCGCTCCGTGCCCGGCCCCAAGTCCAAGGCGATCTTCGACCATGAGGCCGAGGCTATGGCGCCGGGGCTGCAATCGATCGCGCTCTATTCCCAAATCGTCGTCGACCACGCCAAAGGCTGCGTCATCACCGACGTCGACGGCAACGAGTATCTCGACTTCATCGCCGGCATCGCGATCGGCAGTCTCGGCCATTGCCATCCGCACTACGTCAAGCGCCTCAAGGAGCAGCTCGATCGGATCACCTTCGGCAGTTTCACCACCGAGACCCGCGCGCATTTTCTCAATCTGGTGAGCGCGCAACTGCCGGAAGGGATCACGCATATCCAGTTGTTCTCGGGCGGCGCGGAGGCCGTCGAGGCCGCGTTCCGGCTCGCCAAATCGGTCAGCAAGAAATTCGAATTCATCGGCTTCTGGGGCGGCTACCACGGCAAGACGGCCGGCGTGATCGGCCTGCTCGGCGGCGGCTATCGCAATCACCAGGGTCCGTTCCCGCCGGGCATGCACCTTTCGCCTTACGCCAATTGCTACCGCTGCCCGTTCAAGCTTGAATATCCATCCTGCGGGATCGCTTGCGCCGAGCACCTGCGCAACGTGATCAAGAACGACACGCAGGGCGAGGTCGCGGCGATCATCGTCGAGCCAATGCAGGGCACGGCAGGCAACGTGATCCCGCCCGACGAGTTCATTCACGCCGTGCGCGACATCGCCGACGAGTGCGGCGCCCTCTGATCGCTGACGAGATCCTGACCGGCTTCGGCCGCACCGGAACCATGTGGGCCTCCGATCAATTCGGGCTCAAACCCGACATCATGACCATCGGCAAGGGCATAGGCGGCGGCTTTCCGCTGAGCGCGGTCGCTTCGTCGCTCGAGCGCATGTCGGCCAAGCCCTTCGGGGAGCCGAGCGGCAGCTCGTCCAGCTATGGCGGCAACCCGCTCGCCGCGGCCGCCGGCCTTGCGGCGGTTGAGGCCATACTCGACGAACAGCTGGTCGAGAATTCGGCGCGCGTCGGCGCCAAGATGCTCGAGGCGCTCAAACGGCTTCAGGAGAAATACCGCTTCATCGGCGACGTGCGCGGACGGGGCCTCATGATCGGCGTCGACCTCGTCGCGGATCGCAAGACGAAGGCGCCACTCGACAAGACCATCACTCGCGCGCTCTTCCACGAAGCGCTCGAGCGCGGCCTCGTCACCATGTCCTATTCGAACGTCATTCGCATCAATCCGCCTCTCGTCATCACCGAGGACGAAGCGATGCGTGGAGTTGACATCCTCGACCAGTCTTTCGCTGCGATCGCGCGGTGGTTCGGGCTCGACTGAGCCATCTCGTTGCTCAGGGGCGCCTTCATCGGCTTCGGCAATGTCGCGGCCAACGGGCACTTGCCCGGCTGGCGCGGTCGTGACGATGCGAGGATCGTCGCGGCGACCGACGCCGCCGCGACGCGCCGCGAGGCGTTTCTCACGGCCTGCCCCGATGGCCGATGGCATCCGACCGTCGAGGATCTGCTTGTCCGTGAAACGCTCGATTTCGTCGACATCTGCGCGCCGCCGGGCAGCCATGCGGCGCTGATCGAGCGCGCGCTAGGCGCGGGCCTTCACGTGCTGAGCGAGAAACCGCTGGTCACTCGGATCGAGGACGCAAAGCGTGTGGCCGCCGCGGCCGCGCGCGCCGGGCGAATCGTCCATACAGTGCACAATTGGCTTCAGGCGCCGATCTGCGCCAAGATTTCGGCTTTAATCGACGCGGGCGCGATCGGCGCCGTCCGATCCGTTCGCTGGCGGACGCTGAGAACGCAACCAGCGATCGCGGTGAGCGCGGACGGGGTCACGAACTGGCGCGTCGATCCGGGGCAAGCGGGCGGCGGCGTCTTGTTCGATCACGGCTGGCACGCGCTCGATTGCGTCACGCGCTGGGCCGGCGCGCCGTCCGGGGTAACCGCGCGGCTCGAAACGCGACGCTTCCATGAGCAGCCGCTGGAAGACACAGCGAGCGTTGACCTGGATACGCGCGGCGGCGTGAGCCGCATCTTTCTCACCTGGGCCGCCGACGAGCGCTCGAACGCGATCGAGATCGACGGCGACCAAGGGTGAAATCCGCGTCGTCGGCGACGCGGTGATTTTGAAATCGAAGTCGCAGGAGCACCGCTGGTCCTGTCCGCCACCACTGTCGGAAGGGTCGCATCATCCTGATTGGTTCGGCGGGGTGGCCGCCGATTTTCTCTCGGCGGCGACGGGCGAGGCCAAGGGCAATCTGGATGAGGCGATCCTGTGCGCTCGCCTGATCGACGCCGCTCAGCGGTCAAGCGCAGCAGGCGGCGTTCGGGTGGCCCTCTCCTGATGAGCTGAGCCTCCGCCTCGGGCGTCAGTCGTTCTGCCCCTCGCCGCTTCGGGTCGCCTCGAACAGGAACCAGGTGCGCCGCTCGGTCTCGTCGATCCAGACTTCGAGCAGGCTCGCCGTTGCGACGTCGCCGTACTCGTCGCACACGTCATGGACCTCGCGCAGCGCCGACGTCAGGCTCTTGTTGTCGTCGCGCAGCTCCGCCAGCATGTCCTTCGGATCGACATAGTCCGCGTCGTTGTCGAGAATCCGTTGCCGGCGGGAGATGTCGCCGATCGACCGCAGGGTCGTGCCGCCGATCTTGCGGGCGCGCTCGGCGATCGGGTCGGTCATGGCGAAAATCTGGTCGCCGTGCTCATCCAGAAGCAGATGGTAGTCGCGGAAATGCGGTCCGCTCATGTGCCAGTGGAAGTTCTTGGTCTTCAGGTAAAGCGCGAACACATCGGCCAGCAGTCCAGCGAGCGCCGCGGAAATATCGCGTGTCGCTTCCGACTTAAGATCGGTCGGCGTGCCGAGGCGCTCGCGCACGTAAGTGTCTTTTGCCCCCGGTGCGTGGGTCTCTCTCGCCGATGTCGTCTTCGCCATTCCGACCTCCTTGTGTCGTTTACGCGTGATTTAAAAAGCGTGGCGTCGACCGACGAGCGGGCCCGCCCGCATGTCCTCGCCCCACGCTCGAGCGTCGCATGCCTTGCCGGCCGATTCCAGCGCGTCGGCTTTCACACTCGGCGCTCGATCATCATCTCTTTGATGTGAACGATCGCCTTGGCGGGGTTCAGGCTCTTGGGGCAGGTCTGGGCGCAGTTCATGATCGTGTGGCAGCGATAGAGGCGGAACGGGTCCTCGAGATCGTCGAGCCGCTCGCCCTGCGCTTCGTCGCGGGAGTCGATAAGCCAGCGATAGGCTTGCAGCAGGACCGCAGGCCCGAGATAGCGGTCTCCGTTCCACCAGTAGCTCGGACACGAGGTCGAGCAGCACGCGCATAGGATGCACTCGTAGAGACCATCGAGCTTCGACCGCTCTTCCGGCGACTGCAGCCATTCCTTCTCCGGCGCTGGACTAACGGTTCTCAGCCATGGCTCGATCGAGGCGTGTTGAGCGAAGAAGACCGAGAGATCGGGCACGAGATCCTTGATCACTTCCTGGTGCGGCAGCGGATAGAGGGTGACGGGCGCCGCGACGTCGTCGATGCCGCGCGTGCAGGCGAGCGTATTCATGCCCCCGATGTTCATTGCGCAGGAACCGCACACTCCCTCGCGGCACGAGCGGCGGAAGGTCAGCGTCGAATCGATCTTGGACTTGATCCAGATGAGCGCGTCGAGAACCATCGGGCCGCAATCGTCGCGGTCGACGAAATAGGTGTCGATGCGCGGGTTCAAGCCGTCGTCCGGATTCCAGCGATAGATGCGGAACTCCGTCGTCCGCTTCGCATTCGCGGGCCTCGGCCAACTCTTGCCGGACGTGATGCGGGAATTTTCGGGGAGCGTTAGTTGGACCATAGCGGCTTATCCATTCCCGAAGGACCTCCTGCGCGCCCGCCGGCTTCGTCTCAGTACACCCGCGCCTTCGGCTCGATATAGCCGACGTCGTTGCTCATCGTATAGGTGTGAACTGGCCGGTAGTCGATCGTCACCGTCTGCTTCACGGGGTCGATCCAAGCAAGCGTATGCTTCATCCAGTTGACGTCGTCGCGCTTTGGGTAATCCTCGCGCGCGTGAGCGCCACGGCTCTCAAGACGATTTAAAGCGCCCTCCATCGTCACCACGGCTTGCACGATCAGATTGTCGTATTCGAGCGTCTCGATGAGATCGGAGTTCCAGATCAGCGAACGATCCGTCACCGAGACGTCGGCGCCGTTTCGCCAAGCGACGTGAATCTTTTCATTGCCTTCGGCGAGCACTTCGCCGGTGCGGAACACAGCGCAGTTCTGCTGCATGACGCGCTGCATATTGAGCCTCAACTCCGCGGTCGGGGTCTTGCCCTTGGCGTTGCGGAACCGGTCGAGCCGCGAGAGCGCGAACTCGGCGCTGTCCTTGGGGAGCTCGGGCTGGCTGTCGTCGGGCTTCAGCATCTCGGCGGCGCGCAGGCCCGCGGCGCGGCCGAAGACGACGAGGTCGATCAGCGAGTTGGAGCCAAGCCTATTTGCGCCGTGCACCGACACGCACGCCGCTTCGCCGAGCGCCATGAGTCCGGGCACGATCGCGTCCGGATCGCCGTTGACCTTGGTCAGGACCTCGCCATGATAATTCGTCGGGATGCCGCCCATATTGTAGTGGACGGTTGGCAAGACCGGGATCGGCTCTTTTGTCACATCAACGCCGGCGAAGATGCGCGAGCTCTCGGCAATTCCGGGCAGGCGCTCATGCACCACCTTCGGATCGAGATGATCGAGGTGCAGGTAGATGTGATCCTTGTTCTTGCCGACACCGCGGCCCTCGCGAATTTCTATCGTCATCGAGCGGCTGACGACGTCGCGCGACGCGAGGTCCTTGGCGTGCGGCGCGTAGCGCTCCATGAAGCGCTCGCCCTCCGAATTGACGAGATAGCCGCCTTCGCCGCGCACGCCCTCGGTAATGAGGCAGCCGGCGCCGTAGATGCCGGTCGGATGGAACTGCACGAACTCCATATCCTGCAGCGGAAGCCCCGCGCGCAGCGCCATCGCGTTGCCGTCGCCGGTGCAGGTGTGAGCGGAAGTGGCCGAGAAATAGGCGCGGCCGTAGCCGCCGGTGGCCAGCACAATGGTCTGAGCACGGAACCGGTGAATCGCCCCGTCGTCCAGCTTAAGGCACACGACGCCGCGCACCGCGCCCTCAGCGTCGCGGATAAGGTCAATAGCGAAAAATTCGATGAAGAACTGGCACTTCGCTCTCAGCGCCTGGCCGTAGAGCGTGTGCAGGATGGCGTGGCCGGTGCGATCGGCGGCGGCGCAGGTGCGCTGCGCGACGCCCTTGCCGTATTCGGTCGTCATGCCGCCGAACGGGCGCTGATAGATCTTTCCTTCTTCGGTGCGCGAGAACGGCACGCCCCAATGGTCGAGTTCGTAGACCGCCGCCGACGCGTGGCGGCACATGTATTCGATCGCATCCTGATCGCCGAGCCAGTCGGCGCCCTTGACGGTGTCATACATATGCCAGCGCCAGTCGTCCGCCCCCATGTTGCCGAGCGAAGCCGAAATGCCGCCCTGCGCCGCGACGGTGTGCGAACGCGTGGGAAACACCTTCGAGATGCATGCCGTGCGCAAGCCGGCCTGGGCGCAGCCGACGCTCGCTCGGAGGCCTGAGCCCCCCGCGCCGACCACAACAACATCGAATGTGTGGTCGGTGATCGGATAGGCCTTGCCCCCGAGCGCCGGCGCGCTCTGCGCGGAAGAGCCATTGTTCGCCATGGATGTCCGTCTTCTAAAGTTGGCTCAGGTAAAGGCGACTCGCAGCGTCGCGTAGAGGCAGGCCAGCGCCAGAAGCGCGGCGAAACTGGTGTTGGCCGCCAGCGCCCAGGCGCGCGACCGACCGCCGATGTAGTCGTCAATGATGGAGCGCATGCCAAGCTCCATATGGACAATACCAGCGAAAACGAAAGCCAGTAGCAGGATCGCCGAGATCGGGCGCGTGAGCTCCGCTCGCACGCCGTTGTAGTCCTTGCGCAAGAGATCGATCATCAGCCAGACGAAGCCGATCGTCAGCGGCACGAGCGCGAGCGATGTCAGGTGAACGAGCCACGTCTCGGTAGTCCCCGTGCGCGCTGAGCCGAGAAACCGGACCCGGCCGAGGGAAGTGCGTAGATCGCCTGGATGATCGGCCAATTGCGTTGCTCCCCCTAGCGAACCGCTAGGCCTACAATCCACACAAGGACAGTCAACGCGAAGCCTCCGATCAAAGTCGCCCACGCCATCTGGTCGCGCAACGGCGCGTCGAGGCCGTAGCCAGCGTCCCAAATGATGTGACGAACGCCTCCAACGAGGTGATGGAAGAGCGCCCAAGTAATGACAAACAGGGCGAGAAGTCCGATGAACGAACTGATGAAATCGGAAAAGACGGCAAACGTCGAAGCGTCGGCCGAGGCCGCGATGAGGAACCAGGCCAGCAGCAGGACGCCGACATAAAGGGCGGCACCGCTGACGCGATGGGCGATCGACATCGCCATCGTCATGGTTGGCCGATAGATGCTGAGATGCGGCGATAACGGCCGCGGACGGCGCGGACCAGGGAGAGCGTCGCTTGACGCCATAACGTTGATTCCCGCTATTGTTCGACCGTGAATTTAGACCGCTCGGTTGACGCCCGCAACGACGATCCGCTTCGTTTGTTTACTTACTGAAGTCCACGGCAAATTCCAATCATGCCGCAAGCGCCGCCTCGACTTCCGCGCGCGTCGGCGGATCTGAGCCCTTGCGGGTGCAGGTGATTGCCGATGCGGCCGCCGCAAAGCGGAGCCAACTTTCGAGTTCCCTTCGAGACGGCGCCGGCGCCTCAGCTCCGAGCGCCTGGTCTCGGTCCATCGCTGATAGAAGCGCCGACATGAAGCTGTCGCCCGCGCCGACGGTATCGACGACCGCCACATGCGGCGCTGGAACCTCGATACGTTCCTTTCCGAGCATTGCGAGAGCTCCACGCTCCCCCATGGTCGCAACGCAAAATCGTGGACCGGAGTTTGTCCAGGCGGCTAGAACTCTCTTCAATACCGCGGCCTGGATAGAGCCACTCGAGGTCTTCCTCGCTGGCCTTGACCAGATGCGCCAGCGAAATTTCGTGTTCCACGAGGGACTCTACCGAGTCGCGATCCGGGGTCACGAGAGGGCGGATGTTCGGATCGAAGCTGATTGTCGCCCGCTGGCGCGCCGCAGTCAGCGCCCTGAGAACCGATTTTGCATGGCGGGCGTCGACGGCGGCAACCGAACCGACGTGCAGGTGATGGGCGTCCCCTGGCCATTCGCTCGGAAACGGCCAGGGGCCATCGTAGGCCGTCGCGTCGAGGTAGAACGAATAGCGCGAACCTGTTTTGGCGGTGCCGCGCATCACGAAGGCGAGCATTGTCGGGCGCGAGTCGCGGGCGACATGGCCAAGGCTAACGCCGTTTTCGGCTAAAGAGGCCGCAAGGGCCTCACCGTTATCGTCTGCGGAAAGGCGCGAGATGAAGCCCGTCGACGCGCCCAGCCGGCTGAGTCCGATTGCGACATTGTAGGGCGAGCCCCCAAGCACCGCATCGTAGGCGCTCGATTTGATTGGATCGGGGATGAGATCGATCAGCGCCTCGCCTGAGATCAGGATCATTTGACTTTAGTTTCCCCCCGATCGCCCTCGCTGGGCTTCACACCATCGTATAGGCGGTCTTCACTGTCGTATAGAACTCGGCCGCATATCGTCCCTGCTCCCGTGGGCCAAGGTTCGAAGCCTTACGACCGCCGAACGGCGCGTGATAGTCGACGCCTGCGGTAGGCAGATTGACCATCGTCATGCCCACCTCGGCGTTGCGCTTGAAATGCGAGGCGTGCTTGAGGCTCGTGGTGCAGATGCCGCCGCACAGGCCGAACTCAGTGTCGTTGGCGATCGCCAAGGCATGCTCATAGTCGCGCGCCGGGATCATCGCGGACACGGGACCGAAGATCTCCTCACGCGAGATGCGCATTGTGTTGTCGGCGTCGAGGAAGAGAGCAGGGGCCATGTAGAATCCAGGCGTGTCGCGATTGAGCCGCTCGCCGCCGAGCGCAAGCTTGGCGCCTTCGCTCTGCCCAATCGAGATATAGGAGAGATCCTGCTCGAGCTGGCCGGCGTCGACCACTGGTCCGACATGCGTTCCGGCTTTCAGCGCATCGTCGATGACAAGCGCGTGCATCCGCTCGGCGAGCGCGTCCGCGAAGCGCCGGTAGATGGGCTCCTCGACGATAAGGCGCGATGAGGCCGTGCAGCGTTGGCCGGTCGAGAAATAGGCGCCGTTGACCGCGCATTCGACCGCATTCTTAAGATCGGCGTCGGCAAGCACGACGAGCGGATTCTTGCCGCCCATTTCGAGCTGGAACCTCCGCATTGCCTTGGCGCAGGCGGCCGCGACCTTTGTCCCGGTCGCAACCGACCCGGTGAATGTGACCGCGTCCACCTTCTTGTGGTCGAGGATCGCCTGACCGACCACCGAACCACGCCCGACGACCAGGTTGAACACGCCCTTGGGAACGCCGGCGCGCACAATGATTTCGGAGAGCGCGTGGGCGCAGCCGGGAACGAGATCCGCGGGCTTGAAGACCACGGCGTTGCCATAGGCGAGCGCAGGCGCGATCTTCCAGGCCGGAATCGCCAGCGGAAAGTTCCAAGGCGCGATAATTCCGACGACCCCGAGAGGCTCGCGCGTGACCTCGATGTCGATATTCGGCCTGACGCTCGCGAATTTCTCACCGGGAATCCTCAAAGCTTCGCCGGCGAAGAAGTCGAAGATCTGTCCTGCTCTGGTCGCCTCACCAATGCCTTCCGCAAGGGTCTTGCCCTCTTCACGCGAGAGCAGACGGCCAAGCTCCTCGCGCCGAGCGAGAATTTCAGTCGAGGCTCGCAATAGAATGTCATGCCGCTCCTGCGGGGTCGTCCGCGACCACGCCGGGAACGCGGCATGCGCGGCCTCGATCGCAGCGTTCGTCTGCGCGGCGTCGGCTTGCACGTATTCGCCGACAAGGTCGTTTGTGTTCGACGGGTTGATGTCGCGAGTAACGCTTGGGCCGTCGACCCATTCTCCGGCGATAAAGTTCTGGTGCGCGCCCATGCTCTCGTCCCTAAGTTGTCTAGCAGATTTCTGGTGTGCAGGCGCCTAAATCAAGCCCCGCTTGGCGAGATTGCGCATCAGCGCTCCAACGCCGAATGTCCAGCGTTCGCACTCTTCGCATGGCCGCATGCGATTGACGAGCCGTCCGAGTTTCTCGGCGCTGATCGTGACGATATCGCCCGTCTTGTGCGTGAAACCCATGCCGGGAGCGCCGCGATCGGCCACGGGAGCGAACATCGTCCCGAGCAGAAGGACGAGCCCATCGGGATAGGCATGGGCGGCGCCGATGGTTTGCGCCGCGATGTCGCTCGGATCGCGACTGATCCTGGCCATCGACGAGCCGCCGTTGAGACGAAAGCCATCCTCACCCTCGACTGTGAGCGAGATCGTCGCCTTTCGAACGTCGTCAAGCGTGAACGTCTCATCGAAGAAACGCAGGAACGGGCCGATTGCGCAGCTCGCGTTCTGGTCCTTCGCTTTGCCGAGCAGCAGCGCCGAGCGCCCCTCGAAATCGCGCAGGTTAACGTCGTTGGCGAGCGTCGCGCCGACGATTGCGCCGCTGGAGGCGACCGCAAGCGCGATCTCGGGTTCGGGGTTATTCCAAAGAGAGGCGCTGTGGAAACCAGCGTCGTCGCCGGTTCCGACGGCCGACGTCGGCTGGCTCTTGGTGAACACTTCGACGTCGGGGCCAATCCCGACTTCCAGATATTGCGACCAGGCGCCGGCCTTAACCAGCGCATCCTTGAGCCGCATCGCCGCCGACGAGCCCGGCTTGAGAGTGCTGAGATCGTCGCCCAGAACGCTCACGATCTCCTCGCGCGCCTTGGCCGCGCCTTCGCGGCTGCCGCGCGCGCGTTCTTCGATCACCCGCTCGAGCAGCGATTGCGCAAAGGTGACGCCGGCCGCCTTGATCGCCTGCAAATCGATGGGCGCGAGCAGGCGCGGGTTCCCGGACTCACGCCGCTCGGGCGGGGTGTGGGCGAGAATGTCGCTCAGCGCGCCAATGCGCGGACCCTCCGCCGCGCGCAGCGCCTGAGTCGGTGAGGGCGCCTCGCAGAGATCGCGCATCGTGGGGAACGCCGCGCTGATGTCGAACACGCCGTCTTCCCTGACCGCGACGACCGACGGGCCGTTGACTTCGGGCCGCCAAACACGACCCGCCAAAGCGCCGGCAAAGCGGTCTTCGGGGAGGGTCGTCCCTTCTCGCAAGTCGAGCGTCAGCATTGGCCTCGCCTGAGCGCGGCGTTTGGAGGATTGACGGGGCCGCGCTGCCTCTCTAGCGTCTAACATGTTAGCGGGACCAGGCGAAGCGTTTCGCTCGCCCTCAAGCGACGGGGAGGGATTTGGCGAAGGGCGCCCATTCGAAGGCGGACGCCGTGTACGGCGAACTGAAGGAAGCGATTCTCTCCGGGGCGCTCGAACCCGGCCGCCTGATCGACAAGGCAGGGTTGTGCGAAAAGCTCGGAGTTTCCCGGTTTCCAGTTTCCGCCGCCGTCAGCCGCCTAGCCTATGACCGTCTCGTCGACGTCGAGCCGCAGCATGGCTCGTTCGTGACCCGCATCTCGCTCAACGACGTGAGGGAGCGGCTCTTCATTCGCGGCGCGCTCGAAGGAGAGATCGCGGCAGAGGCGGCGCGCCGGATGACGCGCGCCGACAAGGACGCGCTTGCCGCCAACCTCGAGGAGCAAGCCAAGGCGGCCGCCGACGAGGATCGAACGACGTTCTACCCGCTTGACGTGGCGTTCCACCGGATATTGACCGATCGTTTGGGAATGGCGCGGGCCGACGATGTTCTGGAGTCTCTGCGCGTCCATCTGGAAAGGACGCGCAGGTTGACTATGTCAACGCCCGGACAGCTTCGTGCGTCGCTGAATGAGCACTCCGCGGTTGCAAGTGCGATCGAGGCTAAGGATCCCGCCGCGGCGCGTGAAGCGATGAAGCAGCATCTCACGATCACCGCCGACAGGCTCGAGGATCTCGCACAACGGCAGCCGGAACTCTTCTCTCCCTAAGACAACCCTTGTGACCAAAAGACAGGAACCATGACAACCCCTCGCGCTCTGCGCCTCGACCCTTCGGACAACGTGATCATCGCCATCGATGAGATTTCAGCTGGCGCTCAACCGGCGGGAGGCGTCCAAGCTCGCGAACGCGTGCCCAAGGGCCACAAGATGGCGGCCGTCGCGGTCGAAGAGGGCGCGCCGATCCGCAAGTTCGGGCAGATCATTGGTTTCGCCTCCCGGCCGATCGCCGCAGGCGAGTGGGTGCATGAGCACAATTGCGCGATCAAGGAATTCGCGCGCGACTATCATTTTGGCGAGGACGCGCGCCGCGAGAACATCCTCCCCATTGAGGAGCAACCGACCTTTCAGGGCTATCGGCGCGCGAACGGCAAAGTCGGGACGCGCAACTATCTCGCGGTTCTGACTTCGGTGAACTGCTCCGCGACGGTCGCGCGACTGATCGCGAAGGAGGTCGAGCGTTCGGAGATTCTGGCCGACTACCCGCACGTCGACGGCGTCATCGCGCTCGTCCATGGCACGGGTTGCGGCATCGCCGCCAAGGGCGTCGGATTTGACGCGCTCATGCGCACGCAATGGGGCTACGCCGGAAACCCGAACATCGGCGCGACGCTCATGGTCGGGCTTGGCTGCGAAGTGTTTCAGATCGGCCGCATGAAGGAAGAATACGGGATCGTCGAAAGCGATTCGTTCCACAGCCTGACGATCCAGGCGACCGGGGGCACGCGCAAGACTGTCGCAGCCGGCGTGGAGCGCATCCGCGCCATGCTGCCTGCGCTGAACCGCGTCGAGCGAACGCCGACGCCCGCGAGCGAACTGACCCTGGCGCTCCAGTGCGGCGGCTCGGACGGCTATTCGGGCATCACCGCCAATCCCGCGCTTGGCGCGGCGGCCGACATTCTGGTGCGCAACGGCGGCACGGCGATTCTTTCCGAGACGCCGGAGATTTATGGCGCTGAGCATTTGCTGACCCGGCGCGCCGCGACGCCGGAAATCGGCCACAAGCTCGTCGAGCGCATCCGTTGGTGGGAGGACTATTGCGCGCGCAACGGCGGAGAGATGAACAACAATCCCTCGCCCGGAAACAAGGCCGGCGGCCTGACGACCATTCTCGAGAAATCCCTGGGCGCAGCCGCGAAGGGCGGCACGACCGCGCTCAACGAGGTCTATAAATACGCCGAACCGGTCACCGCCAAGGGCTTCGTGTTCATGGATACGCCGGGCTACGATCCCGTGTCGGCGACCGGTCAGGTCGCCGGCGGCGCCAACGTGCTCGCCTTCACCACCGGACGCGGCTCGGCTTACGGCTGCAAGCCGACGCCGTCGGTCAAGCTCGCCACCAACAATGACACGTACCGCAGGATGATCGAGGATATGGACATCAATTGCGGCGACGTCGTCGACGGCGTCTCGATCGCCGACAAGGGCCAGGAGATTTTCGACAAGATCCTCGCGGTTGCTTCGGGCGAACGGACCAAGTCCGAGCTCCTGGGCTATGGCGACGCGGAATTCACGCCCTGGCAGATCGGGGCGACGATGTGACGATTGCCGCTGATTGTCTCGCCCGGGCGTGATGAAGACTGCGCTCCTGTTCGATCTCGACGGCACGCTGGTTGACAGCGACGCCGAGCATCTCGTCGCGTTTCAGCGGGTGTTTGCGCCGCACGGCGTTAAGCTCGATCGTTCCGAATACGCCGCGAACATCATGGGCGCGCCCAACGAAATGATCGCCAGTCGCTACCTTGCGCACTTGTCGCTCCCCGAGCAGGCCGCGACTCTTGGACGCCAAGGAGGCGGCCTACCGCGACGCTTTGGGCGAGCTCGAGCCTATTCTCGGCGCGCTGGCGCTGCTCGACTTCGCCGACCGGCGCGGGCTCAAGCGTGCGGTGGTCACAAACGCGCCGCGCGCCAATGCCGAGAAGGTTCTGGCGGCGTTAGGGATCGGGCCGCGCTTGCCGATCGTGGTGATCGGCGGCGAGCTTCAGCGCTCCAAGCCCGATCCTTTGCCCTATCTGACGGCGCTCGAGCGCACCGGCGCGGTGGCCGCCCATTCGCTTGCCTTCGAAGATTCTCTGTCCGGCGTTCGCTCCGCCGCCGCGGCGGGGCTCGCCGTGGTGGGCATGACGACCACGCTCGATTCGAGAACCCTGATCGACGCGGGCGCGACATTCGCGGCCAGCAATTTCACCGATCCGCGGATCTTCGAACTGATTGAAGCGCGCCTGACCTCGGGCGCGGAAGAAGGGGCTTGAGCCATGAGACTGGCGCAATTCATCGACGAGAACGGCAAGCGGGCGCTTGGCGTGACCGCGCGCGGCGAGAGCCGCTTGGTCAAGGGCGCGCGCACGACGCTGGACCTTGCGCGCCAGGCGATCGCCGAGGGCGTTTCGCTTCGCAAGCTCATCGCCGACCGGGGAGTTGGCAAACCGGTCGATCTTGCTCGGGCGCTGAAAGAAAAGCGCGTTCTCACGCCGATCGATCACAAGGATCCCGCGCATGTGATCGTGACCGGAACGGGTCTCACGCATCTGGGTTCGGCCGAGGGGCGCGACAAGATGCACAAGGATCTGGCCGATCCGGCCAAGCTCACCGACTCGATGCGCATGTTCAAGCTGGGCCTTGAGGGCGGCAAGCCGGGCAGGGGCGAGACCGGCGCGCAGCCCGAATGGTTCTATAAGGGCGACGGTTCAAGCCTCGCAGCGCCGGAGGGCGATCTGCCCAGTCCGGCGTTCGCGCTCGACGGCGGGGAGGAGCCGGAAATCGTCGGGATTTATCTGATCGATGACGCCGGCCTCCCGGTGCGGATCGGGTTCGCGCTCGGCAACGAATTTTCCGACCATGTCACCGAACGGCAGAACTATCTCTACCTCGCCCACTCAAAGCTCAGGCCAGCAAGTCTCGGTCCGGAATTGCTGGTCGGCGATCTGCCTGCCGACATCAACGGCATGTCTCGCATCCGGCGCGCGAAGGAAGTGATCTGGGAGAAGCCGTTTCTGTCCGGCGAGCAGAACATGGCCCATTCGATCGCCAATCTCGAGGCGCATCATTTCAAGTACGGCCTGTTCCGCCGCCCGGGCGACGTTCACGTCCATTTCTTCGGCACCGCCACGCTGTCGTTCAGCGACGGGGTGAAGACGCAGAAGGGCGACGTGTTCGAAATCGAATCCGAGACCTTCGGGCTGCCGCTGCGCAATCGGCTCTGCGACGGAAAGAGCGGCGAAAGCGCGGGTGCGGGCGCTTTAGCCGGCCCGCGCACAAGTTTACGCGCGCCAATGATTCCAGTGGGTTAAGTGCGCTTTTGCGCAACTTTGCAACTTTGTAACTCGAACCGACGAGCCTGCGGCCTGCGGCCAGTGCGCCTCTTACCGCTCAGTCTCCTCCGCGGCGCCAGGCGCCTCCTCGATGGCGGCGGAATCGTCGTTGTCGGGCGGGGCGGCGAAAGTCAGCGCCTTGGGCGGAGCGGGCAGGGCGCGCGGCGACGCTTTGGTCGATCGGCGGGGCGGCGGGCTCCCCGCCGCGAGCTCATGGTAGCGGTCGAGCGCCGCGGCGATCCGCAAATAGGCCGCGGCCGCCTTGAGTTCGCCAAGCTCGATCGCAGCCTCGGCAAGTCTCAGCGCCTTGACGAGCCACGCGACCTGCACCTGCGCGAAACGCTTAGGCGACTCGAGCCGCCGTTCGGCGAGCGCTCGGTCGATTTCGCGCCGGACTGTCGCAACGCTGGTCCGCACCACCTTTGCGATTTGGCTGGAGGTGTAGCCTGACGCGATCAAGTTGAAGGCGCGCTCCCGTCGCGCGCTCCTGGTCGAGCGTTGCGCGCGGCGTTTGGCTCCAGCGTCAGGCGCCGACCTTGGGGGTGCGAGATGGTCTGTCATGGGGTCTCTCGGTATCGCGAGTGCGAAAACCGAAAGTATAGCAATATTTCTGTTTAAGGGAAAGAATTCGTTTTGGTTCGATGCCATAACAGACTGAAAACATTGGATAAATGGTGCAAAATTGCAGGAACGCGCGCTGGCCATTTTCCGCGCGGTCTTGACGCTCGATCTGGAATCCTCAGCGCGAAGCGCGACGGGTCGCTAAGGACTTGTCCGCCAACTCGAGGACCAAAAGCGTGCGCGGCCGGGAGATCGTGCCGCGCACGCTAGTCGGTCCACGGGTTCGGCGACCCCCTTGAGCCGTGGTCGGAAGACTCTGCCGCCTGGACGCATCGAAGGTTTCCAGTCCCGGATGAATAGCGCAATTGGTAAAACTACGAATGCGCGCTATGCCAGACGAGCTGGTGCCCTAGCATTCGGGAACAAAGGAGCGGCGATGGCGGAATTGGCCTCTGCCCTCAGCGAAGCGCCCCGAATTCGACGCCCCGTTCCGGGCGATGTTCGCCGAGCTTCTGGCCTGGCGCCGCGACGTGCGCCATTTTCGCCCCGACCCAGCGCCGGACGAGGCGACGCTGGCCGAACTGTTCCACCTCGCCGCGCTCGCGCCCTCGGTCGGAAATTGCCAGCCGACCCGGTTCGTGCGCGTCGACGACAAAGCGCGCCGCGCATCCATTCGGGCCAATTTCGAGGCCGCCAACCGCGATGCGCTTAGCGCCTACGCTGGCGAGCGGGCGGCGCTCTACGCCAGGCTCAAGCTCGCGGGCCTGACCGACGCGCCGATCCAGCTCGCAATCTTTTGCGACGAGGCGACGGAGCAGGGCCACGGCCTTGGCGCGCGCACCATGCCGGAGACGCGTCGGTATTCGACGATCTGCGCTCTCCACACGTTCTGGCTCGCTGCGCGCGCTTACGGCCTTGGCGTCGGTTGGGTGTCGATCCTCGATTCCGGCGCGATCGCCGACGGCGCTCGACGTTCCGCGCGGCTGGACCTTCATCGCCTATCTTTGCGTCGGCTTCCCGCTCGAGGAGCATCTCATCCCGGAGCTTGAACGCGTCGGCTGGCAGCGCCGCGAGGCCCATCCGGTTCTGCGCCGGTAGGCCATCGTCGGCCGCGCTCACGTTCCACAGCTGTTTATGCGTAACCGTTCCTTTCGCGAGGAGCGCGGCGACGCGGCGATCCAGAATGTCGTAGGACGCCCGACGTTCCCGCGGATTGCTTCGCTTCGCTCGCAATGACGATCGCGGGTCGACCCTGATGCAATTTGCGCTAGTCGCGGTTCGGTACTGGCTTCACGAACCTGGGCTAGCCGTCCCGCGGCGGATGAAGGTCGTCGACCCATTCGACCGTTTCCGGATTCGGCTCGACGTTCGGCAGATCGAGATTGACCACCACCGGCTCCTGGCCGCTGCGCACCAGCACGCAGGAGAGCGGCGCATCGTCGCTGGCGTTGATCTCCTGGTGCGGGACAAAGGGCGGCACGTAGATGAAATCGCCCGGACCGGCCTCGGCCAGGAATTCGAGCCGGTCGCCCCAGCGCATGCGGGCCCGTCCGCTGACCACGTAGATGACGCTTTCCACCGGCCCATGATGGTGGGCGCCGGTCTTGGCCTTGGGATGAATGACCACGGTTCCAGCCCATAGCTTCTCCGCGCCCGCGCGGGCATGGGTGATGGCCGCCGCGCGATTCATGCCGGGCGTCTGGGCCGTGTTGATGTCGAGTTCGCTCGAACGGAACACCCGGACGCCGTCGAGACGCCGTCGTGCGTCGCCGTGATTGTCCATGCTCACTTCTCCTGACCTTTAAGCGAACCGGAGCGGACCCCGGCGCAGCGTTACCATCAATCTACAGCGAAAGCTTCCGATCGGACACCTCCCCGGTGCGTGGGACAAGGTCGCGCGCGGCTGGCGATGGCGGGCGCGCGGCCTTAGACTGCGGCCATGACTGAGGTCTCGACCGCGACGGCTCCAACGCGCCTGACTGCACGCGCGCTCATCGTCGGCGAGCGCATCGACACCGCCGGGCTCGAGCGGCCCGACATGATCTCCCTGCTGCCGCTCGCCTTCCGTGTTGGCGAACGGGGCATGGCGGCGCTCTTTCGCTTCGGCGTCGCGGTGATGGTTGGCTTGAGCCCGCTCGAGGAGGAGGATCTGCTTGCAAAACTGCGATCGCGCGTCAGCGGCGCCAGGGCGCGCGGCGACGACGAGACGGCCGTCCTCGAAATCGCGCCCGACATCGACGAGCAGAAATCCTCGGGCGGGGCCATCCAGATCAAAAACCTGTCGCCGCCGCGCTTTCTGGTGATCGCCGACGCGCTCGCCAAAACGGTGGCGCTGGCGCGCGACGAGCGCGAAGTGAATGCGGTGTTCGACGTCATCGAGCCGTTTGCGGCCAAGCTCGCGGCGACCGGCAGGCCGCCGTTCCGCCGGCGCGCGATGCTCAGACTCATCGGGCAGGCGCTGCTCGCCCAGCATCGGGTCTCGGGCCGAGTCGCGGTCGAGGAGAAGCCGGACGTATTGTGGGACCACCCTGAGCTTGAGCGCCTCTATGCGCGGCTCACAGACGAATATGAGCTGCACGAGCGGGCCGACGTGCTCAAGCGCAAGCTGGAAGTGATCGGCGACACCGCGCAAGCGCTGACCGACATCATCGACGCGGATCGCGCAACGCGGCTCGAGGCGGCGGTCGTCATTCTGATCGTGCTCGAACTCATCGCCGCCATCGTGCAGATCGCGCTCGCGCTGCATGGCAGGTAGGAAATCAGCCGGCGTGCCGAGCAACATCTTCGTCCTCACCGGCGCTGGCATCTCAGCCGAGAGCGGCCTTGGCACGTTTCGCGACAAGAAGGGCGGAGGAATCTGGGCGAAGTTCGATCCGATGAAGCTGGCGACGCCCGAAGCCTTCGCCCACGATCCCGAGACAGTGCTCGCGTTCTATGATCTGCGCCGGCGTGATCTTCTGAACGCCAAGCCGAACGCGGCGCATGTCGCGCTTGCCCGCCTCGAGGCGGCGCTCGCCGAACGCGGCGATGGCCTGACCCTTGTCACGCAGAACATCGACGACCTGCATGAGCGCGCGGGCTCTCATCGCGTCATCCACATGCATGGCGAGCTCTTGAAAGCGCGGTGTGGCTGCTGCGAGGCGGTTCGCCCGTGGCTCGATGATCTCACGGTTGCGCACGCTTGCCCCGATTGCGGGCAAACAGGCGCTTTGCGGCCCCACGTGGTCTGGTTTGGCGAGATGCCGCTCGCCATGGACCTCATCGGCCGGGCGCTGCGCAAGGCCGATCTCTTTGTCGCCATCGGCACTTCGGGCGCGGTCTATCCGGCGGCCGGCTTCGTCGCGGAGGCGCGCGCCTATGGTTTGCGAACCTGCGAGATCAACCTCGAGGGGGCCGACAACGCGGACCGGTTCGATGAGCAGCGATTGGGGCCGGCGAGCGAGACGGTTCCTGCTTGGGTCGAGGAGCTCGTCGGAGGGTGGGCAGAATAGGACGAACTTGCCGGGGCGTTTGGCCGGTAGTACGGTCGGCTCTGCGCGGATTGAGGCGTTTCTCCGGGTTACGGCGTGTCTGACTTGGTTCGGTTCGCCTGAGATCGCGCAAAAAAATATCCCGGGAGGACGACATGAGGCATCAGATCATTCTGCTTGCGGGGATGGGTTTCGCGGTTGCTGCGCCTGCGATTGCAATCGCGCAGTCGGCACTGCCGGAAATCAAACGCCAAGCCACGGCTCAGGCGGTGCTGAACGAGCATATGGACGCGCTCAACCATTGTGACTGGAACCGCATCGTCGCCCAATATCCGGACGATGCGCAAATCAACCTGCCCGGCGGCGCGGTCGTCGCGGGGCGGAAAGCGATCGGCGAGATGTTCGCCGGGTTCTGCAAGGATTCGAAGGACGGCGGATTGAGGGGCATCAATTTCACGGTTGAGCACAGCACCAAGATAGGTGACACGTTCGCGACTCAATGGGTCGCGACCGCGGACTTCCTTGCGGAACCATATCGGGGCTCGGATGCCTACATCACCAAGAACGGGTTGATGCAAGCGATGGTGACGACGTTCGATGGCGGGGCGCTCAAGATGAAGAAGTGACGGCTTCCGCGATTCTCGCCGTCTCCTCGCAATGACCACCGCGGTTGACGGCTTGCTTTCGACGGTCGACGCCTACTCCGCCTCCTTCGTCTTCTTGGCTCGCTCGATGCCCTCGATCACGAGCGCTCGGGCCTCCGCCGCGTCGCCCCAGCGAATGATCCTCACCCACTTGTTGGGTTCGAGATCCTTGTAGTGGGCGAAGAAATGCTCGATCTGCTGGATCGTGATCGCCGGCAGGTCCAGGTAGTTGTTCACATGCGCATAGCGCTTGGTCAGCTTCGGCGACGGCACGGCGAGCAGCTTCTCGTCACCCCCGTGCTCGTCCTCCATCAGGAGAACGCCGACGACGCGGCAGTTCATGACAGCGCCGGGAATGATTGCGCGTGTGTTTGCGACAATCACGTCGCAGGGATCGCCGTCGCCCGACAGCGTATGGGGGATGAAGCCGTAGTTTCCGGGATATCGCATCGAGGTGTAGAGAAAGCGGTCGACCCACAGCGCGCCGCTCTCCTTGTCCATCTCATACTTGATCGGCTCGCCGCCGATCGGGACCTCGATCACGACATTGATATCGTCAGGCGGGTTCTTGCCGATCGGCACAGCGTTCAGGTTCACGCTTGTCCTCCCGCGATCAGCGGCGCGTCATTCCCGCCTTAGAAGCGGCCCGAGCTTCAGCTGAAGCCGAAAGCGATTCGATCGCGTTGCTGGCCGCCGAAGGTTTCTCGCGCGCGGCGCAGGATCCGCCCGCCCAGTCGGCGGTAAAACCCAACCGCCCGTTCATTGTCCGCCAGCGCCCAGACAACGAGGTTCGAGTATCCGTGGCCCGCCAAATCCTCACGGGCCGCCTCGAACATACGCCGGCCGAAGCCGCAGCCCTGGCATTCCGGCGCGAGGTAGAGTTCGAAGATCTCGCCGCCATAGCCGAGCGCGGGCACCCGATTGCGCCCGTAGCTTGTATAGCCGACAACGGAATCGCCGAATTCGAGCACCAACAACGGCGTCCGGCGCGCAATCGCGAGGCGCCACCACTCCGGGCCTCGGCGGGCGATCATCCGCTCCAGCTCCCGGCCGGGAATGACGCCCCGATAGGCCTCGCGCCACGCCGCGTCATGCACGGTCGCGATTTCGCCCTCATCACCGAGCCGCGCCGCGCGAATGGATATGACCGTCTCGACCATGGAATGGGATGTTAAGTCCGCGCGCGGGCCCGCCGCAAGGTCTTGACAGCAGCTGCCGATGACTTTTTTGCTGACGCGAGGTCGCCCCTGAGTCGGCGCATCGCCGGAATTTGAGCGCAATCGCCGTTCAATGCGCTGCAAACGCCCGAATTGGAGATTCGAAACGATGGCGCCGCGATCGCCTCAGGCCCGCTTGCGAATGGCCGCAGTGGGAGTTACGGCCGCGCTTATATGGGCCGCCGGCGCGCGCGCCGACGTGTTGCACGCCAACTATCGCGTATCGTTAATCGGCCTTCCGATTGGCGCGGTGCATCTCCAGGCCGACCTCACTCCGACGACTTACGCGATTGCGGGCGATGCCAAATTGACTGGCCTCGCCAAGCTCTTCACCAATGCCCGCGGCGCGTCCGTGGGCATGGGCGCGATCGTTCAGGGCCGCGTGTCGCCGGCGACTTTCGCCACCACCGCCTCAAGTTCCAACATGACGCGCACGATTCGCATGGCGCTGGCCGGCAATACGGTCACGGGAGTCGACATCTCGCCGCCGTTTCAGGACAAGCCGGATCGGGTTCCGCTAGGACCCGGCGACGAGCATGGCGTCGTCGATCCAGTCGGCGCAGTCATCCTGCCGGCGCCAGCCTCGGGACCGATCCTGTCGCCTGCCGCGTGCAATCGCAAGGTGCCGATCTTCGACGGCTATACGCGGTTCGATATTGACCTCACTTACGTCGGCGAGCGCACTGTGTCGGCCAAAGGCTACGACGGCCCTGTCGTGGTCTGCGCGGCCCGCTACGTGCCGATATCCGGTCACAGTCGCAACCGCCCGGCGACCAAATTCATGGCCGACAACAAGGACCTGGAAGTGTGGCTCGCGCCGATCGCCAGCGACCGCGTTCTCTTTCCCTTCCGCGTCTCGGTGCGGACGATGATTGGCACGACGGTCGTCGAGGCGCAGGAATTCCGCCTCGACGAGAAGTAGGCGGATTCGACGGGCGCGCAACCTCAGAACGGGAGACGGCGCAAGCGAATAGACGGCCGGCGCCGCCCGTTGTTCGCCGCCGCCCGACTAATTCAGCTCGTCCTCGAGCATTGGCACCGGCAGCACGCCGACGCCGTCCTCCAGCAACGACTTGGCCTCCGCGAGGCTTGCGCGCCCCCGAATCGCGCGCTCCGGCTCCTCGCCGAGATGAATGGCTCTCGCCACCTGCGGGAATTTGGCGCCGACGTCGTCGGTGTTGGCCTCGATTTCGCGACGCATGCGGACCAGGAACTCGCGCGCCTGACGGCGCCGATCGTCGACGACTATCGCTGGGCTCTCCTCCAGGGCCGCGCGCTCGCCGCCGACGACGGCCGGGGCCATGATCGCCTTCTCGACGCGGGTCGAGCCGCATTCGGGGCAGACGACAAAGCCGCGCTTGCGTTGCTTGTCATAAGCGGCGCTGTCGGGAAACCAGCTCTCGAACGCATGTCCGTCAGCGCAGCCGAGCGCGTATTTGATCATCGCTCACGCCCCGGCAAGCAGCGCATCGAGCTCGCCCGCATCCTCGAGCGCGTGCAAATCGTCGGAGCCGCCGACATGGGTGTCGCCGATGAAGATCTGCGGCACCGTCCAGCGGCCATTCGCCTTCGCCGCCATCGCCGCCTGCGCGGCGCGGTCGCCGTCAACGCCGATCTCCTCGAAGGGGGCCGACTTGGCGTGAAGCAGAGCCTTGGCCGAGTGGCAGTAGGGGCAAGTCGACTTGGTGTAGATGACGATCGGCGGCACGCTAAGACATCCTTTGGCGGATCAATCCGCACGTTGTCAGCTTTTATATGGGAAGTCACGAGCCTGTAACAACCCGGGCAAATACAAGCACATCCACCCGCTTTGCGCCGGCCCTCAATAGCGCCCTGGAGCTGGCGTTGGCGGTTGCGCCCGAGGTCAGAACGTCGTCGATCAACACGACATTGAGCCCCCGGACTGTCGCGCCCTCGGCGAGGCGGAACGCGCCTTGGACATTTTCGGCCCTTTGCGCTCGGCTCAACCCCACCTGACTGCGCGTCGCCTTGATCCGTCGAAGCGCGCCCACATCGCAGGCTTTTCCCATTTGGCGGGAGATCTCCGTCGCGAGCGCGGCGGCCTGGTTGAACTGCCGTCGCCACAGCCGCAACGCGTGCAGCGGCACCGGCGTCAGGAGATCGGCGTCGGCCAGAACGTCGGAGCCCGCGCGGACCATCCAACTCGCGATTGGCCGTGCGAGTTCCGCGCGGTCGGAATATTTGAGCCGATGTACGAGCGTGCGCGCCGGTCCATCCTCGAACCTCGCTACCGCCCGGGCCCGCCCGAACGCCGGCGGATCGGCCATCGCCTGCGGCGAGATGAGGCCTTGGCCGAGATCGTGCTCGAATGGCGTGCCGAGACGCTCGCAAAAGGGCCGCTCGATGAAGCGCATCGCGTTCCAGCAGCGCGGGCACAGCGCGCCGTGTCTGTCCGTGGCGGCGCGGCAGGCGAGGCACGTCGGCGGATAGAGCGTATCGAGCGCCGCTTGAGCGAGGCTTAAGGCGAGCGCGCCGGCGCGGCGCGCCCAAGGCGAGCCTTGGGCTTCGTCCGTATCAAGGGCGGAAGAGGCGTTCACGAGGCGCAAGCTAGCGCGAACGGCAGCTTTGCGCGAGGGGCCCTCTGGCGCATAAGGAGCGCCCAAGGAATCCCTATGTCGCATCCGGCGCCGCCGCAGATATTCGATCGAGGTTTGATCAATCGGCGCCTCGACCGCGTCTGGACGCGCGCCGGTGGGCAGGCTCAAGCCGACTTCCTGCTCGAGAGGGCGGCCGAAGACCTTCGCGATCGGTTGTCGCTGGTCAAACGGCGGTTCGCGCTCGCCGCCGACTTCGGTTCGCCCGGCCCCCATGGCGCGGTCGCGCTGGCCGCCGCCGGACAAGTCGATTGCGTCATCCGGGTCGCTCCAACCGAGGCGAGCCTGGGCGCCGGCGATTTCCTGCCGGCGGTCGGCGACCTCGAGCGCTTGCCGGCCGGGGACGGCCGGCTTGATCTCGCCGTCTCGCTGCTCGCCCTGCAGACGGTGAACGATCTGCCGGGCGCGCTGGTGCAGATACGGCGCGCGCTGAAGGATGACGGCCTCCTGATCGCGGCGTTGATCGGGGGCGAGACCCTGACCGAGCTGCGCCAAAGCCTGACCATCGCCGAGAGCGAGGTCCTCGGCGGCGCGTCGCCGCGCGTAGCGCCCTTTGTCGACGTGCGCGCCCTTGGCGGGCTCGCGCAGCGTGCGGGCCTGGCGCTGCCCGTCGTCGATCTCGACCGCGCGGTCGTCCGTTATCCCGACATGTTCGCGCTTCTCGCCGATCTGCGCGCTATGGGGGCAACGAGCGCGCTCTCTGCGCGCAGCCGCAAGCCGCTGCGTCGCGAAGTTCTCGCGCGCGCCGCCGCCGTCTACGCCGAGCGCTTTGCGGATCCAGACGACCGCCTGCGCGCGACTTTCGACCTCGTTTGGCTCTCGGGTTGGGCTCCGCATGAGAGCCAGCCGAAGCCGCTTGAGCCCGGGTCGGCGACGATGCCGCTCGCGGACGCGCTCAAACGGCGCGGCTGAGGCTCAACCGGCGCTGGCGCGGGCAGCCACCCCGCGGGCGCGAGGCGCTTTCGCTGGCCCCAGCGATCGGCCGGTGAGGGCGACGCCCAACAGCACGAGCGCCAATCCCGCCCAAGCGGGGGGCGCGATGGGTTCGGCGAGCGCCACAGCCCCGCCGATGACGCCGACCACGGGAGCGATGTAGTTGTTGAGGCTCGCGAAGGTCGGTCCCTCCTCGTGGACGAGCCGGAAATAGACGTAATAGGCAAGCGCCGTATTGAAGACGCCGAGGGCGCCCATCGCGAGCATCGGCCCCAGCGGAGTTTGAAGGAGCGTCACAGGCGGCGGGAGCTTCCCGAAGATGAAGCCAATCAGCCCAAGCGCGAGCGTCGAAATCGTCATCGAGGCGGTCACTGCCCTCACGGCGCCGATCTCTCTCGTCGCCGCGCCTGAGATGATCGCCCCCGTTCCATAAAATATGCCCGCGGCCAGAGCGAAGGCCCGCCCCAATACGGCATGGGCGCCGCCGCCCGCTCCCGGCGACCAGAACGCGACGCCCACTCCGGCGAAGCCGACCATAAGCCCAAAGGCGGCGAGCCACGTCCACCGATCGCTCGATCCGAGAAAGCGGCCGAACAGAAAGACGAAGATGGGCTGCGCGCCCATCATCAGCGCCATGTCGGCGCTCGTGGTCAGCGTCGCCGCCTTGGCGAGCAGCATGAAGGGAACGACCTGTCCGATCAGCGCGAGCGCGAGGAGTTTGGCCCACAGCCCTGGTCGCGATCCTGGCCAGACCTTTCCAGACATCGCGCTCGTCAGCAGCATCGCGGCGGCCGCCACGCCCACCCGCGCGAGCGCGAAATCGAACGGATCGAAGGCGCGCGAGGCGATCTTGATCAGAAGAAAGGACGAGCCCCAGAGGAAGGACAGAAAAGCCAGCCCCGCATATGCGGCCATGGAGCTCTCAAGGATTGGGAAGGGGCGATTCAGGCGTTGGGTGGGGTCGAGTTTAGTGGGCTCGCAGGACGCTCTCGGGAGCGCACGCTCGACGCCGCGGCTGCTCCAGCGGCATTTCACCGGCGCGCCCCAACGCTTTCAGTGGGTTGGGACTCCGTTTAGCTCCGCCCTCAAGATCGCGGGCGTTGGCCCTCGGGCGACCATGCAGGTCCGGCATAACAACATACACTATATGTTCTATAGGATTCAAAACCGCGGCGCCTTCAACAGCATATTGGTCCTAGGCAGGCCGGATCGCGGACGTCAACGGAAATTGGTCGACGGCGATCAAGCTCCGCCACCTTCGTAGGCCAAATCGCGCAACCTGTCCCAGGACGCGCCGCGCGCGTCGGCTTGCAATCCTTTGCCCTTGAAACTGGCGCGGCGCAGCTTGAATGGCGCGCCCGGCTTGGTCTCGGTCACGACGCGGCGAAGCCCGCGCTCCACCAGTTCACGCGTCATGATCCCTCTTCTTAAGGTCGAGCAACCGGTTATGGTCCTGGTAAGGAAGGCCTTCGTCTTCGAGTTGAGCTTGAAGCAGACCCGCTAGATGTCCTCCATTGTCGTATTCTAATGACCCGTCGTCCCACGATCTATCGGCGGCAACGAGCGCCGTTTCGTATCCATCCCTATCCTCTCGAATGCGCTCGGGACAATTTTTCTCCCAGGCAGCAGGGATCCCGACTTACGTCATAGACAGGTAGCAACAGACGGCTCTCGCAGTCCTACCATTCCTTCGATAAACCGATGAATCCAGTTCGCGAGCGCGAGAGACCGCTATGCAGCCTCCTCGTCGAGTGTCCAGCGCGTATACCAATTCTCCTGCACCGTCGAAACGAACCGGTCCATCCAGTCGGATACCTCCTTGAAGTGCGACGCTTATGATCGCCGACGTAAATGGCCTGCGTCCCTAGGGCTTCCACCGAAATTCAAGCGAGATGTTCGCGACTGCAACGTGATTGTGGCGTTCACGCATGTATTTATCGAAAGTGACAGGTCCCTTGCTTCAGTCCAATTTCTTCTGCAATTGGTCAGAAGCCTTCAGACTGCCTATGCAGATTTTGCTCCGATACCCATATTTTTCTCGCTCTGATCGAGGACGGCGTCGGCCGCCTGCCAGCGGGGGTCGCCTCGTTGTTGAGGGATGGAGCCAGCGAACATCATCTGAGCGCCGCGAGCCTTTGGGAGATCGCGATCCAAATGCCGGCTGGGCAAGCTTCGGCTTTCGATAAGCCTCGGCGCCCTGCCAGAGCTCCTGGACGACTTAGGCGTCAAGACCGTCGTGATCGACGAACGCCATGCGCTCGCGTCCGTCGATCCTGAGCCGAAGACGCGTGATCCCTTCGACCGGATGCTGCTCGCGCAATGCCAGGTCGAGGGTTTCAGGCTGCTCACGATCGACCGCGCCCTTGTTTCGCATCCGTTGACGGCGCAGTAGCGTGCAGTTCTTGCCGTCGTATAATTGGAGCAGGAGAGCGATTGATCGGCTCGTTCCTGGCGATCAACGGAAATTCCGTCCCGCAGGCATCGCTTCGGCGATGTCCACTGTCTCCAACGGGGAAGAAGGCGGCGCCCGCGGATCGTCGAGGCGCGGGGCTTGAGCAAAGCGATTGCCCTGGCGCTTTCGGGTCTCCGTCAGTTCTGTCCGGTGCGCCTCGTCGGCGCGTGCGAGAGCGCCGATCGTATGGCCCGCCTCGGACAGAAGCCCAAGCATCGGGGTCAGATCGTTCATGCGCTCGGCGACGATATGGATGACCCCTTGCTCGCTCTGCAGCTTGCCGGTCACTGCAATGAAACGCGCGCCGAGCACGATCGCGCGCAGGCGTTCGAAGACCTTCGGCCATACAATGATATTGGCGATGCCCGTCTCATCCTCCAGCGTCATGAAGATGACGCCGCTGGCGGTGCCCGGCCGCTGACGCACCAGCACGAGACCGGCGACCGTGATGCGCTCGCCGTTCTTGACTGAGCTCAGCGCCTCGGAGCGCAGGATTCCGCGGGCGGATAGGCGCGCGCGCATGAACGAGGCCGGATGAGCCTTGAGCGACAAGGACAAGCGCCGATAATCCTCGACCACATGCGCGCCAAGCGGCATGGGCGGCAGGCGCGCGTCGGGCTCCGTGCCGCGCCCCGGCCTGCTCGCGAATAAGGGCAGATCGTCCTGGTCGCCGACCCGATCGAGGCCGCGCACCGCCCATAAGGCTTGGCGCCGATCGAGGCCGAGCGAGCGGAAAGCGTCAGCGTCGGCAAGCCGCTCCAGCACTGTCGAACTCAACCCGCTGCGCAGCCATAAGTCGCGCACCGAATCATAAGCCTGCCCGCGCTGCTTCGTGAGCTCGGCCATGTCCTTTTCTTTAATGCCGACGATCTGCCTGAAGCCCAGGCGCACCGCATGCGTCGTGCGGATGTGAGGCGCCATCTCGGCGTGGCGGGGATGAATCCCTTCTCCCTCTGGGAGAAGGTGGCGCCGTGGCCCGTCGAAAGACGGGCGTTCTGACAAACGCCCTATGGCGCCGGATGAGGGCTCGCCCTCACCCCCAACCCCTCTCTCCATAGCCCGTCGAGAGACGGGCGTTCTTCCGAACGCCCTATCGGGAGAGGGGAGTAATGGCTCCAGCGTACAATCCCAATCGGACAGGTTCACGTCGACTTCGCGTAACTCAACCCCGTGCTCGCGCGCATCGCGTACGAGTTGGGCGGGCGCGTAGAAGCCAAGCGGCTGGGCGTTCAGCATCGCCGCGACGAAAACATCGGGAAAGCGGCATTTCATCCATGAGGAAGAGTAGACGAGCAGCGCAAAGCTCGCCGCGTGGCTCTCAGGAAAGCCATATTCGCCGAACCCCTCGATCTGATGGAAGCAGCGCTCGGCGAACTCGCGCCGATAGCCGTTGGCCACCATGCCTTCGATCATCTTCTCTTGAAGCGTCTGGATCGTTCCGGATCGACGAAACGTCGCCATCGCGCGGCGCAATTGGTCGGCTTCCGAAGGCGTGAAGCCGGCGGCGACGATGGCGATCTTCATCGCCTGCTCCTGGAACAGCGGCACGCCGAGCGTCTTCTTTAACACCATCTCCAATTCTGGCGAGGGATAGGAGACCTCCTCGAGGCCCTGCCGGCGGCGCAAATAGGGATGCACCATGTCGCCCTGGATCGGGCCGGGGCGCACGATCGCGACTTCGATGACGAGGTCGTAATAATTAGCCGGCTTGAGCCGCGGCAGCATCGACATCTGCGCGCGGCTTTCGATCTGGAACACGCCGATCGTGTCGGCGCGCTGGATCATCGCATAGACGCAGGCTTCCTCGCGCGGAATAGTCGCGAGCGTGAGGCGTTCATCGTAATGCTTGTCGAGAAGCGTAAAACCCTTGCTCAGAGCCGTCAGCATGCCGAGCGCGAGCACGTCGACCTTGAGAAGGCCAAGCGCGTCGAGGTCGTCCTTGTCCCATTCGACCATCGTGCGTTTTTCCATCGCCGTGTTCATCACCGGCGAAACTTCGTCGAGCCGATCGCGGGTGATGACGAAGCCGCCGCTATGCTGGGTGAGATGGCGCGGAAAACCGATCAGCTCTTTCGCCATTTTGAGCGCGAGCTTGAGCGTCGGGTCGGCGGGATCGAGCCCTGTTGCGCGCACCCGATCCTCGCCGATCGGCGTCGTCTCCTGGCCCCAGGCGGTTCCGTTGAGAGCGACGATCACATCGTCAGAGAGGCTGAAGACCTTGGCCGTTTCGCGGATCGCCGAGCGCGTGCGGTAAGTGATCACCGCCGCGGCGAGCCCGGCGCGCTCGCGCCCATAACGCTCATAGATGTACTGAATCACCTCCTCGCGCCGCTCGTGCTCGAAGTCGACGTCGATGTCGGGAGGCTCGTTGCGCTCGGGCGAGATGAAACGCTCGAACAGGAGGTCGAAGCGAACCGGATCGACCTCGGTGATCCCAAGGCAATAGCAGACCGCGGAATTGGCCGCCGAGCCGCGGCCCTGACAGAGAATTCCCTTCGAGCGCGCGAAGCGCACGATGTCGTGCACGGTGAGGAAGTAAGGCGCGTAATCGAGCGAGGCGATCAGCTTGAGCTCATGCGTCAGCGCTTCCCGCGTGCGGTCGGGAATTCCCTCCGGATAGCGCCTTTCTGCGCCTGCCCGAGCGAAAGCCTCGAGCGCCTCCTGCGCCGTCGGATAGCCTTCACGCAGCTCTTCCGGATAGCAATGGGACAATTCGTCGAGGCTGAACTCGAGGCCGTCGAGGAAGCGGATCGTCTCGGCGACCGCGTCCGGCGCCTCGGCGAATAGCCGCTCCATTTCGCGTGGAGCTTTGAGATGGCGCTCGGCGTTGGCTTGGGTGAGGCGTCCCGCCGCCTCGAGCGTGGTTTTCTCGCGGATACAGGTGAGCACATCGGCGAGCGCGCGCCGCTCAGGCCTATGCATCATGACGTCGTTGGTTGCGATCAGCGGCGCGCCGACGGAGCGTGCGAGCGCCGCGCGCCGCATGAGCCCTTTGCGCATGTTCACGCCATATATGAGGCTCGCGCCGATCCATAGGCGCTTGCCGAAGGCCTCGCGCAGGCGGAGGAGGGGGACTCTCTTCTCCCCCCGGGCTTTTGACCCGGGGGTGTCGCCGAAGGCGACGGATGAGGGCGAGCCTCCATCACAATGACCTGCAGTCCCTCGCTATGCTTCAGAAGGTCATCGAGCTCAAGCCAGCATTCGCCTTTGGGGGCGCGCAGATTGCCCTCTGTTAAAATTCGGCAGAGCCGGCCATAGGCCGCGCGATCCTTTGGATAAGCGAGGACGTCAGGGCTGCCGTCGATGAAGACGAGCCGCGCGCCGGAAACGACCCGTGTGGCCGCCATCGCCTCAACATTATCGCGCGCGAACGTGTGCGCGCGCACCACGCCAGCAAGCGAGTTGCGGTCGGCAATCCCGATCCCGGCGAGGCCGAGTTCGGCGGCGCGCGCCGCCATCTCCTCTGGATGCGAGGCGCCGCGGAGGAAAGAAAAGTTCGTCATCGCCGCCAATTCGGCGAACCGCGGCTCAAGCCGGATCATGGTGCGCCGCTCCCGTGCGAAAAGGAGAGATAAGTCGACTGGAACAAAGATAGAACGACCCCGGGCGAAAACACAAGCGCCAAGGCCTGCCGGTAACTCCGACTGCGGCGGAAGCCTAAGCAGGCTTACTGGGCGACCTAATGGACGGCGGATGACCGGACCGACCTCACACCACCAAGATCACGAAGATCACCAAGAATGGCCTTTCCTTCGTACGCTTCGTGTCCATCCCGCCGCGATCCGTTGGCTGCCCAAAGAAACTCGGCTTCTATGTCCTGTCTCCCGCCGCCCCTTCGGCCAGGCGCTCCATCGCGTCGAAGAACAGGAAGCGGAAGCGTTCAGCATCGACGGCGACGGCGACTTCGGTATTGGCGAGCCGGCCCCATTGGCCGCGCCAGTCGACGATCGTCGCTCCGGTCGTGAGCCGTCCTGTCGTCTCGATGTCCACGGCGGCGGTCCGCGTTTCGACGAGCGTTGGATCGAGCGCCACGGCGACCGCGAGCGGGTCGTGCATGGTGAAGATGCGCTTGCCCAGCAATTTTTCCATACGCTCGAAATAGAAGCGCGACGCATCTTCAAGGAAGCGCGTCAACTTAGGCCCACGCGGCCTGCGGGCGATACGCGATTCGATTGCCTTAATATCGCTCTCGTCGATGATCGTCTTGCGGGTGACGTCGAGGCCGATAGCGATCACCGGCGCTCCGCCAACGCCGCCGAAAGCGCGAAAGACGATCCGCGCCGCTTCCGGATCGTGCCAGATGTTGAACTCGGCCGCCGGCGTGACATTTCCCGAATTGGAATAGGCGCCGCCCATGATGACGAACCGCTTGACGAGTCGCGGCAGTTCGGGCTCGCGCATAACCGCAAGCGCGATATTGGTCAGTGGTCCGGTCGCGCATAGGATGAGGCGCCCGGAATGCGCGCGCGCCGCCTCGATAATCATATCCGCGGCGTGCAGCGGGTCCGATGGTTCCTCGGGGTCAGGCAGAACCGCATGGCCAAGGCCGGTCGCGCCGTGAATGTCGCTGGCGTCCCTTACCGCAATCGAGATCACTGTCCCTGCGCCGCGCCAAACCGGAATGTCCGCCCGTCCCGCAAGCGCCAGAACCGCTCGCGTGTTGCGCGTCGCGGCTGCGAGCGAAACGTTGCCGACCACGGTCGAGACGCCGAGGATTTGCGCTTGCCTCTGGGCGCAGGCGTAGAGGAGCGCGAACGCATCGTCGATGCCGGTGTCGACGTCGAGGACCAGAGGCTCGGAGTGCTCACTCATTGCGTAAATTTCCTCGCGGTCTCATGCGGCTCGCAGATCCGACGCCATTGGTAACTCCCAAGGCGAAGCTTCGGACCATGCCCCAACCCCACGACCTCATCCTGAGGAGCGATGCGGAGCATCGCGTCTCGAAGGATGCTCCAGCTCGCAGCGTCCTGGAACGTCCTTCGAGGCCGCTTCGCGGCGCCTCAGGACGAGGTCGTTGGAACTTACCGCCATTGTCGTTGGTCGCGGGACCCAAGGTCAAACCGCAAAAGCCCGGCGCTCCTTGCCAATCCAGCGCACGAGCAGAAGAATGGCGACGACGACAAGTCCGCTCGCGAGTCCGATCCATACGCCGACCCCGCCGAGCGGGGTCAAGAAGCCCAACGCAAGGCCGACCGGGGCCCCGATCGCCCAATAGCCGAGAACCGCGATGAGAAACGGCCATTTGGAATCATGCAGACCGCGCAGCATGTTGGCGAGCGCGACCTGGCTTGCGTCGAAGACCTGGAAGATCGCCCCGACCTTGAGCATGGCGATGGCGGCCGCAACGGCGGCCGCATTCTCGGGCGCATCAACGTCGATGAAGGGCGCTATCAAAAACCGCGGCGCCGCGATCATCGCCGTTGCGGATAGGGCGGCATAGACGAGCGTGAGGCCGAAGGCGCACCAGCCCGCTTGGCCAATCGCACGGGCGTTGCGCGCGCCGTAAGCGAGGCCGACCCTGACCGTCGCCGCCTGGCCCAAGCCGAGCGGGACCATGAAGGCGATCGACACGATCTGCAAGGCGGCCGTATGCGCTTCGAGCGCCGCGCGCCCGATCAGGCCCATCGCCATCGTCGCGGCGGAGAAAACGCCGACTTCTGCAAGGATCATCGCGCCCATCGGCAAGCCGAGCCGCCACAGAGCGACGAGCTCGCGCTGCGCCGGACGCCAGGGCAAGGCGAACGGGCGAACGCGCCTAAGGCGCGGCTCGACGAACGCGGCGCCAAGCAGGATCAGGAACATCAAGGTCTGCGACAGCGTGGTCGCAATGCCCGAGCCGAACATCCCCAGCCGCGGCATGCCAAGCTCGCCGAACACGAGGGCATAGTTGGCGAGGGCGTTGAAGCCCACGCCTGCAAGGCCGGCGACCAGCGTCGGGCGCGGCCGCTCAAGCGCGGAGAAGAGGCAGCGGGCCGTGATGAACAGAAGGTTCGGCAGCAGACTCCACTGATAGCCGCGCATGTAGGCTCCGGCGTCGCGCGCAAGATCGGGCGGTTCGCCGATGGCCGCCAGAATCCGTTCCGTCTGCGAGAGATAGATCCACGCGACGACTGAGAACGCCAAGGCTGACAACAGCGCCTGGTGCGTCGCGCGCCGGAGCCCCTCGCCGCTCTCGCCCGCGCCAATTTTCGCAGCCGCGATCGGAGCCAGGGCCGCGACGAGGCCGATGCCGAGCACCATCTCGGGCTGAAAGAGGTTGAAGCCGAGCGCGCCCGCTGCGAGCGCGTGCGCCGAGAGCCGGCCAAGCATGATGAAGTCGGTCGCGGTCATCGCGTAGATCGCGACATTGGCGAGAATGATCGGCCAGGCGAGGGCGAACGTCGCGCCGAGCTCGCGCTGGAGCGAACCCGAAGCGGGCGCCGTCGCTCTTATGGATCGCGGCGCGGCGGACATGATCGACCCGGGTCCGAGACAGAGGGCCGGGGGTGATATCGGAGACGGCGGGGCGGGGCAAATGCGCAGAAGTTGACAAAGTATATAATCTTAATAGTCTGATGTGCGCTCGAACACGCAGCGTGAGGATTGGGATGGCGCTCAAAGAGATCATCGTGGAGACGCAAGCCAGTCTGCGAGCGGACGCGGCCAACGCAAAAGCGGTGTTTTCAGTCGATTCGCGGCAGGTCGAGAACCTCCGCAGCGAGGCCAGGATTTGCCAGTTCTCACTGACCGTCGATGAGCCGCCCACTCTCGGTGGCTCGGACGCTGGCCCGAACCCGGTGGAGTTGGTCCTGGCCGCTTTGGCGACCTGCCAAGAGATCACGTATCGCGCTTACGCGACAGCGCTCGGCGTGCCGCTGGAAAGCGTCTCGGTCAAGCTCGACGGCATTCTCGACTTGCGCGGATTTTTCGCCGTCGATGAAGGGGTGCGTTCGGGGTTCACGGGGGTAGAGGGAACCGTGACGCTCAAGAGCTCCGCGACCCAAGAGGAATTGGCGAAGCTCAAACAAGTGGTCGACGCGCACTGCCCGGTCTTGGACATCCTTCGCGCGCCCGTTCCCGTGAAGCTCGAACTCGCCGCTGCGCCGGTCGCCGTCGCCGCTTAGGGCGTGGCGCATTCAGGCGGAATCGTCATCGCAGTGTCCCCCGGGTCCGAAAGCCCGGGGTCGCGATGACGGCGCCGTCGCTCGAAGGCGTAGCCGCGAAGGGCTGACCAACGGCCAACGCCATAAGAGCCACGGATTCTCCGCGAATTTTTGCTTGACAAAATCAGAAATATGCGCTATGCAATTCCCCTTGGCGGAATCTATTTCCCGCTCGCCGGAAGACAGGCGGGGAGAGGAGGAACCGTGGCTGTTTGAAACGTTGGCCCACAACCTGCCGCGCGAGCCGGGTGGAGGAGCGATTTTTTTATTTTTTTCACCCGCAACTCTTTGAAAACGCTCGATCCGGAAAAGAAAATGAAAAGAAATGAAAGCAAATTTACTAGCGTTTAGGCTCATTTAGCTTCGTTTTGCTAGCGCCTATTTGGAGGGAATTCCCGCTGTGGTTGTATCCTCGACCGGGCGACAATCCGCGCCGACTGAACCGCAATCCGCGGCTCACGCTGCCGGAACCATTCTGGCGATCCAGTCCAGCGTATCATCGAAGCGCTCGCCCATCGCGAGATGGATGGCGTCCTCGACCCGCCAGAACTCCTTAGGCGGATTCGCGAGCGCAAACAGTTTCTCGCCAAAGCGGATGGGCACGACCCTGTCCTTTGTCCCGTGCACGATCAGCGTCGGCGCCTCGACCGAGCCGATCAGCAAGTCGTTGCGGAACGGATCGCGGAGCAAGGCGCGAACCGGAACAAACCAGTACGTGGCCGCCGCGACGTCGGCGATCGACGAATAGGGCGAGTTCGAGCACGAGCGCGCCAACCTTGTGACGCGCGGCGAGCGCGACCGCGACCCCAGACCCAAGCGACTCGCCCAAGGGCACGATGCGCTCCGGCGCGACGCCGCTCGCAATCGCCGCCGCATAGGCCGCTTCGCCATCGAGCTTGAGCCCGCGCTCGCTGGGCGAGCCGGTGGAGCTGGCGTAGCCGCGATATTCGATCGCGATCAGCCCCATGCCCGCCTTGGCGATGGCGTGAAAGCGCTCGACGCGCAGGTCGATGCCGCCCGCGTTGCCGTGAAAATAGAGAATCAACGGCCGTCCGGCTAAGGGCGGGATGCTCCACGCGAGCAGGCTCTCCGCCGTCCTCGGTCTTCAGACGAACGACCTTGGCCTTGAGTTCGAGCGTCGCCGGGTCGACCTCCGCCGCGTCACACCGAAACAGGATCTTGCGCTGCCCCACATAAAGGCCAATGACGATGAGACCATAGAGTGCAGCGCAGACAAGAGCCGCGATCAGCATCGCGAGGCGATTCCCGGCGCCATGCTCAGTGCTGCAGCGCCTTCACGATCGCGTCGGTCATCTTCTTCGCGTCGCCGAACAGCATCAGCGTGTTGTCGCGAAAGAACAGCTCGTTCTCAACGCCGGCGTAGCCCGAGCCCATGCCGCGCTTGACGAACAAAACCGTCTTTGCCTTGTCAACGTCGAGAATCGGCATGCCGTAGATGGGCGACTTGGGATCGGTTTTGGCGGCCGGATTCGTGACATCGTTGGCGCCGATGACATAGGCGACGTCGGCCTGGGGGAACTCGCTGTTGATGTCCTCGAGCTCGAACACTTCATCGTAAGGCACGTTGGCCTCAGCGAGCAGGACGTTCATATGGCCGGGCATGCGGCCAGCGACCGGATGGATCGCGATATTTGACCTCAACGCCGTTTTTCTTGAGCAGGTCCGCCATCTCACGCAACGAGTGCTGCGCCTGCGCAACCGCCATGCCATAGCCCGGAACGACGATCACTTTCGATGCGTTCTTCATCATGAAGGCCGCGTCCTCGGCCGAGCCCTGCTTGACCGGACGGGTCTCCTTGGCGCCCGCGGCGCTAGCGACCTCGCCGCCCCAGCCGCCGAGAATGACGGAAATGAAGGACCGGTTCATCCCCTTGCACATGATGTAGGACAGGATCGCGCCCGAGGAGCCGACCAGCGCGCCGGTGATGATGAGCGCCAGATTGCCAAGCGTGAAGCCGATGCCCGCGGCCGCCCAGCCGGAATAGGAATTGAGCATCGAGATGACGACCGGCATGTCGGCGCCGCCGATCGGAATAATGAGAAGCACGCCGAGCGCGAGCGAGACGAGCGCGATGAGCCAGAAGAACGCCGGCGCCTGCGTGGCGTAGAAGAGCGCGATCAACAGAACGAGCGCGACGCCGAGCCCGCCGTTGACGACGTGGCGCATGGGCAGAAGGATCGGCGCCCCCGACATGCGCCCGTCGAGCTTAAGGAACGCGATGATCGAGCCGGTAAAGGTGATCGCGCCGATCGCGAGCCCGAGCGACATCTCGATGATGCTGCCTGGGTGGATGATGTCGCCTTCTTCGATGCCGAAGGCCTCGGGCGCGTAGAACGCTCCTGCGGCGACCAGCACCGCGGCCAGGCCGACCAGCGAATGGAACATCGCGACCAGCTGCGGCATCGCGGTCATGGCGATGGTGCGGGCGCGCCATGCGCCGATGCCGCCCGCCGATGGCGACGCCAAGGATGATGAGGGCCCATGAAAGCGCGCTCGACGGCGGACGAACCGCGAGCGTCGTCAAGACCGCGACGCCCATGCCGATCATGCCGAAGCGGTTGCCCTGGCGCGAGGTCGCGGGCGACGACAGTCCTCGCAACGCGAGAATGAACAGAATGCCGGAGATGAGATAGAGAAGGGCGGCGAGGTTGGCGTTCACTTGTCCTCAGCCCTTCTTCTTGTACATCGCCAGCATGCGCTCGGTGACCAGAAAGCCGCCGAAAATGTTGACCGAGGCGAGGATGAGCGCGATGAAGCCGACCAGCCGTGCGAACGCCGATCCGCTGTCAACTGCGGCGACTCCGACCGACAACAGCGCGCCGACCACGATGACCGAGGAGATGGCGTTGGTCTCGGACATCAGCGGCGTGTGCAGCGCCGGCGTCACCGACCAGACCACATAGTAGCCGACAAAGACCGCGAGAGCGAAAATCGCGAGCCGGAAGACGAACGGATCAATTGCGCCGCCAGAAGCGGCGTGCCCCGCCGCGGCGAGCTGGTCGCTGTAGGCCTGCGCGGCTTGCGCGGCCTGCCGCGCGGCGTCGGCGGCGGCTCGAAGCTTTTCAATCGCGGCGTCGAGGTTGTCCATCGGGTTCTCCGGCGCTCAAAGAGCACGCAAGGGTGTTATTGGGGCATGAAGCTGTTATGAATGATCGCGCCGTCGCGAGTGAGGCACGTCGCCTTCACCAACTCGTCGTCCCAGTTGATCGCGAGCGACTTGGCCGCTTTGTCGATCAGCGTCTCGGCGAAGGCGTAGAGATTGCGTGCGTAGAGCGCCGAGGCGGAGGCCGGGATCCGCGTGACGTTGGAATAGCCGACAATTCTGACGCCGTTGTCGCTGTAGGCCAGTTCGCCGAGCCTCGAGAGTTCGCAATTTCCGCCGCGCTCGACGGCGAGATCGACGATGACCGAGCCAGCGCGCATCGACTTGACCATGTCGGCGCTGACGAGGCGCGGCGCCGGGCGTCCGGGAATCAGCGCGGTGGTGACGACGATGTCCTGTTTGGCGATATGCGAAGCGATGAGTCCGGCCTGCTTGGCTTTGTATGCGTCGGACATTTCCTTCGCATAGCCGCCCGCGGTTTCAGCCTGCTTGAACTCCTCGTCCTCTACGGCGACGAATTTCGCGCCGAGGGACTCGACTTGTTCCTTGGTCGCTGGACGCACGTCGGTCGCCGTGACCACCGCGCCGAGGCGGCGGCCGGTGGCGATCGCCTGCAGGCCGGCGACGCCGACGCCCATGACAAACAGCTTCGCAGCCGGAACCGTGCCGGCGGGAGTCATCATCATCGCAAGCGCCCTGCCGTATTCGGCCGCGGCGTCAATCACGGCTCGATAACCGGCGAGGTTCGCCTGGCTCGACAATACGTCCATGACCTGCGCGCGGGTTATGCGCGGCAGGAGCTCCATGGCGAAGGCGGCGACTCCTGCCCTGGCCATGGTTTCGATTGCGTCACGATGGCCATAGGGGTCCATCGTCGCGATGACGATGGCGTCGGGCTTGAGACGCGCGATCTCGCCGGCGTTCGGGCGGCGAACCTTGAGCACCACATCGGCGCCGAGCGCTTCGTCGGCCGAGACGAGCCGGGCGCCCGCCGAAGCATATTCGGCGTCCGGAAACCCCGCTTTGGCGCCCGCGCCATGCTCGATGGCGACTTCCGCCCCCAGTCCGACGAATTTCTTGACCGTCTCCGGAGTCGCGGCGACACGCGTCTCCCCCGGGTCCGTCTCCGCCGGCGCTGCTATGAGCATCACGCTTCCCCCAAGACCGTCGACGTCGGCGTGACAAGCGCCGAGGCGGCGCCCCTGGAGGCGACAGCCGATCTCTTCCCGTCAGGACAGACTTAGATCATCGGCCTTCGAGCCGCAACGCGAACGGTTGGGTAAGAAAGCGTCCGGGGAAAGGGCTACGGTGCTAGGAGAAGGACTGGCCCAGCAGGGTCAGCAGGCGCGCAAAGGTCGCGCTCTATCGATGACGCGGCCGCGTCAGGCGCGCGCCACGGCCTCGGCCAAGCGATCGTTGGTCTTGTCACGCACTTCCAGCGTCTCGAATTTGAGGAGTTCGGCTTCGGCTTCCTCCTGCGCGGCTTTTGCCTCCTCGATCTGGCCCACAAGCTCTGCGATCGAGCTCTTGAGATTGTCGCGTCTGACGGACGTGGCTCGGGCGTAGGTCGGATAGGCGAAATGACTGGGATCGGCGATGCCTGCGCGTTTCTCTTCGTTGGCGATCTCGCGATCGAGGTCGCCGATCATGCGCGTAAACTCGGCCACCATCATCTCGATCTGCCGAACGCGGCGGCGCTTCTCTTCAAGTTGAAAGCGCTTCAGACGCATAAGCGAGTCCCGCGACTTCATTCCGGCGCACTCCTTAACAAACCCCGACGCGAGAGGACGTCGCGTCTCTGGTTACAACTCCGAGACACGCAGACGATGCCTGATGAAGGTTTCTCCTTTCTTACGTCAGGATACAGCGAAGCTCCGTCGGCCGCCGAAGCCGGCGTTTGTTTCGGGACAAGCGGCGAAAGTCGGCATGCGGTCTGGCCGTTAGGGATTCGTTTACGCGGGCCGTTAACAATCGGGTCAAGGCGCGCAGCGCAAGGGCCGGACAATCTTCCCGTGATATTCCCACGGGGCGACATAGCCTTTCGCGCGTATCGCCGAACCTTGAGTCCAAAGAATCAGTTAGGTCCGTTCGTTGATGTGAAGCATTAATTTTTATCTCGGCGAAATACTGTTTCTTATCAAATTGTTACTAATATCATTCGGCACGCGGTGAGGGGACTTGCGCAAATGAATCAGGTTTTGTTAACCAATAGCGGTCAGTGTCTAATTCGAATCGGCCCGAGTGCGCCCCGGCGGGGTTTGGGCACGAATGCGACGTACATAACCGCGGTCACGAAGCGACGGGCGAGGCGGGGAGCCTAACATGCGGGTACTTTTGATCGAAGACGACACGGCGACCGCACAGAGCATTGAACTGATGTTGAAGTCGGAAAACTTCAACGTCTATGTCACCGATCTCGGCGAGGAGGGCATCGACCTCGGCAAGCTCTATGACTACGACATCATATTGCTTGATCTCAACCTGCCCGACATGTCCGGATACGAGGTGCTGCGCTCGCTCCGGGTCACCAAGATCAAGACGCCTATTCTGATCCTGTCGGGCATGGCCGGCATCGAGGACAAGGTCAAAGGGCTTGGCCACGGGGCCGACGACTACCTCACCAAGCCGTTCCACAAGGACGAACTCGTCGCCCGAATTCACGCCATCGTGCGCCGCTCAAAGGGGCACGCGCAATCGGTCATCATCACCGGCGACCTGACGGTCAACCTCGATCAGAAGACGGTCGAAGTCGATGGAGCGCGCGTGCATCTGACCGGCAAGGAATATCAGATGCTGGAGCTGCTCTCGCTGCGCAAGGGCACAACGCTGACCAAAGAGATGTTTCTCAACCACCTCTATGGCGGCATGGACGAGCCGGAGCTCAAGATCATCGACGTCTTCATCTGCAAATTGCGCAAGAAGCTCGCGACAGCGTCGAGCGGGCGCAACTATATCGAGACGGTCTGGGGCCGCGGGTACGTGCTACGCGAGCCCTCGCCCAACGACGACCGCATTCCGGCGTAGGGCTACCGCTTCCGGGTCCGCCTACTTCGGCAAGACCGTCGAGCCCATCAGGGTCTCGTCGATCGCCGCGGCGCATTGGCGCCCTTCGCGGATCGCCCAGACAACGAGGGATTGGCCGCGGCGCATATCGCCGCAGGCAAAGACCTTGGGGCGGGAGGAGGCATAACGCTTTGTGTCGGCCTCGACGTTGCCTCGCTTGTCCAGGGCGACGCCGAGCTCGGTCAGCATACCTTCCTTGACCGGCGAGACGAAACCCATCGCCAGGAGCACAAGGTCGGCCTTCAGGGTGAATTCATCGCCCTCAATCGGCTTGAACTTCTCGTCGACGCGCGCGCATTTGAGACCGGTCACCACGCCGTTCTCGCCTTCGAAGGCCAGCGTCGTCACCGCAAAATCGCGCTCGGCCCCCTCCTCGTGACTTGAAGACGTGCGCAGCTTGAGAGGCCAATTTGGCCAGGTGAGGAGCTTGTCCTCGGCCTTGGGCGGCATCGGCATTATCTCGAGCTGGGTGACCTTGAGCGCCCCCTGGCGGATCGAAGTGCCGATGCAATCCGACCCCGTGTCGCCGCCGCCGATCACGACGACATGTTTGCCGCCAGCCAGAATTGGCTGGTTCGTGCCGATCGGCTCGGCGGACACGCGACGGTTCTGCTGAGGCAGGAAGTCCATGGCGAAGTGAACGCCCGCAAGATCGCGGCCGGGCACAGGCAGATCGCGCGGCGCCTCAGCGCCGCCTGCGAGCGCGACGGCGTCATGGCTGTCGAGGATGGACTGCGCGCTGATCGTATTGCCGACGTACGCGTTGTAGTGAAAGGTGACGCCTTCGGCCTCCATCTGCTCGATGCGCCGGTCGACGTGGCGCTTCTCCATCTTGAAGTCCGGAATGCCATAACGCAGCAAGCCGCCCGCCTTGCCCTGCTTCTCGTAGACGTGAACGTCGTGACCGGCGCGCGCGAGCTGTTGGGCGCAAGCGAGGCCTGACGGACCCGATCCGATAACGGCGACCGTCTTGCCAGTCTTCCGGTCAGAGGGCTCCGGCCTCACCCATCCTTCCTCGAAAGCGCGGTCGATGATGGCGCATTCGATCGTCTTGATCGTGACTGGCGTGTCCTGAAGGTTGAGGGTGCACGACGCTTCGCAGGGTGCCGGGCAGACGCGGCCGGTGAACTCCGGGAAGTTGTTGGTCGAGAGCAGATTGCGGGCCGCCTCCTGCCAATCGCCGCGGTAGGCAAGGTCGTTCCAGTCGGGGATCTGGTTGTTGACCGGACAGCCGATGTGACAATAGGGGATGCCGCAATTCATGCAGCGCGCCGCCTGATTGCGAGTCGCCTCTTCGCTCAGCGGCAGCACGAACTCACGATAATGGCGGATTCGATCGGAGGCCGGCGCATAACGCCGGTCCGCGCGATCAATCTCCAAGAACCCCGTGACCTTACCCATTTCGCTGCCCCAAAGCCCAGTCGCCGCGCCCGATTTCGCGGGCCGAGCCTCGATCCGCTTCAATAAGGCGCCAGCATCGATCTTGCAAGGACTTTGCCGCGCGCTTGGCGGTCGCAGCGACCGATGATCGGCGCGACGCGGCCGCCGGCCGCCACGGTTGCCTCACTCTCCAGCAGCCAGCATCGGCGGTCCGCTTTGCGCCGCGAGTTCAGCCAGCGCGCGCCGATATTCGACCGGCATCACCTTGCGGAATTTCGGCAGATAGGCCTCCCAGTCCTCGAGGATGCTGCGCGCACGGGTCGAGCCGGTGTAGCGCGCGTGGTTGACGATCAGCTGATGCAGACGCTCAGCGTCGAACCGGCTCATGTCGCGCATCACGTCGACTCTGCCATGGTGCTCGAGATCGCCGCCGGAATGCAGATAGCGCTGCATCACCTCTTCCTCGGCGGCGACGGCCTCGAGGTCCACCATCGACAGGTTACAGCGCTGCGCGAATGTGCCAGCCTCATCCAGGACGTAGGCGATGCCGCCCGACATGCCCGCTGCGAAGTTGCGTCCCGTCTCGCCGATGACGACGACAACGCCGCCGGTCATATATTCGCAGCCGTGGTCGCCCGTGCCCTCGACGACCGCAATCGCGCCGGAATTGCGGACGCCGAAACGTTCGCCCGCCACGCCGCGGAAATAGCATTCGCCCGCGATCGCGCCGTAAAGAACGGTGTTGCCGACGATGATCGACGTCTCCGGCGTCAGCTTTGTGGCTTCCTGCGGCGGATAGACGACGATGCGCCCGCCCGACAGCCCCTTGCCGACGTAATCGTTGGCCTCCCCCTCAAGCTCGAGGGTCACGCCTTTGGCGAGGAAGGCCCCAAAGCTCTGCCCCGCGGCGCCTTTGAACTTGATATGGATCGCCTCGTCGCGCAGGCCGGCATGGCCATATTTTCTCGCGATTGCGCCTGACAACATCGCCCCGGTCGACCGATCGGCGTTGCGGATGGAAAGGTCGAGCCGGACATGCTTCCCGCGTTCGACCGCGTCCTTGGTGTCGGCGATGAGCTTGCGGTCAAGCACTTTCTCCAGGCCGTGATCCTGGGCGATGCTTCGGTAAATGGTGTCCTCCGGCCAGGGCGTCGGCTTGAAGAACAGGTTCGAAAAGTCGAGCCCTTGCGCCTTGGCGTGCTCGTTGAGCTTGTTGCGGTCCAGCATCTGGCGCTGGCCGATCATTTCGTCGAACGTGCGGTAGCCAAGTTGAGCCATCAACGCGCGGACATCTTCGGCGACGAAGAAGAAATAGTTGATGACATGCTCCGGCTTGCCGACGAAGCGCTTGCGCAGGACCGGGTCCTGCGTCGCGACGCCGACCGGGCAGGTGTTCAGATGGCATTTGCGCATCATGATGCAGCCGGCCGCAATGAGCGGAGCGGTCGCGAAGCCGAACTCGTCCGCGCCCAGAAGCGCGCCGATCACGACATCGCGGCCGGTGCGCACCCCGCCGTCGACCTGCACGGCGATGCGGGATCTGAGACCGTTCATCACAAGCGTCTGATGGGTCTCGGCGAGACCGATCTCCCACGGGCTTCCCGCATGCTTGATTGACGTCAGTGGCGAGGCGCCGGTGCCGCCCTCGAAGCCAGAGATCGTGACGTGATCGGCCTTGCACTTGGCGACGCCGGCGGCGACCGTGCCGACGCCGACCTCGGACACCAGCTTGACGGAGACCTGGGCCTCAGGGTTGACGTTCTTCAGGTCGTAGACGAGCTGCTTCAAGTCCTCGATCGAATAGATGTCGTGGTGCGGCGGGGGCGAGATGAGGCCCACCCCCTGCGTGGAGTGGCGCACCTTGGCGATCACCGCATCGACCTTATGGCCGGGCAATTGTCCGCCTTCGCCGGGCTTTGCCCCCTGCGCCATCTTGATCTGCATCATGTCCGAGTTGACGAGATATTCCGCCGTCACCCCGAAGCGGCCGGAGGCGACCTGCTTGATGGCGCTGCGCATCGAGTCGCCATTGGGCAAACGCTTGTAGCGATCGGACTCCTCGCCACCCTCGCCGGTATTGGACTTGCCGCCAATCCGATTCATCGCGATCGCGAGCGTCGTATGCGCCTCGCGTGAGATCGAACCGTAAGACATCGCGCCGGTCGAAAAGCGCTTGACGATCGAGACGGCGGGCTCAACCTCATCGAGCGGAACCGGCGCGCGTCCGTCTTCCTCCGCGGCCTTGATCCGAAAGAGACCGCGGATGGTCAACAATTGCGCGCTTTGCTCGTTGAGGAGTTCGGCGAAGGCGTCATAGCGGTCGCGCGCATTGCCGCGAACCGCGTGCTGCAGCAGCGAGACCGTCTCCGGCGTCCAGCTATGGGTCTCTCCGCGCACCCGGTAGGCGTAATCGCCGCCGACTTCGAGCGCCGTCTTCAGGACCGGCGAATTGCCAAACGCATCGGTGTGACGGCGCTGCGCCTCCTGCGCGATTTCCGCAAGGCCCGCGCCCTCGATCGTGGTCGCGGTGCCGAAGAAGAACTCGTCGATGAAAGCGCGAGAGAGGCCTACGGCGTCGAAAATCTGGGCGCCGCAATAGGACTGATAGGTCGAAATGCCCATTTTCGACATGACCTTGAGCAGGCCTTTGTCGACCGACTTGATGAAGCGCTTGACCGCCTCATAGCCGCTGATCGGCTCCGGCAACTCCTTGGCCATCGCCGAGAGGGTCTCAAAAGCGAGATAGGGATTGATCGCTTCGGCGCCGTATCCGGCGAGGCAAGCGAAGTGATGGATCTCGCGCGCCTCGCCTGTTTCGACGACGAGGCCGACGGAAGTACGAAGTCCCTTGCGGATGAGGTGATGATGGACGGCCGCCGTCGCCAGAAGGGCCGGAATCGGGATTCGATCCGGACCGACCATGCGATCGGAGAGGATGATGATGTTGTAGCGGCCGTGCACCGCCGATTCAGCGCGTTCGCAAAGCCGATCGAGCGCATCGCTCATGCCAGCCGCCCCCTTCTTCACCGGATAGGTGATGTCGAGGGTTCTGGTGTCGAACGAGTCCTCCAAGTGCCCGATGCTGCGGATCTTCTCGAGGTCCTCGTTGGTCAGAATTGGCTGGCGCACCTCGAGGCGCTTCCGCCGGGCTGAGCCGTCAAGATCGAACAAATTGGGCCGCGGCCCGATGAAGGAGACCAGGCTCATCACCAGCTCTTCGCGGATCGGGTCGATCGGCGGATTGGTGACCTGGGCGAAGTTCTGCTTGAAGTAGGTGTAGAGCAGCTTGGACTTCGACGACAGCACCGAAATCGGCGTGTCCGTGCCCATCGACCCGACGGCCTCCTGACCGGTGGCCGCCATCGGCGCGAGCAGGATCGACAGATCCTCCTGGGTGTAGCCGAAAGCCTGCTGGCGATCGAGCAGCGACACGTCGGTGCGCAAGGCGCGCGGCTCGACCGGGTTCAGATCCTCGAGCACGATCTGGCCTTCGCGGAGCCACGTGCTGTAGGGCCGGGCGCGCGACAGCGTCTGCTTGATCTCCGTGTCCGAGACGATGCGGTGCTGCTCGAGATCCACGAGCAGCATCTTTCCCGGCTGCAGGCGCCACTTGGCGACGATCGACTCTTCGGGCACCGGCAGCACGCCCATCTCCGACGCCAGAACGACTAGGTCGTCGTCGGTGACGAAATAGCGCGCGGGCCTCAGGCCGTTGCGGTCAAGCGTCGCGCCGATCTGACGTCCGTCCGTGAACGCCATCGCCGCCGGGCCGTCCCAGGGCTCCATCAGCGCGGCGTGATATTCGTAGAAAGCGCGCCGCTCCTCGTCCATCAGCGGATTGCCGGCCCAGGCTTCCGGAATCAGCGTCATCATCGCATGGCTGAGCGAATAGCCCCCCTGAACGAGGAACTCGATCGCGTTGTCGAAGCAGGCGGTGTCCGACTGGCCTTCGTAGGAAATCGGCCACAGCTTCGAGATATCAGGACCGAAGAGTTCGGAGCCGACGCTCGCCTGACGCGCCGCCATCCAGTTGACGTTGCCCCTGAGCGTGTTGATTTCGCCGTTGTGCGCGACCATCCGATAGGGATGGGCAAGTCGCCATGACGGGAAGGTGTTGGTCGCGAACCTCTGATGGACCAGCGCCAGCGCGGTCTCGAAGCGCGGGTCCATGAGATCACGGTAGTAGGGCGCAAGCTGGCGCACCAGCACCATGCCCTTGTAGACAATGGTCCTCGCCGACATCGAGACCGGGTAATATTCGAGGATTTCCGGTGTCCCGATCGCAACCACGCGATTGGAGACGACCTTGCGGACGACGTAGAGCCGCCGCTCGAAATCGTCTTCGCTGGCGAGGTCCGCAGGCCGTCCGACGAAAATTTGCTGCATCACCGGCTCAACCGCCTTGACGCGTTCGCCAAGCACGGAGTTGTCGACCGGCACGTCGCGCCAGCCGAGCACGTTCAGGCCCTCGGCCGCCACGACCTCCTCGACGATTTCCCGCACCTGCTTGCGGGCCTCGCTTCGCCGCGGCATAAAAAACTGGCCGATCGCGTAGTGGCCTTGCGCCGGCAACTCGAAGCCCAACTTGGCGCATTCGGGCGCGAAGAACGCGTGCGGGATTTGGGTCATCACGCCGCAGCCGTCGCCCAGCGACGGATCCGCGCCCACCGCACCGCGGTGGTCGAGGTTGATCAGAACCTGCAGGCCCTTTTCGAGGATGTCATGCGACTTGCGGTTCTTCATGTCGGCCACGAAGCCGACACCGCAGGAATCATGCTCGTTTGAAGGATCGTAGAGCGCATGGGCTGCCGGCGTCAGCGGGTCTCGACCGGGATTGGCTTTGTCGAAGCCGCCGCGCAGTTCGTCGAACGTCGCTTGAGTTCTGGCGTTCATCTTTCCGCTCCCCGGGGCGGTCGCGCACTTTGTGCGACCGTTTATTTGCGAATTTTCAGGCGTATCAGGAACAAAGGCGGCTGCTCGCGCGCAGCCAGGGGCTTCACGCGTCGGATTTTTTTCGATCCGTCTTTGTCGTTCGATCCGACAACGCTTGAGTCCTGCTCTTCTAGCCGGCGCCGAAGCCTTAGCCTCGCCGCTCAAAAAATGGTCAGTACGACTGTCCTATTTAATGGACCATGACAGAAATGCATCGCCGACACAAGCGGTCGCGCACAATTTTTTTAGCGGTTCGGTTCGACGCCAAAGCGAATTGCAAGGCTAGCGCCATCTGACGCAAATTGTACGCTCGAGTTGGACGGGAGCGAGCATGAAATTCGCCAGCGACAACGGCGCCGGAGTGGCGCCGGAGATTCTGGATGCGATCGTGGCGTCGTCGCGCGTCAACACGCCCGCCTATGGCGCTGACGAATACACCGCGCGGGCGCAAGCGCTTCTCAGCGAAACCTTCGAGACCGACGTCGCCGCGTTCCTGGTGGCGACCGGGACGGCCGCCAACGCTCTCGCGCTCTCGGCGCTCGTCAAGCCTTGGGACGCGGTTTTCTGCCACGAGGAGGCGCATATCCACGACGATGAGTGCGGCGCTCCGGAGCTGTTCACCGCCGGGGCGAAACTCGTCGGAATCGTGGGGGAGGGCGGCAAGATCACCCCCGAGGGCTTGCGGGAGACATTGGAGAGATTTCCGCGCGGTCTGGTGAAGTCTGCGCAACCGGGCGCGTTGTCGCTGTCTCAGGCGACCGAAGCGGGGACGGTCTATGGCGTGGGCGAGGTTTCGGAGCTCAGCTCGATTGCTCGCCGCAACGGGATCGGCGTGCATATGGATGGCGCGCGCTTCGGCAATGCGCTCGTTTCGGCCAAGGCGACGCCGGCCGACATGACGTGGCGGGCCGGGGTCGACATCCTCACGTTAGGCGCGACGAAGAACGGCGCGCTCGCTTGCGAAGCCGTCGTGTTTTTCGATGCCGCACGCGCGGCGAATTTCGCTTTTCAGCGCAAGCGCGGGGGCCAGACCTTGTCCAAGGGGCGTTTCCTCGGCGCGCAAATGGAGGCTTACCTGGCCGATAGCCTTTGGCTGCGGCTGGCCGAGCGCGCAAACGCCTCCGCGCGTCGGCTCGCCCGTGAGCTTGCGGGGACAGAGGGCGTTCGACTCGCGTGGCCGACGGACGCCAATGAAGTTTTTGTCGTAGCGCCAAAGGCGATGATCGACCGGTGGCGGGGGGCGGGAGCGAGCTTCCACGAGTGGAGCACGCGAGCGATCGCGCCGGAGCGCGCGCCTCGGGAGGGCGAAACGCTCGTCAGACTGGTGACGTCGTTCGAAACCGCATCAAGCGAAATTGATCGGCTTTTGAGCATTTGCGCCGATGTCCGGGACCCGGCCGCAGCGACGCCGTAACGGCGCCGTATTCCACCCCTCAGATTGCCCCATGGGAATCTGGAGCGGCAAAGCATGACGATCAGATTGAATGGGGCGCTCAGCCGTTGCTTGGCGGGTTCGGCGCTCGGTGGGCTCATGGCGTTCAGCTTCGTTCCCACGGCAATGGCTCAATGGCTGCCGCCCCCTTGGGGGGCTGCATTTCCCAGCGATATCGCACGGAGTCTCGAGGCGAGAGGCTATGTGTTGACCGCGCCACTCATGCGGCGCCCGGGAGTCTATCTCGCCGACGTCAGCGGCGGCCCCGCCGGTTATCAGCGCCTCATCGTCGACGCGAGAAGCGGACAAATTCTTGAGCGCTTTACCGCCCCCGGCCGAATGTGGGGACCCGTGCTCGCTTCTCGAGGCGACGAGTTTGGCGAGCCCGCGCCGCCTCGCGTTGGCGGACCGCCGCTGGGCGGGGCATTCTCCAACCCGCCCGGCGGATCTCCACCGGCGAAATCTGCTTACGGCGGTTCAGGGAACGTGCATATCCCAGCGGCTATCAGCCCGTACGGGCCCGCGGCGGCGCCGCTGAGTACGAAGCCCAAATCAAAGGTCGCTTCGATCGAGCGCAAGATTCCGGGGACGAAGGCGCGGCTCACCAATCCGCCGCTCCCGCCTCCCGCCCCACGCGAAGCGGCCAGGGCGGACGAACCGGGCCCGCCAACGTCCAACCCGGCGGCGAACGAGGATTCGGGCCAGCCCCGTGTCGGATCTCATCCGGCAGAAGCCGAGAACGCTTCACCAGCCGCCGCGCCCGCGACGCAAGGCTCTTCCACTGAGGCGAGCGACAAACCGAAGGTGAGCATCGTCCCCCCGGCGCCGTTCGAATAGACAAAAAGGGCGCCCGACCAGGCGCCCTGGCGCCACGTGTGAGAATGGCACGAGCGCCCGCGAGCGGGCGTGGTGATGGATCCTGGCGGATAGTGGTCTTCGGCTCTCAGGGGACCTGCAATCTTTCGAGGTCGGCGATGAGCCCGGGCCCGGTCGGCCGCCATCCAAGTTTCTTCTGCGTCTTCTCGCCCGAGGCAGGCATGTCGCGCGCGGCCAGATGGGCAAGCCAGCCGAAATAGCCTCCCGCTTCCTCCGGCGAGATCGATTTGGCCGGCAGCTTCAGGCGTCGACCGATGGTTTCCGCGATGTCGCGCGCCGGCACGCCTTCCTCAGCGACCGCGTTGTAGACCGCGCCTGTCTCCGCCTTTTCGAGCGCCAGTCTGTAGAGGCGAGCGACATCGGAAACATGCGCCGCCGGCCAGCGGTTACGCCCCTCTCCGATATAGGCGAAGACGCCCTTTTCCCGAGCGATCGCGATCCAGGGGCTGATGAGCCCCTGCCGCTCCGGATCATGAACCTGGGGCAAGCGAACAACGGATGTCTTGACCCCATTCGCGGCGAGGCCGGCGGTCGTCTCTTCGGAAACTGCGCGGGGGAAGTCGCTGGAGGAGATCGCTGGAGCGTCCTCTATCGCCAGCTCGCCGGGCGCAACTTTGGCGATCGCGGTCCCGGAGGTCACGATGAACGGCCGGCCGGAGCCCGCAAGCACCGAGCCGATCGCCTCGATGACCCGCCGATCGGTTTCGCAATTCGCCGCGAACTTCGAGAAGTCGTGGTTGAACGCCAGGTGAATGACGCCGTCCGAGCGGGAAGCGCCGTCCTTCAGACTATCCGGATCGTCGATCGATCCGCGATAGACCGCCGCTCCCGCCGCGGCCAGAGCCGGCGCTTTCTCTTCTGAACGATAGACGCCGATCACCTGATGGCCGGCCGCGATCAGATCCTTGACGACGAGCGAGCCGATGAATCCGGTGGCGCCAGTGACAAATACGCGCATGAGCAAACCTCTATGTTGTTGAATGATGGTGATTGTCCTACGCCGCGGCGGCCAGACCGGCTGATCCGAAATAATGAGCGTCCATGTCGGTAAGCAGGCCGGGTTGTTCGGGTCGCCAGCCCAGCGCAGTTCGGGTCCATTCGCTGGACGCCGGATTATCGAGGCCGACGAAATTGCCGATAATGCCGAAATGCTTGCCGGCCCTCGCCGCTGGAATGCCGATGAGTGGGACGTTGAGCTTGGTCGAGATCAGGGATGCAATCTCGCGGAAGGGGACGCCGACGTCATCGACGCCGTGGAATTTTGCCCCCGCTTCTCCTTTTTCAAGCGCGAGACGAAAGAGGCGCGCCGCGTCGGACACATGCACCGCCGGCCACCGGTTGGCGCCGTCGCCAATATAGGGCGAAACGCCTTTCTTGCGCGCCGCCGCGATGATTCGGGCCATGAAGCCGTGGTCCCCCGCGCCATGCACGGTCGGCGGAAGCCGCACGATTGAAGAACGGACGCCGCGGGCAATCAGGTCCAGAGCCGCCGTCTCGGAGAAAGACCTGTTTGGACCGGTCGGCACATGGTTGTCGCGTTCGGTCGAAACCTTGCCCTGGGGCAAGGAAAGAACTCCCGACGCCACGACCAGAGGGCGCTTGGAGCTTTCGAGACCGGCGCCCAAAGCCTGGATGGCGCCCGACTCCGTTTCCGCAAGGATTCTCAGGAAGCTCTGGACGATCCCACCATTCAGGACTCCGGCGAACAGTCGGAGGCGGGTCGGCAAATTCATGTTCGCCAACCCGTGGATGAAGGCCAGGTGGATCACCCCGTCCGACTCGGCGGCGCCCTCGCGCAGCAGCGCATGGTCATGAAGCCGCCCCACGCGCGCCTCGGCGCCTAGCGCCTGGAGCCTCCGTGCTCCTTCTGTCGTTGTAGTCAATCCTGTGACCTTATGTCCTGATGACAGCAAATCCTTCACAACGGCCGATCCGATCCAGCCTGTTGCGCCTGTGACGAACACGCGCATGTGCAAAGTCTCCGAGTTTTGTTGGAGACAAACCTGGAGCCCCGAGCTATTGTAGTAAAGTAGTGAGATTATCATGGTATAACGGCTAACAGGATGGACGGATCCGCTGCGCACGAGAACCGGCTCGGGACCTATCTGAAGGATCGCCGGACGAAGCTCGATCCCGGCGCGTTCGGCTTGCCCTCGGGGCGTCGCCGCACGCCCGGCCTGCGCCGGGAGGAAGTGGCGCAGCGCGCCAACATCAGCCCGACCTGGTACACATGGCTCGAGCAGGGGCGGGGCGGCGCGCCCTCCGCCGACGTGCTCGATCGGATCGCGCGCGCGCTCATGCTGACCGATGTCGAGCGTGAGCACCTGTTCCTGGTCGCCCTGGGCCGGCCGCCCGAGGTCCGCTACCACGCGGCGGATGGCGTAACGCCGCGGCTGCAGCGCGTCCTCGACGCGCTGGACCCGAGCCCGGCCGTGATCAGGACGGCGATCTGGGACGTCGTCGCGTGGAACAAGGCCGCGACCGTGATGCTGATGGATTACGGATCGATGCCGCCCGAGCAGCGCAACATCCTGCGCTACTTCTTCCTCGACCCGCGCTCCCGCGCCGCGCAATACGACTGGGAAAGCGTGGCGCGGTTCGTTCTCGGCGCGTTCAGGGTGGACGCGGCGCGGGCTGGCGCCGCGGCGGAAGTCGAGCCCCTGGTCGAGGAGCTCTGCCGTCTCAGCCCCGAGTTCAAGGCGATGTGGAGCGACAACGAGGTCCGCGGCCATCAGGGCGAAGCCGTCAAGCACATACGCCACCCGAAGCTGGGTTCGCTCGCGTTTCAATATTCAGCCTTCGCGGTCGACGGACGAACGGACCTCACCATGGTGGTCTACAATCCGGCGACGCCGGAGGACGCCGAAGCGATCAAATCGTTGCTTGTCTGACGGCTAGCGGACCTGCGGGCTCTTGAAAGCGAACGGCCCAATTCCTAGCTCGATTGCGCCCGGCGTAGGCCGGACGATCTCGTGTCCACGTTGCTCAGCTGAGGATGTGGCTATGCGCGGCCGATCGGAAGATGGCCGTCAACCTCTCCTAGGCTGGGCTCACGCTCGCGGGCTTTGCTAGCGGGCTTCGCGCAGGGAGGTGAGGTTGACGATGAGCAATGAGGTTTCATCCGCGCGGCTGCCGCTAGACTGGCTGGTCACGCCGGCAGCCGCCTTCAATCATCCAGACGAAGTGCTCTCGCATCCGGGACTGACAGTCGCGGAGAAGCGGGCGATTCTTGCCTCATGGGCCTCAGACGCTCACGCGGTCGACGACATGCCGTGGCTGCGACAGCTGGAGTGCGGAGCCCGCATCTCCTTGAGCGACGTTCTAAGCGCGCTGCGGTCGCTCGATGCAGAGGAGAGCGCCCGCCTTGGCGTCGCGCAGGCCGAGCCGTCAATTTTGGCGACCCGCGCGCTCCGCGAAGGGCCGTGCGTCACACATTCTGCGCGTTAAGAGGATAAGAGGGCCAGAGCAACGGCGACCGCTTGTGGCGCGTCGCCGACGTAAAAGCATGCGGGCCGAGTCGCAGGCGACGTTTCGGCGTGCTCCGGCGTTGGATTATGCGCCGCGTCAATGCCGGCGGCGCGCGCCCGCTAACATTAGGAAACCTCACGGACACAGGAATATCCGAAATGGAGGAGCAAATGGCAGAAGGTGAAACCAAGGTTCCTGTCGCCAATCAACGCAGCTCCGGAACCACGCCAGCGGCCAGCCTGATGCAGGCGTGGCGCCCGTTCGACATCTTGCGCCGGGACGTTGACCGGTTGTTCGACGACTTCACCTTGAACCCGTTCCGGTTGCCGCTCCGGCGGCCCGCGTTCGACCTCGAGCCTTTCTGGTCTGCGGATTCCTGGGTCGCGCAGCCGGCGATGGATTTGGTCGAGCGCGACAATGCGTTCGAGTTGTCAGCCGAAATGCCGGAACTCGATGAGAAAAACATCGAAGTCAACGTCGTGGGCGGCGTGCTGACGGTCAAAGGGCACAAGGAAGAAGACAAGGCCGAGAAGAAGGAGGATTTCCATCTCCGGGAGCGACGCTTCGGCTCGTTCGTCCGCTCGGTGCGCCTGCCCGAGAGCGTGGATGCGGAGCACATCGAGGCCGCCTTCAAGAACGGCGTCCTCAAAGTGACCCTGCCGAAGAAGCCCGAGGCCCAGACGCCGGTCAAGAAGATCGAGGTCAAAGGCGGCTGACGCTCCCCCACCGCGCCCTGGCAGGTTTGCGTTGCTCCGCCACCAACCTGCCCGGCTCGCGGACTAGAGGGTCGTCATCCCTTGAAGCGCAACCGGCGCGTGTACGCCGGGCGAAGCAAATGCAAATAGCAGGCGCGTAAACGCTAATAAGAACCGCGTAAACGCTGATAAGCGCTAGTAAACAGCTAGCGTTTACTAGCGCTTATTTTTTCGAATCGAGCCTTTTCAAGGGGTTACGAGAGGAAGAAATAGCAAAATCCTCTCCCGCGCCGTTGTGCGCGCTCAGGTTGTGATCAAAACATTTCAACAGCTCGCCGACCTCCTCCTTCCTCCTCTGGCTCAGCGCCAAGGGTGAACGAATTGGGTCAGCAGAAATATCAGTAACACATTTTTCTGGTTATGGCAATAAAAGTCACGGCTCTGCCGTCAGGTGCTGGCGGCGCCTTTGCGACTGCGCCTCGGAACCGTTCATCGTCATGCCCCCGGATGCATGACGCTTCGGGGCCGTCTCGCGCCGCCGACTACGGGCAGGCGTCCCAGAAGCCCTGCCGACGACTCGGGTCGGTATAGTACCAGCAGAGATTCGGACCTGGAGCCGCGCCGGCCCACGAGGCCGCAGCCGCTGCGCTGACGAACCCGAGCGCTGCGCCTGCCGCGACCGCGCCGCCGGCGCCCCACCGATACCAGCCGGGCCGCGACCAATTGCCGTAGTAGCCGGCGCGGTAGCCGTGACTGCCGTAGCGGTTGACGTTGACGTTTCGATTGAGGTTCCGGTTCACATTGCGGTTGACGTTCCGATTCACATTCCGGTTGACGTTTCCTCGATGAACGTTCCCTCGTCCGGCGTAGGCTCCGCCGGCCCTGTGCATCCCGCCGTGCATACCCCCCCGGTTCGCGTAGCCGCCACCGCGGTGCATGCCTCCGCCGCCACGGTGCATGCCGCCGCCACCTCGATGCATGCCGCCGCCGTGACGCGCGCCCCCGCCGCGCCCTCCGCGAACCTGAACCAGGAGACCGTCGTCCATTTGCGTGGGGGCGGCTCCTGCTCCGAACATCTCGATCGCTTCCGCTTGTGGCGCTGCGAAGCATATCAGTGTTGCGATCGCTATCGCCCGACTGATCGGCCCGACAGTTTTCATAGCGTTCCTCCCCAAGCGAAGCGATCGACTGAGAACGCCGACTTCGTTCGTCTGCCCCGAGCGACGTTACTCGCTTTCGGCGCCGTGCGCGAGCGCGTGCGGTTGGCTGATTGCAGGCGCCGTCTCACCCGGAACCGCGCTTCGCGCCACGCCCGCCGAGCGATATCCTTCTCCTATCTTTATCCGACCAAGCAGGAGCGCCAATGCCGGAGCAACATGTTGACGGTTCCTCCGAGGTTAAGCATTTTTCATCCGCTGGCGTCGACATTGCGTTTATCGACGTAGCGCCTCTTGGCCGTGATCTTGGCGAGCCGATCCTGCTGATCCATGGCTTCGCCTCCAACCATCGCGTCAATTGGGTGGGGCCGCGTTGGGTCGAGACTCTGACTAAGGCCGGGCGCCGCGTCGTCGCGTTCGACAACCGCGGTCACGGGCAAAGCCAAAAGCTTCACGCGCCTGAGGACTATCACGCCGATCTCATGACCAAAGATGCGGTCAACCTGCTTGCGCATTTAGGCGTCGAACGCGCTGACGTGATGGGTTATTCCATGGGCGCGCGGATCGCGAGCTTCCTTGCGCTTGAGCATCCGAGCTTCGTGCGCTCGCTCATCCTGGGCGGCCTCGGCGATCGGCTCGTCCGCGACGCCGGGCTGCCGGAGGCGATCGCCGAAGCCCTGGAGGCGCCCTCGCTCGAAAGTCTCGCCGACCCGACGCAGCGTCTGTTCCGCGCCTTCGCCGACCAGACGAAGAGCGACCGGGCGGCGCTTGCCGCCTGCGTGCGCGGCTCGCGGCGCCGCCTGACGCCCGAAGAGGCGGCGCGCATAACGCAGCCGACTTTGGTCGCCGTCGGCGAGCGGGACACTCTTGCCGGCGACCCGTCGAAGCTCGTCGCCCTATTGCCGCGGGCGGGGGCGCTCTTAATCCCCGGCCGTGACCACAATCTCGCCGTCGGCGACAAGGCGTTCAAGGCAGGCGCGCTCGATTTTCTTGCCCGCGCATGAGCACTCCGCCGTTCGGCGCCATCGACTAAAGTTCAAACAACAAAGCAGGTGACAAGCGCACGCGAAACGTCAAGACTGCGACAAGGGGCTGGCCTGACGAGCCGGACGGCAATGGGAACGGAGAGTCCATGGAGCTAGCCGAGGCGAGAGCCGAAGGCGCGGATGAGGCCGTGGATCCCCGGACCTCCGCCCTTCTGGCGGTCCGGGGGCTGACGATCCGGTTCGGCGGCGTGACCGCTCTCGACGACGTTTCCTTCGAGGTCGCCCGAGGCGCGATCTGCGGGTTGATTGGCCCCAATGGCGCCGGCAAGACGACCCTCTTCAATTGCATCTCGCGTCTTTACGATCCCGCTGCGGGATCGATCGTCTTTGACGGCAGGCCGCTCCTGAGTTGCGCCAGGCATGAGCTCGCCTCTCTCGGCGTCGGTCGGACATTCCAGAACGTCGCGTTGTTCTCGACCATGACGGTGCGCGAAAATGTCTGCGTCGGCGCGCACGCGATGGCGCGCGGCGGCTTCGTCGCAAATACGCTTAGCCTTCCGCTCGCGAGGCGCGAGGAAAACGAGATCGTCGGGCGCGCCGACGTGCTGATCGAGGAATTCGGCCTCAAGGCCGTTGCGGATCGTCCGGCCGGCGCGTTGCCGTTCGGCATCCGCAAACGAGTCGAGCTTGCCCGCGCTCTCGCCAAAGGTCCAAAACTCTTGCTGTTGGACGAACCCGCCGGCGGGCTTAGCCATTCGGAAGTCGACGGGCTGGCCGATGAAATCCGCGCCATTCGTGACCGCCGCGGCGTCGCCGTGCTGCTGGTCGAACACCACATGAATCTGGTCATGCGGGTCAGCGACCAAGTCGTGGCGCTCGACTTTGGCCGGGTGATCGCCAACGGCAAGCCCGACGACGTCAGGCGCCATCCCGCCGTGATGCGCGCCTATCTTGGGAGCGCGAATTGAGTTCGCCGATTCTGGAGGCGAAGGGACTCGAGGCCTGGTACGGCCCGGCGCGGGCGCTGCATGGAATCGATTTCGAGGTCGAGGACGGCGGCGTGACAGCGGTGCTCGGGGCCAACGGCGCCGGCAAGACGACGATCTTGCGGGCGCTCAGCGGACTCATCTCGCGCACCGGCGACATCCGTTTTCGCGGCCGCGCGATCGGCGCGCTGGCGACGGAGGACATCGCGCGCCTTGGAGTAGCGCACGTGCCCGACGGGCGCGGCACGTTTGTCGATCTCACCGTCGAGGAGAATCTCCGCCTCGGCGCCTATGTGCGCGCCGATCGGCAAAACCTCCGGGCGGATTTTGATCGCGTGTTCGGCCTCTTTCCGCGGCTTGCCGAACGGCGCCGCCAGCAGGCAGGCACGCTGTCGGGCGGCGAGCAGCAGATGCTGGCGATCGCGCGCGCGCTTCTCATGCGCCCGAGCCTGCTGATGCTCGACGAGCCGTCGTTCGGCTTGGCCCCGCTGGTGGTGGCGGAAATCTTTCGCACGCTCGGCGGAATCAATCGCGACGAGGGCGTGAGCCTCCTCATCGTTGAGCAGAACGCTTCGCTCGCTCTCGATCTCGCCGATCACGCGGTGCTGATCGAAACCGGCAGGGTGGCGCTCAGCGGCCCATCGCAAACCATCCGCGCCGACGACGCCGTGCGCCGCGCCTATCTCGGCTACTAGAGCTTGCGAAAGGAGCGCTGAAAAACTTGGGCGAGTTCCTGCATCAACTGGCCTCTGGCCTCGCGCTCGGCGGGGTCTACGCGATCATGGCGTTGGCTTTGGTGATGATCTACCAGGCGACGCATCTGATCAATTTCGCGCAAGGCGAAATGGCGATGTTCTCGACCTATTTCGCCTGGAAACTGATGGACCTGGGCGAGCCTTACTGGTTCGCCTTCTTCGCCACCGTAATCGCCTCGTTCATCGGCGGGGTCGTGATCGAGCGCCTGATTGTGAGGCCCTTCGCCGACGCGCCGATCCTCGCTTCGGTGATCGTGTTCATCGGGCTGAGCCTGATCTTCAATTCGCTCGCCGGATGGCTGTACGGCTATTCGGTCACCTCGTTCGATTCGCCGTTCACCGGACGCCCGTGGTTCGGCGCGGGCTACATGTCGGCGCACGAAGCGGGCGCCGTCGTTGTGACGCTGTGTGTGCTCGCGCTGGTCTACGCGTTTTTCCGTTTCACCCCGCTCGGCCTTGCGATGCGCGCCGCAGCGCAGAACCCAGTGTCGAGCCGGCTGGTCGGCGTCCGGGTCGGATGGATGCTGGCGATCGGCTGGGGTCTGGCGGCGGCGATCGGGTCGGTCGCGGGCATGATGGCGGCGCCGATCGTCTATCTCGACCCCAACATGATGGGCGGCGTGCTGCTTTACGCCTTTGCCGGCGCGGTGCTGGGCGGCATCGACAACCCGTTCGGCGCGGTCTTTGGCGGTGTTGCGGTCGGCGTGCTCGGTAATCTCATGGGCGCCTATCTGGTCGGCGACGAGGTCAAGCTTTCGGTGGCGCTCGCGATCATCATCGCCGTGCTCGTTTGGCGGCCGTCCGGACTGTTCGGGCGCCGCCTCGTCGCGAGGGTGTGACCTCCATGTCCGATACCGACAGCGCGCTCGACGTTCTTGTCGTTATCGCAGTCGGAATCCTCGCGCTCGCCTTCCCGTTCGTGGCGTCGGGCTACCATATCTATCAGGGCGCGCAGGTGCTGATCTTCGCCGTTGCGCTCATCGGCCTCAATCTGCTGACCGGCTTCAACGGCCAGATCTCGCTTGGCCACGGCGCCTTTTTCGCCATCGGCGGCTACGGGACGGCGATCCTGATCACGAAATTCGGCCTACCATATTGGGCGGCGATTCCGCTGGCCAGCGTCGTGTGCTTCATCGCCGGCTTTCTGTTCGGCTTTCCCGCGCTGAGGTTCGGCGGGCTTTATCTTGCGCTCGCCACCTTCGCGCTCGCAGTCGCAACCCCGCAGATCCTGAGCTACACGGGTTTCGACGCCTTCACCGGCGGCTCGCAGGGACTCACCCTTGCGAAGCCGAGCGCGCCAATCGGGCTCGCTCTCACCGCCGACCAATGGCTGTACCTCGTTTGCCTCGCCTGCGCGGCGGCGCTCTATTGGGCTGCGCGCAACCTCGTGCGGAGCCGGATCGGGCGAGCGCTGGTCGCCATCCGCGATCAGCCGATCGCCGCCGAGACGATGGGAATCAACGCCGCGCTCTACAAAACCACATGCTTCGGCGTCAGCGCGCTTTATGCCGGCGTGGCGGGGGGCTTGAGCGCGCTCGCGGTCGGCTTTGTTTCGCCTGAGAGTTTCGGGCTTGCGCTCTCCCTCGCCTTTCTGGTCGGCGTGGTCGTTGGCGGGCTTGCTTCGCTCGGCGGCGCGCTGTTCGGGGCCTTGTTCATCGAGTTCGTGCCCAACATCGCCGACCAGCTTACCGTGAGTTTCGGCGAAGGCGCAAAGGCGCTGCCGGGCGCAATTTACGGAGCGCTGCTCATTCTGATAATGGCCGCGATGCCTACAGGCGTAGCGGGCGCGGCGCGGGCGGCGGCGCGAGCGCTCACGTCGTCTCGGCAGACGAAAGTTGAGAAAGGCGGCGTCAATGTCGCCGCAAATTACGAAGGGAAGGAAGAAGCGCCATGATCAATCGACGGACATTTCTGCAATCGAGCGCCGCCGCTGCGGCCTTCGCCGCCAGCGCCAGTTCCGCCCGCGCCGACAATGCGCCCGGCGTCACTGACACCGAGATCAAGATCGGGCAAACGATGCCCTATAGCGGCCCGGCCTCGGCTTACGGCGTCATCGGCCGCACAGAGGCCGCCTATTTCAAGATGATCAACGACCAGGGCGGCATCAACGGCCGCAAGATCAATCTCATCAGTCTCGACGACGCTTACAGTCCGCCGAAGACGGTGGAGCAGGTGCGCCGCTTGGTCGAAGACGAGAAGGTGGCGTTCCTGTTCCAGACGCTGGGCACGCCTCCGAACCTTGCGATTCGGCCTTATTGCAACGCCAACAAGGTGCCGCAGCTGTTCGTCTCGACTGGCGCGGCCGTGTTCTCTGATCCCGAGCATTTCCATTGGACGATCGGCTTCAACCCGAGCTACGTCACGGAATCGCGCATCTACGGCAAGCACATCCTCGCCACCAAACCAAACGGCAAGATTGGCGTGCTCTATCAGAATGACGACTTCGGCAAGGAGTATTTGACGGGCTTGAAGGAGGGTCTCGGCGCGGATCACGCCGGCATGATCGTGAAGGAGGTTTCCTACGAGACCTCCGAACCAACGGTCGATTCGCAAGTGGTGACGTTGCAGGGCTCAGGCGCAGACATTTTGCTCATCGCCGCAACGCCAAAGTTCGCCGCGCAGGCGATCCGCAAGTCCTACGATCTCGGCTGGAACGGGGTGCGGTACGTCACCAACGTCTCGGTCTCGGTCACCACCATCCTCAAACCCGCCGGCCTCGAGAAGTCGAAAGGTCTGATCACGGCCTATTATGGCAAGGACCCGACCGACCCGCGCTGGAAGGACGATCCGGGCATGAAAGAGTGGGCGGCCTTTGTCGGCAAATATATGTCGCCGAAGGAACTTGACGACGCCAATGCGTCCTACGCCTTCGGCGCGGCGCAGACGATGATGCAGGTGCTCAAGCAGTGCGGCGCCGATCTCTCACGCGACAACGTGATGAAGCAGGCGGCCAACCTCAAGGACCTCGAGCTTCCCCTTTTGCTGCCCGGAATGAAGATCAACACATCCCCGACCAATTACAGCCCGATCCGCCAGATGCAGCTCGCGAGCTTCGACGGCCAAAGCTGGCAGCTGTTCGGAGAGCTGTTGATGGGCTGACGCGGATTCGCGGCCGCGCGCTCCCGGCGCGCGCGGCCGTGGCGTTTCGATGCGGCCGCCTCCCGCCGACGATTGAGCCTCACCAGATTCGTGCGACCACCTGATCGAACACCGCGTCGGCCGAGACGATGGGGATGCGACGACGGAGCGCGGACGCGGCCAGGAAGCGATCGAATGGGTCACGGTGCGGCCATTCCATAGTCCCCGCCATGAGGCAGTCCGCGGCCTCGAGCGATGCGGCGATGCCTCGCTGGCTCGCAAGCAGCGCCGGCAACCGCTCGACGTACCGCGTCATTTCCGGCCACTTGCCGAGGCGTGCTTTCTGCGCGATCTCGAAGAACGAAATGGCGCTGACGAGGATGGTCTGGGCCTCGGCCATTTCTTTGCGCGCGCGGTCCGAAATGCGTCGATCGTTGGTGAGAGACCATGCCCAGACATGGGTGTCGAGCAGGAGCGTCGTCGTCAGTCGCGTCCCTCCCACGCCACCAACTCGGCTTCATCCATGGGAGAAAAAAAGTCCGGACCTGAGCCGAGCGCGTCACGTTTCAGGACGCCCAACTTGAATTGGCCCTGCGGGATCGCGACGAGGCGGGCGACTGGTTTGTCGCCTTTCGCGATCACCACCTCTTCGCCCGCCAGGGCCGCCTCAATCAGCCTGGAGAGCTGCGTCTTTGCGACGTGAACGGTAACCTTTCGCACGACTCACGATCCGGCGACAACAGATTAGCTAACTTAGCTAATGTAGCTCGAGCCGCTCGTCAAGCGCCCGGCTCACGCCCATTGCTTGAGCGGAGCGAAGCGGGCGAATTTCTTGGCGTGGTGGCGGTCCATGCGGGTGAGCACATCGCGCAGGAAAGCGACGCCCTCGGCGAGATAGGGCCCCTTGTTGAGCATCACGCATTCAGCGCCCTGCGCCATCGCCGCGTCGGTCATCTCGGCGCGGCTCGCCACGCCGTCGCGCACGAAAGTGTCGAGCACCTGCGTCGCCCATACGACAGGCGTGTGCGCCGCTTCGCAGAGCCACAGAATTTCCTCCTGCATTTCGGTGAGCCTGGCGAAGCCGAGCTCGACCGCCAGGTCCCCGCGGGCGATCATCACTGCGGTCGGATTGTGCGCCGCCGACTGCAGGATGAGGGGCGGCAGATTGCGCACTGCGAGCGGCGTCTCGATCTTCAATACGAGGCCTGGCGGCTCGCGCTTGGGCGCGCGCGCCACCAGATGATCCTGCAAAAGCTCGATGTCGTCGACCCGCTGCACGAACGAATAGCCGATCAAATCGGCATGCTCGGCGATGAAGTCGAGGTCGCGGAAGTCCTTGGAGGTCAGCGGCGGCAGATCGAGTTCGGTCGCGGGAAAGTTGACGCCCTTGCCGGGCTTCAGCCGCACCCCCTTCTCGCGGGCCGCGTAGACCTCGATCTCGGCTCGGCCCGCCGCCTTGGAGACGACGCGAGCCGCGGCCTTGCCGTCGTCAATGAACACTTCCGAGCCGACGACGAGCTGATCGACGAGTTCGGGGAAATTGAGGGAAAACGCGATCGGCTCCTTGATCTTCTCCCGCAGTTCGTCGACCAGGACGACCCGGTCGCCACGCAGGAGACGCGTTTTCGGCGGCGCCTTCACTCTGAGGATGCGACACTTCGGGCCGGCGATGTCCATCAGAACCCGGCAAGGACGCTCGACCCGCGCGCTCGCCGCACGCACATTCTCGACCATTTGCCCCCACATTTCGGGGTCGTCGTGGGCGCAATTGATGCGCGCGCAATCCATGCCGGCGTTCACCAGATTACTCACCAATCCGGGTTCGGTCGCGGCTTCGGGCGGCAAAGTCGCCATCACCCGGGCGCGCGGGCCGCCTTTTTGCCGCTTGCCGAACAGCCGGTCGGCCTCGGCCTCCAGCTCCGCGGCGCCCGCCCGCGCCAACGCGGGCGACGGATAGGGCGCGCTCGGCTCGCCGCTCAGGCGCTTGAGCGTCGCGATGAGCGCATCGAGCGCCTGTGCGACGTGGCTTTCGCTGCGGCCAAGCGAAGAGAGCCCTCGGGCCGCGAGTCGATACTGCAGGTCGGTGACGTCATGGGCGCGCAGCGCGATATAATGAGAGAGATTGAGAACGCGTGGCGGAGCCTTCGAGTTGTCCGCGTCGACGCCCCAGCCGCCCCTGAGTTCCGCAGCCCGAAGCTCAACGTCCTCGCGGAGCGCTTTCACCTCTGCAAGAAGGGCGCGGAATTCTTCCAGGTCGCTTCCGGTTTTCGCAGCCATGGGCGTCGCTTCGCATGAGCGAATCGTCGACGAGCGTTACGCATCTGCCCGCCAAATCGGTCTTTGACGGGGAAATGTGACGCCTGTGTAACATCGGGCCAACAGATTTGGACCATCCTCGAGCATCGGAAGCGTTGCGCTAAGTGTATGAAGCTGGCCAAATCTCCTTGGCCCCGGTTGAAACCATTCCGCTGCAATGCGCGTAGGAAGGGGGAAGAACTCGACGACGAGGCGACCATGAACGGAGTGAAGAAAGCGATTGGAGCCGTCGCCATCGCAATATCGCAGTGGATCGCGATTGCGTCCGCGGAGGAGCTGACCGCCGCCCGCTCGCGCGCCATCATCGAGCGGCAATTCGACGCCTTTGAGCGCGATGATGGAGAGGCGGCTTATGCGCTCGCCGCTCCCACGATCAAAGAAATCTTTGGTGACGCCGACCACTTCATGGCGATGGTTCGCGACCACTACGCGCCGGTCTACCGGCATCGCAGCGTCGAGTTTGGCGCCTTCAAGGAATTGGGCGACGAGGCGAGCCTCGAGGCCACGCTCATCGACAACGACAATGTCGTATGGACCGCGCTCTATAGTCTGAGCCGAGATGCGCACGGCGATTGGCTTATCTCCGGCTGCGTTCTCGTAAAGGCGGATGGGAGCGCAATCTGATCGCGATTGGCCGCTCCAAGCCTTAAGCGAATGGCGCGATCTTGTAAGCCGAGGACCCCGGGCGCTAACTTGCTCGGAGCAGGGCGCCTGGAAGAGGCGCCTGCACGGGGAAATCTCATGACAATCGACTTTGACGGCAGAGTGGCCATCGTCACCGGCGCGGGCTCGGGTCTCGGACGTTCGCATGCTCTGGGACTTGCGGCGCGCGGAGCAAAGGTCGTCGTCAATGATCTCGGCGGGCCTCCCTTCGACAACGCCATGAGGGTCGTCGAAGAAATTCGCGCCGGCGGCGGGACGGCGATCGCAGATCCCGCCGACGTCGCCGATTTTGAGCAGGTCTCCGAGATGGCTGCACGCGCCGAAAGGGCGTGGGGCCGCGTCGACATTCTCGTCAACAACGCGGGCGTCTTGCGCGACAAGACCTTCGCCAAGATGGAGATGGCGGATTTCGAATTCGTTCTCCGCGTGCACCTGATCGGCTCTGCCAATTGCACGAAGGCCGTCTGGGCAGGCATGCGGGAGCGCAACTATGGGCGCATAGTGCTCACCTCCTCGGCGTCCGGGATCTACGGCAACTTCGGCCAGGCGAACTACGGCGCCGCGAAGGCCGCCATGATCGGCCTCATGAACGTTCTGCATCTCGAGGGCGCGAAGAACGACATTCGCGTCAACGTGCTCGCGCCGACGGCGCGAACGGCCATGACGGAGGGTTTGCTGTCACCGGTCGCCGCGGAGCTTATGACGCCCGGAATCGGTGACGCCGGGCGTGCTGTTTCTCGTGAGCGAGAACGCGCCGTCGCGCGTCATTCTAGGCGCCGGCGCGGGCGTCTTCGCCGTGACGCATATCGGCGAGACGCCCGGTGTCTATCTCGACGAGAGCGAGCGTACGCCCGAGACGATCGCCGCGCGCTTCGCCGAGATTTCGAATCCTGCGACCGCGGAGCCGCTCAAGGATGCTTTCTCGCAAACCATGAAGTTCGTCGCCGCCGCAGCCAAGGCCAGGGGGATCAAGCTGGAGTGACAACGAGCCGAGTGGCGGCTCAGCGATTCAAATTCGACTTAATCAAAAGCACGTCAATGTCGCGCCGGGGCGTATAGTCCTTTGCCGTCATCTCGAAGGTCGTCGGCGCGATCTTCCTCACGCCGTCGCCGCAGAACGAGACCAGCGTCTGCGGATCGCCCTTGTCGACAATGAGGCGAAAGCTTCCGATCGGCCCCGCCCAGTTGGCGCCTGACGTGATCACATAGGACAGGTACTCTTCGAAGGCCCGGACCTTGGAATTGGGCGCATTGGCCTTGCGGTAGACGGACTGAACGGCGCTCGTGAAGGGTCCGTCGGTGCAATAGGTCTCGCGATAGTGCGATTCTTGCGCCGCGCTGAGGTCCGCCGCGCCGAAGGTCAAACTTGATTGGCTGCCGGTCCCGGGCGTGTAGGTCTGCTCGACAAGGAGGTCCCGCCCCGCCGGAAAGACTTGGCTACGCCAGAACTTCGAGCGCAGCGTCCAGAGCGGAACCCAGTCCACATGCGCGCCTTTGCCCACGTCGACGTCGAGGGGGTACACGATCCCCGCATCCGCCAGCGACTTGCGCTGCGGCGCGCTGAGCGCCGCAAGCGCCGCGCCGGCCGCTTCCATGGTCGGCACGAGCGGCAGGCCCAGGCTTTTCAACCGTTCTGTGATCTCGACGTCCGGCTTGCCGGAGGCCGTCAGAAAGGCGCGCTGCTCGACCTCGGAACCGACCTGCTTTCCGTCCACCCGAGTCACGAAGCGGAGGAAATTGTCGTGTCCCGGATCGGGGATGGCGACGGTCATGTCCACGCTTCCCGTCACGTCCGGCATCGGGAAGGCGACGATGGTCTCGACATCCGCGTTCGTCAGGTTGCGGAAGCGATAGGAGACTTTGACCGCTGTCGGCGACAGATAGAGGTCCTCGGAGACGAGCGCGATCTTGTCCGTCTTTTCGAGCGTAAGGCCGCCCGCCCTGAGGGTAGCGGTGCTGTCGTCGGCGCGCGATGGCGGCGCGGAAAGCGCAAGAACCCCGAGACAGGCAAAACCAAAGCACGCGCCGCGTTGCGGCGTCATGCTTTCGCTGCCTTCTTCTTCCGCTTCGCCAGCGTCCTTAAGCGCAGCGCGTTGAGCTTGATGAATCCGCCGGCGTCGCGGTGATCGTAGGCGACGGCGCCTTCTTCGAAAGTGACGAGGTCCTGATCGTAGAGCGAATATGGGCTGTCGCGGCCGATCACGTAGACGCCGCCCTTGTAAAGTTTGAGTCGCACCCGACCGGCGACCATCTCCTGGCTCTTGTCGATCAAGACCTGCAAGAGCTCGCGCTCAGGCGAGAACCAGAACCCGTTGTAGATGAGCTCGGCGTATTTGGGCATGAGTTCGTCCTTGAGATGCGCGGCGCCGCGGTCGAGGGTGATCGATTCAATCGCCCGGTGCGCCGCGAGCAGGATCGTCCCGCCGGGCGTCTCGTACATGCCGCGCGACTTCATGCCGACGTATCGGTTCTCGACGAGATCGAGCCGGCCGATTCCATTGTCGTGGCCGAGCTTGTTCAAGGCGGTGAGCAGAGTCGCGGGGCTCATCGCCTTGCCGTCGACCGCGACCGGATCGCCCTTCTCGAACGCAATCTCGATCACGGTCGGCTTGTCGGGCGCGTCCTCCGGATGAATGGTGCGCGAGTAGACATAGGGAGGCGTCTCCTGCGCCGGGTCTTCGAGCACCTTGCCCTCCGAAGACACATGCAGGAGGTTGGCGTCGACCGAAAACGGCGCTTCGCCCCGCTTGTCCTTCGCGATGGGGATCTGGTGCTGTTCGGCGAAGGCGAGAAGCGCATTGCGGGAGGCGAACTCCCATTCGCGCCAGGGCGCAATGATCTTGATGTCGGGGTCCAGCGCGTAGGCCGACAGTTCGTAACGCACCTGGTCGTTGCCCTTGCCGGTTGAGCCGTGGGAAACGGCGTCCGCGCCCACTTCATGGGCGATCTCGACCAGGCGCTTGGCGATGAGCGGGCGCGCGATCGACGTGCCCAGGAGATATTGGCCCTCGTACTGCGCATTGGCGCGGAACATCGGAAAGACGAAGTCGCGCACGAATTCCTCGCGCAGGTCCTCGATGAAGATGTTCTGCGGCTTGACGCCGAGCAGCTCAGCCTTCTTGCGCGCCGGCTCAAGCTCCTCGCCTTGGCCGAGATCGGCGGTGAAGGTGATGACCTCGGCGCCGTATTCCGTCTGCAGCCACTTGAGGATGATGGACGTGTCCAGGCCGCCGGAATAGGCGAGGACGACGCGCTTGACTTGCGGCTTCTTGGGGCTCGGCATGGAGGGCGGGACTTTCTGCAAGGAAGAGGCTCGTCATGGCCGCGCTTCACCCGGCCACCCACGCCGCTCCGCTTCGAAAGCGAGTCGGGACTCGTCCGCCGAGGGGGCCGAAGGTCGCATTGAGCCCGCTTGCCCAAGATCGCGCGGATGGAGACGCGTGGATGGCCGGGTCAAGCCCGGCCATGACGGTCGAGGGGCGGTCGGCCCCGGCAACGTCGACCGGACTTATACGATCGCGAGAGCCGCATGCAACTGGCCCTACGCGCGCTTCCCGCCCGCCAGCCCGAGCTTGGCGATGACAGCGGCGACTTCCTTTTCCGCAGAGCCGCCCGCGTCGACAGTGATGACCCCTGGCTCGTCCGGCGTCGGCTCCTCGAGCGTGTCGAACTGGCTGCGCAAGAGCGAGGCCGGCATATATTCGTGATGGCGTGCGGCGACGCGCGCCTCGATCAGCGCTTCCGAGCCTTTCAGATAGACGAAGCGAACGTCGGGCCGGGCCGAGCGTATGCGATCGCGATAGGCGCGCTTGAGCGCCGAACAGGTCATCACGCCAGACTTCCCTTCGGCAGCCCATCTCTTGAGCTCTTCGCCGATCCGATCGAGCCAAGGGGCGCGGTCGGCGTCGTTCAGCGGAATTCCCTGCCGCATCTTCTCGACATTGGCCGGAGGATGCAGCCGGTCGCCCTCCATGAACGGCCAGCCAAGTTGCTTGGCGAGCAGCTCCGCCACGGTCGTCTTGCCGCTGCCCGATACGCCCATCACGACCACGGCGTATCCGGTCTTGGTCGCGTTCATCGGCAGCGTCACGCGAGCGAGGCTGCGGCCGCGACAGCGTCCGGCTCGGGGATCGGCTCGATCCTCCCCAAAACGACAGTGAAGAAGACAATGCCGATCAGGAGCACGACGCCCGCCACCAGGAACGCGATCGAGAAGGAATTCGTCGCGCCGACGACGAAGCCGGTGACCGCGGGAGCCACTGCTCCCATGAGATTATTGAAGAAATTCATCACACCCCCGATCGTGCCCGTGCCCCCGCGTGGGGCGATAAGCGACGGGATCGACCAGCCGACCGGCGCCGCAGCCGCAAGGCCGCTCAGCGCGATCGTGATCCAGACGATCGCCCATACCGCACTTGTCGTGATTGTCGCGCCGAACACAGCAAGGCCCAGAATCATGCCGCCGACCAGCACCGTCTTGCGCGTCGCCGTGTCGTCATAGCCCTTCGCGAGCAAATGATCGATGAGCCAGCCCCCGACAACAAGGTCGGAGATGGTCGCAAACAGCCAAGGTATCGCCGCGTAACCCGCCGACTTGATAATGCTCATGTGCATCTCGCTGACGAGATAGGCGGGCAGCCAGGTCAGGAAGAGGTAGAAGGAATAACCATAAGCAGCGAAGCCGATCGTGAGCCCCCACACCTTGCGATTGCGCAGGAGATACCCCAGCATCCCGATAGGGCTCGCCTCGGACTCGCCTTCGGGCGTTGCGCCGCCCTTGCGGATGTAGTCGCGCTCCTCACGGCTGAGCTTCGGATCCGAGCTCGGATCGCGGTAGATGAACCAATAAGCAAGAAAGTAAGCGAAGCTGAGGATCGCAGTGAGGCCGAAGCCCCAGCGCCAGCCGAAAGTGACGACCGCGACCGCCACCAGCGGTACGCCGATGACGTTGGAGAATTTCGCCGCCGCGTCGAAGATCGCGGTCGCCGTCGCGCGCTCCCCACGTGGAAACCAGTAGCCGGTTGCCTTGGAATTGGCCGGAAAGGCCGGCGCTTCCGCCACTCCAAGCAGGATGCGCGCTCCGAAGATGAAGCCGAAGCCGGTTGCGAAGGCGACAATTCCTGAAGCGAAGCCCCATAGAAACGCGCCAATGCGGCTCACCGTCATCACGCCAAGCCGGTCGAGCACGATTCCGACGGGGATCTGCAGGATCGCGTAGGACCAGAAAAAGGCGCTGAAAAGCAATCCCAGATCGGCTGGCGTCAGGCCGAACTCCTGCTGCAGCCGCGGCGCCGCGACCGAAATGTTCACCCGGTCGAAATAGTTGATGAGAATGCCCGCGCCGAGCAGAAGCCCAATCCCCCATCGCCGCCGACCGACGATTGGCGTCTCCGCCACGGTCTTCCCCGCGTTGCACCTTAAGATGAGGAGATTCCTCGGCCGCACGGTTGTCAATCAGCGCGGGCCACAGGTTACCTGGCGAGGCGACCCGCAGCGCCGCGGCCTCGTGCGCGTTGGAGCCCCGGGTTTCGAAGCGATTCCGGCTCGGAGCCGCCGAGCGGCCAGATCACCCGGCGGATGACCTCGATGACAATGAGCATGATGAGCCCGCCGAGCAGCACATCGCTGAGGTAGTGGCCGCCGAAGGCGAGCCTCAAGAGGCTCGCGCCAAACCCGAAGGCGAACGCGGCGATGATCGCTGGACCGCGCCACGGCGGGGGGAGCACGCTCGCCGGAGCAACCATCCAGAAGCCGGTCGCGGCTTCGCCGGAGACGAACGAGCAGTTCTTCTTGCAGCCGCCGTTGTCGTCATACCAGGGCGTGAAAGGGCTCGACCCGTTGAAGTCCTGCGTCTGGATCGGACGGGGACGATGCCAATGATCTTTGAGGCCGACGTTCACGATAAGGCCCGGCCCAATGATCATCGTGGCGATGAGAAAGATCATCGCTCGGCCGCTCGGCGCCCAGCGGACCTTCACCCCTCGATGCTTGGCGAGCCATAAAGCCGCATAGGCTGCCAGCACGACGAACGGCGTCACCCGGAAAAAGTCGCGGCCAAAGCGCTCGAAGTCGTTGCGGCCGAAGAAGCCCCCCTGATGGTAGAAATGGCGCGCGCCCATGAGGTCGAGCTCGGGCCAGATCGCGAAAACGCCAAGCGTAAGCGCAGCAAGCGTGATGTAGACGAATAAAACTTTGTTCATTTGCTGCGATCAGACCACGCGATAGGTCTGGCCGTTCTCAGAGCCTTCGATGCTGCGGCTGAAGGCGCGGGCGGCGCGGGCGACCGGCACGGGATCGTGACCGCGAAAGAACGGCCCGAAGTCCGCCATGGATTCCTCAAATACGGTCGGGCTTACCGCGTTGATGCGGATGCCGGAGGGCATTTCGATCGCGGCGGCCATCGCGAAGGCCTCGATGGCCGCATTGACCATGCTGGCGGACGAACCCGCAACGATAGGCGTTTGCGAAAGCACGCCGGCGATCAGCGTGATCGAGCCGTCGTCGTTGATGTGGTCGCGGGCGGCGAGGGCCAGATTGACCTGGCCCATGAGTTTATTGGTTAGTCCCAATCCGTAGGAGGACTTTTCCAGCCCCGCGAGTTTGATCGCGGAAAGCGGATGCCAGTTCACGGCGCCTGCGGCGCAAGCAACGGCGTCCAGCGGCCCTGCCGCTTTCAGGCCCGCTACGATGCTCGCCGGATTGGCGATGTCCATGCGAATGTCACCCGACTTCGATCCAGCGGATACGATGTCGTGGCGCGGCGAAAGCTCGGCCACGATCGCGCGCCCGAGCACTCCGCTTGCGCCGATGAGGAGAATGCGAAGACGTTGCGACTCAGGCATCATTTTGCTCTTCGGTTGGAAAATATGGACGCATAGTGCGCGGGCGTCGAATCTGCCTACGGGGTGGCCTTTCGCAACGTCGAGACGAAGTCGATGAGGTTGCCCATCGCGACATTGACGTCGATCAAGTGCCAGCCCCAGCTCTTCAGGAGCCGCCCGTCCATCACGAGGTTGCCGGGGAGGGTCGCCGGCCAGGCGCCAGGCGCGTGCGGCGCGTTGATCGAGACCGAAAGATAGGAGGCGCCCGGTCCCTCGACGCAATGGCCCGACGCGATTCCAGGCAGCGACACGAACGGCGCGTCGAGCGGCTTGACGAACGCCGCCCAGCCCGGATCGAGCGGGGGCTTGCCGATGAGGTTCGTCTGGGTCGCGAGAATGGGATCGAGCTTGCCGCCGGCAAGCGCGGCGGGATCGGTGCAGGCGATCTCCGTGCCTGGCGTTTCAGGATGGGTGAAGCGGGAATCGTCCGGCGGAAGCGAACTCGCCGGGAAGGTCTCGTAGGCGACCACGCAGCCGCTCTGTCCCGCCGAGCGGCAGAGCGGGATCGCCTTGAAAGTCCCGCCGACGTCCTTGCCTTCCGGCACCTCGACATCAAACCCGAGGATGAGGGCGCCGGCGAGGAGGCGCTGCTCGGGCTTGCCCTCGATCTCATGGGCGATGAGCCGCGCGAGGATTCGCGCGCCCTGCGAATGGCCGATCAGCACAACCCCACGACCGTCGTTGTCATGCGCGAGGTAATGGCGCCACGCGGCCCGCACGTCCTCGTACGGAAGCTTGAAATCCACCGGCAGCGGCTCGTGTCGGAGCACGGCCTCGACGCCCGCGATCGTCACCTGACGGTAGATCGGCGCGAACGGCCGGCAGACCGAGGCGAAGGCCGCGAACTGCTGGGCGACCGCCCGCTTCTCCCCGGGTCCGCTGGTCATGCCGCTATTTCCAGCCGGATCTTCGGAGACGGTCGGATAGACGTAGAAGCAGTCGATCGGCGCCGCGGGGTTCGGCTTTAAAACCCGGGTTGCGCGCGAGCCGTCGCTTTGCACGACCGTTGCGACCACGGGCGCGGAGCAAAGATCGGACGCGCCCGGCCGGCAGAGCCAGGCTTCGGACCGAGCGTAAGGGTCGTCGTCCGTGGCGCGCGCAGGCGCGGCGGCGCCCGCAAGAGCAGACGCGAATCCAGCCGCCGCAATCAGGCAATCGCGGACGGTCCTGGCGTTGCGCGGGTTGCGTAAAGCTTTGGCCATCGACACTCCACCCGCAATAGCGGGCCCCGCCGGGGGCGGGAAACTAGCGACAACCGGCGACGAGCGCCAGCGGCCCGCTCAAGCCGGTTGCCATCCGTGGAGGGCGGCCTGTAAACCGGCCGCCAAACTGGAGAGGCGTTCATGTTCAGACTCGACGAAAAGCTCGCACGCATCCGCAGCGGCGCCTATCGGCCCTCGGATTTCATCATCGCCGACGCCAAGGACCCCGACATGGGCCCAGGCCTGCATGCGGTGGGGCCGGCTTCGACGGCCGGGGGAGTCGCGCCGCGATTTCGCACGCGCGCCGAGTTCCTCGATTCGATCGAGGCGATCGTGAAGCAGGACGTCGTCGACATCATGCTGACCTCGGTCTCGAATCTGGAAAGTCTCGTCAAGCGCAATGTCTTCGCCGGGACGGGGGTCAAGCCGGTCATCCGCGCCAATGACACGACCGACGTCTGGCGCCATCGCGGCGCGTCTTTTCACAACCACCCGTCGCGGCCGTTCCGCACCGCGTCGCTCAGCCATGTGAAGCCGCTGACCGACCTCGGGCTCTATTCGATCACGTTCACCAACGACATCGAGGCCGACCATGTCTCGCTTGAGGCGTTCACGGATTTCCGTGATGACGCCGAAGAGAACGGCTTCTCGTATTTCCTCGAGGTGTTCAATCCGAACGTCGAGCGCGGGCTGACGCCGGAGACCATGCCTCAGTTCGTCAACGATGCGATCGTCCGGTGCCTCGCCGGCCTCACCGAGGCGGAGCGGCCGAAATTCCTCAAGATCGCCTACAACGGACCGAGAGCGCTGGAGGAGCTGGCGTCATTCGACCCCGGCCTGGTGGTTGGTGTGCTGGGCGGCGGAGCAGGGACGACCCGCGACTGTTTCGAGCTCATTCATCAGGCGGAGAAATATGGGGCGCGCGTCGCCCTGTTCGGCCGCAAGATCAACCTGGCCGAATCCCCGCTCGACATCGTCCGCCTCATGCGCGCGGTCGCCGACGGCGCCATGACCCCGCCCGAGGCGGTCAAAGACTACCACGCGGCGCTTCAGAAGCAGGGTCTGAAGCCGACGCGCGAGATAGGGATCGACAGCGCGATCACAGAAGCCGTCCTTAAGTCGGCCTGATCGATGAGCGAACGGCGCGGCGTGCTGTCGGCGGGCACTTGGTGCGTCGATTTCAATAAGTCGATCGCGCGCTGGCCGGATGAGGACACTTCCAACGAGGTGCTGGCGATCGACCGCCAAAACGGCGGGTCCGGCTCGAACATGGCGTTGGACCTCAAGCGCCTCGATCCAGACTTTCCCGTCGAGGCGATGGGGGTCGTCGGGGATGACGACCTTGGGCGCTTTCTCTTCCACGAATGCGACGCGCGCGGCATAAACCGCGCCGCGCTTCAGGCGCGGCCTCAAGGCGCGACGATGAGCGTCGACGCTTTCAATGTCGCGGCCAACGGCCGGCGCACCCATTTTTATCACCAGGGCGTGGCGGCCGAGATGACGCCCGACGACTTCGATTTCTCTTCGACCACGGCAAAAATTCTGCATCTTGGATTGCCCGGCGCCCACAAGGCGATGGATCGGCCGTGGCGTGACGAGGCTAACGGCTGGGTTGCGGTGTTGCGCGCGGCGCGCGCTGCTAGCCTCTTGACCAATCTCGAATTGATGACGACCCGAGCCGAGCGGCTCGCCGAGCTCGGCCGCCCCTGCCTGCCGCATCTCGATTACCTCATCGTCAACGATTACGAGATCGGCGCGCTGGCGGGACGCGAGACGCGGCGCGCCGACGGCTCGACCGACCCTGCCGCAGTCGCACGGGCGATCGACGAAGTGCTCGCGCTCGGCTCCATGCGTTGGGCGGCGGCGCATTTCCCCGAAGGTGGGGTGGTGGGTGGACGCGACGGTTCGCGGGTTGCGCTGGGCTCGGTCGCCCTCCCGGCGAGCGCGATCGTGGGCGCAAACGGCGCGGGCGACGCCTTCGCCGCCGGCGTGCTCTATGGGCTGCATGAGCAATGGCCAATTGTTCAGTGTCTTGAGCTCGGGCATGCATGCGCCGCAGCGTCGATGCGCGCGGTGTCGACAACGGCCGGCGTCGGAACGGTCAGCGAATGCCGGGCGCTGGCGAAGCAATGGGGATTCCGGCCGCTGGCGCTCGAAGCTTGAGCGTTGTTCGAGGGGGATTGTCTCTAGCCGTGCCGGAATTTCCGCATCGCCTTATTTTCGTGCGCCATGGCGAGACGGCGTATAACGCCGAGAGCCGGCTTCAGGGACAGCTCGATATTCCTCTCAACGCACGCGGGCGCGAGCAGGCGCGCGCGATCGGCGGAACGCTGCGCCGCCTTGTCGGAGAAGAGATCGACCGGCTTGAACAAGCCCAGGCCTTTTTAGCTTCGCCGCTTAGGCGCGCGCGGGAGACGATGGAGATCGCGCGCGACGCAATGGGTCTCACGCCCGAGGGCTACCGCCTCGATCCCGTCTTGAAGGAGCTCAGCTTCGGCGTCTGGGAAGGGCTGACCTGGCCGGAGATTGAAGCCAAGGACGCCAAAGGCTTACGGGCGCGGCGCGAGGATCGCTGGGCGTTTGTGCCTGAGGGCGGGGAAAGCTACGCTATGCTCGCGAACCGCCTGCGTCCATGGCTCGACGGCCTCAGCGAACACGCTTTTGTGATTTCGCATGGCGGGGTCGCGCGAGTCCTTATGGCGCTGATTGCGGGGATCCCGCCGGCCAAGGCGGTCCGCGCGCCAATCATTCAAGGGAGGGCCATTGTATTTGAGAACGGGAGTTGCCGGTGGATCGGGTGAAAATTGCGGAGGCGGAATGCACGCCGGCGCCCCAGCCGGCGTTGCTCAAGGCCCCGCGCGAGCCGGACGTCTCCCTCGGCGCCATTCTGACGCTGGCCGCCGCCTGCGGCCTCATCGTCGCCAATATCTATTACGCCCAACCGCTGATCGCGGAGATTGCTCGCTCGCTCGGCCTCGCCCCGGCAGCGGCGGGCCTTATCGTGACAATGTCGCAGATAGGCTATGGCGCCGGCCTTTTCTTTATCGTTCCGCTCGGCGACCTGGTTGAAAACCGCAGACTGATCTTAACGTCGATCGCGATCAGCGCCGTCGCGCTTGCTGGCGCCGCTTTCGCCCCATCCGCCGGCATCTTTCTCGCTTGCGCGGGCCTCATTGGCCTAGGCTCGGTCGCAGTGCAAATCCTGATTCCGCTTGCCGCCAACCTCGCTCCCGACGCGACGCGCGGTCGCGTCGTTGGCATGGTGTCGAGCGGGCTCATGATCGGCATCATGGCGGCCCGTCCGGTTTCGAGTTTTATCGCCGCGCAAACGACATGGCGGGTGGTCTTCGCGTTCTCCGCCGCGGCCATGGCGGCGCTTGCCGCGGTCCTGTCGCGCGCTTTGCCAACCCGCGCGCCGCACACCAAAATGACTTACCTCGAGCTCATGAGCTCAATGGTTCATCTGGCGAGGGCGACGCCGATCCTTCGCCGGCGCTCGTTTTATCAGGCCTGCCTTTTCTTTGGCTTCAGTCTGTTCTGGACCACAATCCCTCTCTTGCTCGCGGGGCCGCAACACCGCCTCACGCAGAACGGCATCGCGCTTTTCGCGCTCGTCGGAGTGTCTGGCGCGATCGCCGCGCCGCTCGCAGGCCGGGTCGCCGATCGAGGCTGGAGCCGGCCCGCGACATGCGTCGCGATGCTTCTGGTCCTGGCCGGTTTGCTGGTCACATTGCTCCCCACGCCGGGATCGTCTCTGGCGCTTCTTGTGATCGCCGCGGTCGTTATCGACTTCGGCGTCCAGACCAACCTCGTTCTCGGCTATCGGGCGGTTTTCGCGCTCGCGCCGGAGGCGCGCGGGCGGGCTAACGGCGTCTATCTGGCGTCGTTGTTCGCCGCCGGCGCCATGGGCTCAGCGCTCGGAGCGTGGGCCTATGCGCGCGGCGGATGGGGTCTCGCGTGCTGTGTTGGACTTGTCCCCCCGCTTCTCGCGCTCGCTCGATTCGCGATTGGCGTCGTCAGAGGAAAAGAGTGAGCGGGCGGCCAGCAATCGCCACGCCGGCCGCCTATGAGCTCAGCCCCTCAGGCCGCCTTCATATTGACGTTCGAAGTCGCGATCTTGGTCAGGAGCTGGTCAGTCTTGATTTCCTCCTGCAACGTCTCGTCGAGGAGTTTCGCGGCGTCGTTGTGGCCAAGTTCCTTGGCCCAGGTCTTGAGCGTGCCGTAACGGGCGATCTCGTAGTGCTCGACGGCCTGAGCGGACGAGGCGAGGCCGGCGTCGAGCGCCTCGGCGCCCTTGAAGTCTTCCATGATCTCCTTGGCTTCGTCGATGATACCCAGGATCGCCTCGCAGGTCTTGCCGCGCGCAGGCCGGCCTATGAGTTCGAACACCTCGTTGAGCCGGTCTACGTGGCCTTCCGTCTGGTCGCGATGGGTCTCGAAAGCCTGCTTGAGCTCAGGCGTCGAGGCTTCCTTGGCCATTTTGGGCAAGGCGCGTAAAATTTGCTTTTCGGCGAAGTAGATATCCTTGAGAGTCTCGGAGAAAAGATCTTCGAGGTTCTTGCGGGTTGGCATGGCGCGCTCCTTGGCGATGACAGTGGCTGCGACCAAGAACTGGCTCGGGCGCGTTAGGTTCCGGCGGCGCTTTGGGCTTCGCGCTTGCGTATGACGCCCTGAGGCGCGACAATCGTGCCGACTGGGAACCTGTTTTAAGTAAAAGGAAGTCGCCGAAGGAGGCTCGTCCATGACCAGTAAGCTCGAACAATTGCGCACGATGACCACGGTCGTCTCCGACACCGGCGACATGGATTCGATTCGCGCCTACAAGCCGACCGACGCCACGACAAATCCGTCGTTGATCCTGAAGGCTTCGGAGATGCCGGCCTATGCGCGCCTTGTCGATGAGGCGATTGCCTGGGGCGGCAAGCAAAAGGCTTCGGTCGGCCAAGTGACGGACCGCATCGCGGTGAACTTCGGCTCGGAACTGACCAAGATCGTTCCTGGCCGCGTGTCGACCGAAGTTGACGCCGATCTTTCGTTCGATACGGAGGGGATGGTCGCCAAGGCGAAGTCGTTCATCGCGCTCTACAAGGAGCGGGGCATCGGCCACGAGCACATCCTGATCAAGCTCGCTTCGACCTGGGAAGGCGTGCAAGCCGCGCGGCGCCTGCAGGCCGAGGGCATCGATTGCAATATGACTCTCGCCTTCTCGCAGGCCCAGGCGGTCGCAGCGGGAGACGCGAAGGCGTTTCTCCTGTCGCCCTTCGTTGGGCGCATCCTGGACTGGCATGTGAAAGCGGGCGGGGGACCCTACACCCCGGAAACCGATCCGGGCGTCCAATCGGTCCGCACCATCTATGCCTATTACAAGACTTACGGAATCAAGACGGTGGTCATGGGCGCGTCGTTCCGCAACACCGGCGAGATCGAGGCTTTGGCGGGCTGTGACCGGCTCACCATTTCGCCCCAGCTCCTCGAGGCGCTGTCGAAGGAGGAGGGAGAGCTCAAGCGACGGCTCGATCCGGCTCATCCTGGGCCTGCGCCGGCCAAGATCGCGATGGACGAAAAGACCTTCCGCTGGATGCTCAACGAGGACCAGATGGCGACGGAGAAGTTGTCCGATGGCATCCGCCTGTTCGCGCACGATCTGAACAAGCTGAGGACAATGGTGCAGCAGCGGCTGGCGAAGGCAGCGTAAAGGCCGCTTCAGCGGCGGCGTGCCCGAAACTGGGGCTCGTGTTGCGCTGGAGCCTCCTGCGCCGCTGCTTGTTTGTTTCGTTCGCCCGCGCCACCCCTCCTTGTTCCTCCCCCACAAGGGAGGGAGGAGACGCGGCCGGACGGCACGTGCGTAGACTCAAGCACAAGAGGCGCTGACGCATGGGCTCGGCCACGCTCGCGCGCCGGGCTTGGGCGAAGCAAGCAATGCGCGCGCCGCGATGGCCGGCGTCAATGCGGCCGTGGTCGGTTTGCTCGCTTCGGCGCTCTATAATCCGGTATGGACCAGCGCGGTCCGGGGTCCGGCCGATTTCGCCATTGCGGCGGCGGGCTTTGTTGCCTTGATTGTCTGGCGCGCGCCTTCGCTCCGGTCGTCATCGCGACAGCCGCCGCGGCGGTCGCCCTAAGCCTCGAGGCTAGGCCCGGAAGATCGGCGTGCGGCTGGCGACAAGCCCTCGACATTTGTTTGCGTAAAGCCGAAAGCTGGGGTAAGATCGCCCTATGATGTCAAACGGGGTCGGCGGGAATTCCAATCCTGCTTCGAGGGGAGGCCAATAGCGCGCTGCGCCCGTGCTTTGCAACCAGAGCGGGTCTTCGGAAGGCGCGGCATTTTTTTATTTGAACTCGCCGTAACTCATTGAAAAGTCCAGATTCGGCCAAGGAAAAACAAGGAAATCCAAGCTTATTTGCTTGGTTTTATTTGGTTTTCCTTGGCGCGGGTTCGCGCGCGAAGTTGTATCCCCAGGCTCGGGCGTTAGCGATTCTCGATCGGTCGAGCGCCTCTGAGAGGCCCGGACGAGGCGGCAACCGCCACTTTGAGATCCGACCGGCTCGCCTCGATGTTGTCGAGGAACTGGCGCGCGCTCTCTTGCCAGGTGAAACGCATCGAATGTTCGCGCGCCTGCTCGCGCGGCAGGGTCAACGCCTTGAGGCAGGCCGCTCGCAGATCCTCGTCGAGCACGCCCGCGCCGGGCCCGACGACGTCGATCGGCCCGGGCACAGGATAAGCCGCCACCGGCAAGCCGCTCGCCATGGCCTCGATCATCACGATCCCGAACGTGTCGGTGCGCGAGGGAAAGACGAAAACGTCAGCGCTCGCGTAGATGTCGGCCAGCGCTTCCCCCTGCTTGGCGCCAAGGAAGTGGGCATGGCGGTAGCGGCGCTCGAGGGTGCGGCGGGCTGGCCCATCGCCGACGATGACGGTCGAGCCGGGGAGATCGAGGCTGAGCAGCGCCTCAAGATTCTTTTCCACCGACACCCGTCCAACCGACAGGAAGATCGGCCGCGGCAAGTCCAGCGCCCGCTTTGGCCGCGGGCGGTAAACGGCGTGGTTGACGCCGCGCGTCCAGAGCCTGACCCGAGCGAAGCCGCGTCGTGTGAGGTCGGCGGCGATCGTCGGGGTCGGCGCCATCACGGCCGCCGAGGGCGCGTGGAAATAGCGCAAACCCGCGTAGGTCAGCCATTCGGGAACTCGGACCCGCGCCGACACGTATTCAGGAAAGCGCGTGTGATAGCTGGTGGTGAAGATCCTCTTGTGCCTGAGGCAATAGCGCCGTGTCAGCCAGCCGATCGGGCCTTCGGTCGCGATATGGATGTGGTCTGGCTTCGCTTCCTCGATGCGCTCGTCTATCCGTCGCCAGGACGGGATCGCCAGGCGAATTTCAGGGTAGGAGGGCAGGGGAGCGCTCCACATGCCCTGCGGGGTGAGGAATTCGAACGCCGCGCCCAATTCAGTCGCGGCCTGAGTTCATGCGCTCCAGGGTCGACACCACGCCATTGACTTGCGGGCGCCAGGCGTCGGTGGCGATCAGGATGCGCATTAAGCAGCTTCCGCTTGCGCCTCTTCGGCTGCCGCATCGGGCGCTTCCTGCTCGAACGATGCGTCATCCTCAACTCCCGCGGCGACCTGCAATGGATCTTTCCAGCGCAGCACTTCGAGGCGGCCGTCGTAGTGCTCGACCACCAGCGAGCAAGAATTCGACGAAGTCCCCGATGTTGACGTAGATCACGCCTTCCATGTCGCGGATTACGGGGTGATGGATGTGGCCGCAGATCACGCCGTCGACGCCGCGCTTTCTGGCCTCCCCCGCCAACTCCCGCTCGAACGAGCCGATGAAATTGACCGCGTTCTTGACCTTAAGCTTCGCCCATGCCGAAAATGACCAATAGGGCAGGCCCAAGGCCCGCCGCGCCGCGTTGAAATGGGTGTTGACGAATAAGGCGAAATCGTAGGCCCAGTCGCCGAAGAAGGCGAGCCACTTCGAATGGCGCACGACGACGTCGAATTCGTCGCCGTGAATGATGAGATACCGCTTGCCGTCGGCCGCGGTATGAATCGCCTGCCGCTTGATCTCGATCCCGCCGAACGTCAAGCCAAAGAACTGACGGGCGAATTCGTCGTGGTTGCCGGGAACGAACACCATTCGCGCGCCGCGCCTAACCTTGCGCAGCAATTTCTGGATGACATCGTTATGCGCCTGCGGCCAGTACCAGCCGGAGCGGAGCCGCCAGCCATCGATGATATCGCCGACCAGGTAGATGGTGTCGGCCTCGACATGGCGCAGCACATCCAGGATAAGATGGGCCTGGCAGCCGCGCGTGCCCAAGTGCAAATCCGACAGGAACATCGTCCTGTATCGATGGGTCTGATGAGACTTGGACACCGGGGGGCCTCCTCGCGAGGGGGCGAACAACGAGAAATGACTGCGCAGATTCTCATGTCGCTTCGATGACGCGACGCACTCGAAGCGTTTATAATTGTCGACCTAAAGAGTGTCGAGAGCAGGGGCGCCACAGTGGAACTAGGAATCGCGGGCCGGAAGGCGATCGTTTGCGCGTCGAGCAAAGGCTTGGGCCGCGCCTGCGCGCGGGCGCTGGCGGAAGCTGGATGCGCGGTCGTGCTCAACGGGCGCGACAAGGAGGCCCTCAATCAGACCGCAAGCGAACTGCGAAAGGCGACGGGGGTCGAGATTCGCGAAGTGCTTGGCGATCTCGACCATGCCGAGACGCGCGCCGAGTTGATCGCCGCCTGCCCGGACGCCGACATTCTGGTCAATAACAACGGCGGGCCGCCGTACAAGAGTTTCGGCGAGATCAGCCGCGAAGATATCCTCAAGGGAATCGAGTCCAACATGCTGACCCCGATCGCGCTGGTTCAGGCGCTGGCGCCGGGCATGACCGAGCGCAAGTTTGGCCGAATCATCAACATCACCTCGAGTTCGGTCCGGGCGCCAATCGCCGGCCTCGACGTCTCGTCAGGCGCGCGCGCGGGCTTAACCGCGTTTCTCGCTTCCGCGGCGCGGCTGTTCGCGCGCGACAACGTCACGATCAACGCGATCCAGCCCGGATCGTTTGAAACCGACCGGCAGAAATCCGGCCTCGCGCGGACGGCGGCGCAGCGGGGCGTCAGCGTCGACGTGGCGCGCGCCGATTCGAAGGCGCGAATCCCGGTCGGGCGATTCGGCGATCCGGCCGAATTCGGCGCGCTTTGCGCCTTTCTCGCGAGCGCCCACGCGGGCTTCATCACGGGGCAGAACATCCTCATCGACGGCGGCGCCTTCGCGGGGGCGTTTTGAGGCGGAGAGGCGAGGAGGCCGCCGTCGGCCGTCATGACGAGGGCTTGGCTTCACGGTGATATTGGCTCCACGGTGATAAAAGAGTGAAGTCGACCCTTGAGCGTCTGACTGCCGGCGCTGCTGTCGTGGCCCTCATTGCGGCCATCGAAGCGGCCTTTAGCATCGCCCGAAGCGACCCCGAGCCGCCGGGTCCGCTGGAGCCGGCCAACGTTGGAGCCCCAGCGGAGCTTAAACAATGCGGCGACTGCCACATGGTCTTTCCCTCGCGGATGCTGCCCAGCCGTTCCTGGGCCGCCATTCTGTCGACGATGGACGATCATTTTGGCGAAGACGCTGCGATCCCGAAGAAGGACCTGGATGTCATCCGCGATTTTCTGACCTCGCACGCTGCGGATTCTCCAGGCGCCACGTTTCGGGACCGGCATTTCTTAGCTGCGCTCTCGTCGGACAGCACACCCTTGAGAATTACGGCTACGCCCTGGTGGAACCAGATGCACGCGGATTTCAACTTCGATGCAGTGAAGCACAGCGCGGTCAAATCGGCCGCCAACTGCCTCGCCTGCCACTACGGGAAGGTCATCCGGTAAGCGTCGAAATGGCGGAACGACGATGGGTAAGTGCGCCGCCGCTCCTGATGTGACGCAGGTCTGGGACCTTGGCGTCCGCCTGTTCCACTGGCTCTTGGTTGCAGCCGTCGCGATCGCTTTGGTCACGGGCCTTTCCGGGCCGCGAAACGTGCTGAACATCCACATCGCGGCAGGCGCCGCCATTGGAGCTCTCGTCGCCTTTCGCGTTCTCTGGGGCCTTATGGGTTCGACCTATGCGCGGTTTTCTAGCTTTCCCGTTCAGCTCACCGCGGTCAACGCCGACCTCGTCGGGCTTGTGGCCGGCCGCCGCCCGCGATACCGGGGACACAATCCGCTTGGCAGCCTGATGGCGCTTACGCTCCTGGCGATTCTCATTCTTTCCGTGATGACCGGCGTCGTCACCCTGGGCGGCGTCGACAAGCAAGGCCCATGGCCTTTGTGACGTCCTACAACGCAGGCAAGGCGACGCAAGGACTCCACCAGGCGCTCGCTTACGGTCTCCTCGTCTTGATTGGCGGCCATCTTCTGGGCGTCGCCTACGAGTTTGTTCATGGCCAGGCGGATCTCATCCGCGGCATGCTGACAGGCAAGAAGCTCGCTTCCGTCGCCGATCAGGCGGCGAGGTCGGTAAAAGCAAAACCGCTGCTCGCTGGGCTCTGTGTTCTGCTCCTGCTGACGGGCGCCGTTCGTCAGATCGTGGCGCTGTCGGCGCGCCCGGCGTTGGGCGTGCCAGCGGGTCCGCTCGATCCGACCTATGCGGAAGAATGCGGAAGCTGCCATATGGCGTATCCGCCGAGTCTCGCCCCGAGTGCGCGCTGGATCGCAATCCTGGCGAATCTCTCCGATCATTTCGGCGAGGACGCGAGCCTTAAGCCCAATGTCGCCGCCCAAATCCGCGTTTACCTGACGACGAACGCAGCGGAAAAATGGGACACGCGCGCTGCCCACGAGCTTCAGCGCTCGAACCCGCAGGATCCGCTTCGCTTGACGGCGACGCCGTTCTGGATCCGCACGCACCGGGGCATTCCCGACAGCGTCTTCAAGTCCAGGGCGGTCGGCGCAAAAGGCGCCTGCGAAAAATGTCATAGCGACGCTTCGATGGGCCGCTTCGATCCGCAAGACATCCACATCCCCGAGCGAGCTTCTCAATGAATGCGACCGATCGCTGCCTGATTTCCATCATCGTTTTCGTCTGCGTGCTTGCGCCCGCCACCGCCGGCGAATTGCCCAAGCCCGTCCTCGACTTCTATGCGAGCGAGGCGAAAACCTCCGATTTCGGCTTCAGCGGATTTTCCGCGGAGCGAGGCGAGCATCTCTTCAGGACCCATTTCTCAACCGGCAGGCCGGACACGCCATCCTGCACGACCTGTCACACGACAGACCCAAGAAAGACCGGGCAAACCCGCGCAGGCAACGACATCGAGCCGATGGCGGTCTCGGTGAGCCCAAAGCGCTACACCGATCAGGAGAAAACGGAAAAATGGTTTGGACGAAACTGCAAGAACGTGCTGGGCCGAGACTGTACGGCGACCGAAAAAGGTGACTTCATCACATTCATGTTGACTCAATGAGTCGCGCCGCATCGGAGCGACTCTGGACGCCCATTTGACCATTGTTTTGGCTGCCATGGTACCCTATCTGTTGCTCCGGCTCCCGGGAGAACGGAGCTCGCAAGACCGTAAAAGGAAACGACGCCATGGCATGGTCGACACCTGAAGTTCGCGAAGTCTGCGTGGGCATGGAAGTGACGAGCTACCTGTCCGCGGAGATGTGATATCGGGCGCCGCCTGCCCCAAAAGCAGGCGGCGACTTTACCGATATTTCGGCCTACACCGCTTGGTCCATCGCACCTAAGATTGGTGTGTCGCCGGACGTGGTCGAATGGCGAATTGTGCTCGCGCCTTCGGCGCTCCTATTGAGCCGGGGTCTTGCCCACCGAAATTTCGATCCCCGAATAATACGCCGCCAAATTCGCGATATCGGCGTCCGAGAGATCTTGAACCACGACCGACATCATTTCATTTTTCCGCTCTCCAGATTTGAACGCCGTGATCTGCTCGATCAGGTAGTTCTCGTTCTGCCCGGCGAGATTTGGCGCTTCCGGGATTTTCGCTAGCCCGTCGACGCCGTGGCAGACGGCGCAGACCGATTCCGCCTTCGCGCGCCCCGCCTTTGCGTCGCCTTGCGCCTCGGCCCGGTCCTGGGCCGCGAAGAAAATGGCTAAACAGGCGCCAAGGGCGAAGGCTCTCGCCAACGGCCGCAGACAAAACCGCATATATCCTCCACGCGAGTTGAAAGAAAAAGGACAGCTCCGCGAACGCGGAGCTGTCCTCTCGTGAAGCAGGCCGTTCCTACTTGCCGTCGTACCAGATACGGTAGACGGCGCCGACGAGGTCGTCGGACACGAGCAGCGATCCATCCCAATATTGCTGGACGTCGACCGGTCGGCCGAGATAGTGGCCGTTGTCGTTCCAGCCCTCCGCGAACGGGGTCGAAGGCCCGGCGACATGGCCGTCTTCCTTCAGGAAGGTGACCATGACCCGCGCGCCGACCGGCACGGTGCGGTTCCACGAGCCGTGCTGGGTCGAGAAGATTGCGCCCTTGTATTTCGCCGGGAACATGTCGCCGGTGTAGAAGCTGAGGCCGAGGTCAGCCGCGTGCGCGACCTGCTCGACTTCAGGGAACACGACGTCGGCCGGCGGCGTCTCGGTCTTGTATTCGTTGGTCCGGGTATGTCCGCCGCCATACCAGGGGAAGCCGAAGTTCTCGCCGATCTTGTCGATGCGGTTCATTTCGCCGGGCGGGATGTCGTCGCCCATGCCGTCAACCTGGTTGTCGTTGCTCCAGAGCGTCTTGTCCTTCGGGTTGAAGTCCATGCCAACCGGATTGCGCAGGCCGGTAGCGTAAACTTCGCGGTCCGTGCCGTCCTGGTTCATGCGGATGATGCCGCCCATGCCGACCTTCTTGTCGAGTTCAACCTTGTCCTTCGGCGGCACGTTGTAGGGCTGGCCGAGCTGGATATAGAGCTTGTTGTCAGGCCCCACGCGGCACTCTCGCGCGGTGTGGTTGAAGCTCTCCTCCGACTTCGGAATGAGCTGACCCTCTGGAACAACCTCGCTGACGCCGACGTCCGGGCTCTCGTAGAAGAATTCGGCCGCAGGGTACTGCAGGACGCGGTTCTGCTCGACCACGTAAAGGAATCCGTCCTTCGAGAAGCACGGGCCGTTCGGCAACCTCTTCGGTAATGTCGGGGCGAATTCCTTGACTTCGACGCCACCCTCGGCGCCGGCGCGCGAGCGATCGGTCACCGCCCAGATCTTGGTCTTGCGCGTGCCGACGAAGGTGACGACGCCCTGCGGGCCGACCGCCATGTGGCGCGCATCGGGAACAAGCGCGTAGAGCTCGATATGGAATCCCGGCGGCAATTTGATCTTGTCCTTTAGGATCTTCTTGATGGCGTCAGCCTTCGGCCCCTCCTGCGGAACGGTCGGCCAGTCGATCGGGGGCGTGAGATGCCACGCTTCCAGCGTATTGAGATTGTCTGCCCGGGCGACGCCGGACCCGATAAGCGCCGCGGCGATTGCGGCGACGGAAGCAATGCGAAGTTTCATTCGACTCTCCTTGGTCCTCTAGTGACAAAAGTTCTTTTTACGCCGCGACGCCGAGCGCGCCTGCCGGAGTCCCGCCTGTCTGGCCGTCGTTGACGCTGGACTCCCAAGCGTCAATTCTGGCCTCGACACGCTCTTGGTTGCGCCTGCTGTTCCCCCAACCGTGCTGACGTGCGCTTCTCGAAACTGCAACGCCAACTCGCCCTGGCGCCAGCCGCCTTCGCGCAAATCGCCTAGCGACCTGCGCAGCTCCTGCTTCCATGCCTCGACGCAGTTACCCCTTTTAAGCCCCGACGGGGATACGGCCAAAGTCAAGATACCCGAACAAAGCGTTCGCCAAAGAGACTCGACAACATTTTCCGCATTGTGGAAATAGGCCCGCTCGGCGGGAGAAATAGGTGCGCCCGGCGGGAGGGAATAGGCCCGCTCGGCGGGAGTAGGAACTCGCTGGCGGCTCGCCTATTTGAGTTTGCGCCACTCGGGCAACGCACCGCCGAACTGCGCCGTGATTTCGTCGGCCTTTCGTCGCACGAGCGCGCCGAGATGGGCGATCCGTTCGCTCGAGATGCGTGCCGCCGGCCCCGATATCGAGATTGCAGCCATCGGCTCGCCGAACTCATCGAACACTAGTCCGGCGACGCAGCGGAGCCCGAACGCATGTTCTTCGTCGTCAATGGCGAAACCACGCTCGCGCGTCAGGGCAAGGTCGTGGCGAAGCGCCGTTCTGTTGACAATGGTCTTTTCGGTCAGCCGCCGCATGGGCTGGCGCTCAAGCGCCTTGGCGAGGTCGCCGTCAGACGCCGCGCAGAGGAGGGCCTTGCCGACGCTCGAGCAATAAAGAGGCACACGCGCGCCGGGCCGGGCGAAGGCGCGCATCATCTGGCGGCACTCGACTTGCGCCAGATAGACCGCCTCGTGTTCGTCCTCGATCGCGAGATTCACGGTTTCCGTGCTCTCGTTCATCAGAGCCCGCATATAGGGGCGGGCGATGCCGACGAGATTGCGTGTCCTCAGGAAGGCGGCGCCGGTCATGAACGCCTGCACCCCCACTGACCAGAGCCGACGCTCGTGATCGAAATGCACGTAGCGCTCCTGCTCCAAGGTGGTGAGCAGCCGATGGGCGGTCGACGGCGGCAGTCCCATACATTCGGCGACATGGGTGAGCGTCATGCCCTCCTCGGCCGAGGCGAGCTGGTTGATGATGCCCAACGCGCGCGCCAGAGACTGAACATGGTCGGACCGCGTCCCTGCGGCTGCGAACGAGTCCCCGTCTTCAAAGCTGCGCCGCCGCCTCGGCGGACGGGCCTTGCCTGGCGCTTTCAAGTCATTCTCCTTTCCAGGCTGTAATAGGACTTGCTGGAGTTTTCAGCCGAGCGAGTCCGAGAAAACGAACAAAACTGTACGATAGTTAGGACGAACTCGTCTATGATGGACGGAAATTTCGAGGCGCGTCATGGGCGTTGAAGGCAAGGACAGAGCCAAAGTTTTGGAAGCCGGGGCGGCGTCGCTATCCAACCAGCTCGGACAGGCGGTGCTCAAGCTGCGCAAGGGTTACGGGCTGTCGCTCGCCGACCTGTCGCAGCATTCGGGCGTCGCCAAATCGATCATCTCGCAGATCGAGCGCAACGAGACCAATCCGACGCTGACGACGATCTGGCGCCTCGCCCACGCGCTCGACGTGTCGATCGAATCGATGCTGCGGGGCTCTGAAGAGGGCCCGTTCATCGAGCATTTGGGGCGAGGGAGCACGCCGATCTTCGTCTCCGACGACGGATTGTGCCGTCTTGCCGTGATCGGCTGGCTGAAAACTGTTGACTGGCTCCAATGGTACGATTTCCAGGCGGAACCGGGCGGGGTTCTTGAATCGGCCGCGCATCTGCGCGGTTCGGTCGAGTGCCTGTCGGTCTTGAACGGCGAGCTCGAGGTCGAGGTCGGCGAGACTACGGCGGCGGCTCATGCCGGCGAGACGCTGCGCTACCGCTGCGATATGCCTCATCGGATCCGCAACCTCAGCGGGAACCCGGCCCACGCCACGATGGTGTGCATTCTCAAGGCGGCGATGATGGATTGATGGGCCGTGTGCGCGACACGGCCTGAAGCGCGAGGAGGTCGCGGATCTTCCCGACGGATGCCCCAGCACCAGCAGGCTTGCGTCGACGATTCTCTCGAACAGCGAACGCCGCTCTCGTGCAGGTTTTGGTTGACGATTCCGCAGATGACGTCGCGCAGCGGATCGTAGATTCCGTTCCGTTTCGCCAGTACCGACCGAAGCGAACATGTGAAACTTCGGATTCTCCCCGGCCATAGACGAAGCCTCCTGGGTTAATGTGGTCTTTGAGGTCCTTGGTGGTTTGAATGGTCGCGACCGTTAACAGGCCCAGCAGCACCGCGTAGATGAGCCCATAATTGGTGGCTGCGAACATCACCATACCGTTCGCCTCCCGATGATCGGCGGCGACTGCGCCGGCTCGTTAACCGCGATTTGATGGGGCCGGGTGATAGCGGCGATTGACGCTTGCCTTTGAAGGTCGACACGCGACGAATCGCGCATCGCCGATTCCTTCATGGTTTGTCCGACGGATGGTCCGCCAGTCTCGGTTTGAGGCGCCCGGGGAGCGCAGCAGCCCGACGATTTGGTGATGATCTTCGCGGCCGCCGCGTTGCGGTGGAAGATTCGACTCGCTTTGTCCGCAAATCTGAGTCCGTGTGACAGGGTGTCCGATTCGTACTCGGTTTGTTTTTCCCCTGATCCTTTCCGGGTGGGTCACGCCCTCGTGATCGCTCGACAGTCGCGGGGCGGCGCGATATGAGCGCCGTTTGTGCTTGCCGGAGCGCTTGGTGACCGCAACGCCTTCCGTAGCTCGTCAAGACAGCCAGGACGGGGTCGTGCTGTCGCTGGCGGGAGAATGGATCGTCAGCGCCGGACACCAGCTCGAGGCGGCCGGGGCTTCGCTCATTTCACTCGCCAAAGACGCGAAGCGCGTAATCCTCGATCTCGCCGGTCTGCAACGCATGGACACTGCCGGCGCGTGGTTCATCGATCGCGCCGAGGTTGAGCTGGCGGCTGCCGGAGCAAGCGTTTCCTATCGCGGCGAGCGGCCCGAGCACGACCTCCTGCTCAAGGAGGCTGGCTACCACGCGCCCGAGAAGTCCACGCGCGTCCCCCCCGCGCATACTGTCGCGCTGCTCTCGGCCGTCGGCGAGACAGTCTACGAGTTGGGCGCCGATTTCTTCGACATTGTCGACTATCTCGGCGAAGTCGTTGCGATGTTCGTGCGCCTCGCCGCGCAGCCGTGGCGCTGGCGCTGGACTCCGATGGTGTATCACCTCGAGATGTACGGGCTGCGCAGCGTGCCCATCATCATGCTGATCAATTTTTTGGTCGGCGCGATCGTCACCCAGCAGGGCATCTTTCAGCTCGCCAAATTCGGCGCCGCGGACTACGCCGTCAGTCTGGTCGGCGTCTTGGGTTTGCGCGAACTCGGCGTGCTGATGACTTCGATCATGATTGCGGGGCGCACCGGATCCTCGATTACCGCCGAGATCGGGTCGATGAAGATGCGCGAGGAGATCGACGCGCTGAAGGTCATGGCGCTCGACCCGCTGGAAGTGCTCATCATCCCGCGACTGGTGGCGCTCGTGATCGCCCTGCCTGTTCTGACCTTCCTCGCGGATATGGCTCAGATGGGAGGCGGTCTCTTCGTCAGTTGGATCTACGCCGGCATAACGCCCGCGATCTTCCTCACGCGCCTTCAGAGCGCCATTTGGGTTCAAACGTTTCTGGTCGGCCTGATCAAGGCGCCGTTCATGGCGGTGGTGATTGGCCTCATCGCTGCGACTGAGGGCATGGAAGTGCGCGGATCAGCCGAATCGCTGGGCCATTGTGTCACCTCGTCGGTTGTGAAGTCCATCTTCATGGTTATCGTCATGGACGGTTTGTTCGCCATGTTCTTCGCTGCGGTGGACTATTGAACGTGGACGCCGCGCCCCGCCGCCCGGCCCAGCGCGAAGTCATCATTCGCGTGCGTGGCCTTAAAGTTGGCTTCGGCGATCATCTGGTGATGGACGGGCTCGATCTCGATCTCTATCGCGGCGAAGTGCTGGGCTTTGTCGGCGCCTCAGGCGCCGGCAAATCGGTGCTGACACGGACGATCCTGGGCCTGTTGCACAAACAGGCGGGAACGATCGAAGTCTTCGGCTACGACGTCGATAAGATGACTCCGCACGATCGTCTCGTGGTCGGCGAGCGATGGGGCGTGCTGTTTCAGGAGGGCGCCCTTTTTTCCAGCCTGACGGTGAGGCAGAACATTCAGGCGCCGATGCGCGAGCATCTTGGCTTGTCCCAGTCCACGCTCGACGGTCTCGCATTGCAGAAGCTGGCGCTTGTCGGCTTGCCCCCTGATACAGCCGACAAATTGCCGTCCGAGCTGTCTGGCGGCATGACCAAGCGCGTCTCGCTCGCGAGAGCGCTCGCGCTCGATCCGGAGATCGTGTTCCTCGACGAACCAACCTCCGGGCTCGACCCGATTTCCGCCGGCGATTTCGACGATCTCATCGGCACGCTGCAAAAGACTCTGGGGCTGACCGTCTTCATGGTGACGCACGATCTCGACAGCCTGTTTGCGATCTGCGACCGGGTTGCGGTGCTTGGGCATAAGAAGGTTATCGCCGCCGGCCCGATCAGCGAGCTCTTGCTTTCCGACGACCCTTGGCTCAAGGCCTATTTCCACGGTAAGAGGGGTGTGATCCGTCTCGCGGCGGGCGCAGACCGGCCCGCTGCGCTTGCCGCGGAGGACCGGCCCCAGAATGCGAGGCGCTAAGCACAATGGAGACGCGGGCCAACTACGTCTTGATCGGCGCCTTCACCCTGGCGGCGGTCATCGGGGCGTTTCTATTCATTATGTGGATCGCGGGCTACGGAGCGGCGGGCGGTCACCGGAGCTATCAGGTTGTCTTCAACGGTTCGGTCGCGGGACTCTCGAACGGCGCCAACGTCTCGTTCAACGGCATCAAGGTCGGCGAGGTCACGCATCTCACTTTCTCGAGAAGCGACCCGCATCAGGTCGTCGCCGACATTGACGTGAACTCGGATGCGCCGATCGACAGGAACACCAAAGCGCGCCTCGAGACACAGGGCCTGACTGGAGGCGCCGTGGTCGCCCTCTTGGGCGGCGCAACCGCTGGAGCAGCGCTGGTTGGCCAAAATGGCAGGCCGCCGGTTATTTACGCCGGACAGTCAGTGCAGCTACAGGACATTCTGGACAGCGTCTCCGCCTTATCGATCAAAGCCACGTCAATTCTGGACGACGCCGACAGGATCCTTGCCGACAATTCGGCGCCGATCCACTCCGCGATCGGGAACCTCGATCAGTTTTCAAAGGCGCTGGCCGACAATTCGGCCGGAGTCGACGCAGCGCTGAAGAGCGTGGGCGAACTTGGCAAGCAAATTGGGCCCTTGGCCGCCCGCCTGCAGACTTTGTCGGACGACGCCGATCGGCTCGTTCAAGCGGTCGATACCGATCAGGTTCGCTCGATCGTCGGCAACGTCCAGGCGATGTCGGCGAAGGGCGTCTCCGTCATCGATCGCGCCGACAAGCTTCTTTCCGACAATTCCGATTCCATTCAGTCGACGCTGCACAACGCTGATGTGTTCTCGAAGACCTTGGCCGACAATGCGCCCAATGTCGACACGACGCTGAAGAACCTGGCTGAAATCAGCAAGACCGTGCAACCGGTCGTCGCGCAACTCCAGACCATGACGCAAAGCGCGGATCGCGTGCTGAAGGCGGTCGACCCGGATAAGGTTCGCTCGATCGTGGACAACGTGCAGAGCTTATCGGCGAAGAGCAACTCGGTGGTCGATCGCGCCGACAAGCTTCTCGCCGACAATTCGACGACGATCCATTCGACGCTGCAAAGCGCCGATGCCTTCGCCAAGACGTTGGCCGAGAACGCTCCCAATGTCGACGTGACGCTGAAGAACCTGGCCGAGCTCAGCAAGACAGTCCAGCCGGTCGTGGCCCAAATCCAGAGCCTGTCGCAGGACGCCGATCGTATTGTTAAGTCGGTCGAGCCGGACCAAATCCACGCTCTTCTGGCTAACGCGCAGACTTTCAGCCAGGCGCTTGCCGAGAGTTCAGACAATGTGAAGACTTTAGCGCGCGAGGGAGCGGTGCTCGCTGGTCACCTCAACGATTCTGCGGGGCGTCTGGACACTGCGCTTATCGATGCCGACTCGTTCCTAAAGGCGGTCGACTCGCAGAAGATTGCCGGCATCGTCAACTCGGCTAGCGAGGTCGTGGAGACGGTGCATCAGAATCGCGGCAACATTGACGCGACGCTCAAGAACTTCTCCGAGATGTCGGCAAAGCTCAACGAATCCGCCGACAAGGTCGACGGCGTGCTGACGAGCGCCCAAAGCTTCCTTGGCTCGCCCGGCACAAAGGGGGCGGTTGACCGCATCAGCGAGGCGGCGATTTCGGTCAAGAAGCTCGCCGACGATGTCGACTTTCGGATAAAGGACATCGCGACCGGGCTCAGCCGGTTCACAAATACGGGTTTGCGCGAATACGAGGCGCTCGCCATCGAGGGTAGGCGGACGGTCGAGGACATCGACCGCGTGGTGCGGTCGCTCGGACAGAATCCAAGTCAGGTGCTCTTTGGGTCGAGGCCCTCGCTGCCTGAGTATCACGGCGGGCAATGATGGGGCGTAGGGGGGGTGGATTTCGGGGTCGGTCAGCCTTCGTAGTCGCGGGCGCGTTTGCGCTTGCGCTCGTGGGCTGCGCGAGCGGGCCCACGGGGACCCTGTACGATCTTTCCGCCGCGCGGCCTCCCCCTGCCCATGCGGTCCGAGGGCAGTTTCGTGTCGGCCAGGCGACGGCGACGTCCGACCTCGACAGCGATCACATCCTCGTGCGCAATTCGCAGACGCTGGAGACGCTTGCCGGCGCGCGCTGGCCGGAGTTGCTGCCCGGGCTTTTCCGAGCGCGGCTGGCGGAGAGTTTCCAGAACGCGGGGCTTGCCCGTTGGATCGACGGGCCCGCGGCCAACGCGAGTTACGAGGTTGATCTCGACATCCGCGCCTTCGAGCTCGACGCCCAGTCGAAGGAAGTCAACGTCGACATTGCCGCCTGGATCGTTTCGCTTGGCAGCGGGCGGATCGTGGCCGACCAAATTTTCACTCTGCGGACCCCGGTCGCCTCAACCGACCCGGCAAATGTCGCGGCGGCGATGGATCAGGCGGCTTCGACTGTCATGACTGAGATCGTCGCGTTCGTCGCCAGGAAGCTTTAGGGTCAAAACCCAATCCGTTGGACCGCTATCGACGTAAAGCAGTCATAATCGAAGGAGTGGGGACATGCCAGGAGTTGACGCGCCTTAACTAGGACGCCAATTCAGCGGTTGCGGGTGCCTGCAGTTATGATCATCTTTATCGCTTAACGACGCATATTACCGCTAATCAAAGAGAATACGCTCGTGCCAAACGATGCGACTCCCCTCATAGAAGCTTCGCACTGGTAGGCCTTCATGGCTACAAGAACATTCGGCTCGACTTCCGAGAGCAGGCAAAAATCGTCATTGCGGAAAACGGCGGGAAAAACAATCTTCCTCTCAGCGCTTGATTCGTTTCTTACAAGAAATTTCCTCAAACTATCAAGTTTAAAATTTGAGCGCGTGGAGTGCGAGCATTGCAGGACAATCCCGACCTCGCGTAGTCCATCAGAAGGATCTTCCGACGATCACAGATGAGGCTCTGACTGGGCTTCGACAGGTCGAACATGATCGCAGAGGAGGATGCTACCGGAGTTCGGGACGCAATTCTAAAGTACGACGGCGAGGACATTCGCGAGGCACCAGTCTTTCGTCGTGTATGGATTAATTCGCCTTGGTCGGCAGATCGTACAGCAGATCGTATTAGCTCGCTGCGGATTGGGCTTTCACAGGCATATTCAGACGAGGTGAAGAACATCGCTTCGACACTCAAAGCTGCTCTTGGTACAACAGGGGTTCTATACCTGCCAACATATCGACGGGTAGAACTCTCAATATCAAAAGGTGAAAATCGACGTTTGGCCGGCCAAGTTGCGCGGACAGGCCGCCCTCGGGCTGTTGACGAGCCCTTCGAAGAGTATCAGTCGAGTTCGCTTTGGTACTGCAACCGATCCTGGCCAGTGGGGTGAGCTTGTCCGCCCCGGACGCCGCAGCAAGCTAGCGTACTTGATCCGGACGGGATCAGCGCTGCCGACTGATCGCAATCGATAGAATCCAGAGCCGAGCATCGAGCGCTAGGATCGTACTGCGGTCTATTGTACACCGGACCGCGGTGTCTACGAGCCACGCGACGCAAGCCGGCTACGTTGACGGCTGGAGCCGAGCTGACACAAGCCGAGATCACCTGGAGCAATCCGATCGATGCGTCATTCGGACCCGACAATTCCGCGTCCACTACTACACGCGTTCGTGAACAATTGCGGTGTGCACGCGGAAACACGCGCGGTGGTGGCCATCATGTCCTGTGCTTTCGACGCTCGGCATAGCCAACGACAATTCACGGCCAAATGCCACCGCTACGGCAAGCGCTGGTTCTGACCGACGTGAGCTTATCCAGTCTACAATCCGCAGCCGACTTCGTCTAACGTATCCACGGCTATGACGGTACGCCCAGTTCTTGGTTCTGCGAGTGGTCGGCGAAATGGCGCGCTTCTCGGCTGCTGGAGCTTCGATAAGGCCACCGCTATGTCCGACGAGCATTCCTAGATTCGCCTGCTGTCGACATCGTCGGCATGACGATGCGACAGTCTTCGAATGCACGCGACAAGACGAATGCGTCGGCTCCACCTGGCCTTCGCACGATCTTCGCGGAAGCAATCCCGCTTTCTGCGTCTCTTCGCGCCGGGCTCCATGGGCGCCGAAGTCTTTCAAGGCGCTCTCGCGAGAAAGGGTCGATTTGACCCGTTCAGACCCTCTGTATCACGAGAAATGGCCGCTATTTGCCGCATCGCTTGCCGATTACGTCGCAGCAGACTCGCTGCCCAAGGGCCGGAATCCGCCCGCCCAAAGCGGTCGCCGCCATAGAGGCGTTCGGGTTTTGACCCTAGTCTAGAAGAGCCAACAAGTTCTTGCGGATAATCGGAAATAGAGTTAAGCTTGCCCCATGAGCAATCCTGCGCTTCCCGCATGCGCTTCGACTGTGGGCTCCCGTTCCGCGCCTCGAACGAAAGGGGAAAAGCGCGAGGAAAAATTCTCTCCGCGAAAATCGCGTGTAACCCATTGATAAGTCTAGATTCGGACGAGAGAATCCAAGGAAATCCAAGGAAATCCAATAGCGATTTATGGGGGTTTTCGCGGCCAAACCGAGAGGCGCCAAGAAAACCCAAATTGACCGGCGTCGCGACCCCGCCGCCGAACCACCCAGAAAAAATGTAAAAACTCTCTCTAACTTGCGCCCGTGGGCGCCAGCCCTCAAGCTCCGGAGCGCGGGGAACGCTCCGCTTCTCGCGCATAGAAGGCTTTGGCCCTTGTCACGTCGGCCTGGGTCAGTCCATGCCCTGCGGGCAGGTCGTCGCGCTCGACGCGCGCGCCGGCCGCGGCGAGCGCGACAGCCAGTTTCTCGGCGGTGGACCGCGGAGCGATAGGATCGCTCAACCCGGACAGGATCAACACGGGCACGCCGGAAAGATCGGGTTTCGGCGGCTCGGCCAACGGCGCCATGGCCCGCAACAGGATGGCGCCCGCCAAAGTCTTCGGATGCAAAAGCAGCACCGCCGCCGCGATGTTCGCGCCGTTTGAATAGCCCAATGCGAAGGGTTGAGCGAGGCCATACGCGCGGCGCGCCTCGGCGATGAAATTGGCGAGTTCGCCCGCCCGGCGGCGGACGTCGTCCTCGTCGAACAGACCCTCGCGGAAGCGGCGGAAGAAGCGCGGCATCTGGCCTTCGAGCACATTCCCGCGCGGCGAGAGGAGCGCTGCGCCCGGCGCAATCTCGCGGCCGAGCGGCAAGAGGTCGCTCTCGTCGCCGCCGGTCCCATGGAGAAGGAGAAGCGGCGGACGGCTTGGGTCCACGCCAGGTTCGAAGCGATGAACATAGGCCAATTCGGGCGCCATCACGGGCGTCCGGGGAGCGTCGGGACCGGCAAGGGTCCAATCACGGCTGGTCGAGCTTCGGCAGCGCGGCTTCGATCGCCGCCCGCCGGCGTTCCAGGAATGGCGGCAGTTTGAGCGCTTCCCCAAGCGAATCGGGCGATTCGTCAATAGCGAAGCCGGGCGGATCAGTGGCGATTTCGAACAGCACTCGGCCGGGCTCGCGGAAATAGACCGAGCGAAAGTAGTTGCGGTCTTTCTGCTCGGTGGTGCGCAGGTGATGATCTTGCGTGAGCTTGCGGACCATCGCCTCCTGCTCCGCGTCGTCGGCCGCCCGAAAGGCGATGTGATGAACCGAGCCCGCGCCCTGGCGCGCGGACAGGAACTCTCCCGCCGTCCTCAGATCGATGACGGCGCCGAGGCTCACGGCCGGCGCCTGAAAGCGTTGCGTCGCGCCCTCGCTCCCGCCGGTGACGAAGCCGAAGACGTCGGTCAGGATCGCGGCTGTCGGGCCGGCCTCGGCCAAGAGCAGGCTCACGCTGTGGAAGCCGCGAATGGCGTGTTCCGCGGGCACGCCGCCTGCGCTCCACCCGGGATTGGCCTCGACGCCTTTGACGCCGGTCAGCGCGAGCCGGGTCCCGTCCTGATCCTTGAACGCGATCGTCGTTGCGCCGAAGCGCTTGGCGGGCGGATCGTGCGCGACGCCCTTCTCGACCAGGCGCTGGGTCCAGTAACCGGTCGAGCCCTCCGGAATGGCGAACACCGTCTCCTGCGCTTCCCCGATCCCGAGCCGTCCGGGCGCGACGCCCTCCCAGGGGAAGAAGGTTAGGATTGTGCCCGGATGGCCCGCGGCGTCGCCGTAATACAAGTGATAAGAGCCTGGGTCGTCAAAATTGACCGTTTTCTTGACCAAGCGCAGGCCGAGCGTCCCGGTATAGAACTCGAGGTTCCGGCGCGCCGAGCCAGCAATGCTCGTCACATGATGGATGCCGCTCGGCACGCGCCCTCCTCTGGTTGAGACATCGAGCGTTCAAATTGGCTGGCGCAGAGGCGCGGCAATTGTACGCCTCTTCCTGCCGCAGACCAACTTAGGCCGAGGGGCTTGCCACGTTTCTTGGGCCCTGCGGCCTACGCATGTAGGCGATTCGAAGCCTCCGGTCGGGTCGCGTAGTCGACAACTGGCCCAAATCGGACTGCGCTTTCCGATCTGCCGCTCGTGCGAGAAAGGACGTCCTCGAAGGCGCCCCCGCCGGCTGCCGTGCGTCCAGCTCCCGCGTCAAACACGGCCGCGTGGCCCGCGCCGCTGGCCTTGGCGCGGTAGAGCGCAGCGTCCGCCAAACGCACCAGTTCATCCGACTCCGCGGCGGACGACGGAAAGAGCGCAAAGCCACAGGCGCAGGTCAAGCGAAGGCCAAGCGGGGACACGTCGAAACGCTTCGCGAATATTGCCTGGATTTCCTGCCCGAGGGCGATCGCCTCGTTGTGCGCGCCAATCCCATTGCAGAGGACAGCGAATTCGTCGCCGCCGATCCTTGCGGCCGAGCCGCGTCCCTCCATCGCCTTGGCGAGCCGGTCGGCGACTTGCCTCAGAATTCTGGTCTCCGGCTGGATGCCCATGGACGTCGTTGATGGGCTTGAAGCCGTCCAGATCAACAAGACCTAGCGCAAACGGCTCGCCGGACTCCATTGCGGTTCTTATTCTGTCGGCTAGCAGGTTGTGAAAACAGCGACGATTCGGCAGCCCGGTCAGATCGTCGGTCAGCGCTATGGCCATCGCCGCCTCCCGCGCTTCCTCGGCAATGCGCTGCTTTTCGGCGATCACAAACCTCGACCATACGATTTCGGCGAACATACGGAAATGCTCGTCGAGCATCCGGACGATGATACATGCGGCGACGGTGACCAGCGCCGCAAGCCCGAGCGTCAATTCCGCGCCGCGGGCCAAGAATGCCGCGACGAGCGGCGCAGTCGCGGCCATGACGATGACGTTCGCCTCGCCCGCGATCCTGTTGAGAAAGATCGCGCAAACGGTGGCGACGACCCAGACCGCGAGGAGCGCCAACGCGAATTCGACCACGCCGTCCCGCCATGTCGAGATCGCCGTTGTCACGGCGAACGCAAGGGTCAGCGCGGGTCCGAGCACGCTGGCCACGCGCACCCTGCGCCGGACGAGGTCGAGCGCCTCACGCTCGACACTGGCGCGTATCTGGAGCCAGGAAGCAAGTCGAAAGACGGATATGGCGATGAGCGCGGTAGGCAGGAGGATCCCGGTTAAGAGCGAGCCGGTTGGCGTCGCGCCGAAGAACGCCAGCGCCGCGACAATGACGACACCGTGGACATAGGGACCGAGCCGCGCCAGCGAGCGATATTGCTCGCGCAGCAGCGCCGCATTGAAGGCTGCCTCGGTGATGTCGATGCCCGGGGCAGCGCCGCAAGCTGCGACTCCATTGAGCGCACCGCCGCATCGAGCCATTCGTGAAGTCCTCGCCACCCTGCCGCTTCTGACGGAAGCTCCGTCTGACGGGCGAAGTTTAGCGCCAGTTCCGCCCTTCGGGGGTTAATCCGACGCCCGAAATGCGAGGTTTACGTAGCGGTAGTGAAGTATCCATCTACGGCATGGATAAATTTTGATCTTTGACGATGAACGTTAAGCGCCGCGAGGCGATTGGCGCATCTGGTTCAACCATGCGCAGCGAAAGCGCCGCGGGCTTCGTCACTCTTGCTTGAACACCGATCCGCGCCCAGGCGGCGGATCGACGGATCGGGATTGAAGCCCGCAGTTCGGATTGTGGATCGTGGTTGTTAGGGCGTCAGCGCGCGGCCCACAGCATGCCGCGCTCGAGAATGGTTTTCATCTCGGGCACGCCGAACTCGGCCGTGACATGGCCGAGCGAACTGTAGAAGACGCGTCCGAGCCCATGCTTGCGCTTCCATACGACCGGCATGATCACGCCCTTGGTCCAAGGCGCGTGCTCGCCTGAGAACGTGGTTGTCGCGAGCACTTCGTTCGAAGGATCGACGTGCATGTAATATTGCTCGGACCGGTAGGGGAAGCTCGAGATCCCTTTCATGATCGGATCGTCGGGCTTCGCGACATCCACTTGGTAGTCGATGACATTGCCGGGGTGGGCGACCCATTGGCCCCCGCACATGAATTGATAGTCGACGCTGTCGCGGAACGAGTTGCACATGCAGCCGTGATAGCCGGCGAGGCCGACGCCGCCCCTGACAGCTGCAGTCAGGTTCTCGACCTCCTCCTTTTCGATCTTGGACATCGTCACGATCGGCACGATGAGACTCATGTCCGCGATCGCCGGATCGGCGAAGGCCTCGGTCGTGTTTTCGACGTAAACCTTGAAGTCGTGCGCCTCGAGCATCTTGGCGACGATGCCCGCGCCGATCTCCGGCTCATGGCCGCTCCAGCCTCCCCAGACAATGAGGGCTTCGCGCATCCTTTCCTCCATCAATATCTTTCTAGTCGAGTTCGCCGACGCGAAGCGTGGGCGCCAAAGGAGCCGGCCGGTCCGGCCGGGTCGATATCGTGACCGCCTTGCCGGAATCGGATGAGGTCTGGAACGCCTCCATCACTTCGAGCACATGGAAAGCCAATTCCCCGCTCGCGCGATGCGGCCTGCCGGAGCGGATCGCCTGCGCCATGTCGGCAAGCCCGACGATCCGGTAATTGCCGTCGGCATAAGGGCCCTCGGTCGCGATTTCACGCCAGTCCTCGGCGGCGGTCGCGAATTCGACCTTGCCGTCGAAACGGTTGGGGTCGGGAACGATGAGCGAGCCAGCCTCGCCATAAAGTTCGATGGGCCCGTGCCTGTGCCGGGTGACGTCGAAGCTCATTGTCATTGCCACGGCCGCGCCGCTTACGAACATCAGCGTCCCGGTGACATGGGTGGCGACCTCGACCGGAATGCGCGCGCCCGCCAGCGGCTTGCTCGTGACGAGGCGCTCCGACCTTGTCCGGGTGGCGACGCCGCTGACATGGGCCACGGGCCCGAGGAGATTGATGAGGTCGGTGACATAGTAAGGTCCCATGTCGAGCATGGGGCCGCCGCCGGCGAGGTAATAGAACCCCGGATTGGGATGCCAGCGCTCATGGCCCGGGCACATGAAAAACGCGGAACCGCCGATCGGCCGGCCGATCAGGCCAGCGTCGAGGGCGCGCCGCGCAGTCTGATGGGAGCCGCCGAGAAAGGTGTCGGGCGCCGAGCCGAGCCGCAAGCCTTTGGCCGCCGCGGCTTCGATCAGCCGGCGCGCCTCGGCGACGGCGACGCCAAGAGGCTTTTCCGAGTGAACGTGCTTGCCGGCGGCGATCGCTTTCAGCCCGACGTCGACATGGGCGTTCGGCACAGTGAGATTGAGGATGATCTCCACGGCCGGATCGGCAAGCAGCGCGTCCACCGACCGCGCCGGAACGCCAAATTCCGCCGCGCGGGCCTCGGCGGCCGCAGGATTGGCGTCAGCGAGCGCGATCAGGTTGAGGATTGGGAACTTTCTCGCCGCGGTCAGATAGGCGGAGCTGATGTTCCCGCAGCCGATGACGCCGATACCTACCGGTTGCATCACAATTCTCCAACCTGCGAAGCGCGTGCATCGCGCACCGACGCCGGCCCGGTCGTCCCCCAGGGCGCGCCGTAAAGATCGCGGAGCGTCATCGCCGCCGCGCCCCGAACCCAGGTTTCGTCGCTCCACTCGCGAACGACGATGTCAGAAACGTCCGCGAGGCTCGCCGGCAGGAGAGCGGCCACGGTCTTGCGCAAGGGCGCGATGAAATGGTCGCTCACCGCCATGGCGCGCCCGGAAATGATCACCATTGGCGGCGCGAACAGCGTGATGAGGCTCGCGACGGCGAAGCCCAGGGCTTCGCCCGCCGCAGCGAGCATGCGCGCGCAGCGCTCATCGCCGCCGGCCGCGCGCTTCAACAACAGCGCAATCGCGCGTCCCTGATGAAGCGTCGCGTCAAGCTCGTTCTCGCGCAGAAGGGCCTCGGCTTCGATAAGAACGGACGCCTCCGAGGCCAAATCGGCGAGCCGCTCCCCGCCGCCGTTCAGAGAGCGGACGATAAGATCGCCGAGGTCCGGACTGAGGCCGTTCGCGCCGCGAAACAGTTCGCCATTGTGAAGAATGCCAAGGCCGAGGCTGCGTTCGACGTTGACGACGAGGAAGTCGTTGAGACCGCGCGCCTGCCCGAACCAGTACTCGGCGAGGGTCACGAGATTGACGTCGCTGTCGATTGTCGAAGGCACGCCGAGGCGATGGCCGAGATCAGCCCCGAACCGCACGTCGCGCTCCTGAAGAATTGGGCTTTGTCGGCAGATGCCAGCCGACCGCTCCACGACGCCTGGAAGGCCGACGCAGACGCCCGAGATTTGAGTTATGTCGAGGCCGGCGTCGCTGACACAGCGGCGCACGCCGTCTTCCACCAGATCGCCGATGACGGACGCCGTCTGGCGATCGATGCGGATCGGCAGCGCGAGCAAGCGCAGGATGTCGGCGCAGAAATTGGTCACCGCGACCGTGATCTGGTCGTGGGCGAGCTTGACGCCCACCACATGCGCCGCGTCCGGATTGAGCCTGAGCATCACCCTGGGCCTGCCTCGCCCCGCATCGCGCACGGCGCCGAGCTGCAACGGGACGATGAGTCGGTCGTCGAGCAGCGCCGCGGTAATGGCGGAGACGGTCGTCGAACTCAATTCGGTCAATTGCGAGATCTCGACTCGCGACATTGGACCGAACCGACGGATCGCGTCCATGACATGGAAGCGATTGATCGCTCGCATCAATTCCGGATCGGCGGTCTTCATCGCTCGGGCGTTTCCGCTTGGCCCGCGGATTTTCTACGGGAGGCGGAATTATTTTCAAGTCCAGGCGGCGTGTCAACCGCACGGCTCCACATTTTCCTAATCGTTGGCGTCGGCTGGCTTGACAGCTCCCGAAAGTCGAGAGAGATTTAATTCGCATCGCGGACAAAAAGAGCCGCCCCTTCGGAGGAAGCCCATGAAACTCCGCCAACTCGCAATCCTCGCGGCCGCTCTGACCGCTCTCAGCGCTCCGGCCTACGCCGAAACGCACATCACTGTCCTTCACGTGAGCGAGAACCCGGCCCAAAAGGCGGTTTGGAACAAAATCGCCGACGATTACAATGCCGCGCATCCCGGCGTGAAGGTCGAGTTCAAGTATCTGGAGAACGAGGCCTTCAAGGCCAAACTTCCAACCATGCTGCAATCCGCCGACTCCCGCCCCGAGTTGTTCTACAGCTGGGGCGGCGGCGTCATGCAGGCGCAGGACAAGGCGGGCTTTCTCAAGGACATCACTGCCGATGTCGCGCCTTGGGAGGGAGCGCTGTCCCAAACGGCGAATGACGCCTTCAAGGTCGACGGCAAGGTCGTCGGCGTTCCGTTCGAGGTTGGCGAGGTTGCTTTCTTTTACAACAAGAAGTTGTTCGAGAAGGCGGGCGTGAAGGCTGAGGACATCAAGACCTGGGACGATTTCCTGGGCGCCGTGAAGAAAATCAAAGCGGCTGGGATCACCCCGATCGTCGTCGGCGCCGGCGAGAAGTGGCCGATGCACTTCTATTATGCCTATCTCGTGATGCGCATCGGCGGGGAACACGCGCTTGCCGACGCGAAGGCTGGAAAGGATGGCGGGTTCAAGAACGCGACCTTCGTCGAAGCGGGCAAGCGGCTGCGCGAGCTCGGCGCTCTCGATCCCTTCCAGCCGGGTTATCTCGCGACCAAGCATGCGGAATCGTCCGGCATGTTCGGCGACGGCAAGGCGGCGATGGACCTCATGGGCCAATGGCTGCTCGGCATGCAGGGGCCGAACTCGGCCAGCGGCAAGGGTTTGGCCGAAGAGGATATCGGCATCCTGTCCTTCCCGGTCGTGTCCGGCGGCAAGGGCAAGGCGACCGACACCTTGGGCGGCGTCAACGGCTGGCTCGTCAGCAAGTCCGCGCCACCGGAGGCGGTGGATTTCCTCAAGTTCTTCAGCCAGGCGAAATACGCTGATGATGCGGCGGCGACCGCGGCCTACATACCGGTCGTCAAGGGCTCCGAGGCCGCGTTCACCGACCCACTCTTCAAGCGCCTCGCCGCCGATCTCGCCACGACGACCTATCACCAGAACTATTTCGATCAGGATCTCGGACCCGCGGTTGGCCGGGTCATCAACGACGCGTCGGTGGCGGTCGCAGCCGGGGAAATGACGCCGGAGGCGGCGGCTGCTGCGATTCAAGAGGCGGCCGACCAGCAATAGGCGCTGGTTTCGGTCTCTGGCTCCGCCGCATGCGGCGGCGGGGCCGGCGCCAGGATTGCGAGGACCGGTTTCTTGACAGCGATCGAATCGACCTCGGCTATCGAGACGATCCATGTCGAACCCGCCCGGCGCATGTCCGCAAACGGCTGGGCGGTCGTCGTCATCTTCCTGCCGCCCGCGCTTCTGCTCTTCACGGTCTTCGTCTTTCTGCCGATCGTGGAGGCCGGCTGGTTCGGCTTCTTCCACTGGGACGGCTACGGACCGCCGCAAAAATTCATCGGGCTCAAGAACTATGGCTACCTGTTCGGCAACGCGACGTTCAACCGCGCGCTGATCAACAACGGCCTCGTCATCGCCGTCTCGCTTCTCGTCCAGCAACCGCTCGCGCTCGGCGTGGCGCTGATGGTCGCCGGGCGGATCACCGGCGCCGCCTGGTTCCGGATGATTTTCTTCCTCCCCTACGTCCTCGCCGACGTGGCCGCCGGCCTGATCTGGCATTTCATGTTCGACGGCAGCTTCGGACTCTCCAGCGTGATCACCGGCGCGCTCGGCCTCGAGCCCTACTATCTGCTCGCCGACAAGACCTGGGCGTTCAGCGCGGTGCTGATCGTGATCCTGTGGAAATATTTCGGCTTCTACACGATGCTCTACGTCGCCGGCCTCCAGGGCATCGACAGGTCGCTGCTCGAGGCGGCCGAGATGGATGGGGCGAGCGTGTTTCAGCGCTTCCGGCACATCACGCTGCCTCTTCTCGGGCCGATGATCCGGCTTGCCATCTTCTTTTCGGTCATTGGCTCGCTCAAGCTCTTCGACTTCATTCCGCCTCTGACCGGCGGCGGTCCGTTCGAGACCACCAACACGATGGTCTCCTACCTCTATTATTTCGGCATCACCCGGATGCGTTTCGGCTACAGCTCCGCTGTCGGCGTGGTCCTCTTCGTCATCTGCGTGACCTTCGCCTTCGGCTACCAACGGCTCTTCATGCGCGATGACTGAGACGTCGATTGGAATTCGGCCCGCAGCCGGGGCGGCGGCGCACGAGCCTTCGGGTCGCCGTCCAGGCGCGCTGGCGAATATCGCGCTCTTCGCCGCGCTCGTCGTGCTCGCCGGCGTCGTTCTCGCGCCGCTCATCGCGACGGCGCTGGGCGGCTTCAAGGCGCTCGGCGATTTGCAGTCGCATCCTTTCTCGCTGCCGCGCGTATGGGTGTGGAAGAACTATTGGGACATCCTGACCGGCTACCGCTATTGGCAGGTGCTCGGCAATTCGCTCCTGATTTCGGTCTTAACCGTTGCGCTGACGCTCGCGCTTTCGTCGATGGCGGCGTTCACCTTCGCGCATCTCAAGTTCTTCGGCGATCGCTATCTCCTAGGGTACCTGCAGCTCGGGCTCCTGTTTCCGCTGGCGACGGCCATTCCGCCGCTCTTCATCAAGATCCGCGACCTCGGCCTGCTCGACACCTATTGGGGGGTGATCCTGCCCCAGGTCGCCTTTTCGCTGGCGATCAGCGTTCTCCTTCTCCGCAGCGCGTTCAGGCAGCTCCCAGCTGAGCTCTTGGACGCCGCGATGATGGACGGGTGCGGATACTTCCGGTACTTCTTCTACATAACCTTGCCGCTCTCCGGCCCGATCCTGGCGACCGTCGCGATCGTTACCTTCGTCGACAGCTGGAACGCCTATCTCCTGCCGTTGATCGTCTTGAACAGCGAGTCCCGTTACCCCTGGACCCTCGGCCTCATGGCCTATCAGGGCCAGTATTCGACCCTGTGGCAATTGGTGCTCGCCTTCATCACGCTAACGATCCTGCCTGCGATCCTCATGTTCCTTCTGGCCCAGCGATGGATCGTCGCCGGCCTGACTGCGGGCGCGGTCAAGTCGTGATCCGGCGGACCGCTTCGGTGCAACCCTAAGGCGAGTTTGGCGAAAGAAAAAGAAAGAAAAAGCAAGAAAATGAAAGCAAACTGGCTTTCATTTCCTTTCATTTATTTTTCCGAATCGGGACTTTTCAAAGGGTTACGGCCGAAAAAAATAAAAAAAATCCGGCGCCGCCTCCACTCGCCTTTCAGGTTGCGCGCTTAAGCCTCAGACGGACATCCATTCGCTCGCCTCGCCTTGGCCTTCTGGCTGCTGCTCTTCGGTCGGGCCCTCCGGGTCGCCGACCGCCTCGGCTTCGCTCGGCTCGCCGGCGGGTATGGGAAACGCGCCGTGCTTCTTCAAGTATTCGCGCGCCGCGTTCCATGTCTCATCGACGCCGAGGTTGTCGGCCATGCGGTTGATCCTCTCCATGAGCTTCTTGCGCGCCTCGTCATCATAGGTTTGGTTGGCGACGGCGACCGACTGATAGCGGTCGAGCCGGTCGAGCGCCTTGAGATAAGGGGTGATCGCCGAAATATCGCCCGCCGCGATCGCCTCGGCCCCGAGTTGCACCGCGGGAGCCAGGCGATCCAGTTGCAGCTTCGCATGATCGGCGCCGCTGTCGATCGCCCGCTTCTGCAACACCTCGGAAACGATCTGACGGATTCGAGTGGCTGTCACGCCCTCCTCCATCGCGATTTCGTCGTAAGCCAAGCCCTCGCGCAGCCGGGCGAAGATGCGCCGCCGCCTCAACAACTTGCCGTGCGCGTTTGGCCGCCGCCGAAGGGGCGCTGCTTCATCAATCATGCCAAATCTCCTTCCGCGACCGCTCCGCCGCCATTTGGCGGAAAACGTCACAGAATAGCATTAGTTCTGAAAATCGTAAAGAAAATGATGCGAAAAGTGTCGTTTGCGATCACAAAACATAGCGAAATCAGATCGTTATGACCGATATCGCGCCAGTTGGTAACCCCAACCCCTCGTCCTGAGGCGCCGCGAAGCTTTCGCTTCGCCCTCAGGCATGAGGTCTGGGGTTGGGGCGTGGTCCGAAGCCCCACCTTGGGACTCGCCCTCGGCCAAGCATTGATCGCGCCGGCCGACTGGGCTTCATGATAGGCTCCGACAACTGCGGCCGCACGGCATCGCGCCGCAATGCGCAGAGGGAGGAGATGCAATGACCAAATTCCGATTGAGCGCGCTCTTCGGCTGCATAATCCTGGGCCTCACAGCCAGCGCGGTTAAGGCCGCGGACTGCGACGGCGCGATCACCGCCGATGACGCATTGAAGGCTGAGGATTCGCGGTATGCGGCGCAGGCCAATCGCGACTTCGACGCCATGGGGCGGCTTTACGGCGACGACCTCGTCTATGTTCATTCGACGGCCGTCGTCGACAACAAGTCGAGCTACATCGAGCGCCAGCGTTCCGGTTTGCACTATCGCGCCATGCGGCGGAGCGATGTCACGGTCCGCGTCTACGGTTGCCTCGCGATCATCACGGGCAAGGGCGACTTCGACGTGACGCAAAACGGGCAGGACAGCAACCCGCGTTTGTTGTTCACCAGCATCTGGGCGAAGCGCGGGCCGAATGTGCAGTTCGTGTCGTGGGAATCGACCGCCCTTCCCAAGCCATAGGGGCGCGTCTCGCGGGCCGAATGGGAACGCCAACTCGTAACAAAGGCTGCGCAGCCGCCGTATGTCGGCCATGCACGATCTTAACGCCGGTCGTCGCTGGCCGACAGCGATCGCGATTTTGTTTGGCTGCGCTACATTCCCTCTGAAGCGGCGTCCGGCCGACGCCGCCTGCGCTTCCCAATCGCGCCCGATTAGAGCGCTGGAATTGGAGCTGGCCGGCGCGGCGATCCGCGCCTGATTACGGGAGAAAGCGCATGTCTCAACCCGAACACGTCGACATTCTCATTCTCGGCAGCGGAGGCGGCGGCAAGTTGACCGCCTGGCACATGGGGCGATCGGGAAAACGGACCGCGGTCGTCGAGCGCAAATGGATCGGCGGCTCGTGCCCCAATGTCGCGTGTCTGCCGAGCAAGAACGAAATTCACAGCGCCGAGGCCGCGCATTTCGCGCGCACTGGCGCTGAGTTCGGCGTGATCACCGGCCCGATCAAGGTCGACATGGCGAAGGTTCGTGAGCGCAAGCGCGCCATGGTGCAGGGGCTCGTCGATGCGCACTTGAAGAACTACAGGGAAAGCGGCGCCGAACTGATCATGGGGACCGGCCGCTTCGTCGCGCCGAAGACGATCGAAGTGAGCCTGAACGACGGCGGGACGCGCACGCTCATCGGCGACAAGGTGTTCCTCAACCTGGGAACACACGCAGCCATTCCCAATGTTCCGGGCCTCGCGGACGCGAAGCCGCTCACCCATATCGAAGCGCTCGAGCTGGACATCTTGCCGGCGCATCTCATCGTCATCGGCGGCGGCTATTCCGGCCTCGAGCTGGCGCAAGCCTATCGCCGCTTCGGCAGCGACATCACTGTCGTTGAGGCGGCGCCTCAGCTGATGGCGAGGGAGGACGCCGACGCCTCGCATGAGATCCGGCGGATTCTCACCGACGAAGGCATCCAGATCCATGTTCCGGCCGAACTCCTCAAGGTGAGCGGCCAATCCGGAAAGGCGGTCAGCATTGCGCTGCGCACGAGCTCCGGAGAGCAAACCATCGAGGGCAGCCACATTCTGGTCGCAGCCGGGCGCGTTCCAAACACGGCGGGCGCCGGGCTAGACATCGCCGGCGTCGACTTGGACGACCGAGGCTTCGTTCGCGTCAATGAGCGGCTGGAGACGAGCGCGCCGGACGTCTGGGCCTTGGGCGAATGCGCGGGCAGCCCGATGTTCACGCACATCTCCGAAGACGACTTTCGCATCGTTCGCGCCAATCTCAGCGGAGGGAAACGCAGCACGCGTGATCGGCTCATTCCCTACTGCATGTTCACCGATCCGCCGCTGTCGCATGTCGGGTTGAGCGAGCGCGAGGCGGAGCGTCAAGGCGTCAAAGCGCGGATCGCCAAACTGCCCATGAAGGCGGTCCTCAGGGCGCAGGCGACCGGCCAGACGGAAGGCTTTATGAAGGCGCTCGTCGGAGAGAGCGACGACCGCATTCTTGGCTTCACCATGATTGGCGCCGAGGCCGGCGAAGTGATGGCCGTCGTGCAGACGGCGATGATGGCGGACTTGCCCTATACGAAGCTCCGCGATGCTGATTTCGCCCATCCGACTTTTTCCGAGGGGTTGAACTTTCTGTTC
>CAVRXX010000008.1:0-212282 GCA_963725195.1 uncultured Alphaproteobacteria bacterium | reverse complement strand
TCGGCCGTCCCGGCGCGGCGGCCATGAGCGACGCGCGTCAGCGCTCAGCCTTGAAGTTGGTGGCGATGAGCCGCCTGCTTGGCGCGGTTGCCGCACATCGCCATGCTGCACCACCGTCTGGCGCGCCTCCTTGTATGGTCGGCGAAGATCAGAGTGCAGCGGCGCCCCTCGCACGCTTTGATCTTGGCGAAGTCCTCATCGCACACGCATCGCGCCAGCGCTTCGGCGATCGGCAGCAAGAGAGACTCGGCCACTGCCAGCGCCGCGTCGTTTCAAGCTCCAGACGAGCGCTGTCGCTTGCGCGACGCTGCGCGACGTGGCTGAACTTCTTTCGTCACGAGCGAGAATCGCGTTGAGGGGCGCGAGTTCGTCGATCGCCTCTGGAGTGAGCGGCCGCCCCATGTGTTCTGCGCAATCAAAGCCGGGAACCATTCGCGCAACGCTCGCGCCTCTTCGGCGACCTTGTCCAGTTCGCCGGGCGCCGCCCGTGCGGTCAGCGCTCGCAGCGCAGAAGCCGGAACCAGCTCTGCTTGAGCGAGCCACGCAACCAGGCCGTCGCCGCTGTCGAGCCAATCAATCGCCGCGTCGACTGGCGTCGCGACCGAGTTAAGGAAGTCGAGGCCCAGGAGTCGGCGATGAAGAAAGCGGGCTGTCTGTCTGGCGTCACGGATTTTCGAAACAAGCGAATCCCTGACACTATAACCGCTCATATGGCCATTGACAGGTTATCAAGCTCTTCGTAACCAGTAACCTTCCCATGGCCGCTTAACGGGTTACAACCGCGTGGTGCTTCGGAGGCCAGCATGGCGATGAATGAGGCGGCGGTCGTGCTTGTCCATGGCGCCTGGGCCGACGGATCGAGCTGGGCGAAGGTCATCGCGCCGCTCGCGGCGAGCGGCGTCGAAACGATCGCCGCGCCCTTACCTCTGACGTCGTTCCAGGATGACGTCGCCGCGCTCGACCGGACGGTTGAAAGAGCGAACGGGCCGGTTGTCATTGCCGGCCACGCCTATGCCGGCGCGGTCATCGGGGCGACCCGCAGCGACAAGGTGAAGGCGCTCGTCTACGTGGCGGCGCTCGCCCCGGACGAAGGCGAGACGGTGGCGGACGTATTCTATCGTGGCAAACCGCATCCGCAGGCGCCCAAGCTCGCGCCCGACGCGCACGGGCTGATCTATCTGCCCGAAGAAGCCTTCCCCGCCGCCTTCGCTCAGAACGCCCCGCAAGAAGAGCTGGCGGTGCTGGCGGCGGCGCAGCGGCCGATCTCGCCCGCCTGCATCACCGTCAAAGTCGCGCGGCCTTTGTGGAAGGACCGGCCGGCCTGGTTCCTGGCCGCTGAGCAGGACCGGATGATCATCCATGACAATCAACGCTTCATGGCCGAGCGGATGAAGGCTCGAGCGCAGTCGCATCCCGTCGATCACGCGCCGCTTGTGACCGCGCCTTCCATCGTGATCGACATCATCCGCGAAGCGATCGATGCGGTCGTCAAGGCCTGACGTTCTCGTGACCGCCTTCTCAAGCAGGATCTAACGCGTGCGGCGCGGGAGGTAGCCATGCCTTGAGGTCCGGCTCTGACACAAGAAGCAAGGCAGAATCCGCGCAAGGTCGGTGGTCCTGGTTGGCCACACCTATGCTGGCGCCGTCATCGAGGCGACGCGCGGCGACAAGGTTATTGCTGAAGCGAAAGGAGAAAGCGACATGACCGCCATCCATTATCGGACCGCCAAGGTCGATGGCCGCAACGTGTTCTACCGCGAGGCAGGGTCTCAGGGCCTTCCGAAGCTGCTCTTGCTGCACGGCTTCCCGACCGCGGGCCACATGTTCCGCGATCTGATCCCGCTGCTCGCTGACCGGATCCATGTTGTCGCGCCTGATCTGCCAGGCTTTGGCAATTCCGACATGCCGCATAAGGCGAATACGTTTGACCAGATCGCCGAGACGATCGACCGCTTCACCGAGACGATCGGCTTCGATCGGTACGCGGTCTATGTGTTTGATTATGGCGCGCCGACCGGGTTCCGTCTCGCTGTCAAACATCCCGATCGCATCACCGCGATCATCTCCCAGAACGGCAACGCATACGAGGAAGGCCTGAGCGAAGGCTGAATCCGATCCGCGCTTATTGGCAGGACGCTTCACAAGCGAACCGCGAGGCGCTGCGCGCCTTCCTCAAGCCGGAGACGACCGTCTGGCAATATACGCACGGCGTGTCCGACCCGACGCGGGTGTCGCCGGACGGCTATACGCTCGACAATTTTTATCTCGCCCAGCCCGGCGTAGCCGATGTGCAGCTCGACTTGTTCGGCGACTACAAGAGCAATGTCGCGCTCTATCCGACCTTCCAGCAATATTTTCGGACTCACAAGCCGCCGCTCCTCGCGGTCTGGGGCAAGAACGATCCGTTCTTCATCCCCCCTGGCGCCGAGGCGTTCAAGCGCGACCTCCCGAACGCGACTGTGCGCTTCCTCGATACCGGTCATTTCGCGCTGGAGACGCATGCGACGGAGATTGCGGCGGCCATTCGCGAGTTTCTTCCCCGCTAACCTCGTTTCGAGGAGAAGTCGGAATGGAGACACCAGTCGCCATCGTCACCGGCGCGAGCCAAGGCATTGGCCGGGCAACGGCCATTCGCTTAGCGCGTGATTTCTCCGCGCTCGTTCTCGTCGCGCGGGATAGCGCGAACTTGCAAAGCACGGCAGAAGCGGCGAAGTCCGCAGGCGCAAAGACGCTCGTCATCGACCTCGATCTCTCTCAGCCGGCGGCCGCTCAAACCGTGGTCGATCAGGCGCTAGCCGCTTTCGGCCGGATCGACGCGCTTCTCAATATCGCCGGCGCGGTTCCGCAGATCGATCTCTTCGAGATGACCGACGCGCAGTGGGAGGCGGGCCTGGCGCTGAAACTGCACGGCGCGCGACGGCTGACGATCGCCGCATGGCCGGCGCTGAAGGCGGCCAAGGGCGCCGTGGTTCTGATGTCGGGCAACTCGGCTTTGTTTCCGAAAGCGCCTTACGCGGCCGTGGGCACGATCAACGCGGCCATTGTCGCGCTGGCCAAGGCGTTCTCGGACCGCGGCATCGACGATGGCGTGCAGGTCAACAGCGTGCTGCCCGGACCGGTGATGACGGGTCGCCGTCGATCCTATCTCGAGCATTGGGCGCCGCTGCACAATATGACGGTCGAGGAAGCGACAGCGAACTTTCCCAAGGAAGCCGGCATCGCCCGTTACGGCGAGCCGGAGGAGATTGCTGAGTTGATGGCCTTCCTGGTGTCGCCCGGCGCTCGCTGGATGACGGGCTCGACCCTGCGCATGGACGGCGGCGAAGTGAAGTCGATCTGAAAGACTGGTTCGCCTTACTCCGACTCGCCTGGCTTTGCCTCGGGGCCGGCAACGACAGAGGCGGCTTTGCCGCCTGCGCGGCGAGTGGCCGAATCTTCACTCGCTTGATGCGTCGCGGGTCGGCGTCGAGCACCTCATATTCGAAATCCCCAGGTCCCTGCAGAATTTCTCCGCGCGTGGGCACGCGGCCCGCCGCCGCAGTGATGAGCCCGCCGATCGTGTCGACCTCCTCGGCTTCCGGAAGCGAAGCGAAATCGAAGCCCGTCGCTTCGGAGACCGCATCGAGCGACGCGCGCGCTTCGGCGATCCATCCGCCGTCCGTCGACGCGTGCAGCTCGGGCGCCTCGTCCTCGTCATGCTCGTCTTCGATGTCGCCGACGATCGATTCCATCACGTCCTCGATCGACACCAGCCCATCGGTCCCGCCGTACTCGTCGATGACCAGCGCCATATGCGTGCGGGACGCCTGCATCTTGAGCAACAGGTCGAGCGCCGGCATCGACGGAGGCGCATAGAGAACGGGCCTCAGGATTTTTGCCGCCGAGAGCGGCATGTCGAGCCCCGGCTGGCCGTCGCCGTTGGAAGGCTCCTCATGGCGCGCCTTCATGAGCCCGAAGCGAGGATCGGAGGCGAGAAAAACGACGAAGTCGCGGATGTGGATCATGCCGCGCGGATCGTCGAGCGTCTCGTCATAGACCGGCAGGCGCGAGTGGCCGGCGGTGCGGAAGCAATCGAGCACTTCCCTCAGCGGCGTGTCGAGCGAAAGCGCGATGACGTCGGCGCGAGGCACCATCACGTCCTCGACCCGCACGTCGTGCAGCGCGAGCACGTTTTTGAGGATGGCGCGCTCCTGGGGAGTGAACTCCTCGCTCGCGCTCTCCTCGATCGCGTCTTCTATGTCGTCGCGCGCCGACGCGGGCGCCAATCCGAACAGCGCCCGCACCCGCTCAAACAGGCCCGGAGGCTGCTCCCGCGAAACGCTTACAGACGGCGTTTCCGACGCCGGTCCGACCTCGTTTGTCACGGTCATCCGCCAATAAACTCGCGTGCGTAAGGGTCGGCTGCCCCGAGCTGCGCCAGAATTCTTGTCTCGAGCGCCTCCATGCGCTCAGCCTCCGCATCCGTCTCGTGATCGTACCCGATCAGGTGCAGAAATCCATGGGCGATGAGGTGGCGATAATGGTCCGCAAGCGGAACGCCGAGATTCTCGGCTTCGCGCGCAAGCGTCTCATAGGCGAGCGCGATATCGCCGAGCATCGTTGCATCTCCGAGACCGCCCCGCGACGATCGGGAAAGGAGAGCACGTTTGTCGGCTTGTCGATCCCCCGCCAGCGCGAATTGAGCGCGCGTAAGGCGGCGTCGTCAGCTAGGCAGAGGCTCACCACCCCGTCGGGCGTCTGAAAGGACGCCCGTCCTTCCGGACGGTCTATGCGCAAGGCGGCCCCGCTTTCCCAAGCCGCGGCCGCGATCGTCTCGCGTGCGATCGCGCGCGCCCGGGGCAGGCCGCGCCACAGCGACGAGGGAACGCTGATATCGAGCGAAACCTTCATCTGGCCGCGTTTGGCTGTCCCTCTCCGCCCGCGCGTCCATAAGCCTCGACGATCTGACGCACAAGATCATGGCGGACCACGTCGATATGAGTGAAGCGGACGTGTCCGATCCGCGAGATCGACTTGAAGAGCCCGATCGCGTCGCCGAGCCCCGATTTCTGTCCGGGCGCGAGGTCGATCTGGCTCGGATCGCCGTTGACCATCATTCGCGAACCTTCGCCAAGGCGGGTCAAGAACATCTTCATCTGCATGGCGGTCGCGTTCTGCGCTTCGTCCAACAGGATGGCGGCCTTGGACAAAGTTCGCCCGCGCATGAAGGCGAGCGGCGCGATCTCGATCATGCCCGTCTGGATGCCCCGTTCGACCATGCGCCCGTCCATGAAGTCGTAAAGCGCATCATAGATCGGACGCAAATAGGGATCGACCTTATCGCGCAAGTCGCCGGGCAGGAAGCCAAGTCGCTCGCCGGCCTCGACCGCGGGACGAGACAGCACCAGCCTTTCAACGAGACCCTGTTCAAGCAGCGACACCGCGTGTCCGACCGCGAGCCACGTCTTGCCGGTGCCGGCGGGGCCTTCGGCGAACACCAGCTCATGCTTGCGGAGCGCAGCCAAATATTGGTCCTGCGCCGCGCTGCGGGCCCGCACGACGCCGCGTTTGCGCGTCTTGATGACGCCGAAACTGTCCTTGGAGCCCTCCTCGCCGGGAAACAGAAGGCCCTGATAGGCGCTTTCCGCGATCACGCCCTCAACGTCGCCTTCGCTTGCGGGCTGGCCCTGCTTGACGCGTTCGTACAGCATCTCGAACACGCGGCGGGCCTGCTCGCTCGCCTCGCGCGGGCCCTTGATGACGACCTGATTTCCGTTGGCGTAAGCCGAGACGCCGAGAGAGCGCTCGATGCGCGCGATGTTCTGATCGTAATGGCCGAAGACTACGGAAGCGGCGGCGTTGTCGGGGAAAGCGATGGCGATTTCCGCAGGTTTGGATTCGCGAAGCGTCGGATGGATGACCGGGGGAGCGGCGGCGATGCGCGACGGCGAAGTGTCCTGTGGCTTCAAATTCGCTCTCTCCGTTGGTTCCTGTCCAGGTTCAAAATCATCCCTCACACTACTAAAGTCCCAATTTACGACGCTGGCGAGACAACGCGCCCGCGCAACGAATGGGGCTCGGAGGCGATAATTTCGACCTCGGCGAGCGCCCCGATCAGCGACTGAGGCCCTTCGGCGAACACGGACTGCATGTGGGGCGACCGTCCGATGACCTGGCCCTCCCGCCGACCCCGCTTCTCGAACAGAACCTCGAGGCGCCGTCCGACGGCTTGCCGGTTGAACGCCTGCCGCTGCTCTTCGATGAGCTCCTGAAGCGTGCCGAGCCGCCGGGCTTTGGTCGCTTCGTCAATCTGGCCCGGCATATCGGCGGCGGGAGTGCCGGGGCGCGGCGAGTATTTGAAGGCATAAGCCGAGGCGAATCCCACCGCCCGAACGAGAGCGAGTGTCTGATCGAAGTCGGCGTCGGTTTCGCCGGGGTAGCCTACGATGAAGTCCGAGGAGAAGGCGATGTCCGTGCGCGCGGCGCGCACTCGCGCCACTACGTCGAGATAGTCGGCAGCGCGATGGCGGCGGTTCATCGATTTCAGGATAACGTCCGAGCCGGACTGGACCGGCAGATGGAGATAAGGCGCGAGGGCCGGAAGGTCGCGATGAGCTTCGATGAGATCATCGCTCATGTCGTCCGGGTGCGAGGTCGTATAGCGCACGCGGGCAATCCCCGGCGTGAGCGCAGCGGCGCGGATCAATCCGGCAAGCCCGATCGCTTGGCCCTGGCGGTCGACCCCATGATAGGCGTTGACGTTCTGGCCGAGCAGAGTGACCTCTCGCACCCCCGCGCCGGCGAGGCGCGCGATCTCATCGAGAACGGCGGCGGCGGGCCGCGAGGCCTCGGCGCCGCGGGTGTAAGGCACGACGCAAAACGAGCAGAACTTGTCGCAGCCCTCCTGCACGGTCACGAAGGCGGAGACGCCGCGCCGACGGATTGCGTCCGCCGGCGTGGCCGGAAGCCGCGAAAATTTGTCCTCCGCCGGAAATTCAGTGTCCACAACGCCGGGGCGGACGCGGGCCTCGTTGAGAAGCTCAGGCAGGCGATGATAGCTCTGCGGGCCGACGACAATATCGACCGCAGGCTGGCGGCGCAGGATCTCCCCTCCCTCGGCCTGAGCGACGCAGCCGGCGACGACCAGCATCGTCCGGCGGCCGGCGCGCTCGCGTTCCTCCTTGAGCTCGCGCAGCTTGCCGAGCTCGGAATAGATCTTCTCCGAGGCGCGTTCGCGGATGTGGCAGGTGTTGAGGACTATAAGGTCGGCGTCTTCGACGCACATGGCCTCGTGGTACCCCGCCTCGGCGGCGAGATCCCCCATTCGCTCGGAATCATAGACGTTCATCTGGCATCCGAACGACTTGATAAACGCCCGTGGGTGCGATTCCCGTGCGGGACTTGCAATCCCATCCGCGTCTTCAAGCGCAATCGATTCGGACAATTAGGGCTCCAGAGGAATCCAAGCCCTAATGTAGGGGCTTTCGGGCCGTAGGGAAATAGCCCGCAGGCAAGATCGCCCGGTTCGGCGCCGGAAATCAATATACACTTACAAGCCGAAATTTGAGCCGCGCCCCCCGGGCGGCTCTACGACGCCCGCAAGCGCTCGCGCCACGGCGCGGCCACCGTTGCGCAGACCCGCTCCACCGTCCCAGCCAGGGCGCTGAACTCGACCGGCTTGACAAGAAACGCGTCAAAACCGGTCGCCGAAGGGGAGCCTCTCCGCTCATCGAACGCGTTGGCGGTCAGGGCCACGATCGGCGTCGCCGACCAGCCGCACGCCGCCTCGAGCCGCCGCAATCGGCGCGTCGCCTCGTAGCCGTCGAGGCGCGGCATCTTGAGATCCATCAGGATGACGTCAAACGGTCGCGACTCAAGCGGCGCGATCGGCGAGGCGAGATGCAGCGCCTCCTCCCCATCGCGCGCGCGAACGACCTCGAAGCCCAAGCGGCGCAATGCTTTTTCAGTGATGAGGGCGTTGATGTCGTTGTCTTCGGCGACGAGGGCGCGGCGGATCGACGGAGACGGAGAGAGACAGGACCCAGGGCTGGGAGCGGGTTCAGAATCCCACGCCGCGCGCTCGAAAAGCGAGCGCGCACGGACAGGCTTGACCAGCCAGCCGTCGAAATCTTTGAGCGCCATCTGGCCAAAGGCCCGCCGCTCGAACGGCGAAAACAGCACAAGGCTGCGCCGGACGCCAGCTTCGCGCGCGGCCTGGGCCAGCTGGTTGGTCGCCTCGGGGCCAAGGGCGCAATCGACAATGACGACATTGGGTTTCTCGGGGGCGCTCAGCGCTTTGAGGCCGGAGTCGAGGCCGCAGGCGCGCTCGACGCCGACGCCGACTTCGGCGAGTCGCGCCTCCATGGCCGGCGCCTCGAACGGCGAATCGGCGATGATGAGGGCGCGCGTCCCCTCGGGGGCGCGCCGCCTCGTCTCCCGGGCGGCGGCGAGCGTCTCGACCGCGGCGCATTCAGGCAACCGGACGGCGAAGGCGAAGATCGACCCCCCGCCGGGGTTGTCGGCAAGCGTCAGGTCGCCGCCCATCAAGCGGACAAGTTCGCGCGAGATCGCCAATCCCAGCCCCGCGCCCTCGAAGCGCTCAGCCTGCGAGCCATCGCCGTGCTCGAAAGCTTCAAAAATGGCCGCCCGGCGAACCTCCGGCACGCCGGGCCCGGTGTCGATGACCGAGAACCGCGCCGCGCCCGTCTCGCTGCGCTCGACCATCACGCAGACGCCGCCCTGATCGGTGAATTTGACAGCGTTTCCGCCGAGGTTGGTGAGGACCTGGCGCAGGCGGCGGCCGTCCGCGCGGACGAAGCGCGGGGCTGCGGCGCTGAACGAGCAGGCGATCTCGATGCCTTTGCTCTGCGCGCGGGGGGCAAGAAGCTCGACTACGCTCTCGGTGAGCCGGCGCAGATCGACCGTCTCGACGACGAGATCGAAACGTCCCGCCTCGATCTTGGCCAGATCGAGGATTTCGTCGATCAGCGCGACGAGGACGCTCCCCGAGCTGCGGATCGCTTCGACGTAGCTTGCGTTTTCGGGATCAAGCGAGGCGTCTCGCAAGAGGTCGGCCATGCCGAGGATTCCGCTGATCGGGGTGCGGATCTCGTGACTCACCGTCGTCAGGAAATGCGATTTGGCCTCGCTTGCGGCCTCGGCCCGGTTAAGCGCGCTCGCCGCTGTCTTGAGCCGCCGGACTTCGTCACGCAACCCATCGTTCTCAGCGGCGATGTCAGCCTCACGCGCTTCCATCTGACGCTTGGAGCGGGCAATGGCTGCGAGGCTCGCGGCCGCCAGCGCGATGATCGCGCCGGCCTGAAGCCACAGCACGTGGGCCGTAACGTCCGTCAAGCTTCCGCCGAAATCCATTCGCAATCCCGCGTCGTCCGGCTCCATGCCGTCCCGCTGTGCGACCCATAGTTTCAGGCCGCTGTTGCGAATTCTTTCTCCAATTCTGCCGAATTGTACGCGTTGCCCGAAGTTCCCCGGTCATGCCGCTGCAACGGCGCGGTCCGGCGCGCCGCGATAAGAGAGCGCTTCTGCGAGGTGCGCGCGGCGGGTCGGGGCGCCGCCGTCGAGGTCGGCGAGCGTGCGGGCGAGCTTAAGCACCCGATGATAGCCTCGAGCTGACAGACGCAGCCGCTCAGCTGCGTCGCGCAGGAGCGCCATGCCCGCTGCGTCCGCATTCGCGATCTCCTCGACCAGGCCAGCCGGCGCGCCGGCGTTGCACACGACCCCGTCGAGCCCGAGTTCGGCATATCGCTTGAGCTGGATCTTGCGCGCCGCCGCGACCCGAGCAGCCACCTCCGCCGACCCCTCTTGCGCCGCCGGCGCCATCAGATCCGCAGCCGAAACCGCGGGCACGTCGACCACCAGGTCGAAACGGTCGAGCAGGGGACCGGAAAGGCGGCCAAGATATTGCGCCACGCACCGGTCGTTCGGCGCGCGCTTGCAGGCGTAGCCGGGCTCGTTCGCCTGACCGCAGCGGCACGGGTTCATGGCCGCGATCAACTGAAACCGCGCCGGATAGACGACGCGATGGTTGGCGCGCGCGATGGCCACCTCGCCTGTCTCGAGCGGCTGGCGCAAACTATCCAGCACCTGGGCCTGAAACTCCGGCAATTCGTCAAGAAAAAGGACGCCATTGTGGGCGAGCGAGATCTCGCCGGGTTTGGCGTGCACGCCGCCGCCGACAAGGGCGGGCATCGAGGCCGAATGATGGGGGCTTCGAAACGGACGCCGGTCGGTCAACGCCCCGCCCGCGAGCGCGCCGGCGACCGAATGGATCATCGACACCTCAAGCAGCTCGCGCGGCGTCATGGGCGGCAGGATCGAGGGCAAGCGCTGGGCGAGCATCGACTTTCCCGCCCCCGGCGAGCCGCTCATCAAAAGGTTGTGACCGCCGGCGGCGGCGACTTCGAGCGCCCGCTTGGCGCTCTCCTGGCCCCTGATGTCGCGCAGGTCCGGCTGCGGCCCGGCCGCGGCGCGCAAAGCGGGCTCAGGGCGCGACAGCACTTGCGAGCCCTTGAAGTGGTTGGCGAGCTGGATCAGCGAGCGCGGCGCGAGGATGTCGAGATCAGCCGAAGCCCAGGCCGCTTCAGGGCCACAGGAGGCGGGACAGATCAGGCCTTTGCCGGCGGCGTTCGCGGCGATCGCCGCAGGCAGCACGCCTGCGACCGCACTGATTGCGCCGTCAAGCGCGAGTTCCCCGATCACCGCAAAGCCGTCGAGGGCGTCGGGCGGAATGGCGCCGATCGCCGCCATCACCGCAAGCGCGATGGGCAAGTCGTAGTGGCTCCCCTCCTTCGGCATGTCGGCTGGCGCGAGGTTGACCGTGATGCGCTTGGCCGGAAGGGCCAAGCCCGAGGCGATCAGCGCCGAGCGCACCCGCTCGCGAGACTCGGCCACCGCCTTGTCGCCGAGGCCAACGATGGTGAAGGCGACCGTTCCTGAGGCAATCTGCACCTGGACGTCGACCGGCCGAGCCTCGACGCCCTCGAAGGCCACCGTCGATACGCGCGCCACCATATCAGCCCCCGCCCAGGCTCGTCGATTCCTAGAACGTTTGCAGAACAATGACCTGAGCGCAAGGGGCAAATGAGGGGTACGCGCCATCGGCTTGCGAACAGCGCGCAAGCGACCCTCGACGCCGCTTGGGCCAAATATCCGCGAATAAACGCAAGCAAACGGGTCATAAATGCGAATAAACGTTAGTAAATAGCTAGCGTTTACTAGCGCTTATTTTTTCGAATCGGGACTTTTCAATGGGTTACGACCAATTCAACTAAGGAAATCCCGTTCCGTCTCACCTCCAATGCCAAAACGCCTCCCTGGGCTTCCCTTGCGGGAGGCGCCGGCCGAGTCGAGCCTTCTCCAGCGACGGGAGGGTTATAGCATGGATTTCCGGTTTTTGTAAAGACATTGTCGTGTGGTCTGTTTTTCTGGATTGCTTCGGAAGGCGCCTTCCCCCTTTTCGACGCATCGAAGGCGAGGGTAGGGTGGGCCGGGAAGGGCCGAATGGAACGCTTGTTTCCGTTCCAGACCAGCGAGCTCAGGGCGGGGGATCACACGTGAACGACAAGCTGTTTCCCACCCGTCCGATTCTCGCCGTGTCGGCGGCGGTGTTCCGGCAGGGCAGGGTGCTCATTATACGCCGGGCGCAGGCGCCGCTGATCGGCCATTTCAGTTTGCCTGGCGGCAGGGTCGAGGTTGGCGAGACGCTCACCGCCGCTCTCGCCCGCGAACTCATGGAAGAAGTCGGAATCGAAGCCGAGATCGTCGGCTTTAACCGCCACGTCGAGGCGATTTACCGTGAAGGGGACCGAATACGAACGCATTTTGTCATCGCTTCATTCGTCGCCCGATGGACAAGCGGCGAGCCGCGCCTGAGCGACGAAGTCGACGCCGTCGACTGGATCGATCCGGCCGGCCCCTTGCCCTCGCCGACGACGCCGGAGCTGGCGGAGGTTCTTGCGGGAGCGTCGCGGAGAGGCGGCGATCTCCTCGTCTGAAGGGCGCAGAGCGCGGCGTCTCGAAGGACGTTCCAGGGACCAATAGGCTGCGAGCTCAACCATCCTTCGAGACGCGATGCTGCTGCATCGCTCCTCAGGATGATGGTTTTAGAGTTGGCGCGGGTTGTTGCGATCACTGCGGAAACCATAGGTGTGGAATTCAGCTAAGGCACAAGGTCGATATCTGAATTGCCGTTTTCAGGTCCGATAGTGCATCTTATTCTCATTTGTACTCGGTACAGCTGTATTCAATACACCTCTTTGATTAATTACAACATTTTTTCTTGAAACGCGTAGCAAGCGGATTTTTTTCTTACAGTAATCATAAAAAATCGCTCTCGCTATTGCCCGCAAAAAAGATGTGTCCAATCTCTGGGCGTGCGCCGTCGTCATAATTCAGATACATGGTACGGGTTTTTGGGAAAAAAGTTCCGAAGATATTGACAGTTGAATACCTTTACTTCGCGAATGCGCCATGTACTCCCTGTTACATAACCAAGTAACATCAAAATAACATGGACAGAAAGACTATATTTGCTCCCCAATATAAAACGTGAATAACTGTCTGACTTCTGCTTAGCAATAATGCTAAAGTAATAATAGTCTCGACCTGCAAAAGCAGCAAAAACTCAGCGCAGGTCCTATATCGCCATTAGTCACGCAATATGTCCGTATGCGACCCTTAAAACAAAAATAACCATTAAATAGACCAAAGTGTAGATAATATACCGTATCAATTTATGGTAAGTGGCGCCAATCTTTGCATTGTCCAGTTGACAAACTTACAACGACGAGGAAAAGAACTAGTAAAAAAATCCCAACTGGGAGGGCTCTAATTGCGCAATACCAAATGGTCAGAAATACCAACAGAAAGGCAAATAACGAGATGTCGATCGCGTAAAAGTAACTACACGCACGGATCGAAGGTCAGCAAACGTGATGTGGCTTCAAACCCGATACGGGCGTCGAGGGCTGGCGCCAATCGAGCGCGCCCCCTTCGCCCTCGTTGAGAAGCGCTTCCGGGGATGAGGGAACCGGACCGTCTCGCCTCTGATCGTCTGACGTCGGGCCCCTAATTTGGCCGGATGTCGACGGCCATCCTTCTCCCACGAGGGAGAAGTGGAGCGCTGACGCCGCCGCGGGCTACTCGGCTACTTCCTCCCCGCCGCCAAGAAGGCCTGGAACGCGGCGTGCGCCTCGGGCGACTTGAGCGCGGCCGCGAAGGCGTGCCGCTCCGCCGCCATCTGCGCTTTCAGCGTCTCGGGATCGCCGCGCATGAGGCGCCGCGTCGCGAGCAGCGCCGCCCGTGGCTTGGCCGCGAGCGCGGCCGCTCTTTCCATCGCATGCGCCAGAAGCTCGCCTTGCGGCAGGATGGCGTTGACGAGGCCAAGCCTGAGCGCCTCGTCGGCGCCGAAGGGCTCGGCGAGCAAAAGAAATTCGGAGGCTTTGGCGCGGCCGAAACGCTGCGGCGCGAGCAACGAGGAGCCGGCCTCCGGCACCAGGCCAAGATTGACGAAGGGCGTCTGAAAGCGCGCGGTCGGCGCCGCGTAGACGAGATCGCAGTGCAGGCAGAGGGTGGTTCCGACGCCGATCGCGAGGCCGTCGACCGCCGCGATCAATGGCTTTTCGAACTCGGCGACCGTGGTGACGAATCGCCATGCGGGAAAGTCGCCCGTCTCGCGCAACCCGACGGCGAGAAAATCGCCGATGTCGTTGCCGGCCGTGAACACGCCGCCCTTGCCGCTGATGACGAGCGCGCCGATCTCGGGATCGCGCGCCGCCTCCTCGAACGCCTCGATCAGTTTTTCGTACATCGCGCCGGTGATCGCGTTCTTCTTCTGGGGCCTCGCGAAGGCCGCCGACATCACTGCGCCCTCGCGCGTGACCTCGATGTCGCTTGTCATCGTGTCTTGGGTCATGCGGTCTCCGCCAGGATAGAATCGTAGGGTTCGAGCGCCGCGCCGCCCGAAGCGATGGCGCGCGCCAGCCCCGGCGCGGCGACCGCGACTTTCTCAGCGAAGAAGCGGGCGAGGCCGACGCGCCCAAGCTCATTTCGGTCGCCGTTTGCCGCGAGCGCCTCCGCGGCGAGCCCCGCCTTGGCCAGGCAGGCGCCGCCGAGCGTCAGCCCGAACAAGCGAAGATATTGCGACGCGCCCGACAAAGCCGACTTCTGATCGTGGCCCTGCCACTTGAGCATCATGCGCGTCGTCTCCTCGAGCGCGTCGGCGGCCTCGTTCAGGCGCGCGGCGGTCGCGCCGAAGCCCGCGCCTCCGCGTGCGGCGACGTCGCCCGCGACTGCGCGGATGGCGGCGATCTCTTTGTTGACGGTCTCCCCGCCGGCCAATGGCAGCTTGCGCTGCACGAGATCGATCGCGTGGATGCCGTTCGCGCCTTCGTAGATCGCCGCGATACGCGAATCGCGCATATGCTGGGCGGCGCCCGTTTCCTCGATGAAGCCCATGCCCCCATGGACCTGGACTCCGATCGATGTCGTCTCGTCGCCGATGTCGGTCGAGAACGCCTTGGCGATGGGGGTGAGCAACGCGGCGCGATTGGCGGCGGCCGTTCGCTCGCCTTCCGTGCGGGCGTGGTCGGCAAGGTCGAGCGAAACGCCGGTCAAGCAGCAGATCCCGCGCGCGGCGTGGACGTTGGCCTTCATGGTCATCAGCATGCGCTGCACGTCGGGGTGCTCGATGATCGGGGCCATGCCTTCCCCTTTCATGTCCCGGCCCTGGCGGCGTTCGCGGGCGTAAGTCAGCGCCTGCTGATAGGCGCGGTCGGCGATGGCCACGCCCTGCGCGCCGACCGCGAGGCGCGCCGCGTTCATCATCACGAACATGGCGTTGAGGCCGCGATTCTCCTCGCCGATCAGCCAAGCCTTGGCGCCGTCGTGATCGCCATAGGCCATGACGCAAGTGGGCGAGCCGTGAATGCCGAGCTTGTGCTCGATTCCCGCGCAGCGCAGGTCGTTGCGTGGCCCAAGCGATCCGTCGGCGTTGACCAGGAATTTCGGCGCGAGAAACAGAGAGAGGCCGCGCGTGCCCGGCCGGCGCGCCGGGCAGGCGGGCAAGAACGAGATGGACGATGTTCTCAGCCATATCGTGTTCGCCGTAGGTGATGAAGATCTTCTGGCCGAACAGGCGATAGGATCCGTCCTCGGCGCGTTCCGCCCGGGTTCTCACGGCGTTGAGATCGGACCCCGCCTGAGGCTCGGTCAAGTTCATGGTTCCCGTCCAACGCCCGCTGACCATCGGCGGGAGATAGGCGTCGGCGAGCTCGCGCGAGCCATGCGCCTTCAAGGCCCCGATCGCGCCTTCGGTTAAGAGCGGGCAGAGCGCGAAGGCCATCGAAGCGCCGTTCCAGATTTCCGTGCAGCCGACGTTGACGAGATGGGCTAAACCCATGCCGCCGAACTCGGTCGGCGCGGAGACGCCGTTCCAGCCTGCCTCCGCCCACCGCCGGTAGACGTCTGCGAAGCCGGGCGCTGTTCTCACCACGCCGTTTTCATAAGCCGCGCCGTTAAGGTCGCCGATCCGATTGAGCGGCGCAATTTCCTCCGTGGCGAAGCGCCCCGCTTCCGTGATGATGGAGGTAACCGCTTCCCAATCGAGGTCGCCCATGAGCCCTTGGCTGAGGAGCCCTTGCAGATCTGCGACTGCGCTCAACGAAAAGAGGACATCATTGACCGGTGAACGATAGGGCATCTCTCATGCTCCTCCCTTTCGCAGACGCGGGCGATCGGGTCCGCCCAGGCTCGTTAAGCCGCCCTGGTTGCTGCGGCAGGGACAAAAGAGCTTATGTACAGTCGAGTTTTCGCGCAATGCGGACGAGTAAGGAGATATGACGCTCAACCGCAAAATGACCCGCTTGGCGGAGGCGAGCCCCGAGGCGATCGCCAAGGCGGCCGAGTGTCTCCGCGCCGGCGGACTCGTCGCCATGCCGACCGAGACCGTCTACGGGCTCGCGGCGGATGCGACCTCGGATAAGGCGGTTGCGGCCATATACGCCGCCAAGGAGCGGCCCGCGATCAATCCGCTGATCGCCCATGTGCTGGATATTGAGGCGGCGCGAGAGCAGGCCGTTTTCAGCGCGGACGCCGAGACGCTGGCCGGCGCGTTCTGGCCGGGGCCTCTCACTCTGGTTTTGCCCGTGGCTTCGAGCTCAAGGATCAGTCTGCTGGCGCGCGCGGGGCTCGATACGGTCGCGGTTCGGTCGCCGTCGCACGAAGTCGCGCGGGCGCTGATCGAAGCGGCGGGCGTCCCCGTCGCAGCGCCGTCCGCCAACCGATCGGGACGCGTGAGCCCGACGACCGCCGCTCACGTCGTCGCCGATCTCGACGGGAGGGTCGACTGGATCCTTGACGGAGGGCCCATGTCGCTATGGTCTCGAGTTCGACGATTGTCGCCTGTCTGAGCAGCCGGCCCCAGTTGCTGCGTCCAGGAGCGATCACGCGCGAGGCGATTGAGGCGGCGCTCGGTTCACCCATCGATTTCGGGCGGGGTGTCGCAGACAGCGCCGAACGCTCCCGGCCAATTAATGTCGCACTATGCGCCGAGCGCCGAGCTTCGGCTCGACGCGGCCAGCGCGTCGTCGGATGAAGCCGTCCTTGATTTTGGCTCCTCTCTGAAGGGCGCGGCCGGCGTGCGCCTCGATCTTTCGCCGTCCGGCGACCTCATCGAGGCTGCGTCGCACTTATTTTCCTATCTGCGCGTCCTGGACGCCGCCGGCGCGATGCGGATCGCGGTCGCACCGATCCCCGCCCATGGGCTTGGCGCGGCGATCAACGATCGGCTTCGTCGCGCGGCCGCGCCCCGGAACGTGCCGAGATGAGGGTTAGCCGCGTGGCTCAGAAGCGGCCTTGGGAAATGCCAACGAACGTGGGATCACCCGCATTGCGGCGTGCGGAGATCCGCGGCGACCGATCGTTGGAATCATGAACTCAGGATTGAGCTGGGACGAATTCCGACTGGTCAAGTCAGTGGCGGAGGCCCGTTCGTTGGTCGGGGCGGCCGAGATTCTCGGCCTTAATCATTCGACGGTGTTTCGGCGCCTGGCTGCGTTGGAGCAGGCGGTCGGCGCGCGCCTGTTCGAGCGCTCGCGCGCGGGATACGAACCCACGGTCGCCGGCGAAGAAATGATCGCGTTGGCTTCCACGATGGCCGAGTCGGTTCTCGAATTCGAGCGTCGGGTCGCTGGCCGCGACATCAAACCCACCGGCGAATTGTCTGTGACCACTCCCGAAGCGATCGGCCAGCATTTCATGCCGGCGATCATAGCCCAGTTTCAGACTCAAAATCCGGGCATCGTGGTTGAACTGATCCTGTCGAATCAGTCGCTCAATCTGTCTCGTCGTGACGCCGACATCGCGATTCGCTTGACCAATGACCCGCCGGAAACATTGGTTGGAAGGAGAATTTGCACCGGGCGATGGAGCGTCTATTGCCGGCGTGATCTGATCGCGGAGCTTGAACCGGAGGGGATCGATTCGGTCTCGTTTATCGGATTTACTGATAGTTCCGGCCCGCCGCTGGGACGCAGGTGGATAGAGGCCAATATTCGTCCGGGACGAGTGGTCGCCCACGCCAACTCGACGCATTGCATGCTCCAGATGGCGCTTCAGGGTCTTGGAGCGACGTTGTTGCCCTGTTTCCTTGGCGACGGGCGCCCCGATTTGACGCGCCTCGGTCCTCTCCTGCCGGAACTCGACCTCGGCCTATGGATGCTAACCCATTCCGATCTTCGCCGCTCGGCGCGGGTGCGCGCTTTTATGGATTTCGTCGGGGCGGAGCTCACAAAACATCGGCGCGCGATCGAGGGCGAGGAAACGGGCGAAGCGGAATAGCGTCGCTTAACTCCGCGTCCTCAACAGGTCTCATCACCAGTTCGAGAACCGGCCCTCGATCTTTTTGAGGAAGGCTGCGCGGCGTTCGGGCCTCGAATAATTCATGTCGTAGTGGGCGAGGTAGTCGCAACGCGCGCCCGGCGCACAGATCCGGCGCATGGAGCGCCTCAAGAAGCGGCGTGGAGGATCGCCCATCATGAACGTCAGCCACCGCGAGCCGCCATAGGTGCAAACGACGCCGAGACGCTTGATGTTGTGAAGACAGGGGTTGTACGATCCGTCTTCGCTCAGCGTGAAGCTGACCCCCGGCAAAAAAACCCTGTCGATGAATCCCTTTAGGATCGCCGGAAATCCCATGTTCCAGACCGGGAACGAAAACACGATCGCCTCGGCCGCCAGCAGGCGATCCACATAAGGAGCGACCTTGCGGCGGTTGACGGCCAGATTGTGGTAGTCGATCCGATCCTGCCGCGACATCACCGGATCGAAGCCCTCAGCATAGAGGTCGCAATCGTCGACCTTATGCCCCTTTGCGCGCAACACCTCGACCACCTTCGCATGCAGGCTCGAGGCGAAACTCGTCTCGACCGGATGGGCGAACAGCACCAGGACGCGCAACGTAAGCTCAGCTCTGCGCCGCGCGCGCCCGCGCCTCGAGGCCAGGGAAGAGGAAGTTCTGGCGCGCGGAAAAGTCAAAATCAGGGTTCTCCCAGGCGATCATTTTGCCGGGATTGAGCAGCCCCTTGGGATCGGTCTCGCGCTTGAACGCGAGCTGGATCGCGTCGGTCTGTTTCATGCCCCCTTCCTCGAGGGTGTAGCGGTGGGGGTTGAAGATCATCGCGCCCATCGCTTCGTGTTCGGCGACGATGTCGTTGAGCCGCGCTTCGGTCGTGAACTTGACCAGCGGCAATCCGGCGAACCCTATCCGGCCGTTGAAGCGGATCACCTCCAGATGCCCGCGGACCTCATCCCCATAGCGGTCATGGATCCGTTTGATTGTCTCGAGCGCCCGGTCGCTTGGATAGCGCGCCTGCAGGTAAGTGATGCGTGGATCGACGCGCAAGGCGCGAAGCGTGGTGTGATTCCAGGTCAGTTCGTAGTTGGGAGGCAAGCCGGCGAGCGTCTCGCGTGAAGCGCGGCTCGAGTCGAGCAAGATCCGCGCATCCTTGTAGGGTCGGGTGAAAGCTTCGAAAGCGTCGAGCGCATGCGGAGCAATCATGAGAATGACGACGCTGTCGCCGGGTGGAATGAGCGCGCGATGGCGCAGAAAATAGTCATGCGGCGCCGGACCCGCGACCACCGTGACCAGTTTCTTCAGGATGCCGTCCTGCTCGCCGAGCGCCAAGGCGTAAGCTGTCGCGGCGTCGAAACTGTCGAAGCCGACGATCAGGTCGACCCAATCGTAGTGCGCCGTGAGCGGCGCCTCGACTTCAGTGATGATTTCGTTGGTGCCGTAGGCATGCACCGCCTTGTGCAGATCCTCTCCTTTGAGTTCGAGCGCGCGCGGCTCCTCTTCCATCGTCATGACGCGCAGGCGCAGCACATTGCCGAAATCGCGCAAGCCGCCCCAGCTGATCGACCCGACGCCGCCGGATCCGCCGGCTATAAAGCCGGCGACCGAGGCGGTCCCGCGGGTGGATGGGAACATCCGCAATTCCTGCCCGGACGCTTGGGCCGCCTTGTCGACGTCGATGAGGAGCGCGCCAGGCTCGCAGACGACGCGTCCCCACTCGATCGAGCGGATCTTGTTCATCTCGGCGAGGTTTAAGAGCACGCCGCCCATGAGCGGCATCGCCTGGCCGTAATTTCCGGTCCCCGCGCCGCGTGGGGTGACCGGAATTTGAAGCCGGTAGGCGGCGGCAAGGACGGCCTGCACCTCGGCCTCGCTGATCGGCGAGACGACGACATCGGCGGTCACCGTTTCGAGTTCGCGCTTGAGCACGGGCGAATACCAATAGAAGTCGCGACTCTTCTGCTTGACCAGGATGGGATTGTCTTCCCACTTGATCGGACCGATCGCAGCGCGTAGCGCCGCGATGTCGTAAGCGCGGCTCATGGCGCGAGGCCCGCAAGCGTGTCGAGCTCGGCGTAATCGGGAGGCGCGGCGTTCGAGGCTTCGCCGTTTCTGACAACGATGCGATCCGATTGCGGACGGGCCAGAAGCTCCGGAAAATCGCGCGCTCTCGTCAGAATCAGATCGGCGCGTCCGCCTTGGCGCAGAACGCCGAGGTCGAGTCCCATCGCCTCCGCCGGGGAAGCCGCGACCGCTGGCGCCCAGTCGGCGAACGGATAATCGAGGTGCAAGATTCGCACGCCCTCGCGCCACACCTCCATCATGTCGAGATCGCCATAAGCGTAGAACGGGTCGCGCGTGTTGTCGCTCGCGATCATCACCTTGACGCCGGCGCTCTTCAGCTCATGCAGCGCGGTGACGCCGCGCCAGCGCGGCGTGCGGCCCGAGTCGCGATCCTGCAGGAACATGTTGCACATTGGCAGGGACACTACGCTCAACCCCGCGCGGGCGACGGCGTCTATTGTCCTTCGCCGTTCGTCGTCCTCCTGCCGTGTGAGCGAGCAGCAGTGGCCGACCAGGATGCGGTTTGGAAAGCGGCGTTCAATCGCCATGTCGGCGACGACCTTGAGCGAGCGAGCGGCGGGATCGGCGCTTTCGTCGACGTGGAAGTCGAGCTCCCAGCCCTTGCGCTCCGCGAGGTCGAAGAGGACCCCGAGCGCTTGATGCAGGTCCGGGACCGTGCGGGTGACTGCGCCAAGGATCCCGGTCCCGTGGATGTCGACCATCGCTTCGATGTCGGCCATATGGGCAGCGTCGGCCACATGGTCGAGGGTGAAAAGAGGCGACGCCTGCAGCTCGATCCGCCCAAGCCAGCGCTCGCGCGCCTCGGCGAAAACCGGCCAGCTGATGCGCGTCTGCGCGCCCAGGCTGTCGATATGCGTGCGAAGGGCGGCCGTCCCATGCGCGTAGGCGCAGCGTAGGCTGAACTCCATGCGCGCGGCGACGTCGGCGGCGGTCCAGTTGGCCGAACGGTCCTCGATCGTCGCGGCGAGCGCGCTTGGAAAATCTCCGACCGGGTTCCGCTTGCGGCGCCAGATGTGCCCCTTGTCGATATGCGTGTGGACGTCGACGAAGAGCGGCAGCACGATGCGCCCCGACATTCCGACTTCGGGCGCATCACCGAAGTCGACGGCGCCGGCGGGCGCGATCTTCGCGATTGCGCCCGCGTCGACGAGGATATCGACGATGGCGAAGCCGTCAAAGTCGAGGGGGCATAAGGGCCCGGGCAGCGAGCGGCCGAGCACGCGCGCTTGGCTCAATACATAGCGCGTGGAGCCGGATAGGACGGAGGGCGCGGCCACCGCCGATTGGCGTTCCATCGGGCGCGACAGTGGGGCGGCCGCATGCGTTTCCTGCCGATCATTCATGCGAGGTATCTTGCGCCCTTCATTTGGGGCGCAGATCGAGGCCGACGCCCTTGTCGACGAATTGCAGCGTATAGGCCTTCTTGTAATCGATATCCGTTTGTCTCAACGCCCGCCTTGACCATCGACTCGTAGAAAGCCTTGATTCGCTCGTCGGTCATGGCTCCGATTCCGAGCTTCTTCGTATCCCCCGAGTCGACCAAGCCATATTCCTTGATCTTGCCGATCGAGAAGGCGATCTGCTCATCCGTCATATCCGGATTGTCATGTTTGATCATCGCGTTCGCTTTGGAATTGTCGCCATAGAGATAGTTGTACCAGCCGATCGCGGACGCGTCGACGAACCTCTGGACGATGTCCGGATGATTCTTGACGAGATCGCCGCGGGTCTCGATGGTCGTCGCATAGGTCCCGTAGCCATTGTCGGCGAGCAGGAAGATGTTCGGCTTGAAATGGCCCTCGCGTTCGACCGCGAACGGCTCGGAGGTGACATAGCCTTGCTGGATCGAGTGCGGATCGGCGATGAACGGGCCCGGATTGAACGTGTAGGGCTTGACGACTTCTTCCTTGAAGCCATAGGTCGATTTCATCCACTGGTAGAAGGTGACGAGCCCCTCCTTGCCGACGAAGGCCGTCGTCGCGTTCGGCAGATCGCTCCACCTGTCGAGCCCAACCCCCGGATGCGACATCATCATCTGCGGGTCCTTCTGGAAGTCCGCCGCGACGACGATGATCGGGACGTCGCGCACGACCGCGTCGAAGGCCAGAAGAAGATTGCCGCCCATGTAGAAGTCGAGCCGTCCGGCCGCCAAGAGAAGCTCGTTGTTGGCCTGCGGCCCTCCCTGGACAATCGTGACGTCGAGCCCGTATTTCGCGTAAGTCCCGTCGGCGACCGCCTGGTAATATCCGCCGTGCTCGGCCTCGGCCAGCCAGTTGGTGCCAAACGAAACCTTGTCAGCCGCGAGCGCGGAGGACGCAGCCACGCAAAGTCCAAGGGAGAGGACCGCGCCAACGAGCTTCATTGTTTGCTCCCATCTCGAATTGCAATATCGACGCTTGCAACTTGGGCGCCATTCTTGAGGCTGACCCCGAACGCCGCCGGCCCGCTGGAGACTTTTAGCAGATGCGCAGATTGAACCCGAACGCGATCCATCCGCCCTTCGCCACTTACGCGCATGGCGTGGAAATTCCGGCCGGCTCGCGCGTGGTCTTCTGCTCCGGCCAATTGGGCATTGGCCGCGACGGGGTCATTCCCGAAGATGTGGAGTCTCAGGCCCGCCTTTGCTTTCGCGCCATTGCCGCAATTCTCGGCGAAGCGTCGATGTCGCTCGCCGACCTCATCCGCATCAACGCCTATGTCGCCTCGGCCCAATATTTGGGCGGCTATATGAAGGTGCGTGACGAATTCGTGAGCAATCCGCCGCCGGCCTCGACTTTGTTGATCGTTCAAGGTTTCGCTCGGCCCGAATTCAAAGTCGAGATCGAGGCCGTCGCCGCGCACGCCCCTTGAACCTTGGAGATCCGCATGCTGCCAACCAAGTTTTGGGCCGAGATGAGCTGGCGCGATTTCGCCGACGCCGACATGAGCAAGGTCGTCGCGGTTCTGCCGGTGGCCGCGATCGAACAGCACGGGCCTCACCTGCCCGTCGGCGTCGACATGTTCATCAACGAGGGCTACTTCGCAACCGCAGTCAAACGAATCCCTAACGATATGCCGGTGTTGATCCTGCCCATCCAGGCGATCGGCAAGTCCAACGAGCATATCGAATATCCCGGCACGCTGACGTTTTCGCTCGAGACGGTCGTTCGGGCCTGGACCGAGATCGGCGAAAGCGTCGCGCGCACCGGGTGCCGCAAGCTCATCTTCATGAATTCGCACGGCGGCAACGTTCCAGTCATCGACGCGGTAGCGAGAGAGCTGCGCGTCCGTCATCGCATGCTCGCGGTCCACGCAGGGTGGCACCGGCTGGGCTATCCGGCGGACTTGTTCTCGGCGCAAGAGCGCGCGCACGGCATCCATGGCGGCGAAGCGGAGACGTCGCTGATGCTCGCCTTCAGGCCGAAGACCGTGCGAATGAACGAAGCTCAGAACTTCGTCAGCTCGGCGATCGGAATCGAGGAGGAGTTTCGCCAGCTTCGCGTGACCCAACCGATCGGCTTCGGCTGGATGGCGAGCGACTTGCATCCGCTGGGGACCGCCGGCGACGCCTCCAAGGCGACGGCCGAGAAGGGCGAAGCCTGCGCCGACAACGCGGCGGACGCGTTTGTGGATCTCCTGCGCGACGTGCTCGCTTTCGATCTCGCGCGCCTCCAGCCGGGGCCGCTTGCCGACGGGAAAGGGCGGCTTGCGCCGCACACCTCGTCCTGAGGAGCGCCGAAGGCGTGTCTCGAAGGACGCTCCCGTCGGAAGCTCCCGCTCGCGCATGCTGGAACATCCTTCGAGGCCGCTTCGCGGCGCCTCAGGATGAGGTCGTCGCGGTCGGCGAGTGGTGGTCAGCGCGACTTGAGATAGGCGCGCCAGCCGCCGAAGCGTGAGATATCCTCCGCCGTCTTGACCGCCTCGGCCTCGACCAGGAAGCCCTTCACCGAGCCGCCGTCCTTGAGCCGAATCGTGCCTATTCCGAGCGGCGCTGGGATCTTGGCGACGAAGGCGCCGAAGCCCGCAGGATCGAGCGTCCACACCTCAGCCTTGATGGCGCCGCCGGCCCCGTCGCCGACCCGCAACAGTCCCGGTTTGGGGGGATTTGAACCGGTCAGCGCGAACAGGCGGTAATCCGCCGTCGTTTCGCCTTCGCGCGAGAAGGCCGCGCCGAGTTCGACGAGTTCGCGATTGAGCGGAAGGCCCGAGAGATGCGCTCCGACGACAGCGATCTCGATGCGGTCGTTTGGAACGCGAGACGCCGGTTGGTGCGACGGAGAAGAAGCGGAGACGTTGGAACGGGCCTCAATCGCAGCTGCGACGCCGGCGATGAGGCCATCGGCGCCGGCGGGCGCAATCAGGGTCACGCTCGCTGGCAGCCCGTCGACGCGAAGGCTCGACGGAACGGCGATCGCGCAAAGGTCGAGCAGGTTGACGAAGTTGGTGTAGGTCCCGAGCCGGGAATTGAGGCGGATCGGATCGGCCTCGACTTCAGCGATCGTGTAGAGACGCGGCATGGTTGGAACGAGCATCGCATCGAACTCCGACCAGACGCGGCTCGTCTTCCGCTTCTGATCGGCGAGCCGGTAGAAGGCTTCGAAAGTGGCCACAGCATCGAACTTGCGCGCGCCCTCGATAATCGAGCGCGTGACCGGATGCAGAGCCTCGGGATTGCTCTCGATCAGCGGCTTCGTCGCCGCGTAGCGTTCGGCGACCCATGGACCTTCGTAGAGAAGACGCGCGACCGCGGCGAACGGCTCGAAGTCGAACTCGACAATACGGGCGCCGAGCGATTCCGCGAGCTCAATGTCGCGAGAGAAAGCATCCGCCGCATCGGCGTCATCGAAGAACTGCCGCTGATCCAAGCGGGGGACGCCCAACCGAATTCCACTCGGGAAAGCCGACAGCGCCGCTCGAGGAAACGGGCGGCAGTAGGCGTCTTGCTCGTCGAAACCGCACGCCGCCTGAAAGACTGCGAAAGCGTCGCCGACATCGCGCGCAAAGATCGAGACCGTGTCGAGCGTTCGGCAGGCTGGGACTACGCCCGACGCGGAGAGAGCGCCGAGGGAGGGCTTCAGGCCCACGATTCCGTTGAACGCCGCGGGCACGCGCCCTGATCCGGCCGTGTCGGTGCCAAGCGAAAACGGGACGAGACCGGCGCCGACCGCCGTAGCTGAGCCGGAGCTCGACCCCCCAGGAATGAGATCCGGACGCAAGGCGTTGCGGGGAACGCCATAGGGCGAGCGGACGCCGACCAGGCCGGTCGCAAACTGATCGAGGTTCGTCTTGCCGATGACGATCGCGCCCGCCCGTTCAAGTCGCTCCACGACGAACGCAGATTTCTCCGGACGATAGGCGAACGCCGGACAGGCCGCGGTGGTGGGGAAGCCTGTGACATCGATATTGTCTTTGACGACAAACGGAACGCCATAGAGAGGCTTGCCCTCGAGCCCTGACGCTTGAACGCGCTCCGCAATCGCCAGAGCCTCGGACTTTGGCCGAATGGCGATGAAGAGCGCAGGATCGTTATGGCTCTCGATGCGATCGTAGGTCTCTTCGATCGTCGCCGTCACCGGCTTGCCGGCGGCGTGGGCGGCGAGAAGCGTTCCGATCGTAGTGGTCATGCCGTTCGAGTCCCTTGGCCCGGCGTCGTCGCGTCCCTTAGCATTCAACGAAAGCAAGAGCCGGGCAAATTCGGCCGATAGTGACCGCCAGTGGCGAACTTCAGGGGCGGCGGAGAAAAGCTTAGGCGTTTGCGCTCAACATTCGGGCTCGGCGCCGAAAGATGAGGCGCGCGAGACGGCGTGCCGTTTGGCGGCGCGCTCGACAACGAGGTCGATCGCCGCTATGAGCAGCCGCTGATTTAAGGCCGCGCGACAGCGACCAACTTTCCGCCCCCCGGCCAATGACGCGCGATACGGTCCACACTCAAACAACGTCGGTCGGCGGGACGCGGCGTTGCTTCGCGTTCGAAGAGGGAATCGCGTGACTGCGAATGCGTTCGATCCAGACGCCGTGGTGGACGCGATGGGGCCGCTGCTCGGGTTGACGCTGACGCCGGAATTGCGCGCTCAAGCGATTGTGCATCTGCGGATTGCGGCGGAACACGCTCAGAAGCTGCTTTCGGTCCCGCTCGCCGACGATGAGCAGCCGGCTCCGGTCTTCACGGCGTGACGACGAAGCTTCTCGACGGATCGGCGCAAGCGATCGCTGCGGCCGTCAAAAGCGGGACGGTCACCGCGCGCGAGGTCGCGCTGGAAACCCTGAGCCGCATCAAGACCCGCAACAGCGCGCTCGGCGCCTTCACCGACGTGACGGCGGCGCGCGCGCTCGCCAAAGCCGACGCCATCGACGCCGCCCGGGCGCGGGGAGAGAGCCTCGGGCCGCTCGCGGGCGCGCCGTTCGCGGTCAAGAATCTGTTCGACATCGAAGGGCTCACGACGCGCGCGGGCTCCAAGATCAATCGCGACCGCGCGCCGGCGCAAACGGACGCGACAGCGGTCGCGCGCCTGGAAGCGGCCGGAGCCGTGCTTGTCGGCGCGCTGAACATGGGCGAGTACGCCTACGACTTCACCGGCGAGAACACACACGACGGCCCTTCCCGTAATCCGCACGACCTTGAGCATATGACCGGGGGATCGTCCGGCGGATCCGGCGCGGCCGTGGCCGGCGGCCTGGTTCCGATCGCGCTCGGCACTGACACCAACGGCTCCATTCGCGTGCCGAGCTCGTTCTGCGGATTGTTCGGATTCAAGCCGACGTACGGCCGTCTGTCCCGCGCCGGCGTGTTTCCGTTCGTCGCCAGCCTCGACCATGTGGGTCCGCTCGCGCGTTCGGTCGGCGACCTTGCGCTCTCCTATGACGCCATGCTCGGCCCCGACGAGAGGGATCCGGCGCAAGCCGACATGCCCGCGGCGCCAGCATCGCCAACGCTCAACGACGGCGTCGCCGGGCTCCGCATCGCGAAGCTCGGCGGCTATTTCGCGCGCTCCGCTGACGAGAGCGCACTCTCCGCGCTCGACACGGTCGCGCGCGCCTTGAAGGCGGACCGCGTCGTCGAACTCGCCGGCGCCGACGTGGCCCGTTCGACCGCTTATCTCATCAGCATGGTTGAAGGCGGCGCGCTTCATCTCGAGCGGCTGCGCGCGCGTGGCCTGGGGATTTCGATCCCGACGTTCGCGATAGGCTCATCGCCGGCGCGATGCTTCCCGGCGCCTGGATTACCCAGGCGCAAAAATTCCGGCGTCGGTTTCGAAGCGAAGCGCTCGCGCTCTTTCGGGACGTCGATATCCTGCTTGCGCCGGCGACCCCGTGTCGGGCGCCCAGGATCGGGCAGAAGACGTTTGTGCTCGAGGGCCGGGAGATGCTGGTCCGGCCTAACATCGGGCTGTTCACCCAACCCTTATCCTTTATCGGCTTGCCTGTGGTCGTGGCGCCGGTGTGGACCGATGGCGAGAAGCTTCCGATTGGCGTCCAGATCGTCGCCGCCCCGTGGCGAGAAGATCTCGCGTTGCGCGTGGCCTCAGCGTTAGAGCAAGCCGATGTCGTTAGCGCGCCGGTCGCAACACTGTCTTGACGAGGCGAAAATGGTTGAGCGCGACGCTCGGTGGGCCGGCCGCAATGGCGCGAAGGCCGCGATACGCGAACGAGTATGGAGCGGATTGGTCGAAGCTGAAGTCAATGTCGGCCCTGTTTTCGACCGCATTCCGAATTTCGTCGGCGCGGACGTCGCGGCGAAGCGGCTGAGTGAACTGGACGAATGGCGGCGCGCTCGCGTCGTCAAATGCAATCCCGATCCGCCGCAAATTCCCGTTCGCCTCCGCGCGCTCTACGACGGCAAGCTCCTGTTCTCCCCGGTTCCCTATCTCACCAAGGGCTTTCCCTACCTGCGCATCGATCCCGACAAGCTCGCAGCGAAGGGCGTGGACTTCGAGACCGCCGCCACCGCGCAAGGGTTCATGCAGCATGGCGAGCCGATCGGCTTCGAGGACATGCCCAAGCTCGACTTCTGCGTCGTCGGCTGCGTCGCAGTCACGCGGTCCGGCGGGCGCACGGGGAAGGGCGCCGGATTCGCCGATCTCGAGCAGGGGCTCTTTCGCGAGCTCGGGCTTGTCGGCCCCGCGACGCCGATCGCGACAACCGTTCATTCCTCCCAGGTCGTAGACGATTCCGCGGTGGTCATGGAAAGCCATGACTCGGCCTTGCACACCATCGCGACGGAACTCGAGCTGATCGCGACGCGGACCAAGCACCCGCAGCCGAGCGGCGTGGATTGGGACAAGGTTCGCCCGGACCAATTCGCCGACATCCCATTCTTGAGCGCGTTGCGCGAGACGATCGAGCGCCGTAGGCGGACACAGTGACACTACCTGTCGTCGATCTCACGTCGTTGGGCGAAAACGATGAGGCGTCGCTGACTCGGATCGCGGCCGACATCGGCGCCGCCTGCCGGGACGTCGGCTTCTTTTATGTCGTCAACCACGGGGTCGAGGCAGCGCTGATCGCCGAAGCCTTTGCGCAATCGCACGAGTTCTTCGCGCTGCCGCTGGCCGACAAGCGGCGGCTCGCGATCGAAAAAATCGGCGGCAATCGCGGCTATTCCGGTCTTCTGCATGAGGCGCTCGACCCGGCGCGAGGAGCAGACATGAAGGAGGCCTTCAACATCGGACTTGACCTCGCGCCGGACGATCCGGAACTTGTGGCGGGCAAGCCATTCCGCTCGCTCAACGCCTGGCCGGAGCTGCCGGGGTTTCGCCAAGCGGCGCTGGCCTATTACAAAGCCTGCGCCGCGCTTGGCGCGCGATTGCATCGCGCCTTCGCGCGCGATCTTGGACTCGAACCCGACTTCTTCGCCGACAAGTTCGATCGGCCGATGGCGACGCTGCGGTTCTTGCACTATCCGGCGCCGTCCCGCGGCTCCGACCCTGAGACGGGCGCGGGTGAGCACACCGACTACGGCAACCTCACGCTGCTCGCGACGGACGAGGTCGGCGGCCTCGAGGTGCGCACGCGCGCGGGACAATGGATCGCAGCGCCAGTCGTCCCTGGCGCGTTCGTCGTCAATATCGGCGATTGCCTGATGCGCTGGACCAATGACGTCTATGTCTCGACGCCGCATAGAGTGGTCAATCGCACCGCGAAGGAGCGCTATTCGATCGCCTTTTTCTACGATCCGAATCCAGACGCGATCGTCGAGACAATTCCCTCCTGCTTGAAGCAAGGCCAACGTGCGCGCTATCCGGCCATTCTCGCAGCCGACTATCTCAAGCACCGCCTGGACGCGAGCAAACCGGCGGAGGCCGCTCGCCAGCGCTGAGGCGCCCGACCCGCCGCGCCGCGCTTCAACGGCCGGAGGTCTGCCCGTAATAGGCGCCTGCCCCATGCTTGCGCCTGAAGTGCTTGTTCAGGAGTTCCTCCTCGATCGGCTCGAGGTTCGGCGCCAGTTGAAGCGACATGAGCGCCATATGCGCGATGCATTCGAGAGCGACCGCGGCCTCCACCGCCTTGGCCACGCTCGGCCCCCAGGTGAACGGCGCATGCCGGTTGACGAGAACGCCGGGAAAGTCGGCCGGATCGCGGTTCCGCATCGTTTCGACGATGACATTGCCCGTCTCCCATTCGTAGTCGGTGGCGATCTCGCTCGCCGTCATCTTGCGGGTGACCGGCGCCTCGCCGTTGAAATAGTCCGCGTGCGTCGTGCCGAATATTGGGATCGGCCGGCCTGCCTGGGCGAAGGCGGTCGCATAGGACGAGTGGGTGTGGACCACGCCGCCAATGGTCAGAAAGGCAAGGAACAGCCTTCGGTGGGTCTGCGTGTCCGACGACGGGTTGAGGCGCCCTTCGACCTTGCGTCCCTCCAGGTCGACGATGACCATGTCGTCCGGCGTGAGCGCCGCGTAGTCGACCCCGCTTGGCTTGATCGCGAATACGCCCAGCGCACGATCGATCGCGCTCGCGTTGCCGAAGGTAAGATTGATGAGGCCATGCCGGGGCAGAGCGACATTGGCTTCGTAGGCTTCGCGCTTAAGCTCCTTGAACATCGCCTCGTTCCGGCTCAAGCGCGGAACCCCTGCGCGAGATAATAATAGACGTCGTTGTTGCGCAGGTCCTGCTTCAACATTCGTGAGAGTTCGTTTCCGGGCCTATCGCGGACATCTCAATTCCGGCGATGGTCGCGAAGTCCTCAAGCATCTCCCGGGTCACGCTGTAGCTGAAACCCGTGTGGTGCGCGCCGCCGGCCAAAATCCAGGCCGCGCACGCCGTCTTGAAGTCGGGCTTGCATTCCCAAACGGCGCGAGCGACCGGCAATTTGGGCAGCTTCGGATGAGCGACTGCGGTCACTTCGTTGACCAGCAAGCGGAAGCGCGCGCCCAGGTCGATCAGGCTGGCGTTCAGAGCAGGGCCAGGCGGCGCGTCGAACACGAGGCGGACCGGGTCCTCCTTGCCGCCGATGGAAAGCGGATGAATCTCGAGCTTGGGCTTCTCCGCCGCGATCGTGGGGCAGATCTCGAGCATATGCGCGCCGAGCACCTGATGGCCCTCAGGCGCCAAATGATACGTATAGTCTTCCATGAACGAAGTCCCGCCCTTGAGGCCCTCGCCCATGACCTTCATCGCTCGCACTAAGGCGGCGGTTTTCCAGTCGCCCTCGCCAGCAAAGCCGTAGCCATCGGCCATCAGCCTCTGCGGCGCGAGGCCGGGCAGCTGCCTTAGCCCGTGCAAGTCCTCGAATGTGGTCGTGAAGCCCTTGAAGCCGCCTTCCCCGAGGAAGGCGCGAAGGCCGAGTTCAAGCCGCGCGCCATACAAAAGGGATTCGTGCAGGCGACCCGACTTGCGCAGTTCTGGCGCGACGACGTAGCGCTCCTCGTATTCGCTGGCCAGGGTCTTCGCCGCGGCGTCGGAGACCGCGTTCACCGCCTGGGCGAGGTCGCCGACGCCATAACCGTTAGTCGCGAACCCGAACTTCATCTCAGCGGCCACCTTGTCGCCCTCGGTGACAGCGACCTGTCGCATGTTGTCGCCGAAACGGCAGAATTTCGCGCCCTGCCAATCGGCCCACGCGCGCGCCGCGCGCATCCAGGCGCCGATGCGGTCCTGCACCTCTGGATCGGACCAATGGCCGACGACGACCTTGCGCGCGAGACGCATGCGCGTGTGGATGAAGCCCGCCTCACGGTCGCCATGCGCCGACTGGTTCAGGTTCATGAAGTCCATATCGATCGCGTCCCAGGGCAGGTCGCGATTGAACTGGGTGTGAAGGTGGACGAATGGTTTCTGAAGCGCGTTCAGCCCGCGCACCCACATTTCTGAGGGCGAAAAAGTGTGCATCCAAAGGATCAGACCGGCGCAGTCGGGATCGGAATTCGCGTCGAGGCAAAGCTTGGCGATTTCATCCGGCGTGGTGAGCAAGGCCTTGAATTGGGTCTTGAGTGGGAGCTTTGGCGAGTCCGCGAGCGCCCCCGCAATCTCCCGCCCGTGAGCCGCGACTTGCTCGAGCGGTCCGGGCCCATAGAGATGCTGAGAGCCGCAAACGAACCAGATCTCAGGAGTGGCGAGATTGATCATGATTGCCCCGTTTCATGCGCGCTGTGCATATTTGATGTCCAAAAGCCTCTTCATGACTTGCGACAGATCCGCGGATTTCGTCAGTCCCCCGAAGCTGTCGTGCAACTCGCGGTAGAGGGCGTAGAGCTGGTCGTAAACCGCCCGATGCTCGGCGATCGGTTCAAACGATTCCGGCTTGAGCGACGTCATTGCCGCTTCCGCGCTGGCGAAGTCAGGATGCGCCCCGGCCAGGACAGCAGCCGCGATCGCCGAGCCGAGGGCGCAGGTCTGGCTCGAGCCTGCGACCTCCATCACGCAGCCCGTAACGTCCGCATAGATCTGCATGAGCAGCGGATTCTTCTCGGCAATGCCGCCCGTGCAGACAACCTGGTCCGTTCGAACGCCATATTGCTGGAGGCGCTCGATGATCGCGCGCGCGCCAAACGCCGTCGCCTCGATCAAGGCGCGGTAGATGTCCGCCCGCGTCGTATAAAGGTCCTGACCGAGAATGAGACCGGTGAGCCGCTGGTCGACGAGGATGGTCCGATTGCCATTGTTCCAGTCGAGCGCCAGAAGACCGGCTTGCCCGGGACGCTGCTTCGCCGCCTCCTCGGTCAATTGGGCGTGCAGCCTCGCGTCGCCGCCCAAGACCACCTCGACCCACCATTTGAATATGTCGCCGACTGCCGACTGGCCGGCTTCAATGCCAAAAAAGCCTGGCAGAATGGCGCCTTTGACGATGCCGCAGATGCCGGGGATATCGGCGACCGGCTTCTCGGCCGAAACGACCGCGCAGTCGCAAGTCGAGGTGCCGATCACCTTGACCAGCGTCCCTTCGCGCACGCCGCAACCGATCGCGCCATAGTGAACGTCGAACTCTCCGATGGCGATCGGAATGCCTGCTTGGAGCCCCAGCTTCGTCGCCCAGTCGGAGCAAAGCGACCCCGCCGGCTCACTCGCGTCATAAGCCTTTTCGTAGAGTCGGTCTCGAAGTTCGGCGAGACGCGGATCGAGCGCCGTCAGGAATTCTTTGTCCGGCAGGCCGCCCCAATCGTCGGAATAGAGCGCCTTGTGGCCCGCGGGGCAAACTCCCCGTTTGACCGATCGCGGATCAGCGACGCCCACGAGCACGGAAGGAATCCAATCGGCGAGTTCAACCCAAGAGAAGGCGGCGCCGAATGTCTCCGGAGCGACATTCAGGCAATGCCAGAGCTTCGCCCAAAACCATTCCGAGGAGTACACCCCGCCGCACTTGGCGATGTATTGCGGCCGGAGCTTGGCGCTGAGCTCGGTGATCTTGGCCGCCTCGCGCCAAGAGGTGTGATCCTTCCACAGCCAGCACTGCGCGTTGAGGTCGTCCTTCCATCTGGCGCTCAACGCCAGCGGCTGGTTCTTGTCGTCAACTGGAATCGGGCTCGACCCGGTCGAGTCGACGCCGATCCCGAGCACTTTCGAGCGATCGAAATCCGCTTTGCGCCCCGCCTCGGCCAGCGCCCCCTTGACGCTCTCCTCGAGGCCGATCAGATAGTCGCCCGGATGCTGGCGCGCCAACAGGCCGTCTTTCGGATCAAGCAGAACACCCTGCGCGCCCGAAGAGTAGTCGACCACCCGACTGCCGTATTCGGCTCCGTCCGAACAGCGGACGACAAGGGCGCGGACCGAGTTGGTTCCGTAATCGACGCCTAGGGTAAACATGAGCGCTGACGTGCTCCGGTCTCTGGGTGAACGCGCAGCGACACGGTCCGGCGTCCCCCTTCGCGGCAAACCGCCGCCCACTGCTTAGGCGGACGCCCAAGGCGTCCGCGATCCCGTTTGGCCGACTTTTTCAAGCGCGTAGCGCCCCGAAGCGCAGCAGGCTCAATTCGCCTCACCGCTGAGCGAGTTTCTTGGGCATCCGATGAGTCCGGGCCCCGTCATGGCTTTTGGCGATATCTCGGAAAACCACTCGCCCGCGGTCGAGCATGACCAAGAGATCCGCTGCCTCATGCACATGCGCCAGGTTGTGCTGGATATAGATGCAGGCGCGCCCCGATCGTCAGCATCATTGCGTTTCCATCCCGAAAAGCGTTTCGGGTCGGCGCAAGGCGACCCGAGCTGCCTTTTGCCTCAAAATAACCCGCATGGGAAGCAGCGGCTGGGATTGGTCCAGCACCTGGATCTTGCGCTTCGACAGCTACACGCGTCGAGGAACTGATATTCTCATCGAGGGGCCCGAGGAGTCCCAGATCTCAGCGGGTTGAGGCCGGAGGTCTCACCCACCGCGCGACCGGATCACAAGAACCGGCTAATTCCCCTTATCCAGTCGGCGGGGGTCACGCCCCGCTCTTGCCAATTGATTGACATCAGCGATGCGGCCATCGCGAAATAGAGATTTGCGTAGAGGGTGCGGGCCACCCTCGCAACGATTGGGGGAGGAGCGAAACGCTCGTTTCCCGACCAGCCCCTAGCCCATTGCCCGAGATAGAATTCGACGACGACGGCCGCGCCAAGCAGGAATCCCATCAGCCAATATTGCCACCCAAGGCTCGCGCCGCTATGCCACACGCCGAAAAGGATAAAGACGGTCATCGTCGCGACCGCCGACGACTGATAGCGCGTGAGCCACGTCGCGCGCCGCATCAGAAAAGCCGCGAGCGGGAAGAAAACGATATCCCTCATCCATTCCGACAAGCTCATGTGCCAGCGCGTGTACATTTCAGTGATGCTTTGAGAAAAGTACGGCCGGTTGAAATTCTCCTTTACCGCAATGCCCATGAGACCGGCGACGCCGATCGAAACATCATTTAGACCTGAGAAATTGGCGTACATATAGATATAAAATCCAATTATGGCTATAAAAACCTCGTATATCTTGTGTGTTCTATAATCAATAATAAAAGCATCCGGACTCAGCTGTAAGAACACGCCAGAAATCACCACGACCTTGGCGGCTCCTTTGAGGATTCTCAGTAGGCAGTTGGTTACGTTCTCCTTTTTATACGTCGACACAGCGTTAAAAGAATTCTCAAAATAACTGTACGGTGAAATTGGCCCAATCAGGAAGGTCGGCACAAAGAAACAGTGCGCCATGTAGTCCGGGAATGTCATCATATTGATCTTACGCTTACTAAGCTCCCACTCTACATGGGCGCAACGAAACAACATATAGGAGAGTCCAACGAAGAACAGGAGACCAGTTGACTTGGCAAAAACTAACCATGCGATCGGGGGCACAAACCCGAGTAGGAACAGATGACGGGATCTCGTTTGCGCAACGCGAAGCAATCCCCAGAATATCGACAAGAAAATAACGTACAATACCATCGACCGTGCGCCGGATTGTGTTCCCGTAAAGAATATTAGCCACACGGCGGCAATGTTGATGAAAGCGAAGACGGCGCTGCGAGTTGCGCCGACTGGCATTAGGCGCGCAACAGCGATCGCAATTCCAAAATAACAGAGGGCGACAAGCGCGGTGGTCGAAAAAATCAGATCTGACATGTTAAAACTGGGCGTACAGGACGCCAGCGTCCATGTTAAGCGGAGAAATGTTGGCAAACAGACCAACTGACAGAAACGCGAGAAGGCAAAACAAAATTAGAAGGAAAGAACGCATTTATCAGCCTCTGCTTTGCTGAAGCAACGTTTGGAGCGCCGGACCAAAAACTTCCGCGCTTCGACGGGACCCGTTCGAATTAAAATGCAGGTGGTCGTAGTAGTTTTCTTTTATATGTTCGGCCGAGATATTTCCAAACATCATTTCGGATGATGCGGCGACGATAGGAACTCCCAGCGCAAGCACCTGCCTTGAGATCTCAATTGGCCCCTTGCTGTTCGCCATTGGCAGCAGCATAAAAGCAAGGATGGCGCCATTTTTTTCACATAACGTTCGGATTGCGGGAAGATAAGCGGATTCGATCGGCGTGAACGGCCTGTCGGTCAAGATCACCCCGGCAGGAAGCGACGCTCCTGGACTTATTATTATGGCTGGTTGTGGTTTGTCCGGAGAATCGTAATGGAGAAAGGCCGCTCGAGGAGACGTTTTGTTCTCTTCGTACCCCTCGTCGGGCGTCCAACTCCCTCGTGTCCGTTTAAAGTCAGGAAAATCCTCCATCGTTCGGTATCCTTGCCGGGTTAGCGAGCCGGGGCGGATGATGGAAGCTAGAGCGAGTCGCGGTCCTATCATCGCCATCTCCGCGTAATCGGTGATGGCGAGACTGGGGGTTTTGATATCCAGCCCTGGATCAGGCTGTCCGAGCGTGCGGAGGTATTTTTCACCCGGGTGGTTATCGATTTGAGGGATATCGGGATAGTTTATGACAACCAACCGTGCGCGGCGATGGATGAAGAAGTCCTTCAGAAATGTATAACTCAAATCGTAGCCGTTAAATCTGGCGGCGATTGTTTCAGACCGCAGAGGCGGCCCGTCTGGAGTATGCACGTCTTCGCGAAGGACCGCGTGATTGATCGCCATCAGCATTCTTGAATTGCCGAGGACGAGAATGTCGAGCGGTCCCGTCTCTTTGAGGACCTGATTCATATGCCAGTCCGATGGGCCAACGCGCTTGGACATCACGAGATATCGCGTTTCGGGGCTTACAATGAGCGCGGTCAAAATCGGCGACAGCAAAATTCCAGCCAATGCCGCGATCCAGACGACAATGTGCCCGGTCCCGGAAAAGGCTGGCTGCATGGGCGGCGGTCGAAATTTCATTTCCCAGACTCCAAGACACGTGTCGCCCAATGGTCATGACTTCACATAAGTCCAAATAATATCTATCGAATCCTAGCGCACTGAGAGCCGAACGGGTTGTATGTCGAAGATTTTGGTTGCGTTGTCCAACCTAATGTTGCTTGTTATTAAGGCCACAGAGCGACAACGGCAAGGCCATCTTGCGAGAACGGCGCTAGTCCCGACGGACGAACGTACGCTAACGTTAACCACAGCAAATCCTGGGTTCGGCGAATGAATGAGCGTTATTTAACCATGCGGGATTTGCTGAACGATAGAGTTCGGCGACGCAAAAATGATCTCTGCTACACGTTTCTTGTTGGATTCGAAGTCCGAACTCAGTGGAGTTATTCGGATCTTCAACGTGAGATCGCTAAAGTTGCCGCACATCTGCGGAAGATCAGAGCAATTGGCAAACGAGCTCTGCTGGTTTATCCGCAAGGGCCCGAGTTTATGGCGGTCTTTTTAGCCTGCCTATCACAGAATGTGGTGGCGGTCCCCGTGCCGGCGCCCGAGACGTGGAATCTTCTGCGCACCATGCCACGACTGAGGGCCGTCTCCGAGGACGCTGACGCCGCCTTTGTCCTGACGACCCGGAAGATTTTCAATTTGGCCTCGGCCAGCGGCAGCAAGCTTTGGGATTTCGAGGGCACGCCATGGATCGTGACCGATGAACTCGAGGAGGGCGACAGCGACTTGGGCGACGACCCGATAGAGGCCGCCGCGCCTGCCTATTTTCAGTATACGTCAGGATCTACCAGCACCCCGTCAGGCGTGGTGATCTCTCATCGCAGCTTGATGCATCATCTCGGCGCCCTGCATGAGGCATGTGGCTACGGTGAGGGCGTGACCGTGACATGGATGCCCCATTTTCACGACTACGGCCTGGTGCAGGGCCTATTGCAGCCGCTATTCAGCGGCGATCCTTGTTATTTCATGTCGCCGCTGTCGTTCCTGAAACGGCCCACCCACTGGCTCGGGGCGATCTCCAAGTATGGAGGCACGCATTCTCAGGCCCCGAATTTTGCCTATGAGCATTGCATTCGTCGAATAAGCCCCGAGGAGCGGGCTCGTTTGAACCTCGCGACCTGGAAAGCTGCTGGAAATGCGGCAGAGCCGATCAATCCCGACGTGTTGGAAAAGTTTATCGAGACGTTTGAGCCATGCGGTTTTCGAAGGGCCGCCTCTGCGCCGGCCTATGGGCTTGCCGAAGCAACGTTGCTGGTCTCCTCTACACGACTCAATTCCGGCCCGCGAGTTCTCGAGCTGGACGCGGACGCCGTCTTCAATGGACGCGTGGTTCCTGTCGAGAAAGGCCACGCGGGCCGCAAAGTCGTCAGTTGCGGCGAACTGGTCGGCGACACAAAAGTCGCCATCGTCAATGCGGAGACTTCTAACCAAGTGCGGCGCTGACGAGATCGGAGAAATTTGGGTGTCGGACCCCGGGGTTGCCTCAGGATATTGGAATCAGCCGATCAAGTCCCAGGAGATCTTTAATGCACACTTGAGCGATACCGGAGAAGGGCCTTGGTTGAGGACAGGGGATCTGGGCTTTTTGCAGAATGGTGAGCTTTTTATCTCGGGCCGGCTCAAGGACATGATCATCATCCGGGGCGCGAACTTTGCTCCCCAGGACATCGAGTGGATTTCGCAAAAGTGCCATCCCGCGGTCGAGAGCGGAGAAAGCGCCGCCTTTCCACTTACGATCGACGGAGAAGAGCGCCTCGGCATCGTCCAAGAACTGAACCGAAAAGACCACCCCTCGACTGTCGACTTCGAGGACGTCACCGCCAAGATTCGTGAGCAAATTTCTTTGGAGTTCGATGTTCGCGCGCACGCCGTCGCATTGGTCAGGCGAGGGACAATTCCAAAGACGTCAAGCGGGAAAATCCAGCGCCGGGCGTGCCGCGCCGCGCTGTTGGACGGGAGTCTTGAGACAATATTCGTGCTGAACGACGGCTCCTTGTCATAACTTGCGGAAATTTGATCATGAACTTGCTTGCAACGACCATTCCGAAGACTGGGCTGACCGAAACATTGGAGTCCCAGTTGGGTGATCCCAAAAATCCTGAGAACCCGCTGTCATTCGCTTATTCCCAGAAGATTGACGAGACCGAACAATTTCCCCACGAGGCCATTCGCTGGCTGTACGACCGCGAGCTCGCGCGACACTATGTCCCGGAGGAACTCGGAGGGTCGTTTCGCTCGTTCTCCGAATTGGCAGACGTGATCCGCGTGCTCTCGCGTCGGGACGTGTCAAGCGCCGTTGCATTCACCACATTGTTCTGGTCGTTTTTGGCTTGGGTTGGCGGCACGGACGAGCAAAAGCGATGGCTGGCCAAATATATCATGGAGCGGCAGGGAGCGATGTGCCTTGCCTATTCGGAGAAGGAGCACGGCGCAGATTTGGCGGCGGGCGACACCGTGGCGCGACGGACCGCGAACGGATTCGAGATCACGGGTGAGAAATGGCCCATCAACCGCGCGACCGTCGGTGGGCTCTGTTTTGTGTTAGCGACCACGAATTCATCCGCCGGCGCCAGTGGTCTGTCGCTATTCATGTTGGACAAAGGAGAACTGGACCCCAAGCGCTATTCCAATTTCCCAAAGATTCTCACGCACGGCATGCGCGGTTCGGACATCAGCGGAATCAAGTTTGAAGACTGCCCAGTCCCGGCACGAAGTTTGCTCGGTGGAGAAGGAGGCGGACTTCAGCTTGCGTTGAGAGGGTTCCAAATCACGCGAGCGCTTTGTGCGGCCATCTCGCTCGGAGCCGGGGACACTGCGTTGCGGACCACATTAAGCTTTGCAATGAATCGCAGGCTTTACGGCGGGCTTGTAATCGATCTTCCTCATGCGGCAGCGGTGCTGTCCGACGCCTTCCTCGATCTCCTCATTTGTGACTGTGTGACGATCTCTGGACTGAGATCCTTTCATGTTGTGCCAGAACAATCCAGCCTTTGGGCGTCGATTGTCAAATATTTCGTTCCAACAACACTCGAAACAATGACCCAAAGCCTTTCGGTTGTGCTTGGCGCCCGCTATTACATGCGCGAAGAGCATGAATGGGGAACTTTTCAGCGGATTTTGCGCGACGGCGCCGTCGTCAGTCTGTTCGACGGAAGCACGGTGGTGAATTTGCACGCGTTGATGCTACAGTTCAGGCATCTCGCGCGACGGCGCGCCGCGCGCGCTGACCAGGGTCTTAGGCTTAACCAAATCTTCGACATGAAGAGTCCCGTTCCGCCTTGGAACGGCCAGAGACTGAGTTTGGTGAGCACTCAGGCGAACGACGCTCTGGAGGGCGTTGAGCACAGCCTTAAGCAACTGAAAGCTGAAGGGGACGAAAATGGTGCTGACCGAGCCCAGATCGATCAGGTCTTGGCCCTTGGAGAGACGCTTAAACGTGAAATCGGAGCGCACAACGCAAACTTTGCTGAATCCGAATTCGAGCACGGCCATCTGCAATCCGCCGCGATGTTTAGAGCGGCGCAGAAATATTGCGCACTTCATGCGGCGGCATCGTGCTTGCATACCTGGATCTGGAATCGAACCAACAGCTCTTCATTCTTTGCCAAGGGCAAATGGCTAGTCCCGGCGCTTGCCAGGATTTTTGACAAACACCTCGATATCCATCACGATGACGTCATGGACGCGTCTCGGCCGGAGCTTCTGCAAGAGCTGCAGCGGCTCTATCGGGACAATCGCATGTTTTCAATCAGCGAGGCCGCTTTAGGGGGCAACTGAGGCGGGAGGTTTCAACGTTCGGTGCAGCGCAACAAATTAGGGAAAATACTATGTCGAATGCCAAAAATCTGGATGAGATGCGAGCGTGGCTGACTGAGCGTATATCGGCCGCGCTTAAGGTGAAGAATGGGATGGATCCCGACGCGCCCCTTTCAAAGTACGGACTGCAGTCCATCGATGCTGTTATCTTGGCGATGGAAATAGAGGAACAGGTCGGTGTCGAGCTGCCTCCGACTTTGTTGTGGGAATACAACACAGTGAATGAATGCGCCACGTATTTGGTGAACATCGGATCGGAGATGGCGGCCTGACTTGGGCTGCATGCATACGACCGCGAGGCGGGTTTGGCGAAGGCCGCGTTATCTCGGCCTTCGCCGTCTATCTTATCCGCTGAGCAAGATCCTAGCAAGATCCTAGAAAGCCGCACGCCGGGGCATGCTCATGACGACAGGCTTGCGGCGGTGCGCCTGCGCGACGAACTCCTCAACGAGAGCCTGTTCCTCGGCCTCGATCATGCCCGGACCAAGATCACGCACTGTGTCGACGATTGCAACCAGCGGCGTCCGCCACTCAGCGCTGGGCTACCTCACGTCAGCAGCCTATGCCGCGAATTCTCTCCGCAACATGATCCATCGGCTGCGCAACCGAGACCAACTCCGCCGATCGCATGTTGCTCAACCCGCGCCCCACGGCGTAAACCCCGCCCAGGCTCTAATCGCCACCGGATGAAACTTCCGTGGCAGGTCATGGCTTCCCGCATCAGAACGAGGTTTTTGCAGCGACGACGCGCGCCTTCGCGGGCCGCGCGGCCTGGACTTTTTCCACCCACGGCGATGCTGAGCGGCGCGGCGACGAGCCGCTGATCTGCTCGGAGTTCGGCGTATGGGGACTGCCTCATCGGCGCGAGATCCTGGAGTCGGACGGAAGCGAACCGTGGTGGTTCGAAAGTGGGCACGACTGGAACCTTGGCGCGGCCTATCCGCATGGGATCGAAACGCGCTTTCGCGACGCTCAGCTTGCGCCGATCTTTATCGCGGGCTGAAGCGCCAGATCGAGACGCTGCGCTGGGAGCGGCAAATCTCTGGTTATGTCATCACCGAGCTCAACGACGTCCAGTGGGAATCGAATGGCCTTATGGATGTTCGAAACCACGCGCGCGCTTTCGCGGGAAAGTTGGCCGAGCTGCAACGGCCATGGCTTGTCATTGCGCAGGCGGCGCGCACCGCCGTTCGCGTGGGCGAGCGCTTTGAAGTTTCGGTGCGGCTCGCAGGCGCCGCCGCGCCGCCGGATGGCGCTCGCCTCGCGTGGCGTTTCGCCGATGAGAGCGGCGAGGCCGCGCTTGGACCGGATCCGACGACAATTGCGGTCTCTGTCGTCGACGCCCATGCGATTGCCATCGTTCCGCTCGAGCTTGAAGCGCGCGACGGCAAGGGGCGCGTGCTCTCGCGCAACGCGCTCGAATTGTGCGTCGTCCCGCCGCTCGGCTGCGCAGCGCCGGCGCTGTTCCCCATTGATGCCGCCGCCTCAAGGGCGCTGGACGCGATCGGCTGGCCGAACCTCGCGACGGTCGCCGCGGAGGCCGACGTTCTTATCGCTGCGCGCCTCACGACCCCGATTCGCGAAGCGCTGATCGACGGCCGCAGAATTGTGCTCATCGCCAATTCCGCCGATGCGCTTATCGACCCGGAACGGAACCTGCCGCTCAATGACCGGCACAACTTTCCTTCGATGCTGCTGCGCGAGCGCGCCGGCACGCCCTGGGACGGTCAATGGATGGGCGCGTTCACCTGGCGGCGCATGGACGGCCCATGGTCTGGCCTACCCGGCGGCCCCATGTTCGGCGAACATTGGAGCGGGCTTTTGCCCAATCATGTGCTGACCGGCTTTCCCTCCAGCGCGTTCGGCGGATTGGTCGATTCCGGAATGGCGGTCGGATGGCTGCATCTCGCCGCGGCTTTCGTGAAGCGTAGCTTCCTCGGAAACGGCTGGCTCACCGTCTCGACCTTCGATCTCACTTCCCTTCAAGCGCACGAGAATCCGCTTGCGCCGCATCTCATGAAGGCGCTGGCCGAGAGCTGAGCAATGGCCGTGCTCGAAGGCTCGTCTCGCGAGCGCGGGCCTGGCCGCGGTTGCCTTGGTTTCCTTTTAGCTTAGCGCCGCTAACGTTTTCAGTCGCGTGGAACCCAGCTTAGTTTCGTCCTCGGCGCGCGTTAGCCTTTGGCGGGACCGGGGCAGACTTCGGCGACAGCCGCCCTCGTCGTGGCCCGGTCCGCCTTCCCGCCGAGATACGCCCGCGCTAACAATGGTGGGAAAAGCTTTTCTGGGCACGCGCGACGTCCTGCTCTCCGAGCTCAAGAAGGATGTGCCCAATCTCAATTTCGGCGTCACTTTCCTGCCAGGCGCCAAGGAAGGCGAGGTCTCATCCTTCGTTGGCGGCGTCATGAGACGATGTGCTTCGGCGCTCGACCTATGTCTACGCTCGTGGCGCGATCACTTGCGCCTCAAAATCCCGCCCGCGCCAGACCTCGTCGGCTTTTCGCCGCCAGGTGAAGACGAGCTTGCCGCCCGGGGCCATTCCCGCCGTGGGCAGTTCCGCGATATGCAGGCCGATGCCGGTGTTGGTCGTCGCGACGTCCGCCTGGGTCTTCCATTCGTCGCGGGTGTAGCGGACGATCGACTCCTCGGGCAGATCGAGCCGCAGCGCCTGCCCGACGGGAACGCTGGCGGTCGGGCAATCCTCACGCCACGGGCGGCAGCGGGCGGTCCGTTTCTTGCCGAGGTAGCGGCGCATCGTATGGGGAGACATGTCGAACACTCGGCCGTCGGCGAGCGAGCGCAACAGCTTCACATATTCCCCATGCGCCCAAACAAGGGGCATTGCCGAGCCAGTCGGCTTGCCAGGAGCGAGCTCCCTTTCGGGAATGGGCGCGGCGTCCCACACCTGCTCGGGAATAAGGCCGCCAGGACTGGTCTGCGCCTCGATCGTCGCGAGCAGCGCCTCCGCCTCTTTGCGCCTTCCCGCCGCAAGCGCGTAGTGCGCCCGTTCGCCCGCCAGGAGCGGCCAGACGCGGCCGATCCCGACCCCGTCGAAGGGCCTCCCGTCCGCCTTCTCGCCGTAGCCGTCGAGGTTATAGCGGCGCCAGCCGGGCCCCTGAGGCAGCTCGACCTTGAGCAGGCGATCGATGACCGCAATCGTGTCGACCACGCGCGGATCGTCAGGCGCCCTCAAGCCGAACCGGACAAGCGCGATCGCGTCCGTGCTGATGAGTCCGTCCGCAGGGATCGATCCGCTTCCCACCTCGTGGTTGCGCACCTGGACCAGCCCATGAACGTCCGGGCCTCCCGTCGCAGGCGATTCGGGGGCAACCCGTATGTAATAGCCGCGGACGCCGGCTTCGCGCGCGAGCGGCGTATCCTCGACATAGATCCAGTCCTCGATCTGCTCGTTCCAGGCGTCGGCCGTGTCGCGCAGCAGAGCCGGCACGGTCTCGATGTCGCAGGCTTCGGCGATCTCCGCCGCGGCCAGCAGCGCCGCAATGGTCACGGCGAGCGTGAAAGGCGTATAGCCGGCGTTCTCCTCCCACCGGTCTTGCTTGGTTCTGGGCCCAGTGCGCAAGACGAAGCCCGCCGCGCGCTCGACCATCGGCCAGAACTGTGGGAGGTCCGGGGGCCCGAGCGCGCCCTCGCGCCGGGCCAGTTCCAAGAGCAGCATGGGGAAGGCGCACTCGTCGAGCTGCACGCCGCTCCAATAGGACGCGCCGTCCAGCCAATAGTTCTGCCGCCACGACCCGTCTCCTTCCTGGGTCGCCCGCAGATAACGAAGGATTTGGCGGACCTCGCTGTGCGCGCCGCACGCGAGCAGCGCGCCGCCGGTTTCGCAGAGATCGCGGGGCCAGACGAGATGATAGCCCCCCATGTCGTCGTCACCCTTGCTGAAGCCCCATGGAATCGACAGGCTGGCGATGAAGCCTCCTGGGAACGTCGGCGCCTCATGGACGCGAAGGATGTTGGCGCTCACGCGATAGATGTTCTGGCCATGAGCATGCCGCTCCATCGTGCGCAAGGGAGATTGCCAAGCGCGCCACCCGGACGAATAGTCGTTCACGATTGTCTCGAAGGGGCTCATGCTCGATGTCCGCGCGTGATAGGCGGCTTCCGCCGAGGTGCGGCCAAATCCGACCGCCAGAATCGAGACGCCGTCGGCTCCCATGGCGAGCTCAGCGGATAAAGCGACATTGCCGTCAGTCGCGGTGTCGTACTGGTCGATCAGCCGCCCATGGTCGCGAAGCTGCCGCCATCCGTCGGAGACGCCGACGAAGCCGACGGACCGGGCGAGGAACGGCGGACTCCCCAGCATGGCCAAGTACGTCCCACCGCCAAACGCGCACAGAATGTCGTGCCCCTTATATTCACCGAGCTGGCCGTTGTTGTGCGCCCCTGCGTTGACGAGATGCGGCGCCAGCAAGGCGAACACGCGCAGCCCTGTCTTGGAGGAATCTTCGAGGCGAATGTGCAGAACGACCGAATCGCTGCGCGGGTCCGTGAGCACGCTATTGATCATCCGGAATCGCCCGCCGCGATGCGTGCTCGTCAGGCGGAAAGCGGGAACGCCGTCTTCGACACGTTCGACGACCGTCTCACAGTCGCGCTTGACCTCGGCGAAGAAAGTGTCCCCGTCGGTGACGATGAACCCGAGGTCGCGGACGCAAGCCTGGTCAACACGTGGATAGTAGATTTCGTTGACGATGCCGTGACTGATGGTGAACCACACCCGGCTGCGCTCACTGAGCGCTGTACCGACCCCGTCTTTGGCGCTTGAAGTCCACCGAGGCGGAATTCCCGGCCGTCCTGGCGCTTCGACCATGTCCACCCCCCCAAGAAGCGCCCTTGGCGCGTCACCCGCTCCGAAAACGCGAACACGCGCCTAAGTATCGACGATGCATCGCCCGACAGACAGAACATCGTCGCGCTTCTGATTTTTGTGTTAACATTGCGGGAGCTCGCTTTCAAACGAGCTAAACGGGGGCGCCCTTATCTCCATAGTATTCTCGAAGCGGAGGTAGTGATGAGCCTTATTGATCAGGCCATGAAGGCCAATGAGCAATTCGCAAAGAAGTACGATCCGAAGCTAGGCGGACACCCGCAGCCCAAGATCGCGATCGTGACGTGCATGGACCCGCGGCTCTCGGACCTCGAGGGGATCCTGGGATTGAAGACTGCGGACATGGACGTCATCCGCACCGGCGGCCCGGCCGTCACCGAGGACGTGCTGGGAGAACTTGTCGTTTCCACGCGGGTCCTGGGGAGCAAGGAGATCATGCTCCTCAACCACACAGGCTGCGGGTTCACAACCTTCACTGACAAGGAGCTGAACGACAAGCTCGCCCGAGAAACGGGCGACGCCACGCCGGTCCCGATGCGCTTGTTTTCCTTCAAGGATCCAGAGGAGAACACTCGCGCGCAGATCGCGAAGGTCCGGTCGCATCCATGGATCGCCAAGGATGTGCCCGTTCGAGGCTTCATTTTCGACGTGGACACAGGTCGGTTGCGAGAAGTCAAGCATGGATGACCGGCGCAACGTAGCCGCTTGAGATTTGGCGGGACCCGTTACCTCGGTCGTCCGCTACGCGTCGCCAAAGCGTTGTCGTTCATCCGTTCGATGACAGGAATCCGCCATGAGCGAGCAAAGCGGCGAGACGCGGCGGCTTGGCGACGAGCAGACCTCGGCTCGTAACGTCGATGCCGCACCAACCCAAACGAACCCTCCCGGCGCCGAGGCCCCGTCGCCTCAGAAGCCGAAGGCCGGCCCGCGCCGAAAGATACTGCTTGGAGCGGCGGGCCTTCTGATCCTGGCCGGCGCCCTTTGGTTCGGCATTCCTTGGGTCCAGACGACGCTTAACACCGTTTCGACGGATGACGCATACGTCAACGGTCACGTCACGTTCGTCGCCGCACGCGTCAAAGGCCAGGTTTCCCGGGTCCTGGTGGACGACAACTACCGGGTGCGAAAAGGAGACCTTCTGGTCCAGCTGGACAAGGAGCCCTTTCAGATCGCTGTCGCGATCAAAAAGGCGGCTGTCGATACGGCCATGGCGGACCTACAAGTGACCAAGTCCAATGTGCGTGGCATCGAAGCGGAGGCCATGAGCCGGCGCCGGGCGCTGGAGCACGCCATGGAGAATGTCGACGACCAGGTCGCCCTGCTGCGCGCCAAGGTTGCCGGTGTGGACAAGAGCAAAGCCGAGCTCGCGTTGGCTCAGGTTGACTTCGACCGGGCCGCCAAATTGGTGGTGACCAGCGATACCCCCAGGTCGGAGTACGACCGCCGGCAGGCGATCTTGTTGTCGGCCCGCGCGGACGTTGTCGCGGCGCTGGCCGATGTCCGTCAAATCCGCGCCTCTTTGGGATTGCCGCCGACGTCCGACGAAGCAGATCTCGGCCAGGTTCCGCCCAATCTCGATCAAACCTTTTCGTCTGTGCTCCAGGCGCAGGCGGCGATGATTCAGAGTGCGGCTCAACTCGGCGTCATCCATTCGTTCGACGAGGGGCCCCGTCACATGGTCGAGGCGTTCGAGAAGGAAGGCGACGTCAATACCACCTTCGATCGGCTGGCGGCGAACGCGCCGGACGTCAAGCAAGCCGAGGCCAAGGTCGAGGTCGCCAAGCGCGATCTCGACCAGGCCGAGCTCGATCTCCGCTACTGCGACGTCATCGCGGAGATCGATGGCGTCATCACGCGCCGCAACGTCAATCCGGGCGACAACGTGCAGGTCGGCCAGGCTCTCATGGCGATCCGCTCGCTCAATGAAATCTGGGTCGACGCCAATTTCAAGGAGACGCAGCTCGGCGACCTGCGCATCGGCCAGCCGGTCGATCTCTATGTCGACATGTATGGCGGCCGCCATGTGTTCGAGGGTCGCATTTCCGGCTTCACCATGGGGACCGGATCGACCTTGGCGCTGCTGCCGCCGGAGAACGCCACCGGCAACTTCGTCAAGGTGGTGCAGCGACTGCCGGTTCGCATCGACCTCGAGAACTACGATCCGGACAAGAATCCCCTGTTCATCGGCACCTCGGTTGTTCCCTACGTCTACTTCAACAAGCCGCCCACCGGACCCGACGCCGGGAAGTTTTTGCAAGCAAATGCGCCTCAATCACAGACCGAGCGGTTCGACTGCAAATCCGCCGGGCGCAAAGAAGTGACGGTCGCGGCGCTTTCGCCCGCCAGACTCCCAGGTTGCGCGGAGCCCGTGGCTGATCGCCGCGATAGTCGTGGTGCCGGCGTTCATGGAGGTGCTCGACACCACTATCGTGCTGGTCGCGCTGCGCTACATCGCCGGGAGGCCTGTCGGCTGCCGCCGATGACGCCGAGTGGGTTATCACCAGCTACCTCGCCGCCAACGCCTTCATCCTGCCGATCACCGGCTGGCTCAGCGCGCATCTCGGTCGCCGCAATTACTTCCTGGCGTCGATTGCAATATTCACCCTCAGTTCCTTGATGTGCGGGCTGGCTGGCAGTCTGGGTCAGCTGATCCTGTTCCGCGTCATCCAGGGTCTCGCGGGCGGCGGTCTGCAACCCGGCAGTCAGGGGATATTGCTGGACGCCTTCCCGCGCGAAAGGCAAGGCGTAGCCATGACGATGTTCGGCCTTGCGGTGCTGATCGCGCCCATCGTCGGTCCGACCTTGGGCGGTTGGATAACAGACACTTACAATTGGCGCTGGTGCTTCTTGATCAACGTGCCCGTCGGCATCGTGGCGTTCGTCGCATGTTACGTCCTGCTTCGCGATCCGGACTATCTCGTCGCCCAGCGTGCTGAGTTGAAGAAAGAGCCGTTCCATTTTGACGCGATCGGCTTGTCGCTTCTCGCCATCGTCATATTCTCGTGGGAAGTGATGCTGAGCAAGGGCCAGGAGTGGGACTGGCTGGGGGATCCATTCTGGCGCGTCCAGACGCTCGTCATTTCATTGGTGGTGGGTCTGGTTGCGTTGATCTTCTGGGAGTTGCGTCACAAGAACCCCGTGGTCAATTTCCGCGCGCTGGGCGAACGCAACCTTGCGGCCTGCTGCATCATCATATTCTGCGCTTACCTTGCGCTCTTTGCAGGCACCAAGTCATTGCTTGGTCTGCTGCAAACTCTGTTTGGTTATGACGCGCTGAAGACCGGGTTGGTGATGTCGCCTTCCGGAATCTTTGCCGTCGCTGGCGATGCCGATCGTCGGCCGCCTGATCGGCCTCAAGGTGGATGCGAGATGGCTGATCGCCGCAGGCCTGCTACTCATGACCGCGGGAAACTATTGGATGTCGCAACTCAACCTCGACATCAGCCCAAGCCAGGTTGTTTGGCCTCGGGTGCTCCTGGTCATCGGGGCTCTCAGTATGTTTTGCTCCCTCGAACGTCGCCGCTTACCTCTATACGCCACTCGCGTTGCGCGGGGCGGCCATTGGCATAATGAGTCTCCTGCGCAACGAGGGTGGCAGCGTCGGGGTGTCGTTGTCCCAGACCTTCCAAGAGCGGCGCGATCAGTTTCACGTCCTGCGGCTTGGGGAGTATCTCGATCCCCTCAACCCGGCCGCCAACAGCTTTCTCGCGCGGGCTCAGGCGTTCTTCGTTCAACAGAACGGCGATCCGGTCGCGTCGCAGCAACTGGCCGTGCAGCAACTCGAAAACCTGCGTCAGCAGCAGGCGTCTTCGCTGGCGTATTTCGACACCTTTTGGATGGCGGCCGTGTTGACGTTTGTGGTCGCGTTCGCGGTGTTGTTTATGAAGCGCTCGGTGGCTGAGAAGGGGGCTCCTGTAGGTAAAGAATGATTGATCATGATTTTGGACCCACGATCGGGAAGCCACTCGGATCGACAGTCGTCGACTGGCCATGCGCCGGGCCCTTCAGCCATAAGCGAAGCCCGGCTTGTTTTGCGCAACTTCGATAATATAACCGTCAGGATCGCGGATGTAGTAAAGAGTCTCGCCGTACTTGTCCTTCGTCTCAGTGACGAACTCAGCGCCTCGGCTTCTCCATAGTTCATAGCACGCTTGAATATCGGCACTCCCGACCGTGGCCGAGGTGAATATGGTGCCGCAAGAGAGATTTCGAACTCCCGACCCCATCATTACGAATGACGTGCTCTACCAGCTGAGCTATTGCGGCCCCGTCGAGTGACGCCGGGCAGGCGGCTAACGGACGGCGCCGCTGTCTATGCCAGTTTTCCTTGTCTTGGCAATACGCCTCTAAAGCGGCGGCGGCGCCGGTGACTAGGAACGCGCTGCGATGTCGCCTAGAAACTCGGCGCGGCCTTGGGATGGCCGCGGGAAACACAATCGGAAGGAGCGGACGCACATGGCTGGACGGTTGGCGGGCAAGGCGGCGTTGTTGACCGCGGCGGCGGCGGGCATAGGCCGAGCGACGGCTGAGGCCTTCGCGCGCGAGGGCGCGCGCGTCATCGCGACCGATATCGACGTCGCGGGCCTCAAGGGCCTCGACGCCGACAAGCGCAAGCTCGATGTCCGCTCGAACGAGGCGGTCGAGGCGCTCGCGCGCGAGATCGGGCCGATCGACATCCTCTTCAACTGCGCCGGCTTCGTGCATCATGGGACAGTGCTCACCACCTCGGACGCCGACTGGGACTTCTCGTTCGACCTCAACGTCAAGTCGATGCACCGCACGATCCGCGCCTTCCTGCCGGGCATGGTGGAGAAGGGCAGGGGCTCGATCGTCAACATCGCCTCGGGCGCCTCCTCGGTGCGCGGCATCCCCAACCGCTACGTCTACGGCGCCTCGAAGGCAGCGGTCATCGGCCTCACCAAGTCGGTGGCGGCCGACTTCATCCGCAAGGGCGTGCGCTGCAACGCCATCTGCCCCGGCACGATCGAGAGTCCGTCGCTCGACGGCAGGATCGAGACCTTGAGCAAGACGAGCGGCCAGTCGCTCGAGAGCGTGCGGCAGGCCTTCATCGACAGGCAGCCGATGGGCCGGCTCGGCAAGCCGGAGGAGATCGCCGCGATCGCCCTCTACCTCGCCTCCGACGAGAGCGCCTTCGCCACCGGCCAAGCCTATCTCGTTGACGGTGGGTTTGCACTCTAGGGTTGTCATCCGTCTCAATAAAGGCGACTAAACGCCAGTAAAGTGCACATAAGTGCACATAAACGCTAGTAAAAGTGCTAGCGTTTACTAGCGTTTATTTTTCCGAATCGGGACTTTTCAATGGGTTACGCCCGATTCAAATAGGAAAACCGGGGGTCGGCCGTCCCAGGTTGTATTCCGAACCGCCGAAACTCTCCTTGCTCACTTCGCGCCGCCTGACGCCGGTTCGATCCGGCCGATGGGAAGGGTTATAGCACAGGTCCTGGAATTGTGAAAGAGATTGCTCTGATTTCTGAGAGGCCGGATCAGCCTTCTCACACGTTGAGCGATTTGGCGCCGCTGACGTACGGGCTCGCCCGCAGATAGAACCGCAAGACCCGCTCCGCCTCCCGCGAAATGCCGATCCTGACGCTCTCTCCGATTTTTCCCTTGCCGATTTCGCCCGCGTCCTGGCCCTCGCGCGCCAGCCAAAGCGGGCCTTTCTGGGTAAGATCGAGGCCATCGAGCGAACGATCGATCCGCAAGGCCTCAGCGAGCCGTCCCGGCCCGCGCGCGAGGTCGCGCAGGCGCTCGGTTCCGCGATTGTGAGCCATGATTGCGATCCCTTCGAGCGGCTCGAGCGCCCGGATCAGGACGCCGGCGCCGACGCCCTTCGCCTCGCTCGAGACATTCAGCATCCAGGAGACGCCATAGGCGAGATAGACATAGGCGTGGCCGCGCTCGAGAAAGAGCGAACGGTTGCGCGCGGTCATGCCCGGGTAGGCGTGCCCGGCAGCGTCGCCGATGACATAGGCCTCGGTCTCGACGATGCGGCCGCTGGCGACGCCTTCAGGCAATGCCCGCACCAGAAGCTTGCCGATCAGAAAGCGGGCGAGCGCGGAAGTGTCGACCGGCAGCTCGGCGCGGGCGACCGGCGAATGGCCAGACTTACGGCGTTCGGCTCTCAAGCCATAAGCTCGACCAGATGCGCGCGCGAAGGCCCCGGCTCGAACGGATCGCCGAAATATTGGGTCTCGCGCATGACCTTGCCGTCGCGCAAACTCCATGATGCTCACCGTGTAGGACGGCCGCCCGTCATAGGTGAGGACAAATTCAGTGACCCAGAGGTCGCCCGCGCCAACAATCCGCCGCACATTGAAGCGCTTCTGGTTCGGCTGGACCGTGCGCGACGCCTGGATGTTGCGGCGCCCGCGGATGCGCTCGCCCGATTGCGGATATTCGAGCACCGCATCCTCGCGATAGATGTCATGCTCCGTCTCGAAGTCGTTGGCGTCGGACGCCGCCCAATGGCGATCGAGAGCGGCTCGGATTTCTGCTTCCATGCCAAATCTCCTAACCATCGCCCTCGATGTTGGGCTATCGTACCACGCACCGGACCGGCGCAGGTCCTTCAACCGCGTTGGCCGTGTTCAGGTTCGCGGCGCTGTGTGTTGCCTTATAGCAAAGTGAGGAGCGCGACCCCTCTCCCGTGGGGAGAGGGGCAGGGTGAGGGTTTTTGCCGTGTTGCATTGCATCGACGTCATCACTCCGACCCCTCTCTCGAACGCTCCTTGCGCAAAATCACTGTTAGTTGGAGTTTAACAGTCAAGTTCAGCAGCTAAGAATGAAAGCCATCTATTGTTGAGCCGGACGGTTTCCCGCGAGGGTACATCGGATGATCACCGCCGCAGACATCCAAACGATCCGCAAAGCGGACCCCGGTGCCGTTTTGCCAGGCATCGACACCATGACGGGCAATCCGTACGCTACGTCTACGCTGCTCGACCTCACGAAAATCACTCAAAACACGAATGCGCCCTTCTATTACTCGCCGTCTACAAACAGCGTAATCGTCACCCAAAGCGGCATTGTTCTCCGCGGCATCAATTTTGGTGACGCAACTGTTTACCTTGAAGCCGATAACGTCACTGTCGAAGACTGTACGTTCAATGGCACACTTAGACAATGGGCTCAGGGAGCCATTGTTAAGAACAATACATTCACCGGAGTGCAGTCACCTGCCGGTCCTTGGGGAGGCTTTATCGGTTCCAATCCACATATAACCATCGAAAACAACACATTTCTCAGGGCGCCAGGCGACGCTATTGATATTTTGGGAATCCCTTATTGGGAAAGCATCACCGGCGGCGGCCTTATCACAGGAAATTACTTTTCAGGCGCGGGCTATGAGCCTGGGGCACATGCAGATGCGATTTACGTCACCGACTCAAGCGAACCGATTGCGATTACCGACAATCTAATCGACGGGACGTGGAGCAATGATGCGCCGGCAAACTCGAACAGCGACATTCGAATTACAAACGAGGTGGGTAGTGTAAGCAACGTCACAGTTTCCGGAAATTACCTTCTCGGTGGCGGATTTACGTTCGAGGTATGGAGCTCCAATACAAATTATACTATTAGTAACATCTCGATCACCAATAACGACGTCGGATTCGATTGGTACGGCCAGTATTACCCTGGCACGCCAACTTTAGCGACCGTGTCAGGGATCACGACGGTCGACTTTTCGAATCCCACCGATTCGACCAATGCCCTAGCGGCCTATGTGGCGGCTGGCGTTCCAACGCCGATCGTGATCTCTGGGACGCCCGGAGGGGCCGGCGAAACTGGGACGGTGCCGACGACGCTCTTAGACGGCTATGCGGGGGCGTACCTGGGTGCAGCGGGATCTGGCGAAACGAATTTTGTCGGTGGTTACGGCTTCCAAGGTCTGCTTGGCGGTCAGGGCGCGAACATTCTCACCTATCTCGCCATCGGTGATGGTGGCGACCGAATGTCCGCATTCGATCCGGCGAAGGACGTGATCGACCTCAGCCGCATCGACGCCGATATCACTACGACCGGGGTCCAGAACTTTACGTTCATCGGCTCCGCACCATTCAGCGGCGGCGCTCAGGTTCGTTATCAATTCGAGTCCGACGAACGACACCACCATTGTCCAGGCCGCTCTCGCTGGCGACAATTCGGCCGATTTTACCATCACGCTCGCAGAACTCGTTCCGCTCACGGCCGCCAACTTCGCGCTTACCACGTCTCAGTCGACGGCCGCTCTCGCGAACGGTGCGGCCTTGACCTACTCCCAGTTGACGACAGCGGCCGGCGCGCCGACGGAATACACACATATTCCAACGTTCGGGGCAGAGCTTATACAACGTATGAAGCCTTCTACGGCTCCGGTTACGAAAACCTCGAAGCGGATGATCTGAACCTCAGTTCGAAAGAAAACACGCTCGTCCTCTACGACCCCAGCCAGACGGTCACGCGAGGCGGCGGAACCGAAACCCTGACGGTTGGCGCGGGCAGCGATCCGCTCGCTTACCATCCGATCGAGACCATCGATGCCACGACCAGCGGCTCCGAGCAGTTCATCTTCAGCGCAGGCTTCGGCAAGGAGACGATCGACGGCTTTTCCGCCTCGGGCGCCAGTCCGGACTCGATCCAGCTGGCGAAGTCGGCGTTCTCCTATCTGACGGCCGGCATGACGCAGGCGGAGGACCTGGCGGCCGTCATGGCCCACGCCGCCAGAGGCGCATCCGGGCTGACAATCACCGATACGCGGGACGACAGCCTCACGCTTGCGGGCATCACCCCCTCGATGGTCGTCGCCAACCCGGCCATGGTCCAGTTCACGTAAGGTCAAGGCCGCGCGGCCCGAACAATTGCTGGGCTAAGAAGGTGATCGGTGGCCATAGAAAGCCCGGCGACTGATCTCTTTCAAAAAATCCAATATCAAAATATCAAAGCGGACCGGAGTCGCGCAGGCTCCGCCGAAGGATGTCCTCTGCGCGTCGGATCCTGACGCAGGGCGCGGGCGAAACTGGCGGCGTTCGAACGCCATGGCATTTGGTCCCCTCACCCCTGCCCCTCTCCCAAAGGGAGAGGGGGCTTCCCTCACCCCAACCCTCTCCCAGAGGGAGAGGGGGCGCACCTACACCGCCTTCCGCGCGAGCTCGGCGCCGGCCGCGAGCGACGCGAGCTTGGCGTAGGCGATGTCCGACGCCATCGGGCGCCATGCCGCAATTGGTGCAGGGGTAAAGCCGTTCCGGCGGGACATAGTCGAGCGCGGCGCGGATGGTGTCCGCGACCTCCTGCGGCGTCTCGACGACATTCGACGCGACGTCGATGCAGCCGACCAGCACGTCCTTGCCCTTGAGGAGGCCGATCAACTCGATCGGCACGCGCGCATTGCGGCATTCGAGCGAGACCTGGTCGATCCGGCTCGCCGCGAGCGCGGGGAAGGTCTCCTCATATTGGCGCCAGTGCTCGCCGAGCGTCGCTTTCCAGTCATTGTTGGCCTTGATGCCATAGCCGTAGCAGATGTGGACGGCGGTCCTGCATCGGAGCCCTTGCGCCGCGCGCTCGAGCGCAGCAACGCCCCAGTCCTTGACGTCGCGCATGTAGACATTGAAGGCGGGCTCGTCGAACTGCACCACGTCGACGCCGAGCTTTTCGAGTTCCCGCGCCTCCTCGTTGAGCGCCGCGGCGAAAGCATGCGCGAGGGCAGGGCGATCGCGATAGTGTTCGTCGGCGATGGTGTCGGCGATGGTCATCGGGCCGGGCAGGGTGAACTTGAGCTTGCGCTTGGTGTGGGCGCGCGCGGCGCTCGCCTCGAGCTTGTGGACGGAGCCCTTGCGGCGGATGGGGCCGGTCACAGTCGGGACCTCGGCCTTGTAGCGGTCGGCGCGGATGCCGATCGTCTGCCGGCGATTGAAGTCGATGCCGTCGAGATTGGCGAGAAAGCCGTGCACGAAATGGATGCGCGCCTGCTCGCCGTCGCTCACGATGTCGATGCCGGCGTCTTCCTGCCGCTTCACCGCGAGGATGGTGGCGTCGATCTTGCCCGCCGCGAGCGCGTCGCCCTCGAGCCTCCAGGCGGGCCAGAGTTTCTCCGGCTCGGCGAGCCAGAGCGGCTTGGGCAAACTGCCGGCGACAGTGGTTTCGAACATCTTCGTGTTATCCCAGCTTGTAGTCGCGCGTCGCTTCGGGATCCTCGGTCGCATAGCTCAGCGCCATCAACTCGGCCCATGCGTCGTCGGGAATGGGAAAGCGCGCCCAATTGACCGTCTGCTTGACCCGTTCGGGCTTGGTCACGCCGCAGATGGTCGAGGCGATGCGTGGGTCGCGCATCGAGAATTGCAGCGCCGCCGCGCCGGGCGGCACGCCGTGCAGCGTGCAGATCGCTTCGATCTTACGGATCGGATCGAGCATCTCCTCGGAGGCTTCCTGATAGGCGTAGCGCGGATAGACGGCCGATCCCTTGGCGAGCACGCCGCTGGCGTATGGCGCTGCGTTGAGGACCGCGATCCCGCGCGATGCCGCGAGATCGAGCATGTCATTGGCGCTGCGGTTGGCGAGGGTAAAGCGATTGTGGGTGATCAGCGCGTCGAAGTCCCAGTTGCGCAGGAGCGGCATCATCATCGAAGCCGGGCCGGCCGCGAGCCCCACCGCCTTCGCCAGCCCCTCCTCCTTGATGCGGAAGAGCTCGCCGAGCGCGCCGTCTTGAGCCGTGGCCTCGTCGAACGAGCGGGCGTGCTCGGGATCGTGCAGGTGCAGGAGATCGAACCGTTCGAGGCCCAGCGCCTTCAGGCTTTGCTCGAGCGAGCGGCGTGCGCGAGAGGCGTCGAACGCGCTCGTCTCGAAATCGCGGTCGAGCTTGGTCGAGATGACGAAGCCTTGGGGCAAGCCGCCGCGCTCGCGAATGACGGCGCCGATCCGCTCCTCGCTGCGGCCGAGCCCGTAATTGCGCGCGGTGTCGATGAAATTGGCGGGCCCGTCGAAAATGGCGTGGATCGTGGCTCTCGCGCGCGCTTCGTCAACGCCGTAGCCATAGGTGTCCGGCATGTCGCCGAGGCCCGAGGTTCCGAAGCCGATGGAGGTGACCACAAGATCGGTGCGGCCCAGGCGGACCTTGTCCATGGCGCCCTCGGTCAATTCATGAACTCCCGGTTTGTTTGTCGCCGCATCCGTAAAGCGCCTACGAGACGCGGGCAAGGGAGGGCGAGTCGCGCGGACACAAGGATTGCCGATGCGCCAGTCCGCCCCGACGTGCGCTGGTTCTAGCTGTACCGCGCTACGGCGCGGGTGATAGGGTGTGCGCTCCCGTTGGGCCAGCATTGTCTGTACGATCGAAGTTTGCCAACTGCCTATGGGGGCTCGGCGGTGAACGAGACAACCCGGATCGAGGAGCCCAACATGCGGACGCGTCCCTTTGACCGAATCCTGATCGCAAGCCTAGCGCTGGCGCTGTTCAGCGGAGGCGCCAACGCCCTTACCCCGACCCTGCAATTTGAGGAGGTACCAGTTGCTTCCGTCCCGATCACCAGCGGGAGCTTTTCGTTTGGGGGCGTCACCGTAAACGGCGTTCCGGTGGTGGGCACCATCGGGGAGCCCGAGCTGCAGGTCAACGGCTTGGTCACCCTCGGCGGCCTTTTCAATCCCGCCGACGTGCAATCGACCGAGTACAATCTAGGCGGTAGCGGCGGCGCGGCGTCGTTCACCGCGTCAATTTCTGGCACTCTTCAACCGCTCACTTCGCTCGATTGGAGCGTCTACTACGATCCCGCAAACGAGCCGTTCGGTGAAGCGAAACTTTTAGCGTCACACGACTTCGCCGATCCGTCCAGCCTCGTGAGCTTCGGAATTCTTCGTGGCGCCCGTCGCCGCTTCCGGACCGATCGCGGGCCCTTTCTCGCTGACTGAGGTGCTCTCCATCGGAGGTCCGTCCGGCGAACAGGTCTCCTTCAATTCGTTGATCGTCGCGAAGGTGCCCGAAGCTTCGACCTGGGCGATGACGCTGCTGGGCTTCGCCGGCTGCGGCCTCATTCTTCGCCAGGCAAAAAGGCGGCAGGCTGCGCGCGTTTGAGCGGACGGTCGAAGTTCTTGCGGCTCACTTCATTCGAGCTTCGCGCGGAACGCCTGGAACTCAGCCTCGGTCGGATATGATTTCTGCGCGCCGTGGCGAGTGACGGAGAAAGCGGAATAGCGGGTCGCTTCGACCAGCGCCGCGTCAAGCGAGAGGCCGCCGGCGAGATAGCGGGCGAAACTGCCGATGAAGGCGTCGCCGGCGCCGGTCGTGTCGACGGCCTGAACCTTGACCGGGGCGATGCGCTGCGAGCCCGCTCCTGTCGCCAGCAGCGACCCACGCGCGCCAAGCGTCACGATGACCGTTTCGACGCCTTGGCTCACCAGGCTTTGCGCCGCGGCTGAGATCTCGTCTTCCAACTCTACGGCCATGTCGGTGAGGATCGCGAGCTCGGACTCGTTGGGGACGAGAAAGCTCGCCTGGGTCACGACCTCCATGTCGAGGTTGCGGCGGGCGGGCGCGGGATTCAGCACGGTCCTCACGCCGTTCTTGCGAGCGAAGCGAATCGCCGCATAGGCGGTCTCGAGCTGGATCTCGAGCTGCAGCAGGATGAGGTCGCATCCCTTGAGCGCCTCGCTTGCGGCGTCGACGTCGGCGGAGCTCAGGTCGCCATTGGCGCCGGCGACGATGAGGATCGAATTGTCGCCCGACTTCTCATCGACCAGGATCGTCGCCGTGCCGGTCGACTGGTTCGGGATACGGCGGACATGCCGCGTGTCGATGCCCAAGCTCTCGAAATTCTTGAGCGCGCTCTCGCCCAGCGCATCGTCGCCGAGATTCGTCACCACGACGACGTCGGCGCCAAGTTTCGCCGCGGCGACCGCCTGATTGGCGCCCTTGCCGCCGAAACTTGTCTCGAAATGCCGGGCGAGGACTGTCTCGCCCCAAACCGGCATGCGTTCGACCGTGGTCGTCAGATCCATATTGGTCGAGCCGATGACGCCGATGCGCGGACGCTTGGGCATGTCGTTCCTCCCGAAAACTTCTCGCTATCATTGCGAGGATCGAAACCGCGATCCTCGGTCTGCGATGAGGCGAAATCGTTGGTGTCGGTCGCGAAGCGGCAAGGCAGGTCAGATCTGACGCGTGAATCCATCGACGCTCCAGTCTTCGCTGCCGACGCCGTGATGGAGGAAGAAGAGGCCGTCGGGATCGTATTTGCCCTTGACCGCGAGAAGCCGGTCGTAGTTCTCGCCCCAGAACGCCTGCTGCCAATGCGGCTGGAAATAGTCGGTTTCCCACACATAGGAGCCGACGCGCGGCGTCAGCTTGCGGATTTCGTCCATCGCCGCGGTCACCGCCTCAGCCTCTCGGCGCGCGACAGCGACGTCCGGCTCATGGCCTGGAACATCCGGATAAGCGGGCGGTCCCCCGGCGCCGCTGATCACGAGCGCGAACGCATCGACGACCGCGGGGTTCATCGCCGTATCGCGGGCTGCGGCGATCGCCTCCGCGGTTCGCGCCCGCAAGGCCCTTGTTGAAATGCAGCGACACGCTCCAATGCTTGGCCGCGGCGAACAGCGCGTCGACCAGTCGCCCGCGCTGATTTTCGGCGAGCAGCGACTGAGGCATCCACGCGGATTGATAAGCGTGCCAGACGGTTCCCACTTGGCCGGCATCGCTGCCCCAGAAGATGTTGTCGGCCGGCGCGCCAGGACGGTCGTCCGCGATGACGAGACCTGGAGCTTGCTTGAGCGCGGCTGGGTCCCAGAAGTGGCGAGCCGGTTCGCTGAGGATCCTCGGCGCCGAAACGATGCTGAAATCCTGCCCGGACGCCGAGACCCAATCGAAGAAGGGACGCCAGGTCGCTTCGGCCTCGTGCTGGTCGAGACCTTGGAGCACCATCGCAATCGACAGAACCCCGCCGGGGGCGAAGCCGAACTGTCCGCCCCAGTGCGGATTGAAGAGCGATTGCGCGTAGAATTCGAGGCTCTTCGCGATGAGGCGCCGATACGCCTCGTCGGAGGACGCCTTGATTGTGGCAAACACGCCGCCCATGAATTCCGGCAGCGTGTGCGTGCGCAGCGTGACGCGGGTGACGACGCCGAACCCGCCGCCGCCGCCTTTCAGCGCCCAGAAGAGATCGGGATTGGTGCAGGCGTTGGCGATCTTGACGTCGCCGTCGGCAGTCACGACTTCCGCCTCGATGAGGCTTGCTCCCGCCTGGCCAAAGGCCTTTGAGCAGTTGCCGAACCCGCCGCCCAGAATGAGGCCGACGACCCCGACCGTCATGCAGCCGCCACCTTGGACGTAGCGGCCACCTTTGATCGTACACCTCGTCGTAGACATGGCCCCAGATCGCGCCCGGCTCGATCGAGACAGCGGGTTGCGGCTCGGCGCTTGCGGCGCAGCCTGCGCCGACGAACGCATCGTGCAGCGTCACGGCGTTCATGTGGCGCGTCCAGATGAGAAGGGAGTCGGCGGCGTTGGATGTTCCCTGGTAGCTGTGGCCGCCGCCCTTCACCACCAGGCGCAGATTGTTTTCCCTTGCGAAATTGACCGCGGCGACGACATCGCGCGTCGTCTTGGCGGCGACGGCGTAGACGCTTGGCTCCGACGTCCACGCTCCGACCCAGCCGAGCGACTGGGTGAGTCCGACTTCGTCCCCAAGGTAGTAGGGGTTCTTGAGCTCCTTGAACAATTGCTCGCAACTCGCGTCAGGCGTTCCGCCGATACAGTCGGCAATCGGCGAGCGCACCTTGATGAGGCGTCCCTCCACGTCGCGATCGAGTTGATCCCAGCTTGCCTCTGAAGGCCATGCAGGATCGCCGAGACGGACGCGCGCTTGCGGCTGGGTCGCGGCCGTGGCGCGGCCGACGACGCTTGTCATGAACGGAAGCCCCGCCACTGTCCCAAGCAAACGCCGCCGACTGAATCGCTTCGCCATGTCGCCGCTCCATAGCCGCTGGGTTCTCTAGCCGCTTGGCTGGACCAGGTTCAAGCCGTCCCGGCGCGCTCGATCTCGCTCACGAGCGCTTCGGGCAATTCGATTTCGGCGGCGGCGACGCGCCGTCCGGGAATGTGCACGCCAAGCTTGGCGAGCCGGTCGAGCTGGAGTCTCAGGCGCTCGCGGAAAGTCGGGCGCCAGCAGCGACGGCGCGATCGCGATGACAAGCAGGCCGGCGCCGGGCGAGCTTTCTCCGGAGGTGAACGAGGGCGCGTCGAGAGCCCAGTTTGCGCCCGCGAGGCCCGCGGCCATGACCTCGACCATGAGCGCAATATTGGCGCCGCGCGCGCCGCCGAAAGCGAGAAGCGCGCCGCGAAGCGCGGCTTTTGGATCGGTGGTCGGCGCGCCGTCGGCGTCGACCGCCCAGCCCTCCGGCAGCGGCTCGCCTCGTTCCGCATAGTGTCTGAGCTGGACAAAGGCGGTCGCGCTGGACGCCTGGTCGATCAAGAGCGGCGGCCCTTCGTCGAGCGGCGCTGCGAAAGCGATCGGGTTCGTGCAATAGACCGGCGTCTTGGCGCCCGCGACGGTCATCAGCGCCGGCCCGCTTGTCGCGGCGAACGCTGCGAGGCCAGCCTCGGCGAGACGACGGGGATAGTAGCCAAGCTCGCCCGTGGTGTAGCTGCCGTTCTGCGCGAACAGCGCGATCCCGAAGGTCTGCGCGCGCTCGCAAAGCGAATCGAAGGCTCGGTCGAAGCCCGCTTGCGCGATCCCGCCTCTCGCATCGCAATGGATCGCCGCAGGAGCCGGCGACGTCACAAGCGGCTCAGCGTGGCCTGCGATCCGACCCGCTCTCAAGGCGGCCAGATAGTCCATGAGATGGGAGAAACCGCTCGAGCCTTTGCCATGCGCATTGGCGGAGACGGTCGCTCGCGCGAGCGACCGCGCCGCTTCGTCGCTTGCGCCGGCGGCGCGGACCGCACGGGCTGCGAGGTCGGTCGCCGCCTCGAGAGTGAACCGCCGGGTCATACGCGCCGAACACGACGGTCACACACCCGGCGGCCCCTCGCGCCTCCAGGCCAGAATGTCTTCGCGACTGACAGACTTCGCTCGGGCCCGCGCGGCGCGCGCCTCAGCAAGGACCGCGGTAAGATCATTCGTCCTCTCGATACGCGTCAGCTTGGCGATCGGCTCATCCCCGCGGGCGATCATGATCTCCTCGCCCGCCTCAACCCTGGCGAGGAGATCGGAAAGATGCGTCGTTGCTTCGGCAACCCTGACTGTGAGCGTCATTGACTGTGGCCTTGCGCTGACGAGCGGGCGTCCGATGGCGGTTGGCCCTGCCACCGAGATTGTCGAGCTGGAGGGGCTTGGTCAAGACGCTCGTGTCCAAGTCGAGTCGAGGACCTGAATTCCGCCCGCTGGGCGGCTATGATATCGACGTCGCCGGCACAAGTGGCGCGCAAAGCGAGCAAGAGGAGATGGCGTGAAAGTCGACGGACGCCCGTATCGCACGATCTGGCTCAACGACGACGGTTCGAGCGTCGACGTCATCGATCAGCGCTGGCTGCCGCACGAGTTCAAGGTCGCGACGCTGCGCAATGTCACTGAGGCGGCGACAGCGATCCGCGACATGTGGGTGCGCGGGGCGCCGTTGATCGGCGCGACGGCGGCTTATGGACTGGCGCTCGCCATGCGCGAGGATCCAAGCGACGCCGCGCTGGACGCCGCGCGGGACAAGCTTGCGGCCACCCGGCCGACTGCGATCAACCTGCGCTGGGCTCTGGACGCGGTTCGCAAGCTTCTCCTGGCCCTCGCCCCGCAGGCGCGCGCCGCCGCGGCCTATGCCGAGGCCAAGCGAATTGCCGACGAGGACGTCGAGATCAACCGGGCGATCGGCGCACATGGCCTGAAAATCCTTCGCCGCCTTGCGGCCGCCAAGAAGCCCGGCGAGCCGGTCAACATCCTCACCCATTGCAACGCCGGTTGGCTGCGCGACGGTCGACTACGGCACCGCCACCGCGCCGATTTATCTGGCGATGGAGAATGGCGTGAGCGTCCACGTCTATGTCGACGAGACCCGCCCGCGCAATCAAGGCGCCTCGCTCACGGCTTGGGAGCTTAACCGCCATGGCGCGCCATACACGCTCATCGTCGACAACGCCGGCGGGCATCTGATGCAGCATGGCCTGATCGACATGGTGATCGTCGGAACCGACCGGACGACCGCCAACGGCGACGTCTGCAACAAGATCGGCACATACCTGAAGGCGCTCGCCGCGCGCGACAATTCGGTGCCGTTCTATGTCGCGCTGCCGTCGCCGACCATCGACTGGACCGTTCGCGACGGGAGGGAAATCCCGATCGAGGAGCGAAGCGCCGATGAGGTCAACTTCGTGCAAGGGCGAAGCGACGACGGATCGATCACGCGGGTGAGGATCGCGCCGGAAGGCGGGAATGCCGCCAATCCGGCGTTCGACGTCACGCCGGCGCGGCTGGTGACCGGGCTCATCACCGAGCGCGGCGTTGCGGAAGCCTCGCCGCAGGGGCTGAAGGCGCTCTTTCCTGAGCGTGCTTGAGAGGGCCGGCTCTGTTCTCAAGCGAGCTTAAGTGTGAAATTGCGCCGGGGGCATGAATGATCCGTCCGCTTGCGGGCCTTAAGGTGATCGAGTTCGAGGGGATCGGCCCGGGTCCGCTCGCCGGCCGCATGCTGGCCGATCTCGGCGCCGAGGTGGTCGCGGTGGTCCGCCCGGATAAAGCGCCGCTCGGCGATCCGGACCGGCCGCTCTCCGAAAGTCCGCTGCGGCGGGGAAAGCGCATCGTGGCTTTGAATCTCAAGCGCCCCGAAGCGGTTGAGGAGGCGCTGGCGTTGATCGAGACGGCCGATGCGCTGATCGAGGGCAATCGGCCCGGCGTCATGGAGCGCCTTGGCCTTGGTCCTGCCGACTGCGCCAAGCGCAATCCGCGGCTGGTCTATGGCCGCATGACTGGCTGGGGGCAGGACGGTCCCCTCGCCCATGCCGCCGGTCACGACCTCAACTATCTGGCGCTGAGCGGCGTCTTGTCGCTCGCCGCGCGCGAGGGTCAGGCGCCGATCCCTCCGCCGACGGTTCTCGGCGACGGAGGCGGCGCGCTCGGCCTCGCCTTCGGAGTGATGGCCGCAATCTTCGGCGCCTCCCGCACCGGCAAGGGCTGTGTGATCGATTGTTCGATCGTCGATGTCGTGGCAAGCCTTGGCGGGATCGCGCTCTCGGCCCGCGCCTCAGGGATGCTGGACGCGCCAAGCCCGTTCCACGATTCGCCGTTCTACGACCTCTACGCCTGCGCCGACGGACGCTATGTCACCGTCGGCGCGCTCGAGCCGCAATTCTATGCGCTCATGCTCGATAAGCTCGGTCTTGCGGATGTCGATCCGAAAGCGCAATACGACCGCGCGGCTTGGCCAGCGCTGAAAGCGCGGTTGCGCGCGCTGTTCCTAAGCCAGCCGAGCGCGCATTGGCGCGCGCTGCTCGAGGGCAGCGACGTGTGCTTCGCCCCAGTGCTCAGCCTCGACGAGGCCGCGGCCCATCCGCACAATGCGGCGCGCAGCGTCTACAAGCGCGGCCCCGGCGGCGAACTGGACGCGATAGGCGCGCCACGCTTCTTGCCGCTCGATTGAGCCGGCTCGCGGCGGGAGACAAAGGACGAAACCAGACGATGTCAAATCGCGCGACGCCCGAACCGCTCGTGTTTCCCAACCCTGATCCGCCGGGCCCAGGCGAAACGATCGAAGTCCATCCGGGTGTCCTGTGGGCCCGTTTCCCGCTTCCGTTCCGGCTCGATCACGTCAACATCTATCTGATCGAAGATGGCGACGGGCTCGCTGTCGTCGACGCCGGAATCGACGACGCGCGGTCGCGCGCGGCGTGGGAGGCGCTGCTTGCCGGGCCGCTTCGCGGCCGGAGACTCACACGGGTCATCGCCACCCACTTTCACCCCGACCATGTGGGCCTCGCCGGTTGGCTGTGCGAGCGCTTCGGCCTTAAGCTTGCGATGAGCGAAGCGGAATATCTGATCGCGCTCAACATTCGCCTCGACCCGCAGGGACTGAGATCGGAGCCCTATCGCAGCTTCTACCGCTCGCATGGGCTGACGGAGGAAAGCACGGAGCTCCTGCTCGGCAATGGGCTGCAGTATTTGAGAATGGTCTCTCCGCCCCCGAAGACGTTTCTGCGTCTCATCGCCGAGGAGCGGATCAAGATTGGCGGCCGTGAATTCGAAGTGATCACCGGCGCCGGCCACTCGCCCGAGCAGGTGATGCTCTATTCAAGGGATGACAATTTCGTCCTGATCGGCGATCAGGTGCTGGCCAAGATCTCGCCCAACGTCAGCGTCGAAGCGATGGACCCGGAAGGAAATCCGCTTGGCGCCTATCTGCGTTCACTCGAACGGCTGAAGCGCGTGCTGCCGGAAGACGTGCTGGTTTTGCCGGGGCACAGGTTGCCGTTCGTGGGCCTGCACGTGCGAGCCGACGAACTCATCGCCCACCACGAGGCGCGCTGCATGGCCATTCTCGAGGCTTGCAAACAGGGACCGCAGACGGTCGGCGAGCTCGTGCCGGTCATTTTCGGGCGCAATATCGACGACCCGCACCAGCTCACATTCGCCTTCAGCGAAGCGCTGGCGCATGTGAACATCCTGGTGCGGAGCGGGCGCCTGCGCATCGCCAAGGCCGAGCACGGCCTGGCGCTTGAGGCGGCGTGAGGTGGGATATGTCGTCCCGTGCGCTATGCTATAAAGGTGGCCATGATAGAGGCATTGAAAAACCTGCTCGCGCGCATCGACGCTTGGTCCTCGGAGGATCAGGAAGCGCTCGTGGAGGCTGCGCGCGGAATCGAAGCGGAGCGAACGGGCGTCTACCAGGCGACGGCGGAGGAACTGGCGGCGATCGACCGTGGACTGGACGATGTTCGCGGGGGGCGTTTCGCTGCGGTTGAAGCGCTGGCCGAGGCGCGCGCGAAATTCCGCGGCGGATGATCGTTCGCTGGACGGCCGGAGCGCTCGCTGACCTCATATCGATCGAGAACTACCAGCGCCTTCATTGGCCGGCGTCGCGCGCGGCCTTCGAGCAGCGTTTCGAGTGCGATCGAGCGTCGCATCGCTGAATTTCCGTTTAGCGCGCCAAGGGTCACCCAGCGGTCCAGTGTACGCGTCGTCGCGTTCCCCGATTTCCCCTATCGGCTTTTCTACAGCGGTGATTCCGACGGAATTCAACGTTCTGGCGATCCGGCATACGTCGCGGCGGTCACAGTTCGAATAGCCGGCTGCCGTCCCGTTCCCTCAAAACCCCGCAAGCACGACCTTGCCAATCGCGCGGCCCGACTTGAGGCGCCTCATCGCCCGCATAAGATTGGCTGGGTCGATGCGTCCGTAGTTCTCGCGCATGGTGGAGCGAACGCGGCCAGAGTTGACGAGATCGGCGACCTCGTTCAGGAGCCTGTGCTGCGCCTCGATGTCGGCGGTCTGAAGCAAGGGCCGCGTGAACATGAGCTCAAAGTGAATGGACACGCTCTTCGGCCTGAAGACGAAAAGATCGGCCGATTCGGCGTTGATGAGAGCGACGCGTCCCTGCGGCGCGATCAATTCGGCGAGATCGGCGATGAGGCCGCCAATAGGCGCCGTCGCGAAGATGAAAGCGGGGCCGCCGCCAAGACCAAGCGCCGCGACCTGCGGCGCAAGTGGCTTCTTGTGGTCGACGACATGGTGGGCGCCCATGTCCTTCGACCATTGCACGGTTTCGGGCCGCGACGCGGTCGCCACGACCGTAAGGTCGGTCAATTGCCGCGCCAGTTGAATGGCGATCGAACCGACCCCGCCGGCGCCGCCGAGGATCAGGATCGCGCGCGCCGCGCCCGGAACGGGTTTCGCCACGTCGAGCCGGTCGAACATGGCTTCCCAAGCCGTGATCGAGGTCAAGGGCAAAGCCGCCGCGGCGGCGAAGTCCAGCGTGCGCGGCTTGCGGCCGACGATCCGTTCGTCGACCAGGTGGAATTCCGCGTTCGCGCCTGGGCGGCCGACGCTGCCGGCGTAGAACACTTCGTCGCCCGGCTTGAAGAGGCTCGCCTCGCGCGCAGTCTCGACGACGACGCCGGCGGCGTCGTAGCCCACGACTTTGATTGCGTCCGCCTCAGGGGAGGCCGGCCGGCCTGGGCCGGCGCCGCTCGCGACCTTGTAGTCGACGGGGTTGACCGAAACCGCGCGCACCTCGACGAGCAGATCGCGACCCTGAGGCGTCGGCCTGGGCATGTCGAACGCCTCCAGATGGTCGAGCTCCGGGCTCGCCTTGCGATATCCGATCGCCCGCATTTCGCTTTATCTCCAAGTCGTGAACCGCCTGGCGCAAACCTACCCGGCGTCGACACGCTTGGCGAGCGAAGCCCTCAATTGGCGGGCTTAAGCGCCTCGTTCAGTCCAAGCGCCGATCTCATGAGCCGGTCGCGCACGCGAATGGGGAGCCGCGACATCATCACGAACGCGCCCGCGCCTTTGCCGATCACGGCTCTTGGCTTTGTTCGGCCGTCGACGTCGAGCCGCTGGCTGTCTTTCTCGTGATGGCCTGCACCTCGATGCTGCAGGTCGCCTTCATCGAATACGCGGCCGACAAGGAGACAATTCGCGCGCACATGCACGCCATGGTGCGCGGCTATCTGCGCGAGATGCGCGCGGGTTGACGGCGAGACCGGCGGCGGCAGGCCAACCGCGCCGCTATGGTTCGAGCGACCGCTACGCCTCGTTCAACCCAGCGCCGCGTTCGCCGAGAAACGCGATGCCCTTGGCCGTAAGCTGAAAGGCGGAGCCTGGATGGTCCGAGGTCGCCTGCACGAAACCTCCGGACATGAGCGCCTCCAGATCGCGTTTCTGATCGCTGCTGGAGTTGGAATGGTCATGCTCCTCGATGGCGCAGAGCAGCGCGATTTGAGAGTTCGTCAGATCGTCGGACATTCCGGTCCTCCTGTTTCCGCTCCCGCATCCTATCCGATCGTCATCAGGCTCGCATTGCCGCCGGCTGCGGCGGTGTTGGCGGCGGTCGCGCATTCCTCGACCAGGTCGGCAAGGTTGTAATCCTCGCCCGCGGCGAGGCGGGCGCCGGACAGCGCCTGGAGCCGCACGATCGGTCCGGGACGGCTCGCGAGCTTGCGCAAGGCTTCTGACGTCGCCGCGTCGTCGCCTTCGAGGAGGGCGAAGGCGAGGGCGGGAGCGCGCAATGGGTCCTCGACATGCGAGATCCGAGGAGCGAGGTCCGCCGGCAATCCCGCAAGGGCGCGCTTGGCGAGCGCAGCGCCGACCACTGCGTCATTGCCGGTCGCCAGGATAGCGCCGATCTGGACGAGAAGGCCGCTTTCGCTCGCCGCGACCGCCGCCACTCGCCCGCGCCGGCGAAGCGTATAGATATTGCGCTCGCCGACCGGGCCTTTGAGCTCGGCGCGCGCGCCGAGGGGCGAGCGCGCCATCATTCCCACGCAGCGTTCGGCCTCAGCGCCATGGCCATGCTTGGCGAGCCAGTCGCCGTAGGCGCGAATGGCTTCTGTCGCCGCGCCCCCTTCCACGCCGTCCAGCGCGCCCGGCGCCGGCTCGGCGACCAGGCGCGAGAGGTAGAGCGGACCGCCCGCCTTGGGCCCGGTGCCCGAGAGCCTCGAGCCGCCGAACGGCTGCACGCCGACCGTGGCGCCGATGATGTTGCGGTTGACGTAGATATTGCCCGCCTCGATGCGTTCGACCACGCGCGCGATGGTCTCATCGATGCGGGTGTGGAGGCCGAAGGTGAGGCCGTAGCCGGCGGCGTTGACGTCATCGATCAATTTGTCGAGCGCCTCGCGCTTGTAGCGCAGCACATGCAGCACCGGCCCGAACACCTCGCGCTCGACGTCCGCGATTTTGTTCACTTCGATGAGGGTCGGGGGAACGAACGTACCGCGCGCAGCGCTCTCGCCGAGCGGAGTTTGCGTCACCTCGTGGCCGAGGCCGCGCATTTTCGCGATATGGCCCACGATCGCTTCGCGCGCTTCCGCGGTGATGACCGGCCCGACGTCGACCGAGAGTCCGCGCGTGTCGCCGACCTCGAGCTCGACCATCGCGCCCTTGAGCATCGTGAGCATGCGGTCGGCGACGTCCTCCTGAAGGCAGAGAATGCGCAGAGCCGAACAGCGTTGTCCGGCCGAATCGAACGCCGACGACATGACGTCGACGACCACCTGCTCGGCGAGCGCCGAGGAATCGACGACCATCGCGTTGAGGCCGCCGGTCTCGGCGATCAGGGGCAGCGGCGCGCCGCGACGCGTAAGGCGTCCGGCGAGCTCCTTTTCGATCAGGCGCGCGACCGGCGTCGAGCCGGTGAAGACGACCCCTTGAACGCGGGCATCGGCGACCAGCGCCGCGCCGACTTCGCCCGCGCCCGGCATGAGCTGAAGCACTTCGGGGGGAACGCCAGCTTCGTGCAGCGCGCGCACGGCTTCAGCGGCGATGAGCGGCGTCTCCTCGGCTGGTTTGGCGATCACCGAATTCCCTGTCGCGAGCGCGGCCGCGACTTGGCCGGTGAAGATCGCGAGCGGAAAGTTCCAAGGGCTGATGCAGACGACGAGGCCAAGCGGGGCAGGGGAACCGGGGAGCAAGGTCCGCGCCGCTTCGTGCGCATAGTAGCGCAGGAAGTCGGCCGCCTCGCGCACTTCGCCGACCGCATTGGCGTAGGACTTGCCCGCTTCGCGCACGATGAGGCCGACGAGGAGATCGTTCCGCGCTTCGAGGAGGTCGGCGGCGCGACGAAGGATGGCCGCGCGCTCATTAGGCGCGATCGCAGCGAACGCGGACGCCGCGCGGTCGCCGACGGCGATCGCCTCCTCGATTTCGTCAGCGCGCGCGTGGCGGGCGAAGCCGACGACGTCGCTCAGGTTCGCCGGATTCAAGACCGCCTCGCCCGGATCGTCTCCTGCAGCTCCTGGCGGGAAGGCGCGCCAGGACGTGTCAGCGCTCGCCTGCAATCCCTTCGCGAGCCTGTCGAGGCGGCTTTCGTCGGAAAAATCGAGTCCGCGCGAGTTGACGCGGTCCGGCGCATAGAGGTCGCGCGGCGCCGCGATCCTGTCGTGCGGCGCCCCGAGGCGGTTGGACCCTGCGGGCGACCGCGACCGGGTCGGCGATGAGATCGTCCAGGGCCACGCTCGCATCGGCGATGCGATTCACGAACGAGGTGTTGGCGCCGTTCTCAAGCAGCCGGCGAACGAGATAGGCGAGGAGGGTTTCGTGCGAGCCGACCGGCGCGTAGACCCGGCACGGCCGGTCGAGCTTGTGTCGGCCCACCACCTCCTCGTAGAGCGGTTCGCCCATCCCGTGCAGGCACTGGAATTCGTACTGACCGCGATAGAAATCGGGGCCCGCGAAGACGAGCACGGACGCGAGCGTCTGCGCGTTGTGGGTGGCGAATTGCGGATAGACCGCGTCCGGCGCCGCGAGCAATTTGCGCGCTGAGGCGAGGTAGCTCACGTCGGTATAGACCTTGCGGGTGAACACCGGAAAGCCGTCGAGGCCGTCGAGCTGCGCACGCTTGATCTCCGAATCCCAATAGGCGCCCTTGACCAGGCGGATCATCAGCCGGCGGCGCGAACGGCGGCCAAGATCGATCAGCCAGTCGACGACCGCCGAGCAACGCTTGCCATAGGCCTGGATGACGAAGCCGAGGCCGTTCCAACCCTTGAGGTCCGGATCGAGCGACAGCGCTTCCAGGAGGTCGAGCGACAGATCGAGCCGGTCGGCTTCCTCTGCGTCGATGTTGAAGCCGATGTCGTAGGACTTCGCCAACGCCGCGACCGCCTTCACGCGTGGCTTGAGTTCGTTCATCACCCGGGCGCGCTTGATGCGCTGATAGCGCGGGTGGAGCGCCGAGAGCTTGATTGAGATTCCCGGCCCCTCGTAGATGCCGCGACGATGCGAGGCCCGGCCGATGGCGTGGACGGCGCGCTCGTATTCGTCGAGATAGCGCGCCGCGTCTTGCGCCGTGGTCGCCGCTTCGCCCAGCATGTCGTAGGAGAAGGTGAAGCCGCGGGCCTCGCGCTCATGGGCGTTGCCGATCGCCTCCTCGATCGTGCGGCCGGTGACGAACTGCTCGCCCATCAGCCGCATGGCGACGTCGACGCCGGCGCGAATGATCGGCTCGCCGCTGCGCGCGATGAGACGAGTGAGCGCCGCTGACAGGCCCTGTTCGCTGGTCGTCGTCACGAGCCGGCCGGTCAGCACGAGGCCCCAGGTCGCAGCGTTGACGAACAGCGACGGGCTCTGGCCGACATGCGCGCGCCAATCGCCCGGCGCCAGCTTGTCGCGGATCAGCGCGTCGCGGGTCGCGGCGTCGGGAATGCGCAAAAGAGCCTCGGCAAGGCACATCAGCGCCACGCCCTCCTGACTGGACAGCGAATATTCGTGGATGAGGCCTTCGACGCCGCTCGAGCGCGTCTTTGCGCGAAGCTTCACGACGAGCGCGCGCGCCAGCTTTTCGATGCGCTTGGCTTCCTCGGCGCTCGCTGTCGCCACGGCAAGCAGCGGCGGCACGCACTCGGGTTCGGAGATCCGGTAGGCGGCGGTGATCGCGCTCCTCAGCGGCGTTTGGACCATGACCTCGGCGCGGAACGCGGCGAAAATGTCGGCGTCGTCGGTCATGTCAGGCTCCCGAGGGCCAATCCAGATCTCGCGGGGAAGGCGAGCGGCCGATCCTATTCTCGCGAAAGGCGTTTTGCCTATGCCGTGAAATGACGCAGGCCACGATGCCGACTCAGTCACTTGTCATGCCCGCGAACGCGGGCATCGGCCTTGCCCGAATTCTGGATTCTTGCGCGGGAATGATAACATTGCGGCGGGGGAGCCGCAGGCGAGGATTGGCCATGCGCATAATCGGCTTTGCCGGCTGGAGCGGAGCGGGCAAGACCACGCTGATCGTCAAGCTGATCCCCGAACTCAGCCGCAGGGGCTTGAGCGTCTCGACGATAAAACACGCTCACCATAACTTCGATCTCGACCAGCCGGGCAAGGATTCCTACGAGCATCGCGCCGCGGGCGCGGAAGAGGTGCTGGTCGCGTCCGCCAATCGGGTCGCCCTCATGCGGGAGTTGCGTGGAGCGCCCGAGCCGTCGCTGGGCGAGCTTTTGCGCCTGCTCAAGCCCGTCGATATCGTCCTGGTCGAGGGCTTCAAGCGCGATCCTTTGCCCAAGATCGAGATCTTTCGCGCCGCCAACGGCAAGCCGCCGATGCATCCGAACGACCCGCACATCGTCGCGCTGATCAGCGACGCCGCCGAGCCGTCCGCCCCTCTGCCGCAGGCCTCGATCGACGACATCGCCGCCGCGGCCGATCTTGTGCTCGCGCATGCTAAGCCGCTCGCGGAGGTCCTCGCCGAGTTTTAACTCCCAACCGTCCCTCGTGCTGAGGAGCGGCGCAAAGCGACGCGTCTCGAAAGCCTGCCCTGAGCCTGTCGAAGGGCACGTTTCAGAGCGCGCGACCGGCGCCGTCCGCTGGATCATCCTTCGAGACGCCGTGCTTCGCACGGCCCTTGAGGCATGAGGTTGGCGGAGGCCGGCGGTCGTAACCGCCGAACTTTCGCCGTTTTGCGCCTCGTATTGGACGATTGCGACAATGCCGTCGCCGCTGACGGGACATGGAACGGAAGGATGATCGAGGCGACCGCGCGGCGCTTAAGCCGGCGAAAACTGTTCGAGATCATCGGCGCGAGCGTCGGCGGCGCGGCGGCCTATCAGGCGATGACGCGTCTCGGATACGCGGAGGAATCGCCATATCGGGGCCCGATCAAGCTCGACGGCGATCCGAAGGGCGCGTCGGTCATCATTCTGGGGGCCGGCCTCGCCGGAATGACGGCCGCGATCGAACTTGAGCGCGCGGGCTACAAGGTGAGCGTGCTCGAATACAATTCTCGTCCGGGCGGACGGAACTGGACGATCCGGGGCGGCGACGTCTTGACCGAGCTCGGCGGAGCGACGCAAGCCTGCGAGTTCGACGCGGGCCTCTATCTCAATCCGGGGCCGTGGCGCATTCCCTATCATCACTACGCAATCCTCGACTATTGCCGCCGATTTCGGGGTCGCGCTCGAGCCCTTCATCCAGCTCAACCACAATGCGTATTTGCATTCGACACAGGCGTTCGACGGCAAGCCGCAGCGCATCCGGGAGGTCAAAGCCGATTACGATGGAGGCGTCGCCGAGCTCCTCGCCAAAGCCACAAAAAAGGGCGCGCTCGACGACGCGGTGTCGAAGGAGGATCAGGAGATCCTGCTCGAGGCGCTCCGCACGCTCGGCGCGCTCGACAAGGACTTTCGCTATCGGGCCGGCGAGGATTCGGCGGCGCATCGAGGCTATGCGAAGCATCCGGGAGGCGGTCTCAGCGCCGAGCCGATAAGCGGCGACCCGATCGGGCTGCACGACATTCTGACGTCGCGCCTGTGGCGAGGCTTGCAGAGTTTCCTGCTCTATGACTTTCAGACCACAATGTTTGAGCCCGTCGGCGGCATGGGCAGGATCGGAGAGGCCTTCGCGCGGCAGATCCCGGATCGCATTCGCTACGGCGCGAAAGTCGTCGCCATCCAGCAGAATGACGACGGCGTCGCCGTCGAGTTCGCGGACCTGGCGGCCGGCGGGACCGTCCGGGAGGTACGGGCCGACTGGTGCGTGTGCACGATTCCGCTCAGCATCCTGAGTCAGATCCCGATCAATGTGTCCGAGCCGATGAAGGCGGCGATCGACGCCGTTCCCTACGCGTCGGCGGTGAAATTCGGGCTCCAGTTCTCGCGCCGGTTCTGGGAGGAGGACGAGCATATCTTTGGCGGCATCAGCTACACCGATCTGCCGATCCGCCAGATTTCCTATCCCTCCGCCAATTTCAACGCCGGGGGAAAAGGCGTCCTGCTCGGCGGCTACACGTTCGACGGACCGAACTCCTACGAGTTCACGGCGATGGCGCCAGCCGAAAGAGTGAAGCGAGCGGTTGAGTTCGGCGCTCAGATCCACCCGCAATATCTGACCGAGTTCGAGAACGGGGTCGCGGTCGCCTGGAGCCGGGTTCCGTTCACGCTTGGCTGCGCGGGCGACTGGTCCGATGAAGCGCGAAAGGCGCATTACAAGGATCTCTGTGCGATCGATGGCCGAATTGTGCTGGCTGGCGAGCACGCCTCCTACATTCCGGCCTGGCAGGAGGGCGCTATTCTCTCGGCGCTGGACGCGATCCAGCGCCTGCACAAGCGGGTGATCGCCTCATGAGACGCGTCGCGCTAGGCGCGGCGGCGCTCGTCGTCTCAGCGGCAGTTAGCCTGCCGGCGCTGGCCGACGACACTCCGGCGAAAAGCGCGGCCATGAGCCGCGGATGGAAATTCGGCGAGCAGGGCGGAGCGGACCTGTTCCAAAACATCTGCGCCGCCTGTCATCAGCCCGATGCGAAAGGCGCGGTCGGCGCCGGCGCCTATCCGCCGCTCGCGCAGGACAAGAACCTTGCTTCGACCGACTTTGTGCTGGCGGCGCTATTTCGCGGGCTGAAGGACATGCCGCCGGTCGGAGGCATGATGAGCGACGCGCAAGTCGCGGACGTCGTCACTTATGTCCGCACCCATTTCGGCAACGCTTATCCGGACGCCCTTTCGGCCGCGGACGTTGCGGCGGCGAGACGACGGGCGGCGGCGCCGGATTCCCGCTGAGCGCGGGCTGCTCTTGGATGGAGGCCGGCGAAGGAACGGCTCGGACGACAAATGATTGCAGAAAATCGTAAATTAGCTTAAACTAGCTCCATGAACAATTCTGCGCTTCCGTATGCCATCGGCCGGACGCTGCCGTCGCGGCGCCCTCTCAACGCCGGGGAGGCGCTGCGAAATTCTTGTCGCGAAAATCCCGCGTAACCCATTGATAAGTCTCGATTCGGACGAGAGAATCCAAGGAAATCCAAGAGAATCCAATAGGGATAATCGGGGGCTTTCGCGGCAAAACAGCCAGCCGCCAAGAAAACCCAAACCGAGTTCTGACGAACCTTGCGGCCAGCCGCCGAGACGGAGCCGGGCCGGCTCCGCCCTAGGACGGCGACACGGCCTCGCGCTCGGCCGGCGACTCCTCGGTCCGGCTCGCCTTGGCCGGGTCGAGGGCCGAGGCAACCGCGTCATCCACCCGCTCGAGCCATACGAACGCCAGTTGCTGGCGCACCTCTTCGGGGATGTCGTCAAAGTCCTTCCGGTTGCGCGCCGGCAGCATGACGCGCTTCAAGCCCGCCCTGTGCGCGGCGACCACCTTCTCCTTGATGCCGCCAACGGGCAGCACGAGGCCTCTCAAGCTGATCTCGCCGGTCATCGCCGTGTCGCTGCGGATGGTGCGGTCGGTCAGCAGCGAAACGAGCGCCATGAACATCGCCACGCCCGCGCTCGGGCCGTCTTTCGGCGTCGCGCCCGCCGGCACGTGGATGTGAATATCGGTCTTCTCGAAGCGCGCAGCGTCAATGCCCCACGAGCCGGCGCGATTCTTGACGATGCTGAGCGCCGCCTGCGCGCTTTCCTTCATCACGTCGCCGAGCTGGCCGGTGAGGATCAGCCGGCCGCCGCCCGGAGTGGCGGTCGCCTCGATGAACAGAATGTCGCCGCCGACCGGCGTCCAGGCGAGGCCTGTCGCCACGCCCGGCACGCTGGTCCGCATCGCCACCTCGTCCTCGAACGGCGGGGGGCCGAGGATGCTCAGGATATCGTTGGCAGAGATCGCGATCGGGCCGCTTTCGCCTTCCGCGACTCGCATGGCGACCTGGCGCAGCACTCGTCCGATCTCGCGCTCCAGGCTTCGAACGCCAGCCTCCCGCGTATAGTGCTCAATGATGCCCCGGATCGCGTCATCGGCGATCTCAACCTGCTCCGGCTTGAGGCCGTTGGCGTTCAATTGACGTCGCACAAGATAGCGCCGCGCGATCTGGAACTTCTCGCTTGCCGTGTAGCCGGAGAGGCTGATGATCTCCATGCGATCGCGAAGCGGGCCTGGGATGGTGTCGAGCATGTTCGCCGTGGCGATGAACACGACGCGGCTCAAGTCGAACGGCACGCCGAGATAATTGTCGCGGAAGGTGTTGTTCTGCTCGGGATCGAGCACCTCGAGCATCGCGGAGGCCGGGTCGCCCTGGATGCCGGCGCCAAGCTTGTCGATCTCATCCAACATCATGACGCAGTCGCGCGTCCCAGCCTTGCGGACCGCCTGAATGATGTTGCCGGGCAGAGCGCCGATATAGGTTCGCCGATGGCCGCGGATCTCCGCTTCGTCGTGCACGCCGCCGAGACTGACGCGGACGAACTTGCGGTTCATGGCGCGCGCGATCGATTGTCCAAGCGACGTCTTGCCGACGCCGGGAGGACCGACGAAGCAAAGGATCGGCGCCTTTCCGTCCGGCGCGAGCTTGCGAACGGCCAGATATTCGATGATCCGGCGTTTGATCTTCTCGAGACCGAAGTGATCCTCGTCGAGGATGCGCCGCGCCGCGGCGATGTCGATGGGCGACTCCTGGGGAAGCGCCCATGGCAGGTCCACGAGCCAGTCGAGATAGGTGCGCACCATGCCATACTCGCCCGCGGCTTCGGGCATGCGCTGCAGCCGGCGCAATTCCTTGCGCGCCTGGTCCTCGACCTCCTTCGGCATATGCGCGTTGGTTATCGCCTTATCGAGCTCCGCGATCTCGGCAGACTTTCCTTCGTCCGCCTCGCCGAGCTGGCGCTGAATCGCCGCCATCTGCTCGCGCAGCAGGACCTCGCGGTTGCGGGCGTCGAGCGAAGCCTTGGTGTCCCGGCCAATCTCCTGCGAAAGCCTGAGGATCTCGATCCGATGCGCGAGGAGTCGCGAGACCCGCTCCATTCGGGCGCCGATGTCCACCGTCTCGAGAATCTCCTGCTTCTCATCGGGCGTCGCGTCCATGAAGGTCGCCACCAAATCGGCTAGCGCACCCGGCGAATCGACGGCCTGGATGGTCGCCGCCAACTCGTTGGGCGCTTGCGGCAGGAGCTGGATCGCCTCAATTGCCTGACCCTTGAGATGGACGAAACGGGCCTCGATCTCGTTCGAGGTCGGGGTGGGTTCAGGAATCCTTTCCGTCTTGGCGACGAAGAACGGCCAACCATTCAGATAGTCGTCGACCCGGAAGCGCTGCTCTCCCTGACAAACGATATGGTTCGTGCCGTCCGGCGCAGTGATGTAGCGAACGATATTGGCGACCGTCCCCAATCGATGCAGGTCGATCGGAAGGGGATCGGCGACTTCGGCGCTGCGTTGCATCACGATGCCGACCGGTTTCTGCTCCCTCACCGCTCTCTGCGCCGCCAGCACCGACCGCGGGCGCCCGAGGGTGATCGGCAGCACGGTCCCTGGAAACAGCACCATGCCGCGCACCGGCACGATGATCAGCGCGTCAGGCGGCAACGGCGGCGAAGGCGTCGAGCCTAAGGTTTCTTCAGCGCCGGTCGTGGCGTCAGCCATTTGAGGGCCCCGCTTTCTCCAGCGTAATGAGCAGTGTGCCGTTTGAATCCGACCGATGGATGGCGCTGTAGCGTCCCGCAGGCAGGCGGATGCGGCGTTCAAACCGGCCTTGCGGCAGTTCGAGACGGTGAATGATCGCCGTCCGCATCTCCTCCGGGTAGGTCCGACATCCCGAGATCAGCAATTCGCTTTGATTGATGACCGCCTTGACCTCGTTGAAGTCGACTCCTGGGAGAGCCACCAGCACCAGCACTGCGCGTTCGGTTTCGAGGACGTCGACCGGGGGCTCCCATGCGACGGGGGAGGGCGAGCCCGACGGAGGAAAGAACTGCCGATGCATGCGCTCCGCGCGCGCGAGCACCTCGAACGCCTCCGACCACATCCAATAGCTTGGAAATTTTGTTTCCATCGCCTCACCCGAACCAACAGCGCCAGTTTTTGATCCAGACCTGTCGACGCTCAATAGCGCAATTCAAGCCCGCATTCACCCCGCCCTTAGGCGTCGTTGTCCAGATTAAAGGCGGTCTTTCCAGCTGCGAAGCGCCTCCAAAAGGCGATTGCGCCGGGGTAAGATCAAACTTGCGGGGCCGATCGGGCTCAGTTGATGGGGCGCATTTGCGGACGCGGCCATTGGGCCGATGTCCGGGAAGGCTTGGGCAGGGGAGGGTTCATGTTGGATTCGTCGATTGAGATCCTGACGACGCCGCGTCGAGACGATCTCAAACTTCTGCGGATCGCGAACGGCTCGGGGCTTTCGATCAGTTTCCTGCCGACCGGCGCGATCTTCGCCATTGAGCACACGGAAGCCAATCGTCGGATTGTGATCAATCAGACGCTCGCCTTGCCGATCGGCAACGGTATGGCGCGCCTCTATGTGCGCACGGGCGGCGAGCGGCCGGTAAATCTGTCCGTCATGGGCCCAGAGGCGCCGCTTCGCGTCGGGTGCTCGGACGACCGCTATGTGTGGGAAGGAGAGGAGAGCAGGGTCAGGCATCGGGTCACGCTTTGGCTGCACTCACGATTGAACGCGTGGTTTTGGCGGGTCGAAGTCGCCAACGACCGCGAAGAGGAGCTCCCATGCGACGCAGTCTTGATCCAGGATCTGGGGCTCGGCGATCAGGGCTTCCTGATGAACAACGAAGCCTACGCCAGTCAGTATCTCGACCATCACATCGCTCGTCATCCGAGCCTGGGCCATGTCCTCATGGGCAGGCAAAATCTGTCGCAGGGCGGCGTGCATCCGTGGGTGGCGCATGGCTGCCTGGAAGGCGCCGTAGGATTTGCCACTGACTTTCGGCAACTGATGGGGCCCGCATATCGCGACGCCGATCAGCTCGGCGTTCCGTTCGGCGCGAGCCTGCCGTCGGAGCGTCTCCAGTACGAGACGGCATGCGCGGCTCTTCAATCGAAGGCTGTGGCGCTTGCGCCTGGCGGAACGACATCCTGGACGTTTTTTGGCTTCTTTGAGCCTGACCACCCTGCAGCATCGAGCGACGCCGACCTCAGTCTGGTTGACGCCGTCGAAGGCGCCAGCAAGGATTGGGCGGAGCGCGAAGTCGAGCTATCCGCCCCACCGCGCAGTCTGCTTCATGAGGCCCCTTCCGCCGTTGCGGAGACGCTTGACGACAAGGCGATAAAAGCAAGTTACCGCAGGCGCACGCATCTCGAACGCGCGAACGGCAAGCTTCTATCTTTCTTTGTTCCGGGAAGGACGCACAGCCGCCATGTCGTCCTGCGGGACAAGGAGCACATCGTGGCGCGACGCCACGGTTCCCTGGTCCGCAGCGGCCAGGCGTTGCTGCCCGACGAAACAATTCTGTGCGCGACCGCATGGATGCACGGCGTGTTCGGGGCGCAGCTCACTGTTGGCAATACCTCCTTTCACAAGCTCTTCTCCGTCTCGCGCGATCCCTACAACATTACCCGCGCGAGCGGACTGCGCATGGCGTTGGAGACGAAGGATGGATGGCGCCTGCTGACTGTGCCGTCCGCCTTCGAGATGGGGCTCAGCGACTGCCGCTGGGTCTATCGCTTGAGCCAGCGGACCGTGACCGTCTCCGCAACCGTCTGCGGCGACGAGCCGGCCATGCAGTGGCGCGTCACCGTCGAAGGGCCAAAATGTCGCTTTCTCGTTTTCGGCCATCTCGTCTTGGGCGAGCAGGAATATGGACCTGCTGGCCGCATAGAGATCGACTCGAAGCGAAAGCGCTTCACCTTCCGGCCCGACCTCAATGATCGCTGGGGCCAGCAATATCCCGAGGCTGTCTACCGCCTCGTCACAAGCACGCCAGGACGGGTCGAAGCCATCGGCGGCGACGAACTTCTTTACGCCGACGGCAAGCGCCGCGCCGGCGGATACGTCGCGATCCGCACGCGGCCGACGAACGAATTCGTGTTCGCGGTCGTCGGCTCCATGACCGATGCAAAGGTGGCCGACGCGCTGGCGTCAAAATACGCCAAACCTGTCAATGAGGCCGCGATGCTCAAGCCCGCGGACCGATTTTGGCGAGACCTTACGCGTGGCGTCAGGGTGAGGAGCGCCAAGAATTCAGCCGACGCTCTTGCCGTCGACACCGTCCTCCCGTGGCTCGCGCATGACGGAATGATCCATCTCACGGCGCCGCACGGTCTCGAACAATATACCGGCGGCGCGTGGGGCACTCGTGACGTCTGCCAAGGCTCGATCGAGCTCCTGCTGACGCTTGAGCACGATCAGCCGGTCAAAGAGATCCTGCGCATCATCTTTGCTCAGCAATACGAAGAGAGCGGCGACTGGCCGCAATGGTTCATGCTCGAACCCTATTCCGTGGTGCAGGACAGGGAGTCGCATGGCGATATCATCATCTGGCCGCTTAAGGCGCTCTGCGACTATGTCGAAGCCACCGGCGACTTTGCTTTTCTCGACGAGACGATCGCGTGGCGTCGGGCGGACAATTTCGACAAGACCCCGCACGCCGATCCGGTGACTAGCCATGTCGACAAGCTGATCGAAACGGTGCGCGCCCGCTTCATTCCGGGGACCAACCTCGTTCGTTATGGCAACGGCGACTGGAACGACTCGCTGCGACCGGTCGATCCCACGACAAGCGATTGGATGACGAGCGCCTGGACGGTCGTGCTCTTCTACGAGCAGCTTCGCCGCTACGCCGAGATCCTTCGTCAGGCGAAGCGCGCGCCAAAGCGCGCCAAGGCGCTCGATGCGCTCGCGGCCGCGGTGCGCAAGGACTTCAACGCCCATCTTATTCGCGACGGAGTGGTCGCCGGCTATGGCGTGTTCCGTCCGGAAGGCGGCGAGCCTGAACTCTTGCTGCATCCGAGCGATAAGAAAACGGGCCTCGCCTATTCGCTCTTGCCGATGACGCAGAGCATGATCGGCGGCATGTTCACGCAGGCCCAGGCGCGCAAGCACTTGAGCATCATCCGCAAGCATCTCCTCTTTTCAGACGGCGCGCGGCTGATGGACAAACCGATCGCCTATCATGGCGGGCCGGAGACGTTTTTCCAGCGGGCCGAATCGGCGGCCTTCTTCGGCCGCGAGGTTGGGCTCATGTATACGCATTCACATCTTCGCTACGGCGAGGCGGTGAGCGACATCGGTGAGTTTGAGGCGCTCTGGGAGGCGCTGTTGGTGGCCAATCCAATCGCGGTGACGGATGAGCTCCCGCATGCGTCGTTGAGGCAACGCAACGCCTATTTCAGCTCTAGCGACGCCGCCTTCCAGGATCGGTATCAGGCGAGCGACGAATGGGCGCGCGTCAGAGCAAACTCGATCGCCGTCGACGGCGGCTGGCGCGTGTATTCGAGCGGCCCGGGCCTCTACGCCAATATGCTAATTCGTCATGCATTTGGCTTGCGACGTCAATTCGGCAAGCGAGTCGTGACGCCGGGCTTGAGAAAGTCCCGCAGAGATCTCAGTCTCGAATGGCCTGGGCGGCCTGGCGGCGGCTCGCGGCGGCGGTGATAAACGCGGCGTAGCTCCAGGCAAGGCGTTGAGCCGAGGTCTGCGCGCCCGTTGCGCGGTCGAATTGTTCCGATAGATCCCCGCTCGGCGGCGTGTAGGCCTGCACCGTGCGCATGAACATATCGCCGCGTTCGAAAGCGGCCTTCGCTGGGCTTTTGCCGGCCAGGCGTTCGCGAAAGCGCACGTTGTCGTCGGCCACGGCCATCTCAGCGCCTGATCGCAACACGATCGCCAATTTGAAATAGAACTCGGCTGCGCCAAGCGTCGCTAGGTACCAGGGGTTGCCGCCGTAGTACGCGTCTTTGGCGTAGCGGCCCATCGCGGGACCCTGATCGGGTGGGCGCTGATGGTTGAGGGCGTACTCGGCGTCGAACAGGTCTTCGAGCGCGGTCAGCGTCGCCTGAGTCCTTGAGTCGAGTACGCTGTGCGTCCCCGCCCCGCGGCCGGCGTGAAGCACGCCGAGAATCACCGAAATATCCAGAGCCTTGCTTGGGGCGCCGCCAATGACGTCGATCCTTGAGCGGCAATAGCCGTCAGCCGCGCTCCAGTATGCGCTGAGGCTCGCATCCAATTCGCTCGCGACGGAGCGACAGTTGCGAGCCCGGGCGCCGTCACCCATTTCCGCAAGCCACCCAGCGCCGCAAGCAAGCGCCTCGGCTTGCACGAGCTGCGTGTAATAGTGATACCCGAACTCTTCCTCCCAGATGTCGAACGAACGTTCGGTTGCGTGGGCCTCGATGAAGTTTAGATCGGCGATCACAAGCTCCAGCATGGCCGCCTGGAGCCTCTCGTCCGGGTTCGGCTCAGCGTCGCGCCATCGTGTGAGCGCGAGGACTTGAAGCGCCGGGCCGTCATTCTGGGGGCGCGCCCATCGAGTGAAATCGAGCGTCCCATCTGGATTGATGCGGGCTTCGGCCAGCACAGCGTCGCCGAAGACCGCCGCGATCTCGTCGTCGGGCCGCACATATTGCAGAAAGGAGGGCTGAACCTTTTTCCGGAAATTCCCCTGACGAAGAAACTCGCGTCCGTCCAGCTTGCGCAGCCCTCGGTTGAAATCCACAAACTCACGCAAACGCTCGATCGACGTTGCGTCCACAAATCCCTCCGCCAGGGCCACGCGCAACGCGTCGATGATGATGGCCGAATCCCGGAACCAGTGGAAAAAATAGTCGGGGTCGGGATCGTAGGCGGCGAGGACCGGCGACGCGACCACCGACCCTGGTCGCGGAACGATGCGCTGCCCGAAGCCGGGTCGCTCCTTAATGATCTGGGTCGCCGACACGGCGCGCAACATCGCGCCGGCGGCGAAGCGCGCTTCTTCCTCTATCCAGTCGTCAAGCGCAGTCACGATTCCGCTGAGGCGAAATGCGGACTTTTGAAGCCCAGCCTCTTCATCCCCTCGCGGATTTCGGGGATGCCCATGAACAGATTCCAAATGAGGCCGGTGCGGTAGTTCTCGATCATGACGACGATCGGCCCCTGGCTGATCGCGAGATAGCTGTCGGCCCACCAGTCATGTTGCTCGCTGAATCCATCGATGAAGCCGTACCGTCCCCAAATTTTGTCGCCGAGATTGTCGTGAAAGTGCCGCAGCGCCGCCATCGCCTCCTGGGGCGCGTAAGGGAAGCTCGACAAAGCGGCGCTCGGGGTAATGACGCCTTTGTCGTTATCGGGCGAGTGCGCCGAATATCCTTGCACCGAATCGCCGGCCGTAAGCCCCCAACAATTTGGTCCGTAGCCTTTGTAGCCCCGCGGATTGCGGACGCAGTAGGCGTAGTTGATGCGGGTATGCGCTTCGTTTTGCCGCCAGTAGTCCGCGTAGGCGTCGGTCAAGCCGCGCGGATCGATGCCGCAAAAGGAATAATGGGTGAAGAAGAGCGGTCCGCCCCAGTCAGGTCCAAGCGGAAGCTCCACGCCTTCGAAATTGCGTCGGTTGACAAACTGACGACCCTGCGCCCAGCCCTCGTGATAGGCTTCGACCGCGATCGAATAGCGCGGCGACGAAGCGGCCAACACGTAAGCGATAAGGCACTCATTCCAGCCGTGGATCGGATGGTTGAGCGCAAAGCCGTTGGTGTGGCTCCAGTGCCAGGTCAGCGCGGTTCGAGTGCCCTGGGTGTACCAGTCCCACTCCGCTTCGCGCCAAAGATAGGTGATACGGTCGCGAATGCGCGCCTCTTCTGACGTGTCGCCGCTAAAATAGGCGCGGACGCACAAGAGTCCCTGAAACAGGAATGCGGTCTCGACTAGGTCAGCGCCATCGTCCTTGCGGCTGAACGGCTTCGTCGCCCCCGTGTCTCCACGCATGAAATGGGGGTAGAGACCATGGTAGCAAGTCGCTCGTTCGAGGCAGTCGAGCCCCCTGGAGACCCGCTCCTGCAGCTCGGTTCGGGTCACCCATCCGCGCTCGCACGCCACGATCAGCGCCATCAGTCCGAAGCCAGAGCCTCCGGTTGCTATGTCGTGATCCGGCGGGTCCGTCAGGCGCGCAACACGATCGCGCGCCAAGCCGCTCACCGGCTCCCCGCTGTCCCAGAAATAGCGGAAGGTTTGGCGCTGGACGAGGTCAAGCAAACCCTCGTCAGACAGCTTGTCCTTCCCCTTGATTTCCTTCGCGTGCGACTTGGTTTTGGCGGAATGTGGCATCGGCGACCTATTCACTTGGCGGAAACAGATTCTGCGGGAGAGTTAGGCGGCTCGGGGATTCCATGCTCGCGCTCGGGCTCGAACTTCTGGCCCCCTGGGTCAACGACGAGGTGCAGCTTGCGCGGGTAGAAACCGCTTTCCGGCTGGTCATGGCCGATATTGATCAAGCCCATATCCGCCAGTTCGCTCTCGAAGAGCGTTCGGATGCGCTCGCGCGATTTCGGATCGAGGACGTCGAGCGCATCGTTCACCACGACCCAGCCAGGTCTTTGCAGGACCACGCGAGCAAATGCGAGGCATTGCTTTTCGTCATCGGTCAAGTCCCGGTCCCATCGATTCACGGTGTCGAGGTGCGGCTCGAGGTGTTCAAGCCCGACGCCGGCAAGCGCGCTGACGATGGCCGGATGGTCAAAGGCCTCGGTCGAGTGCGGGTAGGCGATGGCCTCACGCAGGGTGCCAGGCGGAATGTACGCTTGCACCGGCATGAACATGATCGAGCTGCGCGCCGGATGTGTGATCTGACCGCTCCCCCACGGCCAAAGCCCGCCGATGGCGCGAAACAAGAGAGCTTTTTCTTCACCGTTTTCACCCGCGATGAGGACACGTTCGTTGGTGTTCATGTCCGCATGGGGTTCGCTCAGCATCACGCAGCCTGCGGGCGAGGCGACGCGAAGATCGTCGATCTTGATCGACGGATCGTCCGCCTCGGTAAACTTGATGCGGCTCGCCGCTTGGCCCAGGTCATCCATGCCCAGGATTGCTTTCCGGAATCTCGCCACGCGCAAGAGCGTCGCTCGCCAGTCGGCAAGATTGGAGAAATTATCGACGAACCATCGAAGCGCGGTTTGCACCTGGTTGAAGGCGCCGACAATCACCATGAGCTCGCCGAAGCTTATGTTACTACGGAAATAGGCTGGGGCGGCGACCAGAATCGGCGCGATAATCGTGAACCAGCCATAGCCGGCGGTGACCCAGGTCAGCCGTGTGACGGCATTGACGATCCGCCACGAAATGTTGAGCACGCTGCCGAACACCGCATTGAGGCGGTCTCTTTCGTCGGCCTCGCCGCCGTAGAGGGTAATGCCGTCGATGTGCTCATTGATCCGCACGAGCGCGAAACGAAACTCGGCTTCTCTCGCATAGTGCTCGGCATTGAGATTGATCAGCGGACGGCCGATCCGCCAGCTGACGTATGACGCCGCGCCTGCGTAGACCAGCGCGCACCATACGAGATAGCCGGGTGGGGCGAAGTCGCGGCCCGCGATGGGCAGAAACTGACCGTTCGAGAGCGCCCAAAGAACGCCGACGAACGTGAGCAGAAGAAGGCTCGACTGCAGAAGGCCGATGCCCAAGTCGGTCGAGAGGTCGGTCAGATGCTGGGCGTCGGCCTGGAGGCGCTGATCAGGGTTGGCGCCGAGCGGACCCGAATTCGACAGGCGGAAGGCGCGCTTTGGCTTAAGCCACTGGTCCAGGAGATCGTTCACGAGACCCTGGCGCAGGACAACCTTTGAGCTCTGGTTGAGCCACATCTGCGCCACGTTGAGGATCAGCAATATTCCCGCGATTTCGCCAAAGACCCAAAGCTGGGTCAGAAAACCAGGCATGTCCTTGTTGGTCAGCGCGTTGTAAAATGGGCGGTTCCAGGAATTGAGCCTGATCTGCATGTAGGCGGTGGCTCCGACAACCGCGACGAGCGCAACCGCCAGCATCAGAAGCTTGTTGCGCTGACGCGAAACCCAGAAACCCGAAGCCATCCAGATGACGTCGGAGAACAGACTGGCCAGTGACGCGCTCTCCACGCCGTCGCCATCCTTGTGTGGTTTCTTGGATTGTTCCGCCATCGAATTCGATCCGTTTCCCCTGATGTCCATTCTCGCATGATCCGGCTGCGTCGTCTTGGCGGATATTCGCGGCTCGGAGGTTGACTGTTGCATCGGCGGAGGCTGCCTGCGAAGCGTGATCTCAATCGAGGGCGCGGATTGAACCGGTGGGGCGCCGGGCAAGATAGGGCAAGAACATGGGACGCATCGACGCATTGCTCCAAAAGATGACGCTCGAGGAAAAGATCGGGCAACTCAATATGGTTGCTGCGTCTCGCGTCGTTACCGGCCCCGGTGAGCTTCATGATCTGCATGAAGGGATTCGAACCGGCCGAATCGGAAACTTGCTCAACCTCTGGGGGGTGGACGAGACGCGCGCCGTCCAGCGTCTCGCTGTGGAAGAATCCCGCCTCGGCATTCCCTTGCTCATGGGTCTCGATGTCATCCATGGCCATCACACGATTTTTCCCGTGCCTTTGGCGGAGGCCTGCCTGTTCGACCCTGACCTTTGGGAGAAAACGGCGCGCGCCGCCGCCGAGGAGGCGGCGGAGGATGGCGTCGCTTTGACCTTCGCGCCGATGCTCGACGTGGCGCGCGACCCGCGTTGGGGACGCATCATCGAGAGCCCCGGCGAGGATACATGGGTTGCTTCTGAGATGGCGGCGGCCAAGACGCGAGGATTCCAGGGACGAGACCTTGCAGCCCGAGATGGGGTTGCAGCTACGGCTAAGCATCTCTGCGCCTATGGCGCCGTGACCGCCGGCCGGGAATACGCCTCGGCCGACGTCTCCGAGAGAACGTTGCATGAGGTCTACCTGCCGCCGTTCGCGGCGGCGGTTGATGCGGGAGTCGCGGCGGTCATGCCAGCGTTCATCGATGTCGCTGGCATGGCCATGACTGCCAACGCCAAGCTCCTGCAAGACTGGCTTAGAGGAGTCGTTGGCTTCGAGGGCGTCCTGATCAGCGACTACAACGCCGTCGTCGAGCTCCTCAATCATGGCGTGGCCGCGGACCTCGTCGAGGCCGCGGCGCTCGCCCTCAACGCCGGCGTCGATATCGACATGACGAGCGGCGCGTACGTGCAGTGCCTGCCCGAGGCGCTTGACCGCGGCCTCATAACAATGGCCGCGATCGACGCGAGTGTGAGTCGCGTGCTGAGGCTGAAGGAGAGGCTTGGCCTGTTCGACGATCCCTATCGGCGCGGCTCGGTTGCGTCTCAGCCGAGCCGGGCAGCGGAGCGGCGCGAACTGGCGCGCGAGGCGGGACGCCGCGCGATCGTGCTTATGACCAACCGTGCGGAAATCTTGCCGCTATCTCCGAAAATCGCGCGGATCGCCGTGATTGGCCCTTTGGCCGCGGCGCCGGGAGAGATGCTGGGGTCCTGGGCTTCGGCGGGCAAGCCCGAAGAGGTCGTTTCCATCCTTGAGGGGCTCAAGGCGGCGCTGCCGCGGTGCCGGATTGATCACGTCGCCGGCGTCGACATCGAGGGAGAAAGCACAGACGGGATAGCGGCCGCGCTTAGTCTGTGCGCCGAGGCCGAAACCATCGTGCTCTGCCTTGGCGAGAGCGCGGCGATGAGCGGCGAGGCCGCCAGCCGCACCGATCTCGGTTTGCCTGGGCGCCAGCGCGCGCTGGCAGAAGCGGTCTTGGACCTTGGCAAACCTGTCGTGGCGACGCTCTCCTCAGGGCGTCCGCTCACCCTGCCATGGCTGTTCGAGCGAGCGGAGGCAGTGTTGGCGACGTGGTTTCTTGGACATGAGGCCGGACATGCGGTCGCCGACGTTCTGACGGGGAAATTCAATCCGACCGGCCGATTGCCGGTGAGCTGGCCGCGCGATGTCGGCCAAGTCCCAATCTTCTATAACGAGCTTCCTTCAGGCCGCCCCTATGCGCCCGGGGTCCATTACTCGAGCACCTATCTCGATCAGCCGCCAACGCCGCAATTTCCTTTCGGACACGGCCTGTCGTACAGCCGCTTTGCGCTCAGCGATCTTCGCTGCGAGCCGACCTCAGTGAAGGCGGCCGAGACGTTCGAGGTGGCGGTCGCTGTCCATAACGAGAGCCAGGTCGACGGCGAGGCGACACTGTTCCTGTTCGTGCGCGATCCAATCGCGAGCGTCGCTCGGCCGTTGTTGGAGCTTAAGGGGGTCCAGAAGGCCGTTCTTTCGGCCGGGGAGCGCAAGGATGTGACGTGGCGGCTCCCGGTCGAAGATCTGTCGTTCGTTGGTCAAGGCCTCGAGCGCATCCTGGAGCCGGGGCGGTTCGAGATCCATGTCGGCCAAAACGCCGATCCGGGCGGCTTCATGAGTTGCGCCATCGAGCTGACCCTGTGAGCCTGAATTCGCCGCCCGCTGCAAGCCTCGTTTCTTTCGCGAAACGAGCGATTTCAAAGGTCCGGGAGTGGCGTGCGCTTCAGCGTCCGGCGGTCATTGGCGAGGCGCCTTCCGGGCTTGCGGCCGCCCCGCACAAGTTTACGCGCGCCAATGATTTCAGCGGTTTAGCTGCTATCTCGCGCATTTTTTCAACTTTTGCCGCGTCCCGTTTCATGCGCCTCAAAACCTCGTTCTTGGCCTCGACCCTGCCCGGGGACATGCTTCCAACCCGTGGCCCAACGACAGCAGGCGGCCGTCCCGGGTTGCACAATTAAGTCATCATAGCCTTTGCTTCTGTAAATAGCAAGGGTATTTTCCAAATATTATTATTTTCAGATAGTCCATCGACGCTTCGCCCGGGCCACCCGGGCTCGGCCTCCCAAGGCGTTTGACCTCGAGAGCCGGAATAAAGCGCTCCTTGAGAAGCGCCGCGCGACTGTCGAACAGAGCTTCGATGATGGAGGGGCGAGAATTGTCGAGATTTCTAGCAAAGGGCCGAAATAAACAGTTTCAAGAGGAAATATCAGCGAGCGCTTCGATAACACGCCTCAATTTGATAAGCTTTACGCATGGATGGTGAAGGCGGACAAAACGTTGCTTCGGCGGAGATCGAATTGGTCGGCGAGGCAGGCGCAATTGCTGTGGAGGCCACGGGCGCGCTCGAAGCGCGTCCTTCGCCCGTCCTGGTCACGGGCGCGAGCGGCTTTCTCGGCTCGGCGATCGCCGCAGCGCTTAGAGCCCGTGGCGTTGACGTCCGCGTGCTGGTCCGCTCCTCGAGCCCGCGCGCCAATCTCGATCCCGCCGACACCGTGTGCGAGGGCGATCTCCGCGACCGCGCCTCGTTGGCGGCCGCGCTGAAGGGCGTCCGCTTTCTCTTTCACGCCGCGGCCGACTATCGGCTCTGGGCGCGAGACCCGGAAGAGATCCGCCGCAACAATGTCGAGGGAACGCGCCTCATCATGGAGGAGGCGCTCAGCGCTGGGGTTAAGCGCATCGTCTACACGAGCAGCGTCGCCACCTTGAAGCTCACGGACGACGCCCGAGCGACGGAGGATCAGCCCCTCGCCGAAGGCGAGGGGATCGGCGCCTACAAGCGGAGCAAAGTCGCGGCCGAGCGTCTGGTCGAGACCATGATCCGACGCGACGGATTGCCGGCAGTGATCGTCAACCCGTCCACGCCCATCGGTCCGCGCGACGTGCGGCCGACGCCGACTGGCCGCATCATCGTTGAGGCGGCGTCGGGGCGGATGCCCGGCTTCGTGGACACCGGACTCAACCTCGCGCATGTCGACGACGTCGCGGCCGGTCACGTCGCGGCGCTCGAACGGGGCCGGATCGGCGAGCGCTATATCCTCGGCGGCGACAACGTCTTCCTGGCGGACATGCTGGCCGACATCGCCCGCCTTGTCGGACGGCGGCCTCCCACCCTCAAACTGCCGCGGGCCATGCTCTATCCGATCGCTTACGGAGCGGAGTTGTTAGCTTCGGTTCGCGGCGTCGAGCCCTTCATCACCATGGATGGACTGCGCATGGCGCGGCACCACATGTTCTTCGACGATTCCAAGGCGCGCCGCGAGCTCGCCTATGTCTCAAGGCCCTATCGCGAGGGGCTCGCCGATGCGATCGCCTGGTTTCGCGCGCACGGCTATCTCAAATGATCGTCGCCGCCGCCTCTCTCCTTCCACTTGCCATATGGGCCTATCTTCTGTTCGGCAGGGGACGGTTCTGGCTGTGCCGCGAGCGCGATGATTCCGCCGCCGCGACACCTCCCCACGCTTGGCCCAGCGTGGTCGCGATCATCCCGGCGCGCGACGAAGCCGACATGATCGCCCTGAGCGTCGGCTCTCTGCTTCGGCAGGACTATCCTGGGGCGTTCTCTGTGGTCGTCGTCGACGATCAGAGCACAGACGGCACAGCCGCCGCCGCGTCGGCTGCGGCGAGCGAAGCTCAAGCGGCCCATCGCCTCCAAATCGTCACAGGGACGGGACCGCCGCCGGGTTGGACCGGCAAGCTCTCTGCGATGCGCCAGGGCTTGGCGGAAGTCGAGGCTGGCGCGGTCAAGCCTGAATTCGTCCTGTTCACCGACGCTGACATCGCCTATGCGCCGCATGTGCTCTCACGCCTGGTCATGATTGCTCGTAGGAACAACGCCGTCCTTACGTCGTTGATGGTGAAGTTGCGCAGCGAGAGCGCCGCCGAGCTTTGGCTCGCGCCGGCCTTCGTGTTCTTCTTCCAGATGCTCTATCCCTTCGCCTGGGTGAACGATCCGCGACGCGCGACGGCCGCAGCGGCCGGCGGCTGCATGCTCGTGCGGCGCGGGGCTCTTCATGCGGCAGGCAGTCTTGAGGCGGTGCGGGGCGCATTGATCGACGATTGCGCTTTGGGCGCGCTCATGAAAGGCCAGGGGCCCATCTGGCTTGGCCTGACAGAGGACGTCCACAGCTTGCGCGCCTATTCGACCTTCGCCGATTTCGGCCGGATGGTGGCGCGCTCCGCCTTCGCCGAATTGCGTTACTCGCCTCTGCGCCTCGCGGGCGCGATCGGCGGGATGGCGTTGGTCTATGTAGCGCCGCCGCTTTTCGCCATATTCGCGCGGGGTCCGGCGCAAGCGGCCGGCGGGCTCGCCTGGGCGATGATGGCGCTATCGCTCATGCCCACGCTCCGCCTTTATGGACGCCCGCTCGTTGGCGGCCTCGCGCTTCCGGCCATCGCCGCTGCCTATGTCGCCTTCACCTTCAACTCCGCGCTACAATATTGGCGGGGGCGCGGCGGCTATTGGAAAGGGCGAATCCAGGCGCCGATGCGGGAGACAGGGCGCGCATGACGAGGGTGAGCGAGGCCCTTTCCGGCAAGGGAGCCGGGGACGAGAATTTTCCCGTCGCCTCATGGCTCCTGAGCGAAGAGCGGCGCGGTCCGATCCTCGCCTTCTACCGCTTCGTCCGCGCCGCCGACGATGTGGCCGATCACCCGTCCTTGTCGCCAGAAACAAAGCTGAAGCTTCTCGACGATCTTGACGATGCGCTCACCGGGCGCGGCGCCCCCGATCCTCATGCCGAGCCTTTGCGGCTTGCGCTTGCTGAGACCGGCTTGAGCCCGAAGCATGCGCTTGATCTGCTCAAGGCCTTCAGGCTCGACGGCGCGGAAGAATCGCTACGCCGACTGGTCGGAGCTGATGGACTATTGCGCGCTATCCGCAGCGCCGGTCGGCCGTTTCGTGCTCGACGTGCACGGAGAGGATCCCTCCATGTGGCCCGCCTCCGACGCCCTATGCTCGGCGCTGCAGATCATCAATCACCTGCAGGACTGCGCTGAGGACTATCGGCGCTTGAACCGCGTCTATTTGCCGCTCGATACGCTCGCCGCGCACGGCGCCTCGGTGGAGACGCTGGATGCGCGAAAGGCGCCGCCGGCCTTGCGCGACGCGCTAGCCGAGCTTGCCCACCGCACGAGCGAGCTTGTGGGCCGCGGCGGAGCGCTCATCCCGCAGATCCGGGACCTGCGGCTCGGCGCGGAGATCGCCGCGATCCATGCGCTCGCGCGCCGCCTCGCGCGCGATCTCGAAAGTCGAGACCCGTTGAGCGAGCGTGTTCATCTCGGCAAGGCCGGCTTTGCGTGGGTCGGCGGCCTTGGCGCGGCGCGTTTCCTTGGCTCAGCGGTGATGCGCCTGGGGCGCGGGCGCGCGAAAGCGATCGCATGAGCTCGCAAGCGGCGCCGGCGGCGCATAGTTCCTCCTTCTATACCGCCATGCGCGTCTTGCCGGAGCGTCGGCGCGAGGCGATGTTGGCGCTCTATGATTTCTGCCGCGCCGTCGACGACATCGCCGACGAGCGCGGGCCGGCAACTCCGGCTGAGCGCCTGGCTGCGCTGGAGCGTTGGCGCGGCGACCTTGCCGCGATGTTCGCAGGCCGAGCGCCTGGCCATCTCGCCGTCCTCGATGAGGCGACGCGCAGCTATCAGCTGTCTCAAGAGGATTTCGACGCCGTCATCGACGGCATGGCGATGGACGCCGAACGGGATATCCGTGCTCCGGACTGGGCGACGCTGGACCTCTATTGCGATCGGGTGGCGTCCGCCGTTGGCCGGCTCTCGGTGCGCATTTTCGGCCTGCCTGACGACCCCGGCGTCGCCCTTGCCCACCATCTTGGCCGCGCGCTCCAGCTCACCAACATCCTGCGCGACATCGACGAGGATGCAGCGGCCGGCCAACTCTACCTGCCGCGCGAGGCGCTTCGGGCTGCGGGGGTGACGACCGGCGAACCGCTGGCGGCGGCGGCGGACCCGAAGCTCGCGAAAGCCTGCGTCGCGGTGGCTGCGCGCGCTCGCCAACATTTCGACGAGGCTCACTCCATCATGGCGGGCGCGCCGCGATCGGCGGTGAAAGCGCCGCGATTGATGGCGGTCGCCTATGGCTCGATCCTGGACAGGATGGTGAAAGAGGGCTTCGCTCCGCCACGGCGGCGCGCGAGGGCGAGCCGGCTGCGTCTGCTTGGCGCGCTTCTGCGATACGGCATCCTGTGAGCGCTGGCGCGGTCCATGTCATCGGCGCTGGGCTCGCGGGTTTAAGCGCGGCCGTGCATCTTCTCGACGCTCGCGCCAAGGTCATTGTGCACGAGGCTGCGTCGTTCGCTGGCGGCCGTTGCCGGTCCTATCTTGACCCGGCGCTTGGCGTCGTCATCGACAACGGCAACCATCTGCTGCTCTCGGGCAATCATGAGGCGCTCGACTATCTCGACCGGATCGGCGCGCGCCAAACTCTGCACGACCCCGGCGCCGCGATCTTCGATTTCGCGGACCTCAAGAGCGGCGAGCGCTGGCGGCTCGATCTCAACGAAGGCCGCGTCCCGTGGTGGCTGTTCGACCGGAAGAAGCGCGTGCCGGGCACTACGCTTGGCGAATATCTCGCGCCGCTTGGCGTATTCATGAAGGGGTCGCACGCGACAGTCGGCGAGGCGATGGACTGCGGGGGCCCGCTTTACGAGCGACTCTGGCGCCCGCTTCTGACCTCGGCGCTGAACACGGACCCGCCGGAAAGCTCGGCGGCGCTGACCGCGGCTTTGCTGCGCGAGACTCTCGCCCTAGGGGGCAAGGCGTGCCACCCGCTCTTTGCGGCGCATGGACTCGCTGCCAGCTTCATCGATCCGGCGGTCGCTTTTCTTGCTGCGCGCGGCTCTCCGGTTCGGTTCGGCGACCGCCTCCGGGCGATCCGGTTCGAGGGGAGACGCGCCGTTACGCTCGACTTCGATCCGTCTCTGGAAGAGCTCGGCCCGGATGATTCCGTGATCCTCAGCGCGCCGCCATGGATCGCGAAGGACCTGCTTCCGGCCCTGACGGCGCCAGACGAATTTCGCGGCATTCTCAATGTCCATTTCCACGTCAAGCCGCCTCCAGGCCAGCCTGCGATCCTAGGAGTCGTCAACGCCGAGATCGAATGGCTGTTCGCCTTTCCAGATCGGCTCTCAGTCACGATCAGCAACGCCGATCGGCTCATCGACCGTCCGCGCGAGGCGCTTGCCGCCGAAATCTGGCGGGAGGCGGCGGCGTTGACCGGACTTGCCGATGATCTGCCGCCCTGGCAGATCGTCAAGGAAAAGCGCGCGACCTTCGCGGCGACGCCAGCGCAGAACGCCAAACGGCCGAATTCGCGCACTCGATGGGCGAACGTCGTCCTCGCTGGCGACTGGGTCCAGACCGGCCTGCCAGCCACCATCGAAGGCGCCGTGCGTTCAGGTTATAAGGCTGCTTCAATCATAACGGGAACGGGCGCAGATGCGCCAGGACGCCGCGCCATGAGTGTTTCGACATGAACATCGCCCTTGATCAATCTCAAGTCGCGCCATCCGTGGAGGCTCTCGAACGCCACATCTCGCGCGCGTCGAAGGCGTTGCTCGCCGGTCAGCACGAGGACGGCCATTGGTGTTTCGAACTCGAGGCCGATGCGACGATCCCGGCCGAATACGTGCTGCTGAGGCATTTTCGCGGCGAAAAGCCTGATCTCGAACTCGAGCGTTTGATCGCCGTTTATCTTCGGCGCATTCAGGGCGACCATGGCGGCTGGCCGCTCGTTCACGCTGGGCCATTCGATATGAGCGCCAGCGTCAAGGCCTACTTCGCGCTCAAGATGATCGGCGACGAACCCGACGCGCCGTACATGGCCCATGCGCGCGAAGCCATTCTCGCCCATGGCGGGGCGGCGAAGAGCAACGTCTTCACGCGCTTCCTGCTGGCGCTCTATGGCGCCATTCCATGGCGCGGAGTTCCGACCATGCCGGTCGAGATCATGCTCTTGCCGCGCTGGTTTCCCTTTCATCTCGACAAGGTGTCTTATTGGGCGCGTACGGTCATGGTCCCGCTGCTGGTGCTGCAGGCGCTGAAGCCGCGCCCTGCTAATCCGCGCGGCGTCACGATTCCGGAGCTGTTCGTCGCGCCGCCCGAGACTGTGCGCGAATGGCCGACCGGCGCCCATCAGGCGTTGGGCGGCGGTCAAGCTCTTCGGTGCGATCGACTGGCTGCTCAAGCGCGTCGAACCTTTCTTTCCGCCGTCCGTGCGCCGCCGCGCAATTGCCGCCGCCGAGGCTTTCGTGACCGAGCGCCTCAATGGCGAGGACGGCCTCGGGGCGATCTATCCCGCCATGGCCAATGCGGTGCTCATGTACGATGCGCTCGGCTATCCGCCCGACCATCCGCATCTCATCACCGCCCGCCGATCGATCGAGAAGCTGCTCGTCGTCAGCAAAGACGAAGCCTATTGCCAGCCCTGCCTGTCGCCCGTGTGGGACACCGCGCTCGTGGCCCACGCGCTGATGGAGTCGGGCGATGAGGCGAGCGCGTCGGCCGCCCGAGCGGGCCTCGAATGGCTCGCGCCGTTGCAGGTGCTCGACGTGAAGGGCGACTGGGCTGCCCGGCGTCCTCATGTGCGGCCGGGCGGCTGGGCGTTCCAGTACGCCAACCCGCATTACCCCGATCTGGACGACACTGCGGTGGTGGCGATGGCGATGGACCGCGCGGACCGTGGCGGCCTCACCCGGGCTCCCGACGCCCATTCGCCAAGCCATCGCCCGCGCGCGCGAATGGATCGAGGGCTTGCAGAGCCGCGACGGCGCGTGGGCCGCCTTCGACGCCGACAACACCTATTATTATCTCAACCACATCCCCTTCGCCGATCATGGCGCGCTGCTCGATCCGCCGACCGCGGACGTCACCGCGCGCTGCATCTCAATGCTCGGCCAACTCGGCGAGACGCGCGAGACGAGCCCGGTCCTCAAGCGCGGAATCGACGCCCTCCTGGCCGATCAGGAACAGGATGGAAGCTGGTTCGGCCGCTGGGGAATGAACTATATCTATGGAACGTGGTCATCCTTATGCGCGCTTGCGATCGCCGGCCAGGATCCACAATCCGAGCCGGTGCGCCGCGCGGTTGCGTGGCTTGAGCGGATCCAGAATTCGGACGGCGGCTGGGGAGAGAGCGCGGGCAGCTACAAGCTCGACTATAAAGGCTACGAACCCGCGCCCAGCGCGGCCTCGCAAACGGCGTGGGCTTTGCTCGGGCTGATGGCCGCGGGCGAAGCCGACCACCCCGCCGTCGCGCGCGGCATCGCTTATCTCGCCGCAACGCAAGGCGACGACGGCTTCTGGAGCGAGCCCTATCATACTGCGACGGGTTTCCCGCGCGTGTTCTATTTGCGCTACCACGGGTATTCGAAGTTTTTTCCGCTCTGGGCGTTGGCCCGCTATCGCAATCTCAAGCGCGGCAACAGCCGGGCGCCAGCGTTCGGCATGTGAGGAGCGGCCTCAAGTCTTTTGTGCGCGGCGGCGCAGGCGCCCCAACCTCATGGCAAATTGCTCCGCGCATTGCATTTCGGTTTCCTCGCTCCCCTCGTCCTCAGGAGCGCCAAAGGCGCGTCTTGAAGGACGTTCCCGTAAACGGTCCCGCTCGCGTGCTGAAACGCCCTTCGATGCCGCTACGCGGCCGCCTCAGGGCGAGGCAGGGTGGAAAGCGGCTCGATCCAATCGCAGCGGCACTTCTGATCTGAATTCCGGCTGTCCGAGTCAGTCGCCCGACTGAATCGTCGTCCGAGCCTTGCTCCTTTCGCGCTGCGCTTCGATCCGCAGACAGTCCGCTTCAGGCCATCTCGGCTGCTGGCTTGTCCCGCGAAAACGCAGCGCCGGGCGCCACTCGCAAGTCGACAGCCGGTCCTTGCATATAAGGGCATATGCTCCTAAATGAGCGCATATACGCTTATATGGAGCAATCTGATGAGTGCAGATCGGGTTCTCGTGACTGGCGCTGCAGGGTTCACCGGGGGCGCCGCCGTCGATGCGGCGCTGAAGCTCGGGCTCTCGGTGCGAGCGTTCGTCCATGCGGATGACGCGCGAGCGGCGGCGTTGAGGGCGCGCGGCATCGAGGTCGCCATCGGGGACCTGTCCAACATCGACAGCGTTCGAGGCGCCCTGGAGGGTGTTCGCTCCGCCTATTTCGTCTATCCGATCAGGCCCGGCATTATCGACGCCACCGCCTATTTCGCGATAGCCGCCAAAGAAGCCGGCGTCGGCGCCATCGTCAATATGTCGCAGATCTCCGCGCGCCGGGACTCGAAGAGCCACGCGGCGCAGGACCATTGGGTCGCGGAGCGAGTCTTCGACTGGTCCGGCGTCCCGACGACGCACTTGCGCCCGACGTTCTTCGCCGAGTGGCTGATCTATCCCCGGTCAGCCGAAGCCCTATCGAAGGAGAAGCGCATCGCGATCCCGTTCGGGACTGGACGCCATGCGCCGATCGCTGCGGAGGATCAGGGCAGGCTCATCGGGCATATCCTCGCCGATCCGGCGCCGCACGCGGGCGAGACCTATAAGCTCTTCGGTCCGGTCGAGATGGACTATTACGGAATCGCCGCCGCGGTGAGCGGGGCGCTCGGTGTTGATATTGCATATACGCCGATCTCGATCGACGAGTTTCGTCGCGACCTGTCCGAGAAGCAACATTACCCGCCGTTCCTCGTGCAGCATCTGGTGGAGGTCGCGCAGGATTGTCGCAACGGCTTGTTTGCGGGAACCAACGATGTCATCGAGCGCGTCACCGGCAAGCCCCCGATGACGGTTGAGGCCTTCATCTCCCGGCATCGCCAGGCGTTTGCTTGAGGCCATGTGGGCCTTCGCGAGTTCCAGCGGCAAGGAGGCTGGCAATGGATCCGGCCGATCCGATGCTTGAGATCCATCAGTGCAACTGCTTCACGGTCAGGAAGGCGGCTCGCCGAATCTCGCGCTTCTATGACGACGTCTTGCAGCCGACGGGCTTGCGCGTCACGCAGTTCCTGATCCTGGCGGCGCTCGCCAAAGTCGAAAGCGCTTCAGTCAACGAGCTCGCCGAGCGCCTCGACTTGGAGCGCACCGCGATGGGAAAGACGCTTGGTCCGCTCGACCGGGATGGCCTCATCCGAATCGAGCCTTCGCGGAACGATGGTCGATTCCGCCTCGTCAGCCTTGCTCCCAAGGGAAGGCGCGTTCTTCAGGACGCCGTTCCGCTATGGCGGCAGGCCCAGCAGCGCCTCGCCGACGCTGAACGGAGAAGAATGGATGGCCGCGCTGCGCTCGAGCCTTTCGGAGACGAAGGTCGAGGGGATCAGCGGCGATTCCGAAGACTGACGCAGCGCGAAAGGCCGTTGCTCTTTCGCCGTGAGCGGCCTCGCTTCCTCTCGACGCGCGCCGGAATTCACCCACGAAGGCGCCGAACCACGCCCCGCTATCGCAACCTCAAGCGCGGCAACAGCCTGACCACCTACGGCATGTGAGGGCGAGCCGCCATGGCGTTCCGCTAGGCAATTTGCGGCCGAACCCACGGCGTTTGCGCGAAAATTGAGCGCTTTGCTGTCGCAATCCAGTCATATATACTTCAAGTTTTCGTCACGCCTGTGGACAAAGGGGCGGACCCCGCTGACTTTATTGGCGGGCACCGTGGGGATCACTGACCGAATGCAAAAGAACATCAAGGTCGCCATCGCCGGGGTCGGCAATTGCGCCAGCGCGCTGGTGCAGGGCGTGGAATATTACCGGACGCGGCGCAACGCGGCGCTTGATGGCGTGATGCGCCAGACGATCGGCGGCTACCGCGCCAGCGACGTCGACTTCGTCGCCGCGTTCGATGTCGATAAGCGCAAGGTCGGCCGGCCGCTCGAGGAGGCGATCTTCGCCAAGCCAAACAACACGCGCGTCTTCCAGAGTTCGCTGCCGGTGTCGAACGTCGTCGTCCAGATGGGTCCCCAGTTCGACGGCGTGGCGACGCACATGGCTGACTACGACGACGACGTGGCCTTCCGGCCGGCCGATCTGGAGCCGACCGACATCACCGAGGCTTTGCGCAAATCGGGCGCCGAGGTGCTGCTCTGCTATCTGCCGGTCGGGTCCGACAAGGCCGTCAAGCATTACGCTGAAGCCTGTCTTGAAGCGGGCGTGGCGATGGTCAATTGCGTGCCCGTCTTCCTGGCCTCCGATCCAGAATGGGCGCAGAAGTTCCGTGAGGCGGGCCTGCCGATCGTGGGCGACGACATCAAGAGCCAGGTCGGCGCGACGATCGTGCACCGATCGCTGGCGCGGCTGTTCGCCGACCGCGGGGTCAGCCTCGACCGGACTTATCAGCTCAACACCGCCGGCAACACCGACTTCCTCAACATGCTGGAGCGCAAGCGACTCAAGTCGAAGAAGATTTCCAAGACCGAATCCGTCCAGTCGCAGCTCGACGAGCGGCTCGACGACGCGGACATACACATTGGCCCGTCCGACTACATTCCCTGGCAGCACGACAACAAGATCGCCTTCATCCGTATGGAGGGGCGCGGCTTCGGCGACGCGCCGCTCGAGGTCGAACTCAGGCTCAGCGTGCAGGATTCCTCGAACAGCGCCGGCGTCGTCATCGATGCGCTGCGTTGCGCTAAGCTCGGATTGGAGCGCGGCGTCGGCGGGCCGCTGGAAGCGCCGTCGGCCTACTATATGAAGAGCCCGCCGCGTCAGATGCGCGATAGCGTCGCGCTCGACGCATGCAACGCCTTCATCGACGGCGAGCCTTTCGACCTTCCGGGAGAGGCGCCGCGAAGGACCAAGGTCGCGGGACGCGGCCGCTCGTAAGTGCAAGCGATCGAAACGGTGCTGTTCGATTTTGGCGGCACGCTCGACTCCGACGGGCTGGCGTGGAAGGAGCGCTTCCACGCCCTTTACCGGGCCGAAGGACTGGATCTTTCCGCGGAAGCTTTTGCGCCGGCCTTCTACACGGCCGACGACGCGCTTGTCGGCGCGCTTGCGCCTTGGGCGGGCCTCAAGGAGACGGTCGACGCATTGGCCATGGGTCTCGAGGCTGAACTCGGGCGTCGCGGCGGGCGAGCGGGAGCCGACGACGCTCGCGGTCGCCGCGTCGCCTCGCGTTTCCAGTCCGAAATGTCCGCCGCCTTCGACCGCAATCGGCCGGTCCTCAAGGCGCTTGGCGAACGCTACCGGCTCGGCGTGGTGTCGAACTTCTATGGCAATCTCGAAGCGGCGTGCGAGAGCTCGGGCCTCGCTTCCCTTTTCGGGGTCATGGCGGACAGTCAGCGCGTCGGCGCCGAGAAGCCCGAGCCGGCGATTTTCCATGCTGCGCTTTCGGCGCTTAACGCGACGCCGGAGACGACCGTGATGGTCGGCGATTCCTTGCGCCGCGACGGCGAAGGCGCACGGCGATCCGGCATGCGCTTCATCTGGATCGCGCCTGAAGATGTCCAGGCTGCCGAACGCAGCGGCGTCGCGGACGCCGCCGTGACCGAGTTGCCGGATCTGCTCGAGATCCTGATATGACCGGCGCGCCAGGATCTCTCGCCTTACGCGGAGGCGTCATCGCCGCCGGCCACGGGACAAGGCTACGCGCCGACGGCTATCGCGTCAGCAAGCCGATGACGCCAGTTGGCGGAAGACCCCTGATCGAGCACGCCCTCAGTCGTTTTCGGGCGGTTGGCGTCGACCGGGTGGCCGTCATCGTCAACGAACAGAGCGACGATTGCCGGCGATGGCTCGGCGAGCACGGTCAGGGTCTTGATCTCGACCTGATCGTCCGCACGACTCCGTCGTCCTACGCGAGCTTTGAGCTCGTCGCTGCTAGGCTTGCGGGCGCCCCCGCGGTTATCACGACGGTCAACTCGATTATGGCCCTCAACGCCTTTCAGCATTTTGTCGACTCGGCCGCTCGCTTTCCAGACGATGCGGTCGTGCTGGGCCTCACCGGTCATGTCGATGACGACAATCCGTTGTGGGCGACGCTGGATGAGGATGGGCGCATTCAGCGGCTCGGCGGCGAGCGGGGTAGCCATGTCACGGCCGGGATCTACTGGCTTCCGGCCCATCGGGTTGCAGCGCCGACAGCGGGCTTCGGACGGCTGCGCGACTATCTCAAATGGCTGGTTGAAAAGGGCCGGCCGGTCCATGGCGTCGTCCTGCCGCTCGTGTTCGACATCGACCGTGCGCACGACGTGGAGGCCGCCGAGCAGGCTGGATTCCGCCGCTCGCCTGAGGACATCGACGCATGAACAGTAGGCCCACCTGCATTGGCGTTCTGCGCGAGCCTGCCCACTCGCCCGGCCGCGTCGATGACGACGCCGCGATCATGGAACGCGTCGCCGACGCCATGAGGGAGCGAGGCTTCAGCATTGAATTGATCGCCGCCGACGCTGTCGTTGAAACCCCCTCGGCCAATCTCTTCGTCATGTGCGAGCGCGGAACGGTTCTCGATCGCCTCGCCGCGATGGAGAAAGCAGGCTCGATCGTCGTCAACTCCCCGGTGGCCATCCGCAACACCTACCGCCACCGCATGGTCGAGCTGTTCGCGCGCCACCACGTACCGGGGCCGAAAAGCTGGATCGTCGCTGCCGACGCGAACAAGCCGCGGCCGGCCGACTGCGCCTGGATCAAGCGCTACGACTTCCACGCGACGCAACGTGACGATGTCATGTACGCCGCGTCGGAGACAGGGTGGCGCGAGGCGCTGCGCCGTTTCGCAGATCGCGGCATTCCCTTCGTCGTCGCCCAGGAGCATGTGCCGGGCGATCTCATCAAATTCTACGGCGTCCGGAATCGCGCGGTCGCTTCGGACTCCAATTGGTTCCAGTGGTTCTATCATCGCGACAAGGGCATGCTGGGTCATGCCTTCGACCCGACCCACCTGAGCGAGGCCGTTTTCCACGCCGCCGCGGCGCTGGGCCTCGAGGTTTTCGGCGGCGACGCCGTCATCAAGGCTGACGGCCAGCCCAAGATCATCGACCTCAATGCGTGGCCGAGCTACGCGCTCTATCGCGATCGCGCCGCGCAGGCGATCGCCGATTGCCTGACCGAGCGCTTCCAGCGGCGCCCGCGCTTGGTCGCCTCAGCAAGGAATTGATCCGTTGAACGAACTCCCATCCCCAAGCAGCGCATTTCAGCGCCGCTCCGTGCCCGGCCCCAAGTCCAAGGCGATCTTCGACCAGGAGGCCGAGGCTATGGCGCCGGGGCTGCAATCGATCGCGCTCTATTCGCAAATCGTCGTGGACCACGCCAAAGGCTGCGTCATCACCGATGTCGACGGAAACGAGTATCTCGACTTCATCGCCGGCATCGCGATCGGCAGTCTTGGCCATTGCCATCCGCACTACGTCAAGCGCCTCAAGGAGCAACTCGATCGGATCACCTTCGGCAGTTTCACCACCGAGACCCGCGCCCACTTCCTCAATCTGGTGAGTGCGCAACTGCCGGAAGGGATCACGCATATCCAGTTGTTCTCGGGCGGCGCGGAGGCTGTCGAGGCCGCGTTCCGGCTCGCGAAGTCGGTCAGCAAGAAATTCGAATTCATCGGCTTCTGGGGCGGCTACCACGGCAAGACGGCAGGCGTGATCGGCCTGCTCGGCGGCGGCTATCGCAATCACCAGGGTCCGTTCCCGCCCGGCATGCACCTTTCGCCTTACGCCAATTGCTACCGGTGCCCGTTCAAGCTTGAATATCCGTCCTGCGGCATCGCTTGCGCTGAACATCTGCGCAACGTGATCAAGAACGACACGCAGGGCGAGGTCGCGGCGATCATCGTCGAGCCAATGCAGGGCACGGCAGGCAATGTGATCCCGCCTGACGAGTTCATTCACGCCGTGCGCGACATCGCCGACGAGTGCGGCGCGCTGCTCATCGCCGACGAAATCCTGACCGGCTTCGGCCGCACCGGAACGATGTGGGCCTCCGACCAATTCGGCCTCAAGCCGGACATCATGACCATCGGCAAGGGCATAGGTGGCGGCTTTCCATTGAGTGCGGTCGCTTCGTCGTTGGAGCGGATGTCGGCGAAGCCCTTTGGGGAGCCGAGCGGGAGTTCATCCAGCTATGGCGGAAATCCGCTCGCCGCTGCCGCCGGCCTTGCAGCCGTCGAGGCCATACTCGACGAGCAGCTGGTCGAGAATTCGGCCCGCGTCGGCGCCAAGATGCTCGAGGCGCTCAAACGGCTTCAGGAGAAATACCGCTTTGTCGGCGACGTGCGCGGACGGGGTCTCATGATCGGCGTCGACCTTGTCGCGGATCGCAAAACGAAGGCGCCGCTCGACAAGACCATCACTCGCGCGCTCTTCCACGAAGCGCTGGAGCGCGGCCTCGTCACCATGTCCTATTCCAACGTCATTCGCATCAATCCCCCTCTCGTCATCACCGAGGACGAGGCGATGCGTGGAGTTGACATCCTCGACCAGTCTTTCGCTGCGATCGCGCGCCGGTTTGGGCTCGACTGAGCCATCTCGTTGCTCAGGGGCGCCTTCATCGGCTTCGGCAATGTCGCGGCCAAGGGGCACATGCCCGGCTGGCGCGCCCGCGACGATGCGAGGATCGTCGCGGCGACCGACGCCTCCGCTACGCGCCGCGAGGCGTTTCTCGCCGCCTGTCCGCAAGGACGCTGGCATGAAACCATCGACGATTTGTTATCCGGCGAAGAGCTCGATTTCGTCGACATCTGCGCGCCGCCGGGCAGCCATGCGGCGCTGATCGAGCGCGCGCTTGGCGCGGGCCTTCATGTGCTGAGCGAGAAGCCGCTGGTCACTCGGATCGAGGACGCAAAGCGTGTGGCCGCCGCGGCCGCGCGCGCCAGACGAGTCGTTCATACAGTGCACAATTGGCTTCAGGCGCCGATCTCTCGCAAGATTTCGGCTTTGATCGACGAGGGCGCGATCGGCGCCGTCCGATCTGTCCGCTGGCGGACGCTGAGAACGCAACCAGCGATCGCGGTGAGCGCGGACGGGGTCACGAACTGGCGCGTCGATCCGGGACAAGCGGGCGGCGGCGTCTTGTTCGATCACGGCTGGCACGCGCTCTATTGCGTCACGCGCTGGGCCGGCGCGCCGTCCGGGGCAACCGCGCGCCTCGAAACGCGCCGCTTCCATGAGCAGCCGCTGGAAGACACAGCGAGCGTTGACCTAGATACGACAGCAGGCGTGAGCCGCATCTTTCTCACCTGGGCCGCCGATGAGCGGTCGAACGCGATCGAGATCGACGGTGACCAAGGCGAAATACGCGTCGTTGGCGACGCGGTGATCCTCAAAACGAATTCCTGCGAGCGGCGCTGGTCCTGTCCGCCAGCGTTGTCGGAGGGGTCGCATCATCCCGACTGGTTTGGCGGGGTGGCCGCGGATTTTCTTTCGGCGGCGACGGGCGAGGCCAAGGGCAATCTGGATGAGGCGATCCTATGCGCCCGCCTGATCGACGCCGCTCAGCGGTCAAGCGCCGAAGGCGGGGTTCGGGTCGCCCTCTCCAGATGAGCGGAGCCTCCGCCGTGGGCTCAGTCGTTCTGCCCCTCACCGCCTCGGGTCGCCTCAAACAGGAACCAGGTCCGGCGCTCGGTTTCGTCGATCCAGACTTCGAGCAAGCTCGCCGTTGCGACGTCTCCGTACTCGTCGCACACGTTATGGACCTCGCGCATTGCCGACGTCAGGCTCTTGTTGTCGTCGCGCAGCTCCGCCAGCATATCCTTCGGATCGACATAGTCAGCGTCGTTGTCGAGAATCCGCTGCCGGCGCGAAATATCGCCGACCGACCGCAGGGTCGTGCCGCCGATCTTACGCGCTCGCTCAGCCATCGGATCGGTCATGGCGAAAATCTGGTCCCCGTGCTCATCCAAAAGCAGATGATAGTCGCGGAAATGCGCGCCGCTCATGTGCCAGTGAAAGTTCTTGGTCTTCATATAGAGCGCGAAGACATCGGCCAGCAGTCCAGCAAGCGCGGCGGAGATATCGCGCGTGGCCTCCGACTTGAGATCGGTCGGCGTGCCGAGGCGCTCGCGCACGTGCACATCCTTGCTCGTCCGGGCGCTGGTTTCTTTCGCCTCTGTCGTCTTTGCCATGCCGGCCTCCTTAAAGTTGTTTCCGCACCATTTTCAAGATCAACACGCTCTAACTCCTGATCGTGGCACGCCTCCCCGGCCAATTCCAGCGCGTCGGCTTTCACAATCGGCGCTCGACCATCATCTCTTTGATGTGAACGATCGCCTTGGCTGGGTTCAGGCTCTTGGGGCATGTCTGGGCGCAGTTCATGATCGTGTGGCAGCGATAGAGGCGGAACGGGTCCTCGAGATTGTCCAGCCGCTCGCCCTGCGCTTCGTCGCGCGAGTCGATGAGCCAGCGATAGGCTTGCAGCAGGACCGCCGGCCCAAGGTAGCGGTCTCCGTTCCACCAGTAGCTCGGACACGAGGTCGAGCAGCACGCACATAGGATGCACTCGTAGAGACCATCGAGCTTCGACCGGTCTTTTGGCGACTGCAGCCATTCCTTCTCCGGCGCTGGACTAACGGTTCTCAGCCATGGCTCGATTGAGGCGTGTTGAGCGAAGAAGACCGAGAGATCGGGCACGAGATCCTTGATCACTTCCTGGTGCGGCAGCGGATAGAGGGTGACCGGCGCCGCGACGTCGTCGATGCCGCGCGTGCAGGCGAGCGTGTTCATCCCGTCGATGTTCATTGCGCAGGAACCGCACACTCCCTCGCGGCACGAGCGGCGGAAGGTCAGCGTCGAATCGATCTTGGACTTGATCCAGATGAGCGCGTCGAGAACCATCGGGCCGCAATCGTCGCGGTCGACGGAATAGGTGTCGATGCGCGGGTTCAAGCCGTCGTCCGGGTTCCAGCGATAGATGCGGAACTCCGTCGTCCGCTTCGCGTTGGCGGGCCTCGGCCAAGTCTTGCCGGGCGTGATACGGGAGTTCTCGGGGAGGGTTAGTTGGACCATAGCGGCTTATCCATTCCCGAAGGATCTCCTGCGCGCCCCGCCGTTTCGTCTCAGTACACCCGCGCCTTAGGCTCGATATAGCCGACGTCGTTGCTCATCGTATAGGTGTGAACTGGCCGGTAGTCGATCGTCACCGTCTGCTTGTCAGGGTCGATCCAAGCAAGCGTGTGCTTCATCCAGTTGACGTCGTCGCGCTTTGGGTAATCCTCGCGCGCATGAGCGCCACGGCTCTCGAGGCGATTCAAAGCGCCCTCCATCGTCACCACGGCTTGCACGATCAGATTGTCGTATTCCAGCGTCTCGATGAGGTCGGAGTTCCAGATCAGCGAGCGATCCGTCACCGAGACGTCGGCGCCGTTCCGCCAAGCGGCGTGAATCTTTTGATTGCCTTCGGCGAGCACTTCGCCGGTTCGGAACACAGCGCAGTTCTCCTGCATGACGCGCTGCATATTGAGCCTGAGCTCCGCGGTCGGGGTCTTGCCTTTCGCGTTGCGGAACCGATCGAGGCGGGAGAGCGCGAACTCGGCGCTGTCCTTGGCGAGCTCGGGCTGCTTGTCGCCAGGCTTGAGCATCTCGGCGGCGCGCAAGCCCGCGGCGCGGCCGAAGACGACGAGGTCGATCAGCGAGTTGGAGCCAAGCCTGTTTGCGCCATGCACTGACACGCACGCCGCTTCGCCGAGCGCCATCAGTCCGGGCACGATCGCGTCGGGATCGCCGTCGATCTTGGTCAGGACTTCGCCATGATAATTCGTGGGGATGCCGCCCATGTTGTAGTGCACGGTTGGCAGGACGGGGATCGGCTCCTTGGTCAGATCGACGCCGGCGAAGATGCGGGCGCTCTCGGAAATGCCGGGCAGCCGTTCGTGCAGCACCTTGGGATCGAGATGGTCGAGGTGCAGGAAGATGTGGTCTTTGTTCTTGCCGACGCCGCGGCCTTCGCGAATCTCCATTGTCATCGACCGGCTGACGACGTCGCGCGAGGCGAGGTCTTTGGCGTGCGGCGCGTATCGCTCCATGAAGCGCTCGCCCTCGGAATTGACGAGATAGCCGCCTTCCCCGCGCGCGCCCTCGGTGATGAGGCAGCCGGCGCCATAGATGCCGGTCGGATGAAACTGCACGAACTCCATATCCTGCAGCGGAAGCCCCGCGCGCAGCGCCATCGCGTTGCCGTCGCCGGTGCACGTGTGGGCCGAAGTGGCGGAGAAATAGGCGCGGCCATAGCCGCCGGTGGCCAGCACAATGGTCTGAGCGCGGAACCGATGAATCGTTCCGTCGTCCAGCTTGAGGCAGACGACGCCGCGCACCGCGCCCTCGGAGTCGCGGATGAGGTCAATGGCGAAATATTCGATGAAGAACTGACACTTCGCTCTCAGCGCCTGGCCATAGAGCGTATGCAGGATGGCGTGGCCGGTGCGGTCGGCGGCGGCGCAGGTGCGCTGCGCGATCGCCCTTGCCATAGTCGGTCGTCATGCCGCCGAACGGGCGCTGATAGATCTTTCCTTCTTCGGTGCGCGAGAACGGCACGCCCCAATGGTCGAGTTCGTAGACCGCTGCCGGCGCGTGGCGGCACATGTATTCGATCGCATCCTGGTCGCCGAGCCAGTCTGCGCCCTTAACAGTGTCGTACATATGCCAGCGCCAGTCGTCCGGTCCCATGTTGCCGAGGGACGGCAGAAATGCCACCCTGAGCCGCGACGGTGTGCGAGCGGGTCGGGAAACACTTTCGAGATGCATGCCGTGCGCAAGCCGGCCTGGGCGCAGCCCACGCTCGCTCGGAGGCCGGAGCCGCCCGCGCCGACCACAACGACATCGAAAGTGTGGTCGGTGATCGGATAGGCCTTGCCTCCGAGCGCCGGGGCGCTCTGCGCAGAAGAGCCATTGGTCGCCATGGATGTCCGTCTTCTAAAGTTTGTTCAGGTAAAGGCGACTCGCAGCGTCGCGTAGAGGCAGGCTAGCGCTAGAAGCGCGGCGAAACAGGTGTTGGCCGCGAGCGCCCAAGCGCGCGACCGACCGCCGATGTAGTCGAGAATGATAGAGCGCATGCCCAGCTCCATATGGACAATACCAGCGAAAATGAAAGCCGAGCAGCAGGATCGCCGAGATCGGGCGCGTGAGCTCCGCTCGCACGCCGTTGTAGTCCTTGCGCAAGAGGTCGATCATCAGCCAGACGAAGCCGACCGTCAGCGGCACGAGCGCGAGCGATGTCAGGTGAACGAGCCACGCCTCGGCAGTCCCCGTGCGCGCTGAGCCGAGAAACCGGACTCGGCCGAGGGAAGTGCGCAGATCGCCTGGATGATCGGCCAATTGCGTTGCTCCCCCTAGCGAGCCGCCAGGCCTATGATCCACACGAGGACAGTCAACGCGAAGCCTCCGATCAAGGTCGCCCACGCCATCTGATCGCGCAACGGCGCGTCCAGGCCGTAGCCAGTGTCCCAAATGATGTGACGAACGCCGCCGACGAGGTGATGAAAGAGCGCCCAAGTGACGACGAACAGAACGACACGTCCGATGAACGAACCGATGAAATCGGAAAAGACGGCGAACGTCGGAGCGTCGGCTGAGGCGGCGATGAGGAACCAGGCCAACAGCAGGACGCCGACATAAAGGGCGGCGCCACTCACGCGATGGGCGATCGACATCGCCATCGTCACGGTTGGCCGATAGATGCTGAGATGCGGCGATAACGGCCGCGGACGGCGCGGACCAGGGAGAGCGTCGCTTGACGCCATAAGGTTGATTCCCGCTATTGTTCGAGTGTGAATTTAGACCGCTCGGTTGACGCCCGCAACGATCCGCTTCGTTTGTTTACTTACTGAAGTCCACGGCAAATTCCAATCATCCCGCAAGCGCCGCCTCGACTTCCGCGCGCGTCGGCGGATCTGAGCCCTTGCGGGTGCAGGTAATCGCCGATGCGGCCGCCGCAAAGCGGAGCCAACTTTCGAGTTCCCTTCGAGACGGCGCCGGCGCCTGAGCTCCGAGCGCCTGGTCTCGGTCCATCGCTGATAGAAGCGCCGACATGAAACTATCGCCCGCGCCGACAGTGTCGACGACCTCCACATGTGGCGCTGGAACCTCGATACGTTTCTTTCCGAGCATTGCGAGAGCTCCACGCTCCCCCCTCGTCGCAACACAAAATCGTAGGCCGGAATTTGCCCAGGCGGCGAGAGTCTCTTCAATACCGCGGCCTGGATAGAGCCACTCGAGGTCTTCCTCGCTGGCCTTGACCAGATGCGCCAGCGAAACTTCGTGCTCCACCAGCGACGCCACCGAATCGCGATCCGGGGTCACGAGAGGGCGGATGTTCGGATCGAAGCTGATTGTCGCCTGCGGGCGCGCCGCAGTCAGAGCCGCGAGAACCGATTTTGCATGGCGGGCGTCGACGGCGGCCAACGAACCGACGTGCAGGTGATGGGCGTCTTTTGGCCATGCGGCCGGAAACGGCCAAGGGCCGTCGTAGGCCGTCGCGTCGAGGTAGAACGAATAGCGCGATCCGGTTTTGGCGGTGCCGCGCATCACGAAGGCGAGCATCGTCGGGCGCGAGTCGCGGGCGACATAGCCAAGGTTGACCCCGTTTTCGGCTAAGGAGGCCGCAAGGGCCTCCCCGTTGCCGTCTGCGGAAAGGCGCGAGATGAAGCCTGTCGACGCGCCCAGCCGGCTCAGTCCGATTGCGACATTGTAGGGCGAGCCCCCAAGCACCGCATCGTAGGCGCTCGATTTGATTGGATCGGGGATGAGATCGATCAGCGCCTCGCCGGAGATCAGGATCATTTGACTTTAGTTTCCCCCCGATCGCCCTCGCCGGGCTTCATGCCATCGTATAGGCCGTCTTCACTGTCGTATAGAACTCGGCCGCATATCGTCCCTGCTCCCGTGGGCCAAGGTTCGAAGCCTTCCGACCGCCGAACGGCGCGTGATAGTCGACGCCTGCGGTAGGCAGATTGACCATCGTCATGCCCACCTCGGCGTTACGCTTGAAATGCGAGGCGTGCTTGAGGCTCGTGGTGCAGATGCCGCCGCAGAGGCCGAAATCGGTGTCGTTGGCGATCGCCAAGGCATGCTCATAGTCGCGTGCGGGGATCATCGCGGAGACGGGGCCAAAGATTTCCTCACGCGAGATGCGCATTGTGTTGTCGGCGTCGAGGAAGAGAGCAGGGGCCATGTAGAATCCGGGCGTGTCGCGATTGAGCCGCTCGCCGCCGAGCACAAGCTTGGCGCCTTCGCCCTGGCCGATCGAGACATAGGAGAGATCCTGCTCGAGCTGGCCGGCGTCGACCACCGGCCCGACATGCGTTCCGGCTTTCAGCGCATCGTCGATGACAAGCGCGCGCATCCGCTCGGTGAGCGCGTCCGCGAAGCGCCGGTAGATGGGCTCCTCGACAATGAGGCGCGATGAGGCCGTGCAGCGCTGGCCGGTCGAGAAATAGGCGCCGTTGACCGCGCATTCGACGGCATTCTTTAGATCGGCGTCGGCAAGCACGATGAGCGGATTCTTGCCGCCCATTTCGAGCTGGAACCTGCGCATCGCCTTGGCGCAGGCGGCTGCCACCTTGGTCCCGGTCGCGACCGACCCGGTGAAGGTGACCGCGTCCACCTTCTTGTGGTCGAGGATCGCCTGGCCGACCACCGAACCACGCCCGACGACCAGGTTGAACACGCCCTTGGGAACGCCGGCGCGCACGATGATTTCGGAGAGCGCGTGGGCGCAGCCGGGAACTAGATCCGCGGGCTTGAAGACCACGGTGTTGCCATAGGCGAGCGCAGGCGCGATCTTCCAGGCCGGAATCGCGAGCGGAAAGTTCCAAGGCGCGATAATTCCGACGACCCCGAGCGGCTCGCGCGTCACCTCGATGTCGATATTCGGCCTGACGCTGGCGAATTTCTCACCGGGAATCCTCAAAGCTTCGCCGGCGAAGAAGTCGAAGATCTGTCCTGCTCTGGCCGCCTCGCCAATGCCTTCCGCGAGGGTCTTGCCTTCTTCGCGCGAAAGCAGACGGCCAAGCTCCTCGCGTCGAGCGAGAATTTCGGTCGAGGCGCGCAACAGAATGTCATGCCGTTCCTGCGGCGTGGTCCGCGACCACGCCGGGAACGCGGCATGCGCGGCCTCGATCGCGGCGTTCGTCTGCGCGGCGTCGGCCTGCACATATTCGCCGACAAGGTCGTTTGTGTTCGACGGGTTGATGTCGCGGTTAACGCTTGGGCCGTCGACCCATTCTCCGGCGATAAAGTTCTGGTGCGCGCCCATGCTCTCGTCCCTAAGTTGTCTAGCAGATTTCTGGTGTGCGGGCGCCTAAATCAAGCCCCGCTTGGCGAGATTGCGCATCAGCGCTCCAACGCCGAATGTCCAGCGTTCGCACTCTTCGCATGGCCGCATGCGATTGACGAGCCGTCCGAGTTTCTCGGCGCTGATCGTGACGATATCGCCTGTCTTGTGCGTGAAACCCATGCCCGGAGCGCCGCGATCGGCCACGGGAGCAAACATCGTCCCGAGCAGAAGGACGAGCCCATCGGGATAGGCATGGGCGGCGCCGATCGTTTGCGCCGCGATGTCGCTCGGATCGCGGCTGATCTTGGCCATCGAGGAGCCGCCGTCGAGACGAAAGCCGTCCTCGCCTTCGACCACGAGCGAGACCGTCGCCTTTCGAACGTCGTCAAGCGTGAACGTCTCATCGAAGAAGCGCAGGAAGGGACCGATCGCGCAGCTCGCGTTCTGGTCCTTCGCCTTGCCGAGCAGCAGCGCCGAACGCCCCTCGAAATCGCGCAGGTTGACGTCGTTTGCGAGGGTCGCGCCGACAATCGCCCCACTGGAGGCGACCGCCAGCGCGATCTCGGGTTCGGGGTTGTTCCAGCGGGAGGCGCTGTGGAAACCCGCGTCGTGGCCGGTTCCGACGGCCGACATCGGCTGGCTCTTGGTGAACACCTCGGCGTCGGGGCCAATGCCGACTTCCAGATATTGCGACCAGGCGCCGGCCTTGACCAGCGCATCCTTGAGCCGCATCGCCGCGGACGAGCCCGGCTTGAGAGTGCTGAGATCATCGCCCAGAACGCTCACGATCTCCTCGCGCGCCCTCGCCGCGCCTTCGCGGCTGCCGCGCGCGCGCTCTTCGATCACGCGCTCGAGCAGCGATTGCGCGAACGTGACACCAGCAGCCTTGATCGCCTGCAAATCGATGGGCGCGAGCAGACGCGGGCTACCAGAGGCGCGGCTGTCGTCCGTGGTGTGGGCGAGGATGTCGCTGAGCGCCCCGATGCGCGGACCTTCCGCCGCACGCAGCGCCTGGGCAGGCGAGGGCGTTTCGCAGAGATCGCGCATCGTGGGGAACGCCGCGCTGATGTCGAAGACGCCGTCTTCCCTGACCGCGACGACCGACGGGCCGTTGACTTCAGGCCGCCAAACACGACCCGCCAAAGCGCCGGCAAACCGGTCTTCGGGCAGGGTCGTTCCTTCTCGCAAGTCGAGTGTCAGCATTGGCCTCGCCTGAGCGCGGCGTATGGAGGATTGACGGGACCGCGCTGCCTCTCTAGCGTCTAACATGTTAGCGGGACCAGGCGAAGCGTTTCGCTCGCCCTCAAGCGACGGGGAGGGATTTGGCGAAGGGCGCCCATTCGAAGGCGGACGCCGTGTACGGCGAACTGAAGGAAGCGATTCTCTCCGGGGCGCTCGAACCCGGCAGCCTGATCAACAAGGCGGGGTTGTGCGAAAAACTCGGAGTTTCGCGGTTTCCGGTTTCCACCGCCGTCAGCCGCCTCGCCTATGATCGTCTCGTCGATGTCGAGCCGCAGCACGGCTCGTTCGTGACCCGCATCTCGCTCAACGATGTCCGCGAGCGTCTGTTCATCCGCGGCGCGCTCGAGGGAGAGATCGCCGCGGAGGCGGCGCGCCGGATGACGCGCGCCGACAAGGACGCGCTTGCCGCCAACCTCAAGAAGGAAGCCGCAGCGGTCGCAGCAGAGGATCGGGCGACGTTCTACGCTCTTGACGTGGCGTTCCACCGGATATTGACCGATCGCTTGAGCATGGCGCGAACCGACGATGTTCTCGAGTCTCTGCGCGTCCATCTGGAAAGAACGCGCAGGTTGACTATGTCAACACCCGGGCAGCTTCGTGCGTCGCTGAATGAGCACTCCGCGGTTGCAAGCGCGATCGAGGCTAAGGATCCCGCCGCGGCGCGCGAAGCGATGAAGCAGCATCTCACGATCACCGCCAACCGGCTCGAGGATCTCGCACAACGGCAGCCGGAGCTCTTCTCTCCCTAAGACAACCCTTATGACAAAAAGACGGGAACCATGACAACGCCTCGCGCTCTGCGCCTCGACCCTTCGGACAACGTGATCATCGCCATCGATGACATTTCAGCTGGCGCTCAACCGGCGGGAGGCGTCCAGGCTCGCGAACGCGTGCCCAAGGGCCACAAGATGGCGGCTGTCCCGGTCGAAGAGGGCGCGCCGATCCGCAAGTTCGGCCAGATCATCGGTTTCGCCTCCCAGCCGATCGCCGCAGGCGAGTGGGTGCACGAGCACAATTGCGCGATCAAGGAATTCGCGCGGGACTATCATTTTGGCGAGGACGCGCGCCGCGAGAACATCCTCCCCATCGAGGAGCAGCCGACCTTTGAGGGCTATCGGCGCGCGAACGGCAAAGTCGGGACGCGCAACTATCTCGCGGTCCTGACTTCAGTGAATTGCTCGGCGACGGTGGCGCGACTGATCGCGAAGGAGGTCGAGCGTTCGGACATTCTGGCCGATTACCCGAACGTCGACGGCGTCATCGCGCTCGTCCATGGCACGGGCTGCGGCATCGCCGCCAAAGGCGTCGGATTCGACGCGCTCATGCGCACGCAATGGGGCTATGCCGCCAATCCCAACATTGGCGCGACGCTGATGGTCGGGCTTGGCTGTGAAGTGTTTCAGATCGGCCGCATGAAGGAAGAATACGGGATTGTCGAAAGCGACACGTTCCACAGCATGACGATCCAGGCGACCGGCGGCACCCGCAAGACTGTTGCCGCTGGCCTCGAACGAATCCGCGCCATGCTGCCGACGCTCAACCACGTGGAGCGAACGCCGAGCGCCCGCGAGCGAGCTGACGCTCGCGCTTCAGTGCGGCGGCTCGGACGGCTACTCGGGCATCACCGCCAATCCCGCGCTTGGCGCGGCGGCCGACATCCTGGTGCGCAACGGCGGCACGGCGATTCTTTCCGAGACGCCGGAGATTTATGGCGCTGAGCATTTGCTGACCCGTCGCGCCGCGACCCCGGAGATCGGCCACAAGCTCGTCGAGCGCATCCGATGGTGGGAGGACTATTGCGCGCGCAACGGCGGAGAGATGAACAACAATCCCTCGCCCGGAAACAAGGCGGGCGGTTTGACGACCATTCTCGAGAAGTCGCTAGGCGCAGCCGCGAAAGGCGGCACCACCGCGCTTAACGAGGTCTATGAATACGCCGAACCCGTCACCGCCAAGGGCTTCGTATTCATGGATACGCCGGGCTACGATCCCGTGTCGGCGACCGGGCAGGTTGCGGGCGGCGCCAACGTCCTCTGCTTCACCACCGGGCGCGGCTCGGCTTACGGCTGCAAACCGACGCCGTCCGTCAAGCTCGCCACCAACAATGACACGTATCGCAGGATGATCGAGGACATGGACATCAATTGCGGCGACGTTGTCGACGGCGTCTCGATTGCAGAGAAGGGCCAGGAGATCTTCGACAAAGTTCTCGCGGTCGCCTCAGGCGAACGGACCAAGTCGGAGCTCTTGGGCTATGGCGACGCGGAATTCGCCCCCTGGCAAATCGGCGCGACCATGTGACGGGTTGCGGGCGCTAACCGGATCGGCCGGATATTTGAGAGCCCTTCGAAAGTGGACGTGCCGGAGACCGCCCGCCGCATGAAGACTGCGCTGCTGTTCGATCTTGATGGAACGCTCGTGGATAGCGACGCCGAGCATCTCGTCGCTTTCCAGCGCGTCTTTGCGCCGCACGGAATTGAGCTCGATCGTTCCGAATACGCGGCAAACATCATGGGCGCGTCCAACGCAATGATCGCGAGTTGTTACCTTGCGCACTTGTCGCCGCTTGAGCAGGCCGCAACCCTTGACGCCAAGGAAGCGGCGTATCGCGACGGTTTGGGCGAGCTCGAGCCTATCCTCGGCGCCCTTGCGCTGCTCGATTTCGCCGACCGGCGTGGACTGAAGCGCGCAGTGGTGACGAACGCGCCGCGCGCCAATGCCGATAAGGTTCTTGCGGCGCTCGGGATCGGACAGCGTTTGCCTATCCTGGTCATCGGCGGCGAGCTTGCCCGCTCCAAGCCCGACCCGTTGCCGTATCTGACGGCGCTTGAGCGGACTGGCGCGCTGGCGAAGCATTCGCTCGCGTTCGAAGATTCTCTGTCAGGCGTTCGCGCCGCTGCGGCCGCAGGCCTCCCTGTGGTGGGTATGACGACGACGCTCGATTCGAGGACGCTGATCAAAGCGGGCGCGACATTCGCCGCCAGCAATTTCACCGATCCGCGGATCTTCGAACTGATTGAAGCGCGCCTGAGTTCCGGCGCTGAGGAAGGGGCAGAAGCGTGAGACTGGCGCAATTTATCGACGAAAACGACAAACGGGCGCTTGCGGTCACGGCGCGCGGCGAGAGCCGGCTGGTCAAAGGCGCTCGCACGATGCTGGACTTGGCGCGTCAGGCGATCGCCGAAGGCGTGCCGCTTCGCAAGCTCATCGCCGACCGGGGAGTCGGAAAACCGGTCGATCTTGCCCGGGCGTTGAAAGAGCGACGCGTTCTCGCGCCGATCGATCACAAGGATCCCGCGCATGTGATCGTGACCGGAACGGGGCTCACGCATCTGGGTTCGGCCGAGGGGCGCGACAAGATGCACAAGGATCTCGCCGATCCGTCGAAGCTCACCGACTCGATGCGCATGTTCAAGCTTGGCCTTGAGGGCGGCAGGCCGGCCAGAGGCGAAACCGGCGCGCAGCCCGAATGGTTCTATAAGGGCGACGGTTCGAGCCTCGCGGCGCCGGAGGGCGACTTGCCCAGTCCGGCGTTCGCGCTCGATGGGGGCGAAGAGCCGGAAATCGTCGGGATCTATCTGATCGATGACGCCGGCGCTCCGGTCCGTCTCGGGTTCGCGCTTGGCAACGAGTTTTCCGATCACGTCACCGAACGGCAAAATTATCTTTACCTCGCCCATTCGAAGCTCCGGCCGGCGAGCGTCGGCCCGGAATTGCTGGTCGGCGATCTGCCGGCCGACATCAACGGCATGTCGCGCATCCGCCGCGGCAAGGAAGTCATCTGGGAGAAGCCGTTTCTGTCCGGCGAGCAGAACATGGCCCATTCGATCGCCAATCTGGAGGCGCATCATTTCAAGTATGGCTTGTTCCGGCGCCCGGGCGACGTCCACGTCCATTTCTTCGGCACCGCCACGCTGTCGTTCAGCGACGGCGTGAAGACCCAGAAAGGCGACGTGTTCGAAATCGAATCCGAGACCTTCGGGCTGCCGCTCCGCAATCGGCTGGCAACGGAAAGAGCGGCGAAAGCGCGGGTGCGGGCGCTTTAGCAGCCGGCCGCGCACAAGTTTACGCGCGCCAATGATTTCAGTGAGTTAAGTGCGCTTTTGCGCAACTTTGTAACTCCCGTCACAGCTCAGTCTCCTCCGCGGCGCCTGGCGCCTCGTCGATCGTGGAGGAATCATGGTTGGAGGGCGGGTTGATGAAGGTCAGCGCCTGGGGCGGAGTGGGCAGGGCGCGCGGCGGCGCCTTGGTCGATCGAAGGGGCGGCGGGCTCCCTGCCGCTAGCTCATGATAGCGGTCGAGCGCGGCAACGATCCGCAAATAGACCGCGACCGCCTTGAGTTCGCCAAGCTCGATCGCAGCCTCGGCAAGTCTCAGCGCCTTGACGAGCCGCGCGACCTGCGCCCGGGCGAAACGCTCAGGCGGCTCGAGCCGCCGTTCGGCGAGCGCTCGGTCAATTTCGCGCCGGACCGTCGCAACGCTGGTCCGCACCACCTTTGCGATTTGGCTGTAGGTGTAGCCTGACGCCATCAAGTTGAAGGCGCGCTCCCGTCGCGCGATCCTGGTCGAGCGCTGCGCGCGGCGTTTGGCTCGGGCGTCGGACGCGGGCGATGGCGGTGCGGAAAGTTCGGTCACGGCGGTCTCCGGTGTCGCGAGTGCGAAAACCGAAAGTATATCATGATTTCTGTTTAAGGGAAACAATTCGTTTTGGTTCGTTGCCATAACAGACTGAAGATATTGGACAAATGGTGCAAAATTGCAGGAATGCGCGCTGGCCGTTTTCTGGCGCAGCTTGACGCTCGATCTGGAATCCTCAGCGCGAAGGGCGACGGGTCATTCAGGAGTTGTCTGCCAACTCAAGGACCAAAAGCGTGCGCGGCGGGGAGATCGCACCGCGCACGCTCGTCGGTCCACGGGTTCTGCGACCCCTTGAGCCGTGGTCGGACGGCTCCGTCGCCTGGTCGCATGGAAGTTTCCAGTCCCGAATGAATAGCGCAATTGGTAAAACTTCGAATGCGCGCTATGCCTGATGAGCCGGGGCCCTAGCATTCGAGAACAAAGGAGCGGCGATGGCGGAATTGGCCTCTGCCCTCAGCGAAGCGCCCGAATTCGACGCCGCGTTTCGGGCGATGTTCGCCGAGCTTCTGGCCTGGCGCCGCGACGTGCGCCATTTTCGCCCCGACCCGGCGCCGGATGAGGCGGCGCTGGCCGAACTGTTCCACCTCGCCGCGCTCGCGCCCTCGGTCGGAAATTGCCAGCCGACTCGGTTCGTGCGCGTCGACGACAAGGCGCGCCGCGCATCCATCCGGGCCAATTTCGAGGCCGCCAACCGCGATGCGCTGAGCGCCTACGCCGGCGAGCGGGCGGCGCTCTACGCCAGGCTCAAGCTCGCGGGCTTGAGCGACGCGCCGATCCAGCTCGCAATCTTTTGCGACGAGGCGACGGAGCAGGGCCACGGCCTTGGCGCGCGCACCATGCCGGAGGCTCGCCGATATTCGACCGTTTGCGCGCTCCACACCTTCTGGCTCGCCGCGCGCGCCTACGGCCTTGGCGTCGGCTGGGTGTCGATCCTCGATTCCGGCGCGATCGCCGCGGCGCTCGATGTTCCACGCGCCTGGACCTTCATCGCCTATCTTTGCGTCGGCTTCCCGCTCGAGGAGCATCTGATCCCGGAGCTTGAACGCGTCGGCTGGCAGCGCCGCGAACCGCACCCGGTTCTGCAACGGTAGCAGGCTGCGTTCGGTTGGAATCGTCGCGAGGAGCCGCAGGGCGTCGAAAGACGCCCGTCCTTCATCCTTCGGGGCCGCTTCGCGGCGCTTTGCGGCGCGAGGTCTGACGGCGGCAACCGGTCCGTCCAACCGCAACAGGCTTTAACCTGTGAGCGGCCGCTTTCTCGATGACAGTCACACGTGCATGTGATCGGGCCCGCTAACTTCAGTCTTGAGATGTTCAAACTGAAGCTGGATGTTGGCGAACGGGCGGCTCGCTGGCGGGCGAGCGGCGAGGGGCGGATATGAGATCGATTCATCGTTCGATTTTGACGCGGGCGTTGATGGCCGGCGCGGCGTCGCTCGCGCTTGCGACGATGAGCGCGAGCAGTGTGCGCGCGGAGATTGTGACAGTACAGGGCGCTAATGGTGCCGCGGGGTCCGATGCCTCCAATTCTGGCAACGACGCGCAGTCGGGCGGCGACGGCGAGTTGGTGTCGGCCAACGCGGGCAGCACGCAACCAATCACCGCCCCCCAGAATCAAGCCATCGCAGGAGGCGGCGGCGGTGGCCAGGGCGGCAACGGTGTTTATGGCGATACCGCTGCTGAAAGCGGTGGTGCTGGCGGAAATGGGGGCGCTGCGAACGCAGCAGCATTCACGACCATCGTCTCTGGCGCGGGGGGAGCGGAAGCCAGTTCCTACGGTGGGAACGGGGGCGGGGCCGGAACTGCATCACAGAGTTTCGGGAACGGCCAGGGCGGCAATGGCGGCAACGGCGGATCGGCAACCGCGACTGCGGGGACGACGACCATCTTAGGGGCCGCGGACGCGAACGCCAATGCTAACGGCGGACCCGGCGGATCCTACAGCGCCGGCAGCGCCGGAGGAGGCGACGGCGCTCCCGGGGCGGGAGGAAGCGCCAGCGCCACTAGTACAGCGATGACTGTCAGTTCTGGCGCTGCGCTTTCGTCAGCGAACGCCACCGGCGGCGCGGGCTACCCCGAAATTGTTATTTCTCAATTCCCGGACGGTAACGGCGGCGGCGGCGGAGCTAACGCACAGAGCACCGCAATCTCGGGGCTTTCTGGTGATGCGACGTCCTCCGCGACCGCAAATGGCGGTTCCGGACACCCGTTAGTAGGCCCCGGCGGCGACGCCACGGCCAGTAGCGCGGCCACGTCGAACGGTTCGGGCAACGCGTCATCATCCGCGACGGCAACTGGCGGCGACACCGGCTCTGATGCCCCGTTCGGCGGTAGCGCGACGGCGATTGCCAATGCGTCGTCGACAGGCGGCGGGACGGCGATAGCCAAGGCGGTCGCTACAGGAGGGGTTAGTGCTTTCGAGCCCTCCGGGGGCACCGTGAGTGCAACGTCCACCACGGAATCCACGTTTGCCGTCGCGAACGTTCAGTCGACGGACGACGCAGTCTCCAAGTCGACGGGGGGTGGGACGTATACGACCAACGCGGTTGCGCGGGCTGGCGGCTCCGGTCAGAGCTTCGTCAAGCCCGACAACGGCGCCTACGCCTTCTCCACGGTCCTCCCCGACAAGGCCGACGTTACCACGCTGATCGATGGCGCGGGCGCTGTCGCTAGCGCATTCTTGGGACCGGGCGAGACGATATTCGGGACGGCGATATTGGGCGCAGACTTCACCTCTCAGAGCAGTGACGCAAGCTCAACATTCGATTTCCATTACCAAGGCGATCTGCTTCTCGGCTTGATCGACGGCGGCGGGAACTTCACCGTCACTATCAACGGCGTCCAGATTGTCGAGGACGGTTTCATCAGTGATACAGCAATCAATCTCGGTTCCGACTTTGGACCCAATATCGACCTCACAATTGTCACCTATGGGTCGGGCGACTTCGTTCTTGGCGGCGCGGTCCCCGAGCCCTCGACCTGGGCGATGATGCTGGTCGGCTTCGCGGGACTTGGCTTCATGAGCTCGCGCCGTGTTCACCACGACCGGATACGCCTACGGTCATGAGCTTGCGACGCCCCAATCGCGCGTGCCACAATGATGAGGCGGCATTCGTTGTGTTGGGGAAATCCAATGCGCTCTCGAACAGGAATCGCGGCATGCGTCGCGGCCGCCGTTTGGCTTTTGGGGCTCGTCAGGTTCGCGTCGGCCGAGTTGGTTGTTTTCGACAGTTTAGGCCGAGCAAACTCAGACGCAGCGGATACAAGCGTCGACCGCGTTATATCTGCGACCTTCAATACGGGCGCCTCTCCGATTCATGTCGACGTGGCGCTCTCGCTCTCCGTCGCTGTTCCTGATGAGCAGAAGGGCGACACCTACACGGTTAGCCTGGATGGCGGCATTCCTCTTTCCGACCTATCGTTCGATCCGATAAACGGATTGGACACTCTCGACGGCTCGTCCGTCGACTTTCAGGGTCCGGCGCTCGCCTCGGTCACCTTTCCTGTGACCAGTCTGTCGGCGGCCTGGACGGTCGAACGGTACGACCAGTTTGCTGGCGTCGAGCTTAACCCCAATTCGCTCTACTGGATCGAAGTCAGAGTCGACGGTGGCTCCGTCATCGAATGGGGAATGACGCATGACGTGTCGGGTCTCGGCGTGGCTGGCAATTATTTAGCGTGGTTTGGCACGGACGACGGGTTTTTTCTCAACAAAGGCGTTCAGCCCTTCGCCTTTGATCAGGCCCTTCAGATGGAGGTCCTCGCCGCAGCCCCCGAGAGCTCAACCTGGGCCATGATGCTGCTCGGCTTCGCAGGGCTCGGCTTTGCCGGCTATCGGTCGACTCGGGAGACGCGCCGCCCTCGGCCTGCCGTGCCTAGCTTCCGGGAGCCCTCACAAGGTCTCCGTGACCTTCTTCAAATGGGGCGGCTGGTCGGGGTCGCGGCCGCGACGGCGCGCGGTCGCTTCGGCGACGCGGTAGAAGGCGTGCAGCGCCGCGATCGGAGTCAGCAGGGGATGGCCGCCGTCAGGCGCGACCAATGTCGGCCAGCGTCGGTGCGGCTCGATGTCGACGAGGAGCGGCGCCGCGCCGAACGCCGCGAGGCGGTCGAGCGCATCGAAGAATCCCGGACGCGCGGCGTCGGCGGGCGCGAAGGCGAGGACCGGAAACCTTGAGCCAATGATCCCCGCCGGCCCATGCAGCACTTCGGCCGACGAGAAGGCTTCGGCATGGATCGCCGAAGTCTCCTTGAGCTTGAGCGCCGCCTCGGCGGCGATGGCGTGCGTGGCGCCGCGCCCGATGACGAACAGGGACGAGGCTTGGGCAAGCCTCGCGATCGCCTCCGTCGCAAGCGGCGCGGCTGACGATGAATCGAGGACCGATGGCAGGTTCTGAAGCGCGGCGAGAAGCGCGTCGTCGCCGCTCCAATAAGCCGCAAGCGAAGCGCCGGCGACAAGCGCGGCGATCATCGACTTGGTCGCCGCGACCGAGCGCTCAAGGCCAGCGCGGAGCGGCAGCACCGCATTCGCCTCGCGCGCGAGCGGAGAGCCCTCGTCGTTGACAAGGGCGACCGACAGCGCGCCCTGATCCTTCGCCATGCGCTGCATGGCGAGGATGTCCGGGCTCATGCCCGACTGCGAGATGGCGATCGCGACGGCGCCCTCAAGCTTGAGCGGCGCGCGATAGAGCGAGGCGATCGAGGGCCCGAGCGAAGCGCAGGCGAGCCCGAGCTTCAGCTCGACGAGGTGCTTGAGATAAAGCGCCGCATGATCGGAGCTGCCGCGTGCGACCGTCGCGACGAAGGCGGGCTTCAGCGCCCGCAAGTCCGCCGCCGCCTTCGCGGTCAATGCGGCGTTGGCGGCCAGTTGTCGACGGACGACGGCGCCCGTCTCCGCAATCTCCGCGGCCATGAAGGTCTCACTCAAAGCGTCGCTCCTTGCCTTAAGGATAAAGGAGCCGCTTCTCCCAAGGCGCGCTCGGCGCGGAGCGGGTAAACCTCACGCGCTCGTGCAGCCGGGAGGGACGATCGCGCCAGAACTCGATCTCGACTGGCTCCAGCCGATAGCCGCGCCAATAGTCCGGCCGCGGCACGTCGCCCGTCCCGAACCGCCGCTCATAGGCTTCGACCGCCGCTTCGAGATCGCCGCGCGCGGCGAGCGGCCGCGACTGCTGGCTGGCCCAGGCGCCGATCTGGCTCCCTCTCGGCCGCGAGGCGAAATAGGCGTCGCTCTCCGCCGCGCTCACTTGCGCGATAGGCCCACGGAACCGGGCCTGGCGACGCAGCGACTTCCAGTGGAAAAGCGCCGCCGCCCGGGGCTGGCCTTTCAGCTCGTTCCCCTTGGCGCTCTCGATATTGGTGTAGAACACGAGGCCGCGCTCATCCACGCCTTTGCACAGGACCATCCGCGCGTCCGGCAATCCATTCGCGTCGACGGTGGCGAGCGTCATCGCCTCCGGGTCGTTGACTTCCGCCCCCGCCGCTTCGTCGAGCCAAAGCTTGAACAACGCGAACGGGTCCGCAGCCTTGGTAAAATCGGCGATGCTCAAGTCGTTCAAAGCGCCGATCCTCCGGGCAAGAAAAGGAAAGCCGAGCGCAAGTAATATCTCGCCCGGCGCTCGATGGCCAACCGCCGACACAATGGCCTTGCGCGCCGCGGGATGAAGGGCCAAATGTGCGAACGAGACACTGGCCTTTGCGCTTTTCATGAAGGCTAAGGCCGAGGAATGGGCTCATAGATGCGTGATCCATATGACGTGCTTGGCGTTTCCAAGACGGCGAGCGAAGCGGAAATCAAATCCGCGTTTCGCAAGCTGGCCAAGAAATACCACCCCGACCAAAGCAAGGAGCCGAAGGCGAAGGAGCGTTTCGCGGAAGTGGGCTCGGCCTACGAGATCCTCGGCGACGACAAGAAGCGCAAGGCCTTCGATCGCGGCGAGATCGACGCGGAGGGCAAGCCTCGGGCGCCGCAATTCGAAGGCTTCGGCTTTGGCGCCCAGCCAGGCGGCGGTCCCCGCGACTTTCGCAATTTCGGCTTCGACTTCGGCGCCGGCGGGTTTTCGACCGAGAGCGGTTCGATCGATCCGGATATCCTGTCGGAACTGTTCGGCGCCGGCCGCACGCGCGGCGCGTGCTCAGGCCACCAGCCGCGGGGAGGACATCGGCGTCGCGGTGTCGGTTCCCCTGGCGACAATCGCGCATGGCGGGTCGATCCGGGTCGCCCTGCCGACGGGCAAGACGCTCGACGTCGCAGTCCCCATCGGCATCGAAGAGGGCAAGTCCATCCGGCTGCGCGGTCAGGGCCACCCCGGCCGCCGCGGCGGATCGCCCGGCGATGTGATCGTGACCGTTCGATATGCGCCGCATCCGCTGTTCAAGGCGGAGGGTCGCGATCTGAGGCTCGACCTGCCGATCACCCTCTATGAGGCGATCCTGGGCGCGCGGGTGCGCGTTCCGACGCTAGGCGGTGAGGTCGAAGTCTCGATCGCTCCGGGCTCGAACGGCGGACGCGTGCTCAGATTGCGGGGCAAAGGCCTTCCCGGAGGCGCCGACCAGGCCGCCGGCGATCTCATGGCGACGCTTCGGATCGTTCTGCCGAACGAGCCGGACGCGGACCTGACCGCGCTCATGCAGAAGATGCGCGATCGGAAGCCTTACCAGCCTCGCTCCGGCATGGCCTGAGCGGCCTCGGCGGACGGCCCGGAGAATTCCGTCGCGATCCTCATTAATGACGCCGCGTCCGGGTCGCCGACCAGGGCAAGCCCTTGGCCGCGCTCAGTCCACACGGCGGCGACATGGCCGTCCGCCGCCATGAGTTGGGGCGCTGTCGCCTCCGGCGCGTCAAGCGACCGGATCAGCAATCCGAGCGCCCCGTCCGGCGACTTGTAAATGAGGAAGGCCGCCGGGGCGCCAGGGTAAGGCGCGATCCGCGCTCCCATGAGCCGGATGGCGGCGGGAGTCGCCGGGAGATGGACGGGGCGCCCAAGCCGAGCCGTCAACCATGCTTCCGCTTCCGTTCCTTCGCTGGTCGCGAACTCGACGGGCTGAACCCCTGGCCGCGCGAACGCCTGAAAAGCGGCGACGCCCGCCTCCGCAAGCCGCTTGCCGGGAACGACGGTCGCAGCCGGCGCCCAAACGCAGGCGAGGAAGAGAGACAATGCCGCGAGCCCCAGCCGCCACAAGAGCGAGCGTCGAAATGCGTCGGACGCACTCAGCCTTGGCGGAAAATCGCGCGGCGTCGACGATCGTGAGCGATGAAGCTTGGCGTCGGCGGCTCGGAAGACGGTTTTCCGCCGGCCGCGGCCGAGCGTTTCGCCCTGCCAAAAGGCTCGTTCTGGTGACGAACGATGCTGATCGAAAAGGCTCTCGCGCCCTCGCCGTCGAAGGCGGCGCGAATGGCGCTATTTTGCGCTCGCCACTGCGCGGCTTGGCGCGCCAGCGCGGGGTCCTGCTCCATCTGCGTCTCGAACGCGAGGCGCTCGTCCGGCTCGAGGCAGTCGTCCACGTAGGCGTGCAAGTCCGCGACGCGCCACGCCTCCATCACTTGACCACACGCAGATGCGGCGCGGCTCTCACGGTCGGCGCGTGAAGCGGCGGGCGGGTCAAGGCCGCGACTCGCTCGCGAGCCTTCGTCAGCCGCGTGATCAGCGTCGCCAACGAGATATCAAGCGCCGCGGCGGCTTCTTGGTGGGTGAACCCGGCCAAAACGATGATCAACAGCGGCTCTCTGAGCTCCAAAGGAAGCACGCGGACGGCCGCAGCCACGCCAGCCTCGCCCATGCGCGCATTGCGGTGGGCGCCGTCCGGATTTTCGTCCCATACCGGCTCCCCATCGTCCAAGGCCAGGCGGCGAACATGCCGGCGATAAAGTCGAACGAATTGGCCGAACGCGCGCACGCGCGCGTCGTCCCGAGGCGCGCGGTCCGCGTCCTCTCGAACGCCCGCGCCCACCGCTTCGAGCGAAGCCTGCCTGAACAGACGATCGACAAGCGCGGCCGCAGCGGCATGATCAAGCACGAGCCTGTCGTCTCGCGCGAGCGCCACCCCGAATTGGCGGAGGTCAGAGAGATCTCCCAAGCGGTCACTTAACGGCGGCACTGTGGACACCGAGAGTTTGCGTGAGCCTCAACAAACGTTAACGCTCGGCAATAATCCTAGCCCGAAGACGGCCGGGTTCCAAGCAGCTGTGCAAGCAATCGCACACATTTTGTGACGACCGAGGAGCGCCTGATCCTTCCCATGCGTCATCGGCGAGGCTAAACCCGATTCCGGTGCGGCGTATGGATCGCCGTCAAGACGAGTGAGACCCTGATGGAGCAAACCCTCTTAGCCGGCGCGACCGCGGGCGTCATGCGGGGCATGCGCGGCGTCGTCTTGGGCGTTGCGAACAACCGTTCGATTGCCTGGGGCATCGCCAAAGCCGCCCACGCGGCGGGGGCCGAGTTGGCGTTTACCTTTCAGGGCGAAGCGCTGGAAAAGCGCGTCCGGCCGCTGGCGCAGGAATTGGGCGCCCCCCTCTTGGGCCACTGCGACGTCACAGACGGCGCCTCCATCGATTCCGTGTTCGCGGAAGCCAGCAAGTTGTGGGGCGCCATCGACTTCGTCGTCCATTGCATCGCCTTCTCCGACAAGGATCAGCTGACGGGCCGCTATATCGATACGACAGAGGACAATTTCGCCAAATCGCTCGCCATCTCCTGCTATTCGTTCACCGCCGTCGCCCAACGCGCTGAGAAGCTGATGGCGAATGGCGGCTCCATGCTGACGCTGACCTATTACGGCGCAGAGAAGTGGATGCCGCACTATAACGTGATGGGGGTCGCCAAGGCGGCGCTCGAGGCCAGCGTTCGCTACCTCGCGGCGGACTTGGGCGAGAAGGGCATTCGCGTCAACGCGATTTCGGCCGGCCCGATCAAGACGCTCGCCGCCTCCGGCATCGGCGACTTCCGCTACATATTGCGGTGGAACGAATACAACTCCCCCTTGCGTCGCACGGTGACCATCGAGGAGGTCGGCGAGAGCGCGGTCTACCTCTTGTCGCCCATGTCGCGCGGCGTCACCGGCGAAGTTCTCCACGTCGACGCGGGCTACCATGTCGTCGGCATGAAGAATCCGTCCGCGCCGGACATAACGGTGGCGAAGGATTGAGCTTTCGTAGGCCACTAAGCGGCCCGCGTTCAGTTTCGCCGACGCCGTTCCGCGCCGAAGGCGTTCGATAAAATGCGCGGCCGCCTCGAAAATCGGCATATTGGCCTTAAGCGTCGCACTGTATATAGGGCGCTTGGCGTTCAAGGAGCGGCGCTTCGCCGCTCTGCCTCATGGCGATGGAAGATGCTGAACCAACGTTGGACCCCGGATAGCTGGCGGACGAAGCCGATCGCCCAGGCGCCGGCCTATGCCGATCGCGCGGCGCTGGCCGAGGCCGAGCGCCAGCTTGCCGGCTATCCGCCGCTGGTTTTTGCAGGTGAGGCGCGCAAGCTCAAAAAGGCCCTCGGCAAGGCGGCCGCGGGCGACTCGTTCCTGTTGCAGGGCGGCGATTGCGCCGAGAGCTTCGGCGAACATTCGGCCGACAACATCCGCGATTTCTTCCGGGTGTTCCTGCAGATGGCGGTGGTCATGACCTTCGCCGCCGCGTCGCCGATCGTGAAGGTCGGACGCGTCGCCGGCCAGTTCGCCAAGCCCCGCTCGTCCGACTCGGAGACGATCGACGGCGTCACCCTGCCGGCCTATCGCGGCGACATCGTCAACGACATCGACTTCACGGCCGCCGCGCGCGAGCCCGACCCGCGCCGGCAATTGGAAGCCTATCGCCAGTCCGCGGCGACGCTCAACCTTTTGCGCGCCTTCGCCACCGGCGGCTACGCCAATCTCGAGAACGTCCATCGCTGGATGCTGGGCTTCGTCAAGGACAGCCCCCAGTCCGAGCGCTACGAGGAACTCGCCGACCGGATCACCGAGACGCTCGGCTTCATGCGCGCCGTCGGCCTCGACCCCGAGGCGCATCCGGAATTGCGCGCGACGGACTTCTACACCTCGCACGAGGCGCTGCTGCTCGGCTACGAACAGGCGATGACGCGGCTCGATTCAACCTCCGGCGACTATTACGCGACCTCGGGCCACATGATCTGGATCGGCGACCGGACGCGCCAGCTCGGCGGCGCTCACGTCGAATTCGGCCGGGGCGTGAAGAACCCGATCGGCCTCAAATGCGGCCCGTCGCTCACGCCCGGACGAGCTCATGCGTCTGATCGAAATCCTCGATCCGGACGAGGAGCCTGGCCGGCTGACCCTCATCTGCCGTTTCGGCGCGGACAAGATCGACGCCGCGCTCCCGCCGCTCTTGCGCGCCGTCAAGCGCGAAGGCCGCAAGCTCTTGTGGGTCTCTGACCCGATGCACGGCAATACGATCAAGACCTCGACCGGCTACAAGACGAGGCCGACCGAACGCATCGCGCAGGAAGTGCGCAACTTCTTCGCCGCCTGCAGCGCCGAGGGCGTCTATGCCGGCGGAATTCACCTCGAGATGACCGGCAAGAACGTGACCGAATGCACCGGCGGGGCGCGCGTCATTTCGGAAGCGGATCTGCACGATCGCTATCACACCTTTTGCGATCCGCGCCTCAATGCGGAGCAATCGGTCGAAATGGCCTTCATGGTCGCCGATCTTCTGAAGGCGCAGCGGCTCGCTGCGCCCGAGCGGCCGGTCCGGGCGGCCGAGTGACGGCTCTCATCTTGCGCGCGCCATCTCGCGGCGGCTCGCCCCGCGCCGCGCGCATGGCCTAGGCGCCTCTCGTGCGGCTCTCCGAATACGCCGTCGGGCGCGACAACAACTTTACGCTGCTCCGCTTTTCCGCGGCCATGACCGTGCTCTTCGCGCATAGCGTCGCGGTGCTGGGGCTTCCGCCCGAACGCGAGTTCTTTTTCAATCGGCTCGGCTTTTCGCTCGGCGAAATGGGCCTCGACATGCTGTTCGTGACGAGCGGCTTTCTCGTCACCGCGAGTCTGGTCGGACGGCAGGATCTGATCGCCTATCTCTGGGCGCGCATCCTCAGGGTCTATCCCGGCATGTGGGTCATGCTCGTGCTCACCGTGTTCGTTCTCGCGCCCGCGCTGACGACTCTGCCGCGCGACGACTACTATGCGTCGCCCTTGACCTGGGAATATTTCCGCAAATGCGCGACCCTCATCGGCGGCGTGCGCTACTCGCTGCCGGGCGTGTTCGAGAGCTGTGCCGCTCAAGAACGAGTTCAACGGCTCGCTGTGGACGATGCCGGTTGAAGTGCGCATGTATCTCTATCTCGCCGCCATCTGGGTTGCGCTTGCGGTCATGCCCGCTCTGCGCATCAAGGCCATGCGTTTCGTCCTGCCGATCTCGGCCGCCGCGCTGCTCGCGATTGTGCTGAGCGCCCGGTTGACCGGAGGCGCCTTCAACGGCGCGAACATTCGCGTCTTCATGTTCCTGTACGGATCAAGCCTCTACCTGTGGCGCGACAGGATACCGATCGGCCCTTGGCTGCTCGTCGGCATTCTCGCGGCGCTTGTGCTGGCCTCATTCGATAAGACGCTCTTCTTTGTCGTCTATGCGGCCTGCCTCGCGCCGCTCGTCCTTCATCTGGTCTATGTCCCGGGCGGGCGGATCCGGGCGTTCAACGATTGGGGCGATTATTCCTACGGGGTCTATATCTACGCTTTCCCCGTCCAGCAGACGCTCGCCTTTCTTTTCCCGGCCATGTCGCTCGGCATGATGATGGGTTCGTCCGCAGTCGTTTCGGTCGCAATCGCGATCGTGTCGTGGAAGCTGATCGAGGAGCGCGCGCTTGGCCTGAAGGGCGACTTCGCCGAGGCGACGTCGCGCGCCTTCAACCTTGGCCTGGCGAAGATCGCGGGCGTGGTGCGCTGACGCATTGCGCGTCCTCCAACCCTCGCGCTAAATCCACCCCATGCCGTCCCCCTCGAACCGCCTCGTCATTGCGCTCGCCCAAATCCCCGCGATTGTCGGTGACATCGCCGGCAACCGGGACCGGTTGCGCAAGGCGCGCAAGGAGGCCGCCGCTTTCGGCGCCGACCTCCTGCTTGCGCCCGAACTCTACCTCTCCGGCTATCCGCCCGAGGATCTGGTGCTGAAGCCCGCGTTCCAGGAGGCCTGCCGAGCGGCCTGCGAGGAGCTGGCGCGCGACACTGCCGACGGCGGCCCGGCGACGCTGGTCGGCCTGCCCTGGGTCGACGAGGATGGCAAGCTGCACAACGCCATGGCGCTCCTCGATCGCGGGCGGATCGAGGCGGTGCGGTTCAAGGTCGATCTGCCCAATTATGGCGTGTTCGACGAGAAGCGCGTGTTCACGCCGGGACCGTCGCCGGGGCCGATCGTCTTTCGCGGCGCGCGCGTCGGCGTTCCGATCTGCGAGGACATCTGGGGCCCCGACCCGGTCGAATGCATCCTCGAAACCGGCGGTGAAATTCTGCTGGTGGGCAACGCCTCGCCTTACGAGCGCGACAAGCTCGCCATTCGCCAGAATGTCGCGGTGGCGCGCGTCGTCGAAAGCGGGCTGCCGCTCGATCTATCTCAACATGGTCGGCGGCCAGGACGAGCTCGTGTTCGACGGCGGCTCGTTCGCGCTCAACGCCGATCGCAGCCTTGGCGCCCAATTGCCGGCCTTCCGCTCGATGGTCGCGCGCACCGTGTGGGAGCGGGGCGAGGCTGGCTGGCGGTGTGTGGAAGGCCCGCGCGAAGTGGTCGAGGAGGGGGACGAAGCGGACTACGCCGCTTGCGTCATGGGCCTGCGCGACTATGTCGAGAACAACCGCTTTCCGGGCGTCGTGCTCGGCCTCTCCGGCGGCGTCGATTTCGGCTCTATGCGCCGCGATGGCGGTCGACGCGCTGGGGGCTGAGCGGGTGCACGCGGTGATGCTGCCCTATCGCTTCACCTCGAACGAATCGCTTTCCGATGCGGCGGCATGCGCAAAGGCGCTCGGCGTGCGTTACGACATCGTGCCGATCGCCGAGCCGGTCGAGGGCGTGGAGCATGCGCTTAAGCGCATGTTCGAGGGGAAGCCACGCGACATCACCGAAGAGAACATCCAGAGCCGCGCGCGGGGCCTCATCCTGATGGCGATCTCCAACAAGACCGGCGCGATGGTGGTGACGACCGGCAACAAGTCGGAAATGTCGGTCGGCTACGCCACGCTCTACGGCGACATGAACGGCGGCTTCAACCCGATCAAGGACCTCTACAAGATGGAGGTCTTTCGCCTCGCCGCCTTGCGCAACCGCTGGAAGCCTATAGGGCGCGCTCGGGCCGGATGGCGAGGTCATTCCTGAGAACATCATCGTCAAGCCGCCGAGCGCGGAACTGCGCGAGAACCAGAAGGACGAGGATTTGCTGCCGCCCTATCCGGTGCTCGACGGCATTCTGCGCAGCCTGGTCGAAAAGGAGATGCGCGTCGCCGACATTGTGGCTGAGGGTTACGATCCCGAGACGGTGCGCAAGGTCGAGCGCCTGCTCTATCTCGCCGAATACAAGCGCCGCCAGTCGGCGCCGGGGGTCAAAGTGGGGCCGAAGAATTTCGGCCGCGACCGGCGCTATCCGATCGTCAACCGCTTCCGCGACCCTGGCCTTCCGGCGCAAAAGCCGGACGCGTCGATCGCGCCCATGAAGTCGACGGGGATGAGCGAACGGTTCGAGGAGTAGCGGATAAGATCCGGACTGGTTTTCAGTCGCCTCCCGCGAAACCGATAGTCGTCGCGCGATAGTCCTGGCGCCCGCTACGCCGAACGCCCGTCACCAGCGCTCCGGCCGACAAAAGATAGGACCGCGTCTGCGACGAGAGCGGGAAATTCCTCGTGGACTGCGAGCTTTCCGACGGGGAGTTCATGCGCTTGCACGTTGGGCAGAGTTCCCAGCGCCTCCATCTCGGCCTTCGAGCGGCGGGGCGTGGCCGCGCCGTAAACAACGAGGATTGGATCAGTGACTCGACGCGCGGTCGCGAGAAACGACTCGCGGGTGGACATCGGGTCAAGCTCGCCGGCGACGAAACGGAATGACGCGTGCCGGGCGCCTGGCGCATTGGTCAGGACAAGTTTCTCGGCCAAGCGGGTTTCATCGAGCCAAGCAGGATCGGCATAGACATGCCCTCGGCCCATCATGCGGATCATCGGCTTGTTGACGTTCAGCGCATAGAGGGCCGAACCGATCACCGGCAGATCAACCAAACGAGAGACGAAACGGAGGATGGTCGACCGTCCACCCATCATCGTTGGCAGCGGTCCGCGCCACGTCGGCGCGACGAGACACAAGCTACCGACTGAGCCCGGATGCTCGGCGGCATGGGCGAGCAAATAGGCGGCGCCATGACCTGCCGCGACCGTCGCCGTCGGCTTCGGCAGTTCGTGGAGGATGTGGGCGAGAAATTCCCGGTAGGCGTCCGGCCCCCAAGCGATTGCCGGACGCGGCCGATCTCCGAATCCCGGCCAATCGACAGCAATCGCCGTGAAGGTCGAGGAAAGTCGCTCGGCCAAAGGGAGCATTTCGGAGCGGGTCGAAATCGAACTGAGCGCCGGAAGCAGGAGGATTGCGGGACCGTCCCCGTGAGTTTCGATTCCGATCTCGATGGTTTTGCCCCGCCACGACCACTCGATCTGACGTGAGATCGCTCTTGCCGAACCAGGCGGAACTGACCCATGAGCAGCCATCATCGTCGGCGCCTCCAAAGGGGCCGTTCGCATTGAGTTGTTGCGCCGAATAATGGCATAGTGATGCGTGATAGGCAGCCCGATCGGGCGGGCCCGCGCAGACAATCCGTTACCTCGATTTCGTCAGCGGACGCCTGCAGCTTAATCCGCCTGCACGCGGAAAGGCTGATCCGTCGGCGGTGGTTGCGGCTCGTGGCGCGATTTTGCGAATTGTCGGCAATCGAGGAGGCCGCTCTGCGGCGGCCTTTTCTTTGCCGCCGAACGTCGGCGGCGACCGGAGACGCCAAACCTTGCGCCGCCAGCTATGCTAGGCCTTATATAACCGAGGTCGCCGGGCCGAAAGCTCCCGTGGAGACATGCATGCAAAACGTTGCGTTCAAGACCGGAGACACGATCATCCGCGAGGGCGACGAGGGCGATACAGCGTTCTTCATCGTCAGCGGCGCGGTCGACGTCGCAGTCGGCCGCGGCGACGGAGCCAAGTTTGTCGGCAGGCTGGAGATGGGCGAAGTGTTCGGCGAAATGTGCCTGATCGAGCCGGGGCCGCGATCGGCGACCGTGACGGCGGCGTGCGACACGGAGTGCCTCGCCACCTCCTATCAGGAGTTCATCGCCGCGATCCAGGAGAACCCGGAGCGCGCCGTCGGGTTTATGAAGACGCTGGTGCGGCGCTTGCGCAAAATGAACGAATTGCTCGAGTGCGCGAGCCCGGAGGGGCGCGGGCTTCGCGCCATGCTTCTGGATTGCCAGCCGTCCGGCTCCCCCGAAGCTGCCGCCCTATCCTGGACGATGCTGTGGTGATTCCCCGACGTGGCGATCAGCGTCACTGTCGTCTTTTGTTCATAAAGCGCCGCTAATCGAAGTAAAGCAGGGGGAAATCATGGCGGACAATTCACCGGATCTTCAGCAGGAACTCGACCAGTTGCAGGCCGACTATAAGGCGGCGGTGGACAATTGGGTGAAGGCGATCCGCGAGGAGGAGGCGCTCGCATCCGGCAATCATGACGTCGCGGAGCTCGACAAATGGGAAGCGGCGCACTTCCGCGAGCACAAGCTGCATAAGGAAGTCGACTACAGGAAGCGTCTCTACGAAAACGCGCTGCGCAAAGAGTTCTACGGGTTCTGATCCGCCGAGCCCTACACCCGACGCAACGGCGGCGGGCGTCGTATCCAGCCTTGCAATCGGCCGGCGCCGCATATCCCGTTGACAAGAGACCCTTGGCGCTGAGACGCTGCCGCGACGGGACCTGAGGGGATAACGCTTGACCGTAGCGGCGGATACGGCGCCTGGGCTTGCGCGGCCGGCGCTCAAAGCCCGAGGAGTTTTCGCGGCGGTCCTCGGCAACGGCTTCGAATTCTTCGACTTCACAGTCTACGCCACGTTCTTAGGCATGATTGGCGAGGCGTTCTTTCCGTCCGACAACATACTGGTGAGCGATCTGGCGTCGGCCGCGACCTTCGGCGTCGGTTTTGTCGCGAGGCCGCTTGGCGGCGCCCTGATTGGCGCTTACGGCGACCGCGCCGGGCGCAAGCCGGCGATGACCCTTTCCATCGGGCTCATGGCGATCGGCAGCGGCGTCATCGCGGTTACCCCCGGCTACGCGACAATTGGAGTCTGGGCGCCGGTCCTCCTGATTGTCGCGCGCCTCTTTCAAGGATTCGCGGTCGGAGGCGAAGTGGGGCCGGCGACCATGTTTTTGCTCGAGGCCGCGCCGCGAGACCGGCGCATGCTTTTCGCCAGTTGGCAACTGGCGAGCCAGAACCTCAGCAGCCTGTTGGGCGGCTCGATTGGCCTCCTGCTGGCGTTGGCGCTGTCCCAATCGAGCTTGAACCAATGGGGCTGGCGCGTTCCGTTCGCGTTTGGCGTCTTGATCGCCCCAGTTGGCGTCTACATCCGCAGCCAACTGGTCGAGACCCTCGAAAAGCCGCCGCAAGACCGCGCGCGCGCCGTGACAGCGATTCTCTCCGCCGTCATTCGATCCAACTGGCGAGGCGTGCTGCTCGGTCTCGCGCTCATCAGCGGGGGCACGATCACCCAATATTTCCTGATCACCATGACGCCTTACGCGATCCGCACGCTTCATTTGCCTGCATCGTCCGCCATGCTTGGCGCGATCACGCTCGGGATTACCGGCTGCCTCGGAGCGCTCGCCGGCGGAGCCTTAGCCGATCGCTGGGGCCTCCGCCCGGTCGTCATCGCGCCACGAATTGTGCTGATGATCGTGTTGTTCCCGGTGATGAAATTCCTCGTCGCCAATCCAAGCGGTGCGACCCTCGTCCTGGCGATTGCGATCCTGAGCTTGCTGCACGCCGCCAGCGTCGGCGTCGTGGTGGCGCTGACCCCGTTGATCTTTCCGCCGGGAATCCGCTCGACCGGGCTCGCGCTCACTTACGCGCTGGGCGTTGCGATCTTTGGGGGCACGGCGACCTATGTCGTCACTTGGCTGGTCGGCGTCACCGGGGATCCGTTGGCTTCGACCTATTACGTGATGGCGGCGAATGCGGTCTTGCTCTTGGCCGCGCTTACGATCCGCAATTCCGACTACACGGCCGCCGCCTGGCCGCCGCCCGTGGATAGCGAAGTCTAGCGGCGAAAGGGGTCCGCCGCCGCGGCGCCGCTTCTGGGACCGGGCGCTCGCCCAAAACTGCCGAATTCAACCGATCTTGACAGGGCGTCACAGTTTACGCCAATTCGGCTTAAAGGACTTCGGCCGCCCCATGCTTAAGGATTGCGCAAAGGGCGCATCCGCCGGGCGGCCTTTTTTGGAAGTGTCCGGCTGAGGGATGAACAAGATCGCCGCCGATCCCGCTCAACCTTATCGCGGCCTGATCGCGGGCTATACCGATGCGATCCGCCAAAGCGACTTCAAGGCCAATATCGCAATCCTGTTCGTCGCCTTCATGATGGGTCCGGTCCTCGGGAACTACCCTAAGTTTCCTCCCTATCTGCCGATCCCCTTCGTCATGCTGCCGTTCCTCATCGTGTACATATGCCTGCTGGCGGTGCTCATCCCTCGCTACCCAAAGCGCGGCGGCAAGCACTTCATCGTCTCGCGCAACGCCACAGTCAGCGATTTCGCCAAAGTCGTCGAGGCCGAGGACGAGCTTGAGCAGCTGAAACTGCGCTGCTCGGTTCTCTCGGAACTGCTGTGGTGGAAGACCCTTTACATTCGCATCAGTTTTTTTGTCGCAATGGCGAGCATTGTCGTGAGCATGTTTTTGCTCATCTACATTTGGCATGTCTAGGCGTGCGCGCTCAATGAACGGTCATCCGATTTCGACAAGCAAAGCTTGGACAAACGTCCCCGGTCGGCGCGTCGCATCGTGTGTGTCGAAATGCCGGTGATATCCAAGGATCACGAAGCTCAGTTGCGCAACCTGATCGCCGGATACGGCGACTTCAATTCGTCTGAGCGACATCAAGGCGAATATCGCGGTTCTGTTCGTCGCCATCATGATGGGGACGGTCCTGCAATTTCGCGACCACTACCCCCATTATTTGACCGTCCCGGTGCTCCTCGCGCCGTTCATCGTCATCTTCTTCAATCTGCTGGCTTCGGTCTATCCGCGGTTTCCCCGCGATGGGTCGAAAACGGTTCCCGATCTGGCGCCGTTCAAACCCGGAGGATTTCGAGTTCATCGCCGACCCGGTGCTGGACGTTCAGGAACTGCCGGTTCGATGCGCGCTCCTGTCGCGCATTCTGTTCTGGAAGAACATCACCCTTCAGACCGCCTATCTCGTCGCTATGGCGACGCTCGTTGGCGCCGGGGTGCTCTTGTTCGTGAATTGGTTAGCGATGATCGCTGACCGGCTCCAGTGCATGCTTTGGCACATGAGCCCGCCCATCATGCATCCCCGCGTGGTCATGTGCTTCTCGGTGACATGAACGCCGATCGTGTAGGTCCGGTTGCGCTGCGGGTCGAAGGCGTTCCCCGACCAATGCCCAGCGCCGGCAGGTTTGACGTTGAGAACAAGGCGATCGCCCACCTTTTCTCCGGAGACGCCATGTCTGACCCAGGTGTTGCGCGCGCAAACCTCATGGCCGCAATGCGCCACATGGATTCTGGTCTTGCCATCGCCGCGCGCCCAATTGCCGAGTATATGGCTCTCCCCTGGCCAGCGAGACGCCGCTTGCGCCGATCGTCAACAGCGCCGCCAATGCCGCACCTCTCCGTAACATGCGCGTAACTCCCCAGTCGATGGTGTTCACGGGCTACGTGAACGCGCCAATCCGCATTCCAGTCTTGTCGCCGCGCGAGCTCGGCGATTTGCTCCGCAATGTTGATGTCCATTCCGTTCAGTGTTTGACGCTTTGAACCAATCGCTCTATCTCGTTGTCAACAAACATTCGCGCGGGCTAGCGCGCCAATAGCAGATATTCGAACCGAATCGCTCGAGCCGAGCCGAGAAGCCGGCTCGGCTTCGACATGGGAGAGAAACGATGCTCACGATCAAGGTGGCGCTCACTGGAGTCCTCGCGTTCACGGCCGCGACGAGCGCGGCCCTTGCCGAGCCGAAGACAAACCTGCTCAGTCAATGGTCTGAAGGCTCCGACGCGGCGGCCATCGCCAAGCTCGGCGAGATGTTCACAGCCGCTGGCGGCAAATGGGAGCAGACTTCGATCGCGGGCCATACCGCCAATACGCTCGCCAAGCTGCGCGCCGACGTCGTCGCCGGCAACGCGCCCCCGGCGGTGCAACTCAAGGGTCCGGAGATCGCGGAATGGAATGAGACGGGCAAGACCGCCAATCTCGATCAGATCGCGACCTCGGAAGGATGGGACAAGCTCGTCGCCCCCGAGCTCCTGCCAGTGATGAAGCCGACCGGCCACTGGGTCGCCGCGCCAATGAACATCCACCGGATCAACTGGATCTGGGGCTCGACCAAGGCGATGGAGCAGGCGGGAATCAAGGGCCTGCCGAAGACCTGGGCGGAATTCAACGCCGACTGCGACAAGGCGGTCGCGGCGCATCTCATCTGCATCGCCCATTTCAGCCAGGACTGGACCGACGCAACGACGTTCGAGGTGGTCCTCTACGGAATGGACGAGGGCCTGTTCAAGAAAGCCTTCGTCGAAGGCGACACCGAGGCGATGCGCTCGCCTGAAATGATCAAGGCGTTCGAGCAGTTTAGGCTCATGGTCTCGAAATACATGGACCCGGGAATCGCAGGCCGCGACTACGACACCGCTACAGTCGTGGTGACGGGCGCCGTATGGAGCTGGCTCTATAGCCCCGACGCCGGCATCGAATTTCTGGTGCGCAGCCTCGGCTGGCACGATTTCACTTTCCGCCTGACGACGAACCGGACACCGCGATCTACGCCATCATCGCGACCGGCGATCTGGCAATCGTCCGGCTTCGCCATGGCCCTCTTGCTCGCCGGCTTGCGCTCGGTCGATCCCGACCTCGTCAAGGCGGCGCAGATCGACGGCGCGGGCCCGGCGCGCATCTATCGGAAAGTTATTCTCCCGTCGATCGGGCCCATTTTCGTCGCAGTCATCGTCGTACTGCTGCAATTCGCCATCAAGACCTTCGATCTCGTCGTCGCCCTGACCCGCGGGGGCCCGGGCATATCGACGACCTTTCCGGCGAACTACGTCTATGATCTCATGTTCCAGCGCGGCGAGATCGCGGTCGGCGCGGCGGCTGCGATCATGATGCTGGCGGCGCTCGCGGTCGTGCTCGTCCCTTACGCGTTATGGACGGTTTGGCGCTCGCGCCGCGAGGCCGCCTATGGTTGATGCGACCTTGGATCTCGCCCTCGATTCGCGGGCGCGCCGCGAGAGCCTTCGCTATTCTTTCAGTCGCGTCGCGATCTACGCCTTCCTCGCCGTCTGTTCGCGCTTATTTATCTCCTGCCGCTGCTCGTCGTCGTCGCCAATTCGTTTCGCGAATTGCCGGAGATCACGCAGAACGGACTGATCGCGCTGCCGCGCAGCTTCTCCTTGAAGGCGTGGCCGCAGGCCTGGGCGCACTATTGCGTCGCCGGAACCTGCGAAGGGTCAAGCGCAATTTCTTCAACTCCGTCTACATGACCATTCCCGCGACGATCCTCTCGACGCTGTTCGGCGCGCATAACGGCTATGTCCTCTCGAAATGGCGCTTCCCGGGATCGGAGACGCTGTTCGTCTGCATCGTCCTCGGCGTCTTCATGCCGGGCCAGATCGCGCTCCTGCCCTGGGCCTATATCCTTGGCGCATTGCGTCTCTCGAACTCGGTCTATGGCCTCATTCTCGTTCACGTGATCCAGGGCCTCTCGTTCACCACCTGTTCTGCCGCAACTATTACGTCAACATTCCCGACGACCTCATCAAGGCTGCCCGCATCGACGGCGCCGGTTTCTGGCGCATCTTCTTCAAGATCATCCTGCCCTTGTCGCCTCCGATCCTCATCGTCACCGTGATCTGGCAGTTCACCGGCATCTGGAACGAATTCCTGTTCGGCGTCGTATTCACCGGCGGAACCCAGCAGCCGATCACCGCGGCGCTGGTCGCGCTGGCGACCAGTCAGATGAACGCCCACCCCTATGACGTCGCGAGCGCGGCGGTGATGATCGGCGCCGTCCCGCCCGCTCCTGATCTACCTGTTCGGCGGCAAGTATTTCGTTCGCGGGCTCACGCAAGGCGCCATCAAATGAGCGAGCGGCAATGGCGACGCTGACCATCTCGCGGCTCACAAGCGCTTTGGCTCCGTCGAAGTCCTCAAGGGCATCGACCTCGAGGCGAAGACCGGAGAATTCATCGCGCTCGTCGGGCCGTCCGGCTGCGGCAAGTCGACGCTGTTCGCCATCATCGCGGGACTGGAAAGCGCGAGCGAGGGCGAGATTCGCATCGACGGAAGAATCGTCAATTCGGTCGCGCCAAAGGATCGCGACATCGCCATGGTGTTCCAATCCTACGCGCTTTACCCGACGATGACGGCCCGCCAGAACATGACCTTCGGCATGGAGAGCCGGGGTGTGCCGAAGGCCGAGCAGAACGCCGCGATCAAGCGCGTCGCCTCGCTGTTGCAGATCGAACCGCTCCTCAACCGCAAGCCCGGCCAATTGTCCGGCGGTCAGCGCCAGCGCGTCGCGATGGGACGCGCGCTGGTGCGCGATCCGAAGCTCTTTCTGTTCGACGAGCCCTCTGTCCAATCTCGACGCCAAGCTGCGCGTCGACATGCGCACCGAGATCAAGAAACTGCACCTGAGGGTCGGCAAGACCACGATCTATGTGACCCATGATCAGATCGAGGCGATGACCGCTTGCTTCGCGCATCGCGGTCATGCATCAGGGCGCGATCCAGCAATTCGACGAGCCGCAGGCCGTCTATGACCGGCCCGCGAATATGTTCGTCGCCGGCTTCATGGGATCGCCTTCGATGAATTTCATACCCGGCGAACTCATGAAGGCTCGACGGTCGTACGGGCGGTCGCGATTGCGCTTGGCCACGGCGAAACGGCGACGCTGCCGCTCCCCCAAGCGCTCGCGCTCTATCCTGCAACGGCCAGGTGGTGCTCGGCGTGCGGCCGGAGCACCTGTTTCGCTATGACGAGAACTTGAAGGCGCAAAAGACCGGACTCGCGATGGTGACCGCGCCTGTCGAAGTCGTCGAGCCGACCGGCGCCGAGACCCATGCGGTCCTGAAGATCGGGGAGCAAGAGATCGTGGGACGCTTCGACCCGGACGGCGCTCCGCGTCTTGGCGAACTCTTGCCGCTCGGGATCGACATGGGCCATGCGTGCCTGTTCGATCCGGAGACGCAGGCGCTCATTCCGCAGGTCGCGGCTTGACCTTCGCCATCTATCCCAGTCTTGCCGGGCGCACCGTGTTCATCAGCGGCGGCGCGACCGGCATCGGCGCCGACATCGTGCGCGCCTTCGCCCGCAATCATGCGCGGATCGCCTTCATCGACGTGCAGCGCCCGGAGGGCGAGGGAATCGCGGCGGCGGTGAAGGGCGAGGGCGGAACGGCGCTCTTTCTCAAGTGCGACGTGACCGACGTTCCCGCGCTGCAAGCCGCGATCGCGGAAGCCCGCGCGAAGCTCGGCCCGATCGCGGTCCTGGTCAATAACGCGGCCAATGACGAGCGCCACGTCCGTGGCCGACGTCACCCCCGACTATTGGGACCACGCCCAGGACGTGAATCTGCGCCACCACTTTTTCGCTGCCCAAGCCGTTCACCCGCAGATGCGCGAGCTTGGGCATCGGCTCGATCATCAATCTCTCGTCGATCGCCTGGCGCGGCGCGCCCGAGATGCCGGCTTACGCCGCCGCCAAGGCCGGCATCGTTGGCCTGACCCATGCGCTGGCGCGCGCTTTCGGCTCGGATAACATTCGCGTGAACGCGATCGAGCCTGGCGCGGTCATGACCGACCGGCAGCGGCGGCTGTGGTACAAAACGCCCGAATCCGTCGATGCAATCGTCCAGCGCCAATCCATCAAGACGACGCTCGTCGGCGAGGATATCGCGCGGATGGCGTTGTTTCTCGGCGCCGACGACAGCCGCATGATCACCAAGCAGTCGATCACCGTCGACGCGGGGCTTCGATGAACGACACGATGAAGGCGCTTCAGCCGGAAGCGCGCAGCCAAACCTTCGCCTTCGGCCTCAATCCTTATGGCCTGACTTATCATCTGGGACTGCAAGGCGCCGGCGGGCCCCGCGCCAACCCAAAGGGCGCGGGCCTCGACGGCTTCATCGCCATCGCGACCGAGCTTGGCGCGAGCGTTCTCGAGATCTACGACCCGTGGCTTCGCGCGCTGAGCGACGATGGGCTCCGCGCGCTCCGCGATCGGCTCGCTAGCCTCGGCATGACCCCAATCGTCAGCTCCGGGCTGATGATGGGTCCGTTCGAGAGCGCGCTGCGCTCGGCCCGCATTCTCGACGCCAAGGTCATCCGCCACGGGTTGACCACAGTGCTGTGCGGCGATCGCCACGCGCTCGGCGACAAGTGGAAAGAGCTGGTCGCCCACGTTCGCGCCGAGCTTGCCAACCGCGGTCCGCGCGTGGCGGATGAAGGCCGCGTTCTGGCGATCGAGAATCATCAGGATTTCGGCAGCGACGAACTCGCGGAATTTTGCGAGACGACTCGCGGCCTCGGCATTTGTCTCGACACCGGCAACACCTTCCCGGTCGCTGAGGCGCCGCTCGATTTCGTCCGCCGCGTCGCTAGCCATGTGCGGCACGTGCACTTGAAGGACTACCGCGTACAGTTCACCGACGAGGGCTATCGCCTTGTGCGCTGCGCCATTGGCGACGGCGCCGTCCCGATGGCGGCGATGCTCGACATCCTGGCGGGGCAGGGTCGGAAGCTGAATGCGGTGCTCGAGCCCGGAGCGCTCGAAGCCCGGCACGTTCGGTTTTTGCGGCCCGAATGGTGGAGCTTCTATGCCCCCAAGTCGGCGCCGGCGCTCGCCGCCTGCCTCGCCGCGGCGAGGGTCAACCGCGTCGCTGACGACGCCGACTACCGCACGCCCTGGGAGCGCGGCCACGATGACGCAATCGCGGATTACGAATTGACGATGATCCGCCGCAGCGCCAGCAACATGCGCGCGCTCGGCCTCGGCGCGTGAGACTGGAGATTGATGGATGACTAAAGAGCTCGCTGGCAGAATCGCGTTCGTCACCGGCTCGGGCCGGGGGCTCGGGCGCGTGATGGCCGATCGTTTGGCCGAGCTCGGCGCGGATGTGGCGATCCATGATCTTTCTTGGACTGCGCCCGCCAAATACGGAGAGGCGGCCGACCTCGACGCTGTCGCCAAGGCGATCGCCCGGCACGGCGGAAAAGTCGCGGCGGTCAGTGGCAATATCGGCGACAAGGCGGCGGTCGCGAAAATGAAAGAGGAGATCGAGGCGAAGCTCGGCAGGGTCGACATCCTGGTCAATTGCGCAGGCGGCGACATCGGCGCGGCGGGCGGCAAGCCTCGTCCCGAACGACGCGCTCGGCATTCCGCTCGAGGACATCAGGGCGCTGACCGAGAACAACCTCTACGGCACGATCCTTGTCTGCCAGGCGTTCGTGCCGCCGATGGTGGAGGCGGGAAGCGGATCGGTGATCAACATCGGCTCCGCCGCCGCGCAATTCGGCGTGACCAATGGGGTTATCTATGCCGCGATCAAGGCCGCCGTCATCCACTATACGCGCTGCCTCGCGGCGTCGGTTCGGACGGAGGGCGTTCGGATCAACGCGGTAAGCCCGGGGGCGACGAAGACCGCGCGCTTCGAGGCGACCCGCGTCGTCGATCCAAAAAAAATGGATTCGTCGATCAAGTCGCTCATCCGCTATGGAGAGCCGGACGAGATTGCCGACGCTGTCGCCTTCCTCGCCGGGCCGAGGAGCAAGTATATGAGCGGACAGGTTCTCAGGGTGGACGGCGGCGAGACGCTGTTTCCAGGCTGAGAGACCGGCCAAAGGTTTAGCATCAGGAGTGTTGAAAGTGTCGGACGCCAAACGTTTCGAGGGGATGACGGCGGTGGTGACGGGCGGGGCGTCCGGCATCGGGCTTGGGGTTGCGAAGCGGATCGCGTCGGAAGGCGGGCGAGTCACAATATGGGACATGGATCCCAAGCGTTTGAAGGCGGCCGTCAAGGAGGTCGGCGGCAACTCCGCCCGGGCGGATGAGGTCAACGTTACGGACCCGAACGCCGTCGAGCGAGCAACTCTCACCGCCGCCGGCGAGATGGGCCATATCGATATCCTCGTCTGCTCGGCAGGCGTGGCGGGCCAGAACGCCCTGGTCATCAACTACCCGATCGAGGAATGGAAGCGCGTCTTCGACATCAACGTCAACGGTCTCTTCTACTGCAACCGTTATGTCGCCAAGCTCATGAAGGAGCGAGGCTACGGCCGCATCGTCAACATCGCCTCGATCGCTGGCAAGGAGGGCAATCCGACCGCCTCAGCCTATAGCGCGTCAAAGGCCGCCGTCATCGGCCTCACCAAGTCGCTTGGCAAGGAACTCGCGAAGGACGGCGTCAGCGTGAACACGATCACGCCGGCGACGATCGACACGCCGATCCTTTCGCAGGTGTCGGACGCTCATATCGCCTACATGCGCTCGAAGATTCCGATGGAGCGCTTCGGCACGGTCGAAGAGGCGACAGCGATCGTCTGCTGGCTGGCGAGCCGCGAATGCTCGTTCACGACCGGCGCAGTCTTCGATCTCTCGGGCGGCCGCGCGACCTACTAACGCCTATGTGAACGGAGTGGGCGCGCGCGTGCATGAATCTGCGTCCATTGAGACCGGCGACCTGATTGGGCCCTTGCGCCGCATGGGCCTTCTGAAAGCTCGGAGAATCCGCCCGCTTCACGCCTCTGACGGGCGGGGTGTCTTCGGACATCTCGCTTGTCGAGGCTGGCGGGCGACGCTTCTGCGTCAAGCGCGCGTTGCCGAGGCTCAAGGTCGCCGCCTTGTGGGAGGCCCCGATTAAGCGCAACGCGGCGGAGGCCGCGTGGATGCGCGCGGTTGCGCACTGGCTGCCGCGCGCCGTTCCGCGCGTCCTTGGCGAGGACGCGGAGGCCGGCTGGTTCGCGATGGACTATCTCGCGCCGGAGGATCATCCTCTGTGGAAGGCGCAGCTTCTCGCTGGGATCGTGGAAGTGGATTTCGCCGCCGCGGTCGGGCGCGATCTCGCAATCATCCATGCGCAGAGCGCCGCCGACCCGAACATTCCCGCCGCGTTCGCCAACGACGATACGTTCGAGGCGATCCGCATCGAGCCCTATCTGCGCGCGACCGGCCGCGCCCATCCCGAGCTTGCATCGCGCTTCGACGAATTGGCCCGAGACGACTCTGACGACCAAGCGCGCGCTGGTTCACGGCGACATCAGTCCGAAGAACATCCTCCACGGCCCCGACGGACCCGTGTTCCTCGACGCCGAATGCGCCTGGTTCGGCGACCCCGCCTTCGATCTTGCCTTCTGTCTCAATCATCTCCTGCTCAAGGGCGCGCGCGAGGGCGCCGACCGGACGCGCTACATCGCCGCCTTTCTCCGCGCTGGCAGGCGCCTATCTCGCTGGCGTCGACTGGGAGAGCGCGTCGGCAATCGAAGCGCGCGCGGCCGCTTTGCTGCCGGCTTTGTTCCTCGCCCGGGTCGACGGCAAGTCGCCGGTCGAGTACCTCACGCAGGAAAGCGAGCGCGCGGCAGTTCGCCGATGCGCCGCGCCGCTGATCGCCAGTCCGTCGCCTCGCCTTAAGGACGTCGCGGACGCCTGGGAGCGCCAGCGATGAGCGATCCGGTTATCCAATCGCTTGTCGCGCGGCGCATCTGGGACTCGCGCGGCCGCCCGACGGTCGAAGCGGAAATCCGGTTGAGCGACGGCGCGGTAGGCCGCGGACATTGCGCCTGCCGGGGCCTCACGCGGCAGCCGCGAGGCGATCGACAAGCGCGATGGCGGAAAGCGCTTCGGCGGGTTTGACGTGCAGGACGCGCTGCAAGGGATCGCTGCGAGAAATTGCGCCGGCCCTCACAGGCCTTGACCCGTTCGATCAGACCTCGATCGATGCGAAGCTCGTCGCTCTCGACGGCGCGCCGAACAAGGCGAGGCTTGGGGGAAACGCGCTGACGGCCGTTTCACTTGGCGTTCTTCATGCGGCGGCGGCGAGCCGCCGTCTCCCGCTCTGGCTTTATTGTCTCGGCGACAAGCCGGCGATCATTCCGCTGCCGGAGATCCAGATCTTCGGCGGCGGCGCCCACGCGGGACGGCGAACCGACATCCAGGACTTTATGATCGTCGCGCCGCGCGCCAAGACCTTCGCCGAGGCGTTCGAGGTCACGGCGGAGGTCTACCGCGCCGCCGGCGCGATCATGGCCGAGCGCGGCTCACTCCAGGGCGTAGCCGATGAAGGCGGCTGGTGGCCGGCGTTTTCGAGCAACGAGGAGGCGCTCGAAACGCTGATGCGATCGATCGAGCGCGCCGGCCTCGTTCCAGGCGAGGACGTGAGCCTCTCGCTCGACGTCGCGGCGTCGGAATTCGGTCAGGCCGGCCGCTATCGTCTGGGTCTCGAACAGCGCGAACTCGACCGCGACGCGCTGGCCGAGATGCTGCTTCGTTGGTGCGATCGCTATCCGATCCTCTCGATCGAAGACCCGTTCGCCGAGGACGACGACGAGGGGTTTGAGCGCTTCACCGCCGCGGTCGGCGACCGCATTCAGGTGATCGGCGACGATTATCTCGTCACCAGCGCGAGCCGGGTCGCCGAGGCCGTGCGCCGCGGAAGCGTCAACGCCGCGCTGATCAAGGTCAATCAGGCGGGAACGGTCAGCGAAGCCAAAGCCGCCTCAGACGAAGCGCGTAGCGCCGGCTTCGGCACGATCGTCTCGGCGCGTTCGGGCGAGACCGAGGACACGTCGATCGTTCATCTTGCGATTGGCTGGAGCGCCGGACAGCTCAAAGTCGGCTCGTTCGCGCGCTCCGAGCGGATGGCGAAGTGGAACGAGGCTCTGCGCATCGAGGAGGCGCTCGGTTCGAAGGCGCGTTTCGCCGGCCTCGACGAAATGCCGATGCGCCGGCGGACGGGGAAGCCAGTCGAAACAAGCTCTGGATGGCGACTTTGATGACGAAGAGTCTGTCGATCGAGAGCGGCGCGCTCGCAATTCCAAAGCCGGAGGCGAGCGGGGTTCGCGTTTACAAAGGCATTCCCTATGCAGCGCCGCCGATCGGAGCTCTTGCGCTGGCGCCCGCCTGAGCCGGTTGCGGCTTGGACGGGGTTGCGGCCGACGCATGGCTTTGGGGCCCATTCCGTGCAGGGCGTCGTGTGGGACGACATCGACCTGAACGGCGCCGGCGGCTCTGAGGATTGCCTCTATCTCAACATCTGGACGTCGGCCGCTCCGGGCGAGAACGCGCGCCTGCCGATCATGGTTTGGATTCACGGCGGCGGCTTCGTCGTCGGCTCCGGCGCCGAGCCGCGCTACGACGGCGCGCGTCTCGCCGCGCGCGGCATTGTCGTCGTCACCGTCGAACCATCGGCTCAATGCGCTGGGCTTCCTCGCCCATCCGGAACTCACTGCGGAATCGGATCATCGCGCGTCCGGCGCCTACGGCATGCTCGACCTTGTCGCCGCGCTGAATTGGGTCCAGCGCAACATTGCGGCCTTCGGCGGCGATCCCGAGAAGAGTCACGATCGCCGGCGAATCCGCCGGTTCGATAGCGGCGAGCGCGCTGATGGCCTCGCCGCTCGCCAAGCGACTGTTCGCCCGCGTCATCGGCGAAAGCGGAGCGATGTTCGCTTCGCCCACCCGCGCGCCTGCGTCGCTTGCGGAGGCGGAGGTCGAAGGCCTCGACTTCATGCGCAAAGTCGGAGCACGTTCGCTAGCGGAACTGCGCGCCGCGCCTGCGGATGCGATCCTCGCCGCTGCGCCGGGACTGGGCTTCCGCCCGATCGTCGACGGATGGTTTCTGCCGCGCTCGCCCGCCGAGATATTCGCCGCCGGCGAGCAGAGCGACGTCCCGCTGATGGCCGGCTGGAACAAGGACGAGGGCTTCAACTTCACCTTGCTGCAGGGCGACGACGCGAAACGTCGCCTACTTCCGACGTGGCGCGCGCGATCTTTGGCGAGCGCACGGAGGCGTTGCTGCAGCACTACCCGGACGGATCGCCGGATGCGGCTCAGGCTTCTGCCCGCGCGCTCGGCGGCGACCTCGTCATCATTCACTCGACCTGGGCCTGGATCGAGGCGCAGAAGCAAACCGGCCGCGCCGAGATTTTTCGCTTCCGGTTCGACCGCGCGCCGTCTAACGCCGCAAGGTTGGTTCGGCGAGCGTTCGAGCCGCGACGCCGGCGCCTTCCATGCGGGCGAACTGCTCTATGTGTTTGACAATCTCCACGCGCATCCGTGGGCAATCGACGACGCCGATCGCGCGCTGGCGCAGCTCGCGTCGAGCTACTGGGTCAACTTCGTGACGAACGGAGATCCCAATGGGCCAGGGCTGCCGCGCTGGCCATCCTATCGCAGCGAGGGCAGCCCGGTGATGATTCTGGACACGCCGCACAACACGGGGCCGGAGGAATGGCGGGAGCGGCACATATTCCTCAGGCAGGCGACGGGCGGCGGCAAGAGCACGCGCTACTAAAGTCGTCATTGCGACCCCCGGGCTTTTGGACCCGGGGGAAGCAATCCGCGAGTCGCCGGGCGCCCTACGGCTCCGGGATCGCCGCATCGTCGTAGCCCGTCGAACGACGGCGTCTCTCGACGCCCTATCGCTCCTCGCGATGACGGCTATTCAAACCAATCGCATCCGCTAGCTGCTTCGCGCTCTTCGTCTGTGAGCGAATCGCCAATCACTCCGTCAACCGCGCATAGGCCGCGGCGAGCGAGAGAATGATCGCTCCGTAGAGGATCTGCTTGATCGGCTCGGAGACGTCCAAGAGCGTGAGGAGACCGGTGAGGACGGTCAGGATCAGCGCGCCGACTATGGTCCCCGAATAGCCGCCGCGCCCGCCGAAGATGGACGTGCCGCCGATGACCACGCAGGCGACCGAGGGCAAGAGGTAGCTGTCGGCGAGGCTGAGATCGGCCGCGTTCGTCCCGCCCACTATGACGAGCCCGGCAATGGCGGCGAGAATCGCGCATATGAGATAGTTGGCGAACAGGACGCGCCAGACCCGCACGCCCGCGAGATGGCACGCCTCGCGATTGTCGCCGACCGCATAGAGAAGACGGCCGAACCCCGTCCGTTGCAGGCCGAACAGGATGAGCCCGCCAATGACGAGCCACAGGAAAAGGTTGATCGGCGCCAATCCGAAGATTTTTCCTGCGCCAAGCGTCTGGATGATTTCGGGCACATGCGGCTGGCTCGCCATCATATGCTGGCTGTAGACGATGAGCGCCCCGCCCGTCATGAGGCCGGTGCCGAGCGTCATGACCAGCGGCTGGACGCGCAAGAGCGCGACCCCGATCCCGTTGATGATGCCGACAATGAGGCCCACGAGAAGCGCGAGGCCGATCGCAACCGCCGAGCCAGAAGAAGACGCGTTGGTCGCGAGCAGGTAAGCCGCTCCGGTCGCCACGCTCGCGACCGAGAGGTCGATGCCGCCCGTCAGCATCACCATGGTTTGTCCGCCGCCCATGATCGCGAGGGGCGCGGCGAACAGAAGCGTATTCGAGGCCCAGAGCGGCGTGACCGTGCCAGGCCTCACGAGCTCGACGCCGATCACGAAAGCGAGAAGCAGCAGGATGAGCGCATAGATGGTTCGCGCGCGCAGGAAACGGAGGACCGCGCTCATTTGCGCTCATTGAGATAGGTGAAGGCGCCGGCGATCATCACCACCAGCACGATCAGCGTGCCCTGGATGACCTGGCCGTAGTTCGGGTCGATGCCGAGGAACACCAGGTCCATTGGCGCGAGCGTCAGCAAAATCGCCGCAATGACGGGCCCGACCATTCCGCCCCGGCCGCCTGCGAGGCTGACGCCGCCGATCACGATGGCGGCGACGCTGCTCAGCGTGTAGTAGGCGCCAGCCAAGGGAGCGCCGATTCCCGTTGTCATGGTGAGCGCCATGCCGCCGACCGCGCAGGCTATGCCGCTGAACACATAGGCGATCGTGCGGGCTCTCATGACGTCGACGCCGCTCCTGAACGCAGCGACCGGATCGCTGCCGGCGGCATAGATGAGCAAGCCGATGCGGCTGAGCTTGATCGGCAGCCAGATGAGCGCGACAGCGACGACCAGCACGACAAGCGCGTTCGGCAGCCATGGCCAGAAGTCCGCGCCGGCGGCGATGTTGAGATAGGCGGCCGGCGCGCCTCCTCCGGGGCGCTCGAGGATGAGCAACGCCACGCCGCCCCAAATGAAGCCAGTGGTCAGTGTCGCGACAACGTCGGGAATGCGGGAGAAGGCGACGACGAGGCCGTTCAGCAATCCCTGGCCGGCTCCAGCGACCAAGACGAGGATGGAGAGCGCGAGCGACTGGCCGAAGGTGGCGTGCTGCATCATGCTGGCGGAGAGGACGTTCGACACCGCGATCATCGAGCCGATCGAGAGGTCGATGCCGCCGCTGATGACGACGATCGCCTGCGCCGCGGCGGCAAGCGCGAGCGGAAGAGCGCCGAGCGCCAGAGACTGAATCTCGAACGAACCGAAATCAGGATGGATCGCGATTGTCGCGGCCATCGCCGCGACGAGCAGGAGCGGCATGCCGAGAAGCCGGCCGAAGCGCGTCAGCGTCCGCAAGGAAAGACCGCTGCCTCGAAGCGCGGCGTCAGTCATGCGAGCGCCGCGGCGCTCTCGGCGCCGCTGAGGCCATGCGCGGCCCTCAAAAGGCGCGCCTCATCCGCTTCCTCCGCCGGCATTTCCGCGGAGATTTTCCCCGCGAACAAGACGATCGCGCGATCGCAGGCCAGACGAATTTCCGGCAGTTCGGACGTGAACAGGAGGACGGACAAGCCCTGATCGGCGATCTCGCGCATGAGCGAATAGATCTGCTGCTTGGTGCCGATGTCGATGCCGCGCGTCGGGTCGAAGCAGAGCAGGGTCTTGAACCCCGCCGCGATCCAGCGCGCGATGACAACCTTCTGCATATTGCCGCCGCTCAGGCGCCGCACCTCCGCGGCGGCTCGGGTGTCGATCTGGAGCTTTCGCACCGCCGCGTCGACCCGGCGTCTCTCCTCGCCCATCGCAATGGGGCCCCAGCTGCGCAATCGGCCAAAGGAGGCCAGCGCCACGTTCTCCTGCACCGACCGTTGCGGCAAAAGCGACACGAGCCGATTGGCCGGGACGAGGACGAGTCCGGCGCGGATCGCGTCGGCCGGATGCCTCAATTTGAGCGCACGCCCTTCCGCTCGCACCTCTCCAGCGTCGGCTCGCCGGACGCCGGCGATGCAATCGAAGAGCTCTTCCTGGCCTTGCCCTTCCAAGGCCGCGACCCCGAGCACCTCGCCACGATCGACGCGGAACGAGACGTCGCTCAGCGCATGTCCATAGCTCAGGCCCTCCACTTCAAGCGCCGAGATCTCACGCGCCGCTGTCGGACGGGGGGCGCGCGCGACCGGGGCCGCTGTCGCCCTGGCCACGTCCGAGCCCAGCATGAGGTTGACGATCGTCTCTTCGGCGCCCTTGGTCGGCGTCACGCCGACGGTGACCCCGTCGCGCAGCACCGTCGCGCGGTCACACAACATCGCGATTTCGGCCATGCGGTGCGAAATGAAGATGACGCTCGCGCCGCTGGCTGCGAAAATCGCGCACGACCTTGAACACGCGCTCCGAGAGGTCCGCGGGCAGCGCGGCGGTGATCTCGTCCAGCATCAGAATGTGCGGGTCGGAAGCCAGCGCGCGGGCAAGATCGATCAGCCGCAACAGAGCGAAATCGACGTCGCGCGCCACGGTCTTGAGATCGACCCGCTCGACGCCGAGGTCCTGCATCGCCGCCTTGACCTTGTCGAGGGACACGCGCGCGAGGCGCATGTTTTGCGCCACCGTCAAGTCGGGAACGATCGCGGGATCCTGATAGACCGACACGATGCCGGCTCGGCGCGCTTCGGCGGGCGACCCGAAGGCGACCGGCTGCCCCGCGAGGATCATTTCGCCTTGCATCCGCCGGAAACACGCCGGTGATGATCTTGACCAGCGTGCTCTTGCCCGCGCCGTTCGCGCCCATGAGCGCATGCGCTTCGCCGGGCCTTACCTCCAGGTCCGCTGAACGCAGCGCCCTCACTGCTCCGAAGGTCTTCGCGACGCCGCGAATGTGAAGAAGCGGCGGAGCGTCGTTCATACGGCGTTGTCCAAAAAGGCCGGCGGCTTCAGCCGCCGGCGTCACGTTCGGCTATTCAGCCGAGATCATGGCCCTTTGCAAGCGATCAGCTGTTCGGGCGTATAGTGCGTATAGGGGGGCACTGTGGCGACGCTGAAATAGGGGTCGAGCTTCGGATTGTACGCGGCCTTGAGCTCGCTCATGCCCTTGTCATTGTCCCAGACCGAAGGCGTGATCTTGACCAGGTGCGGCTCATCCTTCTTGGCCAGGACGTCGAGCGCAAGGCTAAGTCCCGCGGCGCCGACGGCCGGCGGATTGCTGACCGCGGCGCCTTCGAGCCCCTTGTCTCTTCTAGATCGATGAGCTGGCCGATGAAGCCGTTGTTGTCCGCGCCGACCACCGGCACATAGGGCTTGCCCGCGGTCTGGTAAGCCGTGACGACCGTCGAATCGATGCCCGACGTCCAGACGCCGTCGATCGGCTTGCCGGAGGCCAGGAGATCCTTGGTCGCTTGCGCGGTCTTGTCGAGCGCCCAGCCCGTGAACACGGACGTGACCTTGATGTTGGGATAGTTCTTGAGCACCTCCGAGAAGCCCTCGTGGCGATCCGCGTCGGCGGGAACCCCGTCGATGCCGCGCATCTCCACGACCTGGCCCTTGCCGCCCAGTTTGTCGAACAGCCACTTTGCGCCGAGCTTGGCGTATTCGACCTGGTCGTTGGTCAGAACATAGGCCTGCGGCGCGGAAACCGCCTGGTCGACCGCGACCACGACGATGCCCTTGTCCGCCGCCTGCTTGATCACAGGGTTCAGCGCTTCGCGATCGGAGGGGTTGATGATGATGATGTTCGCGCCAGCCGAAATGAGATTGCGGATGTCGGCGATCTGCTCCGACGGGCCGCCATTGCGATTGGCGACGATGACCTTCGAGACCTTGCCTGACGCTTCCGCCTCGGCCTTGATCGAGCAGATCATCTCTTCGCGCCACCCGTTGCCGATCAGCGTATTGGAGACGCCGACGACATATTTATCCGCCGCGTGCGCTCCGCCTACCGTCGCCAGCGCCGCGAGTGAGGCGCTGCCTAGAATCCAAGTCAGTTTCATTGTTTCCTCCCATTCAACATGAGTAAGACGGTGTAGCGCATTCGGTCGATCCGCTCAATCGAAGCGGGCGGATGTCCACGCGCCATCCTTCTGGCTGGACTTGACCGCCGCTTCAATAAACGCAACGCCCCGCGCGCCGTCCAGCACGTTCGGCGTGAGTTTCGCGGTTCTTTCGGGCGTGCGCCCGGCGCGGCGAGCCGAAATCAGTTCCGCCGCGCCACGGTAGAGGTTGGCGAAGCCTTCGACATAACCTTCGGGATGGCCGCCCGGCATTCGCGAGCCTTCGACGGCAAGCGGCGTGTTCCCCGGACCGCCGCGCCTCAGAATCCGCGACGGCTCGCCGTACGGCGTGAAGCGGAGCGTTTCGGGCTCCTCGCCCGCCCATTCAAGCCCGGCGCGCGACCCGTAAACCTTGAGACTCAGATTGTTGAGATTGCCGACCGCGACCTGGCTCGCGGCGAGCACGCCGCGCGCCCCGCCTTGAAACCGCATCAGCACGTGCGCATTGTCGTCGAGCCGGCGGCCCGGCACGAAGGTCGTGAGATCCGCCGAGACGGCGTCGAGTTCGAGTCCGGTCACGAACAAAGCCAGACTATGCGCGTGGACACCGATGTCGGCAAGACATGCGGATGCGCCCGCGCGACCGGGATCGGTTCGCCATTCCGCCTGCTTGTGTCCGTCGGCGTCGATGGCCATGGTCAGCCAATCCTGGACATAAGCCGCGTGGACGACTCGGATGTCGCCGATAACGCCCGCTTCGATCATTTCGCGCGCCTGGCGCACCATCGGATAGCCCGTGTTGTTGAGGGTCACTGCAAAGATGAGCCCTTTGGCGCGGGTGAGTTCGACCAGTTCCGCCGCTTCGGCGAGTGTCGTCGACAAAGGCTTGTCACAGATGACGTCGATTCCCGCCTCGAGGAAGGCCTTCGCGACAGGGAAGTGCAAGTGGTTCGGGGTGACGATGACGACGGCCTCGACGCCGTCCGGGCGCGCGGCCTCGCGGGCCGCCATTTCGCGATAGTCCGCGTAGGTCCGCTCCGGCGCGAGCCCAAGGTCGGCGCCTGACACGCGCGCGTTTTCGGCGTCCGAGGACAGAGCGCCGGCTTTCAGCTCGATCAGATCGTCGAGCCGCATAGCCATACGATGAACCGCGCCGATGAAGGCGTTGCGGCCGCCGCCGACCATGCCGACGCGCAGGCGCCCGCCCTTCAGCCCTTCGACAGCGGTCGCGTGAACCATTCGCTCAGCCTTTGATGCCGAGCAGCTTGAGATTGGTCGCGCGATCCGCGCCGGTGGCAGGCGAAGTCGTCGAACACGCGGTCCGTCACCTCAATGATGTGGTTGGCGATGAACTTGGCGCCCTCGCGCGCCGCGACCTCTGGATGCTGCAAACAGCATTCCCACTCGTACACCGCCCAGCCGGCGAAATCGTAGGCCGCGAGCTTCGAGAAGATGCCCTTGAAATTGACCTGACCGTCGCCCAGCGACCGGTCTCGTCCTGCGCGCTCGAGCCAACCTTTGTAGCCGCCATAGACTCCCTGCTTCGCCGTCGGGTTGAACTCGGCGTCCTTGACGTGAAACATCTTGATGCGATCGTGATAGGCGTCGATGAAGCCGAGATAGTCCATGCATTGCTTGATGAAGTGGCTGGCGTCGTAATTGATGTTGCAACGCTTGTGGCCCCCGACCGCGTCGAGAAACATGTCGAACGTGTCGCCGTCGAACACGTCCTCGCTCGGATGAATCTCAAAGCAGAGGTCGACGCCGTTTTCGTCGAAGACATCGAGAATCGGTTTCCATCGACGGCCCTGCTCGGCGAAGCACTCTTCGATCAGTCCGGCCGGCCGCTGCGGATAGGGATAGAAGTAGGGCCACGCGAGGGAGCCGGTGAAGCTCACATGCTCGGTCAGGCCAAAGCGGCGTGAAACGCGCGCCGCCTTGCGCACCTGGTCGGCCGCCCAAAGGCGCCGCTTTTCAGGATTGCCTCGAACGGCGGCGGGGCATTGTCCGTCGAACATCGCGTCATAGGCCGGATGAACGGACACCATCTGGCCCTGAAAATGCGTGGAAAACTCGCTGATCGCGATGCCAATGTCGGCCAATGTTCCCTTGATCTCGTCGCAATAGGTCTCACTCTCGTAAGCGCGATCGAGGTCGAAGAAGCGGCTATCCCAGCTTGGGATCTGAATCGCCTTGTAGCCGTAGTCCTTGGCCCATTTCGCGATTCCACCGAGGGTGTTATGGGGTGGAGTGTCGGTTGCGAACTGAGCCAGAAATAAGCCCGGGCCCATGATCGTTCGCATGCGTTTTCTCTCCCTCTGCGGCTGACGCTGCCCTTTGAGGGCGAATTATTATGCCGTCGCAGAGATTTTGGCAAAAAAATTCTATTTGTCAATTCCATTCCGGCACATCACGACCGCGAATACGGCGCTGAACTTTCCAAAATTTGACAATTAGAATTTCTGATCCAAGATCGCAGGAACTGTAAAACCTGGGCGGGAGGCGTTCGTGAAAGGGCGGGTGGTCGTGGTCACCGGGTCGACCCAGGGCGTGGGTCTGGCGATCGCCCAGGCGGTCGCCCGTGCTGGCGCCGAAGGTCTCGTGGTGACGGGAAGAGACGCGGACAAGGGCGCGGCCGCGGCGGCTGAGGTCGAGCGCAGCGGGGCGCCTGCCCTGTTTGTGGCGGCGGACCTCGAACACGCCGATGCGCCGGATGTGATCTTCGACGCCGCGCTCAAACGGTTCGGTCACGTCGACGGTCTGGTGAATTCTGCCGCCCTCACGGACAGGGGATCGCTTGTCGAAGCAGACGTGAAATTCTGGGACCGGCTCTTTGCGGTCAACGCGCGAGCGCCGTTCTTTCTCATGCAAAGGCTGGTCAATCACCTGCGCGAGCGTGGCGCGCCGGGCTCGATCGTCAATATCCTCTCGGTGCACGCGCGTGGCGGAGCGCCCGAGCTTGCGGTCTACGCCTCCTCCAAGTCGGCGTTGGCGGGGCTGACCAAGAACACGGCGCATGCGCATCGCTTCGATCGCATCCGCGTCAATGGAATCATTCTGGGCTGGGTCGATACGCCGGGTGAGCGGCAGATGCAGGCGGTTACGCTCGGCAAAGGCGAGGGATGGCTGGCGGAAGCCGCGGCAAGCATGCCGTTCGGGCGGTTGCTCAACCCGGACGACGTCGCGCGGCTCTCTTTGTTCCTTCTCTCCGACGCTTCGGAGCCGATGTCCGGCGCGCTGATCGATTATACGCAGAACGTCTTTGGCGGACTGGACTGAGGCTTGAGACGATGCGCCGCCTCAATCGCAGCCTTTTGTCGGAGCTGCCGCCATCGGTGCGCCAGCCGCAATATGATCGCGAGAGCCTGAAGATCGGCATGGCGCATATTGGCGTCGGCGCTTTTCATCGCTGTCATCAGGCCGAATTCCTTGATGACATGCTCGAGGCTCGCTTCGGACGATGGGGGGTGCTCGGCGTGAACCTCACGGCGCCGAGCCTCGCCGATCTCCTTGCCCCTCAGGACTGTCTTTATTCCCGCACGCTGCGGCAAGACGCTCGCGCCGAGACCCGCATCATCGGCGCGCTGCGGCAAGTGATCGACGTTGCGGACAAGGCGAGCGCCGACGCGGCTATCGCTGCCCTCGGGGGGCCGGAGATTTCTGTCGCGACGATGACCGTGACCGAAAAAGGCTATTGCCTGACGCCGTCGACGGGCGCGCTCGATCTCGACAATCCTGCACTTCGCGCGGATCTTGAAGGCGGCTTCCCGCCTCGCACCCTGCTTGGCCTGCTCGCGCTTGCGCTCGATCGACGGCGGCGGACTGCCGAAGTCCCCCTGACGCTGATCAGCTGCGACAACGTTCCGTCGAACGGCGCGCGGCTCGGCGCGGCGATGCTCAAGTTTGCGGCTTTGCGATCGGCGGAGCTGACGCGGTTTATCGAGGACCGGGTCACGTTTCCATCGACGATGGTCGATCGGATCGTACCGGCGACGGCGCCGGAAGACGTCGACAAGGTCTCCGAGGCGCTCGGCGCGCGCGACCCCGCCGCCGTCGTCGGCGAGCCATTCCGGCAATGGGTCATTGAGGACAAGTTCGCGGAGAATCGACCGCCCCTCGATCTCGCCGGGGCGACGTTCGTCGCCGACGCGAAGCCCTACGAGCAGATCAAGATGCGCGTGCTCAACGCCGCGCAATCGACGCTAGCGCATCAAGGCGCGCTCGTCGGCCACAAGTTCACCTATGAGGCTGCGGCCGATCCCGTGCTTGCCGCGCTTACGCGCAAGATGCTCGAACAGGAAACCGCGACCACGCTGCCGAAGCTCGCGGGAGTGGAGGTCGCTCCGTACATCGACCAGTCGATGGCGCGCATCCGCAACACCGCCATCCGTCATCGATGTCATCAGATCGGCACGGATGGATCGCAGAAGATTGTCCAGCGTCTCGTCGATCCGTTGCGCGAGCGCCTCGCGGCGGGCCAGCCCGCGGGCTTGCTCACCCTCGCGGTCGCCAGTTGGATCGCCTATGGTCTGAGCGGCGCTCGCCGCTTCGGCGCACGCTGGACGCCGTCGGACCCCTATGCGGAGACGGTCATCGCGATTGGCGAAAAGAACGCCGACTGGTCCGAGCTCGCTGAGGCCGTTCTCGCGATCACGTCCATTTTCGGCCGAGACATGGCGCGCCCGCAGGTGATTGAACCGATCGCGCGGGATCTGCGTGGTCTGCTGGATGGCGATGCGCGCGCCTACCTCGTGGAACGCCTCCGCGATGGTTAGCCGTAAGCCTGTCGAACGGACCGATCGCGCCGACGTGGTCGCTGACGCCGAGGTCGGCGCGGCGCTCGGCTACTCGCCGCCCGGCAGCTATGAGGAGCTTCGCGCGGTGCTGTCGTCCGGAACCGCTCGGCTTCCAAAGAAGCTGCGCCAGGTCGCGATCCATCTTTGGCAGCATCCGACCGCCGTGGCGCTCGGCACCGTAACCAGCGTCGCCGGCGAGGCTGGCGTCCAGCCCTCGACCCTGGTGCGGTTCGCGCAAGCTTTTGGCTACTCGGGCTTTTCCGACCTGCAAGACGTGTTCAAGGCCCATCTCGCGGACGGGGGCCGGAGCCGCGATCGTTGGGAAAGCGCCTCGAGCAGCGAAGCGGCGCGGCTGGTCGACGGGTTCATCGGCTCGTCCACGGCGGCGCTCGCGCGCGTGCGCGATCGGCTTGATCTCGCCCAGTTCGAGATCATGAGCGAAACGCTGGCGGCCGCGGACCTCATCTACATCATCGGCTCCAAGCGCGCTTTCTCGCTGGTCAGCTATGTCTCGCTCGCGCTCGCCAATCTCGGCGTGCGCAACCTTGCGCTCGACAATGTCGGCTCGACCGCGTTCGAGCTTCTGCGCTGCGCGTCGACCTCTGACGCAGTTCTCGCCATCAGCTTTACCCCTTACAATTCGATCACCCCGGAATTGGCCGCTTCCGCCGCGCAGCGTGGCGTTCCAATCGTATCGCTGACCGACAGCGCCTTCAGCCCGTTGGTCCCGGTTTCGAAGGCCTATGTCGAGGTGATCGAGGAGAGCTTCTCCGGATTCAAGTCGCTTTCGGCGACGCTCGCGGTGGCGATGGCGCTGGTGCTGCGCGTCGAGCAGCGGCGCAGCGAAGCGGGCGCGCGCGGTCGCGATGTGTCGAACCCTGCCGGGCCGCGCCCAACCTTGCGAGCCCGGACGGCGGGAGACGATTGATCGGCGCAAGCGCGCGCCTTTCGGGAGGATTTTCAGATGCGCAAATGGCGGATCGTCGGCCTGAGCTTCGAGCACGCGCATATGGGCGACCTTTTGCGCGAGGTCTACGAGCACCCCAACGCCGAAATCGCCGGGGTATGGGACAACGACAAGGCGAGGATGGCGGACGCAATCGCCAACTTTTCCATTTCCAACGACCGCGTTTATCGCGACATCGCCCAATGCGTGCGAGAGGCGCATCCCGATCTCGCCATCCTCTGTCCGGCGACCGCCCGGCACGCGGATGTGGTCGAGGAGGTCGCCGCGCTCGGCGTCGACATCCTCTTGGAAAAGCCTTTCGCCGCTTCGCTCGCCGACGCTGACCGGATCCTGGCGGCTGTCAAAAAGTCGGGGGTGCGGCTCGCTGTCAACTGGCCTTTGCGCTGGTATCCGCCGCACGTGACGACCAAGCGGCTGATTGACGAAGGCGTCATAGGCCAGGTGATCGAGGTTCACTTCTACGACGGCAATCGCGGTCCGCTCTATCACCGCGCCGACAAAGCCGTCGTGTCGGACGAGGAGGTCAAGCGCGAGAAGCCGACGTCGTGGTGGTACAGCAAGGCCGCGGGCGGCGGCAGCCTTCTCGACTATCTCGGCTATGGCGCGACGCTTGGGACATGGTTCATGAACGGCGAGGCGCCGATCGAGGTGACCGCGGTGGTCGATCAGCCGCAGGGCCTCGAAGTCGACGAGCATTCCATCACCATTTGCCGCTACGCCCGGGGCTTATCGAAACTCGAGACGCGCTGGGGAACCTTCACCGATCCATGGACCACGCAGCCGCAGCCCAAATGCGGTTTTGTCGTCGTCGGTTCGGAGGGCACGATTTCGAGCTATGACTACGAGGCGCATGTGGGCGTGCAGACCCGCGCCAGCCCGGCCGTCCGCCAAGTCCCGGTTGACGAACTCAAGGCGCCGTTCCGCAAGCCGGTCGAATACGTGCTCCATTGCAAGGAGCGTGACCTCAAGTTCGAGGGGCCTCTGGATCCCGCGCTGTGTCGCACCGCTCAGCGTATCGTCGACACCGCGGCGCTCTCGGCCCGCGAGCGGCGCACGTTGAGTCTGCTGCCATGACGGCCGCCGAGACGGAGAAGGCCGCAGAACCTTCGCAGGACGACTATGCGTTGGTCGCCAAGGCGGCGGCGGAGGTCGAAGCGCCGGATCTTCCTTATCGCCCGCCGATGCCGCGCGATCGAAGTGTGCCGATCGCGCTCGTCGGCGCGGGCGGCATCAGCGCGGCTCATCTCGACGCCTATGCGCGCTATGGCCTCAACGTCGTCGCGATCTGCTCGCGCGATCTCGAGCGCGCCCGCTCGCGCCGCGACGCCCATTTCCCGAATGCGCGCGTCACTGACGACTTCGATTCCGTCTTGCGCGATGCGAATGTGAGCGTTCTCGACCTCACCGCTCATCCAGATGTGCGCCTGGACCTCATGCGGCGCGCGCTGAAGGCGGACAAGCACGTGCTGTCGCAGAAACCGTTCGTCGAGAACCTCGATGACGGCCGGGAACTCGTTGAGCTCGCGGAAAGGCGCGGCGCTCAAGCTCGCCGTCAACCAGAATGGCCGCTGGGCGCCGCATCTGGCTTACATTCGGGAGGCGGTCTATGCCGGCCTCATCGGCGAAGTCACCGGCGTTCATGTCGAGATCCGCTGGAACCACGGCTGGATCGCCGGGACTTCATTTGAAGCGATGGACGATCTCATCCTCTGGGATTTCGGCATTCATTGGTTCGATTTCCTCGCGAGCATCATCGGCGAACGCGCTCGTTTCGTTCACGCCGCGACCGCCCGGGCCGCAGGACAGAGCGCGCGACCGCCGCTCCTGGCTCAGGCGCTGATCGCCTTTGACGGCGGTCAGGCCTCGCTCGTCTTCGACGGCGCGACCCGATATGGCGCGCGGGATTCGACTTCGGTCATCGGCGCGAATGGCGTCGCCTCCAGCGAGGGCCCCGATCTCGGCCATCAGGCGGTCGAGCTCTACACCGAAGCCGGAGTCGCCCGGCCGCTGCTCGCAGGCGCCTGGTTCAACGATGGCTTCGCCGGCGCCATGGGCGAACTTTTGTGCGCGATCGAAGATAACCGGGAGCCGTTGAACTCGGCGCGCGGCAATCTTTTGTCGCTCAGGCTCTGCCTGGCGGCGCTTCGCTCGGTTGAGAGCGGCGTCCCGTCGCCTGTCTGAGCCGTCAGCACGGGCGTCGCCGTCGTCTCATGATAAAGTCGCACGTGGAGGAACGCGATGGCGAAGGGAGACGCTCACACATCCGAAGAGCCGCTGCGGCCGCTCGAGCTCGACCCCGTGCGCGCCAGGCGGGGCGATCGGCGCCCCTATGCGATCGTGGATATCGGCTCAAATTCGATCCGGCTCTTGATCTATGACCAATTCGGCCGGGCCCCGATGCCCCGCTTCAATGAAAAATCACTCGCCCGTCTCGCTGAAGGCTTGGCTGAGAGCGGCGAAATTGCCCCGGACCATTTTCGTCGAGCGATTGAGGCCGTGCGGCGGTTTCGCGCCATTGCGGACGCCATGGGGGTCAGCCGGATCGACGCAGTGGCGACTGAAGCCATCCGCCGCGCTTCGAACGGGCCGAGGCTGGCTCAGGCGATCGAGGCGGAGTCGGGCTTGAAGGTGCGTGTCCTCAGCGGGGCTGAGGAAGCGCGGTTCGCGACGTTCGGCGTCATTTCCGGCTTCTTCCGGCCAGTCGGGACGGTCGGGGACATGGGCGGCGGCAGCCTCGAAGTCGCGGAAGCGATCGATGATCATGTGGGGGATCGCTGGGTCAGTCTGCCGCTCGGCGCGCTGCCGGTCGAAGCCATGATGTCGGAGGGCTGGTCAGCGGCGAAGCGGCAAATCGACGAGATTCTTGAGAGGAGCTTGTCCCGGGCGCTGGCGAGGCCGGTGTTCTATCCGGTCGGCGGCGGTTGGCGGGCGCTGGCGAATGCGCACATGGTCGCGGCCGGCGCGCCGGTCAAAGTCGTGCATGGCTATACGCTCGGCGCCGCAGAGGCGCGGGAATTCGCCCGCGCGATCGCGCGGCTCTCCGCGGCGAAACTGACGGCGACGCCGGGCGTGTCGGAACGCAGGGTGCGCACCCTGCCGGCGGCGGCGCTGATCTTGGACCGGGTGCTGAAGCACCTGAAGCCTGAACGCGTTGTTTTTTCCGCACTCGGCCTGCGCGAGGGCCTTCTCTATTCGCAGCTCAGTCGCGAGGAACAATATCTCGATCCGCTGGTCGAGGGCGCGCAGCTGATCGGACTGCCGCTCGCGCGCGTGCCCGAATTCGCGCCTGAACTGGTTGGGTGGACCGAAAGCCTCTTCTCCGGCGAAAGCGCGGGCGAGAAGAGGCTGCGCGTCGCTGTCTGCGCCCTCTCCGACATTGCCTGGCGAGACGCGCCCGACCTCCGGGCGGAAGAGAGCTTTCGCCGGCTGCTCGAGTTTCCCTTCATCGGCGTCACCCACCCGGAACGGGTATTCATCGCCGCCGCCATTCACGCCCGCTACGTCGGCCGGCCGGACGCGCGATGGCTGAGCCCTGCCATCAAGCTCATGACGCCCGCGGAACGTCGCCGAGCGCAGATCCTCGGCCGCGCCATTCTGCTCGCCTATCGCTTTTCCGGCGGCGTCCCGGCCGTCCTGGAAAGCGCGCGATTGCGCATCAAGCCCGATTGCGTCCGGCTTGAAGTCGCCGCCGCAGCTCGCGCCCCGGATAGCGAAGTGGTGACCGACCGGCTCAAGCTGCTCGCCGCTGCTATCGGGGTCAAGCGCAGCGAGGTCGTCGACATCGATGGGCCGCCGTCGAGCTAAGCGGGTCTGCGTTGGCGGAGCTTGGCCCCTAGAGCGCTAGCTGTTGGTTGGGCGGGGAGAGGGAACTGTTGCGGGTCTGAAGCGTCATGGCCGGCCTTGACCACGCGGCCATCCACGTGTTTGCCGCGTTGAACCGCAGGCGGGGAAACCCCGGGACGGAAAACCCGCGTTTCTATAAACCATTGCGGGCGGCGGCGAATGTCAAACTCGTCATTGCGGTGGCGCGGCGTGGACGGCCGGGACAAGCCCGGCCATGACGGTAGAGGCTCCGAGGCGCAGCCGCAGCGGAGTCGTTCGACACCTAACGCCCATAAGCGGCGCGACCGTTATTGCCATAAGCAGAAAAATGTGTTACTGATATTTCTGCTGACCGAATTCGTCCGCCCTTGGCGCTGAGCCAGAGGCGGAAGGAGGAGGCCGGCAGGCTGTTTGACATGATTGGCCCACAACCTCGGCGAGCAAAGCGGCGCGTAAGGGGATTTTCCTATTTCTTCCCCGCGTAAGCTATTGAAAAAGCTCGATTCGAAAAAATAAGCGCTAGTAAACGCTAGCTATTTACTAGCGCTTATCAGCGTTTACCCGCTTCTTATTAGCGTTTATGCGCCTGTTATTTGCATTGGCTTCGCCGGCGCACACGCGAGGGTTGCGCTGGAAGAGGCGCGCCGGCTCCCCAATCCTGCGATCGAAGAACGCGGAATTGAAGCCGGACAGGTTTCCGTTGGCGGACCAACGCGAACTTGCTTTAGGTCAGGCGCCTTGGAATGGGAGGATCATTCCGATCAACTATCGCCACGCCTTTCATGCCGGCAATTTCGCCGATGTGCTGAAGCACGCCGTTCTTGCCCGCGTTCTCGTTTATCTGACGCGCAAGGAAAGCCCGTTCCGTTTCATCGACACTCACGCCGGCGCCGGGCGCTTCGATCTCATGAGCCAGGAGGCGAAGCGCTCGCCGGAATGGCGCGAGGGGGTCGCGCGCGTTTTGACGGCGTCTCCGCCAGCGCCGGTCGCCGAGTTCCTGCGCCCGTATCTTGAAGCCGTCGGCCCGCACGACGCCGACGGCCGGCCGCTCAGCTACCCGGGTTCGCCGGCGATCGCGCAAACCCTCATGCGCGCGCAGGATCGCATCGCGCTCTGCGAAGCCAACCCCGAGGAGCGCGAGGCGCTGATTGCGGCGCTTGGGCGCGATGGGCGGCTCAGCATCGTGGGCACGGACGGCTATGTCGCGCTCAACGCGTATCTGCCGCCCAAGGAGCGCCGCGGCCTCGTCTTGATCGACCCGCCGTTCGAGGCGCCGAACGAAGCGGAGCGCCGTCGAGCGGGCTCTCGAACGCGCTTTGCGCAAATGGCCGACCGGAATCTACGTCGCCTGGCGCCCGATCCGCGAAGCTCAAGCGGACGCCCATTTTCTCAATTCGATCGCCGCGCTGGCCATGCCAAACATCCTGCGACTCGAACTGGACATAGGCTCCGGGCCAGTCGGCGCGCACGGCCAGGAGCCGCTCGCGCGCGCCGGCCTCCTCGTCGTCAATCCGCCGCATACGCTGATCGACGAGGCGCGGGCGCTCATGCCATGGCTCGCGCAAACGCTCGGCCGCAGACGGGGCGGGAAAGCATCTCTGCGCTTGGTTGACCGAGCCGAAGTGAGCGCGCGGGACACGGCTTGCGCGGGTCCTCCCCATCGGTTTATATGTGAACCATTACGCGGATCGCGACCGGACCTCGGCCGCAAGCCGTCGCGAAGGGGGCTTCGATGGCGCTGCCGAACATTCTGAAGGACAGGCTCAGGCTGCCGGCCGTCGGCGCGCCGCTGTTCATCGTCTCGCATCCGGCTTTGGTGATCGCCCAATGCAAAGCCGGGATCGTCGGCGCTTTTCCCGCGCTCAACGCCCGGCCCATTTCGCAGCTCGACGAATGGCTGCATGAAATCACCGAAGCGCTCGCCGCCCATGACCGCGCGCATCCGGAGCGCCCTGCCGCGCCCTTTGCGGTCAACCAGATCGTCCACAAGTCCAACGCTCGGCTCGAGGAGGACATGGCGCTGACGGTCAAGTGGAAGGCGCCGATCGTCATCACCTCGCTTGGCGCGCGCGAGGACGTGAACCAAGCCGTGCACGCTTACGGCGGCGTGACGCTGCACGACATCATCAACAATCGCTTCGCGCACAAGGCGATCGAGAAGGGCGCCGACGGGCTGATTGCGGTCGCGGCCGGCGCCGGCGGCCACGCCGGGTCGACCTCGCCGTTCGCGCTCGTCCAGGACATCCGCGCATGGTTCGACGGGCCTCTCTTGTTGTCGGGCGCGATCGCCACGGGTCGAGGCGATTCTCGCCGCGCAAGTCATGGGCGCGGACCTCGCCTATATCGGCTCGGCTTTTGTCGCGACGACCGAGGCGCGAGCGATTGAAGAGTACAAGCAGGCGATCGTCGACGGCGACGCCTCCGACATTATCGGGTCCACCTACTTCACCGGCGTGTTCGGCAATTACCTGAAGCCATCGATCGTCAGATCCGGTCTCGATCCGGAGAGCCTGCCTGAGCGCGACGCGAAGACGATGAGCTTCGCTTCCTCCAGCAGTTCGTCGGAGGCCAAGGCCTGGCGCGACATCTGGGGAAGCGGGCAGGGCATCGGCGCGGTCAAGAAGGTCGCGCCGGTCGCCGAACTCGTCGCTCGGCTTGAGCGCGAGTACGCCGAGGCGAAGCGCGCGATCTGCGGCTAGGCCCGCGCGCACAAGTTTACGCGCGCCAGTCATTTCGGGCGTTTAGGCCTCTTGCGCTTCAATGTCGAAAAAGATTGCAGGCGCGATGTCGATTTCCAAAAACTCCGTTCGTCGCTTCGACGCCGGGCCGATAAGGCTGGCCCTGACAAGGAGACAAGACGATGCGCGTGATGGTGTTCGTGAAGGCGACCGAAGACAGCGAAAAGGGCATTCGCCCCACGCCCGAGACGACCAAGACGTTCGAGGCGATGAGCAGATTCAACGAGGAACTGCGCAATGCCGGCGTCCTGCTCGCCATGGACGGCCTCAAGCCCTCCTCGAAGGCAAGCGCATTGCGTTCGACGGTCCCGGCCGCACGGTCATTGACGGGCCGTTCGCCGAGACGCGCGAACTGGTCGCTGGTTTCTGGCTCTGGGAGGTCAAGGACATGGACGAGGCGGTCGCCTGGGTGAAGCGCTGCCCCAATCTGCCGGGGACGAGCGAGATCGAAATCCGGCCGCTGTACGAGCTGGCTGATTTGCAGGAGTTTCTGACGCCCGAGGCCTCCGAAATCCACAATCGGACGCGCGAGAAGCTCAGCCGCGCCTGAGACCGTCGGCCGGACGCCTGCTTGCCTCCCCTGTGGCTTTGGTCGACAAGGCGGCATGACCGCAGGCGAGACGCACCGGGCGATCGAAGCGATTTTCCGCATTGAACGGGCGAGGCTCATCGCGGGCCTGGCCCGGGTCGTCCGCAACGTCGACCTTGCAGAGGAATTGGCGCAGGACGCCCTGGTCATCGCGCTCTCCGAATGGCCGAGGACCGGCGTTCCCGCCAATCCCGGCGCCTGGCTGATGACCGCCGCCAAACGCCGCGCCATCGACGTGATCCGTCGCTGACAGGATGCGCGAGCGCAAGCATGAGGAGATCGCGCGGGAGCTTGACGGCGCGTCCGACGGCAGTGAGGTCGAGGCGATCGAAGCAGCCATGGACGACGATCTTGGCGATGAGCTCTTGGGCCTCATCTTCACAGCCTGCCATCCCATACTTTCCGCCGACGCCCGCGCCGCGCTTACGCTGCGCGTCATCGGCGGTCTGACGACGGACGAGATCGCGCGCGCATTCCTCACGAGCGAGGCGACGATCGCCCAGCGCATCGTTCGGGCGAAGAAGACGATCGGAAAGGCGGGACTCACGTTCGAGACGCCGCGTGGGCCTGAGCGCGCGGCCCGGCTCCCCTCGGTGCTCGAGGTCATCTACCTCATCTTCAACGAAGGCTATGCCGCCACAGCGGGCGATGACCTTGTCCGGCCGAGCCTGTGCCTGGAGGCGCAGCGGCTCGGCCGGATGCTCGACCGGGTTGATGCCCGAGGACGCCGAAGTGTTCGGCCTCTTGGCGCTGATGGAAATCCAGGCGTCGCGGCTCAAGGCGCGCATCGGGCCGGACGGCGCGCTCCTGACCCTGACCGAGCAGAATCGTGCGTACTGGGATCAACTCATGATCCGCCGCGGCCTCGACGCGCTGGCGCGCGCCGAAGCGCTCGGGGGCGATGGCCCCTATGCGCTGCAAGCCGCGCTTGCAGCCTGCCATGCGCGGGCGCGCAGTCCGGCCGACACCGACTGGTCCCGCATCGCAGCGCTTTACGATCGACTCCGCGCCGTGACGCCCTCGCCGGTGGTCGATCTCAATCGAGCGGTCGCTTACAGCATGGCCTTCGGGCCCGAAGCGGGCCTGCAGCTCATAGACGAGATCGCCGACGCCGCGGCGCTGCGCAATTATGCGCCATTGCCGGCGGCAAGGGGCGATTTTCTGTTTCGCGCCGGCCGGCCGGCCGAGGCGCGCTCGCGAGTTTGAGGCTGCGGCCAGGCTCACCCGCAACGGGCGCGAAAGGGCGTTTCTCCTTGCGCGAGCAGACGCTTGTGATTGACGGCGTACCCTCGAGTCCGAGGCGCCGCCCTGCGGATCTGCGCGCGGCAGCGATCGCGGCTAAGACCCGTGGGGATAGGCGCGAGACGCCGTCAAGATGAGATCGCGAATTCTCCCCGCTGTTCTTTTTTTCATCGCTTCTCGCTGCCTTCGCTCTGGCGGTCTGACTTGTTCCGGAGCAAGGATGACTCGTTGTCGCCGCAGTCCGGGGATAGGCTCTGGCGCGTCGCGAATTCGCGTTCTCTGCGTTCGCTTCAACCTTCAACACCGGAGAGGACGCGCCCGCGATCATGGCGACCATCGAACAATTTGCCCAGCGCCCGACGCAACCTCAGGATCGTCCCTATCGCACGCCGCCGCATAACCTCGAGGCCGAGCAGGCGCTGCTCGGCGCGATCCTCATCAACAACGACGCGTTCGACCGCGTCTCCGACTTCCTCAGGAGCGAACACTTCGTCGAGGAGATCCATCGCCGCATATTCGAGATCGCCGGATCGCTGATCCGGGCCGGCAAGCTCGCGACGCCGATCACGCTCAAGACGTTCCTCGGCGACCACGACCTCGGCGGCGTGACCGTGCCGCAATATCTGGCTCGTCTCGCGAGCGAAGCGACGACGATCATCAACGCTTACGACTATGGCCGCAGCGTCTACGACCTCTCGATGCGGCGCGAGCTCATTTCGATCGGCGAGGATGTCGTCAACGTGGCCTATGACGCGCCGGTCGATTCGAGCCCGCGCGAGCAGATCGAGGAGGCGGAGCGGCGCCTCTATCAGATCGCCGAGGCCGGGCGATACGACGGCGGCTTCCAGCGGTTTTCGGATGCGCTCAAGTCCGCAGTCGACATGGCCGCGCGCGCTTATGAACGCGACGGCTCGCTGAGCGGGATCGCAACAGGGCTGAGCGATCTCGACCGTTATATGGGCGGCCTGCAGGCGTCCGATCTCGTCATTCTCGCCGGCCGCCCCGGCATGGGCAAGACGGCGCTCGCCACCAACATCGCCTTCAACATCGCCAAGACCTACGAAGGCCGGACGCGCGCCGATGGCTCGGTCGAGGCCGCCAACGGCGGCATTGTCGGCTTCTTTTCGCTCGAAATGTCGGCGGAGCAGCTCGCGACCCGCATCATCGCCGAACAATCCGGCGTCGCCTCCTACAAGATCCGCCGCGGCGACATTACCGAAGCCGACTTCCATCATGTCGCCGATGCGGTCCGCGACATGCAGCAGATTCCTTTCTACATCGACCAGACCGGCGGCGTCTCGATCGCGCAGCTCACGGCCCGCGCGCGGCGGCTCAAACGCCAGCGGGGCCTCGACCTCCTGGTCGTCGACTATCTCCAGCTTCTCGGCGGCTCGAGAACGCGGTCTGAAAACCGGGTGCAGGAACTGACCGAGATCACGACCGGCCTCAAGGCGCTGGCCAAGGAGCTCAACGTCCCGATCCTGGCCTGCTCCCAGCTTTCGCGCCAGGTTGAGCAGCGCGACGACAAGCGGCCGCAGCTCTCGGACTTGCGCGAATCGGGCTCGATCGAGCAGGACGCCGACGTTGTTCTCTTCGTCTATCGCGAGGAATATTACCTCAAGAACCGTGAGCCTCGGCCCGGCACGGAGGAGCATATCGGCTGGATGGCGCAGATGGAGAATGCGCACGGCCGGGCGGAGGTCATCATCGGCAAGCAGCGCCACGGGCCGACCGGCACGGTCGAGCTTCAGTTCGACGCCGAGGTGACCCGTTTCGGCAATATGGCCCGGGAAGACACGATCCCGGAAATCCGCTAGGATCAGCCTCAAAGGGCCACAACAAAGTTGCAATTGTGGCCTCAATGGGCGCCGCTTATGAATAGGGCGGTCGCCGTTGGGCCCCGGCCGCAGTCTGGAGAACCTTGATGAAGCTCGCTACCGCTTTTGGCCTTGCGGCCGCATTCGTCGGGACGGCCTGCATGGCCGCGCCAGTGAGCGCCGATGAGTTCACGCCGGCGCAGAAGCAGGAGTTGGGCGCCTTCATCAAAGATTATCTCGTCAACAATCCGGAAGTGCTGCGTCAGGCGATCGAAGCGCTCGACAAGCATGACAAGGAAGCAGCGGACGCGGAGCGGCAGAAAGTCGTCGACACCCAGTCGAGCGCGCTGTTCAGCTCGAAATATCAGGCGACCATCGGCAACCCGAAGGGCACCGCGACGCTCGTCGAATTCTTCGACTACAATTGCCACTTCTGCAAAGGCGCGCTGCCGGACGTGACCAAGCTCATGAAGGACGATCCGAACCTCAAGCTGGTCCTCAAGGATTATCCGGTTCTGGGGCCGGGATCGGTCGAGGCGGCGAAGGTGGCGAGCGCCGCGCGCAATCAATTGCCGGGCGATAAGTTCTGGGCTTTCCACTCGAAGCTGCTTGCGATGCATGGCCCCGTCGGCAAGACCGAGGCGCTGGCGGTCGCCCGCGAGCTTGGCCTCGATATGGATAAGCTCGCCAAGGACATGGAGAGCCCCGAGGTCAAATCGGGCTTGAGCGAAGTCATGCAGCTCGCCGACGCGCTGCAAATCAACGGCACGCCGACCTTCGTCGTCGGCCAGGACGTCGTTGTCGGCGCGGTCGGCTACGACCAGCTCAAGGACAAGGTCGACGCCGTTCACAAGTGCGGCCACGCCACCTGCTGACGGCTGGACGCTCTGCGACGAAGGTTCTATGACCGCGCCCGCCGGGCGTCTTTTCCACTGACCGGCGGGGGCCGCTTTGACTGCACTGCAAGCGATTATCATGGCCGTGCTGCAGGGCGTGACCGAGCTGTTTCCGGTCTCGAGCCTCGGTCACGCGGTCATTCTGCCTCGGCTGTTGAACTGGGGCGTCGATGAGAAGGCCCCGGACTGGCTCGCCTATCTGGTGGTCATGCATCTGGGCACTTCGATCGCGCTCTTCGTCTTCTTCTGGCGCGACTGGCTGAGCTTTCTGCGCTCCCTCATAAGCGCTCCGGACGCCCGCGCGAAGACGGACAGACGGACGTTCTTTTACGTCATCCTGGCGACGATCCCGGCCGTCATCGTCGGCGCCCTGTTCCGCAAGCTCCTGGGCGACGCTTTCGCCGCGCCCGCAATCGCCGCGGTCTTCCTGATCGTCAATGGCTTCATCCTTTATTTCGGCGACCGGATCGGCGAGGAATCGGTTGGCTCGCTGGGGCAGCTCAACTGGAAGGGGGCGCTTGCGGTCGGCTTTGCCCAATGTTTGGCCCTGATCCCTGGCATCTCGCGCTCGGGGGCGACAATGGTCGCCGGCGTCGTGGCGGGGCTCAAGCACGCGGAAGCGGCGCGCTTCTCGTTCCTCATGGGCGCGCCGATCATTCTCGCCGCCAATGTCTATGAGGCGCCGAAACTGATGAAGGAGGGGGCGACGCTGGGGCCGGTGGCTCTTTTGTCCGGATTGGTCGCCGGCGTCGTCGCCTATCTGAGCCTCGCCTTCCTGATGCGCTATTTCAATAGGCACGAATTCGAGGCGATGAGCCCGTTCGCCTATTATTGCTGGGCGGCCGGCGTCATCAGCCTCGGGATTATCGCCTTCGTTTGACGGCGGAGCTCTTGGCCTGAGCCTTTGGCGCCCCCATATCACGGCGTTGACGCGGAATGGCCCACGCGGCTCGGGGGCGGTTATGGCGACCATCGAATATATGCCGGCGCGGCTTACGCCGAAGGAGACCGAAGACTTAAGGCGGGCTATCGCCTGCCTCGAGGGGACGAGCTTCGCCCAGCGGCTGACCGACGCTGTCGGACGTCCGGTCGGAATGCTGAGCGGCACGATGCCGCAATCGGCCCGGCGCGTGATCGCGCATGTGAGCGAGGCGGCCCTCAGGGGCGCGCTCAAGCTCGCTTTGCGCACGCTCGACCTGAACGCGCCGGCCAAGCCCGCGAACCGCGCCCATAAGCTCGCCGCCGCCGCGTCCGGCGCGGTAGGAGGCGCGCTTGGGCTCGCGGCGCTGCCGGTCGAACTGCCGATCTCGACCACGATCCTTCTGCGCTCGATCGCCGAGATCGCGCGCCAGGAGGGCGAGGACCTCACCGCTCCCGGAGGCGGCTCTTGCCTGCGTCGAAGTGTTCGCTCTTGGCGGCCCAGGCGGAGAGACGGCCTTCGAAAGCGGATATTTCACGGTTCGCGCCGCGCTCGCCAAGTCGGTCAGCGACAGCGCGCGCTTCGTCGCCAGCGAGGGCGTCGCCGCCCAGTCCGCGCCCGTCATCGCGCGGTTGATTTCGCAGATTGCCGCGCGCTTTCGGCGTCGTGGTGAGCGAGAAGCTCGCCGCCCAGGCGGCGCCGGTCCTGGGCGCGATCGGCGGCGCCGCGGTCAACGCCGCCTTCGCCGACCATTTTCAGACCTTGGCCCGCGGGCATTTCATCGTGCGGCGCCTGGAGCGCCAGCACGGCGCGAGCGTCGTCGCGTTCGAATATCAGCGCTTGCGGGGCGAACAGGGCCGCGATTACAGGGAAAGCCGCAGGGCCGCATCGTAGAGCGGGATCGTCCCGGGCGCTCGCGGAGACTGGATCCTTGTCCCATGGCCGAGAGCCGGCCGCCCCACCGCAAGCGACGCTTGAGGCGAGCCGCCCAGGCGCTGGCGGCGGCGCTTCTCGGCCTCGTCGCTCTGCCGTCCTACGCCGACTTGAGGCCGCCCGCGCGCCCGCGCGGCGTCCATCCGATGCGTTTCGTGCGCGTGGTAAGCGCTGAAGCGGCCTGCAAGCCGAATTGTCCGGAATGGCTGTCGGCTGAGGGCCAGATCGTGCCCGGCACGGCGAGAGCGTTTGCAGAAGCAGTCGAGAGGTTGAAGGGCCGCCGGCTGCCCATCCTCATCCATTCTCCGGGCGGTTCGGTCGCCGATGCGGGGGCCATGGGCGAACTCATTCGAGAGAAGGGCCTCGCGGTCGCCGTCGCCAGGACGCTGGTCACGAACTGTCCGGACGCCTCGCCTAAATGTCCGGATGGCCCCGGCAGCGCGATCACCGGCGGCGCCATGTGCGCCTCGGCCTGCGTGCTCGTGCTCGCCGGCGGGGTCGAACGCCTCGCAGCGCCTTCGGCGCGGATCGGGGTGCATCAGATCACCACGCTGGTGAGCGAGACCGAAGGCTTGGCGCACCTCAAGTCGACGCGCAAGATCTACGAGCAGCGGGGCGTTGACGCGGCGGTCGAGGCTTATCTCAACGCCATGGGCGTGGGCGACCCTGTGATGACGCTGATGCGCAAGACATGGGCGGCCAGCATTCGCTGGCTCAGTCCCGCTGAACTCAAGGCCTCGCGTCTCGCGACGCTTGCGCTCGACCCGGCCGAACCGATCCTCGCGAGCGGCGCGAACGGCCTCAACGCCAAAGCGTTCGACGGCGATCCGCCGCGCGCCGATCTCATAGAGGCGAGCGTCGCGCAACCGGTCGCTGGAAGCGACGAGACGATCGAAATCGCCTTCCGCTATCGCCGCGGCGGCGGCGCGGTCGAAGCGGAGACGAACGAGCGCGGTCTTAAGCCGCCAGAGGCGCCGTTGTCTCTGGCCCTGAGCCTGGCCTCGAGCGCGCCCGGCGGCGAAGCCGTCCCGCTGCCGACCACTGGAAGGACTCCGGCGCGCGCGCTCATCGCGCGCGAGCGCTTCTGCGCGCTCGCTCACGGCGGCGCGACCATTGCGGCCGCGGCGCCCGACAAGCCGGAGGGCTTCGCCCCGGTTGAGCTTGCCGGGATGGATGGCGCGAAAGCGCTCATCGCCGAAGCCTGTCCCTGAACGCGGCGCCTTGCGTTTGAAACACTCAATCTGCTCGGGTGTCGAGGCGAGCCTGCCGGAGGCGCCCAAGGCATAGCCCCCCGCCCGATGGTCGCAGGGGCGTGCGGCTCACGCTCGACCGCAAGACGCTCGACCGGCTCACGGCGCTCCGGGGGCAAGGCTAAAACAACTACTGCGCCGACCGCCCCGTAAGCGGCTCGGTTCGACCCTGAGCTGCTGGGAGCTTAGGTCGCCGGCGTCGCAGCAGGCTTCTGCCGCATATGACGGGCTGAGGCCCTAGCCCTTTCCCTGCTCCTGTTTGCCCGATGCCGCATCTGGCTTTGATGCGACCCAGTCGGGGCGGGCATCATCCCCGGGATCGGGGCGGGGGTCCCCGGGGCGGGGGTCTCGGGGGCGGTCCCAGCGGGAGCGCCGGTTACCGTATTCTGCGCAAAAGCATAACCCGCGAGACCGATCGTGAGGCCGGCCGCGACGATAGGCTCTTGATCATAGAAATGTCCCTGTTGAGCGCTCCCCGAGGTTATATTCCCATAATCTGCCTGAACCCCGCATGAACCGATGCCGCCAAACCTCTCGGCGTGAGCGCAGTGGAAAAACGCTCCCGCGGCGCCGGTCAGGCTAGGGCGGCCTATGGTTTGCCGTGGCCGGGCAGGGCCGGATCGCCTCTTCCATAAGCTTGGCGTCTTTCTGTCGTTGGCGCCGTGGCGATCTGCTAGCTTAGAAAACGCTTAACGCCTCGAGTGGGGGGCCTCATGGAATTAGCAAGGAATTCGCACGCGTCGCCGGTCAGCTATTCGACGTCGGCGAAACTGATGCACTGGTTTGTCGCGGGTGCGGTCATCGTGCTCCTCGCCTTAGGTCCCGTTATGAAGCGGCTCGTTCCCGAGGGTTCGCTCAGGGACAATCTCTATAACTTCCACGAGGCCTTGGGCGCGCTTGTCCTGATCGTCATGGTCGTGAGGCTCGCCAGGCGCCTAGCCTTCGGCGTGCCGGTCCCGGACCCGTCTATGCCGGCGATCGAGCAGCGCGCCTCGCTTTGGGCCCAATACCTGCTCTACGTGCTTATAATCGTCACGACCGTGCTCGGCTGGGCAGGGACCAACGCCTACGGCGATCCGGTCAGCGTCTTCGGTCTCTTCGACTTTCCGACCATTCTCGGCAAGGATCAGCCGTTGTCGGACCGCATCATCGTCTGGCACCTCATCTGCGGAATTCTGATCGGCGTGATCGTCGCGCTTCATGTCGCGGGCGCGCTCTACCATTGGCTTGTCAAAGACGATCGCGTTCTCCAGCGCATGACTTGAAGGGCGCTTCGACGCCCGCTCCTCGCAATGACGCGCAACCGAAGCACGCCTCAGCCTCGATTTGATCGAGCCCACATTCGTCATCGCGAGCGCAAGCGAAGCGATCCAGATGAACGTATGAAGCCTTTCGGCCATGGAATCTTCGTCGCTTTGCTCCTCGCAATGACGAGCGTTGTTTAGCCAAATCGCGACGGCGTCAACACTGCAGCGGGGAGCGCTACGAACCGCTTTCGCCGTCCGGACTGGCGACCACGAGCACGTAGCCATCGGGGTCGCGGAGCCAAATCTCCCGGTGCTGCGGCGCGGGGTTGAAATGAGGTTCTTCGATAATCTCAGCGCCCAATCGGCGAGCGCGCTCGACGACCGCGTCGAAATCGTCGACTTGGAACCACAGCACGACGCCATGCCCAGGAGGCGCCGCGTCGGCGTTGACGAGATTGGGATGCTCTTCCGCGTCCCAGGCGTGCAACTGAAGAAGCAATCGGCCAGCGCGCCAGATGCGATCGTAGACGTCGCGGTGCGGGTGATCGGGGAGCGCGTCCGCTCCGAGCAATTCCGCATACCAGCGGCTGCTCGCGCGAACGTCGCGAACCGCGATGAGCGGTTGAGCCTCCGCCACGGACTTTCGCGCAGGCAAGGTCACGGAAGCACTCCTTCGAACTCAGCCTGTTAGCAGGCTTGAAATTCGGCGTTGATAGTCGTGAACAATGGCCATTCGACTTGTTCCAGCTGAGCGCGTCTTGGTCTAGCATCGCAAGCCTCGATCTCACGTACGCGCCGCGCCATGCTGGAAAAATTCGAACGCTATCCGCTCACCTTCGGTCCGACGCCGATCGAAAGGCTCAAGCGCCTGAGCGCGCATCTTGGCGATCATGTCGAGATCTACGCCAAGCGCGACGATTGCAATTCGGGCCTAGCCTTCGGCGGCAACAAGCTGCGCAAGCTCGAATACATCATCCCGGATGCGATCGCCTCGAACGCCGACACGCTGGTCACGATCGGCGGCGTGCAGTCGAACCACACGCGCCAAGTGGCTGCGGTCGCGGCCAAGATCGGGATGAAATGCCGGCTGGTGCAGGAGGCCTGGGTCCCGCATGAGGACGCGGTCTACGACCGTGTCGGCAACATTTTACTGAGCCGCATCATGGGCGCCGATGTCAGGCTCGTCGACGATGGTTTCGACATCGGCATTCGCAAAAGCTGGGAGGACGCGCTTAAGGATGTCGAGGCGCAAGGCGGCCGGCCCTACGCGATTCCTGCGGGCGCGTCGGTGCACAAATATGGCGGGCTGGGTTACGTCGGCTTCGCCGAGGAGGTGCGCGCGCAGGAGCGCGAGCTCGGATTCGCCTTCGACGCCATCGTCGTGTGCACGGTCACAGGTTCGACGCACGCCGGCATGGTGGTGGGTTTCGCCAAGGACGGGCGGCAGCGCAACGTGATCGGCGTCGATGCGTCGGCGACGCCGAAGCAGACAAAAGCGCAGGTGCTCGATATCGCGCGCAAGACCGCGAAATTGGTCGAACTCGGCCAGGACATCGCCGACGAAGACGTTGTGCTGATCGAGGACTACGCCTATCCCCTCTACGGCGTGCCGTCGGAGGAGACCAAGCAGGCGATCCGGCTCGCAGCGCGGCTCGAAGGCATGATCACCGATCCGGTTTACGAGGGCAAATCGATGCAAGGCCTGATCGATCTCACGCAAAAGGGCTTTTTCCCCAAGGGATCGAAAGTGCTCTACGCACATCTCGGAGGCGCGCCCGCGCTCAACGGCTACGCCTACGCCTTCCGCAACGGATGAGACCGCGCGCACCGGCTACGTCTCGGACTTTTCGAGCTCGCGGCCTTTCTTCGCGTCGGCCGCGGAGAGAGCCTCCTCCAGATAATCGCTGAATGCGCGGGCGCGTTGCGAGGGGCGCCGTCCGGCAGGGAAGACGACATAGGCCGTGACCGGATCGAGCGCATAGTCGGCGAGAATCTCGATCGCCTCGCCTGAAGCGAGCGCATCGGCGCACATCCAGCTCGATCCGGTAGCGATGCCGAGTCCTGCAACCACGCAGGCGACGACGCCAGTCGCAGAGCGCGAATGGATGCGGGGACTTAGCGCCTGACGCTCCACTCGTCCGTTGCGGCGCGCGATCCAAGTCTGGTCGCCGCCGTCGCCCGGGCCGCTGATGAGCTCATGCCTTGCGAGGTCGGCAAGGTTCATGGGCGCGCCGCGACGGACGAGATAGGACGGCGACGCTAGGAACATGCGCCGCGCGCTCTCGAGTTTTCGGGCGACGAAGCTCGAATCGGGCAGGTCGCCAATGCGCAGCGCAAGGTCGGCGCCTTCGGCGATCAGGTTCTCGTAGCGGTCCGACATCATGAGATCGATCTTGAGCAGCGGATGCTTGGCGGCAAACGCCGGAAGCAACGGCACGATGCGCCAGACGCCGTAACCTGGCGGCAGGGCGACGCGCAGCATGCCGGAAAGATGATCGGCGCCGCGCGCCGCACTCTCCGCTTCGTCAATCGCGAGCAGGGCGTCGCGCGCGCGAGCAAGCAACGCTTCGCCGGCGTCCGTGGCGGAGACCTGCCGGGTCGTGCGCACGAGGAGCTTGACGCCCAAGCGACGCTCGAGCGCCGCGATGGCGCGCGACACAGACGGCTGAGTGAGGCCGAATTCGCGCGCGGCCTTAGAGAAGCTTCCGCTCTCGACGGTGCGGACGAACAGGGCGAGTTGTTGCAGCCGATCATTCATGCTCAAAGCGCATATATCATATCGCCGTTGCCGCAATACTTATCGCCATGCGCATCGCCTACGCTCACGCCCATCAAAGTCTCTGGAGCCAATCCTGGCGCCGTGTGGAGACAAGGAGCGCGACGAATGGGCGAACTCAGCGGGAAAGTGGCGATCGTGACGGGAGCGTCAAAAGGGATTGGCGCGGCGATCGCGCGCCGTTTCGCAGAGGCGGGGGCGGCGGTGGCCGTCAATTATGCGTCGGATAAGGCCGGCGCTGATCGCGTCGTCGAGGAGATTGTTCGCAAGGGAGGCAAGGCGGTCGCGATTCAGGCGAGCGTGGCCAAAGGCGCAGACGTCAAGCGCCTGTTTGCCGAGACGAAGACGAAACTCGGCGCGCCCTCGATCCTCGTTAATAACGCGGGCGTGTTTTCATTTGCGCCAATCGAGGCGGTGACGGAGGAGGATGTGGAGCGGCAGTTCGGCACCAACGTGCTGGGAACACTGCTCGCCAGCAAGGAAGCAGTCGCGGCCTTCGACGGCGCGGGCGGCAGCATCATCAACCTCAGCACCATCGCGAGCGTAAACCCGGTGCCGAACTCGGTCGTCTATTCGTCCTCGAAGGCGGCGGTCGACACGATCACCCGCGCGCTCGCTGTCGAACTTGCGCCGAAGAATATTCGCGTCAACGCGATCGCGCCCGGAGCGACGGAAACCGAGGGCACGAAGACCATGGGGCTTACAATGGAAACCGCAAAGGCGATGGGCATGGTGATGCCGATGGGCCGCATGGGTCAGCCAGACGATATCGCGCGCGTCGCCGTTTTCCTGGCGTCAGACCAGTCATCCTGGCTGACGGGCGAACGCATCTCCGCGTCCGGCGGACAGCGTTAACAGAGCACGGTCTGCGCAACAGACGCCGCTCCTGCGCAAGCAGGAGCGGCGTATGTTCTCGTAGTTTGCCAGGACCAGTCTTACAGTCCGCAGATGGACGTATATCGCCCGTTGAAGTCGTGGTACAGACCACATGTTGGGTTAGGCTGGGCCCAGCCGCGGCCCGTCGCCATCGTAACAGGCGCCGTCACTGCGCCGAACAACGGACCGATGATGGGAATTCCGCCATTGCTCCACCCGCCCCCGTAGTTCGGATTGCCGACATTACCGACAGCCGCCGTGTTCCCTTGCTCCTGAGTAGCGACCGTATCGTTGCCATTATAATCGCTGAACGTCGCGAGAGCTGGCGTCGCGATGAGCGTCAACGAAACCGCTGTCGAAAGTAGTGCTAAACGTGACATCATGTTCTCCTTATGGGTTCTCAACCCTCCGCAAACAAACCCCTGAGACCTTCGTGGGTTCCAGAAATCGCGCGGAGTTGAACACGCGATGTTGACGCCCGCCACGTTCGCGCCGCGGTCGCGTGGTTCTGAGCCGCGGCGTCACGATCGACGCGGGCCAAGGATCGCCATGGGACGTTTCGCCTCCACCGTCGCCTATTATGAGAGCGCCCGGCCCCCTTATGGCGCGGCGTTCTTCGGAGCCGTAGCGCTAGAGCTCGGTCTCGACCGAAGTCAGCGCTTGCTCGATGTCGGCGCGGGGCCAGGCATTCTGGCGATCGGGTCTGGGCCCTATTGCCGAGAGGTGGTCGGGGTCGATCCCGAGCCCGGCATGGTCGAGGCCGCTCGCGTCGCGGCCAAGCGCGCCGGCGTTTCGGTCACCTTCATCGAGGGCCGGTTTGAGAACGTCGCCGCGAAGCTCGGCGCATTCGATATTGTCACCATCGGCCGCGCGATCCACTGGCTCGAACCGGAGCCCGCGCGAGCGGCGCTCGATCGCGTCCTCGCCCCTCGCGGAAGCGTTCTGGTCTGCGGCGCAACGAGCGTCAGAGACGGTCGCAATCCATGGCTCGAGACTTTCAACGCGGTGCGCCACCGCTGGAAGGGCGATCGGCCGTCGCGCGACCATCATGGCTTTTTCGCCGACGGCCGGTTCACTCGGACGGGAACCATCCGGGTCGAGGGGACCTACGCCGTTCCGATCGAGCGCCTGGTCGAACGCGTGCTGTCGATGTCGACCTCGTCATCGGACCGGATCGGCGACGAGGTCCCTGTGATGAAGAGCGCCATGCGCGAAGCGCTCGCGCCTTTCGCCGCCGACGGAATGATCGAGGACATCGTCGAAGCGCGGGCGGAGGTGTTTGAGCGCGCGTGACAGCGCGAGCGATCCAGCGCCCCTCTGGAATCCGTCAGCCGGCGCTTCGCTTCTGGTAGCGCATCGTCCAGACCGCCTCGTCGCCAGGCGAATATTCATTGCCCACCCAAGGCGTCCCGCAAACGTGCAGATAAGCGTAGGGCGTCCCGGCAAACATGATCCAGGCGCCCGCGTCCCGGACTGTCGTCGGCAATCCGCAATGGTCGGCGTCGAAGGGCCAGAGGATCATCCAGTGCGGGCCAATCGGTATCGCGGGGCTCGTTCTGTCATGGGCCTCAGTGTTGCTGTGCTGCGTCGCGCCACAGAGCATGTAGCAAAGCCCTGGCGCCGTGTTCGTCGGCTGGGGCTTGCCTTCAAGCAAATCCTTGAACCACTGCATGCCCAAGGCGTCGACACACATCGGCGGATCGCCGACGACATCTTCATTGCCCGGCATGCAGACCCACTCGTTCGTGCCCTTGTCTCAAGATGTCCGTCATGTGGCCCTGCTTATCCATCTCGGCGACCGTCGCGTGTTCGGTAATCACGGACGGTCCCGCTCGCATGGCGCGTGCAATTCTGACCGCGCGGACTTGCTCCTCGCGGGTTTTCGCAGCGACGCTGCTGTCGGGCAAAGCGATCGCGGCGTTGCTGTAGCTTCCGGAGCCGGCGTCCTGGGCGTTGGCGACATCGCTAATCGCGGCCATCGCCGCCCCGAAGAATGTGGCGCGCGCGACGAGCGAGCGACGTGACAGCTTCTCCCCGACCGCGAAGTCCTCAATGTGGCGCTCGGTCATCGTCATCAACTCCCGTATGGATTCCGGCATACTTAAGGCGCGGACGGTAGGCCCGAGGGCCGCGTCGGTCATCGTCCCTGATAAACGGGGAGACGACCTTCCGCCTCCGCCTTGCGGCCTTCCTTGAAATCCTCGCTGCCGTAAAGCGCGCGGTATTGCGCTTCCAGTTTCGACAGGGCTTCGGTCTCCGACGAATCGATCGCCAGATGCGCGGAAGCGAGCGTCGCTTTGACGCCGAGCGGCCCGCATGCGGCTATTTTCGTTGCCGTTTCAATGCCGGCCTCGAGAGCCGCGTCGGCCGTCGGGGCAATCGTTCTGCACCACGCCCATGCGCAACGCTTCCTCAGCGCTCCAATGGTCGCCGGTCAGCATGTAGCGCATTGCGTTCGCCCATCCCGCTTCACGTACGAAACGGACCGTAGAGCCGCCGCCCGGGAAGCGACCGTGCGTGTTCTCGTCCTGACCGAAGCGCGTGTCGGCGGCAGCAATTCGTATGTCGGCGACAAGGTGAAGCTCGTGGCCCATATTCCACGTGTCGCCGTGGACGACCACGATGAGCGGCTTCGACAAGCCCTTTGATTTCGGCAAAGGATCAATGATTTCGGGGTCGGAGAGGAAGGGGCGCCCCGACGCCGCCAGCGCCTGAAAGGCGTCGACGTCGATGCCTCGGGAGAAATTGTCGCCGTGTCCGAAGAGCACTGCTGCACGTAACGACGCGTCGTGCTCGTACTGGTAATACGCCTTCGCCAGGCCGAGGTATGTTTCCGGATCGACCCGGTTCTGGATATAGGGGCGATTGATCCCGATCAGAAGAATCTGGCTGCGGCGTTCGACGGTGACTTTGCTGGTCACGCCGACCGGTGTCTCTGCCATTGTCATTGTTTTCTCCGCGCTTTGAGGCCCGCCGACGCTCTCGCCTTCTGCCGACTGAGCAAAGGTGAGCGGGCCGATCCATGTTGAGACAAAGGCGGCGCCCGTTTTCAGGACATTGCGGCGTGCAACAGGCAAACCTCGCTCTCCACTTCCTTGCCGTTCAGTGCAGCGTTTCGATCGCGAGCGCGATGCCCTGGCCGCCGCCGATGCACAAAGTGACGAGGCCGCGCTTCAGACCGTCGCGACGCATCGAATGGATGAGCTTCGTAGTCAGCACCGCCCCGGTCGCCCCGATCGGGTGGCCGTGAGCCACCGCGCCGCCGTCGACATTGACGATTTCGTCGGACAAGCCGAGCTCACGCGCAACGACAATGGCGATCGCCGCGAAAGCCTCGTTGATCTCCGCCCGCTCGATCGAGCCGACGTCCCATCCGGCGCGCTGCAAGGCCTGCCTGACCGCTGGGATCGGCCCGAGCCCGAACATGCCGGGCTCTACCGCCGCGATGCCGTAAGAGACGAGCCGCGCGCTCGGCTGAAGGCCGCGCTTTTCGGCCCAGGCCTCGTCCGCGAGCACCATCGCGGCCGCCGCGTCATTGAGGCCAGGCGCATTGCCGGCGGTGATCGCCCCGTCCGGGCGGAACGCCGGCTTCAGGCGTGCGAGCGCCTCGATCGTGGTGTCGGGACGATTGCCTTCGTCCTGATCGAATTGCGTCGGCCCCTTCTTGCCGGGGACTTGGACCGCTGCGATCTCGCCCTTGAAATGTCCCGCCGCTTGGGCGCGTGCGAAGCGCTGTTGCGAGCGTAAGGCCCACTCATCCTGGGCTTCGCGCGTCACCTGATATTTCTCGACCAGATCCTCGGTATGCCAGCCCGAGTGCTCCCCGGAGAAGGCGTCGTTGAGCCCGTCGCGAAGCACGCTGTCGTAGAGCTGTCCGTCGCCCAGCCGATAGCCCCAGCGGCCGCGCTGAACGAGAAAAGGCGCCTGATCCATGTTCTCCATGCCGCCGGCGACGGCGGCGTTGGCGTTACCTAAAAGGATCTCCTGCGCCGCCGACACGATCGCCTGCGCCCCGGAACCGCAGACGCGGTTCACGGTCATGGCCGGGACCGTCACCGGCAGGCCCGCTTGGACCGCCGCCTGACGCGCCGGGTTCATCTTCGTCCCCGCCTGAACGACATTGCCCATTGCCGCGGTCTCGATCTCGTCGGGCCTCACGCCCGCCCGCTCGACCGCGGCGCGAATGGCGACGGCGCCAAGGTCCGGCGCCGGCACGTCCTTCAAGGTTCCGCCAAAGGCGCCGATCGCTGTGCGGACAGGCTCCGCGATCACCACTGAACGTGACGGCATGGCTTGATCCTCGTTTTTCGTTAAGTCGCGCCCTTACGCGATCCGCCGAGCCGGCTGAGCCGCCCGATATCTAGGCGCTGGAGCGGAATTCATGAACTTCGGCGCGAGCGCAAGCCGCGCAGCGTCGAAGCGGGTCCAGTCGTCCCCATCCTGAAGCGGGGGAATTGTCACGACCTCGCCCTCGTCGAGGCCCGCCAAAGCGGCGTCGACCATGTCCTCCGTCGACATCACCGTGCCGGCGGGCAGTTTCGAGTGATGGCGTCCGGCTTTTTCCCAAATGTCCGTCGCCGTCGCGGCGGGCAGCACGGCCTGAATGCGAACGCCCTTGTCAGCGAGCTCGTGCTGCAGCGATTGGCTGAGCGCCAGGACAAAGGCCTTGGTGGCGCCATAGACGCCATTGAGGCGCTCAGGCACAACGCCGACCACAGATCCGATGTTGATGATCGCGCCCGCGCCGCGCGCGACGAAAGCAGGCGCGGCGGCATAGGTCAGACGCGTGAGCGCTGTGACGTTCAGCGCGATCATCGCTTCCATCTGGTCGACATCCGAGTTCAAGAGCGGAGCAACGGAGGCTACGCCGGCATTGTTGACCAGCACTGTTATGCTCGGATCGTCGCGGAGCACGGCCTCGACTTTCGCGAGCTCCGCCTTGTCGCCGAGGTCGGCGGGAAGAACCGCGATCGACCGGCCCGTCTCTGAAGTCAGTTGGGTCGCCAGAGATTTCAGCCGTTCGCCGTTCCGCGCCACCAGGATGAGGTCGTAGCCGCGCTTTGCGAGCCGGTCGGCGTAAACGGCGCCGATGCCGAACGAGGCGCCGGTAATGACGGCCGCGCCGAGAGAATGGGTCATCGAGAGGCTCCTGACCTAGTCTTGACATTATGCGTATATGCGCCTAAATACGCGTACTTACTCCTAAAGTCAAGGATGAAAGCTCGCAATGTCAACGGATGGGCTGTCGCCGCATCATCCTTGCCGGCACGGGGCCTGCCGGAGGCGAGGGCATCAGCAGCGTCGGCCCGGTGTTGCAAGATGCTATCGCAAAGGCGGCCGCGCAGAATAAAGCATCCAAAGCATTTCCTCTTCTTCCGGCCCTCGAAAACCAGCCAAACGGCCGCCGACGCGTTCCTAAACCGGTTAAACGAACGCAAGGAAGACCGCGACGCTGCGGTGACGAACGAAACCATTCACGCCCAAGTCGCAGCGATCACGAAATGGGGAATGGCGGCCGAAGGCTCGCTTACTGCGATCAAGCAGCCTGTTCTGGTCGTCAACGGCGACAACGACATCATGGTGCCGACGATCAATCCTGCGAAATTGGCCGGCAAACTGCCGAATGCCGAACTCAGCATTTTCCCGGACGCTGGGCACGGCGCAATTTTCCAATATCACGTTGAGTTTATCGGCCAGGCGCTCCGGTTCCTTCAGCAATAACGACGACGCAACGCCGTCTCCGGTGACGCCCGGACGGCCACAGGCACATCTGACAGCTAGAACTCGGGAAGCCAAAGCAACCAAAACTGGCTGGTTTCCCGAGAAACCAATCACCCGTGCATCACCCCGACGTGTTGGAGTGGCAAATGAACGAAGCGTCAACTCACCAGCGTCTCGAGGCTGAATTCACCCGCGAGGTGGAAGAAAACCAGCTTCGACTCCGCGGAGCACTACGAGGCGCCTACGACTTTATCGTCTGCGGATCCGGCTCGTCTGGCGCCGTCGTCGCGCGCCGATTAGCCGAGAATTTAGATGTCTCGGTGCTGCTGATCGAGGCTGGCGGGAGCGACAGCGTGGTGGAAATGGCGGCCGCCTGGCCGCTCAATCTCGGCAGCGCGCGAGACTGGGGGTTCACAGCGTTGCCGAACCCGCATCTCAACGGGCGCGCAATCCCGATGAGCATGGGAAAGGTGCTGGGGGGAGGATCGTGTATCAACGTCATGCTCTGGGCCCGAGGCCACAAGAGCGACTGGGACTACTGGGCTGCTCAGGCCGGTGACCCAGCCTGGAGCTATGATTCCGTTCTGGCAATCTACCGCGGGATCGAAAACTGGCAGGGCGCTCCCGATCCAGCCCGCCGTGGACAGAATGGTCTCCTTTACATCACCCCTCCGATCGACCCGAACCCCATCGCGCCGGCGATGCTCGACGCCGCCGCCGAACGTAGCATCCCTGTCTACGACGATGTGAACGGCTCCATGATGGAAGGCCCCGGAGGGGCTTCGTACTTCAATCTGCGCATTCGCGATGCCGGCGGCAGTCGATCTTTCGATCCTATGCCTTTCCATTGATGAACCAGCCAAACCTGACGGTGTTGCGCGACGCCGTTGTCACCCGCGTGCTCATTGAACGAGGAGCGGCGATCGGCCGTGGAATGCATCCTCGACGGTCGGAGCCGCCGCTTTCTCGCTTCACAGGAAGTGATCTTGTCCCTGGCCGCTATCCACAGCCCAAAGGTGCTGATGCAGTCCGGCGTTGGTGATGCCGAAACGCTGACGTCGCTGGATATCCCGGTGCTCCAACACCTCCCGGGAGTGGGCGCCAACTTCCAGGACTACATCATGGTCTCAAGTTGCATTTGGGAATATCCCGACCCGCTGCCTCCGCGCGGCAATGGCGGGGAAGCGACCATCTTCGCCAAGAGCACGCCGGAGTTGGACAGCCCTGATATCCAATTGCTGCAGATCCAGTTTCCCGTCCCGACCCCTGAACTCGCTGCGCGTCACACCATACCAGCCGGATCCTGGGGCATCTTTCCGGCGTTCCTGCGCCCGCACAGCGTGGGCCGTCTGCGCCTGACCGGCGCCAGACCCGAAGACCCGATTCTGATAAACTCGCAGATCCTCTCCGATCCGGCTGACCTGACCGCTTTGCGGCGGTGCGTGGAGCTTGCGCGCGAGGTTGGCGCTGCGCAGGCGCTGCGCGGCTTTGTGAAGCGCGAGGTCATGCCGACTGCGCTCACCCCTTCGGCCATGGACGATTTTATCCGCGATGGCGTCACCACCATTTGGCACCAGAGCTGCACGGCAAAGATGGGGCAGGATGACATGTCGGTGGTGGACAGCCGGCTCAAGGTCTACGGCATCGAGCGTCTCCGTATCGCCGACGCCTCCGTGATGCCCCGGGTTCCCCTGGCTAACACCATGGCCCCGAGCGTCATCATCGGCGAGCAAGCAAGCAGGGCCATCGCGCGTGAGCTCAGCTTGATCCAATCGCTTTTGCAGGTCTGACGGCGTCACCGTAGGCCCACATTCATTCATGAGAGCTGCCACGGAGCTAAAAATGGCGTTCCGCGATCGATCGGATGGATCAGCACCGTCTCGAAGCAGGGTATCCCGAATCTGGCGCCATTTTCCTTCTTTACGGTGGCCTGCCGAAAGCCGCCCATCCTGTCAATTTCAATTCAGCACAGGTCGGACGGGTTCACCCTCAAGGATACCTACGTCAATATCCGTACTCGGGAGAGTTCGTCGCAAATCTGGTCACGCTGCCGCTCGCCAACAGAATGCACAAGACCGCCTTCGAGTATCCGCCTGAAGTCGACGAATTCAACGCGGCGGATATCGAGAAAGCGCCGAGCATGGTCGTGCGTCCGCCGCGTGTCGCCCGCGCCCCGGTCGCGATGGAATGCAAGCTGGAGCGAGAATTCACCGTCGGCGACTTCCGCGATCACGTGGTGTGGGGACGAGTGGTTCGTTTCCACCTTCGGGACAACATCTTCAACGCCAAGAACAGCCATGTGGACACGGCCGCTCTGAATCCTGTCGGCCGTCTAGCAGCCGAATACACGCTGGTCGACAACGTGTTCACACCGCCAATCGAGCCCGAAACGCTGCGTCAGCACGAAGGGGTGCGGATGCATCGCCTTGATGGCCGGCCTTCCGATTGGGCGGCCGTCAATCAGAAGAATTGGTCTCCCTCCGGCAGCATACTCGAACGAGAGTGACGCGTCCGCTAGCCCCGTGGGGTCCTCCTGGTCCGGCTTGACATTAAGGGTATATGCGCGTAACTAGGCGTACATGCTCCTATTGTCAAGCACGCGGACATGCTTCTATTGTGAAGGACGGAAACTTGTCATGTCGACCGACGGATTGCCGCGGCCTGAAGAGTGTACCTGCCTGGCCGTCCGCCAGGCGGCGCGCCACATAACGCAGCTCTACGACCAGCACTTGGCCGCAGTGGGGCTGCGCACCACCCAATATTCGATCCTCGTCAAGCTTAAGCGGTTGGGGCCGATGACCATCAACGTATTGGCCGAAGCCATGGTGATGGATCGAACCACGCTGGGCCGGAACATCCTGCCGCTCGAGCGCGACGGCCTCATCAGCGTCGCGCCGGGAGTTAAGGACCGCCGCAGCAAGGAGCTGCAGACTGACGGAGGCGGGCGCCGAAAGGCTCAGGGCCGGCTACGAGGGCTGGAAGAAGGCGCAAAAAGAATTTGCGGCCGCCTTCGGCGACGAGCGGGCCGCCGGACTGCGCGCCTTGCTGCGCGAGGTGACGGCGACCGATCTCCCCGTGGAGTCCTCCGCGACTGGCTAAGTCAGGCAATCCGAACTGAGCGAGCGCCATATAGGCGTATATACGCTTTTATAGACGCCATCGCAGAGCCGATGTGAACATCGAGGAGACGACAATGACCGCGATCGCCGGCGAACGCATTGAGAAGGTGCCAACCAACGCGGTGACAAAAGCGCGGCTCAAATGGCTGGCCTATGCCGCGCTCGGCGGGCTCATCGTGTTCGTCGGGGCGCGATACGGTTACGACTACTGGACCGTCGGACGCTTCATCGAGAGCACCGACGACGCCTATGCCGGCGGCAATGTCACGCCGATATCTCCGCATGTGGCCGGTTTCGTCACGCAGATCCTGGTTGGGGACAACGAATATGTGCGTGCGGGACAGCCGCTGATTCGTCTCGACGACCGCGATTTTCGCGCCGCCGCCGACCGCGCGGCCGCAATTGTCGAAGCGCGGAAGGCGACGCTCGACAGCCTCGAGCGAAAACTGACGATGCAACAAACGACCATCCGCCAGGCGAAGGCGGACCTCGACGCCAAGACAGCGCAGGCGGCGTTCGCCAAGGAGGACGACCAAAGGTATCGCGACTTGGCCCAGACGGCTGCCGGATCACGACAGAACTCGGAGCGGGCGTCGTCTCTGAACCTGGCAGCTGAAGCGAGCGTGGTCTCGTCCGCGGCCGGGCTCGACGCGGCGAAGCAGCAGCTCACGGTTCTGGACGCCGAGATCGCCGTCGCCAAGGCCGATGTCGTTCAGGTCGAGGCAGATCTTCAGACGGCCGAGCTCAATCTCGGCTATACCGACATTCGCTCACCCATCGACGGCTATGTCGGCAACCGCGCCGCCGAGATCGGCGCCTATGTCGCAAGCGGCGCCTATCTGGTCACCGTCATTCCGGCGCATGACCTCTGGGTCGACGCGAATTTCAAGGAAAGCCAGCTCGAGCACATGATTCCGGGGCAATCGGCGACGGTTGTCGCCGATGTGCTGCCGGACCACGTCTTCCGCGGGCATGTCCTGACCGTCGCCCCCGCGACGGGCGCCGTCTTCAGCGTGATTCCGCCTGAGAACGCGACCGGAAACTTCACCAAGATCGTTCAGCGCGTTCCTGTCCGCATCAAGCTCGACGACGACCCGATGCTGCGCGCGCTGCGGCCGGGGCTCTCGACGACCGTCGGCGTGGACACGCGGTCAGCCTCGGGGGAAACACAATGACCGCCGCTGCCGTCGCGGCCGTCCCTGCCAAGGCCGCGCCATCCTCCGCCGCCGCGTCCGACGCGAGCTGGGTGTGGAGCCTCGGGCCGTTCATCGTGATGTGCGTAGGCATGTTCATCGCGCTCCTCGACATCCAGATCGTCGCTTCGTCCCTCCAGGACATCGGCGGCGGCCTCTCCGCGGCGCAGGATCAGATCAGCTGGGTGCAGACCGCCTATCTCATCGCCGAGATCATCATGATCCCCCTCTCGGGCTGGCTGACCCGCGTCTTCTCAACCCGCTGGCTGTTCACCGCCTCTTCCGTCGGCTTCACCATCGCGAGCATGCTGTGCGGGCTCGCCTGGAACATCGAAAGCATGATCGTCTTCCGCGCGCTTCAAGGCATGCTGGGCGCCTCGATGATCCCGATCGTCTTCACGTCGACCTTTCATTATTTCCAGGGTCCGCGGCGCGTCTACTCCGCCGCCGTCGTCGGCGGAATTGCGACGGTCGCGCCGACGCTGGGGCCAGTGATCGGCGGCTTCATCACCGACACGCTCGACTGGCGCTGGCTCTTCTATGTCAATGTCATTCCCGGCATGGCCATATCAATTCTGCGTCCCGCTTCTCGTAAAGATCGATGAACCCGATTTTCGCTGCTCAAGGGCGCGGACTATCCCGGCATCATCCTCATGGCGATGGCGCTCGGAACCCTGGAATACGTGCTCGAGGAGGGGTCGCGATGGAACTGGTTCGACGACGCCACGATCCGCGATTGCGCGATGATCGCCGCCATCTCGGGCTTCCTGTTCGTCGTTCGCAGCCTCACCTTTCCGCGGCCGGTCGTCGACCTGCGGGCGCTGGGAAACCGGAACTTCACGCTAGGCTGCATCCTCTCTTTCATCACCGGCATCGGCATCTTTTCGACCATTTATCTCACGCCGCTGTTTTTGGGTTACGTGCGCGGATTCAGCGCCTGGCAGACGGGCATGGCGATTTTCTCGACTGGAGTGGCGTCGCTCGTCGGTGTGCCGGTCTATGTCATGCTTGCGAAAAAACTCGACACGCGCTGGCTCATGATGGCTGGGCTCGCGTCGTTCGGCCTCTCGATGTGGAGCTTCAGCTTTATCACTCATGACTGGGGCGCGGCCGAGCTGCTCATCCCTCAGGTGTTGCGCGGATTCCCGCAGGTGTTCGCAGTCGCGCCGAGCGTCAATCTCGGCCTTGGCAGCTTGCCGCCGGAACGGCTCAAATATGCCAGCGGCCTGTTCAATATGATGCGCAATCTCGGCGGCGCGGTCGGGATTGCGGTCTGCGGCGCGGTGATCAACGACCGCACCAACTTCCATTTTCATGCGATTGCGTCGAATCTGACGCCCGCCAACGGCGCGATGACAAGGCTCGTGAACGAGGTCGCTCAGCGCTACGCCGCGATCCCGGGAAGCCCGCAAGCAGGCTACGAGGCCGCAATCAAGCAGCTCTGGCTGCTCACTTATCGCGAGGCCTCGACGCTCGCTTACGCCGACGCCTTTCTCGCCATCATGGTCTGCTTCGTCTTTGCAACGATGCTGGTTCCCTTTTTGCGCAACGTCGCTGCGCCTAAGGTTCCGGCTGCGGCCGCGCACTGAGCCGCGATCTGCTTTATGCTGATCGTCAGAGCCTGCCCCCCCGGGCTTTGGCTCCCTGGGGGGCGTGGCGATCCAGAGGTGAAGGGCATCACCCTGCGATCCCTGGATTGCTTCGTCGCTGCGCTCCTCGCAATGACGATGCTGTCGGGAACCCTGCCGCTGCCTAGACCGTCATCCGCGCGCGCACCGCGGCCTCGTCCATCTGCTCACGCGCGCCGGCCAGCACGACGACGCCGCGATCCATGACCGCATAGTCGTCGCAGATGTCGCGCGCCCATTCGAAATATTGCTCGACGACGAGGATCGCCATCTCGCCCTTGCGGCGCAGATGGACGAGGGCGCGGCCGATGTCCTTGATGATCGACGGCTGGATGCCCTCGGTCGGCTCGTCGAGGACGAGAAGCTTGGGCTTCGTCACGAGCGCGCGGGCGATGGCGAGCTGCTGTTGCTGGCCGCCCGAAAGGTCGCCGCCCCGGCGTCCCAGCATGTCGTTGAGCACGGGAAAGAGCGCAAAGATCTCGTCGTCGATCACCCGCTCGTTGCGCGGCCTGGTTGCGTAGCCGGTCATGAGATTTTCGCGCACGGTGAGCAGCGGGAAAATCTCGCGCCCCTGCGGGACATAGCCAAAGCCGGCCTTGGCCCGCAGATACGGGGTCATCTTCGTCATGTCCTGGTCGTTCCAGCGGATCGAGCCGGACGCCGGCATGTGCTGCCCGACGATTGCGCGCAACAGCGATGACTTGCCGACGCCGTTGCGACCGAGAACGGTGAGGATGCGTCCGGTCTGCGCCTTGAGGGAAACCGACCGCAACGCCTGCGCCGCCCCGTAGAAAAGATCGATCCTGTCGACGGTCAGCATCCGTTCACCGCCCCAGATAGACTTCGACGACGCGCGGGTCGGCGCTCACCTGGTCGAGCGTGCCCTCGGCCAGCACCGAGCCCTCGTGCAGGCAGGTCACCCTGACGCCGAGCTCGCGCACGAAATGCATGTCGTGCTCGACCACGATCACCGAATGATCTTGCGCGATTTCGCGCAGGAGATCGGCGGTCGCCACGGTCTCGGCGTCGGTCATGCCGGCGACCGGTTCGTCGACAAGCAAGAGCTTCGGGTCCTGGGCCAGCAGCATGCCGATCTCGAGCCATTGCTTCTGCCCATGGGATAGCGAACCGGCGATGCGCGTCCGATGATCGACAAGCCGCGTGGTGGCGAGGATGGCGTCGATCGTCTTCAGCGTTTTCGGATCTTCGCGCCCGAACAGCGTCGCGCGGACGCTGCGCGGCGCCTTGGTCGCCAGCAGGAGATTGTCTTCGACCGTGTGGTTCTCGAACACGGTCGGCTTCTGGAACTTGCGCCCCACCCCAAGCGTCGCGATCTCGGCTTCGTCAAGCTTGGTCAGATCATGGCGCCCGTCGAACATAACCTCGCCTTCGTCGGGACGCGTCTTGCCGGTGATGACGTCCATCATGGTCGTCTTGCCTGCGCCGTTCGGGCCGATGATCGCACGCATCTCGCCCGGCTCAAGCACGAGCGAGAGGCTGCGCAGCGCCTTATATCCGTCAAACGATACGCTGACCCCGTCGAGATAGAGAAGCGACTGAGTGAGGGTGGGATTAGCCGTTTCGGCGAGGCTCACGGTTCGACGCCTTCCTCAATCGCCGTGACGGAAACCGTCTCGCGCGGTTTCGGTTGGCCACCCTTGAGCGCTAGTCCGAGCAGGCCTTTGGGGAGGAAGAGGGTGGTGAGGACGAACAGAAGACCGAGCCCATAAAGCCAATATTCGGGAAACGCCCCGGTGAAGAAAGTCTTGGCGAAATTGACGGCGATCGCGCCGATCGCGGCGCCGATCAGCGTTCCGCGGCCTCCGACCGCAACCCAGATCGCCGCTTCGATCGAGTTGGCAGGCGCGAATTCGCTCGGATTGATGATGCCGACTTGCGGCACGTAAAGCGCTCCGGCGATGCCGGCGATGACGGCCGAAACGACAAAGACGAAGAGCTTATAGTTCTCGACCCGATAGCCGAGAAAGCGCATGCGGCTCTCCGCATCGCGCACCGCGACGAGGGCCTTGCCATACTTCGAACCGATGATCGCGCGCGAGACTCCATAAGCGATGATGAGGGCAATGGCGCTAGCCGAGAACAGCGCGGCCTTTGACGAGGCGGATTGGAGGGAGAAACCGAGCAGGTCCTTGAAGTCGGTCAGGCCGTTGTTGCCGCCGAAGCCAAAATCGTTGCGGAAGAACTCTTTGAATAAAGCGAAGGTCATCGCCTGGGTGATGATCGAAAGATAAACGCCGGTCACGCGCGAGCGGAACGCGAACCAGCCGAAGGCGAGCGCCAGGAGGCCGGGAACCAGCACCACCATCGCCATGGCGTAGGGGAACCAGTTGAATCCCCACCAGGCGACGGGCAGTTCCTTCCAGTTCAGAAACACCATGAAGTCAGGCAGGATCGGATTGGCGTAGACGCCGCGCGTCCCGATCTGCCGCATCAGATACATGCCCATCGCATAGCCGCCGAGGGCGAAGAATGCGCCGTGACCGAGCGACAGAATGCCGCAATATCCCCAGACCAGATCGAGCGCGACGGCGAGGATCGCGTAGCAAAGATATTTGCCGAGCAACTGCACGAGATAGGGCGGCAGATAGACGGGAGAATTGGGTGAGACCGCCAGCGACAGCAACGGCACCGCAATGGCTGCGGCGATGAGGATCGCGACGAACGCGATCCCGAGGTGGTCGAGCCGAGCGCTCATGCTTCCACCGCGCGGCCGCGCAACGCGAAGAGTCCCCTCGGTCGTCGCTGGATGAAGAGGATGATGAAGACCAGGAGCACGATCTGGCCCTGGACGGCGCCGATCAACGGCTCGAGCAGCTTGTTGGCGAGTCCGATCAAGAGGGCGCCGAACGCCGTGCCCCACAGGTTTCCGACGCCGCCGAACACCACCACCATGAAGCTGTCGATGATGTAGCCCTGACCGAGGTTCGGCGACACATTGTCGATCTGCGACAACGCCACGCCTGCGATTCCCGCCACTCCCGATCCGAGCCCGAAGGCCAGCATGTCGACACGCGCTGTCGAGATGCCCATCGACGCCGCCATACGGCGGTTCTGCGTCACCGCACGCATTTGCAAGCCGAAAGGCGTCGCGCGCAGCACGAGCTGGAGTCCAATAAAGACGACCGCCGACAAAACGATGATCCAAAGGCGGTTTGTGGTGATCGACAGACCCCCCAGTTCGAACGCGCCGGACATGAAGTGCGGGTTGCTGACCTGGCGGTTGTTGGCGCCAAACAGGCTGCGGACCAACTGTTGCAGGATGAGCGACACGCCCCAGGTCGCGAGCAGCGTCTCGAGCGGGCGGGTGTAGAGGAATCGGATCACGAGGCGCTCTATGGCGATGCCGACCGCGCCCGCGACAAGGAAGGCGAGCGGGATGGCGAACGCGAGCGACCATTCCTGCAAGGACGGCGGCAGCAGCGTCTGCACGACATAGGTCGCATAGGCGCCCAGCATCACCATTTCGCCATGCGCCATATTGATGACGCCCATGACGCCGAAGGTGATCGCAAGTCCAATTGCCGCCAGAAGCAGAACGGACGACGCCGAAATGCCGTACCAGAGGTTTTGCACGACGCCCCATAACGCGAGGCGAGCATGGATCGTGCTCAAGGCGGATGCGGCGGCGCTTTTCACTGCCGGATCAGTCGCCTTCTGCGCGAGCGCGTCGATAAGGCTCTGCGCGTCCTCGTCGCCGCGCTCCTTCAGCGTTGCGATCGCGGCGAGGCGATCCTGCGTGGAGGCGCTGTCGCTCGTCGCGAAGATCGAGGCTTGAGCGAGCTTCAGTGCGGCTGCAACGCGCGGGTCGCTCTCCTTGGCGAGCTGCGTTTGAAGCGCGGGTAAGGCCTTGGCGTCGCGCGTTTTGAACACGTCCTCGGCGGCCGCGAGGCGCTTTTCCGGATCGGGATTGGCGAGGGTCAAAGACCCCATCGCGCCCTGGATGGCGCTTCGCAGCGCGTTGTTGACCCGCACCTTCTTGAAGGCGGCGGCGTCAACGCCTTGAACGGGCGCGCCGGTCTTGGCGTTGATGAGCGGGCCCGCGGCAGTCTTGTAGGCCACGATATGATCGGCGGGATCGATCATGAGGCGGTTGTCGCCGAGCGCATCCAGGATGGCGGCCGCTTGCGGCGGCGCCTCGGCGGCCAGTTCGCCGATTGCGGCTGCGGTTTGGGGAAACTTGTCGTCGAGAAACTTGGCCAGCGTGTCGTCGACGGCGTCGGCGCGCGCCGCGCCTGAAAAGGCGAGCAGGGCCATGACGCTGAATGCTCGAAGAATGCTCAGCGCACGGAACGCTTGAGTCGAACCGCGGGCGTCATCGCGAGGAGCGACAGGGCGTCGAGAGACGCCCGTCCTCCCGGACGGGCTATGGCGGCGGGGCGATCCAGACATTTCACGGCGCCCCTGGATTGCTTCGCTTTGCTCGCAATGACGACCACAGCGGTTCGACCCAAATGCGATTTGCTTTAGGCAAGAGGTTTTGTTGAAGACTCTTGAAAGCGGCATAACCACCATTTCGGTTCGCCGGCCCAAATCCGACGTCATCCGGCTTCATGAAGGAAGGCCCCTCTCCCTCGGGAGGACGAGGGGAGGAGCCCAGGGAGCAACGTCAGCCGCCGCACTTGCCGGTTTTGACGTTGAAGTTGCCGCAAGACATGGGCGGACGCCAATCGGCGATCAGGTCCTTCGAACCCTCGAGGTAGGGCGACCATTCCTGCGCGACCAGCGTTCCCGGCGTCTGCCAGACCGTGTTGAGCTGGCCGTCGGCCTGGATCTCGCCGATATAGACGGGCTTGGTGATGTGGTGGTTCGGCATCATCGTCGAGAGACCGCCAGTGAGGTTGGGCACCGCGACGCCGATCATCGCCGGGATCACCTTGTCGGCCTCGAAGCTTTGCGCCTTCTCCACGCCCTTCACCCACATGTTGAAGCCAATGAAATGGGCCTCCATCGGGTCGTTGGTGGTGCGTTTCGGCTTTTTGGTGAACTCATGCCACTTGGCGATGAAGTCCTTGTTCGCCGGCGTGTCGATCGACTCAAAGTAGTTCCACGCGGCGAGGTGGCCGACGAGCGGCTTGGTGTCGAGACCGGCGAGTTCCTCCTCGCCGACCGAGAAGGCGACGACGGGAATATCGGTTGCCTTGATCCCCTGATTGCCGAGTTCCTTATAGAACGGGACGTTGGCGTCGCCGTTGATCGTCGAGACGACCGCTGTCTTCTTGCCTGCCGAACCGAAGGCCTTGATCTTCGAGACCTCGGTCTGCCAGTCGGAGAAGCCGAACGGCGTATAGTTGATCATCACGTCTTCGTCGGGCACGCCTTTCAGTTTCAGATAGGCGGCGAGGATCTTGTTGGTGGTGCGCGGATAAACGTAGTCGGTGCCTTCGAGCACCCAGCGCTTCACCGAACCGCCGTCCTCGCTCATCAGATAGTCGACGGCGGGAATTGCCTGCTGATTGGGCGCGGCGCCGGTATAGAAGACGTTGCGTTCCGATTCTTCGCCTTCGTACTGCACCGGATAAAACAGCATGCTGTTGAGTTCTTTGAACACCGGCAGCACCGACTTGCGCGACACTGAGGTCCAGCAGCCAAAGACGACCGAAACCTTGTCTTTTTCAATGAGTTCCTTGGCCTTCTCGGCGAACAGGGGCCAGTTCGACGCCGGATCGACGACCACCGCCTCGAGCTTTCGGCCAAGCACGCCGCCCTTCGTGTTCTGCTCCTCGATCAGCATCAGCATCACGTCCTTGAGCGTGGTCTCGCTGATCGCCATGGTGCCGGAGAGCGAATGGAGAATGCCGATCTTGACCGGTTCGCCAGTCGCCGCCATGGCGGGAGCGGCTCCCAGCGCAAGCGTCCCTCCCAGCACGGTCGCGCCTCCCAGCGCAGCCGCCCCTTCCAGCGCAGGCGCTCCCCCCAGCGCAGTCGCCCCTCCCAGGGCTGCGCCGGACGCATAAAGAAAAGTCCGTCTCGTCAACGACATGTTTTTAGCCTCGTCGCTTGCGCCCATTGAGAGGGCGGGAACTCGACCCCTCCCTCGGGGACAGAGCCGGCTTCGCAACGAGCGTGCCAACGAATCTCCAAGGATTCGCGGGGTAGGCGCCGGAGAATCGAGCGGCGGCGCCGAAGAATTGTTCAGCGACGGGGAGGATGCCCCTCAGGGCTCGGCGGCGCGGTAGCCGACGCCGGGCTCGGTCTTGACGATGGCCGGGGTCGTCGGGTCGCGCTCGATCTTGGCCCTGAGCTGGCCGATGAATACCCTGAGGTACTGGGTGTCCTCGTGATGCGCCGGACCCCAGACCGAGGCCAGAATTTGGCGATGGGTCACCACGCGGCCGGCGTTGCGGAACAGCACGGCGAGCAGGTCGTATTCTTTCGGCGTCAGCTTGATCGGCGTTCCGTCGCGGGTGACAAGACGCTTGTCGAAGTCCATCACGACGCCCTCGATCTCGACCCGCTGAACGGGCAGGGCCGCGTGTGCGGCGTGCCGCAACGCGGCTCTCAGTCGTGCGGTCAGTTCGCCAATCCCGAACGGCTTCTCGACATAATCGTCGGCGCCGAGATCGAGCGCCTCGATCTTCTCCGCCTCGCGATCGCGCGCGGAGAGGACGATCACCGGCGTCGCCGAAAACTGCCGGATGTCGCGCAGCACCTCCTTGCCATCGCGGTCCGGCAGGCCGAGGTCGAGGACAATGAGATCGGGCGCGCCGGTCGCCGCCAGGCGCAAGGCCTGAGCGCCGGTCTCGGCCGTTTGCACCTGAAAACCGGCGGCGGCGAGCGCGACGGTGAGAAACCGCTGAATCTGCGGCTCGTCGTCGACCACCAGAATGCGTGGGCCTGTCATGCGGCCGAACTCGACGCGATCGGCGTCGCCTGGGCGACGGGAAGCCGCACAACAAATCGGGTTCCGCGCCTGCGCACTGCCGGGCTCTGCGCCACGATCGTTCCCCCCATGGCTTCGACGAGGCGACGAGAGATCGAAAGACCGAGGCCCGTCCCGGCCTTGCGACCGTCGGCGCGCCCGCCGCGATAGAATTTTTCGAAGATGCGTTCGAGCTCCGCAGGCTTGATCCCGGGGCCCTCGTCGGTGACGGTGAGCACGATCTCGCCGCCCTCCTGGCGGGCGTGAATGGTCGCGCCGGCGTCGCCCGCGTATTTATGCGCGTTGTCGATGAGGTTGAACAAAACCTGCTCGAGCAGCTTGTCGTCGCCGCGCACGAAAGGCAGGTCGGGGGCGAGGCTGACGCGCACCGGCTGGCCTGGAAACGCCTTGCGGCTGCGCTCCACTGCGCCCTGCACCACATCCGCGATGGACACCAGATCGCGGTTGACCTTGAGGCCGCCCGCCTCGATCCGCGACATGTCCAAAAGGTTGGCGACGAAGCGCGCGAGGCGGCCGGTCTCCTCTTCGATCGACGAGAGAAGGTCGAGCCGCTCGGCCGGGCTCATCTTGTCGCCCAGGGCGCGCAGCGAGCTCGCCGAGCCGGCGATCGCCGACAATGGCGTGCGCAGATCATGCGAGAGCGAGTCGAGCAGCGCGTCCCGCACCTTCTCGTTCTCCTGCATCGTCGCCGCATTCACGGCCTCCCGCGCCAAGAGCGCCCGGTCGAGCGCGATCGCGGTCAAGTCCAGGATGGCGGTCAGCGCCCGCTCGTCCTCCGCCGTGATCGGCTCGTCTGCGGAATGCGGCTCGAAGCCGCAAACCGCAATCGCCCCGCGTGCGGCGAGCAGCGGCCGAAACTGATAGGCGATGCGCGGCAGTGTTCCGGTTCCCCAGCCCGCCGGCTCCTTTTTTTGCTGCGCCCAATTCGCGGCGCCCAGAGCGGCGGCGTCGAGTTGCGCGTCGGGCGGCCAGGCGGCGCGCATCTGCAGTTCGTCTCCCTCGCTGACCAGGAGCACAATGCGGCCGCCAAACGTCTCGTGCAAATGCGCCGCGGCCGCCCACAGGACGTCGTCGGCGCGCGAAGCGCCGGACAGCTTGCGCGAATAATCGTAGAGCGACTGCGTAACCTCGGCGTTCCTGATCACCGTCTCCCGCTGGTCGCGGATGCGGCCGGTCAGCGATCCGGTGAGCACGGCGACAGCAAGAAAAATGAGGAGCGCGAACAGTTCCTGCGGTTGCGCCACCGTGAAGGTGTAGATCGGCGGGATGAAGAAGAAATTGTAGGCGACGAATGAAGCCAGCGACGCGATCACCGCGGAGCGGGTTCCAAACCTCACTGCGCAGAACAGAACCGCGGTGAGGAAGATCATCGACAGGTTGGGAAGCTTGAGAAACTCCGAGAGCGCCTCGGCGACTGCGACCGCGGCGCCGACGGAAACGAGCGCGGCGGCGATTTCAAGCCCAAGCCCCCGACGGCCCAGAAGAGGCTTGAGATCCGGCCACACCGAGCGCGGCGCTGCTTCACCCGGAACGATGTGAATCTCGATTCCGTCGGCGCGACGCGTCAGGGCATCGGGCAGCGACCGTCCGAGAAGGCGGCGCACGGCCCCCGCGCGCGACTGCCCGAGCACGATCTGAGTGAAGTTCTCGCGCGCCGCGAGTCTCAGGATTTCGCTCGGATAGTCGCTTCCCTGGAGGCGCATCGTCTGGCCGCCCAGGCGCTCGGCGAGAGAAAAAACTTTGGCCAGGCGGTTGGCGCGCTTGGCGTCGGCGGCCTGACCGATGGTCTCGATCGTGACGGCCGTCCAGTCCGCGTTAAGGCCGGTGGCAAGCTGGCTTGCTCGTCTCACGACCCGCTCCGACACCTCGTCCGCCCCGACGCAAGCGAGAAGGCGCTCGGACGTCGCCCACGGACCTTGAATCGCCTTCTCACGCAGATAGTCGACCATCTGATCGTCGACCCGATCAGCCGTGCGGCGCAGCGCCAACTCGCGCAAAGCGGTCAGATTGCCGGGGGTGAAGAAATTCTGCGTCGCTCGCCGCGCTGTCTCCGGCACATAGACCTTGCCGTCGCTCAGGCGTTGAATGAGCTCCTCGGGAGTGAGATCGACCAGGACGACGTCGGCGGCCTCCTGCAAAACCCGGTCGGGGACGGTCTCGCGCACGGCGACGCCAGTGATGCGGGAAACAACGTCGGCGAGACTTTCCAGATGCTGGATGTTGAGCGCTGTCCAGACATTGACGCCAGCGTCAAGGAGTTCCTGGACGTCTTGCCAGCGCTTCGGATGTCGGCTGTCAGGCGCGTTGGTGTGGGCGAGCTCGTCGACGACGATCAGCTTGGGCTTGCGCTTAAGCGCCGCGTCGATGTCGAATTCTTCGAGCGTGCGCCCGTGGTATTCGATGCTGCGCCGGGGCAGGACTTCGAGCCCTTCGACGAGCGCGCTCGTTTCGGCGCGGCCATGCGTCTCGACGAGGCCGATGACGACATCGACGCCTTCGTCTTTCAGCCGCCGGGCGTTCTGCAACATGGCATAGGTCTTGCCGACGCCGGGCGCCGCGCCGAGGAAGACCTTCAGCCGGCCCGCGCTCTCCCGCCGGAAGGCCGCGAGAAGGGCGTCCGGATCAGGGCGTGCGGCGTCGGATCGGTTGGATGGGGCCATCGGCGCTCATGGGTCGTCATGACGATTTTAGCCCATCCAGCGCCAAATTCAGCTGCAAAACGTTGACCCTTGGCTCGCCGATCAATCCTAAAGCCCGACCCGCGATCGCGCCTTCGACGAGCGCCCGCACCTTGTCCTCGGGCAAGCCCCGCGCCTTCGCGACCGCGGCGACCTGGCCCAAGGCGGTCTCCGGCGAGACATCGGGATCGAGCCCAGAGGCCGATGTCGTGACGGCGTCGGCGGGAACAGGGCCCTTTCCGGCGAGCGCGCGCCAGGCCTCGACCCCGCCCTTCACCCGGTCGACGAGCTTTTGCGAGGTCGGACCGAGGTTCGAGCCGGACGAATTGGCGGCGTTGTAGGGCGCGTCGATCGTCTTCGTTGAATCGTTGGGGTCGGTGTCGGTAGTGGCGGACGGACGCGGGTGGAAATAGCGGTCGCTCTTGAACCACTGCCCGATCAGCGCCGAGCCGATGACGACGCCGTTCCTTTCGATCAGGCTTCCGTTGGCCTGATAGGGCAGGGCGATCTGAGCAATTCCCGTCACCGCCAACGGATAGACAAGGCCGGTGAGGACGCTGAACAGAACGATAAGGACGAGCGCGGGACGGAGGTGCTGGAGCATGGGTTCAGCCTGAACTTTAAGCGAGGTGAAGGGCGGTGACGACAACGTCGATCGCCTTGATGCCGATGAAGGGCAGGATCAGGCCGCCCAGGCCATAGATGAGGAGATTGCGCCTGAGCAGGGCCGCCGCGCCGATCGGCCGGTAAGCGACGCCCTTCAGCGCCAAGGGGATCAAGGCGATGATGATGAGGGCGTTGAAGATCACCGCAGACAGGATCGCCGACTGCGACGACGCGAGGCGCATCACATTGAGCGTTCCGAGAACCGGATAGGTCGCGGCGAACATGGCGGGCAGGATGGCGAAATATTTCGCGACGTCATTGGCAATCGAGAACGTCGTAAGCGAGCCGCGCGTCATGAGGAGCTGCTTCCCGATCTCGACGATCTCGATGAGCTTGGTCGGATTGGAGTCGAGATCGACCATGTTGCCGGCTTCGCGCGCCGCCTGCGTGCCTGTCTGCATCGCGACTCCCACATCGGCTTGTGCGAGGGCAGGAGCGTCATTGGTGCCGTCGCCGCACATCGCAATCAGCCGGCCGCCGGACTGCTCCTTGCGGATGTAGGCGAGCTTGTCCTCGGGCGTCGCCTCGGCAAGAAAATCGTCGACGCCCGCTTCGGAAGCGATCGCGGCTGCGGTGACGGGGTTGTCGCCGGTCACCATCACGGTTCGGATGCCCATCGCGCGCATAGCCGCGAAACGCTCCTTGATGCCTGGCTTCACGATGTCTTTCAGATGGATGACGCCCAGCAATCGGCCGTCCTCGGCGACCGCGAGCGGCGTGCCGCCCGACAGCGCGACCCGCTCGACCGCCTGACGGAACTCGGGCGGCGTCTTTTCAATCGGCAGCTTGAGATAGCGAAGGATCGAATCGATCGCGCCCTTGCGGATCCAGCCGCCTGCTATGTCGACGCCCGAAATCCGGGTCTGCGCCGTGAACGGCACGACGGCGGTCTTCTGCGGATCGAGCCTCGGTTCGGCGAGGCCGAAGTCGCCCTTGGCGAGAGCGACGATCGAGCGGCCCTCGGGCGTATCGTCAGCAAGGCTCGAGGCGAGCGCCGCAGCGGCGAGATCCTCGGCCCGCACGCCGTTAACGGCCAAGAACTCGGTCGCCATGCGATTGCCGTAGGTGATCGTCCCGGTCTTATCGAGCAAGAGCGTATCGACGTCGCCCGCCGCCTCGACGGCGCGGCCGGAGGTCGCAATGACATTGAAACGCACAAGCCGATCCATGCCAGCGATGCCGATCGCCGACAGAAGTCCGCCGATCGTCGTTGGAATGAGGCAGACGAGGAGCGCAATCAGGACGGTCGCGGACAGGATGGTCCCCGAATATTTGGCGATCGGCCATAGAGTGACGCAGACAATCAGAAAGATGATGGTGAGCCCAGCCAGCAGAATGGACAGCGCCAGTTCGTTCGGCGTCTTCTGCCGTTCGGCGCCCTCGACCAGCGCGATCATCCGGTCGATGAAGGTCGAGCCTGGCGCGGCGGTGATCCTGACCTTGATGAAATCGGACAGCACCGTCGTTCCGCCGGTGACGGCCGAACGGTCGCCGCCCGCTTCGCGGATGACCGGCGCCGACTCGCCGGTAATCGCCAATTCATTGACCGAGGCGACCCCTTCGACGATGTCGCCGTCGCCGGGGATGACCTCGCCCGCCTCAACCAGCACGACGTCGCCGAAACGAAGATCGAGAGCGTTGACGCCTTCGACGACGCCACCGAGATTCGCCGGATCGACATAGCGCTTGGCGCTCGTGTCGCTGCGCGTGCGGCGCAAGGCGTCGGCTTGCGCCTTGCCGCGCCCTTCAGCGACGGCCTCGGCGAAATTGGCGAACAGCACCGTGAACCACAGCCAGGCGGCGATCTGGCCCGAAAACGACGCCATGCCGTTCTGGGTCGCAAGGTCGCGGATGAAGAACAGGGTCACCATTAGCGACACCACTTCGGTGACGAAGATGACCGGGTTCTTCATGAGCGCGCGCGGGTCGAGCTTACGCAGCGCGTCGACCGAGGCGGCGGCCATCATCTTGCCGTCGAACAGGCCTTGCGGCTTGGCTTTCGAAGCCATGTCGATCTCCGATCAGAAGGTTTTGCCGCTGAGCATCAGGAAGTGCTCGACGATCGGCGCTAGCGACAGCGCCGGGAAATATTGCAGGAGGTAGAGAATGACGATCACGCCGACCAAGAGGCCGACGAACAGCGGACCGTCAGTCGGGAAGGTCCCCGATGAAGCCGGAATCTTCTTCTTCGCGGCCAACGATCCGGCCATCGCCAGCACCGGCACGACATAGGCGAAGCGGCCAAGCAGCATGGCGAGGCCACCCGTCGTGTTGAACCAGAGCGTATTGCCGTTGATCCCGGCGAACGCCGAACCGTTGTTGGCGTTGCTCGAAGCGAAGAGGTAGATGATTTCCGAGAGGCCGTGCGGCCCGCTGTTATTCAGGCTGTCCAGCGCGGTCTGCAATAAAACCGAAGCGCCAGTGAAGCCGAGGACAATCAGCGGATAGATCAGTATCGCGAACATCGCGAATTTCATTTCGCGCACCTCGATCTTCTTGCCGAGATATTCGGGTGTGCGGCCGACCATCAGCCCGGCGACGAACACGGCGATGATCGCGAGCACGAGGAATCCGTACAGTCCCGCTCCCACGCCGCCCGGCCAGATGCAGCCGGCGAGAAGGTTGAACATCGGGACCATGCCCGCGAGCGGCGTCAGCGAATCGTGCATCGTGTTGACCGACCCGGTGCTGGTGCCGGAGGTGGCTGTCACGTAAAGAACGGACATCGCCTGACCGTTGCGAATCTCCTTGCCTTCGAGATTGCCCGCCGACGGGTCCACGCCCTGCGCCGTCAGAATCGGATTTCCGGCGGTCTCCGACCAATAGGCGACGCCGACGCCGACGATGAAAAAAACCGCCATCGCCGCTAGAATGGCCCATCCCTGGCGCATGTTGCCGACCGCGCGGCCGAAAGCGAGAACCGAGGCGACGGGGATCAGCAGCAGCGCCCAGATCTCCGCGAAATTAGTCCATGCGTTGGGATTCTCGAACGGATGAGCGGCATTGGCGTTGAAGAAGCCGCCGCCGTTGGTCCCGAGCTCCTTGATAATCTCCTGGCTCGCGACCGGCCCGATCGAAATGGTCTGCTTGGCCCCCTCGAGCGTCGTCGCGTCCACGGCGCCGGCGAGCGTTTGCGGCATGCCCAAGGCGACGAAGACCAGCGCCCCGACGACCGAGATCGGAAGGAGGATGTAAAGCGTGACACGGGTCACATCGACCCAGAAATTCCCGACGGTGGTCGCAGACGAACGCGCGAAGGCGCGAACCAACGCGAAAGCCATCGCCAGCCCCGTCGCCGCTGACAGGAAGTTATGCACGGTGAGGCCGAGCATCTGGGTCAGATGACTCATCGTGGTCTCGCCGCTGTAGTTCTGCCAGTTGGTGTTGGTGATGAAACTCACCGAGGTGTTGAAGGCGAGATCGGGCGCGACCGCGCCGAAGCCACGTGGATTCAGCGGTAGAAAGCTTTGCAGCCGCTGGATGGCGTAGAGCGACAGGAATCCAGCGACGGAAAAGACGAGCATCGCCATCGTATAGGCGAACCAGTCCTGCTCGCGCGCTGGGTCCACCCCGGCAAGCCGGTAGAGGCCGCGCTCGACTGGTCCGAGCACCGGGCTGAGAAAGCTTCTTTCGCCGGCGTACACGTCGGCAATGAATTTGCTGAGCGGTATGGAGCAGCCAACGACCAGAACCAGCGTCAGCGCGATTTGCGCCCAGCCGACAAGCGTCATCGCATCACCTTTTTGATCTAGAATTTTTCCGGACGGATCAGCGTGTAGAGGAGGTAGAGGCCGAGCCCGATGGCAACGACCAGTCCGATGATCGGTTCACCCATCTCCCGCCCCTAAAGCTGACGCAGGGCGTGCGCGTAGAGGCCCATCAACCCCAAAAAAGCTAAACCGAGCGCCACGAACGCGACGTCGAGCATGATCGACTCCTTTGTCGGGTGGTTCCTAGCGCCGACCGACATAAGCGTTCGATTGCGAATGGGGCAGTTGGGCGTAAGGATCTCATAAGTTTTGGGACAGCCGGGGCCGGCAGGCCCCGGGGCTGAACGGGGAACCAACGTGCGAGATCAGATCCTGCCTCGGCAAGACAAAGCGAGAGGGGCCATCAGTTCAGGAAAGGGACTGTGCTGGGGACCGTTGCCGTCGCCTTAAATATCATCTACATTATGTGTGATGGCCCGCTCGACACATTCGTCGCTGCGAAAGCCCGGTAAAATATGCTAGCAGGTTCGGGCGTAGGCTCAGGCTTGGCGGCGCGGACTTCAGCTCGTTGACCGCTAGGGCTTTCGTCACGATTTCGCGATAGTCCCGCGTCCGGGCGTCGTCTCGCTGTAACTCAGGAGAAGAGTTTTGCTGCACATAACGCCAATGTCTCGGCGCCGGTTGCGCATCGCCGCAATCGCATGCGCGCTGCCGGCGGCGATGCTGCTCGCTGGATGCGGCAGGAAGCAAGCGGAGCCGGCCGTGGTCGGCCAGGTCATCGCTCATGTCGGCCCGGACGATGTGACCCAGCAGGAGTTGGACAACGAGCTCCGCCTCGCCAACGTGCCCGCCGACAAGCGCAGCGACCCGGTCCTCAAGGCGGCGCTGTCGCGCATCGTCGAACGCAAGTATCTGGTCCAGCAGGCGGTCGCGGCGAAGCTCGATCGCGAACCGACCGTGCATCTCGATCTCTTGCGCGCGCGTGAGCAGATCCTTGCCGGCGCCTTCGTTCAGCGGGACCTGTCGTCCAAGATGAGCGCGGTTTCGAAGAACGAAATCGACAGCTACATCCAGGGCCATCCGAAGCGGTTCGACCAGCGGGAGCTGTTCCAGGTCGATCAGATTTCTTTCCCGACGCCGAAGGACGTGGAGGCGCTGGGGGCGGCGACGAAGGATTTCAAGTCGCTTGATCAGGTTGAAGCGAAGCTGAACGAGATGAATATCAAGTTCAGCCGCGGCACGGCGACCTTGGACAGCGCGACAATTCCGCCCGAGATGCTGAAGGTGCTGGACGCCCGCAAACCCGACGACCTTTTCTTCATCCGTTCAAGAGGGAATGCAAGCTTCTTCAAGGTGACGTCCGTCGATCAAAAGCCGATGACCGCCGACCAGGCCAACGAGTTCGCGAAACGCGAACTTCGGGTCGATATCGGCAGGAAGGACGCTGAAGAGATCACCAAGTCCGCGTTAGCGGATGCGAAGTTCGAAGGGGACTACGCCCGCATCATGACGGCCGCCGTCACGCCGGCGCCCGCTACGGATGGCGCGGCGACGCCCGGAGCCGCACCGGCGCCGGGGACTGAGGGCGCGGCTGTGCCGGGCGCGACGCCGGCGACCGATACTCCCGGCGGGGAAACCCAAAAAGAGCAGCCGAAGAACTGATCGGCTGATGCTTCGGACGGCGAAATCGAGGCTCGACGAACTTCGCCGCCCAAAGGCGGATTGAGGCGCGTCCCAGGGCAGATGTGTTGATGCGGACGGGGCCTGGTCGCTGGCGAATTCGCAACATCGGCAGCCGTCGCCGTCTATGCGCCGCCCTGAGCCTCCGGCCTCGCAAGATGCGAAGCGGCTCTGCCCCTATATAGCGCATAAGCCGCGAAATAAGCGAGAGATTCCCGCCCAAAATTGCCGACGTGCAACCTTAGAAGCGTCCGACCCGCCTCGATTGTTTCGTCAGAATGCGCTGTAGAAGGCTAAGGAATCTTCTGGAATCCTGTCCGCCGACGTGGCCGCGAGGAAGTCCGCGAGCGCAGTGAAACTCAATTGCGGATCGATAGCTGTATGTGGCGCCGTTCGGCTTTGGCTGTTGGGAGAGAGCGGACATGCGCGCTCGCCGAACCGCCTGTGACCGAATCGCGACCATCACGACGCCGTGGGGCAGCACACGCGCTCGAGAATCATTACGGCACGCGTGCTTGAAGGTCATTCGCCGCTCCGCTTTTCGGAAGACGCGCTCGTATCGCGCTCGGTCCCATAATCGTGTTAGCGCGTACTGCTATCACGTTTAGGTAAAAGCAATAGGCTTATTGACGCCCACTTCCGTGGATTGCAGTTGATCAGGCGGACTTCCTGCCAAGGCGCATCCGAGATGAACGAGCGCGACGCCATCTTCCGGCTATCGAGGGTAGACATTATTGAGGGTTGAAAGCATTGACGGGGCATGATATTGCTCAGGGAAAGAAATTATACATGGCACTATTGTCCAGGGGACGGGGGTTTTTATGAAGACGCTTGGCTGTGTTGTGGTTATGTTGCTCGCTTTCGCTATTCCTGTACGAGCCCAAGTCTATAGTGGTTGTAGTGTGCCGTCGGCAACCTCCAGGCATGCTTGGTATATTAATCCGGTGAACGGCAAGTCGCCGGCGGCCGGCGGCAACGGTTCTCAGGCCAGTCCATGGAACAGCCTAGCCGGCGTCATCAGCGGCCAGTGGGGAACGCAAGGCTTCGCAGTTACGGGCTACACGCGCCCGCTGCTGTCGAGCGTTCCTTACTTTCACCTCGCGAACGGCGCGTTCGTCGACGTCGCAGACCAGCTCGGCAATCCTCCCGTTCAGCCCGGCGACACGATCTATCTCATGAGCGGCAATTATGGCGATATCGTCCTTGGCAATTATAACCTGTCGACCACCAACTCGGACTTTGTGACGGTCGAAGCCGGCCCCACTCCGGGTCAGGTTCCAGTGTTTTCGAGCCTGTACATCGACCGGACCAGCAAGTGGGTGTTCAACGGCATCAAGGTGCAGAGCCTGCTCGGCGCGAATGGCAACGTCAACCGCGCTTATCTTGATCACCGACCAGGGCCCGTCTTACCCGACCACCGACATCGTCCTGGAGAACCTCCTCATCAGCTCGGCCGACAGCACGGCTGGCTGGACCCAGGGGCAGTGGGTCGCGCAGGCCCGCAACGGCTTCCAGGTCGCAGGGTCTGGCCGGCAACGGCACGAACGGTGAGCCCAACACAAGCTGCATCACGCTGGCCGGATCGCACATCCAGAATGTGCGTTTCGGCGCGATCCTCGCCGGCAACAACATGCTGGTGACGAACAACGTGATCGACCATTTTGGCGACGACGGCATTGACTATGCCGCGAACAACCTGGCGATCACGCACAACACCATCCACGACAACCTCAACGTCGGCGATGGCAACCACGAAGACGCGATGCAAGGGGTGAACGGCTCGCTCCCGGCGGGCGTCGCCTTCAACTATTTCTCGAACATCCTGATCGACAGCAACCTGATCCTCCGGCAGACGGACCCGCAGCTTGCGTTTCCGCACCTATCTGCAGGGGATCGACGCCTTCGACGAGGATTGGACGAATGTGACGGTGACGAACAACGTTGTCGTGACCAGCGCCTGTTGGGGCATCTCCTTCGGAAGCATCCATAATAGCCTGATCGCCGACAATACGGTGGTCGAGGACGGTCTCGTTTTCGACGCCCGGTTGCATCGCCGCCATCAGCGTTGGCGGCGCCACGCACGAAGGTCCGATAAGCAGCAACACCGTTGTACGGAACAATCTTTCCAGCCAGTTGGACATCGACAATCGCGATCCCGGCGTTGTGGCGGATCACAATGTCGCCCTGTGTTGCGGCCCGGGGCCATACATGTCCTGGTACGTCAACGGCGTCGTCCAATATGTTACCCAGCCGGGGACCTACGGCAATGGCAATATCATCGAGACCGGCGGGACAAAGGGCGAATTCGTCAACTTCAATCCTGCGGCGCTGACTTATACTGTCATGCTCAAGTCAGGGGCGGCGGCCATTGGCGCAGGCATCGCGGGAGCGCCGACCGTAGATATTCTTGGCGTCACGCGCACGGCGCCTTATGCTGCTGGAGCCTATTCCTATCCGTATTGAACCGAAAACCGACCGCTTTGCGACCAAAACCTCTGGCGGCTCCGTCCAATCGCCAGAGGTTTCACGATTCGTCGAATTCCGCGTATTTCTCGCCAAACAGCGCCGCTAGGCCGCCCCAGCCTGTATGGACGCTTAGACTGCTGCTCGCTGTTTTTTGAAGGCGACGTCCGCCATTTTTTTGCGGGCGTAAAGCAGGTCAAATTGCGTTAGCGGCGTCGTATCCGTGAAAGTGAGCGGGGATAGGGGCCGGTTAGACAAATATCGATCCTTTTCGTAGTCGTTCTCGACCGCATAGGCGTAATATCCACTTTGTGTCATCCGATGGAATACTCGGCTAGAAGTCTCAAGCCCGCCGGGCGATGATTCCATGATGACGCCCATTGACGCCGGAAAGTCTCCAATATGGTCGAGGATGTTGTTTAAGATCATCGGTTCCGTGCCCTCGACATCAATTTTTGATCAAGCGGACCCCGCCCATTTCAGCTGGTGTTAGAATCTGGGCCAGCGGGGCGCGTCCATCGACGTGATAAGCTTGCCGCCTCGCCCAGCGGAGCGTGGTCGCGGCGCCACAATTCCTCTCCGAAACATCAAATGGGTCGAGCTTGCCCACCCGGTCTGAAACAGCGACGTTCACGGCGCGGATGCTCGTTGGTTTGTTGAGGGCGATGTTGTCCTTCAGCTTGCCGAACGTGGTTGGCGAGGCCTCAATGGCGATAACTCGCCCGTGCGGGCCGGCAAGAGAGGAACCAAGCAACTGTCGTAACCAACATTCGCCCCAACATCGACAAATAGATCGTCAGACTTGAGTACCCGGCCGACAAGGTGCGAAATCTCGCTCCCAAACTCCAAAATGGAACACGTACGATGTATCAAATCAGAAAGATTCCAAAGTAAGTTTTACCGATATATTCTTGTCGAACAAGGCGAAGGACTTTGTCATAATCGCTGGAAAGGCATGTAATTATTGAATTGCGGGAGCTTGCCAATCCCCCAAATGGCGGCCTTGTGAGCCCACAATAGCCTCGGTCGAGGAGTCTCGGCCGGCTCGACGCCAGAAGCGCTCACATTCATTTCGCTCTCCTACAAGAATCAGCTACGTCACCTATCTAAGATTTTTGCACCCAATTAGAAGCTTATCCAAGGCGTCCTTCGCAATAGACACCAAATGGTTGTGACTGGTTTGTGGAATTAGAGCGCCGCTTCACAAGGCCAGGCAAACGGGGCGTGAATTCTTGAACGCGCCAACTCCATAAGCCAACTTCAGCGCCAGGAGATCGAACGGAAGTCTATATGATATTTCCGGCGTATAAAATATAATCGGCCCTCGCTCTTGCGACAAGGAAAACATGATGCTGATGCAAGCCTATCGTTCGCTCAAAGGAAGAGCTCGCCGAGCGATCCTCGGTGATCCGATCTTTTGGGATAGAGTTATTCTTAACCAAGAAACCCGGAAAATCATAGACGCGCTTCCTACGTCAAAAATGGATGCACTTGAGATTTCCGGAGATAGTGGAAAGGAATATCCATTCAGATCATTCAAATCAGCCAATTTTCCAGAATATGATATCTGCAAAGAACCTATTGGTCTCGAGGCTGTCGATATTGTGCTCGCGGAGCAGGTATTCGAACACTTACTATATCCCTATAGAGCAGCACGAAATGTTTACGCGATGCTTCGACCGGGCGGGTATTTTTTCGTCTCAACTCCATTCTTGCAAAAGATACACGATTTTCCTGTAGACTGTAGCCGCTGGACACCGCTCGGAATGAAATATTTCTTAGCTGAGGCTGGATTCCCGCTCGAGACAATCCAAACCGGGTCTTGGGGTAACCGCTCCGTAATACGGGCTACATTCAAGGCGCCTTTTTTCCCTTACTATAACCGATTTGTCCACTCGCTGAAGAACGAAGAGATCTTCCCAATTGTGGTTTGGGCGCTAGCGCGCAAAGCGCCAATACCGTAGTAAAATCATCCAGCGCGGAGTTCTCACAGTGGCCGACAATCCTGCACTGTTTATCCCGGTTCAACCCGAGATATTTGAAGCACAACGTCGCCTATCATTTTTGCGCGTTTGAGTTGACCGACGAAATCGGCTTGGCCCGGCTGGTCAGCACAACGAGCGCTCGGTTCGCCTGCGCCAGAATGAGTCTGCGCAACTCTTCGGAAAACAGATAGCCGAGGATGAGCGCCGCAGTGCCGACGAACGCCGCGGCCAGGAAGTCCTCGAGAATGCTGGAGCCCAGGACGCGAGCCACAACCAGTGTAGCCGCCAAAAGCGCCCCCGGAGGCGCCAAAGTGAGAAAATCCTCCCTTTTCATTCTCGCAAGCCAGAGCATCGCCAACGCATCCACTGTGCAGCGCAAGGTCCACGCGGCAGCCGCGCCGACGATCCCAAACGCGATCGTAAAACTCCAAAGGATCGCGACAAACGGCAGAAATTCGACGATGCTCAATTTGCCGGTTACGTCCGCCCTGCCCTGGCTCTGCAGGAGGGTGAAGCCGACTAAGGACACCGCCCCCATCCACATCCCCGGGAAGAGCACTTGCGCCACAGGCGCCGCAGCTGTCGCGAAATCAGCGCCGATCCAATACCGAAAGAAGGTCGGCGAGAGGATCATCGCTGGAGCGCAAATGACGGCAAAGCCATAGGCCATCGCTGAGAGCGCGCGCGTTCCGAGCGCATGAGCTGCATCGCCGGACAGACTGGACATGCGGGGGAAGAGCGTCCGTCCGAACGCCACCGGTATCGTGACGCTCCTTTGGACAAGGCCCATCGGCACCGCATAGTGAGCGACCGACGCCACGCCCATGACCGACCCGATGACAAATTGATCCGCGGAGGCGAGAGCGGGATAGAGCACGTTCGTCGCGAACATCCAACCGCCATAGCCGAGCAACTTCCGCGCTTCGCCCCAATCCACGGCGCGGAACGAGAACGGCCCTTCCAAACGATAGACGGCAGCCAGAACCGCGATCGCGCCCAACCCTTGCGCGACTGCAGCCGTCGGAATCACGACGGTAAGCGAGGGACTGACGAATATGGCCGCGACGACAGGCGCCACTTGGGCAATCGTCATCGCGAAAATCTGGATCGAATTCACGAGCAGGAAGAGTTCGCGGCTCTCCAGCGCTCCCGCGCCGGCGGCGGAAATGAGCGTCAGCGGCAGAAGACATGCGATCCACGGAAGCGACCGGGACACCTCCGCGCTGATCCCGTCCGGCATCGAAATGAAATGTTTGAGCAAAAGTCCGCCGAATACATAGAGGACAAGGCCGCCTAGCAGCCCGATACCCAAATTGAGGCCGAACGTCGTCAGCAGCACGCGCGCACGGTGCGGCTGCGACGCGTCGCGCAGCTTCGCCAGCGCGTTGGTGACGGCGCGCGATAGCCCGAGATCGAGAAATCCAAATAAGCCAAGGAGGACCCATACGATTGACATCACGCCGTAGCGCGCATCGCCGATGTGATGAAGATAAAGCGGAACCGTCACGAGCGCGACCACGACCCGCGTCATGGGCGAGAGAAGATTGACGACAAAATTTACCTTGATCGGTCTTCTCGACATTTTACCCTGCGATTCGAAAGTCTGCGGTGAACTCACGCAACTCCAGACAACCTCAAATTATAGTACGATCCCTTCAGATGATAGCGGTCCCCCCTGGCGCGCGCGATTGACCGCGTCGGAACCTCGCCTTTTTACAATTTTACCGCCTCTATGCCGATCAGGTCGGACGCAACCCGCACCCTGTCGTTCTTGGCCGCCCTCAAAGACGGGCGATCGTCTGCGGCGAAGCGAATACTATGCCCCAATCCCGCTATCGTCAAACGCGCGCTTGGCGTCTCACTCGCTGACCAGAGCCAGCTATGCGCGAGATAGCGCTGATTTCATCCGTTGCGCTGCTCAAAGTTTTGGATCGTCTCAGACGTGACACAAAGCTGACGCGACGCTGAGACATAGGTGGCGTTTCGTACAGGGGTTATGGTTACTTCCTGCCCGAGCGGCGAAGAACATCCTGCCGCACGGACTCATGATGAAGATCATACGCTCGCAGGCCATCAGACGGCGTCGCGGCCGGCGCTGCCCTTATATACTGACACCCACCTGTCGCCTGACGCGGCGGGCTTTGTGCCTTTCGGTGAGACGGAGATCGCCCCCTAGCGGCGCGATCGAGCGGCCTTCCGCCGTCTTGTCAAAGCGCCGTTTTGGAGGCAGTCTCCGCCCCGCTAAGGCGGTGATATAGCGGCCGTGATATAGCGAAAGGCAATACAAACTGATGATCAGTCCAAAAGTTGTCTCCGCGGTGAAGTATGTCATGCCGCATGGTCTCGTGCAGCAAATCCTTCGCTCGCAGGTGGTAAGGCGCCGTCTCGCCGCGGCGCACAACGACGCCCATGCGTCCGTCGCCAGGCAACAGGTTCCCTACAGCTACAGCGCGGCTATAGAGTTTCATAGCGCTAGGGGTTTGCCGCGTGGCCATCTCATCGGCGGCAGCATGCCGGAATCCACGCTCGCCTTCTGCTCGAAGTCTCTCGACGACCTGATCCCGACGGCGGGCGATAAACCGCTCGTCGGATTACACATTGGTAATTTTCTCGGCGTCTCGCTCAGTCATTTCACCAATTATGTACGCCAGCGGAACGATAAATCCGTCATCGTGTCGATAGATCCAAATCTGACGCATCAGGGGATCGAATATCCGCAAAAGCATGCCATTGCGATTTTGAATCATTTTGGACTGCAAAGGAACGCCATCGTTTGCGTCGGATACTCGATCAACAAGACTCTGAGCAATGACGGCATCGCGTTCGTGGGCCAGAACGGAGTCGAATACGATCCCTATTCGGGATTTGAGACCGAACAGTCGTGCGAGGACACATTGTCAAATCTTTGCGCTTTTTCGGAGGGAAAGTTCGATTTTGCGGTCGTGGACGGCAATCACGAAGGAAGTCATCTGCGGCGCGAAACGGCGCTGTTGCGGCGTCTCTTGAGGCCAGGTGGAATTCTTATTCTCGACGACGTTTCCGAGGCTTGGACCGAGATCAAGGCGGAGTTCGACGACCTCCGGTCGAAAGGTTGGCGCGCGGTCGCCGCTGACGGTCGGGTTGGCCTTCTTCAAAGCGGATCGGCATAGCGCTGCGCCTTCGTCGGCCACGACCTCGCGGACCTGTCCCCTGATCGATCCACGGATTCGCCACGGCAAAAGCTGAAGCGTCCACGGAAAAAGGCGTCAGTAGATTGCGAACATTTGATTGGGGTCAAATCTTGTCCGCACAGCCTCGAAACTACTCCACCCCGGATATGCGGCTCGCAAATATTCAATATCCGGGCGCCTATGCAACTTGCCCCAATGAGGTCGCGCGCCCAACTGCCGCATCACATTCTCAAAGGGGTCGAAGATTTTCAGCTTCACTGCCTCGTCCGCGAGCCACCACGTGTTGAACAAAACCGAATCATAGCCGGCATTTGGGCCAAGATAGGATTGATCAGAGGCCTTTAAAAACTTTATTTCAAGAACGCGGGTCGGATTCGATTTCGAAAATTCAGATGACCGCAATTTCTCTATCGCAGCGGGCGCTTGCGAGGCGGCGACGCCATACTGCATGCTCATCGCCACTTGTTGGTTCGACCCCATTGCTCTTTTTGCCGCGGCCGCTACCGCTGGGTGCAAGTTTGTGATTCGACGAACAACGGACTTCGCGCGATCGATACTGGCGGATTTCCAGTTCTTATCGCCCCAGAATGGCCCATCGCCGGCCACGTACGGTCTAAATCCCTGTTCCGGCTCAGCTCTTGTTTCAAGGCATTTCAAAGTGATCATATCCGTGCCGAGATGCCAATGCCCCCAAAGATGCTCGTGGCGTTGCGTGAGCGCGGGCATCTGCAGAAGGAAATCGTCAACCGTCGTTGAAAGCTCCTCGACTCGCACCCAAGGCATCGAAATGGCCTGAAGCTCCAGCGCGACAATGACGCCGAGCGAGCCAACTGCCACACTGGCTGCGCGCATCTCTTCCGGCGCGCTCTGCCGATCGATTTTCTTGACCTCGCCGGACGCGAGAACCATCGTCAACGATTGTACAAAGTCAGACATCGTGCCCCAGTGAGCGCTCGTGCCGTGCATGGCGGTCGCCACTGCTCCGCCTATGGAAGCATGGGTCAAGAAAGGAAGCGATGGAAGCGAAAGACCCGCCCCAGCCAGAAATCTATGCAGGTCGCCGAGGCGGACGCCGGCATCCACAACAACCGTCTTTTTGACCGGATCCAAATGCCGAATGCGTCCAAGCGAATTGAGGCGAATGGCCACGTCGTCGGTAAGAATTTCCGTGCCGTAAGAAAATCCGTTGCCGAAGACTCTCACCTTCGAGCCGGAACGAGCGGCGGCGGCGACGGCGCTGCTCACGTCTTCGACGGCGCCGCATTCGACGACGTGACGAGGCGTACACGACAGCACATCGCCATACGTCTTCAAGACATGGGCGCGTCCCAGGGATGAGCGCCGAAAGCGGTGCAGGCTTCACCGGTCGCTCGAGCCGGTCCGACTCGAGCATCGCCTCAACAACCGCCACATCACGCAAGCCTTCCCTCGCGGTGCTCAATAAGGGCGCGCCGCGTTGGATCGCGTCGATGCAATGAGAAAGGGTCTCATAAACGCCGCCGGTGACCCACAGGTCGTCGGTGACCGGAATGAAACGCCTGCCTTTGTCGGTTTGCACGCGAACCCAATTGTGACGAACATCGAGTTTCCTGAACCGTTGAAAGCCGGCCAGCAGCGTTCCCTTGGTTCCAGTCAATCTCAGCCCTTGGTCTCCTATCGCCGATGGCGCAGCAAACGAGAGGCGATAGGCTCCCTCGGCGCCGCCAGCAAACGACAATATGGCGGTGACGCTGTCCGCCGGCGGCAAATAGGGGAGACGTTGGCTTACCGACGCGCTGACCTTCTCGACTTCGCCGACGACCTTTCGCAACAGAGCAACAAAATGAACGCCGGAATCGAGGAGAAAGCCGCCCGCATATTTGGGCGATCCCCGCCATCCGAGATTGTTTGGACGCTGAAAAGCGAGATAGGTAAAATCCGCGAACTGGATCTCTCCTATTGCGCCGTCGCGGACGATATTCTCGACGATTTTGACAGTCTTCTTAAAACGCCAATTCTCGGCGACGGCCCAAAGGGGCGGTCGTTCGAGCCGAGCATAAAACTCCATCAATGCGTTGCCGCTCGCCATTGACGGCGCGCAAGGTTTCTCGCTTATTACATGCTTTCCGGCAGTAAGAAAAAGCTTAATCGCATCAGGCATGGCCTCGATGGGCAACAAGAGATCAACGAGGTCGACGTCCTGGTCTTCCGCGACTTCTTCAAGCGACCGGTAATGCTTGATGTCCGTTCGCCCATACAAGCGGCTTGCACGCGCGACCAACTCCTCCGATCGGCTGCACAGTCCGACTAGCCTTATTCGACCCTCTCTCTCAAGGCGCTGAAGGGCTGGAATATGGGCGACGCGAGCAAACCAGCCGCAGCCGACCAGGGCGATACGAGTGCATTCCGACATAGTTCATCCTGCTGAACGGATTCAGGCTTCCTCAATTCTCGACGCCGTACGCGAGATCGGCAATCGCCTCTCTGGCTTCATCTGGTAATCCAACTTATCCGCTCAGGCTGCGAAGCCGCTCTTCCGGGAACACTCGCCGTTCTATGCCGCCATTGCAATCGTTGTCGGATGCGCTCCGCATTCACTCAACCGCCAAAATTCGCGCTTCTTATGGGGCGG
>CAVRXX010000007.1:0-73740 GCA_963725195.1 uncultured Alphaproteobacteria bacterium | reverse complement strand
CGCGCTGCGCGTCATGCTTGACAAGGTGGACGGCGACATGGTTCATCTCCGCCATGATCTCAGGTCGTCGAAAGAAAATGCGGCCTCTTGGACAATAATTTCAAGCCTCTTATAGTTTAAGGACGTACGCTCGTGATTACTGTAGCGGCAGTCGTCGTAACGCGGAACCGTCCGGCGCTCCTTAAACGATGTCTTGAGGCGATTGACTCGCAGAGTTACCCAGTCCGCCAGCTCGTGGTCGTAGACAATGCTTCCGATGCGCCGACGCGAGAGTTTCTTGCTGGCGAAGTTGCACGTCGCGGCGCTGATTTCCACTTAGTTCGCCTGGAAGAGAACACGGGCGGCGCCGGCGGCTTTCACGAGGGAATGCGCGCCGCTCTGCCTCTTGCCTGCACGCATATGTGGCTGATGGACGATGATTGCGAACCGGAGCCGGAGGCCCTGGCTGAACTGGTGGCGGCGGCGGCGATTGTCGGCGAAGACGCCGTTCTCGGCAGCAATGTTTTCGACCTGAACGGGGAAAGCATCAACGTCCAGCCCGTTAGCCAGCGGCCTGGCGCGAACAACATGCCCCAATATGCCCGCTATCTGGCGGAAGGCCTCTTGGAAATGAAGACGCTGACCTTCGTTTCGTTCCTCGTCTCCACCGACTTGGTGCGAAAGGTCGGGTTGCCTTTGAAGGAGTTCTTCATCTGGGCCGACGACACCGAATATTGCCTCCGGCTTGCGCGCTTCACAAAGCTTTATCAAGTCGGGAAAAGCAAGACGAAGCATCTGAAATCCGGAGACGCGTCACAACGCGTCTTTGTGGAACAGGATCCTCGCAAGATAGCTCAATATCATTGGCTTTACCGGAACAGGCTGTTCGTCAATTTGAAATACGATGGCCTCTCATCGAAGGACACAATCCAATTCATCTACAGATCGTTCAGAGACATCGTCATGTCTATTCAGAGCGGTCGTTTCGCCCGGGTGAAGTGCCAAACGATATTGTACGGGCTCTGGTCGGGCATAGCGTTTGCGCGCTCGATGCCGAAGAAAGAAAAGCTTGGCCTTTTGGACTGACCCGCCGTTCTTTCGGGCCCTCTACTGCCCCTTGAGCGGCGGCGTAAAGAACGCCGGCATATCGGCGCCTTCGGAGATACATTTGAGCATCGCGTCGGCGGCGGCGAGCGCCTCGCCGATCGTCACATCCATATCCAGATAGCGGTAGGATCCGAGCCGGCCAACGAAGGTCACGCCGCGGGCGGCCATCGCCCGATCGACATACTTCTTCAGCATGGCTTCTTCGTCCGTCTGGCGGATCGGATAATAGGGAATGTCGTTCGGACCGCAGGATCGGCTGAACTCGCGGTACAGAATTGTGCCGTCAAATTGATCCTTCTCCCACGGAGCGAAATGCTTGTGCTCGGTTATGCGGGTGAAGGGGGTTGCCTCGTCGCAGTAATTGATGACGGCTGCGCCCTGATAGTCGCCCTTCGCCCGGAAGACCTCGAAGTCCAGCGTACGGTAGCCTAGCCTACCCGAGCCGTATCCGAAATAGCGGTCGATCGGGCCGCTATAGACCACGTGGGCGAAGGGCTCGGACAAATCCTCGAACCGCGCGCCCAATCGCAGCTCGAGGCCGGGCGTGTCCAGGATGGCCGCCACCAGTTCCGTATAGCCGCGCTCCGGCATCGCCTGATGGGGGTGAGCGAAATAGGAATCATCGAAGTTGAAGCGAAGCGGCAGGCGTTTGAGGATCGAAGCGGGCAACCGGTCGGGATCGAGGCCCCATTGCTTGCGCGTATAGCCGCGGAAGAAGGCCTCGTAGAGCTCGGGCCCGATCATGCTGAGAGCCTGCTCCTCGAAATTGGCCGGCTCAGGGATTTTCCGGGTCTTCGACGCGACGAAGGCGGCCGCCTCCTCGGGTCTCATGGTCTTGCGGAAGAACTGGTTGATGGTCAGGAGGTTGACCGGCAGCGAATAGACCAACCCCCCGGCGACCGCCTGCACGCGATGCCGGTAGGGGCGCATGACGCCGAACCGCTGGATATAGGTCCAGACGCGCTCGTCCGCAGTGTGAAATATATGGGGACCATAGACATGAGTCATGACGCCGGTCTCGGGATCGCGCGCTGAATGGCAGTTGCCCGCCACATGCGAACGTTCATCGACCACGAGCACGTTGTGCCCGGCTTCGGCGAGAGCGCGACCGATGACCGCGCCGCTGAATCCAGCGCCGACGATGCAATATCTCATCCCGTCCATTTCCGATTATTTTGAGGAGATTGACCCCAATTCTAGCAGGCCCTCGAACATGTGTCCCGTCTTGCGACTGCCGCGCCGCCTCTGCCACTTGCAGACGTGGGGCAAGCCATTGAAAAAATTGATGCCCTCATCCAATCCACCCGCCGCGCACGACCGAGTCTCGACTCAAATCCCAAAATGGCTGTAGAAGCCGCGCCGCAGCCTTGCGCTGGCGGGCCCGTGAAACAATGTACCCGGCGGGCCGAAAGGTCTCCTATCCGAGCAAAATGGAATCCCCCACAAATGAAACGCTCCCCTTTTCGCCTGAGTCTGTCGGCGCCCTTCATCGCGGTCGTGCTTGCCCTTCTCTCCTTAAGCGCGATCGCCTCGCCGGCTGAGGCGGAGAGCGCGGCCGCCCGGCGCATCGAGGCCTATTATCAGCAGCTGATGCCGACGCTCAAGGCGGCCGGATCGCTCAGCGTGAGCGAACGCGACCGGCGCTTCGGGCCCGCCATCAGATCCGCCTTCGACATTGGGACCATGACGAGACTGGCCTCGGGTCCCTCCTGGAGCAAGTTCTCACCCGGCCAGCAGGCTGCGGTTCGCGAGGCCTTCGCCCGGTTCCTCGTCGCCGACTACGCCCATCAGGTGACCGATTATTCGGGCGAGAGCTTTGTCGTCGATCCGCAGACGAGCCCCTCGCAGGGCGGTGGGGAAGTCGTCAGGACCAAGCTGCTCCAGCCCGGCGGCCGGACGGTGCAGATCAACTATCTCGTTCGCGGCGGCCGAGTGATCGACGTCTACCTCAATGGCACGGTGAGCGATCTGGCGACCCGACGCGACGAATTCGCCTCGATCCTCGCGGGCGGAGGCGGCGCGGACGCCCTCGTCAAGACATTGCGCGAGCGGACCGACAGCTTGCTCGCAGGCTAGTCCACGACCCAAGCGCCGCAACGCCATTTGCCGCCGTCCGCAAACATTCTGATTGTCTGCGGACTGAAGCGCGAGGCGGCGATCCTCGCCGGCCCGGGACGCACAACGCTGTGTGGCGACGCGCCAACCTTGCTCGCCGGGCTGGCGGCAACGGCGAGCCTCAGGCCCTCGCTCGTGGTCAGCTGGGGGCTGTGTGGCGGGCTTGATCCGAAGCTTCGTCCAGGCGCCCTCATTCTCGGCGCGGAAGTCGTCTCGGATCGGGGCGCCGTCAGCACCGATGAGGCCGTTACAGCGTCGCTTGCTGAGCGCCTCGCCGGCGCCGGAGCGCGCGTCGTCGTCGAGCGCCTGGCCGCGTCCGACGCTCCCGTCGTGACCGCCGCCGCCAAGGCGGACCTCCGCCGCGCCACGGAAGCGGCCGCGGTCGACATGGAAAGCCTCATCGCCGGCCGATATGCGCTGAAACAGCGCGCCCCGTTCGCGATTTTGCGCGCTGTCGCCGATCCCGCCGAGCGCGACTTGCCGCCGCTCGCGTTGAGGGCTCTGGATTCCCACGGCGCCATCGATGCTCAAGCGGTCATCAGAGAGCTTATCCGCTCCCCGGTTCAGCTCACGGGCCTGCGAACTCTCGCGGCCGACAGCAGGGCCGCCTTCCAGGCGCTAAAGCGCTGTCGCGGCCTTCTTCCTGGCCTTTTCCTCGGCCTCGGCGCGGCGGATCTCTGAGAGCTTCTGGGCGACGTTCTTGTCGAACACGTACTGCGCCTCGCGCTGGCTGCCGAGCGGGATGTCGGGGGCCAGGGGACCGTCGGTCTTCACGCCCATGAGCGCGACGCGCGCGGCCTTCCATGGGCGCGTCACCGTATCGCTGACCGCGGTCGCCTCGAACCCGCTATGCACCATGCAGTCGGCGCATTTCTCATAATTGCCGACTCCGTACGCGTCCCAGTCGGTCTCCTCCATGAGTTCCTTGAAGGTCTTCGCATAGCCTTCGCCGAGCAGATAGCAGGGCCGCTGCCAACCGAAGACGGTCCGTGTCGGGTTGCCCCACGGGGTGCAGTGGTAGGTCTGGTTCCCGGCGAGGAAGTCGAGGAAGAGGCTCGACTGGTTGAAGGCCCACTTGCGCCCGCCGTCGCCCCTGCGGAACACCGCGCGGAAGAGTTCCTTCGTCGTCGTGCGATTGAGGAAATGCTTCTGGTCCGGAGCGCGCTCATAGGCGTAGCCGGGCGAAACGGTGATCCCATCCACGCCAAGCTCTGTCACCGTATCGAAAAAGGCGGCGATGCGCTCAGGGTCCGCATCATTGAAGAAGGTGCAGTTGATGGTGGCGCGGAAGCCTTTCGCCTTGGCCGCTTTGAGCGCCTTAACCGCGCGGTCGTAGACGCCAGGCTCGCAAACGGACCTGTCGTGCATCTCCTGGTCGCCGTCGAGATGGATCGACCAGGTGAAGTAGGGGCTCGGCTTGTATTGATCGATCTTCTTCTCGAGCAAGAGCGCATTGGTGCACACGATGGCAAACTTTTTGCGCGCAATGACGCCCTGGACGATCTTTGGCAGGTCTCGGTGCAAGAGCGGCTCGCCGCCCGCCATGACGACCACCGGCGCGCCGCATTCATCCACTGAGGCCAATGCGTCTTCAACCGAGATCCGTTTATTGAGAATGGCGTCGGGATAGTCGATCTTGCCGCAACCAGCGCAAGCGAGGTTGCAGCGAAACAACGGCTCGAGCATCAACACCAGCGGATAGCGCTTGCGGCCGGCCAAGTGCTGCCGGACGATATAGGCGCCAACTCTTGCAATCTGTCTGAATGGTATGCCCACGGACGATCCTTGAGAAAAGCAAACGCGACGGAGAGGTTTAACTCCCGGTCAATTCCGAAGTTCCGCCGGAAGGCGAAAGCTAACCGTCTCGGCCGGACCGTCAAGGACCGACACCTCGGACGGCGCGAGCGCCGACAAAGCTCGAACCACCTCTTCAACGACGACCTCAGGCGCCGAGGCGCCGGCCGTCACGCCGACCACAGCGGCGTCGCGAACCCATTCGGGGTCGATTTCGCTGCTGTCCGCCACGAGATAGCTCGGAATTCCGACCTCTTCGCCAATCTCGCGCAGACGGTTGGAGTTCGAGCTGTTGCGGGCGCCGACGACGATGATGACATCGGCGACCTGGCACAATTCGCGCACAGCGCTCTGTCGATTCTGCGTCGCGTAGCAAATGTCGCGAACATCGGGACCCACGACGTCGCTGAAGCGACGATGCAAGGCGGCGATGACGCCGCGCGTGTCGTCGACGCTCAATGTCGTCTGAGTGATGTAGGCGACGGGGGTGTCGACCGCGATGGGCAGGTTCTCGACGTCTTCTTCGTCTTCGACGAGGTGCACCTCGCCGTCGATCTGCCCGAGCGTCCCTTCGACCTCGGGGTGTCCGTCGTGACCGATGAACACCAGCACGCGACCCCGGGCGATGTATCCCCGCCCTTGGTTGTGCACCTTGGTGACCAGCGGGCAAGTGGCGTCGATGGTCGGAAGCGACCGCGCCTTGGCTAAATTCTCGACATCTCGCGACACGCCATGGGCGCTGAAGATGGTCACGGCGCCCGCCGGCACGTCCTTCAGCGTCTCGACGAAACGCGCGCCTTTCGCTTTCAGCGATTCGACCACGTGGCGATTGTGAACGATCTCATGGCGCACATAGACCGGCGCGCCATGCTTGGCCAGCGCCCGCTCCACAATATCGATCGCCCGAACAACCCCCGCACAGAAGCCGCGCGGTTGGGCAAGAATGATCTTCACTTCACTTGCCTTCTCGTCCGAGCCTCGACGGCTTAGGGTAAACCGCCGACGCCGGGCCCAGCGAACCCCCGCGAGCGCCCAATGACGAATTCCGAGATGGAAGCCATACGCCGCAACCCATGTTGAGACAAGAGACGGGTTCCCGGCCTCACGCCGTTCACACGATGTGCGGACGGACGGCTTGAAGCGACTCTTCACAGATGACGGTGTAGTGCTGGGCGCCGGTGTGCAATCGTCAGAGGAACGTCACGCGGGTCGCTTCCTGCTTGGCTTGGGCGAAACCGGCGCGGGCGGCGGGGATGCGGGTCGCCGGATCCATTTGGTTCGTGCCCATCGCGGTTCGGGAATGGGTGTCCGGTGTGATCACCTCGACGCGGCTACCCTGCCTGCGCAGGACCTCGACCTGGCTTGCCAGGTCCGCGCCCCATTCCGGCGGTCTGCGCAGGCCCTCGAACTGGCCTTCCGGCAGTGGCCCGCTCCGTCCGCCGAACGGCGAGAGCACCACGATGTTCGCATAGCCCGAGGCAAGGTCGGCGTTTTCGGCAGAGCGCACGCCACCATTGATATAGTGAGCGCCGTTGATGCGATGCGTGGGCGCCAAACCGGGCATCGCAGTGCTCGCGGTGACGGCGTCCACCAGTTCTACGCCGGAATCGCGGTCGAACTTAGCCACCTCGCCGGTATGCGCGTCGACGGCCACCACGATCATCCGCCTGTCCGGCCATTCATGGCGGGGCAGCCTGGCGGCGACCATTGCCCGCCGCTGTTCTCCCGCCGCGGGTCCGAGTATGGCGTCGCTCTCCAACCCAAACGCGCCCATCGCGCGTTGTAGATCGGCTGCCGAAGCAGCGGCGGCGGAGATCGCTCTCATCCGCTCGAACACGGTGGTCATTGGCAGGGAGGGCGGCAGGGACGGCGGCCGTTCCCGGTTCTGTCCGGCCGGTTGAACCGGTCGCGGAGACAGCACCGAGGCCAATAGTTCGGCCGGCGGTATGCCGCTGCGCACGTGAGCGGCCGCAGTGGCGCCGGACGAGGTGCCGATCACCAAATCGGCGGCCTCTGTCATATCGAGACCAGCTTCGGCCAGGCCTGCGATGATACCGATCTCCCACGCATTTCCGGCAGCCCCACCACCACCGAGAACCAAAGCAACGTTATGAATCATCTGCCCACTATTTCAGCCCGTGGACACTCCTGTCCATCGAAATACCGAGACCATGTCTTACGGCCGGTTGCAGTCAAGACTTCGCTTCGGGAATGACTGGCGGGGCTTGTGCTCGCGCTTGCTCACGCACGCGCGGGCGAGGCCGCAGCCGCCCACTTCCGGTTGAGCGCCAGGACCGCGGCGATGGCGGCGAGGGGGACCATTGTCGCCCACGAGCCGACGACGGCGGTGGTCGTCGCCACCGCCCACAGGATCGAGACCAGGTGCTCCATCATGCCGACGAGTTTCGACTGGGAATGACGGCGCAGCACGAGGCCGCGTCGGGATGGCGCCTGTCGCCACAGGTTGATCAGCGCAGCGGAGCCGATCGCTCCGGCGCCGAACAGAAGCGCGCAAAGCCCGGCCCAGGGTGAAGCGAAGGCCAGTGCGGCGACCGGCAGGGCGAGGATGAGCGCGATCGGCTGGCCGATGGCCGCGATCTTGGCGCGCTCGATGAGAGCCCGCGTGAGCGGAGCGGTCGTGAGGAAATCCGGCGCGTCCTCAGCCGAGAGCGCGATCCAGGAGAGCGCACCCGCGAGTTGCGCGGCGATCACCACCAGCGCCGGCGTGAACGCGATTCCGACCGTGCCCGTCTGGCCGCCGCCTCGCCACAGAATCACGGCGAGCGGGGTCGTGTAGGCGGCCTGCAGAAGAAGTTGCGACATGAGCCAAGGATCGCGCCAAACGACGCGTCGCTCCTTGATGCGCAAGGCCGTGCTGGCGCTCGCGCCAAAGCGCGCTTGTCCTTTCGCTGCGGCGCTGGCCTGGGCAGGCGCTCCGGCGGAGGCGATCGCGGCGCGCGCGAAGCGCTCGCCGAACAGCACGCAGGCGAGGGCGAAGACGGCGGCGCCAAAAGCCGCCCAGATGAGAACCGCTTGCGGCTCGCCCGCCGCCGCGCGCACCGGCGCCATGAGGAGGCCCTGCGCCTCGCCCGCGGCGTTTGCAGTCGGCGTCAAGACCCCAAGGATCGTTGACCGCACGCCCTCGGGCAGCATGGCGACAACCTGCGCCCCAAGCACGGCGGATGCGCCGACTGCAGTCGCCGCGATCTGGCCCCAGAGGCGGGCGCGTCGCGGGCCCGCCGCCAAGAAGAGGCCCATCGCGACAATGACCGCCAAGCCGGTCCCGGCGAGCCCCGCCGCGATCAGGGCCGGATAGAGCGCCAGCCAATGGGCATGGCCGCGCAGAGCCGCGACATCGGCGAGCGGCGCCAGCAAGAGGCCGACCGATGCGACGGCCCCGACCGAAATCGACAAAGCGCGGGCGGCGAGCAGGGAGCGAGCGTCGACGGGGGAGGCGAGGATCAACTCAAGATCCGAGCGCCCGAACAGCGTCCGGCTGAACTCCGCGATCGACTGGCCGACGATCCAGGGGAAAACCAGCGCGGCTCCGCCGGCGAGAATCGCCATGACCCGCGCGAGGCCGTCGGGGCCGTCTTCAATGCGGATGAGCCAGCCCGCGATGGGATAAGCCGCGACATGGAGCGACAGGAACACGAGGACGATAAGAACCGCGAGGCGCGGAAGCGACAATGCGCCGAACATCGAAGCGAGCGTCCGCGCGCTCAGGCGCAAATCGTGCAGGACGAAACGGGGAAAGGCGGCCAAGGACCGAATCAAGCGCCGAATCATGCGGCGCGCCCGGCTTGAGAGGTCAAGTCGAGGAACACCGTCTCGAGCGTCGCTCCGCCCGCGCCAATGCTGGCGCGCAGTTCGTCGAGCGTCCCCTCGGCGATCATCCGCCCATGCGCGATGATGCCGATGCGGTCCGCGAGCCGCTCCGCGACCTCGAGGATATGCGTGGTCATGATGATCGTCGCGCCCGCCCGCACGCGATCTGTCAGAATATCCTTGACCTGCCGGGCGGCGGCGGCGTCGAGGCCGGTCAGCGGCTCGTCGAGCATCAGGAGTCGCGGCTCGTGGATGAGCGCGCCGGCGAGAGCCAGTTTCTGTCTCATCCCGCGCGAAAATCCCTCGCAGCGATCGCGCCGATGCGGCCAAAGACCTAAGCTTTCCAGCAAGTCCTCCGCCAGCCGCTTCGCACGGCGCGCCTCGACCGACCAAAGGCCGGCGACAAATTCGAGATATTCGAGCGGGTCGAGTTTGTCGTACAGCATCGGCTCATCGGGGAGCCAGGCGACGATGCGCTTGGCCTCGATGGGGAAACGGCGGGCGTCGATTCCGAAGACCTCGATGTCGCCGTCGTCAGCCGGCAGGAGCCCAGCTACCAGGCGTAAGGTCGTCGTCTTTCCGGCGCCGTTCGGGCCGAGCAGAGCGTAGAATTCGCCGGGGGGAATCGCGAGGTCGAGCCGATCGACCGCCGGCCGGCCGAAGCTCTTGGCCAGGCGCCTGAGGACAAGGGCCGGAACGTTCGGGTTAGGCATTCGGGGGCTGTCTCGGCGGCTTGAGAATTGCAACCGAGAGTAGAAGCCGACGCTTGATCGGGCCTTAAGATCACCCGTTCAACCTTGAGAGCAATCGTGACCGGCGAGTGAGCCCGCGGACTGGCTGAGCGGCCGCCGCTTGGCCGGCCGAAGTCTACGCCGGCGCGCTAAGATTGCATCAGGCGCGAAAAAAAAGCCGGAAGAAGGTCGCCCTTCCTCCGGCCAAGATCTTCGGAGTTCGAAGCTACTAAGGCTCAGAACTTGTAGTTTACGCCCGCGCGGAAGATCGAAGCGTTGTAGTTGATATGCCCGTTCACCGCGACGCCCGGGAAGTTTATGAGCGCGGCGGTGTTCCCGAGACTGTTGAAGCTGCTGCTGCCGAGGTCAGCATACAGATATTCGCCCTTGATCGTGATATTGTTGGTGATGGCGTATTCGAGGCCGCCACCAAGGGTCCAGCCGACGCGGGTGGAGCTGGGGTTGCCCGACCAGAAAGAGCCGCTCGAAGCGTCAAAGACGCTGAAGTTCGAGCTGCCACCGCCGTAAGCGACACCGCCCGTGGCGTAGATCATGAGACGATTGTCGGGCGTGGCGACAAAGCCGACGCGGCCGCGCGTGGTTCCGAGCCAGCTCAGGCTCGTCTTGGCGTGAATGGACAAGGTATCGCCCAACAGGAGCGCCGGAACGCCGGTTCCTAGGAAGGGAGTGCCGGAGCTGTTGGTCGACTTGCTGAGGGTCGTCCCATCGAAGTCGGTTTCGACGCCGAGCACAAAGGCGCCGGTCTGCCAATTGTAGCCGGCCTGACCGCCGCCTAGGAAGCCGGCGCTTTGGGATCCGAGACCGCCCGGGAAGAACGTCGAGATCGGGAAAGCGAACGCCGCAGGGGCGACAAGCGTCGCGTTACGACTGCCGCTCGGCCAGATGCCGCCGGCGTTCACACCGACGTAGAATCCGGTCCAGGTGAACGGAGGCGGCACGAACACCGGAGCCGGCGCCTCTTTTCTAGTCGGAAGGTCCGCCGCTTGGGCCGCTACCGCCCCCACAGCGCTCAGCGCCGCAATCGCGACACCCTTTAGCCAGCGATTTATCATGTTGTTGTCTCCGTGGATGTTACGCGACGCTCTTACGCAACACGCTCGCGCCCCGCCGCCTATAACAATGTGCGGACTATAGGATTCGGCCCCACACGAGTTTACCTGACATTTGCTGCGGACAGGTGTTTGTCGCCCAATGTGGCAAAATCGCCACAGAATGGTAATGAGCTATTCATTTTCTGTCCACGACCAGGCTCGCCAAGAGCACCGCGATGACGCCGGTGAGGAAAATTCCGTCGAACGCTCCGGCGCCGCCGATCGAGGCCACCGGGGCGCCGAGGCTCTGCAGCCGCCCAAGATTGAGCAGATCGGCGCCGATCAACACGCCAAGGCTGCCGCCGATATAGGCGATCGGCGCGGCGAACCGTCGCGACAAAACCAAAGCCACGCCCGCCGCCAAGAGCGGCGGCGCGATCGTCGGCACCGATATGCCCACGCCAGGAATTGGCGTCGCCATCCGGTGGACCACAAAGGCGACGATCGCCGTCGCCACGGCGCCGGCCGCCCAAAGGTCGTAGCGCATGAGGAGATAAAACGACAGCAGGATCGGGATCACCGCCCCGCCGACGTTGATCGCCAGGATTGTGCCCGGCCAGTCGACGGCGACCGGGGCCAGAAACGGCACGCCGAAGATCTCCACCACCTCTCGCGAGACGACGCGCTGCTCGGGCAGCCGCGCCAGCGGCAGATTGACGTACGAGCCGAGAAGCGAGGCGAGCAGCACCAGCATCGCGACGCGGGGATCGAGGCCGAGCGCGGAATAAGCGTGGCCCAGGAGCCGGAGCTGGATGAAAATCAGAAGACCAAGCAAAATCGCGAAGAAGAGGGTCGCGACGCCGACATCGACAGGGAAGTAGTGCATGTGCATGTGCATAGGCGTCGGCGTCCGGGTTGGCGCGCCGGCTGGCGACCGGCGACGAGCTTACGCGCCGGCCAGCGCTGCAACGATCTTGTCGGCGTAGGGCTTGAGCTTCTCGGCGCTCTGGAACGGTCCGCCGGGCGGACGGATCGCCACGCCCGTCCAGCACGGCAGAAGATGAAAATGCAGATGGAAGACCTGTTGGCCGCTCGCCGGTTCATTGAACTGCTGGAGCAAAAGCCCCTCGGCCTGCATGCCGGCCATGACCGCGCGTCCGACTTTCTGCACTGACGGCATGAAACGCGCCAATTCTTCGGGGTCGAGGTCGAAGAGCGTGCGTGCGGGCGTCTTCGGGATCACCAGAGTGTGTCCCTCGGCGCGCGGCATCACGTCCATGAAGGCGAGCGACACGTCGTCCTCGTAGACCTTGACGCAAGGCGCTTCGCCGCGAAGGATCTTGGCGAAGATGTTGTCGGCCTCATACTTCGGCGTCAAAGGCTTCTCCCATTTCTTCCGCCCCTTGCCCGCCGCCGTCGCCGCGGCGGAAGGGCGCATATCCGTCATAATGGGCGATCGTGCGCTCAACCGCTTCTCGCTCATGTCCGAGATAGTCGGCGATCGCTCGAACTTCAACCGCGCGTCGGCGAACTCGTGCGCCGAATAGGTGAGGGTCGGCCGGTAGCCGCGGGCGAGCTTGTGCTCCCCCTGCGCGCCGGCCTCGATGCGGCGAAGCCCGCGTGAGAGCGCGAAGTCGATTGCCTGATAGTAGCAGACCTCGAAATGCAGAAACGGGTGGTGTTCGATCGCGCCCCAGTTCCGGCCGTAGAGCGCGTCGTCGCCGATGAAATTGATCGCGCCGGCGATATAGCGCCCGGCGCGTCGCGCCATGACCAAAAGCATGCGGTCGGCGAGGGTTGCGCCGATCAGATCGAAGAAAGCCCGGGTCAGATACGGACGCCCCCACTTACGCGAGCCCGTATGCATGTAGAACTTGAAGAAGGCGTCCCAGTGCTCGGGTCGAATCAGTGAGCCGGTCAGCGATTTCGACCGTGATTTCATTGTCCAAGGCGTCGCGCCGCTCGCGCTTGATCGCCTTGCGCTTGCGCGAGGCGAGCGCGCCCAGGAAATCGTCGAAATTCGCAAAGCCGTTGCAGGAGAAATGGAACTGCTCGCCAGTGCGGATCAGAAAGCCTGCGCCTGCCAGCCGCTCGGAATCCTCGACGGTCGGGAAGGTGAGATGGATGGACGACGTCTTCGTCTGCTTGCGCAATTCGCGCAACGCCCCGATCAGCGCCTCGCGCGCGCCCTGGGGCGCGTCGGCGGCGACGAGGAGCCGGCGTCCGGTGACCGGCGTGAACGGGACGGCCACCTGAAGCTTGGGATAATAGCTGCCGCCGGCGCGCTCGTAGGCGTCCGCCCAGGCGTGGTCAAAGACATACTCGCCCTGGCTGTGGCTCTTGAGATAGCAGGGGGCCACGGCGACCATGCGCCCGCCCGGGTCTTCCACCGTCAGATGCGCCGGCGCCCAGCCTGAGCGGCCGCCAACCGAGCCCGAGGCCTCGAGCGCGTTCAAAAAAGCGTGAGTGATGAACGGATTGAACCGTTCCCCCTCGGCCTCTTCAAACGTGCGGCCTGGTGGATTGGCGCAGGCGTCCCATGCGCCAGCGTCGATAGCGGCGATGGAAGGGACGACGCGCGCTGTGAAGGAGGACATGGGTCAGTCGGTCCGATCCGCCGGCATGGCCCTATCTTAGCACGTACGGCGCCATTTTCGTGGTGAAGGGACTGGTCGCGTCGCGCAGGCAGGATCGTGCCGCGCCGCGTATGCGTGCTGTCGGAAGGACGCTTCAGGTCTGGCGCCGCGCCGCCGCCTGCGAATCCCGAGCCCCGAAAGCGCGGAAGCCCTCAGCCCTTCTGCTTGACATCGACAATCACGCCGAAATCCGCTGACTTCGTCTTACCGTCCGAAACGTCAAAGCCTTCCGCCGCTAGTCCTCGGCGCAACAGCTCGCGAACCGCGGCCGCGCGGCTCGGCATATGACGGCTGAATTGCCACTGATCGAGAGCGACAAGCTCTTCTGATGTCAGCATGATCTGAAGGCGTTCGCCGCGAGGGTCCGCCGACATGGATATTCTCCTTTCCAAAGATGGCGTTTGCTCACCTTACGTCACTTACTCATAATTAGCTTTTTTTGTCAAGCACGCAGCATGAGTAAATACCATAAGTATAGTAAACTGTATAGGAAGCGCATACTGATGAATTTCCTTGCCTTGCCTAAGTTGATTACGAGAAATTACTTGCCATTTCGCCAATTCTGTCGTAGTTGAGTGTAGGAGATGGTGGCCATGCTAAAACTCGTAGAAGCAGGAGTTTCTCCATCCGACAGCTTCCAGGCATACCGGGAAGAAGCGGAACACCGGATCGCGAATAGTCTGCAAATAATCAGCGGGCTGGTTCGCCAGCGAGCGAGAAGGGGTAAAGTATCGAATCCGCAGACGTTTCTTCTTGAAATTGCCGATCGGATAGATACGGTAGGAAAACTTCATCGATTCCTGGGTCGGTCCACCACGGGAACTGTCGACTTGCGCGAATATCTGCAAGAGGTTTGTACCCGCTTGACTGGCGCCGTGGCCCCCATGGCGACATCATTGTCTTTTGACTGTCCGTCCGATTGTCTTCTGCCAGCAAAAATGGCTTTGTCGCTCGCGCTCATCACTGCCGAACTGGTTTCCAATTCGTTAAAATACGCTCACCCGGCAGGTTTACCGACAAGGATCTCGCTTTCCTGCCGCCACGAGGACAAGGGGCGCCTCGTGATCGTTTACGAGGATGACGGGGTGGGACTTCCGGAGGGTTTCGACCTGGCCGACCCTGGCCATATGGGGATGAGCTTCATTCGTCTTCTCAGTGAAAGCCTCGGCGGCCAGCATGAATGGCATAGCGATCCGCTCGGAATCCGCTTTGAAATCGCGCTCCCGATAGAGGCGTAAGCGTCCTAGTCGCGAAGCTCCATCATCTCGCGCAGCGATGGCAGGCGCGCCCCAGCTCCGAATCGAGACGGAACTCGGGTTCCCATTTCGACGCCTCTGGTGCTAGGGTTCGCGGGCGGGCTCGAGCGACAGAGGCAGAGCCTTTTCACACAACATGAAATGTTGAGGAGCCGAGGAGCGATGCAACCAGGGACGCGCGCCGATAACCTGCGACGCCTTTCGACCGCGGGGTTCCTGATCGCGTTCGGCGGAGCCGCTGCGATCGCAGGCGCGGGTTCGGCCTTCGCCGACCCTTGCGCCTCGCTCAAGGACCTCAAGATCGACGACACAACCATCACGGCGGCGGAAAGCGTCCCGGCAGGGTCGTTCACAGCCGGCGACTCGAAGAGCTACGCCAATCTGCCGGCCTTCTGCAGGGTGACAGCGACCCTGTCGCCAGTGCAGGACTTGGCGATCCGCATCGAAATGTGGCTCCCGCAGGACGGATGGAAGGGCGTCTTCGAGGGGACCGGCAACGGGGGTTACGGCGGCCGGTTCGTCTATCCAGTCCTGGCGGCGGGATTGCGCCGGGGCTATGCCGTCATCAACACCGATCAGGGAACCGCTCCCGCCACCGCGCTGAACGGCGACGACCTCGTCGGCCACCCGGTGAAATGGCGCGACTGGGGGTTTCGCGCGACTCACCTCATGACCGGCGCCGGCAAACAGATCGCGCAGGCCTTCTACGGCAAGGAGCCCGCCCACGCCTATTTCTCCGGCTGCTCGACCGGCGGTCAGCAGGCGCTGATCGAAGCTGAGCTTTTCCCATCGGATTACGACGGCATCGCCGCCGGCGCGCCGGTGATCAACCGCACCCATCTGCACGCGGCCTTCGTCTGGAGCCGTCAGGCGGCGGACCGTTCGCCGGGCAGCGTGCTTGGACACGACAAGCTCATGCTGCTCAAGAAGGCGGCAGTCGCGGCCTGCGCTCCGGGCGCTGGCGCTGGCGGCGCGGCTTCGGATACGTTCGTTGCCGATCCGCTCCATTGCGCCTTCGATCCGGCCTCGCTCGTTTGCAAGGCAGGCGACGCTCCCGACTGCCTGACGCCCGAACAGGCCGAAACGGCAAAGCGCTTCTATGCAGGCCCCGCTAATCCGCGCACCGGCGAACCGGTCTATCCGGGCTGGGCGCGCGGCAGCGAGGGACCCGCCTTCGGCTGGGCGGCCGAAGAGGGCGATCCGCCCTTGTCGCTCAAGGAGCCGGCCTTCGACAGCCTGTTCAAGTGGGTGTTCGGCCCGAACTGGGACTGGCGCAAGTTCGACTTCGACCGCGACATGGCGGAGGTGGACGCGGTGCTCGGACCCGACGTGAACGGCGCGACGGTCGCCAACATCGACGCCTTCAAGGCGCATGGCGGGAAATTGCTCATCTATCACGGCTGGGCGGATTCCATCGTCAACCCGCTCGGCACGATTGCCTTTTACGACAAGCTCGCCAAAGCCGCGGGAGGATCGGACCAGCTGCAGAATTCCGCGCGCCTTTTCCTCCTGCCAGGCGTCGAGCATTGCGGTCTGGGCGGCGGCGAAGGGCCGGATGCGGTCGGCAGCGAACATGGGCTGCCGGCGCCCGAGGTCGACGCGCAGCACGACGTCCTGGCCGCCCTCGCCCAATGGGTCGAGACCGGAACCCCGCCGGAGAAGCTCATCGCCACCAAGTACCAGGGCGACGACCCGACGAAGCCGATCGTCATGCAGCGCCCCGCCTGCCCCTATCCGAAGCGGGCGCACTATTCCGGCGCGGGAGATACCAACGCGGCGGCGAGCTTCGTCTGCGAATAGCGGGCGCCGCGCGGCAAGCGCAGCGCCAGGAGCCGCCCAGCGAGCCAGCGGTTGAAACGTCGAATTGGCGATGGTGACACTGTAAACTGAAGCTGTTTGCAAACAAGCCCAGACCCGTCAAGATGAACCGCGAAGCGTGCGCGCTTTTGCTCAAGTATACCGACGAGAATACAAATGCCGAGCGGCAATTGCGCGGACTACCTCATCGAAACGCTGACTAAGGCTGGCGTCGAACGCATCTATGGTGTGGTGGGCGACAGCCTGAACGGGGTGACGGAGGCGCTCAGGACGCAGAAGGCGATCCGATGGGTTCACACCCGCCACGAAGAAGCCGCCGCCTTCGCCGCCGTCGGCGAATCCCAGGCGACCGGCAAGCTCGCGGTCTGCGCCGGCTCCTGCGGCCCGGGCAACCTGCATCTCATCAACGGCCTTCTGGCGCTCGAGATGAAGGCCGGCGGCTTCGTTGAAACAGGGACCGACCTCGAGAACCCGGATTTCGCCGCCATGGCGAACGCGATGGGGATCTTTGCCCGCCGCGTCGAGGATCCCGGCGACCTTCCGGCTGCGGTCGAAGCCGTTCTCGCGCACGACGGCCCAGCGGTCATCGACGCGGTCACCGCCAAGCAGGAGCTCTCCATGCCGCCGACGATCAAGCCGGAGGAGGTCAAAGGCTTCAGCCTCTGGGTGCTGCGCGCCGTCATGAGCGGCCGTGGCGACGAAGTTCTCGACCTGGCGGAAACAAATCTTCTGCCCAGGTGACGGAGGACATCCCGAACTTGGCCTGACCCCGGAGACAGCTTTCAATGTCCTCTCTCACCGCGCATGAGTTGCGCTCTCTTGTCACTTCTGACGGCCGCCTGAAGCTTTCGATCGAGGAGGCGCCGGTTCCGGATCCTGGCGCGGATGAGGTGGTCGTTCGGATTGAGGCCGCGCCCCTCAACCCGTCCGACATTATCAATCTCTTGGGATCGGCGGATGTGTCGACCCTTCGGGCCAGCGGCGGTCCGGGCGGCCCGGCGGCGGAAGCCGATGTTCCCGCAGAGCGCCTGGTCGCCTTGGCTGGACGGCTCGACCGCCCGATTCCCGTCGGCAACGAAGGCGCGGGCGTCGTGGTGCAGGCAGGAGCGTCCGCGCAAGCGTTGCTTGGGCGCACGGTGGCGATTGCGCCTTTCGGGGGGAGCTACGCGACCTTCAGAACGGTGAGAGCGCGCGACTGCGTCGTGCTGCCCGAGGGCACGTCGGCGCGCGATGGGGCGTCAGCCTTCGTCAACCCGCTGACTGCGCTCGGCATGGTCGAAACGATGCGGCGCGAGGGTCATACAGCTTTGGTTCACACCGCCGCCGCCTCCAATCTCGGGCAGATGCTGAACCGCCTCTGCCTCGCTGACGGCGTTCCGCTTGTGAACGTGGTGCGGAGTCCCGCCCAGGCCGACGTGCTGCGCGCTCAGGGCGCGACCCACGTCCTCGACAGCTCTGCGGAGAGCTTCAAGGACGCCCTGGTTGAGGCAATTGCGCAGACGGGCGCAACGCTCGGCTTCGACGCCATCGGCGGCGGCCGAATGGCGGCGACCATCCTGGCGGCCATGGAACAGGTCTTACGCCGGAAGTTGGCCGCTTACAGCCGCTATGGCTCGCCGGTCCACAAGCAGGTCTACATCTACGGCAGACTTGATCCTGGTCCGCGCATCATCGAGGGCGACTTGGGCATGGCCTGGGGCGTGGGCGGATGGCTATTGACTTTTTTCCTCGCCAAGCTTTCTCCCGACGAAGTCGCAAGCCTGCGCGCCCGCGTCGCTCGCGAGATCAAGACCACATTCGCGAGCCGCTACACGGCCGAAATCAGCCTCGCCCAAGCCGTCTCCCCGGACGTCATCCGCGCCTACGCCAAACACGCGACGGGCGAGAAATATCTGGTCGTCCCGAATGCGCCCGACGCCCGTCGGGATTGATGCGCCACCGCTGGATTGGCAGGGTTGGAGAATTTCCCGCTCCAGTCGCCGGATCAAAACTCAATCAGTTCGACCGATTTCGACCCAAAGCGGAAGTCTCTGAACTCACGTTAAAAGTCCGCTTAGCGCAAAAAGCGGTCATTCACCGATGGCTCGGGGAACGGGTCAATTCGACCCTGAGCGGCTTTCTACAAACTACGCCCTCGGCGTTAGACTTCCGCCGCACCGTCCGGCATCGTTGGCTGCGTTAAATGGCCTCGTTTGCGCGAAGCGGTCGCAAGGCGTGGATCACTGACCTGCGCTCACCAAAGCCAGGACCCGCGCCGCTCGAAGGAATGAAGACATGACTGATGTCACGCAATTGTCGGCTGTACGACTGCCGCCGGGCGGACACTGGCGCAACTGGGTTGGAAACCAATCCTTTGTCGCACGGCACAAAGCGGAACCCAGTTCGGAAGACGAGTTGGCTTCGCTCATAGGCGAGGCCTCGCGGCAAAATCTTACCGTTCGAGTAGCCGGCTCCGGCCATTCCTTCACGCCTGTGGTAGCGACTAGCGGCCTACTGCTGAGCCTGAAGAACATGCAGGGGTGGTGAGCGCAGACCTCGATCGTAAACGCGTTATCGTGCGCGCCGGCACAAGAATTGGCGATATTGGCCGAGCGTTGAAACGCATCGGATTATCGCTCGCCAATCAGGGCGATATCGACACCCAGGCGATCGCCGGCGCTCTTTCGACCGGCACGCATGGCACAGGAACTGGGCTTGGTTGCCTGTCGTCCCAGGCAGTCGGGATGCGACTCGTGCAGTCTGACGGATCAATCTTAGACATTGACGGCGACCGCGATACTGAAACGATGGCCGCCGCTCAGGTTTCGATAGGCATGCTTGGCGTAATTACCACGATCACACTCCAGGCGGTCTCTGCATACAACCTCAAGGAAACCCTCTGGCGCGAGGATTTCAACTCTTGCATGGAACGGCATGATGAACTGGCGGCGAATAACCGCCACTTCAGTTTCTTCTGGTGTCCGGTTGCGGAGTCCCGACACCTTTACTGCCTGCCAGACGTCGCAGCTGTCTCCAAGGTCAAGCGCGAGCACGACGTTTGCGAGATGAAGGTGATGAACCTCACTGACGAAGCGCCTTACTCGAACGAGAGAACCTTCGAGCGGGTCGCGTACAGTTCAGAAATCTATCCGATCGAATACATCCCGAACTTCCATGAACTCGAATACGCCATCCCTGTCGAAAACGGGAAAGAGGCTCTGCGGCAGGTCCGCGAATTGATGCTAACCAAGCATACGAACTGCATCTACCCGGTGGAATATCGATTTGTCGGCGGCGACTCGGGCATGCTGAGCCCGTACCATGAGCGCGCTAGCGTGACGATTTCTGTCTCTGGCGGCCCGGGAATCGACTATTGGAGTTATCTCCTCGACGTCGATGCGATCCTTCGGCAGTACGGCGCGCGACCGCATTGGGGCAAGCTTCATTTCAATCGCTCGGATGATATGCCGGTACTCTTTCCGCGATTTCATGACTTCCAAGCAATCCGGCGTAAGATAGATCCGTCGGGCTGCTTCATGAACGATCATCTCCGCAATCTGTTCGCATGACGGAAGCAGCGCTCGAGACATCCACGGAGCTGTTTGCGACGACCGCTTCACGTCGACACTGGACCTTGCTGCAGACTTGGGTCTTGTCCGCTTCCCGCTCAAAGCGGTCCACCAACGTAAGAAGCGATTGGGTTTGACCCTAGCCGAGCGGCGCAACATTGTAAGGATCCCGTGACGGCATTGTCCGGATTGTATGGCGAAATTGTCTGGGCTCTATTTTCTGCCGGACGACAAATCTATTGACGGAAAACAGAAATTAAGCTACGCTTGCCTTATGAACAATTCTGCGCTTCCGCATGGTCTGACAGCAGGCTCCCGACGCGGCGCCTCCCGACGCCAAGGGAAAAGGCGCGCGAAAATTCTTGCCGCGAAAATCCAGCGTAACCCGTTGATAAGTCTCGATTCGGACGAGAGAATCCAAGGAAATCCAAGGAAATCCAATAGCGATACGAGGGGGTTTTCGCAGCCAAACGGCGGGGGGACAAGAAAACCCAAATTGACCGCGGTCGCGACCCCCGGAGCGCGGCCGTCATTGCGAGGGGCCATAGGGCATCCGGAAGGACGCCCGTCTTGCGACGGGCTATAGCGACGAAGCAATCCAGAGAACGAAGGGCGCCCTGCGGCTCCTGGATCGCCGCGTCGAGCCCATAGCCCGTCGACCGTCGGGCGTCTCGCGACGCCCTATGGGCCCTCCCCGCGATGACGACCGGCGCTCTCCAGGGTCGCCTATTCCGGCGCCTTGCCGAACGGGATGCCGTTGACCTTGATCGACCGCTCGGCGTCGAGCTCGACGAGCCAGCTGAGACTCCCGTCGCCTTCGCTTTTCGCCAGGCCTTTGGCCAGCGCGAGGCCCGGCATGGCTTTGCCGGCGATGTCCGGGCCTAAGTCTTTGACCGCCTCCATGGTCTTGTCGAAATCGCGCGCGTGGATCGTCAGCGCGCCGGTCGGCTTGGCGTGGTCGAGGCGGATCGAGCCGGTAAAGTCCGCGTCGACAGCCGGCGCGACCACATGCGAGGGGGCGAACTCGATCTGGACGGGACCCGAGCTTAAGAACGCGGCTTCGACCTTCTCCGCGTTATCGTCCGACAGCAGGGGGCCCTCGCCCTGAAGGCTGAGGTCGGAGATCCACTCATTGGCCGCCGCGGCGATGTCGATGCCCTTGAGCGTCGCCGCAATGTCGATCTTCGACGGCGTCAGCGCGTTCGCGTTGGGAGGAAGGAGGCCGACGGGCAGGCTCAATCCGTCGGCTGAAACGCTGAAGTTGATGGTGCTCTGTGGCCCCGCATTCGCTGCCCCGAGCCGGTATTTGACATCCGCCAGAGCGATCGCGCCCACCGATGCTGTGACGACGGTCTTCTGCGCTTCGATCCCCTCGTCGACCTTGAGGCCGGGCGCCGCCAATTCCTTGAGCAGGCCCTTGAGCTCCGCCTCATGGGCAGCGAGGTCGGCGCGCGTCGGGTTGGCCGCAATGAGGCTCCAGAGATCGAACGCCTTGCGGCTCTTGAAGCCGTCGACGCCAAGATTGATCACGGCCTTTTCCGCCCTGCCGCTGAAATTGATCGGGGAGTCGTTCTCGCGGCTTCCCTCCGCTTTGAGGCCAAGCTCGGCGATCTCCTCCTTCACCTGCGTCGACACGGAGCCGTCGCCGGCCACATTGGTCGCGACCGTCTCTTGAGCGGGTCCGAAATCGATCGACTGATTGAGCTTCGGCCTCTGGATCTCGATGGTTCCTTTGTCCGCGCTTCCCGAGCCGGAGAGAAGCCAGGCGATGGCCGGACTGATCAGCGCCGCCGAGCGAAAATTCGAGAGTTCGACGCTGCCGCTCGCGTCCTTGGAATGGAAGGCGATTTTCGGAAGCGAGTCCATGGCGATCCGCCAATTGCCGTCGTCCTGCTCGACCGCCTGGTAGGCGATGACCGCCGGATCATAGGAGACGCCCGTTTCAGCAAGCAGCCCGTTGAGCACGCCGAGATCGGCGGAGATGAGATAGTGGGAGCCCGCCGCGGTCACTGTCACCAGCGGCGTGGCGCCGGCCTGCGCGGCGGGAAAAAACTTGGCGATCAAGGCTTTGAGCGCATCCGCGCCCTCGGGCGTGGCGGGCTTGTCCGCGGCAAGGGCGGGAGATGCGCTAAGCGCCGCGGCCAGCCACAAAGCCGCGATGCGGCGGCGCGACCGGCCTGGGCGAAATCGGATAGCGGGCATTTGGGCGGCCTGTTCGGTTCGGCGAGGACAATTCCCGAGTTTAGGCCCAGCCTATTTCAGATTCTTCGACGCCGCGCGACAATTTCTGTGAAAAGCGACCGCCGGGCGGCGGTCGCTAACCGAGCCTCACCGTGCCGGCAGCGCCGCCGGCGGGCGGTTCTTCGGCGCTTGCGCCTTGGCGACGCCGGCCTTCACCGCGGCTTGCACCTTCTCGAATGCGCGCACCTCGATTTGCCGCACGCGCTCGCGCGAGACGCCGAATTCGGTCGAGAGCTCCTCGAGCGTGATCGGCTCGTCAGCCAGCCGACGCGCCTCGAAGATGCGCCGCTCGCGGGGATTGAGCACGCTGAGGGCGCCGCGCAGCGCGCCCAGGCGCGCGTCCGATTCCTCTCGGTCGGCGAGCAGCGTTTCCTGATCCGCGGTGTCGTCGACGAGCCAGTCCTGCCACTCGCCTTCGCCGCCTTCGCGCAGCGGCGCATTGAGGGAGGCGTCGCCGCCGAGGCGGCGGTTCATGTCGATCACGTCCTGCTTGCCGACCCCGAGCCGCTTCGAAATCGACTTCGACCTGGTCGTCGCGCAGATCGCCCTCGTCGAGCGCGGAAATCCGGCTCTTGGCCTTGCGCAGATTGAAGAACAGCTTCTTCTGGCTCGCCGTGGTGCCCATCTTCACGAGCGACCACGAGCGCAGAATATATTCCTGGATCGAGGCGCGAATCCACCACATGGCGTAAGTCGCGAGCTTGAAGCCCTTGTCCGGTTCGAAGCGCTTGACCGCCTGCATGAGGCCGACATTGCCCTCGGAGATCACTTCCCCGATCGGCAAGCCATAGCCGCGATAGCCCATGGCGATCTTGGCCACGAGCCGCAAATGCGAGGTCACGAGCTTGTGCGCCGCCTCGCGATCCCCATGTTCACGCCAGCGCTTGGCCAGCATGTATTCCTCCTGCGGCTCCAGCATCGGGAACCGCTTGATCTCCTGCAGGTAGCGGGACAGTCCCGACTCACCCGCAATAATGGGAAGCGACGAAGCCATGTTTTCCTCGGATTGGAGACCGGCGGTTGGCCGTCTCCGTCGGCGCTAAGGGCCGGATTGACGCTATTGTGGTCGAGCAAGCGTGGCCGAAAAAGGGCCGCGCCTAGACACTTATTCGCTGCCAATATGAAATTGTTTCATGAGCACTTCGGTCCAATAAAGAACGTCAGGCTGCCCGCGTGGCTCGTAATGCTTTGAGCAACCTCGCAAAATCTTTGGGCGGCTGGCGCTCGAAGCGGAGCGTTTCGCCGGTCACGGGATGTTCGAACCCCAGGACGGAGGCGTGGAGAGCCTGTCGTCCCAGAGCGTCAAGCGCCGATGCGGCGCGGTCGCCGAGCAGCGCCGCCTTGGTCTTGAACCCTGATCCATAAACCGAATCGCCTAACAGCGGATGACCGATCGAGGCCATATGGACCCGAATTTGATGCGTCCGGCCTGTCTCGAGCTGGCAGGCGATCAGGCTTGCCGGCCCGAGCGCTTCCTCGAGTCGCCAGTGCGTCGTAGCGCGCCGACCGCGCTCCTCGCTCACGACCGCCATCTTCTCCCGATGGCGCGGATCGCGTCCAATTGATCCTGTGACCTTGCCCGCGGTGGCGTCGAAGCCGCCCCAGACGAGCGCGAGATATTCGCGCTCCAGCGAGCCGGTGCGGCCGTGGTCGGCGAAGAGTTCGGCGAGGCTCCGATGCGCGGCGTCCGTTTTGGCGACGACAAGCAGTCCGGAGGTACCCTTGTCGAGCCGGTGCACGATGCCGGGCCGCTTGACCCCGCCGACGCCCGACAAGCTCGCCCCACAATGGCGGATCAGCGCGTTGACCAGCGTGCCGGCCGAATGGCCCGGCGCCGGATGGACGACGAGCCCGGCCGGCTTATCGATCACGACCAGATGCTCGTCCTCATAAATCACGGCAAGCTCGATGTCCTCGCCGACGAGGGGCGATTCCTCCGGCGACGGCGCCTCGAAGGCGATCCGTGCGCCCGCCGTGAGCCGTGTCGAAGGATCGCGCGCAACGTTTTCGTCGACCCTCACCTGGCCGGCCTCGATCAGCGCCTTGAGCCGGGTGCGCGACAGAGCGAGACTTCGCGCGGCCGCCGCCTGGCCCAGGAACCGATCGAGCCGCTCGCCGGCGTTCTCTGCGCCAACGTCGAAGACCTGCAGACCTTCGGGCGCAACCAGCGGGAGGCGGGGCGCCGCGTCGACCGGGACGTTTTCCAGCTCGGCCGGACCGCCCTCGGCTGCATGACTCCAGGCGCGGCGCTTGGCCTTTGCGTTCACGTCCGCTCCCGCCGGCGCTGCCGACCGGCGCCGCTCTCCGCCGCTGGCGGCGCGACGAGGGGACCGAGCGCCGCGACGATCGCCTCCACATCGGGCCGCGCGCCGGTGGCGTGGGCGTCGAGGCCGCGCCGCATAGCCGCGACATGGGCCGGGCTGTTGCCGCAGCAGCCGCCGATGATGCGCGCGCCGCAATCCACCGCCAGTCCGGCGTATCTCTCCATCAGCTCTGGCGTGCCGGAATAGTGGATTTCAGCCCCATGCCATTGCGGCACGCCGGCGTTGGCCTTCGCGATCAGCGCAGCGCCCGATTTCATGCCAAGGATCGCTGCCAAGAGGTCGGAGGCGCCGACGCCGCAATTGGCGCCGAAGGCAATCGGGGCCGGGTCGAAAGCTTCGACCAACTCGCTGAACGCGGCCGGCGCCACCCCCATCATGGTGCGGCCAGCGGTGTCGAAACTCGCGGTGACCGTGTATGGCATGCCGCACTTGCCCGCCGCGACCGCCGCCGCGCGGATTTCTTCCGGCGCGGACATGGTCTCGATCCAGGCGACATCCGCGCCGCCCTCGCGCAGGCCCTCGATCTGCTCGGTAAAAACGTCGACCGCCTCGTCTTCGCTCAACGGTCCGAGCGGAGCGATGAGGTCGCCTGTCGGCCCGATCGATCCGGCGACCACGACGGGGCGACCCGCGCTGTCGGCGACCTTGCGCGCGATCTCAGCGGCCAGACGATTGAGCTCGCGCGTCCGGCCCTCGAGCTTGTGCAGCATCAGGCGGCGACGGTTGGCCCCGAAACTGTTGGTCAAAATGATGTCGGAGCCCGCGTCGACGAAGGCCTGATGCAGGCTCTGGATCCGATCCGGATGCTCGGCGTTCCAGAACTCGGGCGCGTCGCCCGAGGTTAGCCCCATGGCGAAAAGATTGGTGCCCGTGGCGCCGTCCGCCAGCAGCGGCCGGCCCTCGGCCAGAAGGGATTGCAACATCTTCTTGTTCTCTTCGAAGCCGGCGCCACGCTTCTCACACTATTTAGCGCCGCAGCGGCGTGGCGCAAGATTGGCGGATCGGGCAACCCGGCGCGCTATTTGTACTCCCAATCGAGGCCGACGCCGGCGCTCGACCCGCCGCTGGCGTCGACGCCTGCCTGGAGTTTGACATGGCGGGTGACGTCGAAATTCAGGTTAACCCCGTTGTCTTGAGCTCTGGCTCCACTCGTTACGCCGACGCTCACCCGGTCGTTGATCGCCCGGGTTGCGCTGACCAGAGCCCCGCCGGTCGCGCTCGAGCTGATGTCGAGACTGTCGACGCCAAGCGATTTTCGTATGTGCTCGAACGCATCGGCCTGGCCGGAAAGAGTCCCAACCGCGTTGGCCAATTCAACCGCCTGGAAAGCCGACAAGCTGCCCGACGACTTCTGAAACAGGACTCGGGAGAGGATCTCGTCCTCCGGCAGGCTTGGGATGGAGCTAATCTGAAACGCCGGCTGCGCCGCAGGCCCCGTCACGCTGATGCGGGCGGTGACCCCGGTCGTGCTTGTCTCGGCGACAAGATCGAGATCGGGCATAACGTCGCCGTGGAACCGGACGTCTCCGCGGGTGAAGGTAAGGCGCGAGCTCAGAAGCGTGAACGAGCCGCGCAGCAGATTGAAGCCTCCGGTCACCTGCGGGTCGCGGGCGGATCCGGCGACATGCAAGTCGCCGCCCAATTCGGCATAGATGCCGCGGCCACGCACGAAGATGCGGCTGGCCGCGGAGACCGTCAGCGCGAGCGTCGCGTCGAACAGCGGCGCACGCGCGCCGTGTCCCTTGGCTTTGGCCATCAGCGCCAGCCGCGCCCGCGCCGTCGGGGTCGGGTTCAGATGCTTCGTGCCGGGAATGGGCGCCGCGACGCTATTGAAGCGATCGGGCACAGAGATATCCATCTCGACGATTGTGATGCGCCCGTCGACTCGCGGCTTCTGCGCAAGCGGGCCAGTGATCGTGAGCGCCATGTCGGCGGTCGCGGAGAGAATGTCGTTGGCGACGAGCTGAGCGTGTTGCCCAGTTACGCGAACGGAGCCGGGAAAGCCGGCGGCCGGATCGAGCCTCACTTCGCCGGTGGCGCTTATCGAACCGCCGTTCGGCGTCGTCCCCGCGAAATGATCGATTCGAATCGTGTCGCCGTTGGCGACGAATGTCCCCGTCACTGCGGTGAGCTTGAATCCCGTCTGATCGTCCCTCAATTCCCCGCCGCTTAGCCGGACCGTCCCTTGCGCCTGCGGCTTCGCCATCGTTCCGCGCAGCTGAAACGCGATCGCCAGCGAGCCCGCTGCGTGACGGCCGGAGACGGAAAGCATGGAATTGGCGAGACGGGCGTCGAGGGAGCCGTCGACCTTCACATCCAGCGGCCCATCGGGCGCAAGGGGCGCGGAGCCGGTCAGGCGCAGGGCGGCGCCAGTCCCGGCGTTGATTGTCGCGTCAAGCGATGTTCGGCCTCCCGCGAGCTTGCCGGAGCCGGCGACGTCGAGCGCGGGCAAGCCGAGGTTGCGCATTTGCGTTGCGCTCACGCGCTGCAGACGCACCCGCCATTCGCCGGTCGGACTGCCTGGCGTTCCGCCGATCGTCGCCTCGCCGTCGGCGACGCCGGATAGGCCGAGGCCGGGCGAGACCAGATCGAGCGCCGCCAGCGGCAGGGCCGCAGCGCTCGCCCTCAGCGCCAGAGTCGATCCACTATGGCCGGAGAGCGACAACCGGCCAGCGCCGACACGAAACGCAAGGTCCTTGATGTCGAGGCCATCGCGTCCGTAGGTCACGGTCGCCGGCGCAGCGAGCGTGATGCGCTGGCCGCCGCCTTGCGCGGCGAAACTGGCAAGCTCCAGGCGCGTCGGCTGGCCGCCGAAAAGCCGCCCGCGCGCGGTTACGGCAAGGCCGCGCGCGTTCCCGTTCAACTCCAGATCGCTTGCGGAGGCGTTCCCCGTGGCCGTCAGCTTGACGCCGGTGATCGACTGACCGGCGACTTCAGCTCGAGCCAGTTGGGCGAAGCCGGAGATGATCTTCGCGCCCCACAGGTCGGCGACCTTGAGGTCGACTTTGAGGCCCTCGAGTTTATTCGTGTCTATGGTCATCCGATCGCTGTTCGCCGCGATCGAGACCGATTGCTTGCCATCGGCGACCGAGGCGCCCGCTTTCGCCTGAAGAGCGCCGGTCAGCTTCGTGAGAACGAGCGGCGACAGATCGTCGAGATTGGTCGCGCTGAAGCTGAGGTCGCCGGTCGCCAGGCTGTCGGCGCCCACAGCCAATGCACCGGCAAGCCGCGCCGAAGCGAGGCTGAGCCCAAGATTGTCGATGGCCCAGCCGCCATCGTCGTGTTTCGCCACATGCATCGAGCCTTGCAGAGGATGGCCGTCGACATCGCCGGATAGGGAAGCGTTCGCGTCGATGAGGCCGGTCACGTGGTTGGCGAGCGCTTCCAGGGCGACGCCCGACGTCTTGCGGTCGAGGAGCCTTCCTTCCCCCAAATTCGCTTTCAGCGCGGCGGTGAGATCGGATGGCGTCCCGCTCAGCGCGGCGGCGATCTCCGCCTTGCCGCTAACGCGCGGGTCGAGGACTTGGGTCTGTGGGATTTCGACGCGCGCGCCGAGATCCACTTTGTCGCGCCCGTACTCTCCATTGAGCCGCGCCGATCCATGTTGGCCGCTCGCCAGAAGATCGGAGAAACCGAAACCGCCGCCCGGCGTCAGCCGCGCGGCGCCGGTCATGTCGAGGGTCCCGCCGGTCGCCCTGTCAAACATGGGAAAGTTGGTCGCAAGTTTCGTCGCATGCGCGTCAATGGTTGCGCTCAGCGCGCCATAACGCGGCGCGCCGTCCAAATCGGCCGCGATGCGCGCCTCGCCTCTGAGAGTTCCGCCAGCGAGGAGAGCGAAGCGGCTCAAGTCGCGGGCGACGATGTTCGCCTTGCCGCGAATTTTACTGGGAGAAAGGAGACCGGAATAATGTGCGGTAAAACTGGGCGCCGAGAGATCGAGCGCGTCGAACGTCATTTCGCCCCTCGACGATGCGGAGCCATGCATGTTGAGCGTTAGCTCGCGGCCGACTGCTTGGGCGAAGGCGGGATCCGCAAGCGCGAGACCGTTCACCTTGGCTTGGCCCTCGAACAGGATTCGCGTCTTCTCCTCCGTCAGCGGACCATCAGGACTCGCGCGAAAGCTCGCCTCGACTCGGTCGACGGACCCTTGCTCGACGCGGATCTGCCCAGCGTCGAAAGCGCCATCGATGGTTGGGCTCGCGAGCGGTCCATTGATCGATGCGTTGAGGTCCAGTTTTCCGACCGTTGTGGAGCCTGGAATGGCGCCGGCGTGGACCTTGAGATCGAGAAGGCCGTTGGCGGATTTCTCGCCTTCGAAGTCGAGCCGGGCGGCGGCCGACACGAGATGCAGTCCGCCGGGCAAGGCGATGCTCGAATCGTCGTTGAACTGGACGTCGCCCTTGAGCGTCGTCTCCCCTGCGAAGACCGGCTGCACAACGCTTGGCGCAAGCCCCTCGAGGCGCGAGTTGAGATCGAGCGTCAGCCGCCGCCCGGCGCCCTGCCGCACGACGACCACCTCGCCATTCGCCCAAACATCCGCGCCTGCGGTGAAATCGAGCTTCGCCGTGAAATTGTCCAAGGCGCCTGCGCCATTGAAGGCGAGCTTGACCGGCGGCAGGCCGGGAAGATTGGCAAGATGGGCAAAAATACCGCCAGCCGGCTCGGCGGAATTGACATTGAGCGTGAGCCGGTCGGTTGCGGGAATGTAAGTCAGCAATGCTTTGAAGTCGCCTGGCGCATCGAGCCGCTGCGCGGTCAGCGTAAGGTCGAGGCCCTCGGACGGCGGTCCAAGCGTCGCCTTGCCGGAAATGCCGAGGCGCGCGGCGATGCCAACAACCGGCTCGCCAAGCGAGAGCTCCTGCACCCCGAACTGCTTGATGATCACCTTGAGCGGCAGTTCGGGCAGGATCGGCTGCTGCGCTCCTGTATCGGGGGGCGGCGTTTCAGAGGGAAGCGGACGCCGCAGAAACTGCATGTGTCCGATCGTGAGCTGATCGACCTCGAGCCTCCGGCTGAACAAGGCCAGCCGGTTCCAGACGAGGCGAACCTTGTCGACCTTGAGCCAAGGCCCCTGCCGATCGGAGAGGACGATGTCGCTGATGGACGCGTCGGAGGACAGCACCCCGTCCACCGCGCCGATCGAGACTTTCATCGAGGGCGAGGACAAAGCCCGCGAGATCAGGTCGGCGAGCACGCCCTTGTCCCCCTCCGCCGCATAGGCGCTCCCGCAGAGGACGAGGAGGGCGATCAGCGCCAAAGTTTTGAGGCGGAGAAGGAGCTGCGCCATCAGAAGGACTGCCCGATGCTGACATAGACGGCGACCGGCCCATTGCCGGCGCGACGCTCGAAGGGAAAGGCGACATCAAGGCGGATAGGTCCGACGGACGTATAGTACCGCAGCCCAAGACCGGCCGCTGCGAACAGAGGCTCGCTGAAGTTTGGGAAGTTCGAGGAGAATGCGTTTCCGATGTCAAAAAATGGAACGACGCCGATCGTATCGGTCACTTTGACGCGTAATTCCGCCGATGCGTCGAACACACTCTTCCCGCCAACCACGGCGCCCCACCAGACGGTCGGACCGAGCTCGTTATAGGCGTAGCCGCGGACTGAGCCGCCCCCGCCCGCGTAAAAGCGCCAGTTGGCTGGAATTGCGTCGAGCTGCGGTCCGCCCATCGCGCCGGCCGCGACCCGCCCGGCCAGGACGTAACGCGAGTCGGCGTCGATGGAATAATAGGCGGAGGCGCCCGCCTTCGCCTGAACCATGTCGAGGCTCGACCCGAGGAACGTGCCAAAGCCCACAGCGGAGACGTTGAGGCGGACGCCGCGCGTCGGGTCAAGCTTGCTGTCCGTCGTGTCAAAATTGGCGGACACGGGAACGCCGACCAGCGTGTAGTTGACCGTGCCCAATGCGTCCGTCGCGTCGCCACTCTGCGCTTCGAGGCCCGCCTGAACCCAGAAGTTCTGGTTGAAGCGATGGCGAAGCGAGGCGGTCACGTCCGCATCCTCGGCCTGATAGCCGACAAAACCGGCGCCGCTGGTGCTCATCTTCTCCGCAAGGGCGTCGATGAGAAGATCGTTGGTCGTGCCCCACAAAGCGGGTTTGAGAAAGCTTGCGGATACGCGCCCGCCGATGTCGTTGGACGAGAAGTGACTGAGACTTTGCGAGGCGATGTACCATGGCGGCGCATAGAACACGCTGGCCTGCAGGCGCAGACGCTCCGCGCCGCCGAACACATTGCGGTCTTCCCAATAGACCTGGCCCTCCGGGCCATTCGTCGTCGAATATTTCACAGATGCTCCGACGGCGTAAGGCAGACGATCCTCGACATCGATCTGATAGGGGAGCCGACCGTAGGCGTCGAGCGTCGTCCCTTCGGTGATGCGCACGCCGCCCACGGCCGGGATCTGACGGATGCTGTTCCTCGCATCGGCGATCGCCGCCGGCGAGTAAGGGTCGCCCGGATGGATGTAGAGAAACGAGCGCACGATCGCGGGATCGAAAGTCTGGGGCCCATTGATCGTCGCTTCCCCGAACGGCGCGATGGGACCGGGGGCCGCGGTCACAGTCAGGTCCATAATGTCTTGCGCGTGGTCAACGACCGGCGCGACGGACTGGATCTTGGCGAGCGGGCGCCCTTCTTTACGGAAATAGTCGATAATGCGGGCTTGGGCAGCGCGGATCTCGCTCGCGACCGCCGGATCTCCCGGCTTGAGGCCGACGATCCGCGGCGGCAGCTCAGCTTCCGAGAATTCCACGCCGAGCGCGTTCAAGATCCGCACCGAGCGGAGCTTGAACAACGGGCCGGGCTCGACCTTGATGATCACTGGGGCAGGCGCGCGATTGCGATAAGTCTCGGCGGCGCGCGAGAAGGCTGCGATGTCGTTCGATCCGATGGCCAAGCTTGCGCCGTCGATCGCAATCGTCACCACGGCGTTGTAATAGCCCGCGCCCCATAGCGCATCGATGACCGGGGCGAAATTGCTCTGAGCGCGTCGCGCAAGGGCTTCGCCGTCTGGCGGGGCGTCCTTGCGCAGGCTGTAGAGCGAGGAGGCGTCCTTCACCGCATTCTTGAGCGCGCTGTGGTCCCCGGCGACTTCGACGGTCAAGCTGTACGGAATGGCCGTCCGCGAAACTGGCGGCGGCGTGTCGTCCGAGCCAAAAAGACCGAAAAAATCAAAAGCCTGAGCGACGGTCCAATCGCCAATCAAAATCACGCCGGCGACCAACGCGACAACAAGACGTATGCCGGGACGATCACGCTGTTTCGCGAAACGCTTGCCAGTCAACTCGAACGCCCTTTTCCCTGACTGACCAAGGGTTGCCGGCATTGATTTTGAAGCAGACAGCCTCTCGCGTCAAAACACCTCAGTTAACGTGTTTCCCGAGCTGTCGGGCTTCAGAGGACCCGCCGCCGCCGCGCGCGCCGAAATGGGGAACATAGGGCAGGGGCGAAGGGTCCGCCCGCGCGGCGCAAAGCTTAAGCGAATGGTAAAAGAAACGTTGCCGTCGCAGCGCGCTCGGTCGCGCCTATTCCTGCGACTGGCCGCCCGCGAAGCGAGCGACCATCAAAGACCCCAATATGATGGCGCCATAGATCGCTTGAATCCAGAACGACGGCACTTGCGCGAGCGTCAGAAGGTTGCCCACGACGCCGAGCAGCAGGACGCCGGTCAGCGCCCCGAACATCGTGCCCTTGCCGCCGTCGAGCGAAATGCCGCCGATCACCGCCGCGGCGAAAACGGTGAAGATCAGGCCATTGCCCTGATTGGCGCTGATCGCGCCGACGTAGCCGGTGATCGCGAGGCCGCCCAAGGCGGCGAGAACCCCCGCCAGCACATAGACGCCCCAGGTGATGCGTTCGACGCGGATTCCCGCGGCGCGGGCGGCCTCGGGGTTGCCGCCGATGGCGTAAAGCGCGCGGCCCAGCCGATGGTAGCGCAACATGGCGCCGGCGATCGCGAAAGCGAGGGCCGCGAGCCACACCGCGAGCGGCAGGCCAAGGAAAGTGATGACCATAAGGCCATAAAACGCGCCGGGAAGGTCAAACAAAGTCCGTCCGTGCGTTGCTCCAACCAGCATGCCGCGCAGGATGATCAGCATCGCGAGCGTCACGATGAAGGCGCTGAGCCTCAGCTTCACCACCATGAATCCATTGATGAAGCCGACCAGACCGCCGACCACGAAGACCGTGAGGATGCCGATCACGGTCGGCCATTCGAATCCGAAGCCGAAACCTTCGGTCGGCAGGACCACCATGGCGCCGATCGCCGGCGCAATGCCGTAGATCGACTCGAGCGAGAGATCGAACTTGCCGGTGATGATGACGAGCGACTCCGCCAGGACGACGAGCGCCAACGCGGCCGACGAGGTGAGGATCGTGTTGATGTTTCCCGAGGTGAGGAAAACCGGACTGATGATCGAGCCGATGACGATCAGCACCGCCAAAGCCGGAAGCAGAGCCAGGTCGCGAAGCCGAGCGAGCGCAATGGCGCTGGTCCGCGGCGCGAGGGCGGTTCTCTGAGCGGCAGGCGCAGGAGCCGAACTCTGGTTCAATTCTCAGATCCCCTCGACCGACGCGACGAGCTCGTTATCGCTCCAACCCGCTTCATGCTGGGCGACGACCTTGCCGTGGCGCATCACGAGCACGCGGTCGCAGACCCGCAAATCTTCAAGCTCGCCGCTCGCCACCAAGATCGCCCGTCCCTCGCGGCGCGTATTCTCGACCGCGCGCAAGAGCGCTTCCTTCGATTTCACGTCGACGCCCGCTGTCGGATCGATCAAAACGAGGACCGATGGGCGACTCGAAAGCGCTCGTCCCATCACGACTTTTTGCTGGTTGCCGCCGGAAAGGTCGGAAACGAGCTGATCCGGCCCTTGTGTGACGACGCCAAGCGTATCGATTGCTCGCCTCGCCGCCGAGGCCCGGCGCGCCGGGGCAATGAATCCGAGCGGCCCAAGCGCCCTCGCAATGGGCATCGTGACATTGTCGGCGATCGATTGTGTGAGAACGAGTCCCTGCCGATGCCGGCTTTTCGGCACGCAGCCGACGCCGAGCGCGAGCGCGGAGGGGACGTCGTTGGCCGGCAAAGGGGCGCCGTTGATGCGGATCGCGCCGCCCTTGTATGGCCCGAGCCCCGCCACGGCCTCGGCCACGCCGAGGCGCCCGCTGCTCGTTGCGCCGCATAGCCCGATGATCTCGCCGGCTCGTACGGAGAAGCTCACATCCTCGAAATCTTCCCCCTCGAGGCCGTTCACCTCGAGCGCGACGGCGCCCTCAGTCGGCGTCTTTCGGTTCGCGGCGTCGGCGAAACCGAAACTCACCTGCTCCCCGGTCATCGCCTCGATGAGCGCGTCCTTGGGCAAGGTCGCCGCGGGCGCGGTCAGGATGTGCTTCGCGTCGCGCAGCACGGTCACGGTCTGACAGACCTCGTAGACCTCCTGAAGATGGTGGGAGATGAAAAGGAACGTCACGCCCTGCGCCTGCAGCCTGCGCATTTGCGCAAACAGACGCTTGATCTCCTCTCCGTCCAGTTGGGCGGTCGGCTCGTCGAGAATGATGAATTGGGCGCCGTAGGAAAGAGCGCGCGCGATCTCGACCAGTTGGCGCGCTTCGACCTTGAGATCGCCTGCGCGCGAGCGTTCCGAGACCGCGACGTCCCAGCGATCGAGCACGTCCCGGGCGTCGCGCCAAAGCGCGTTCCAATTGATGAAGCCGCGCCGAAGCGGCTGCCGGTTGATGAACAGGTTTTCGGCTACCGTAAGGTCCGGGATGATCGTCGAATGCTGGTAGACGCAGGCGACGCGCTGACGCCACCCTTCGCGGTCGGCGATCGCCGGCGCTCGCTCGCCGCGGAAGCGAACCTCTCCGCTGTCAGGCTCGCGAAGGCCAGTCAGGATCCCGACAAGAGTTGACTTGCCCGCGCCGTTGCGCCCGACCAGCGCATGCGACTCTCCGGCCAATACGCGTAAGCGCGCGTCGCTGAGCGCGACCGTCGCGCCATAGCGCTTCGAGACGCCGATCGCTTCCGCGATCGGAACCGCGTCAGCCCCTGGGGCGCCGCGCGTCGGCGTCTCGATCATCACGCTGCAAGCTATTTGGGCAACCTATTTGGGATTGTTTCCCCAAAACGACTTGTCGTCGACATTGGCCTTGGTGACCAGCTGCGCCGGGAGCTGGTCTTCGAGAACGCCTGGAGCCACTTCGAGAATCGTGCTGTCATGGTCGGTCGGGCCGGCCTTGAACGTCTTTCCCTCGATCGCGTCCTTCAGATACATGATGCCGTATTTCGCATAGAGGTCGGCCGGCTGGGAGACGGTGGCGTCGATCTCGCCTTTTCGGATCGCGTCGAACTCCTGCGGAATTCCATCATTGCTCACAATGACGATGTGGCCCTGCTTCGCCGGCCGGATGCAAGCATGCCCTTGCGCCTCAGCGTCTGCAACGTCGGCGCGAGGAAAACGCCGCCGGCATGCATGTAAATCGCCTTGAGATCGGGCGTCGAGTTGAGAATGGTGTCGAGACCGGCCGCCGCGTCCTCGCCGGACCAGGCCTTGGTCGGAATTTCGAGCTCCTTGAGCTTCGGATAGTTCTTCTTGATGCAGTCGCGGAAGCCATTGCCTCGATCCCGGCCGTTGATCGACGCCTGGTCGCCCATGATCTGCACGACCGGGCCTTCCGCCACATGCTCGCCGATATACTTACAGGCCTTCTCGCCATAAGCGATGTTGTTCGCGCGCACGACGATGGCGACCGGACCGGTCTCGGTCGCGACGTCGACCGCGACGACCGCGACCTTGGCGGCTGCCGCCGTCTTCAGAATTGTGCCTGCGGCTGAACTGTCGAATGGCGAGAAAATGAGGCCCTTCGGCGCCGAGCGTGATCGCGTTCTTCACCCCGGTGATCTGTTTCGCCGTGTCGAATTCGGAGTTGAACGGCTGCAGCAGATCGACGCCCTGAGCCTTCGCTTCGCTCACGATGTATTGGTTGTAGGCGGTCCAGAACGGCGACGTCAGCGTGGTGAGATCGACCGCGATTTTTGGCCCGTCGGCGGCGGAGGCGCTGATGGTGAGCGCGCTCGAGCGCGGCGGCTGTCAGCGCGGACAGAACAAAGGTGCGCTTGGTTTGCATGTGTTGTTTCCTCCCGGATTTTTTTGACGCTGTCTTCGTTAGGGGGCGGTCCGGAGACGGTCAAGCCGTCGACCATGGGCCAGAACGCGCGTTGCTTCGTTGCGGATGACGCGGACGAAACGCAAGGCCGCGCGCCGCCGAGCGCCAGGCAACGAACCCTCTCCCGCAGGCGAGGAGAGGGAAGGGGGGCGCGGCGCTGGCGAGCCGCCCGCAGCGCATAGCGGAAGCTACCCGGGTGAGGCAGCGCCAGCGCGCCGTCCATAGATCGGAAAAACCGATCTATTGACATTTGCTTGGCAAAGTCAGAAATTATTGCTATCGTGTCAGTCGATGGAACTGAGATGGCGGAAGGAGCAAAAGAACGGGCAGCGCAATAATAGCTTCGCGTGGATGTGAAATTAGTCCGAAAATCTTACCTACAGCGCTCGTAACCCATTGAAAAGTCTCGATTCGGAAAAATAAACGCTAGTAAACGCTAGCACTTTTACTAGCGTTTAGGCCCGTTTACGGGCGCTTAACTAGCGTTTAGGCGCGTTTATACGCCCGTGGCCGGGCGCTTTGCGCCCCAAATCGTTCCGCCTTGAACGGGGTGGGATCGACGAACGGCGTCTCGCCGGTCACGAGCTCCGCCAGCAAACGGCCGGTGATGGGGCCGAGCGTCAGTCCGAGGTGGTGGTGACCGAAATCGAGCCAGAGGCCTGGCTTGCCTGGGAACGGCCCGATGATCGGCCGCATGTCCGGCAGGCAGGGGCGCCGGCCGAGCCAGGGCGCGGCGTCCTTTCGGGCGCCGATGGGGAACAGTTCCCGCGCGTAGGGCTCGACCCGCTCGAGATGCGCCGGCGAGGGCGGATCGTCGCGCCGGGCGAATTCGGCGCCGGTGGTCAATCTCAAGCCCCGCGCCATCGGGGTGACGAGATAGCCGCGCTCGAGGTCGAGCACCGGCCGGGTCAGGCCCGCGTTGCCCTTGGCCTCGTAATGCATGTGATAGCCGCGCTTGACGAAGAAAGGCAGGCGAAGACCGAAGCGCCGCGCGAGCTCATCGGACCAGGGACCGAGCGCGATGACGACGTCGCGCGCCGCGAGCCTGCCCTTCTCGGTCGTGACCATCCAGCCCGCGCCCGACGGCTCGAGGCTCAGCGCGTCGCCCCTCTCCATGCGCCCGCCGCGCTGGACGAACAGGGCCGCATAGCTCTGGATGAGTTTGGCCGGATCGGACGTCGACAGCGGCTCGGAATAATGGACGCCGCCGATCGCCTTTTCGCCCACATGCGGCTCAAGCTCGGTGAGCCCGGCGCGATCAAGGACAATCGGCTTGACGCCAAACGGCTTGAGCTCCTCAGCCTCGCGGTGCGCGAGATCCTGACCGCGTGCGCTGCGATAGGCTTTGATCCAGCCGCCGGACCGCAAAAGCCCGGACGCGCCCGCGTCCTTCGCGAGCTTCAGGTGCTCGGCCGCCGCGGCGAACAGGAGCGGGGCCATGACCTTTCCGGTCGCCGCTTTTCTCGGTTGGGTCGAGGCCAGGAAGTAGCGCCAGATGGACGGCGCGATCGACGCCAGCGAGCCATGACGCATATGGGCGCGCGGATCTCGGTTGGCGGCCGCTCGCGCGACCTCGCCGATCGCCCGCGGGAACAGGTAGGGGAGCACGCCTTCAGTCTGAATGATGCCGCTGTTGCCGAAGCTCGTCTCCCCCGCCGCCTCGGGCAGACGGTCGATGAGCGCCACGGATCGGCCGCGCGCCTGAAGCGCGAGCGCCGCCGAAACGCCGACGATTCCGGCGCCCAGCACAATGACGTCGACCGATTGCGAAGGCATGGGACGGTTGTTTTCCTGACTGGACGCGCATCGAATAGGCGTGGCGCGCCTGCTCGATTCTCGACCGCCGTTCCTATAGACCGCGCCCCGGAAGGAACAAACAGAAAGCGTCGTCCCCAATGATCCCGCGCTATTCCCGCCCCGAGATGACCGCTGTCTGGTCGCCCGAGACGCGTTTCCGCATCTGGTTCGAGATCGAGGCTTATGCGTCGGAAGCGATGGCTGAGATCGGTCTGATCCCGAAAGAGGCGGCGAAAGCGATCTGGGAAAAGGGCTCGAAGGCCAAGTTCGACGTGGCGCGGATCGACGAGATCGAAAGGGTGACGAAGCACGACGTCATCGCGTTCTTGACGCACCTCGCAGAATTCATCGGCCCCGAAGCGCGCTTCGTCCATTTGGGGCTAACGAGCTCCGATGTGCTCGACACGTGCCTCGCCGTGCAGCTCAAACGGGCGAGCGACATCCTCATTGCCGACGTCGACGCGTTGCTTGTCGCGCTCAAGCGCCGCGCCTTCGAGCACAAGATGACGCCGACCATCGGCCGCTCGCATGGAATCCATGCGGAGCCTACGACCTTCGGCCTCAAGCTCGCCTACGCCTACGCGGAGTTTGCCCGGGCTCGCGCCCGGCTTGTCGCGGCGCGCGAGGAGATCTCGACTTGCGCGATCTCCGGCGCGATCGGCACCTTCGCCAACATCGACCCTCGGGTTGAGACCTATGTCGCGGGGAAACTGGGCTTGAGACCCGAGCCGATTTCGACCCAGGTCATCCCGCGCGACCGCCATGCGGCTTTCTTTGCGGCGCTGGGAATCGCCGCTTCGTCGATCGAGCGGCTCGCGACCGAGATCCGCCATTTGCAGCGCACCGAAGTGATGGAGGCGGAAGAGTTCTTCTCCGAGGGGCAGAAGGGCTCCTCGGCGATGCCGCACAAGCGCAATCCAGTGTTGGCGGAAAACCTGACCGGACTCGCCCGCATGGTGCGCTCCGCAGTGACGCCCGCGCTCGAGGACGTGGCGCTGTGGCACGAGCGCGACATTTCGCATTCCTCAGTCGAACGAATGATCGGTCCGGACGCGACCATCACCCTCGACTTCGCATTGGCGCGGCTTGCAGGCGTGATCGACAAGCTGGTGGTTTATCCGGAGGCCATGCGGAAAAACCTCGACCGCCTCGGCGGGCTCATCCATTCGCAGCGGGTTTTGCTGGCGTTGACCCAGAAGGGCGTCGCCCGCGATGACGCCTACGCGCTCGTCCAGCGGAACGCGACGCCCGTCTGGCGTGGCGAGGGCGAGTTTCTCAAGCTGCTCAAGGCGGACAAGGAAGTCAGCAAGGTCTTGAGCGGCAAGGAGCTCGAGGCGCTGTTCGACCTCGGCTATCACCTGAAGCACGTGGACACGATCTTTGAGCGCGTGTTCGCAGATTGATATGGGCGCTCGGACCTGCGGGGCCGCAGTTTCCTTGGCCGAAGGGGGTGCGGCCGCTTCAGGAGACCGCGCTCGCCTTTTGTCCGGCTGGCGCCGTTTGTGGAATGGAGCGCGCCTGGCGAAGAGGTTGGACGCGCGTCAACCGCACGGCCGCCATGACATCGGAATTGACCCGCGCATCCTCCGCATAATCCTGCAGGCGCAGCAGCGAAAGACGCGCGCCGCCGTTGGCCTCGTTGGGGCTCCAGTCGTCGAACATGAGGAACTTGAGATCGGCGACGCCGCCCGCCTCTTTCACCCACAAAGCCGAGGCGATCTGTATGGCGTCGCTAAGCGACATCATCCGCGGCTTTTCGTCCGCTCCACGCACGCCGGCTGGCCTTTGCCATTTCGCATCGCGGAGCCGCGCCACGCGCAGCATCGTATTCGGGTCGGGCGTCACCAGCGTCGCCAGCGAGCGGATATATTGGGTCAATTCGTGCAGGGCCCCGAACCGTCCGGGAACGAACATCGATGGCCTGAGCTCAGCGAAAAGCATGCTGCTGATCCATACGCGACGTTTCGCAACGGCAGCCTGGGTCAAAATATTATCGATGTGCTCTTCGGCTTCGCCCGACGCGCCACTCGCGTGCCGCAGCAAGACGTTCGTGTGGAGGAAATGATGGCCGCAATCGGATTGAGCCGAACGCGCATCCGCTTGGGGAAATGGGTGCATCTCACGTTCCATTGGTCACTTGCGATGGCTGCTTCGCGCGCGGAGCGAGTTGACAGAAGCAGCCTGCAGCAATCTTGTTAACAAGGGCCCACCTCGGCGTTTTTTAGCGCGGGTGCAATCGATTAGATATAAACTGACAATGACGTAACGTGAGCTGCATCACACAACGACGCTGCCCACGCGACATTGGCAAAGGCATGCGCCGAGCCAATCGAAATGTCGCAATCAAAGGCTTGTGTTGCGACAGCCTGATGAAGGCCGAACGTGGGCGACGAGCCAGCGCTCGGCGCCCCCGGCGACAGCCCTGTCCCTAATGGGCCTCGGCCTCACGTTGCCGGTTCCGCGCGGCGCGATAGCCGGCTGCGCGCGCGTCAGCTTCGCACATGTAGGCGCCCCTGTGGGTTTGCCCGTAATAGCGGGTTCCCGAGTAGTGGTAGATGCGCGTCGGCGTGTTGACCCAGACGACGGTGTCCGACGGACATCGGGCGCGGGCTGCTAGCTCGGTCGTATACTGGCCAGCCTGCAGGGCCGAAGGCGCGCCAACGTTCGGCGCCGGCGTCGAAGCGGGAGCCGATGGTTGCCACCATGGGAACAGAGAGCCTGACTGGGTGGCAGGAGCGGGCGCTGGGGCAGGCGCCGGAGCCGGAGCGAAACTGCCCGAGGGCGATGTGGCCGCTGAGCGGCTCGCACGACATTGCGACAGAAACTGCGGCCAGCTCTGGCCGCCGGTCGTTCCCGCCGCCTTAGCCTCTTTCCATTGGCTCGCGCATATCCTCATGACGCTTTGGCCGCCCGAGGGCGCGGCGACATTTGAGGCCGGCGCCGACGGCTGCGACCATGGGAACAGGGAGCCTGACTGAGGGGCAGGCGCGGGAGCGGCTGTCGAAGAGATTGGCGAGGCGGGTGAACCCTGACGTGTGCGACACTGCGCCAGAAACTGCGGCCAGCTCTCACCGCCGGTCGTACCAGCCGCCTGAGCCTGCTTCCATTCGGTTGCGCATGTTCTCATGACGCTTTCGGCGTTCGCCACGGTTGGACCACCGAGAGCGAACCCAAAGGCGATCGCCGCCGCCGTCAGCAAGTAAGCGAACGAGTTCCGCATGTTGCTCCCCAACACCGCGCCCTGGATTGGGCGCGGCGTCAGCCTATAGCGAGCCGGACCGCTTCGCCAAGCCGCTTTTCTGCACCGCGCGGGCCATCGCCTGCTTACGATGCGACAGTTTGCTTGACGCGGTCGCCTGGAGCAGACGCGGCTATCCGCTCGGACGCTCCGCTCGGCGCAGCGCGCAGATATTGCCTCGGCCACTGCGCGACCTGCCCGAGTTCTTGCGCAGCGTGCACCGGCCAATAGGGGTCGCGCAGCATTTCGCGCGCAAGCAGCACGATATCGGCCTGATCGTTGCGGATGATCTGATCAGCCTGAGCCGGCGCGGTGATCATGCCGACGGCAGCGGTGGCGATATTCGCCTCGCGCCGGATCCGCTCGGCAAACGGCGTTTGATATCCTGGTCCTATCGGGATCTCAGCCTTTTCGAGATTGCCGCCCGACGAGCAATCGATCACATCGACGCCGAGAGCGAGCAGAAGGCGGGCAAGCTCCACCGATTGGTCGATGTCCCACCCGCCCTCAACCCAGTCCGTCGAAGAAATTCGCACAAACAGCGGGCAACGCTCGGGCAGCGCGCGACGCACCGCCGCGACGCATTCACGAAGGAATCGCGTCCGATTGTCGAACGAACCCCCGTACAAGTCGACACGGCGATTGCTGAACGGCGATAGAAACTCGTGAATGAGATAGCCGTGGGCGCCGTGGATTTCGATCACGTCGAAACCGGCTGCGGCCGCGCGTTCAGCCGCGACCGCGAACGCAGTTTGCAATGACTTGATCTGGTCGACCGTCAATTCGTCCGGCTTGGGGTAGGTGTCGCTGAACGCAATCGCACTCGGAGCGACCGGGCGCCACCCGCCGGCGCTTTCGGCAACGGCGCCTTGCCCGGCGCCTGGCCGATAAGTGCTGCCTTTTCGACCGGCATGCGCGAGCTGGATGCCTGCGCGCGCGCCTTGCGAATCGATGAAGCGCGCGATCCGCTCGAGCGGCTCGAAATGCCGCTCGCTCCAAGCCCCGAGGTCCTGCGGCGAAATCCGGCCCTCGGGCGAGACGGCGGCGGCCTCCGTAAACACCAGCGCAGCGCCGCCGACCGCCCGCGCGGCGAGATGGGCGAAATGCCAATCGTTGGCGTAGCCGTCGACTGAAGAATATTGGCACATCGGGGAAACGCCGATGCGGTTGGCGAAGTCGACGTCGCGCATGCGAAGCTTGCTGAACAGATGCGGCATGGTTCATTGTCTCGATCGAGAAATGGCGGGGAATCAGCTGTTGGCCTGCGCGCGCGGCTTCGGCTCGGGCAGTCGCAATGACGGGCGCGCTGATGGACCATATCGAGCGACGGAGCGCGGTCAAGCCGAACATGCGCGTGGCTCGATTGTACGAACCGGCTCAATCTTCCCGGGCAAGGCCAGCTCCTCCGGGCGCAGAGGTCCGGCGCTATTGATAGCCGAGCCGATGCGGAAGCCAGAGCGTCAGACCCGGGACGAACGCGATCACCAAGAGGCACAAGAGAAGCAAGCCAAGATAGCCGAGCATCGGTCTCACCGTCGTCTCGATCGGTACGCCGCCAATCAGACATGCGCCGTAAAGGCCAAGCCCGAGCGGCGGCGCGAACAGACCGATACCCATGGCGATCACCAGAACCACCCCAAAGTGCAACCCGTTGATGCCGATCTGGGCCGCTACCGGTATCAGCAACGGACCGAAGATGATGAGCGCAGCCGCGCCCTCCAGGATGGAGCCCATAATAATCAAGATGAGGATGGACAGAGCCAGGAACGGCCATGCGCCGGCGTTCTGAGAGAGCGCGATCATCGTTTGCGCTAACTTTTGGGGAAACTGTTGCAACGTCAGCACGAAGGCGAGTGACTGGGCCGCAGCGACGATGAACAGCACAAGTCCCGAGCGCGTCGCCGCGTTGATGAAACTTCGAGCCGCGGCGCGCGGTCCAAGCTCCCGGAACGCCAGGCCGCCCACCACCAAGGCATAAAGCGCGGCGAAAGCCGAAATCTCGGTCGCGGTCGCGACGCCGAATCTGAAGCCGACAAAAATGATGACCAGAAGTCCGAGCGTAACGATTGCGCCGCGCCACAATTGCGCGAGCGACGCCGTGCTGAGCCTCGCCTCGTCGGGCAATCGCGCATCGCCGCCAAGCAGGACGACGGCGCCGATCAGCGCGAGCGCCATGAGGCCGGCCGGCGCCAATCCCGCCATGAACAGCCCCCCGATTGAGAGATTGGCGACGAAGCCCAGTATGATGAGGTTGATGCACGGCGGAATGGTCTCCGCCATGACGGCGGAGGCAGCCAGCAACGCCACCGCGCCGCCAGGGCTCTGCCGCGACCGCCGCGCCGCCGGGATCAGCACCGAGCCCACCGCCGCGACGTCAGCCATCTTCGAACCGGAAATGCCGGAGAAGATCACCATCGACAGCACCATCACGATATTGAGTCCGCCACGGGCTCGTCCGATCAGCCGTTCGAGCAACGCGATCAGGCGGACAGACATGCCGTTCGCCTCCATCAGGTACCCGACCAGGATGAAGAACGGAATCGCCAGCAGGACAAAATTGTCGATGCCGCGCGCCATCTGCTGCGCGAAGATGAGGCCGGGTAAGGCGCCTTCGATCCAGATGTAAACGAGAGCGGTGAACGCGAGCGCAAAGCCGATCGGCACGCCGCCAACCACGCACGCCACGAAGCCCAACAGCATCGGCACGCCCGAACGCGCCGCGCCCGCCGCACTGAAACGCCAGCCATACGCTGCGCCAGCCAACGCCAGCGCGATAATGACTGCGAACGCGATGTCGGACAGCTTTCGTCTGCAGAGCTGGGCAAGCGCAAAAACCGCCATGCAAAGCGCGCCCACGCCCATCGGATAAAACGTTAGTTCCAGCGGAAGGCCGGACCCGGTCGTCTGGCCGGTTGTAAACCGTCCCAGCGCAGTCGCGTACCAGGCTACCGAGGTGGCGGTGATCAAGACCACCACCGCCGCAGTGGCGTCGACGCGCCTGCGCGCTTGCGGGCCCAGTTTCTCCACGAAGAAAGCGACGCCGGCGTTTTCATTGCGCGCGAGCGCGCTTGCCGCGCCAAAGAAGCTCATCGCCACCATCAGCCCGCGAGCGACATCGTCGGCCCATTCGATCGGCGCCGCCAGCACGTAGCGGTAGTACACCGACAGCAACACGACGATCAGGTCCGCCAGCAACAGGACGGCGGCGACCGTGTCAACGAGCGCGAGCAGCGAGGACAGTCCGCCGTCGGCCGCCCGGCGCAAGCTACTTCGAGGCGCTGTCGCGGCCGTCGATCGAGTCACGAGCCCGTCAGGCCTTGGTGCTGCGGACGATATCGATGATCGGCTTCGCCTCGGGATGCGCCTTGATGAAGGCATCCGTCTGCGGCAGCGTCAGTTTGCGGAACGGCTCACGATCACAAGCGATGATTTCGACGCCTTTTTGCTTCAGCGTCTCAATCGCCTCCTTTTCCGCCTCGAGCCCGCGCGCTCTTGTGTCCACGGCCGCTTCCGCCGCCGCGGTGAGGAACTGATCCCGCAGCGGCGCCTCCATTCGATTGAGCGTAAGCCCGCTGCAGAATACGCCGAGCGCGGAAAAGTTGTGCTGGGTCAGCGAATAGAATTTCGCCGTTTCGTAGAACTTGCTGGCGACAACCGTTGGCGGATCATGCTCCAACCCGTCCAGCACGCCCGCTTGGAGGGCGGTGTAAATCTCGCCAAACGCCATCGGCGTCGCCGCGGCGCCCATGAGTTTCAGGCATTCGGTGATGATCTTATTCGGCAAGGTTCGGATTCTCTTGCCGGCCAGGTCCCCAGGCGCGTTGACCGCCGATTTGCACAGCACGCTGCGCGAACCGAAATTGTAGGCCCAGCCGATGATGTGCACGTTGGCGCCCGCGTTCAGGGCCAGCTCGAGCGGCTTGGCCGCGCCGGCGTCCAGCGCCTTGGTCTGCTGCGGAAAGCTTTCGAATAAATAGCCGAGATCAAGCAGGCCGATCAGAGGCACGACATTCGCCCAGATCGAGGTGCCGGTGACCATCAGGTCGATGACGCCGAGACTGACCGAGTTCACGACGTCGATCTCCTGGCCTAGTTGATTGTCCGGGAAGAATTGCACGTCGATGCGGTCGGCGAGGCCGCCCGCCGCAAGACGCTTCACGAGATTGTCGTAGTACACTCGGCCGTTGGCGAACTTCGGATTGTTCGGCAAGGAAGAGGAGAGCCTGAGCGTCATAGGAGCGGCGCGCGCGGCGCGAATGATGGCCGGGGCGGCGGCCATGCCAATGAGCAGGGACCGACGATTTAGGCGATAGCCCGTCATGGCGAAATCCTCCCGCTCACGCCTCGTCGGCGCAGCTCTGGCGTCGACGTTAGTCCGATCACCGGATGACTCGCAAGGCGACCAAGACCGCCGCCTTCAGATCAGCTGGCGACGATAGCGGCGCCCGTTTGCGCGTCAAAGAAATGCAGCGGACCTTCGAACGTCAACCCAATGCGATCCCGCGGCCCACCGTTCAAACGCTCGCGGAACACGCAAGTCATTTCCTGCCCAGCCAACTTGGCGATCACCTGCGTTTCATAACCCGTCGGCTCGATGACCACGATCTCGGCAGGCATCGCCTGCGGGCCGCCAAGGGTTACGTGCTCTGGCCGGACGCCCAGGATGATCTCCGAGCCAGGAGCGGCTCGCGGCGCCGTAGGGGGAAGCGGAATCTTGACGCCCGAAAGGGTGATGAGCGTCGGCGGCTGATCACCGTCGACACGCGCCTTGATGAAGTTCATCGCCGGCGAGCCGATAAACCCGGCCACGAACAAGTTCGCGGGGCGATCATAAAGCTCGAGCGGCGAGCCGATCTGCTCGACGACGCCATCGTGCAAAACCACGATCTTGTCGGCCATGGTCATCGCCTCGATCTGGTCGTGGGTGACGTAAAGCGTCGTGGACTCGAGCCGTTGCTGCAACGCCTTGATCTCCGCGCGCATCTGCACGCGCAGCTTCGCGTCGAGATTGGACAAAGGCTCGTCGAACAGAAACACCGCCGGGTCGCGCACGATCGCCCGACCCATGGCGACACGCTGCCGCTGTCCGCCTGATAGTTGACGCGGGTAGCGCTCGAGCAGCGGCGTCAGTCCGAGGATGTCGGCCGCCTTGTTGACTTTCTCGGCGATCTCACTCTTCGGCCGGCGCGCGAGCTCGAGCGAAAAACTCATGTTTTTCGCCACCGTCATTTGCGGGTAGAGCGCATAGTTCTGGAACACCATCGCGATGTCGCGCTCTTTCGGCGCGACATCGTTGACGACGCGTCCGTCAATGCGAAGTTCGCCGCTCGTGACCGACTCGAGCCCTGCGACCATCCTGAGCAGCGTCGACTTGCCGCACCCCGACGGCCCGACCAGAATGACGAATTCGCCGTCTTCGACGTCGATGGAAACCCCGTGAATAACTTCCAGACTGCCGAAACTCTTGCGCACATTCGAAATTTCGACGGAGGCCATGTGCGTTCATCCTCTTGCGGCTGGCGCAGCCGCGCGCGTTACGACGGTCGAGAACGGTCGTAAGATTGGTCCGGGCGCCGAACGGCGCAGACTATGACGGTGTCCGGACATCACACCACCTCGTTTCGCAACGTTGTTTCGCCGCGAAGCAGGCGCTCGATATTGTCCATGAGGATGTCGACGACGTTCGTTTCGTAGAGCTCGGTTTCGCCTGCCGTGTGCGGCGTAACGAGGACGTTCGGCAGCGCCCAGAAAAGGGATTCGGGCGGCAGCGGCTCCTCGGGGAAGCAATCGAGCGCGGCGGCGCGCACTCGTCCGTCGGCGAGCGCCGCGATGAGCGCCGCCTGGTCGACGATCTTCCCGCGCGCGACGTTGATCAACAGCGCGCCCGGCTTCAGCGCGTTGAGAGCCGCGGCGCCGATCAAGCCTTCCGTTTCCGCCGTCAATGGACAGGTCAGCGCTGCGACGTCGGCCTGCGCGAGCGCTTGGGCGAGATCGGCCCGGGCGATGACCTGGTCGGCGAGCTCCGGCTCCGGCCTGGCCGTGCGGCGCACGCCAATCACCCGCATGTCGAAGGAGCGAGCCAGCGCGGCCAGGCGCATGCCGATGCGGCCGAGACCAACGATGACTAGCGTCTTTCCGCCGAGCTCCTGCTCCCGTAAGGCCCGATCTCCGATCATGCCGCGCCACTGCCGCGAGCGCTGGTTGTCGCGCGCGAGGTGAAGCTGGCGCGTGAGCGTGAGAATGAGCGCGATGGCGTGTTCAGCCACCGCGCGTTCATTGGCGCTTTGAGCATTGGCGAGCCGAACGCCGTACTTCCTGAATAGCGCCTTGTCATATTGATCCGTGCCGGCGCTGAAGGATTGAACGAAGCGCAGCTTCGCCCCGGTCGCCAGGAGCGTATTGCGCCACAGGCCCGACACGACGAGCACATCGGCTTCAGGCGCCTGCCGCTCCAGTTCTTCGAACGTCCGCACCTCAAAGTGCGCGAGGCCGGTTCGCCGCGCAGCGAATTCCTCCGCCGCCCGATAGGCGACGTGCGCGAAGCCGATCGTCAGAACGTCGCGAGACGGGAAAGGCGCAAAGTTCATGATATCGACGAAAATACGAGTTGGCTTGCCTGGGCCCGGGCAGCAGTCGAGGTCAGGATCGTTGCGAACAGGATCTGGCGCAGCAAGTGTTCCTCCCGATCGCTCAGCTCGCGTCCATCCCTCGTCGCGGGCCCGCTGAGTTGTAGGGTAGTATGCGGGCCATGAAAAGATTGGCCTGCCTCGGCGCCAGCTTCGCCCGGGATTGCGACGTTCCCGGCGCGACGGATTTGGGCGGTGGTGAATGGCCCTTGCCAGGCTGAGCCGGTCGCGATAGCGGTCCAACTGATCAATCTCGGCTGGGCGACACGCGTCAAATGTTCTCTACCGCTATGGTCCTTACGTCTTACACGGCCGCGCCTGGACGGGAGTGCGGCGCCTGCACGCTCTGCTGTAAGGTTTACGCGCTGCCTGAATTCGCCAAGCCGCCTGGCGTCTGGTGCAAGCATTGCGCGCCGGGAAAGGGCTGCGCGATCCACGACGCTCTGCCCGACCAATGCCGGCAGTTCTTCTGCTTGTGGATGACGGACGGGACTATGCCCCCCGAATGGAAGCCCGATCGGGCGCGGTTTGTGCTGTCCGTCTATCCGACCAACGGCTTCATCTATGGTCAAGTCGATCCCGGCTCGCCGGACGCGTGGCGGAAAGCGCCTTACTTTGACGCCTTGCGCGCGATGGCGAAGACTTTGTTTGAGCAGAAGCGTCACGTCATCATGTTCGTAGGCGACCAGGCGACGCTCGTCATGCCGGACGAGACCTTGCCGCTTGGCGCGATGACCGCGAATGACAATTTCCGTATCGAACCAGCCTTTGGACCGAACGGGCCGACATGGCGCGCGACGAAAATCTGAGCACCCGTCTCTGGTCGGGCAGGCGTATTTCCGCCAAAGAGCTGTCCCACCGTCCCACAAGGAAGCGGACTGAGACCATACGTTGCCGGGAGTGAGGAGGTCAGCAGGATGATTGCGCGGCTTGGTCTTGGGCTTGCCGTTTCTATAGCCCTTCTCTCGCCGGCGCTCGCAGAACTGGCGATGACGGGAGCGCCGGTTGCGATGCGCGCCAGCCCAAGCGGCAAGGCGGCTCTCGTGCAGCGCGTCCCGCAACGCGCCGAGATCGTGCTGGAGAAATGCACCCGTACCTGGTGCCGCGCATCGTGGCGGGGCCGATTTGGCTATATCCCAGCGGACGCGGTTGTGCTCGGGCCTCCGCCCGCGACCCTGCCCGGCGAGGAAATGCCGCCGCCGGTGGTCTATGCGTCGCCCACCTATGTCACGCCCCCGGTATGGCGATGGACAGGCCCCTACCTTGGCGTCAACGGCGGCTTGGGTACGAGCTCCTGGTAGCGCCGAGCCTCCTGTCCGAGGCTGCCCTACCCATAAGCGCCGCCGAACATTATATTTCGACCTGATCCCTTTCTGATCGAGGAGATGAAGCGCGTGACCACAAGCCACGAGCCCGAGAAAATTCCCGTCACCGTCCTCACCGGCTATCTGGGCGCCGGCAAGACGACTCTGCTCAACCGCATTTTGAGCGAACCGCACGGCAAGCGCTACGCTGTCGTCGTCAACGAGTTCGGCGAGATCGGCATCGACAACGAGCTCGTCATCGGCGCGGACGAAGAAGTGTTCGAGATGAACAACGGCTGCATCTGCTGCACCGTGCGCGGCGACCTCATTCGCATCATCGAGGGACTGATGAAGCGGAAAGGCCGTTTCGACGCCATTATCGTCGAAACGACGGGGCTGGCCGATCCCGCGCCGGTGGCGCAAACCTTCTTCGTCGACGAGGACGTGAAGGAGGCGGCGAGGCTCGACGCGGTGGTGACGGTCGCCGACGCGAAATGGCTCGCCCAGCGCCTGCGCGACGCGCCCGAAGCCAAGAACCAGATCGCCTTTGCCGACGTCATCATCATCAACAAGACCGACTTGGTCAGCCCAGCCGAATTGCGCGAGGTTGAAGGGCGCATCCGCGCCATCAACCCTTACGCGACGCTGCATCGGGCGAAGAAATGCGACATCGCGCTCGCCGACGTGCTCGAGCGCCGAGCGTTCGATCTCGACCGCATCCTCGATATCGAGCCGGACTTCCTCGTCCGCGATGATGACCACGATCACGATCACGACCACCATGACCACGACGGCGAGCACCATCATCATGGGCTCAAGCACTATCACGACGAGGACATGCAGTCGGTGGCGGTGAGACTCGAAGGCGACGTCGATCCAGCGAAGTTCATGCCCTGGATCAACCGCCTGACCCAGGAGCAGGGCCCGAATATCCTGCGCTGCAAGGGCATCGTGGCGATGAAGGGCGATCCCAACCGCTTCGTCTTCCAGGGCGTGCACATGATGCTCGACGGCGATTCGCAGCGCGAGTGGAGGCCGGACGAGAAGCGTGAGTCGAAGGTCGTGTTCATCGGGCGCGATCTTGAGGAAGAGGACATCCGCAACGGATTCCTGGCCTGCGCCGCTTGATGGGTTCCATGCTCTCATGACCGAATCTGAGACCGCGGCCTCTTCGCTGGCGAAGCACGCGCGGCTGTTCGACGCGAGGCGCGCATGTTGTGGCGGCGGCGTTCCTCGAGGGCGCGCCGGCGCTGGCCTTGGCCGACGGCGTGGTGCTGATCGGCGAGCCCGACTCGCAGAGGCGCCTCGTTGTCCACCCGGACGCCGCGATGCTGACGGCGATCAGCGACGGCAAGACGCTGCTCACCGGCGGCGACGATGGACGCGTCGTCGCCGCGCGGGCCGACGGCGGCCTTGAAGAGATCGCCGACGAGAAGGGCAAATGGATCGACGCTCTGGCGTTGCGCGGCAAGGCCTACGCTTGGAGCGCGGGAAAACTGGTTCGGGCGCGCGATGAAACCGGGTCCGTCAAGACCTGGAGCGCGCCGACGACGGCTCGCGGCCTTAGCTTTCAGCCCAAGGGCTTTCGCCTCGCGGCGACCCACTACAATGGCGCGACGCTCTGGTTTCCGAAGGTCGAAGGCGCTCCGCAGACCCTGGAGTGGAAGGGGGCGCATCTCGAGGCCACCTTCTCGCCCGACGGGCGTTTTCTCGTGACCTCGATGCAGGAGAACGCGCTGCACGGCTGGCGGCTCCAGGATTCGCGCAACATGCGGATGACCGGATATCCGGCCAAGACGCGCTCGCTCTCCTGGTCGCACGACGGCCAATGGCTTGCGACCTCGGGCGCCGACGCCGCCGTCGTCTGGCCGTTCAAGGACAAGGACGGGCCGATGGGCAAGGCCCCGCGGGAGTGCGGCGTGCGCCAGGCGCGCGTGACTCAGGTCGCCTTTCATCCGAAGGCGCTCGTCATCGCCATTGGCTATTCCGACGGCCTCATCCTGCTCGTCCGCCTCGCCGATGGGGCCGAAATTCTGGCGCGCCATCCTGGCGACGGGCCCGTAAGCGCGCTTGGCTGGAATGCGACGGGCTCCGAGCTCCTGTTCGGCCTTGAGTCCGGCGCGGCCGGCCTTCTCAGCTTGCCGGCCTGACCTGTTTTCGCCGTCGCGCACAAGTTTACGCGAGCCAACGATTCCAATGGCTTGAGTGCGCTTTCGCGCAACTTTCTGCGCCTTCGGTCTCCTCCGCGAAGATCTCGTTCTGACCGGCCGCGAAGGCGAAGCGCCCGTCGCGTTTCGGGCCTCTCCGCGAAACCCGAAGCCCGCAAATGCAAAAGGAACATTTCGCCCTGCGAAACGAAGCGTTTCGCATCGCTGGTCTTAAGTCATTGAAATCGTTTCGATTGCCGAATCAACGATTTCGCGTAATCGTTTGTTTTCAATGACTTGACTGCCATTTCGCTTCGCGCTGTTCAGCGCATTGCCTCCCACCCAAAAAATCGGTCCGCCGGTCACCGAAGCGCTCCTTTTCGACACTCTCACAGGGCAGGCGCCCCATGAGCCGCCGACCATCGCGATCCCCGTTTTGATGCGACTTGGCAATATAGCAGGTATTTCCTAAAAGGGAAGATATTGTTTACTTTTCTGATTTGTGGTGCGTTTGGCGATTGACCGAACTGCCAGGGTTTCGAGGGCCGGCATTCGCGCTTATACGCCACTTCCGACGCTACCTTCAGCGCCTCCGCTTGCCACCGAGGCGGGAAACGGAGAATTCTCCGGCCTCGATCGACGCCAGGGATTCCATGCGCGAGGCCTATATCGGAGTGGACGTCGGCACGCTGAGCGCCAGGGCCGGCGTTTTCGATTCGGCCGGGCGGCTGATCGCGAGCGCTCGGCAGCCCGATCGCCGTCTGGCGCGAGCCGGGAGATATTGTCGAGCAATCCTCGGACGACATCTGGAGCGCGGTTGCGTCGGCTGTGCGCGAGGCGGTTGAGGCGTCGGGGCTCAAGCCCGAGGCGGTTCGCGGCATGGGCTTCGACGCCACCTGCTCGCTGGTCGCGCTCGACCGCAACGCGCGTCCCCTGTCGGTGAGCCCGACCGACGCGCCGGAACGCGATGTGATCGTCTGGATGGATCATCGCGCCGTGGATGATTCCGAACGGATCAACGGCGGCAGGCATCAAGCTCTGCGCTATGTGGGCGGCAAGATCTCGCCCGAGATGCATGCGCCGAAGCTCATCTGGCTCGCCCGGCGCAAGCCCCAGACGATCGCCGAGGCCGGGCATTTCTTCGACCTCACCGATTTCCTGTCGTTTCGCGCGACCGGGTCGCTGACCCGCTCGGCCTGCCCGGCGACCTGCAAGTTCGGCTATCTCGCGCATGAGAAGCGCTGGCCGGACGAATTTTTCGACAGCATAGGCCTCGGATTCCTCAAGGATGACCATCACGCCCGCATCGGCGCGACAATCGCTGCTCCGGGCGCGCCGCTCGGGCAGGGATTGACGGCCGAGTCAGCCGCCGCAATGGGCCTGCGGCCTGGGACTCCCGTCGGCGCGGGCCTGGTCGACGCTCACGCCGGCGCCGCGGGCACGCTGGGGGCGCAATCGGTCGACGGGTTGGCTGACCCGCGCCGGCGTCTGGCGTTGATTCTCGGCACGTCGTCGAGCTGCATGGCGCTTGCCGATGAGCCGCGATTCGTAGACGGAATCTGGGGGCCGCATTTCGGCGCGCTGACTCCCAATCAATGGCTCATTGACGGCGGTCAATCGGCGTTTGGCGGTGCGATCGATCACCTGTTGCGGCTGCATCCCGCCTTTGCTGAATTGTCGGCGCGCCTCGGGCCGCAAGCGCTTCACGCGCTCGAGAAAGAGATTGTCGCCGGGGCCGGCGGCCTGTCGGAAGCGGTCTTGATCGCCGAGGGGCTGCACGTTCTGCCCGACTTCATCGGCAGCCGGTCGCCCTCGGCGGACGCCGGCGCGCGCGGGGCCGTGATGGGGATGGATCTGCGCGAAGACCTTGCGAGCCTTGAGGAGCTCTATGTCGCTGCCCTCTGCGGCCTTGCCTATGGTCTGGCCGACATCGTGCGCAAGCTCGAAGAGTCCGGTTATCAATTCGATTCGATTGTCGTCAGCGGCGGCGCGGCGCGCAGTCCGATGGTCCGCCAGATCATTGCCGACGTGTGCGGGAAGACGGTGGAATCGCCAGAGACTCCGGAGCCGGTGCTTCTGGGCTCCGCGATGGTGGGCGCGGTCGCAGGCGGATCGCGGACCATGATCTCCGCAATGTCGTCGATGTCGACGATTGCGCCGGGCGCAAAGACGCCGGCAGGCGGAGCGATTGCGGCGTTCCACGCGCGAAAACGGCAGGCCTCGGAGATCATCCGCCGCGCCGAGCGCGAGATTCGCGAACTCAATCGCAAACCCCGCTGGCCTGAAGTGGTCATTTTCGATTGCGACGGAGTGCTGGTTGACAGCGAAGTGATCGCTCTCGGCGTCATGCGCCGCAGGCTCGACGAAGCCGGCCTTCGCCTGACCGATCAGGAAACGCGCGAACGCTTCCTGGGGCGCCGGCTCAATTCGTCCCTGCGTGGAATCGAAATCGAGCTCGGGGCGCCATTGCCGGAGACTTTCCGTGACGATTTTTCGCGCGAGATTCTTTCTGCGTTCGCGCGCGAGCTGAAGGGCGTCGAGGGCGTGCGGCAGGCCGTCGAAGGCTTGCGCACGCGCGTCTGCGTCGCCTCCTCCAGCGGGCCCGAGAGAATACGCTTGTCGCTTCGCGTGGCCGGCTACGAGACCCTGTTCGCGCCCAACATTTTCTCCGCCGCCGAGGTCGCGGAAGGAAAACCAAGTCCGGATCTTTTTCTGCACGCGGCGCGCGCGATGGGCGTCAAGCCGGAAAACTGCCTCGTGATCGAGGACAGCGTTGCGGGAGTCGTCGCCGCGCGCGCTGCGGGCATGACAGTGTTCGGCTTTGTCGGCGCAAGCCATTTCTCGCCTCTCGATGAAGGCGCGCATTTGACCGCGGCCGGCGCGGAACTTCTCTTCGACGATATGACGCGACTGCCTGACCTCGTCGCGGCGCACGCCGCGCCGAGCCGCGCGGACTGAAGCCATGGCGCGCAAGTCGGATCACGACGGTTTGCGGCTCGACGAGGCCGCCCGCGCCGGATGGCTCTATTACGTCGCCGGCAACACCCAGGACGAGATCGCGCGCAAGCTCGGCATTTCGCGCCAGGCGGCGCAGCGCCTGGTGTCGCTCGCGATCAGCGAGCGGCTCATCAAGGTGAGACTGGATCATCCGATCGCGCGCTGCATGGAGCTCGCCGCGGCGCTCAAGCTGCGCTACGACCTTAGGTTCTGCGAGGTCTCTCCGACCGATCCGGCCTCGACGTCGTCGACGCTCGGGATCGCCCAGGTCGCCGCGGCCGAATTTGAACGCTGGCTGCGCCGGCCCGAGCCCGCGATCATCGGCATCGGCACGGGCCGCACGATGCGCGCCGTCGCCGACCAGTTGCCGGCGATGGAATGCCCGCAGCACAAGCTGGTCGCGCTGGTCGGGACCACCAAGACCGATGGCTCGGCTTCGTTCTACGACGTCATCATTCGCGTATCCGACAGCGTGCGCGCGCCGCACTATCCGATGCCGCTGCCGGTCATCGCCCGCTCGGTCGAGGAGCGCAAGCTCTTGACCAGCCTCGCTTCGGTGAAGAGTATCTTCGACCTCGTCGAGCGCACCGACGTCAGTTTCGTCGGCGTCGGCGCGGTCGGCGACTCGGCCGCCCTGGTGCAGGACGGCATCATCACCCGACAGGAGGCGGAGGCTTTGCGCCATCTCGGCGCGGTCGGGGAGATCACCGGCTGGGCGTTCGATGCGGCCGGCAAAGTGCTGGCCGACGGCACGAATGAGCGCGTCGCGTCCGCGCCCTTGCGCCGGGCGGAAAACCGGCTCGTCATCGGCGTCGCCATGGGGCCCTCGCGGCGGGCGCCTTTGCGCGGGGCGCTCGCGGGCCGGCTCATTTCCGGCCTGGTCACGGACGAGGCGACCGCGGAGCACCTGTTGCAGCGGTGAGGAGAGCAAAAACCGAAACAAATATCGAACTGTTGGGTTGGCATATGCTATTTTTGAGCCGGGCGATTGGAAATTTGGGTCGGGCGACTGGAAATTCGCATTGACTCGGGCGGAAGAATATGGCGAATATTCGCCCGCTAGCTTGGCAAATGCCCATATCGGCATTGCCTCATGGAGGAAACGCTATGAAGGTTCACACGATGGGCCTGCTCGGGGCGGTCGCGCTCGCGGGCTTCTCGCTCCCAGCCTTTGCCGACACCACCCTGACCATCGCCACCGTCAACAACAGCGATATGGTCCGTATGCAGGGGCTGACCGAGGATTTCACCAAGGCCAATCCCGACATCAAGCTCAACTGGGTCACCCTCGAAGAGAACGTGCTGCGCCAGAAGGTGACGACCGACATCGCCACGCACGGCGGTCAGTTCGACATTCTGACCATCGGCACATACGAGGTCCCGATCTGGGCCAAGAAGAAGTGGCTGGTGCCGCTCGACAAACTCGGCGCCGACTACGACGTCAACGACCTCCTGCCGCCGATTCGCGCGGGCCTGTCGTCCGGCGACAAGCTCTACGCCGCGCCATTCTACGGCGAGAGCTCCTTCGTCATGTACCGCACCGACCTGATGGAGAAGGCCGGCCTCAAGATGCCCGAGAAGCCGACCTGGGACTTCATCAAACAGGCCGCCGACAAGATGTCCGACAAGTCGGCCGGCGTCTACGGCATCTGTCTGCGCGGCAAGCCGGGCTGGGGCGAGAACATGGCTTTCCTGACCGCCATGTCCAATTCGTTTGGGCGCGCGGTGGTTCGACGAGAAATGGCAGCCTGCAGTTCAACACGCCCGAGTGGAAGAAGACGATGGACTTCTACGTCGCGCTGCTGAAGGCCGACGGGCCGCCCGGCGCGTCGTCGAACGGCTTCAACGAGAACCTGGCTCTGTTCAGCGACGGCAAGTGCGGCATGTGGATCGACGCCACGGTCGCGGCCGGATTCGTGACCGATCCGAAGCAGTCCAAGGTTTCCGACAAAGTCGGCTTCGCGCTCGCGCCCAACGACGGGCTCGGCAAGAACGCCAATTGGCTTTGGGCATGGTCGCTTGCTGTCCCGGCCGGAACGAGCAAGGCTGAGGCGGCCGAGAAGTTCATTTCATGGGCGACCAGCAAGCACTACACCGACCTGGTCGCCTCGAAGGACGGTTGGGCCCGCGTTCCGCCGGGAACGCGCACCTCGCTCTACAAGAACGCAGACTATACGAAGGCGGCGCCGTGGGCGGATCTGACGCTCGAGTCGATCAACTCGGCCGACCCGCTGCATCCGACGGTGAAGCCTGTGCCTTACACGGGCGTGCAGTTCGTCGCGATCCCGGAGTTCCAGGGCATCGCGACTGACACGGGGCAGGACTTCTCCGCGGCGCTCGCGGGAACGATGACCGTCGATCAGGCGCTCGCCAAGGCTCAGGCCAGCACCGAAGCCGCAATGAAGAAGGCCGGCTACATCAAGTGAGCTAGGTCGCTTACCCGCCGCTTCGCGTTCGATACCTCGCGCGAGGCGGCAGGAAGGGGCGAATCCTCCCGTCCCCGCCCCCTTCTCCTTCGCGAGAAGGGGGAAGGGAGGAGATGAGAAGACAGTCAAGAAAGCCGCATCGGCGATCCGGAAGGGCGACCGGCGCGCGGGGAGGAGAGGCCACAAAGATGGCGACACAGCAAACAGCGACAGCGGGCCGCGCTCTCGTTTCACCATCGGTCATCCTGCTCTTCATCTGGATGATCGTGCCCTTGGTGATGACGCTCTACTTTTCGACGCTGCGCTACAGCCTGCTCGATCCCGACAACACCGGCTTTGTCGGGCTGCAGAACTACACGTCGTTCCTCACCGACCCGGATTTCATCGCCTGCGCTTATCAATACGCTTGATCCTCGTCATCTCCGTGCTCGTCATCAGCGTAGGCGGGGGCATGCTGGTCGCGCTTGCTGATGGACCAGCCGGTGTTCGGCCAGAACATCCTGCGGCTCATGGTGATCGCGCCGTTCTTCGTCATGCCGACGGTCAGCGCGCTGGTGTGGAAGAACCTTTTGATGAACCCCGATTCCGGGCTTGTTCGCCTGGATCGCCCGATCGCTCGGTTTCCAGCCGATCGTCTGGTTCACCAACTGGCCGATGCTGTCGGTGATCATCGTCGTCTCCTGGGAATGGCTGCCGTTCGCGAGCCTCATCCTTCTGACCGCGCTTCAGTCGCTCGACGAGGAGCAGAAGGAGGCGGCCCAGCTCGACGGCGCGGGCCCATTCTCCTATTTCGGCTATATCGTGCTGCCGCATATCGCGCGCGCGATCACCGTCGTCATCCTGATCGAGACGATCTTTCTTCTTAGCGTGTTTGCCGAAATCTACGTGACCACGTCCGGCGGTCCCGGCATCGCGACGACGAACATCCCCTTCCTCGTCTATAAGCAGGCGCTGCTCAATTTCGACGTCGGCAGCGCCTCTGCGGGCGGCATCATCGCGGTCATTCTCGCCAACATCGTCGCGATCTTCCTCATGCGCATCATCGGCAGGAATCTGGAGGGCTGAACGATGGCGATCAAGAAAACCGCCGGCGAGCGCATTGGGGTCACGATCCTCGCCTGGGTCGTCGCCTTCCTGATCTTCTTCCCGATCCTTTGGACGTTTCTGACCAGCTTCAAGAGCGAGCTCGACGCCATCGCCATGCCGCCGAAATTCCTCTTCTTCAACTGGACGCTGGAGAACTACGCCGATGTCCAGCAGCGCTCGAACTATCTCAAGTTCGCCTTCAATTCGGTCGTGCTGTCGATCGGCGCGAACCTGGTCGGTCTCCTGATCGCCGTTCCGGCCGCCTGGTCGATGGCGTTCGCGCCGGGCAAGCACACCAAAGATCTCCTGATGTGGATGCTGTCGACCAAGATGATGCCCGCGGTCGGCGTGCTGGTGCCGATCTACCTCCTGTTCAAGGACCTGCATCTGCTCGACAGCCTGATCGGCATTGGCCTCGTCTTGATGCTGCTCAATCTGCCGCTCTTGATCTGGATGCTCTACACCTACTTCAAGGAGATCCCGAACGATATCCTTGAAGCGGCGCGCATGGACGGGGCGTCGCTTTTGAACGAGATCGTGTATGTGCTGACCCCGATGGCTGTGCCGGGCATCGCTTCGACCATGCTGCTTGCGATCATCCTGTCGTGGAACGAGGCGTTCTGGACCCTTAATCTCACGACATCGAACGCCGCGCCGCTGACCGCCTTCATCGCTTCCTATTCGGCGCCGGAGGGGTTCTTCTGGGCCAAGCTTTCGGCGGCCTCGACGCTCGCGATCGCGCCGATCCTCATCCTCGGTTGGTTCTCGCAGAAACAGCTTGTCCGAGGCCTGACCTTCGGCGCAGTGAAATGATTTTGGATTGAAGGAACAGCAGCCATGGGCAGCATCCAACTGAAGGACGTGCGCAAGGCGTTCGGCGCCGTCAGCGTCATCAATGGCGTCAATCTCGACATCGAGGACGGCGAGTTCGCGGTGTTCGTCGGGCCCTCCGGCTGCGGCAAGTCGACGCTTCTGCGCCTCATCGCCGGCCTCGAGGACGTCACCTCCGGACAGGTGCTGATCGACGCGAAGGACATGACCAATGTGGGCCCGTCGAAGCGCGGCCTCGCCATGGTGTTCCAGTCCTACGCGCTCTATCCGCACATGAGCGTGCGCAGCAACATCGCTTTCGCGCTCAAGATGGCGGGGCAGAGCTCGGCTATGATCGAGCAGAAGGTGCGCAAGGCGGCGGCGACGCTGAACCTCACCGATTACCTCGATCGCAAGCCGCGCCAGCTCTCCGGCGGCCAGCGTCAGCGCGTCGCCATCGGGCGCGCGATCGTGCGCGAGCCCAAGGCGTTCCTGTTCGACGAGCCGCTGTCCAACCTCGATGCGGCGCTGCGCGTGCAGATGCGGGTCGAGATCGGCGAGCTTCACGAGGCGCTGAAGACAACGATGATCTATGTCACCCACGATCAGGTCGAGGCGATGACCATGGCCGACAAGATCGTGGTGCTCGACCGAGGCTCGGTTGCGCAGGTCGGCTCGCCGCTCGAGCTCTACAACAAGCCCAATGGCCTCTTTGTCGCCGGCTTCATCGGCTCGCCGACCATGAACCTGATCAAGGGCGCCCCCGCCGCCAAGCGCGGCGCGGAGACGATCGGCATCCGGCCGGAACATGCCGACATCTCGACCACCGCGGGCGAGTGGCCGGCGAAGGTGCGCCTCGCCGAGCACCTCGGCTCCGACACGTTCGTGCATGCCGAGGCCGACGGCATGGGCCAGCTGACACTGCGTCTCGAGGGCGAGGCGCCGCTGACCCCGGGCCAGAACATTTTCGTCACCCCGCGCGAGGCGCACCTGCATCGTTTCGATAAGGACGGCCGACGGATCAACTGACGGCGGGCGAGCGACGAACGCGTCAGCTCCAGGTTTGACTTGATGAGTGGGTTCGAATCATGAGCGTCAAACTCTCGGCAGCGGCGCTCGCGCGTTTGCCCGCAGGCGTTGCGGCTCCGAAATATCGGCGCTCTGACCTTCGCGCCGGCATCGTCCATTTTGGCGTCGGCAATTTTCACCGCGCGCATCAGGCGGTCTATCTCGACGATCTGTTCAACGCTGGCCGCGATCATGACTGGGCGATCGTCGGCACGGGGGTGCGTGATCCCGATGTCACGATCCGCGAGAAGCTCAAGGAACAGGACTGGCTGACCACGGTAGTCGAGCAAGAGGCGGACACGACCAATATCCGCGTCACCGGTTCGATGATCGATTTCGTCCGGCCTTATGACGCCCCGGCGTTGCTCGAGGCGATCTCTCGGCCCAGCATTCGCATCGTCTCGCTGACCGTCACCGAGGGCGGCTATTATATCTCGCCGGCGACGCAGCATTTCGATCCCGCCCATCCCGACATCGTTCACGACGCTCAGCATGCGGACGCCCCGAAGACCGCCTTCGGACTGATCGCGGCTGGGCTCAAGCGCCGCCGCGCCGCGGGGACTGCGCCATTCACCGTGATGTCCTGCGACAACATTCCGGGCAATGGCCATGTCACTGAGAACGCCGTCGCCGGTCTCGCGGAGCTTGGCGATCCGGAATTCGCGCGCTGGATTCGCTTGAACGTCGCCTTTCCCAATTCGATGGTCGACCGCATCACTCCGGCGACGACCGACCGGGAACGCGCCATTCTGCGCGAGAAGTGCGGCCTAGAGGACAATTGGCCGGTCTTTTGCGAAGAGTTTCGTCAATGGGTGGTGGAGGACAAGTTCCCAGCCGGGCGTCCCGCGCTGGAGACCGTCGGCGTCACGTTCACGTCCGACGTCTCGCCCTACGAATTGATGAAGATCCGCATCCTCAATGGCGGTCACGCCGCGATCGCCTATCCGGCGGGGCTGCTCGACATCCATTTCGTTCACGAAGCGATGGCGGACGAACAGATCCGCGCTTTCCTCGAAAAGCTCACCAAGAGCGAGATTCAGCCGGTCGTTCCCCCGCCGCCCAACACCAAGCTCGACGATTATCGAGAACTGATCGCGCGCCGCTTCGCCAATCCGAAGATTGGCGACACGATCCAACGCCTCTGCTTCGACGGCTCGAACCGTCAGCCGAAGTTCATTCTGCCTTCCGTAGCGGATAGGCTGAAGGCAGGCGCGCCCTTCCGGGGTCTCGCGCTCGTGTCCGCCCTTTGGTGCCGCTATTGCTACGGCGAGACCGAAAGCGGCAAATCGATTGCGCCCAACGATCCGAGCTGGGAGCGCATTCAGACCGCTGCGAGGCGAGCGCGCAGCGATCCGCGCGCCTTTCTCGGGCTGCGCGACATCTTCGGCAAGCTCGCGGAAGAACCGGCCTATGTCAGCGCCTTTTCCAGCGCGCTCTCTGCGCTTTGGGCGGACGGCGTTCGCTCGACCCTTGCCGACTATTTGTCGAGGGCGGCTGGCGGGTGAGCTGACGGCATCGCGGCGGAGGCCTCGGGCCCATGTATCTCGATCGCTTCAATCTCAAAGGCCGCGTCGCGGTCGTCACCGGCGGCGCGCAGGGGATTGGCCTCGCCTGCGTGGAAGCGCTCTCCGAGGCGGGGGCTTACGTCTATGTCGCGGACCGCAATCTCAAGATTGCTAGGCAAGCGCGGGCGGCGATGAAAGCCAAAGGCTACGCAGGCGACGTCATCGAGATGGAAGTCACCGACTCGAGAGAGGTCGACGCCGCGGCGGCGCGGGTGATGGCCGAAAAGGGCCGCGCCGACATCCTGGTTTGCAACGCCGGCGTCGCGCGATCCGAAACGCCCGCGGAAGACGTCGCCGATGAGCGCGCTGGGCAAAACGAATCAGCCGATGTTCGATGCCTGGATCGACGGCACGCCGATGGCGCGCATGGGCGAGCCGGATGAGATCGCCGCTGTGTTTCTTTTTCTCGCGTCCGACGCCGCGAGCCTGATGACCGGGTCGATCGTGCTGGCTGACGGCGGCTATACGTGCTGGTAAAGCCCAGGCTGCGTTGATCAAGCGGGAAGGGGCGGGATGGATCTCGGGCTCAAGGGGAAGGTCGCCGTCATCACGGGCGGCAGCGTCGGCATTGGTCTTGCGATCGCCGAGGGCCTCGCGGCCGAGGGCGTCGACATCGTGATCGCCGCCCGGAACGTCGAGCGGGTCCGCGGCGAGGCGAGCCGTATCGCCAAATCCTTCGGCGTCCGAGCCGAAGGGGTGGCCTGCGACGTCGCCAAGCGCGAGGGGACGGAAGACCTCATCGCCGACGTCAAGCGGCTGTTCGGCGGCGCCGACATCCTCATCAACAACGCCGGCACCGGCAGCAATGAGACGGTGATGGAGGCGCCGGATGAGAAATGGCAGGCCTATTGGGACCTGCACGTGATGGCGGCGGTTCGGCTCGCGCGCGGACTTGCGCCATTGATGAAGGCGCGCGGCGGCGGCGTCATTCTGCACAACGCCTCGATCTGCGCCGCCCAGCCGCTGTGGTACGAGCCGATCTACAACGTGACCAAGGCGGCGCTGATGATGTTCTCGAAGACGCTTTCGACCGAACTCATCGGCGACAACATCCGCGTCGATTGCGTCAATCCGGGCCTCATCCTGACGCCCGATTGGGTCAAGACGGCAAAGCAGCTCACCGCCGACAAGGGCGGCGACTATGAGGCCTATCTCGACAGCGTCGCGCGCGAACACGCGCCGATCAAGCGATTTGCGACGCCCGAGGAACTGGCCAACTTCTTCGTCTTCCTCTGCTCGGACCGCGCGAGCTATTCCGTCGGTTCGACCTATTACGTCGACGGGGGAATGTTGAAGTCGGTCTAAGCCGTATTGTGGCCGCGCCGCCTGTAGCCGCGCTCGCTGAGCGCGGCAGACGCGGTCAGCGACCGCGTCTACAGAGCCTGCGGCGAACGTCAATGGTGGCTTTGCGCCATCTCTTCGGGTTGCGGGTTCGTCGCTCGAACCCCCGCCAGGTGGATCCGGTTGGTGACGCCGACCACGCCCGCAACGCTTTTCGCGTCGGACTCCGCGCAAGCTCGTTGATAAGGCAGGTCCACCATTCCCGAAACCGTCACCCAGCCGTTCTCGACGTCGACGTTCAACCGGTCCCGGGGGATCGCTAGATCCCAATGGATCGCGTTCAAAACGCGCATACGCAGGTCTTCGGTCATGAGCGGCATCTCGACCTCCTCCCCGCGCCAACGGATTTTTGATGTTTAGTCGCGAGGCTTTCGACGATCTCGTTAGCACGAGCGCCAGCCCAGCTCCTTGACGCGGATCAAACCATAGCGCGTCAGTTGAGCGGAATTTTGACAGGATCGCCGACGGGAAGAGCCGGACGTGTATAGTCAGATCTGCGGCCGCGGCTCGGACTCGGCCGGCAGAAACACGCCGTCGTCGACATCCATGGCCTTGCCGCGCCAGGTGACGTTGCGGCCCGACCAGCCGCCCGCCCACAGGAACGGCAGGAGGACGTCGCGCGTAAACCAGGCCGCTGGACTTCGCCACGACAGCGGCCACCCCGCGGCGAAGGCGAGGATCGCCTCGGCGCCGTAACAGAACACTGCCGCCAGCACGGCGCCGACGACTGGGTCCACCCCGAAGACCGGAGCGGCGACCGCGGCGGCGATGAAGGTGAGAAGGCTGGTCGTCAAAACCTCGGGGGCAAAGAAGAACGGGAAGGTGACGCGCCTCAGCCGCGCCCAGCGAAGCTGCCGCGACCAGACGTCGCGCAGCCGTCGCTTTCCGAGCGGCTGCTGGAACGGCCGATCGACGAGATGGGCGTTGAACCCTTGCGCCCGGATGAGCTTCGTCGCAGCGGCGTCCTCCGCGATTTCCGCCGCCAAAGCTTCGATGCTTCCGCCCGTTTCCAGTATCTCCCGGCGCCACAGCATCGTCTTGCCCTGGGCGAAGCCATAGCCGCAGGATTCGCCCGCATATTGCCACCGCGCCTGATAGGTGTTGAGAAAGGCGCACTCGATCTCGGCGGCGAAGTTCTCAGGACGAGAGCCGATCGGCGGGGCGCAGACAATGCCGGTGTCGGGGCGCCAGCGCGCGAGCAGGCGCTGAATGTAATCGGCGGGCATCAACACATTGGAATTGGCGATAATCACCCAATCATAGAGCGCCGCCTTCCATCCCTTGACGACATTGTTGAGTTTGGGGTTGGCGCTGATCCGGTCGTCGCCGATCAACAGACGCGCCTCGCGGTTTGGGTTGGCCGCGATCGCGCCGCGAACCAGAGGCGCAATCGGGTCGTCGCCGCTGGCGACGCAGAAGACGATCTCATAGCTCGGATAGTCGAGCGCGAAGATCGACCGCAGCGTCTCGCGCGAAAACGTCTCGACGCCGCATAAGGGTTGTACGATAGTGACGCTCGGAGCTTCCTTCGGCGGAGGCATTGCTGCGCCGGACCGCCGCCTGCACCGCCGGGCGGCGAGCGCAACGCTCAGCCCATGCATTCCAGCGCTGGTAGCGCAAATCCCCGCCGCCAGGGCGCCTATAGTCATGGGGCTAGATTACCCGAATCACAAGGCCATGTCACACCATATTGCGGCGGCCTCGCGACGCTTCTATGAAGGCCGAATGGCCTCTCTTCCGGTCGTCCGGTTCGCGCCATCGCCGACTGGCCGCATCCATATCGGCAACGCCCGCACCGCTCTGCTCAACTGGCTCTTCACCCGCCGTCGCGGGGGAACGTTCATCCTGCGCTTCGACGACACGGATCTCGAGCGCTCGAGGACGGAATACGCCGACGCGATCGAGGCGGATCTGGAATGGCTTGGAATTCGGCCGGACCTCGAGCGCCGCCAGTCGGAGCGGATGGGGACTTATGACGAGGCGGCCGAGAAGCTCAAGAAGCTCGGCCGCCTGTACCCGGCCTATGAGACGGCGGAGGAGCTCGACCGGCGCCGCAAGCGCCAGCAGGCGCGCGGGCTTCCCCCGATCTATGACCGCGCCGCCTTGCGGCTCACGGCGGACGAGCGGGCTGCGCTCGAAGCCTCAGGCCGCAAGCCGCATTGGCGCTTTCGCCTCGAGCCGACGACCGTGCGCTGGGACGATATGGTGCGCGGCGAGAGCCATATCGATTGCGCCTCGCTCTCCGATCCGGTCCTGCGCCGCGAGGATGGAAGCTATCTCTACACGCTGCCCTCGGTGGTCGATGACATCGATTTCGGCGTGACGCATGTCATTCGCGGCGAGGATCACGTCACCAACACCGCCGTGCAGATCCAGATTTTCGAGGCTCTCGCGGGCGCGGCGCCGAGCTTCGGCCACCACAACCTCCTGACCGACGCCGGGGGCGGGGGACTGTCCAAGCGCTCGGGCGCGCTGTCCATCGGCGCGCTGCGCACAAAAGGAATCGAGTTGCTCGCCGTCGCCGCACTCGCGGTCATGGTGGGTTCGGCCGAGGCGGTGCGTCCGGTCGCCTCGCTTGACGAACTGGCGAACCTCATCGACCTCTCGCAACTCTCCCACGGTGCGGCCCGGTTTGACGAAGCCGAGCTCGAGGCGCTTTCAGCGCGCACGCTGCACCGGGCGCCATATTCGGCGGTCGCTGACCGGCTGGCCGCGCTTGGCGTCGCCGGTCCCAACGCGGAGGCGCTTTGGCTGGCGGTTCGGGGCAACCTTTCGCGCCTCGAGGATGCGGTGAAATGGCGACAAGTCGCGGAGGGCGAGGTTGCCCCGATCGTCGAGGATCCCGACTATCTCAAGCTTGCCGCCTCATGCGCGCCGGAGGGCCCTTGGGACCAGTCGACCTGGGGCGCGTGGACGGCGCGCCTTAAGGAGGCGACCGGCCGCAAGGGGCGCGCGCTGTTTCACCCTTTGCGCCTGGCCCTGACCGGCCAGGAGGCGGGACCGGAGCTCGCGGTTCTGTTGCCGCTGATTGGCCGCGCTAAAGCGCTGGCCCGACTATCCGCACCAAGCGCTTGACTCCGTCGGGGCCGATCGCTTCCACCGTGCGCCCCTGCTTCACGCTGAAGCTCTTCGCGTTTTCCACGTCGCCGCCGGCGATGCCGGAGGCCTCGCGGCTGACCGTGGCGGCCGCGGCGCTGAGTTTGGTGTCGGCGCCGTTGGCGTCGAGGACCGGCGCGGTCGCCGTGTCGAGAGAAGGCGCTGCAGGCGTTGCGCCAGGCGCGAGTCGCTGGCCCAGCGACAACGGACGCGCCTGGCGGGATGGGCTTGCCCTTCGAATCCGTGGCTGGTTTGGCCTTGGGATCAATGATCGGCCGGGCCATCTCCGCCGACTTCTCCGGCGTCACCAGAATGTCGTGCTTCTCGTGGCCATAGCGCGCTTCCGCATCGGCGAGCGCCTCCGCCCAGCTCTGCCCCTTGCGCCGGCAGGAGCAGTTCGGGTCGAAGGTCTTCTCGAATTTGCCGGCGTTGGGCAGATTTGCATAAGGTTCCCCGGTCGGCGACGCGGCCTCCTCGATCGTGCCGCCGAACGGGAACGAATAAAGCGCCATGTCGGCGTTGGGGCATAGGGCCCTGCAGACCTCCTCGAGGCTGTCCGCCCGGCTTCCCGCGCCCGAATAGGAAACAGGGAAGAAGCTGCCGTCGCAGGTACGCACGCAGACCGCATAGGAGCCGGAATGCGCCTGCACAGGCCCCTTCTCGCCCGACGGGGCCGACTGCCGCTGTTCATCGCCGCGGTCCTCGAATTGGGCGTCCGTCTGCGGCTGCTCCTCGGGCTGAGACCCGAGCCTCGCCAAGCCGCCGAACAGAGCTTCGAAGACGTTGCTGGGCCCTGCCGGCGCCCCACGGCCGCATTCGGCGTTGTAGCGCGCGATCAGATCGCCGGCGCCGCCGCCGGCGCGCGCCTGCAGGTCGGCGAGATTGGCCTCCATCCGCGAGATTTGGGCGTTGGCCTCGCCGCATTGCGGGGGCGGCTCCGAGCCGAAAAACAGGAACTTGCGGTTCCCGCAGCCGAGTGAATTAGCGTAGGCTCTTGCCCGCCCAAGCTCAGCGCGTTGACGCTCAGCGGCGGCCTGACGCGCCGCTCGATCCGCGGCGGGCGGCGATGGCTTGCTGTAGCCGTGCGCACTCGGCGTTCTGCGCAAACGCAACGTCCGCGCTGAAGGCGACGATCGAAGCCGCGAGCGCAGCCAATGCGCCTGCCGACGCCAGAATTTTGCCTCGTCCGAACGCGCTTCGCATGCGTGTGTTCGCCGCCTTCATTTCGTCAATCGTCTCCGCGCGCTTTGCGATCACGACGCCCGCGCCGGCTTCGCTGGGCGGGCGCCGTTAGAAACCGACATCGCGGCGCGAACAAGGCGCGACCTCAAGGTCGCGCCCGGGCCGCTTCATACGGGGTTTCCCCGGAACACGCTATAGGGCTGGCCGAGCGCCGCAGCCCCTCATCCGGCCGGCTCATAGCCCCTCCGCCGGCCCCTTCGCCCTCGGGGAGAAGGGGTCTCGACGCCTCTTCCCTTCTCCCGCGGGGAGACGGTGGCGCGAAGCACCGGATGAGGGCCTGCGGCGCGCTCGCATGTGGCCTCATTCAGCTGGATAAGGCATAGTGAGGCGATGGCAGAAGCGGACGCGCGTCCTACCAATGCGCCCGAAATCACCGTCAGCGAACTGGCGAACGCGCTCAAGCGCGCTATCGAAGACCGGTTCGGCTATGTGCGCGTCCGAGGCGAGATTTCCGGCTATCGCGGCCGCCATTCCTCTGGCCACGCCTATTTTTGCCTGAAAGACGCCAACGCCCGGCTCGACGCGGTCATTTGGCGCACCACGCTGCAGCGCATCCGGGTCAAGCCCGAGGAGGGGCTCGAAGTCGTCGCGACCGGGCGACTGACCACCTTCCCCGGCAAGTCGACCTACCAGATCGTGATCGAATTGCTCGAACTCGCCGGCATCGGCGCGCTTGATGGCGCTGCTCGAGGCGCGGCGCAGGAAACTCGCCGAGGAGGGGCTGTTCGACGCCGCCCGCAAGCGCAAGGCGCCGTTCCTGCCGAGAGTGGTGGGTGTGGTGACGTCGCCGACCGGCGCCGTCATTCGCGATATTCTGCATCGCCTCGCCGACCGCTTCCCCGTTCGGGTGATCGTCTGGCCGGTGCGCGTTCAGGGCGAGACCTCCGCGGCCGAGGTCGTTGCGGCGATCGACGGCTTCAATGCGCTTCCGTTGGACGGGGCGGCGCCGCGGCCGGATGTGCTGATCGTCGCGCGGGGAGGCGGCTCGCTCGAAGACCTTATGAGCTTCAACGACGAGGCCGTGGTGCGCGCGGCCGTCCGCAGCGCGATCCCTCTCATCGCCGCCGTCGGCCACGAGACGGACTGGACCTTGATCGATCACGCGGCGGACCTGCGTGCGCCGACGCCGACCGCCGCCGCCGAATTCGCGGCGCCGGTCCGGGTCGAGCTCCTCGCTGCGATGGCGGATTTGGACGCGCGCCGCCGCGGCGCGATCCTGCGCTTCTCCCACCGTCTCCGTTCCGATCTGCGCTCGCTCGCTCGCGCTCTGCCGGGGGGCGAGGCGATCATCGCCGGTCCGCGCCAGCGCCTCGACCGCGCCTCGGAGACGCTCGCGCAGCGCATGCGCGGGGCGATCGACCAGCGCGCTTTGCGCACCGCGGGTCTCGCCCGAAGCCTCGCGCGCCATTCGCCGCGCGCCCATCTCGCGGGCCTGCGCGAGCGGCTGAGGGGCTTGAGCGGGCGTTTGGCGAGAACGCGGCCGCTCCTCATCGAACGGCCGCGCCGGTCGGCGGAGGCCGTGAGCCGGACATTTGTCCGCGAGGCGGCGCTCTTGGCCAGGCGGCGCGGCGAACAGGGGACGGCGGTCGAGCGTCTCGCGGCACGCATGACGCGCGCCTATGACGAACGCCTGCAGAGACGGCGCGCGCAGCTCTTCTCCGCCGGCCAATTGCTCGGCGCGATGAGTTATCGCGGCGTGCTGTCGCGCGGCTTCGCGCTCGTTCGGGACGAGAGCCAGAAACCTTTGTGGCGCGCGGAGGACGTCAGGCAGGCGCAGCGGCTCGAGATCGAATTCGCCGACGGAAAGATCGGCGCGATAGCCGGGGGACGCGTCGGTCCGCCGCTCACTCCGCCCGCCCTATTGCCGCGCCGACGGGCCAAATCGGACAAAGACGACGGGCAGGGGTCGCTGTTCTGACCGCGTGGCGTCGCGCGGCGCCGGCGTGCAGCTCCGATGCGCACGCCGATGGCTTCCTTTCTGTCCTAATCGTCGCAACTCACGCGCGCGCGGCGCTGTTCGCAACCGCAAGTTCCGTCACGCGCGGGCAAATCGCGTCGGAGGCCCGGAACAAAGACCGAAACCTAGCGTTGGCGCGGCATGATCCAACGGATCGGGAGGATCCACGCAAAGGAGTTTCCGATGAAAGGTTTTTTGATCGCCGCACTGTCTGCGACGACTATTTCCGCACTCGCCGCCGCTACGCCTGCGGCCGCTCAAGCAACGGCCCCGGGCTCGCCGAGAGGCACCGCTCCAGTGACGATTGAAGGATACGGTCCTTCGTCGGCTATCGTCTGCGATCAGGCCGGCACGACCTGCTGGCATTCGGTGGAGCGGTATGACTATCCGCCAAATGCAAACGTGGTGGTTCATCCGTACGACTGGCAGGCGGACAACGGCGCAAACTATCGCCTGGAGAGAGCACCCCGGCCGTGGGTACTGGCAGGGCGATCAGTGGCAGCCGTTCTGAGCCCATAAAATCTCGGCGATTGCTTTAGGCGCGCCGCAATCCCAATTCGAGAATTGTAAGGAGCTAGAACCATGGGTCTTTTTTCCAAGGACATCGAGTTGATGAACGATCTATTCGTCCATCAGCTGCAGGACATCTATTACGCCGAGAAGCGGATCGTTGGCGCATTGCCCGACATGATCGCCAAGGCGACTTCGCCGGAGCTGAAGTCAGCGCTGGACGCCCATCTTGGACAGACCAAGAACCATGTGAAGCGCGTCGAGCAAGTCTTCCAGATGCATGGAGCCCAGCCACAGCAAGTCGACTGTCCCGCGATCGACGGCATCATCGAGGAGGCCGATGAAGTCGGCGGCGAGATTGAGGACAAGAAGGTCTTGGACGCCGCGCTTATCGCCTCGGCGCAAGCGGTCGAGCATTACGAGATGACTCGCTACGGGACATTGATCGCGTGGGCGAAGACTTTGGGCCGCGCGGATTGCGCCCAGGTCCTGCAGCAGAATCTCGCGGAGGAGAAAGCCGCAGACGAGAAGCTGACCACGATTGCGGAAAACAACGTCAATCGGGCCGCGGCCTGAGCAAACTGCATTTGGTTCGAACCACGATCGTCATTGCGAGCCATAGGGCGTCGAGAGACGCCCGTCCTTCCGGACGGGGCTACGGCGAAGCGATCCAGGGGAACGTAGGAGGCTCTACGGCCCTAGATCGCCGCGTCGCCAAAGCCCGTCGAGAGACGGGCGTCTTTCGACGCCCTGTGGCTCGTGGCGATGACAGGGAAGTCTTCCCCGAATATCCAATAAAGACCGGCGCGACAGTGTTGTCGGGAAAATGCTTGACCGCGAAATCCAGGTGAGGAAAGTTCGCGTGCGGAGCTAGTCCCACTTCAATCGTTTTAACCACCCCGTGTGCGCGAATTCATCGCGCACACGCTTATGCGTTGATGCTTCGAAGCGCATTGCGCGCGGCTGGGACCGAAGCTTGTTTCGGCCATGACAAGTGGTTGTTCCAAGGAGGAACATACCGAGGAGGAAACCGCCATGAAGCTTTTGAGCACGATTGCCTGCGGAATATTGCTATCGATTCCGGCGGTTGCGATGGCGACCGATCTTGCTCCGCTCGACGTTCCCGCAAAGGCGCTCCCCGCGCCGACAGCCGACATCAGCCCCGGAATGCAGGCGTTCGTCGGGGCGCCTCTCAACCCCAACTGGAACAAGCTGTGGAAGACAGGCGAGGAGGCGCGCGCCTTCGCTGACAAGCAAGCCGCGGACACGGTCAAGACCATTCCCGCGTTGCTCGCGCGCCAGCATGTCAAATCCGAAGCTTCGACGATCGACGGCGTTCGCGTTCACATTCTCACGCCGGACGATATTCCGCCGGAGAACAAGGACAAGGTTCTGATCCACGTTCATGGCGGTTGCTACGTGCTGTTCCCCGGAGAGTCGGGCACGCCGGAGGGGATCATCATGGCGGGAGACGGACATTACAAGGTGATTTCCGTCGATTATCGCATGCCGCCGGAAGCCTATTTCCCGGCCGCTGTCGATGACGCCGTCACTGTCTATAAAGCCGTGCTGAAGAACACGCCGGCGAAAAACATCGGCGTCTTCGGCACGTCCGCCGGCGGCGCCTTGACCCTTGAGCTCGTCCTGCGAGCGCGCGAGCAGGGCTTGCCGCTGCCTGGGGCGCTCGGCGCGGGCACGCCGATGTCGGATGCGACCAAGACCGGCGATAGCTTCTATACCAACGAGAAGGTCGACAACGTTCTCGTGTCTCGCGATGGCTTCTGCGATGCGGCAACCGTGATTTACGCGCACGGACACGACCTCAAGGACCCGCTCATCTCGCCGGTCTACGGCGACATGCACGGATTTCCGCCCACCATATTGACCACCGGCACTCGCGACCTGTTGCTGAGCAACACGGTTCGCGTGCATCGCAAATTGCGACGCGCGGGGGTTGAGGCCTCGCTTCAGGTCTACGAAGGGATGTCGCACGCGCAGTACGAGTTCGACGATACTCTGCCGGAGAGCAAGGAAGCGTTCGGCGAGATCGCGTCCTTCTTCGGGGCGCATCTCGGCAAGTAGCTGCGCGAGCGCGCTTTGCCCGCTAAGCTGAGATGTGCGGCGGCGCGCTTATCGCGGCTCGCGAGACGCGCAAGAAGGTAGTCGACCTCCGCCTTGGCGGTGGCGCTAAGACCGGCGCCGGGCTTTCGCTGCGTGTCGGACGCAAGGATGCCGCGCCTCATCATCACATATTTGCGTGTGGCGAGACCGACGCCCTGCTGCTGCTCGTAGCGGACGAGCGGCAAATGGGCGTCGAAAAGGTCGTGCGCGTCCTCGCGCCGTCCTTCGTTCATGAGCCGCACCACGTCGATCAGCATTTCCGGGAAGGCGTAGCCGGTCATCGCGCCATCGACTCCGCGCTCCATCTCGAAATCGAGGAACAGACCGCCGTTGCCGGTGAGAATCGGGACGCGGCGCAGTTTGCCCTCCTTCTCGAAATGACGGAGGGCGGAAATCTTCTCGAGGCCCGGCCAGTCCTCGTGCTTCAGCATCACGCATGACGGATTGTCGGTGATGATCCGGCGGATGACGTTCGGGGTCATGATGACGCCAAGCGTCAGCGGATAGTCTTGAATGACGAACGGGATGTCGGAGCCGATCGCCTCGACCGCCTGCGTGTAATAGGTCACGATCTGATCATCGGTGCGCAGCGACGGCGGCGGGGCGATCATGACGCCAGCCGCCCCCTTGGCCATGGCGGCGTGCGACAAGGCGCGCATCGCCGCGAATCCCGGCGCGGAGACGCCGACGATGAACGGCAGCTTTGGCGCGCGCGCAACGCAGCGGGCGACGAAACCGATCGCCTCGTCGTGACCGAGCTTCGGCGCTTCGCCCATGATGCCGAGAATGGTGCAACCGTCGGCGCCCGCGCCGACATAATGGTCGATCATGCGGTCGACGCTGGCATTGTCGATCGCGCCGTCGGCGAGGAACGGCGTGGGAGCGATGGGAAAGACGCCTTTGGCGTCGACCGAGAGCATGAGAATCCGCCTTGGCTCGAATGGGCGACGACAATGATGAAGGACCGCCTGCGCCTTTGGCAAGCGCCAGGGCACGATCCTTAATCGCCAACGTCCAAATCGTTTGGCAGCGGACCTCATCCTTCGAGGCCCCTTCGGGGCGCCTGAGGACGAGGTCGGCGGGTGTTGGGACCGGCTGTTAACGATCGAGGATTCCGCCTTTGACAAGCGAAGGCGAATGGCGACAGCTTGGCTTGTTTGAGCTAGGATGAGGCTGGCGCCTTCGGGCGAGCGAGATCAGCGAGGGTGGAAACCATGACCGAGAGACCGACCGCACAGTCGTTCGCGAAGGCTGAAGCCGCGCCGTCATTTGACGCCGCGCGCCTCGACAAGCTCCTCGACGAGGCCGGGATGGACGCCGTCGTGATCTCGTCCAAGCACAACATTCAATACCTCTTCGGCGGCTACCGGTTCTTCTTCTTCGATCATTTCGACGCGATCGGCGTCAGCCGCTACTCTGCCCATGCTCATTTACGTCAAAGGCCGGCCGGACCAATCGACCTATATCGGGCATGGGATGGAATCTTATGAGAAGGAGCTCGGCAAGTTCTGGACTCCGGCTTTCCAGAGGTCGAGCACGAGCTTCGATTCGGCGCAGCTCGCGGCGGACCATCTGGCAAAGCTGGGCGCGAAGGTGAAGCGCGTCGGCGTCGAGCGCGCTTTCCTGCCCGCCGACGCGGCGGAGCTCATGGCGCGCGAGCTTCCCGGCGTCGCGTTCCTTGAAGCGCACATGCCGCTCGAACGGTTGCGGGCGCGCAAGACCCGAGAAGAGCTGGATTTGCTGCGCGCGGCCTCCGAGCTCGTGGTCGATTCCATGCTCGCGGTGATCGCCTCGCATGGGCCAGGCGCGACGAAGACGGAGCTGGTCGAAGCGCTTCGCCGCGAAGAGGTGAACCGGGGGCTCACATTCGAATATTGCCTCATCACGGCCGGGACGAGCCTCAATCGCGCGCCCTCGGACCAAGTGTGGGGAGCGGGCGACATCCTGTCGCTCGATTCCGGCGGGAATTACAAAGGCTATATCGGCGATCTCTGCCGCATGGCGATCCAGGGCGAGCCCGACAGCGAGCTCGAAGACCTGCTCGCCGAAGTGGACGAAATCCAGCTCGCGGCGCGCAAGCCGATCCGCTCCGGCGCCAGAGGCGAGGAGATCTACGCCAGCGCCGGCGAGGTGCTCGGGCGGTCGCCGCGCGCCAACTCGATCGAGTTTGTCGCCCACGGGATGGGCCTCATCAGCCACGAGGCGCCGCGCCTCACGAGCCACGGGCCAATTCCCTATCCGGCCTACGACGCTGACCGCCCGCTTGAGTCCGGCATGGTCATTTCGATCGAGACGACGATCGCGCATCCGCGTCGCGGCTTCGTCAAACTGGAGGACACGGTCGCGGTCACCGACACCGGCTGGGAGGCCTTCGGCGATCGTGCGCGCGGGCTGGAACCGGGCTGGCGGCCGCGCCTTGTAGCCCAAGAGCCGTCAGACCACGCGGCGGATACAACCAAAGCCGGGAATTTCTTCCAAATAAGGGCCAGCAAAAGGAAGCTAATGGGCCTAAACGCTAGTAAATTGGCTAGCGTTTACTAGCGCCTATTTTTGCGAATCGAAACTTTTCAATGGGTTGCGGGGCGAGAAAATTAGAAAAACCGCTCCTCCGCCCCGGCTCGCGCCGCAGGTTGTGGGCCAACGTTTCAAACAGCCACGGCTTCTTCTTTTCCCGCCTGTCTCATGACGAGCGCGAACGAGATTCCGCCAGGGGAAACACATAGCGCAGATTTCTGATTTTGTCAATTGTATTCGCAGAACTCATGCAAATCAACTGTATGGGTTCTCAACCTAAAGCGCGAGCCTATCGTTT
>CAVRXX010000006.1:0-124302 GCA_963725195.1 uncultured Alphaproteobacteria bacterium | reverse complement strand
AGTACTTCTGGATTCCGACCCATTGGATCTCGGAATAGCGCTCGCCGGCGGCGTAGCCGAGCGGCAGGGCGCGCTCGATCTCCGCGAGTTGGGCGTCGGTCAGATCGAGCTTGTCCGCCGCGGCGCATTCCTCGAGATGGGCCGCGGCGCGGGTGCCAGGGATCGGCACGACATGCTCCGCCTTGGCGAGCGTCCACGCAATGGCCAAGGTCGCCGGCTTCAGCCCCCATGACTGAGCGAGCGTCACAAAGGCCTTGAGCCGGTCGCGATTGCGCCGCCAGTTGAGGCCCTGGAACCGCGGATTGGCGTGGCGGAAGTCCTTTTCGCCGAAGCTCTCGACATCCTGCATGAGGCCGCTCAAATAGCCGCGCGCGAGCGGCGAGAAGGCGACCAGAATCGCGCCTAAGTCCGCGCAGGCCTGAATGAGACCAAGCTCGGGATTGCGCGTCCACAGCGAATATTCCGACTGGACCGCGGCGATGGGATGCACGTCATGAGCGCGTCTCAGCGTGTCGGGCGCGACCTCGGAAAGACCGATCGCTCCAATCGCGCCCGCTTTGACGAGGCGCGCCAATTCCCCGACCGTGTCTTCAATGGGCGTCGATTTGTCGACGCGGTGCACATAGTAGAGGTCAATGTGGTCGACGCCGAGCCGCTTCCGCGAGCCGTCGAGAGCGTCGCGAATATGGGCCGCGCTATTGTCGAAGAAGCGCGAGCCGTCGTCGCGTCGGCGAATGGCGAACTTGGTCGCGAGCGTCACCCGGGCGCGGCGGCTTTTGTCTTCGGCCAGGAACTTGCCGATCACTTGTTCGCAAAGCCCATCGCCATAGACGTTGGCGGTGTCCCAGAAATCGACGCCGAGCTCGAGCGCCCTCGCCAGCGTCCGCATCGAGCTCGACCTCATTCGTCGGGCCGTAGAAGCCGCCGAAGCTCATGGCGCCGAACCCGACGGCCGAGACCGTCCCGCGCCGCCAAACACGCCGTCGCATTGTTCAGATTCCCTAAGAACGCCCTGAAGCGGCCTAAAGCTTGGCCTCGGCTCCGCCTTCGATCGCCGCGGCGAGAGCATGCGCGAGGCATCGGTATCCGAGGTCGCTCATGTGCAGGCCATCGCCGGACAAGAGCAAACCGATCGCCTTCGCGCCCTTGGCGCTCCAGCTTTTCATAAATGCGTAGCGGCTCAGCACCGGCACATGGTCCGCGGCGCCGATGTCGTCGACCATCTTGACGAACCGCTCGTAGCGGATGGGGTCGGAAGTCTTAAGGGTGAACTGCGGGCCGACCAGCATCATCGGAACGCCTGCGGCGCGCGCGGCGGCAATGCCGGCCTGAACTGTGGCGCGAAACAAAGTCTCGTCGACCCCGACGATCGCATCGTTGGTGCCGACTTGCCAGATCACCAATCGAGCCCAGCCGGATTTGAGCGCGCTTTTCAGCCGCTGAAGCGTCTTCGCGGCCAATTCGCCGCCAACCCCAGCGTTCTTGACGTCGAAGTCTACGCCCGTCTGCTTTTCGAGCTCCGCCTCGAGCCGGGCTGGGTAGCTATTGGCCGGCGAACTGGCCCCGATTCCCTCGGTCGAAGACGAGCCTATCGCCAGAATGTCGTTGGGCAGGCCCACGCGCACCTTCGGGAACGCGAGGATGGCGCCATTACGCTCGAACGCCGCCGTTTCGTTCGGACAGGAACCCTCTTCGGCATGCGCCGCGCTCAGGGCGAAGAGGATGCAGACAGCGCCCGCTAGACCCGCAAACGCGCTGCCTGCGCGGCGGCAATTGCGATGTCGGCGGGAGTTTTTCTGCACTCGATCCAGTGGGCGACGGCGAACAGGGCGGCGATTGATGCAACGGTGTACGCGAGTCCGACAAACTCTTCAATCCCTGCCGAAGCGTGAGCGGAAGTGGCCGCGAGCGCGGCCTGGCCGCCAGCGCTCAAGATCGACCCGGCGGCGAAGACCGGCAGACTGTTGCGCCCAAGACTTTGAACCGCGCTGCCGAAGGCGCCTCGGACCACCGGCGCAATGAATCGCCCGAACGCCGTCGTCGCCATCGCGATCAGATAAGCCAACGCGATGAAGTGAGTTAGGCGCGCAAGCCCGAGATCCTGCTTGGCGACGTCGAGGTGCGCGGTGGCCGTGTCGCGCAGCCCTGGCGCGAGGCCCCCCTCGTTGGTTACGATCAACGCTGCGCCGGCGACCGTCAGGGCGCTCAACGTGACCAGCCACGGGGCTGGCCGCGGAAGACCGTCGCGCCATAAAATCGCCGATACGACTCCAAGCGTGAACACGAGTTGCCATGCCATCGGATTGAAGAACCAGCCGCCCGGTTCTGGCCAATTCGGGAGATTGAGGCCGAAAGCGCGCGCGGCCGCATAGAGACCCACCGAAACGATCAAAGCCAAGACAGGGCCGCGCAGCGCGAGCGCGACCGCGACGGGCGCCCATAGCATCAGCACGATATACAACGGCAGGATATTGAAATAGCCGAGCTGATGGCTGAGCAGGGCAAGTCCCAAAAGGCCGTTGCCTGGCGAAGTGAAGACGAACCGCGCGTCCGTGCGCTTGGATCAAATCGGGGACGCCGCTCGCCCAATAGGCCGCCCCGAACACTGCGAGCGCACCCAGAGTCAGCGCGATATGCACGCCGTAAAGCTTGAGCGCTCGCTTGAGGCATCCGCCGGCGACGGGCTCGAGGCCGTACTTGAACGCCCTCGGCAAGTAGATAAGGCCGACCGACAGACCGGATAGAAAGACGAACGCCTCGGCGCTGTCCGAAAGGCCGTAGTTTCTCGGAGTCCAATTTTCGAGCGGGTTGCCGGGAATGTGATCGATCAGGATCGCGATCAGCACGGCCCCGCGCCAAAAGTCGATGTCGCGGACGCGGTTTGCTTTCATGTTAGACGCCTCGGCGCAAAAACCGCGCCACTCCTTGATCGGTTCCAAACATACGGGGAGATGATTCAGCGACCTCGAACACTGTCGCTACATTGTGTGGCTATATAGCGGGCAGAAGTCCTTAAGTCGTTCACAAACATGACATCGGCCGGCTTTCACCGGGATTTGATCGCCAGGAGGCGCTAGTCTGAACGTCCGTTCATCCGGCCTCGATCAGCCGGGCGGCCTCGTCGCGCTCGAAGACGTAAAGGAGCAGTCTCAGGCCGCGATTCGCCTCGCCCTTGAGCCGCTCGTCGCGCTTGAGCGCGGCTTCGGCCTCCGCCCGCGCCCGCGCCAGAAGGCCGCTATGGATGTCGAGCCGGGCGAAACGAAATCCGGGCGCGCCGGCCTGCCGGGCGCCGAGCACGTCGCCTTCGCCGCGTAGCTTCAGATCCTCCTCGGCGATGCGGAACCCGTCCTCGGTCTCGCGCAGGATCTCGAGCCGTGCGCGCGCGGCTTCGCCGAGCGGCCCTTTGTAAAGCAAGAGACAGGACGAGCGGCCCGCTCCGCGGCCGACGCGCCCGCGCAATTGGTGCAATTGCGCGAGCCCGAAGCGTTCGGCGTGCTCGACGATCATGATCGTCGCCTGCGGCACGTCGACGCCGACCTCGACCACCGTGGTTGCGACCAGGATGGTCGTTGTCCCGCGCTGGAATCGCTCCATCGCCGCGTCCCGCTCGGGCCCCGCCATTCGCCCATGCGCAAGTCCGACGGCGTCGCCGAAGATCGCGGTCAGCGCTTGAGCGCGCTCCTCTGCCGCGGCGACGTCGAGCGTCTCGCTCTCCTCGACCAGCGGACAAATCCAGTAGGCGCGCGCGCCAGCCGCGACAGCCTGCGAGAGGCGCGCCACCACCTCCTCAAGCCGTTCGATCGGCAAGATGCGCGTATCGATCGGCTGGCGCCCCGGTGGCTTTTCGCGCAAAGCGGACACATCCATGTCGCCGAAATAGGCGAGCACGAGCGAACGCGGGATCGGCGTCGCCGTCATCACCAGGAGATCGACCGCCGCGCCCTTGGAAGCGAGCGCAAGGCGTTGGCGCACGCCGAACCGATGCTGTTCGTCGACCACCGCGAGCCCGAGATCGGCGAAGGCTACGCTTTCCTGAAACAGCGCATGCGTCCCGACAGCGATGTCGATGATCCCCTCGGCCAATGCAGCAAGCGAGGCGCGGCGGGCGGCCGCCTTGTCGCGGCCAGTTAAGAGCGCGGTGCGCAAGCCGGCGCTCGCCGCCAGCGGGGCTATGCGCTCGTAGTGCTGGCGGGCGAGAATTTCGGTCGGCGCCATCATGGCCGCCTGTCTGCCTGCTTCGACCACCTCCGCCATCGCCATCAGCGCAACCACGGTCTTGCCCGATCCGACGTCGCCCTGCAGGAGCCTCAGCATGCGCTTCTCGGCCCGGAGGTCGGCGCGGATGTCGTCGATCGCCTGGCGTTGCGCGCCTGTCAGGGAAAAGGGCAGGGCGGCCTCGAGGCGTCGCGCCAAAGCGCCTTCCGCCTTGTGCGCGCGGCCGGGAATGACGCGCAGGCGCGCGCGCATGAGCAGAAGCGCCAGCTGGTTGGCCAACAGCTCGTCATAGGCAAGCCGCGTCGCCGCCGGACTCGCTGGATCGACATCCTCGGGAGTTTCGGGCCGGTGCATCGCGCCGAGCGCTTGCGTGAAGCTCGGCAAGTTCAGATCGGCCAAGGTCTTCTCGCTGATCCATTCCGGCATTGGCGGCAGGCGCTTGAGCGCGCCCTCCGCGGCGCGGGCGACCCCGCGCTGATAGAGGCCTTCGGTCAGCCCATAGACGGGCTCGACCGAGGGGAGGCGATCGAGTTCCTCCGCGCTCATCACTCGATCGGGATGCACCATCTGGCGGCGGCCGTCCCAGAGCTCGAGCTTCCCGGAAATCCAGCGCGTCGCGCCGATGGGCAGCCGCGACCGCACCCATTCGTGATTGGCGAGGAAGAAGACCAGCTCGACATCCCCGGTGTCGTCCTCGACCAGCACCTTGAACGGCGCCCGCGAACGCGCGTTTGGCGGTCCGCGATGCTCGGTCACTTTCGCCTCGATCGTGACGATCGTGCCGGGAACGGCGTCGCGGATCTTGGGGCGCGCGCGGCGGTCGACGGTCGCCTGCGGCAAGTGAAAGAGGATGTCGATAATCCGCGCGCCTTGGGGCTTATCGAGAAGGCGGTCGAAGAGCTTCGCGTTCTTAGGGCCGATCCCCGGCAGGGCGCTCGCCAGCGCGAACAGCGGATCGAGAGCCGAGGGACGCATCCCGCGCCCTCTACCGGCGCCCGATCGTTCCGGCAAGACGGATGAGCCTTTCAGCCTGACTGGACGAGAAAACCCGCGCGTGGGAAATGGACCACGGTCTCGCCGACCCGCTCGGGGGGTCGTCTGCAGAAGGTCTTAAACTCTGCAGCTTCGCCATCTTCGACGATCGATGTTCGCATCGCGATCGTCTTGCTTATGAGACCCGAACTGAGGGAGATTTATTCCAGCGTTTTTGGAAATAATTTGCCTATTGTAGCCGCGTTCGCCGAACGCGGCGACGCGGTCCAAAGGGTGTCCGAAAGGACGCCCGTCTTTCGATGGGCTATCGACCGCGTCTACAGAAGCTGCTTGAGCGTGTTACGGCCGGCTTGGCTCGGTCGCAGCGCCGCCGCCACGCCGGAACGCCTCGACGAATTCGCTGAGCGCCTTCTCATCCATGTCGGAAACGGCGACATAGGCGAGGTTCGCGTCGGACCAGCGCACGACATGGTAGCCGTCGATCGTTTCGATTCCGCCTTTCCCGCGCGCACCCTTGGCGTCGACCGGCAGCTCGGTCACCGCGACAACGTGCTCGTTGTGTCGATAGACGAGCGTCGGTGCCGGGACCCGATCCACGATGGACACGCGTCCGCCCACCAGCGGGAAGCCCTCCGCCCCGAGATCGACGATGGTTCCGCTGACGGTTGTGCGGTTGGCGAGCCAGGGCTTGACCGTGTGCCGGTCGGAGGAGGCGACGTCGAACGGTTGGCCGGCGATTTCCGCGCGCGCAAAATCCGAGACCAGATGTTGGGCGACATCGCTCGAGCCGGCGGGCGCGCGCAGGGACGTAAGCCCCACGCCGGCCGCAAAGCCGAGGACCGCGAAGGAGGCCGCCATCGCAAGCGCGCGGCTATCGAGCCAAGCGCGACGGCGAGATGGGACGACCGTCGCAATCGGGCTCGCGGCCGCCTGGGGCGCAGGAGCCGCCGGAGCGGACGCGGTCAGCGCCGCGATGCGGTCGGCGAGCGCTTGCGGCGCCGCTTCACGCGGCGCGTGGCGACGGACCGCGTCGCGCAACGCTGTGAGGCGCCGGTATTCGGCGGCGAGGGCCGGATCTTCGCTGAGCTCGCGCTCGAACTGGAGCGAGCCCATGGCGTCGAGCTCGCCGTCGAGCGCAGCGTTGAGTCTCAGAAGCCGCTCGTTGGGGTCGCGGTCGGTCATGACTCGGCCCTCGTCATGGCTCGGACCTCAAGATCTTGGCGAGCATAGCTCGCGCGCGGGCCAATCGCGACATGACGGTGCCGACCGGAGTCTCGGTCGCTTCGGCGATCTCGCGATAGGAGAGGCCGTTGACGTCGCGCATCACCAGCGCTTCCAGAAATGGCGAGGGCAGACTCGCGATCGCCTGGCGCAAGCGCTCGCCGTCTTCAAGCGCGATAAGCTCCTGTTCGGGATTGGGCGCCGCGTCGTCGCCCTCGCGCAAATCGAGCGTGTCGAGGTCGGCCATGTCACCGACGTAAGCCATGGTCTTGCGCCGGTTGCGCGCCATGAAGGTCATGGCGGCGTTGCGCACAATGGCGAGAAACCAGGGTTTCGGCCGATCGACAGAGACGCTGGAGAGAGCCTGAAGCGCGCGCAGCGCAGCGTCTTGCACGATGTCCTCGGCGTCGGTCGGGCTGTGCGACAGCCATTTGGCGAGTGAGTAAGCATCATCGAGCAAGGGCGCCACGGTGTCGCGGAAGCGCTGCTCGGCGAGTGGACTGCTCAACCGGCGCGCCCGACAAGCGCGCGCCTTATTTGGCGCGCTCTCTGAGGTAAGCGATCACATCGGCCCGGTCCTGCGGGTTGTCCAGGTGGAAGAACATCTTGGCGCCGGGCGCGACAGCCTGAGGGTCGGTCAGCCACTTGTCGAGCGTCTCCTCGTTCCACACAATATTCGCTGATTTGAGCGCGTCCGAATAGTCGTAATCGGGCAGCGAAGCGGCCCTGCGCCCGAAGACGCCGCGATGACGTGGACCGACGTCGTTCTTGTCGAGCGAATGGCAATCCTGGCAGGCCTGATAAAGCGTCTCGCCGCGAGCGGCGTCCCCGGTGAGTCCGCCGGCCCACGCGGTCTCCGCGAGCGACGCTGAGATTGCGGCTGCGAGCATCACGGCGGCGGCGTATTTCTCCCTTCGGCGAACGGCCGCATAGGGCGACCACTCATCCCTCCACTCGGCTTCTGCGACCGAGCGAGGGCGAGCCGAAAGGTCCCTCTCCCGAGACGCGTGCGGCGGTGGGAGGACGCTCGTTTCACAACGGGCGCCGCGGGAGAGGGATTCGAGGAAACGGAACAGTCTCATCGACGCGTCTCAGGTCAGATCAGAATCCGTGACGGCGAGCTCAGTGGAGGTGGGCGAGTAGGCCACTTCTCGAACGCCGAGCCATTTGCGCAATTCGCCCGCGGGCACGAGTTTCGGTCCCGGCGCTGGCGCCGTTCCTGGGGCTGGCTGCGGGAACGCCGTCGAGCGGGCGGTGTGGAACGTGACGTTGCCTTCGACCTTCTGCATCAATTGATGGATGTGGCCGTTGAGCACGGTCACCGAGCCGAAGCGCGAGAGATAGCCGAGCGCCTGTGCGGAATCTTCGGTGCCCCAACCCCATTCGGGAGCGATCATCCAGAGCGGGATATGGGAGAAGATGACGATGGGCGTCGAAGCGGATTTGCCCTTGAGATCGTCTTCCAGCCACTCGAGCTGATCCGAGCCGAGTGAGCCAAGGCCGTTCTTCTTGAGATCGACGACATTGTTGAGCGACACGAAATGCACGCCGCCCTGATCGAAGGCATACCAGCCGCCGCCGGTCGCTCCCTTGCCGAAACGCTCGAGATAGATGTCTCGGGTTTTGGGATCGAGGATGTCATGTTCGCCTGGCGCGTAATGGACGTCGAGCTTGGCGCGGCCGATCATTTGCTGCGCGTCGTCGAATTCGTTGGCCTTCGCCGAATGGCTGATGTCGCCGGTATGGATCATGAACGTCGGCTTGTCCGGCATGGCTATGACCTTGTCGATCGCGGCGTTGAGCGTCGCGCGGGCGTCCGGATTGGCGGGCTTGGCGAAGCCGATATGGCAGTCGGAAATCTGAACGAAAGAAAAGCCGCTTTCCGCCGCTTTAGCCGAGCCGATCAGGCGCGATGCGGGCACGCCGCCGGCGACCGTCCAAACCACGCCGGTTCCGGCCCACAGCATGCATTTCAAAGTTTGCCGGCGGTCGAACCCGCCTTCGTGATCGTGTGACATTTGAGTTTCCTCTTCTTCGGCGAAAAGCGCCGTCCAAAGGAGGTGACTCAGGGGGTGTGCGGTTTATTCCCGCCACGCGCAAAAAATGGCGGGCGGCTTGTTAAGGCGCGTCGATTCTGGCCAAGGTCGCGCGCATGGAATCGCTCGGTGCGCACAACACGCCATCGAGCGGCGAATCGAAATCGTCGATGAGGAAGATGGCGGAGGCGACGCAGATCGCGCACGTGGTGATCGACAGATACACCACCGCGTTGCACGGCGAGAGCAGGCCGAAAACGCCGAACACAACGGCCAACCACGCGCACATTGCGAGCATCAGCGGCCACGAGATCGTGTCGTGCGATGTCCCGAGCAGTTGACGCCGGCCATGCAACGCCTCGTCGTTGCGCAGCCGACCATGCAAGTCCAGCCCTTAACGCGCTGTTAGGGCTCGCCGTCGCGACCCCTAAACACATCTAACGCATAGGCGCGGCGAGCGTCTCGGCTTCCGCCGCGTTTTGGGTCGCAGCTTCAGACTTTGATCCCGCGGACCATCACCTGCGGTAAACACCGCCGTGGTACCCGTGATACCCCCCTCCGTGCCATGCGCCCCCGTGCCAGCCCCCGCCGTGATAGTAGGCACCTCCGTGATAGTAGCCGCCGCCGTGATAGTAGCCGCCGCCGTGATAGTAGCCGCCGCCATGATAGCCGTAGCCGCCGCCATAAAATCCAGGAGCGACGACGACCCCGCCGCCCCAACCATTCGGTACGCACCCGCCGTATACGTTGCGATGGTAAGCGGGTCCGCATCCGCCCGCGGCCAATGTTATGCTCGAATCGCCCCGGTAGGGGGCGGGTGTCGGCATCGCGTTCGCTGAGCCGACCAGGAGTGTCGCTAAGGCGGCCATCGAGGCTACGGAAGCAAGTCGCATCAAAATCCTCCAGCTAAGCCTTGTCTTGATTTCAAAAACGCTGGCTTCTCTCGCATTGTTCCGGCGATTATCCAAGTCCTTGAACTTGACCAATCTTGCCGACATCCTGGTTTGTAAAACGTCAACCATGATCCGGGAGCGACATTGCGACACGGAAAGCGCTTCGACGAACGCCCCTATTGCGCCGCGACGCCGACCTTGAGCAGTCGGTAGGTGATCGCGTCGACCAGCGCCTGGAACGAGGCGTCGATGATGTTGCCGGACACCCCGACCGTCGACCAGGTGTCTCCGTTTCCGTCGCCGAACTCGATCAGAACGCGCGTCACCGCATCCGTGCCGCCCTGGAAGACGCGCACGCGATAGTCGCGCAATTCCAGGTTCTCGATATATTTCTGATAGACGCCGAGATCCTTGCGCAAAGCGAGATCAAGCGCGTTGACAGGGCCGTTGCCCTCCGCTGCGGAAATGAGCCGCTCCTCGCCAATGCGGATCTTCACCACCGCCTGCGAAGCCGAATAGGTGATTCCGGGCGCGACCAATTTGCGCTCGACGCCGACATGAAAACTCTCGACGGCGAAATATTCCGGAACGCCGCCGAGCACGCCGCGCGCCAGAAGCTCGAATGAGGCGTCTGCCGCTTCGTAGGCGAAGCCCTGCGCTTCGCGCGCCTTCACCTCGTCGAGCAGGCGCTGAAGGCGCGGATCATCGGCTTTCGCTTCGACCCCAAGCCGGGCGAGCTCGGCGAGGAGATTGGAGCGCCCGGCCTGATCCGAGACCAGCACGGCGCGCTGATTGCCGACGCTGTCGGGCGGAATGTGCTCGTAAGTGCGCGGGTCTTTGGCGAGCGCGGAAGCGTGAATGCCGGCCTTCGTGGCGAAGGCGGACGCGCCAACATAGGGCGCGTGCCGGTTAGGGGCGCGGTTGAGCAGTTCGTCGAAGGCGCGTGAGACGTGCGTGATCTCGCGCAAAGCCTCCGCCGTCACGCCGGTTTCGAAATGCTCCGCGAGCTCCGGCTTCAAGGCCAACGTGGGGATGAGTGTTACAAGATTGGCGTTGCCGCAGCGCTCGCCTAAACCATTCAGCGTGCCCTGCACCTGCCGCGCGCCCGCGCGGACAGCGGCGAGTGAGTTGGCGACCGCGTTGCCGGTGTCGTTGTGGGCGTGGATGCCGAGACTTGCGCCGGGAATGACACGCGCAACCTCGCCGACGATGCGTTCGATCTCGTCGGGAAGCGTTCCGCCGTTGGTGTCGCACAGCACCGCCCAGCGCGCGCCGGCGTCGATCGTGGCGCGAGCGCAGGCAAGCGCATATTTCGGATTGGCCTTGTATCCATCGAAGAAATGCTCGCAATCAACCATCGCCTCCCGGTCTGCGGCGACCGCGGCGTTCACGCTGTCGGCGATCGCTTCGAGGTTCTCGTCGAGCGTGCAGCCCAGCGCCACATGGACGTGATAGTCCCACGACTTGGCGACATAGACGATCGCGTCGGCATCGGCGGCGAGAAGACCAGCGAGGCCCGGATCATTGGCGGCCGAGCGGCCGGGCCGCTTGGTCATGCCGAAGGCGCAGAAGCGGGCATGGGCGGTCGGCTTCCGCTTGAAAAGCTCGGTGTCGAGCGGGTTTGCGCCCGGATAGCCGCCTTCCACATAATCGATTCCGAGCCGGTCGAGCATGGCTGCGATATGGCGCTTGTCGTCGAGCGAGAAGTCGACCCCGGTGGTCAGCGCGCCGTCGCGCATCGTGGTGTCGAACAGATAGAGGCGTTCCTTGGCCATGGGATTCATTGTTCAAGTGGGAGGCGCGGCGCTGCTCCCCTCACGCTGAGGAGCGAGGCCGTAGCCCGGCGAGAGACGCTCTGGATCGTCCTTCGAGACGCGCCGCCTGCGGCGCCGCTCCTCAGGACGAGGTGATGATGTTGGGTCATGGGGTTCTCAGTGCCGGGTCGGGGGCGGCGCGGGCGATGCGCCGAGGGTCTTGGACATGGTGGTGTTGGCGAGCCACTGATCGCCCTTGCGCACGAGGTTGCGCATCTGCGCGGCGAAGCCCAGCCGCTCGAACAGGGGCTTGGCGACATCGCTCGCCTCTGTGGTCAGGCGCTTCGCGCCGCGCGCCTGAGCCAACCTCGTCAAGGCGTCGACCAGCGTCCGGCCGACGCCCTGGCGGGCGAATTCCGGATCGACGAACAGCATGTCGATCTCGTCCGCGCCCTTGAGGCTGGCGAAGCCGGCGACGGTGCCGTCGATCATGGCGATGAGGGTGAGGATCCCGGCGAGGCGCGCGCCGAAAGCCTGTTCGTCGTCGGCGCGCGCCGCCCAGGCCTCGCGCTGCTCCTCGTTATAGTCCTCGGCCGCCAGCTCCTCGATGCTCGAGCGAAAGATCTCGGCGCAGCGTTTTGCGTCGGCCGGAAGATAAGGGCGAAGAGAGACCGTGCTCATCGTTTGAGCTCCCAACTGGTCGTCCCGTCCTTGTTGTCCTTGATGGCGACGCCGAGCGCGGCGAGCTCGTCGCGCAGCCGGTCGGATTCGGCCCAGTTTCGCGCCGCGCGCGCGGCGGAACGGTCGGCCACGATCTTCTCGATTTGCGCCGTGTCGATATCGATTGGTCTAACCCTTACGCTTTCTGCGTGTTCACTTCGAGTTCTATACAAGAAACCAAGAAGGTTTGCGCTAGATCTAAGTGTAGCAAGTGCGTCAGGCGACGGCTCCTTATCAAGCGATCGGATTATTCGTATATCGACCGCCAATTCATCAATATGTCGTATAGCTTCATGGGTATTCAAATCGTCCGACAGAGCAGCAACGACCTTTGGAGAGGGTTCGGCTGGGCCGACGGCGGAGTTACCGATTGCGTGGTACCAAACATTTAGCTTGTCTCTTGACTCTTTGAGTGCACGCTCTGTCCAGTCAATTGGCTGACGATAGTGGGTGCGCAGCATTGCGAGGCGGATCGCTTCTCCAGGCCAAAGCCTATAACCGAGTTCAGTTTCTTCAAGCAGCTCGTGGATGGTGACGAAATTGCCGGCGCTCTTCGCCATCTTCTCGCCTTCGACCTGCAAGAAGCCGTTATGCATCCAGACGTTGGCCATGGCGCGCGAATGGAAGGCGGAGCAGGATTGCGCGATCTCGTTCTCGTGGTGGGGAAAGACGAGATCGATGCCGCCGCCGTGAATGTCGAACACATTGCGGCCCGGGTCGTCGCACGCAAGGCCGCCGCCGAACGGCTCGAGCAAGGTCGCCATCGACATGGCCGAGCACTCGATGTGCCAGCCGGGCCGGCCCGGCGCAGCGATTCCGGCCGGGCTCGGCCATCCCGGCTCGTTCGGCTTCGACGGCTTCCACAACACGAAGTCCATCGGGTCGCGCTTGTAAGGGGCGACTTCGACCCGCGCGCCGGCCAGCATCTCGTCGAGCGAGCGATGCGCGAGCGTCCCGTAGCGCGGCGCGAAGGCAAGCGCATCCATCGCCGAGGGCGAGAACAGCACGTGATCCTCGGCGACATAGGCGACGCCGCGGGCGATCAGCCGCTCGATCATCGCCCGCATCGTGTCGATATATTGCGTGGCGCGCGGCTCGTGCGTCGGCGGCAGCGCGCCGAGCGCGGCCACGTCGTCATGGAATTGCTGCTCGGTCGCCTGCGTCACTTTGGCGATCGCCTCGTTGAGCGGCAGCCCTGGAAAATCGCGCTCGGCGCGCGCGTTGATCTTGTCGTCAACGTCGGTGATGTTGCGCGTGTAGATGACATGCCCCTCGCCGTAGAGATGGCGCAAGAGCCGAAACAGCACGTCGAACACGATGACCGGCCGGGCGTTGCCGATGTGGGCGAAATCGTAGACCGTGGGCCCGCAGACATAGAGACGCACCGCCTTTGGGTCGATCGGCGCGAAATCTTGCCTGCCGCGGGTCAGCGTATTGTGGAGACGCAGCCGCGCTTGCGCCGCCTCCTTGGGCGTCTCGTCTTGGGAGCGGGGCGGCGGCTTCATCGGCGGTTCTCGTCGGCGTGATCTCTAACGGCGAACAAACGGACGTCGCCCGGTTTGGCCGGATGATCGCTTCTCGATGGCTTTGAGGAATAAGGAGACGCGAACCAGCCAGCCGGGAGCTAGCGGCTAATGATGCAAATCCGGATAATGCGGAGCGCGGGCGTCATGTCGCGCATGCAATGGAGAGGCGGCGCCCTATTGTCAAGACGTGCGGCGCCCAAGGGCGGAGAAATTGGCCGTAAAAGGAGACGTCTTGAGCCCGAAACCGATCGCCCAGGACGGTGGCGGGGCGACTTTGCCCCTTCCACAGCCGATCACCCTCCTCGGCGCGCCGATCGAGGCCGGGGCGAGCGTGGCGGGTGCGGCGATGGGGCCGGCCATGCTGCGCACGGCAGGGATTGTGGAGACGCTGAGGGACCTGGGCCATGACGTCGAAGATCGGGGCGATCTTGCGCGCGCCCATCCGTTGCTCCACGTCCCCGCCCCGGAGGGCAAGGCGCACCGTTTTGCCGAGGTCGCGGCCTGGGCGCGGTTGCTGGCCCGCGAAACCTATGCGGTCGCGCGCTCCGGACGGACCCCGATCGTCCTCGGCGGCGATCACAGCCTGGCGATGGGTTCGATCGGCGGCGTCGCCCGCTTCGCGTCCGAGGCGGGGCGCGAGCTGTTCGTTCTATGGCTCGACGCCCATTCGGACTTCAACACGCCGCTGACCTCGCCTTCCGGGAACATGCACGGCATGTCGCTCGCGATGCTATGTGGCGAGCCTGGGCTCGAGGGCGTGTTTGGGGGCGAGCCTCACGGATTGGTCGATCCCGCGCGGCTGCACCTGTTCGGCATCCGGTCGATCGACACGGGCGAACGGCGGCTCTTGCAAACTCGCGGGGTCGATGTGGTCGATATGCGGAGGCTGGATGAAGACGGCTTCGCCGTCTCGATCCGTCGCATCATCGATCGCGTTCGCGCCCGCAACGGCCTTTTGCATGTCAGTCTGGACGTCGACTTTCTCGATCCCGCGATTGCGCCGGGCGTCGGAACCGCCGTCCCGGGCGGGGCGACCTACCGCGAGGCGCACCTTGTCATGGAGCTGTTGTACGAATCCGGTCTTTCGCCCTCGCTCGATCTCGTCGAGCTCAATCCGTTCCTCGACGAGCGGGGCAAAAGTGCGCTCCTGCTTGTCGACCTGACCGCGAGCCTGTTCGGACGCTACGTTTATTGAAAGGAGCGCGCAAACGAGAACTCCGATCTGCGCCGGAATCGAGGAGAAGGACGTTAAATGTTTGGTAAAGTGAGGGTTCGGCGCGCGCTGCCTATAGGTTTGGCTGAGAAATAGGCGCCGCTCGACTGAGCCAATCTTCCGCCATTGCGAGACCGGAGCATAGTCTTGGAAAAATACATGGATTTGATTTGCGCCGCGCGGTCCGCCGCGCTTTTTCAGCCTTGGCCAAAAGTTTGGCTTGATCGTGTGCATCGATAGGTCGATAGCACCGGCGAAGCGATCGCAGTGCGGCAGAGCATGGCGGTCACGCAATGCGGAAGAAAAGATCCTATGGCGCGCAAGAAGATTGGTCTGATCGGGGCCGGACAGATTGGCGGGACGTTGGCGTTCCTGGCGGCGCTGAAAGAGCTGGGCGACATCGTCCTCTTCGACATCATCGACGGAATTCCGCAGGGCAAGGCCCTGGATTTGGCGGAATCGACCCCGGTTGAGAGCATCAACGCGCGACTGGCCGGGGCGAGCGACTATTCCGCGATCGCCGGCGCCGACGTGGTCATCGTCACCGCCGGCGTCCCACGCAAGCCCGGCATGAGCCGCGATGACCTGCTCGGCATCAACCTCAAGGTCATGGATGCGGTCGGTGCGGGCATCAAGACGCACGCCCCGGAAGCGTTTGTCATCTGCATCACCAACCCGCTCGACGCCATGGTATGGGCGTTGCAGAAGTTGTGCGGGCTGCCCGCCAAAAAGGTCGTCGGCATGGCGGGCGTGCTTGATTCCGCGCGCTTTCGCTATTTTCTGGCTGACGAGCTGCAGGTTTCGGTTGAAGACGTGACCGCCTTCGTGCTTGGCGGCCACGGCGACGAGATGGTTCCTTCCGTTCGCTATTCGACGGTCGCCGGCATTCCGCTGCCTGATCTCGTCAAAATGGGTTGGACGACGCAGGCGAGGCTCGACGCCATTGTCGAGCGGACGCGCAAGGGCGGGGGCGAGATCGTCAATCTGCTGAAAACCGGCTCTGCCTTTTACGCCCCAGCCGCTTCGGCGATCGCGATGGCGGAATCGTACCTCAAGGATCAGCGCCGCGTTCTGCCTTGCGCGGCGCGTTTGAGCGGCCAGTACGGCGTCAATGACGCCTATGTGGGGGTGCCGGTGGTGGTCGGCGCGAACGGGGTCGAGCGCATTATCGAGATCACGTTCGATGAGAATGAAAAAGCAATGTTCGCCAAGTCGGTGGCCGCGGTTCATGGTCTGATGGAGGCTTGCAAGGCGATCAATCCCGCCCTCGCCGCCTGATCGCCGCTAGCGCCCGCCGTCGGCGGGCGTTCTTTTCTTTGAGGTCTTCGCCGCCATGAACATCCACGAATATCAGGCCAAGGCGGTGCTGAGAGCGTTCGGCGTCCCGATCGCCTCCGGCTTTCCCGCCTTCACGCCCGCGGAGGCGGTGGAGGGCGCCAACAAGCTCGCCGGGCCGATCTGGGTGGTGAAGAGCCAGATCCATGCCGGCGGGCGCGGCAAGGGCCGCTTCAAGGAGCCCGGCGCTGGCGACAAAGGCGGCGTGCGGCTTGCTCGCTCGGTCGCAGAGGTCGAGACTTTCGCAACGCAGATGCTGGGGTCGACGCTGGTGACGGCGCAGACCGGCCCGAACGGCAAGCAGGTCAATCGCTTGTACATCGAGGATGGCGCGACGATTGACCGAGAGCTCTATCTTTCGGCGCTGGTCGACCGGCAGAAGAGCCGGGTGGCGTTCGTCCTCTCGACCGAGGGCGGGGTCAACATCGAAGATGTGGCGCACAGCACGCCGGAAAAGATTCACAGCTTCACCGTTGATCCGGCGACCGGGTTCATGCCCCATCACGGCCGCGCCGCCGCTCGCGCGCTCGGGCTCACCGGAGACCTCGCCAAGCAGACGGAGAGCCTTATCGCCAAGCTCTACGCCGCGTTCTTGGCGAAAGACATGTCGATGCTGGAAATCAATCCGCTGATCGTGCTGTCGAACGGCCAATTGCGCGTGCTCGACGCGAAAGTGTCGTTCGACGACAACGCGCTTTACCGCCACGCCGATATCGCCGCGTTGCGCGACGAGAGCGAGGAGGACGCCAAGGAGATCGAAGCCTCCAAGCACGATCTCAACTATGTCGCGCTCGAGGGCTCGATCGGCTGCATGGTCAATGGGGCCGGGCTCGCCATGGCGACGATGGACATCATCAAGCTCTACGGCGAAAGCCCGGCGAACTTCCTCGACGTCGGAGGCGGCGCCTCCAAGGACAAGGTCGCCGCGGCGTTCAAGATCATCACCGCCGATCCGAATGTGAAGGGGATTCTCGTCAATATTTTCGGCGGCATCATGCGCTGCGACATCATCGCCGAGGGCGTGATTGCGGCAGTGAAGGAAGTGGGCCTTAAGGTTCCGCTGGTCGTGCGCCTTGAGGGCACCAACGTCGACCTTGGCAAGAAAATCCTCCGCGAGTTCGGCCTCGACGTCATCCCGGCGGACGACCTTGACGACGCCGCGCACAAGATCGTGAACGCGGTGAGGGCGCGGGCCTAAGGACGCAAGCGCATATCGCGACGAGAAAGACACGCCGATGCCCCCATCCAAGATCAACGTTCTCGAGGCGGTCGACCGGAAGGTTAAGGAAGTCTTTCATCCGTTCATCGTCGGCGACGTCAACGAGGCCCAAGTCAAGGTGGCGAAGTTCGGCACGGAGTTTGATTGGCACGCGCACGAACACGAGGATGAGGCTTTCTTCGTGCTGCGCGGACGTATCGCGATTGATTTTCGCGATGGCGTCTCAGAAATGGGCGAAGGTGATTTTGTCGTCGTCCCGCGCGGGGTTGAACACCGGCCCCGGTCGCTTTCGCCGGAGCCTGTCGTTTTGATGTTCGAGCCGAGCACCACGCTCAACACCGGCGACGCGGTCAGCACGTTGACGGTTCGCGAACTGGACCGGCTTTAGGGGTTCGTGTTGGGGTTGAGTTCCATAAATTGTAGAAACCGGAACGGATATACACATATTCCGTGCGCAGGATACTCAAATGACGGATGTTAAGCTCACGAACGGCGAGGTCGTCCTCGGGCGCGCTCGTCTCGTGGCCGCCGAACAGAAGACGACAGTCAACACGACGGCGCCTGAACTTTCTTCCTCAACCCCAATGCGCCGATCTACGCGCCGCCGGCGATGACCTCCACCGAAGACCTCCACCGCGGCCAGATTTGTCGCTCCGTGCTCAGCGAAAATCCGTTCCGATCGAACTGAACCGCCAATCGCCGAAAGCCTCTCATGTCCATTCTCGTCGACGCCAACACAAAGGTCATCACTCAGGGCTTCACCGGCAAGAACGGCACGTTCCATTCCGAGCAGGCGATGGCTTACGGAACCAAGCTCGTGGGCGGCGTGTCGCCTGGCAAGGGCGGCTCGATCCATCTTGGGCTGCCGGTCTTCGACACAGTCGTCGAAGCGCGGGAGAAGACCGGCGCCGACGCGAGCGTCATCTATGTGCCGCCGGCGGGCGCCGCGGACGCGATCTGCGAAGCGATCGACGCCGAGACGCCGCTCATCGTCTGCATCACTGAGGGCATTCCGGTCCTCGACATGGCGCGGGTCAAGCGGGCGCTGCAGGGCTCGAAGTCGACCCTGATCGGTCCGAATTGCCCCGGGGTCATGACCGCCGGCGAATGCAAGATCGGCATCATGCCGGGCAACATCTTTACGCGCGGCAGCGTCGGCGTCGTGTCGCGTTCGGGCACGCTGACCTACGAGGCGGTGTTTCAGACGACGCGCGAGGGTCTTGGCCAGACGACAGCGGTGGGGATCGGCGGCGACCCGATCAAGGGCTTGGAATTTGTCGATGTGCTCGCCATGTTTATGGCCGATCCCGAGACCCAGGCGATCGTGATGATCGGGGAAATCGGCGGCCAGGCCGAAGAGGACGCCGCCGAATTTCTGAAGCACGAGGCCAAGGGGGGCCGTTCAAAGCCGGTCGTTGGCTTCATCGCCGGGCGCACCGCCCCCTCCGGGCGGCGCATGGGGCATGCAGGCGCGATCATCGCTGGCGGCAAAGGGGGCGCCGAGGACAAAATTGCGGCGATGGAGGCCGCTGGCGTCCGCGTCTCGCCCTCTCCCGCTCGGCTGGGCAAGACATTGGCCGATCTGTTGCACGGCAAGTAAAAAGGAGTCCGGTCCGTGGCTCGTCAGGACGTCAATCAAGCGCTGCTGCAAACATCGTTTCTGTACGGCGCGAACAGCGCCTACATCGAAGCGTTGCAGGCGCAATACGAGAAAGACCCACAGTCGGTCGAACCCGGCTGGCGCGAATTCTTTGCAGCCCTCGGCGATGATCCGGCGAGCGTAGCCAAGACCGAGCGCGGCGCCTCATGGCGCAAGCCCAATTGGCCCGTGACCCCCAAGGGGGACCTCATTAGCGCGCTGGACGGCGATTGGCCCGCGACGGAAAAGGCGGTGGCCGAAAAGTTGCGCGCCAAGGCGGAGGAAGCCGCGCCGAAGCGGCGCCGAGCGAGGACGACATTCGCCGGGCGACCCGCGATTCTGTGCGCGCGCTCATGATGATCCGCGCTTACCGCATGCGAGGCCATCTCTACGCCAATCTCGATCCGCTCGGTCTCGAGTCGCAAAGGGACCACGAGGAGCTCCATCCCTCGACCTACGGGTTCCAGGAGTCCGACTACGACCGCAAGATCTTCATCGATCATGTGCTCGGGCTCGAATATGCGACCGTGCGCGAAATGCTCGCGATCCTGCGGCGGACCTATTGCGGCACGATTGGCTTCGAATTTGTCCATATTTCCGATCCGGCGGAGAAGGCCTGGATTCAGGAGCGCGTCGAGGGGCCCGATAAGGAAATCCAGTTCACGCGGGAGGGCAAGCGGGCGATCCTTGGCAAGCTGATCGAGGCCGAGGGCTTCGAGAATTTCTTCGACGTCAAATTCGCCGGCGCCAAGCGCTTCGGACTCGACGGCGCGGAGGCGATGATTCCGGCGCTCGAGCAGATCATCAAGCGCGGCGGCCAGCTTGGCTTGCGAGAAATCGCTCTCGGCATGGCTCATCGCGGCCGGCTCAATGTGCTGAGCCAGGTGATGGGCAAGCCGCACCGCGTCATCTTCCACGAGTTCAAGGGCGGTTCGGCTTCGCCCGACGAAGTCGAGGGCTCAGGCGACGTCAAATATCACCTTGGCGCGTCTTCGGACCGCGAATTCGACGGCAACACCGTTCACCTCTCGCTGACCGCCAACCCGTCGCATCTCGAGATCGTCGATCCAGTCGTTCTCGGCAAGGTGCGTGCCAAGCAGGATCAGCTCAACGACGTCATCGAGCGGTCGAAGGCTCTGCCGCTCCTCATCCATGGCGACGCCGCTTTCGCCGGACAAGGCGTGGTGGCCGAATGCTTTGGCCTCTCGGGCCTGCGCGGCCACAGGACCGGCGGCTCGCTGCATTTCATCGTCAACAACCAGATCGGCTTCACCACCTATCCGCGCTATTCGCGTTCCTCGCCCTATCCGTCGGATGTCGCCAAGCTTGTCGAGGCGCCGATCTTTCACGTCAACGGTGATGATCCGGAGGCGGTCGTCTTCTGCGCCAAGGTCGCGACCGAATATCGGCAGAAGTTCCATAAGCCCGTAGTCATCGACATGTTCTGCTATCGGCGGTTCGGCCACAACGAAGGCGACGAGCCCTCGTTCACACAGCCGATCATGTATCGACTCATCCGCTCGCACCCGACGACGCAACAGATCTACGCCGAGAAGCTTGTCGGCGAAGGCGTCGTCACTCAGGGCGAGGTCGACAAGATGCGGTCTGACTGGCGGCAACGGCTGGAGGCGGAATTCGAGGCCGGCCAATCCTATTCCGCCAACAAGGCCGATTGGCTCGACGGCCGCTGGGCGGGCGTCAAGGCGTCGCGGGAGATCGCCGACGACGATCGCCGCGGCAAGACCGGCGTCAACCTTGATCGCCTGCGCGCGATCGGCGAGCGCATCACCGTGGCGCCGGAAGGCTTCAAGGTTCATAAAACCATCAGTCGCTTCCTCGAGAACCGCCGCGCGGCAATCAAGGTCGGCGAGGGGATCGACTGGTCGACCGCCGAGGCGCTCGCCTTCGGCGCGCTTCTGGACGAGGGCTTTCCGGTTCGCTTGTCCGGCCAGGACAGCGAGCGGGGCACGTTCTCGCAGCGCCATTCGGTGCTGATCGATCAGGAGACCGAAGCGCGCTACATCCCGCTGAACCATATCCGCGACGGGCAGGCGCGCTACGAAGTCATCAACTCGATGCTGTCGGAAGAGGCGGTGCTCGGCTTCGAGTACGGCTATTCGCTTGCTGAGCCGAACGCGCTCGTCTTATGGGAGGCGCAATTCGGCGATTTCGCCAACGGCGCTCAGGTCGTGTTCGACCAGTTCATCTCGGGCGGCGAAAAGAAATGGCTGCGCATGTCGGGCCTCGTGTGCCTGCTGCCGCATGGCTACGAGGGCCAGGGGCCGGAGCATTCATCCGCACGCCTCGAGCGCTACCTTCAGCTCTGCGCCGAAGACAATATGCAGGTCGTGGTCTGCACGACGCCGGCCAATTTCTTCCATGCGCTGAGGCGCCAGCTCAAGCGCGAGTTCCGCAAGCCGCTGATTGCGATGACGCCGAAGTCGATGCTGCGCAACAAGCGCGCGGTCTCGAACCTCGAAGCCTTCGGCCCGGGAACGAGCTTTCATCGCTTGTTGTGGGATCACGCGGAGACGCATAAGGGCGAAAAGATCAAGCTCGCCAAGGACGACAAGATCCGCCGCGTCGTCGTCTGCTCGGGCAAGGTCTATTACGATCTTTACGATGAGCGCGAGAAGCGCGGCGTCGACGACGTGTACCTGCTCAGGGTGGAGCAGCTCTATCCTTTCCCGGTCAAGGCGCTGGTGAAGGAGCTCTCCCGTTTCAAGACGGCGGAGGTCGTCTGGTGTCAGGAGGAGCCCAAGAACATGGGCGCCTGGGGCTTCGTCGAGCCTTATCTCGAATGGGTGCTGGGCCAGGTCGGCGGCAAGTCGAAGCGCGCCCGCTACGCCGGCCGTCCTGCGTCGGCGGCGACCGCGACCGGGCTCATGTCGAAGCATCTCTCCCAGCTGAAAGCTATCCTTGACGAATGCCTGGCCTGAGCGAAGCCAGTTCGACATGCCCCACTTCTTTTGCAAGCTGAGTCCGCCGCGGACGACCTTCATCTCGGACATGACCTCAGACGAAGCCCAGCTCATGCGCGCCCACCGCGAGTACTGGACGCCCCGGGTCGAGATGGGTGTCGTGATCGCGATGGGGCCGGTCGCCGACCCGGCCGGCGGCTACGGCGTCGCCATCGTCGAAGCCGCCTCCGAGGCGGCGCTGGAGGCGATGCAAGGGGCCGATCCAGTCATTGCGGCCGGACGCGGCTTTGCTTACGAGAACTGCCGCATGTTGGGGATCGCTGTGCGCCCCAGCCAGCCGCTCGCGCCCATCACTTCCGTATCTCCGTAAGGATTAGAGAGGAGCGCCTCACGGCGCGATCGAAATGGCGATTGAGATTCGTGTTCCGACGCTCGGCGAGTTGATCACCGAAGCGACCGTCGGCAAATGGTTCAAAAAGGCCGGCGATTCCGTCAGCGCCGATGAGCCCCTGGTTGAACTGGAAACGGACAAAGTGACGCTCGAGGTCAATGCCCCGAGCGCGGGGGTTTTGAGCGAGATCGTCGGTCGAGACCGGCCAGACGGTCGCGATCGGCGCGCTGCTTGGCCAGGTCTCGCCCGGAGCGGCCACCGCGGCCGCGCCGGCCGCCGCCGCCAAATCGACGCCCGCGCCTGCGGCGCAGCCAGCTGCGGCCGCCAAAGCCGCGCCCGCCGCAACGACAATGCCGCCGGCGCCGGCCGCGGCCAAGATCGCAGCCGAGGACAAGATTGACCTCGCGTCGGTCGCCGGCAGCGGCAAGCGCGGCCAGGTGCTGAAGGGCGACGTGCTCGCGGCCGTTTCGGCCGCTCAAGCGCCCGCGACTGTCGTCGCGCTCGCCCCGTTGCAGGCGCCCGCGGCAGCGCCAATGCCCGCCTCCGCTCCGGCGCCAATGCCCGCGCCGCGGACGACCACGCCCGACGACAGCGCGCGCGAAGAGCGGGTGCGCATGACCAAGCTGCGTCAGACCATCGCTCGTCGCCTCAAGGACGCGCAAAACACCGCGGCGATGCTCACGACTTTCAACGAGGTCGACATGAGCGAAGTGATGGCGCTGCGCGCCCGCTACAAGGACGGCGTTTGAGAAAAAGCACTCAGCCAAGCTTGGCTTTATGGGTTTTTTCGTCAAGGCCTGCGTTCAGGCCCTCAAAGAGATCCCCGCCGTCAACGCTGAAATCGATGGCGCCGACCTTGTCTACAAGAACTACTACCACATCGGCATCGCCGTCGGCACCGACAAGGGTCTTATCGTGCCGGTGGTGCGCGACGCGGACAGGCTCAGCATCGCCGATGTCGAGAAGGCGATCGCCGCGCTCGGCAAGCGCGCCCGCGACGGTCAGCTCACGCTTGAGGAATTGCAGGGCGGAACCTTCACCATCACCAACGGCGGCATCTATGGCTCGCTGATGTCGACGCCGATTCTCAACGCGCCGCAGTCGGGCATCCTTGGCATGCACAAGATCCAGGACCGCCCGGTCGCCGTCGGCGGCAAGGTCGAAATCCGGCCGATGATGTATCTGGCGTTGAGCTACGACCATCGCATCGTCGACGGCCGGGAGGCGGTCACCTTCCTCGTCCGCGTCAAGGAGGCGCTCGAGGACCCGGCGCGGCTCGTGCTAGACCTCTGAGAAGGCCCCATGGAGGGCCGTCGGGGAGGACGCCATGAGCGAGTTGACGTGTCTCGAATTGAGCGTGGCGCTGTGGCTGGTTCATGTCCTTGTTCAGGCGACCATCGGCAACGTGGAGCTGCCGTTCGGTTATTTGTTCACTTCGCGCGACAAGGCCGCCGCGACAAGCGGCTTGCTCTATGGCCGAGCCACGCGAGCGCTGGCGAACTATGTCGAGAACCTCACCCCGTTCGTCGCCGTCGCGCTTGCGCTCATCATCACCCAGCGGACAGGGGGCGCTGGCGCGCTCGGCGCGACGATCTGGATTCTGGCGCGCATCGTCTATATCCCGATTTACCTGTTCGACGTTATCTACGCCCGTACCGCCGTTTGGGCGCTTTCGATTGTCGGCCTGGTGATGATGCTCGCGCGGTTGGTTGGTTGGTAGCTGGCGCGGACCCAAGTCCTATCCAGCGCGCGTAAGAAAGATCGGCAATGGCATATGACCTAGTGGTGATCGGCTCTGGCCCGGGCGGTTATGTTTGCGCCATCCGCGCAGCCCAGCTCGGCATGAAGGTCGCCGTAGTCGAGAAGATGAAGACGCTCGGCGGGACCTGCCTCAACATCGGCTGCATTCCGTCCAAGGCGCTCCTGTACGCATCCGAAATGTTCGACGAGGCGGGACATGGTCTCGCGGCCCTCGGCGCCATCGTCTCTCCGCCTAAGCTCGATCTCGCGGCGATGATGAAGCACAAGGACGTGACCGTCGCGGCCAACGTCAACGGCGTCGCCTATCTGTTCAAGAAGAACAAGATTGACTGGGTGAGCGGCGAGGGGCGCATCGCCGCGCCCGGGCGCGTGGTCGTCAAGGCCGCCGACGGCAATGAGGCCACGCACGAAACCAGGGCGATCGTCATCGCGACCGGGTCTGACTTTGCGCGGCTGCCGGGCGTGGAGATCGATGAGAAGACGATCGTCTCCTCGACTGGCGCGTTGAGTCTGCCCACTCCGCCGAAGAAGCTGATTGTCGTCGGCGCCGGCGTCATCGGACTCGAACTCGGCTCCGTCTGGCGACGGCTGGGTTCCGAGGTGACGGTGGTGGAATTTCTCGACCACGTCCTGACGGGGATCGACAACGAAGTCGGCAAGTTCATGCAGCGCACGCTGGAAAAGCAGGGCTTCGCCTTTCAGCTTGGCCACAAGCTGGCCAAGGTCGAGACGGCGGGAGGTGGAGTCAAGGCGACGATCGAGCCGTCGGCGGGCGGCGAGGCCAAGACGCTCGACGCCGACGTTGTGCTCGTCGCCGTCGGACGGCGTCCATATACGCAGGGCCTGGGATTGGAGGCGCTGGGGGTCAAAACGGAGCGCGGCCAGGTCGTTGTCGACGCGCACTTCGCCACCAACATTCCTGGGATCTATGCGATCGGCGACGTGATCCGCGGGCCGATGCTCGCGCATAAGGCGCAAGAAGAAGGAGTCGCGGTCGCGGAGCTGCTGGCGGGGCAGGCGGGCCACGTCAATTACGGCGTCATTCCCAACGTCGTTTATACGAGCCCAGAAGTCGCCTCGGTCGGCAAGAGCGAGGAAGAGCTCAAGGCGGAGGGAGTCGTCTACGCGATCGGCAAATTCCCGTTTACCGCCAACGGGCGCGCGCGCGCGATGCGCCATACGGATGGCTTCGTGAAGATCCTCGCCGACGCTGCCAGCGATCGCGTGCTCGGAGGGCACATTGTTGGATTCGGCGCAGGCGAGATGATCCACGAGATCGCGGTTCTGATGGAGTTCGGCGGCTCGTCGGAAGACCTCGCGCGCACCTGCCACGCGCATCCCACGATGTCGGAAGCCGTCAAGGAGGCGGCGCTGGCGGTGGCGAAGCGGGCGATCCACATTTGAGACGCGGCGCGCGCTCGCCGCCGTCACCGGCCGGAGGTGATACGGGGAATCGGCATTTTCTTGCGAAAATCGCTCGGCGGCTGATATATTGTTTGTCAGAAATACGAATCGACCTATTGCGACTTATCGACAATCCCCGTGCCAAGGCCGTCCGCGGACGGCCCACGCCTCACTTGAGGGTCGCGGCGATCTGCCGGATCTCTGCGGGGGTATGCTCGCCGGCAAGCGGCGTGCCGGGCACGAGATACTTGCCCATCGCCAGCCCGCCGACGGGGACCGGCTCGAAGCCGATCTCCTTGATGAGTTGCTCCGCGAGCGCCAGGGCCTGCGGGTCGTCGCTGGCGATCGGCACGCCAATCGGCTCGCCGGCCCGATGCGCGCCTGCAGTCAGCTTGAGGTAGTTGATCGCGTTGAAGGCCCGAACGAGATGCGCGCCCGGCAGCAACTTTGCGGTGACGAGGCCGGCCCCGCCCTGCTCAGCGACCTGCTTCACAATGGCGTCGCCGTCGCGGCGCGCGATCGGGTTCGAGACGTCGATGACGAGTCGCTTGGCGGCGAGGGCCTTGCCGTAATCCTTGCCGATCTGCTCGACCACTGTGTAGGGTACGACGAGCAGGATGACGTCGCCGAACTCGACCGCCTGCTCGACCGTTCCCGCTTGCGCTGTCGGGCCCGCGCTGGCCACGAGGTCCTTGAGTTGCTCGGGATGCAGCGAGGAGAACATCACCGGATGGCCTTGTTTGGCGAAGAGCGTGCCGAGCGCCCCCCCTTCATGGCCGGCGCCGATGGTGGCGATCTTAAGTTGAGCGGCGCCGGCGGCTTGGGCGAAGGCGGCGAGGGGGCCTGTCGCGCTTGCCGCGACGCCGCAGGCCGCCAGACCGAGAAATCTTCGGCGGTCGAACTCGAAGGACGGATGCTTTATCATGATCGGGCTCCGGTAAGACGCTCTCGCGATGTCGCCGGACCGGGCGGTCCGGCTTGCGGTTAGAGGCCTTCGATGAAGGCGACCATCCGCTTGCGCTCATCCTGATTGGGCAAAGCGCCGCGCATGGCGCCGAGATTGTCCGCCATGTGCGTCGGGTCGGCGGTGCCGGGAATGACCACCGTCACTCGCGGGTCGCCGATCAGATACTTGAGGAAGAACTGCGCCCAGCTGCCCGCGAAACTCGTCGCCCAGTCGGGAATGGCCCGGCCGCGCACCGCGTGGAACAGGCGGCCGTGTCCGAAGGGGAGCGCGGTCAAGACGCCGGCTTTGACCTCCGCCGCCAGCGGCAGGATGCGCTCCTCCGCTTCGCGGTCATCGAGCGAATAGTCGATCTGCACGAAATCTGGACGCTCGCGCGCAAGCACAGTCTCGATCGCGCCGAAGTCGCCGTGGAACGTGGAGGTTATGCCGATGTAGCGGCAGAGGCCCTGGGCCTTCCAGGCCTTGAACGGCGCCAGCGACTGCTGGGGATCGCGCACGTTGTGGAGCTGCAGGAGATCGACCTTCGCGGTCTTGAGCCGGGCGAGCGAGCGCTTGAGTTCCGCCGCGTCGGGCGCTTCGAGCTTGGTCGCGACGAAGAGTTTGTCGCGCGAGCCCGCGCGGGCGATCACATCGCCGAGCACGCTCTCCGCTTCGCCGTAGGACGACGCCGTGTCGATGACCCGGCCGCCGGCCTCGATCAGGGTCCCGATAACTTGCGAGGCCGCTTGCCGCGTTCTCTGGTCATCGCTGTCGAAGACCCGGGCGGTGCCGAGGCCGACCGCAGGCAGGCGCTCGCCTGAACTCGGAATGGCGCGCTCGATGAGCGGCGCGCCGCCGTTTTGCGCCGAGGCCCTCCCCGCCAGCAGCGTGACGCCCGCCAGCGCGCCAAAATCCCGTCGGGTGACGCGTATCATCCTCAGTCTCCCGGCTCCGCCGCCGCAACCTCCTGCGCGGCGCGGCGCATCTGCGTCCGTCCGAGCGCCGCCGACAAAACCAGCCAGCCGGCCGCAACCGGCAGTGCGCAGAGCGCGATCGCTGCGATCTTCAGTCCGAGCGCCTCGAGGCTGCCGAACATCCAGCCATAGAACGCGTCCGATCCGCGATAGATCACGACGTCGATGAAATTCTTCGCCTTGTACTTCTGCTCGCGGGAGACAACCGTGTAGAACACCTGGCGCGCCGGGTTGGCGATTGCGAAATTCATCCAGCGCTGGGCGATCTGGATCGCCACCACGACCATCAGGCTCGGCGCCGCCGCCAGAGCGGCGAAACCCACGATATAGACCGCCGGCAAAGCGCCCGCCGCCGCTCCGGAACCGAAACGGTTGAGCAGCTGTCCCGTGGCGAAGACCTGCGTCGCGAGAGTCAGCAGCCCGACCGCTAGGTCGATGCTGGCGAAGACGCGCGTCTGCGCGCCGCCGCCATGGACAGTCGCGGCGACGATGTTGGCCTGCTCGAGGTAGAGAATGGTTGCGGCGAATGACAGCAGGCTCACCCACGCGCCGACGCCAAGCAGATAAGGCGAGGCGAAGAAATCGGAAAATCCCGCGAAGGCGCTGCCGCCGACGCGGGATGGCTCCGAACGCGGACCTTGCTTCGCATTGGCCGCGCGCTCGAGCCGGTGGACGCAAAACACCGCAAGCTCCAGGAACACGATGGCGGCGATCAGCAGGTTGACGGGGCCGAGCCGAACCGAAAGCCCGATGGTGATGATCGGGCCAAGGAGCGAGCCCGCGGTGCCGCCCGCGCCGATGAAGCCGAAGAGACGCTTGGCCTGCTCGCTGTTGAAGAGGTCGGCCATGAACGACCAGAACACCGCGACGGCGAAGAGACTGAAGACGCTGACCCAGACGAAGAACACGCGCGCCACCGCCACTGGCGCGACCTTTAGGGTCAGCAACAGCCAGAACAGCGCGAGATTGGCCACGAAGAAATGGTAGACCACAGCGATGAACCGGGCGCGGGGCAGCTTCGCCACCAGCCAGCCGTAGACCGGCTGAATCACGAGCAGCGTCACGAAGGTCGCGGTGAACATCCATGGCAGGGCCTTGACTCCGCCGGCGATGCCCATCCGGTCCCGTAGCGGCCGCAGGATGTAATAGCCCGCGAGCAGCATGAAGAAATACGCGAACGACCAGAGCGCGGCGGCGCGCTCCTCCGGCGTCGCCGGCGCCGCCCAGCCGAGCCAGCGCTCGAACAGCGTCGCCGCGCTGGCGGCTCCGCGAACGGCGCGGGGGGAGCGGTCTACGGGCTCACGCTCGAGCAGCGACGCCTCCTTGAAGATCTTGCCGCCGGACAAAGCCCGACCCCGGTACGACGTGAGTTAGAATCTCGCCTTTGGGCAGAGAGCGCAATGCGGTTCACCCATCACGATTGCGCGATCGCTCATTCGACGCCATGATTGAACTGGACCCTTTGCGGGCTAAGGGACACATTCAAGGGCGCGGGGCGTATACCGATCTTAAGTGTGTCGCGGACTGCGCGCCGATTGCTAGAGCTGGGTAAGCGAGGCGACTGAAGAGGGGAGCGGGGCAAATGGGGAGTCTGTTCGCGCGCCTTCTTGCGCTTGCGATTCTGATCACGGCGTCGACTTACGCCTACGCCCATGTCGAGATCAACATCGACCTCGCGTCGCAGACGATGACCGTCCATTCGGGCTCGGGCGAAACCTATGTCTGGCCGATATCTTCGGGCAAGGCCGGTCATGCGACGCCGAACGGCGTCTTCCGACCGAGAGCGATGTACGTCATGGTCCACTCCGCCAAGTACGACAACGCGCCGATGCCGCACTCCATTTTCTTCTATGGCCAATACGCGATCCACGGCACGACCGCGGTTGGCCATCTCGGCCGGCCGGCGTCGCACGGCTGCGTCCGCATCTCGCCCGCCAACGCGGCGAGGCTATTCGCCATGGTGCAAAAGCAGGGGGCGGAAATCCGCATCGTCGGATCGCCCTTCAGCGATATCGCGCGCAGCGAACGTCGGTCCGGATTGGCGCTTGGGTACGCGCCGGTCCATCGCACGCGGACCCTCAAGGAATGGGCGCGCGATCCGCTCGCACAGTGAGCGGACGAGCGCGACCATTAAGGGCGCATTAATAACGCGTCATCCGCGCCGATTTTTGACCGCCCGGGTGTCGCGTTTTCCTTCTATTTAGGATATCAGGCCACGGTGAATCGAACCGGCGAAAGCCGTTTGAGGAGGCCATTGGTGCATAGACGTCAGTTTATTGCCGGCGCCGCCGGTCTGATTGCAGGCTCACTCGCCCCGCGCCTGGCGATGGCCGACGTGCCGACAGCCTTCACGTTCGATATGGCGCCGCCGATGGACGATCGTGAGAAGTTCATCGCCTGGGGCGTGGCGCAACGCGGCGAGGATCCGAAATTCCTGGGCGAGCGATTCGACCGGTTCCGCGCGATGGTCCGGAATGAGGATCTCGTCAACGATCGCAATAAACACGCCTTCCTTTTGACGCCGCGCGAAAAATTCGTGTTGAAGCAGAATCTCGCCCGCGCCTACGACCACGCCTTCCTCGACATCGGCTACGGCGTCACGATTTCCGGCCCCCATATCGTCGGCCGGATGACTTCGAACATTGATCCCAAGGAGGGGGAGAAGGTGCTGGAGATCGGCACCGGCTCCGGCTACCAGTCGGCCTACCTCTCGCATCTGACCGACCAGGTCCACACCATCGAGATCATCAAGCCGCTCGCCGACCGCACGCGATCGATCTACGACCAGCTCATCAAGGACGGCTACAAGGAGTTCGAGGCCATCAAGAGCAAGGCCGCTGACGGCTACTATGGGTGGGAAGAGGCGGCGCCGTTTGACAAGATCATCGTCACCTGCGGCATCGACCATGTCCCTCCGCCGCTGCTGCAGCAACTGAAGCCCGGCGGCATTATGGTCATTCCGGTCGGACCGCCGGGAGCGCAGCGTGTGTTGAGGGTGGTCAAGACGCAACAGCCTGATGGCCAGCTGACGGTCGCTCGATCCGACATCTACGGCGGCCGGATCGTCCCATTCGTTCCGTTCACCAAGCTTGAAGGCGACCAGATCGTCGGCACACACAACAACTAGCGCCCTATTTTCATGAGAATTGCTTTGGCCGCGGGGGCGCCCTCAAGCTAAGGGCTTAGCCGGTCACCTGACCGGCCGCTGCTCCGAGACGCAATGAACGAAGCCAGCAAAGTTCCAATTACCGATATCATCGAGGCCCAGGCTGAGCCGGGCGCAGAGCTCGTTCCGGGCCCGCGACTTGGGCTCTATATCGCTGTGGGCCTTGCCGCCGGCTCGGTGATCGCGCTGCAGATCGATATCATGCGGGTCTTCGCCGTCGGCAGCTGGGCGCATTTCGGCTCGCTGGTGGTGAGCTTGGCGATGTTGGGCTTCGGTCTGGCAAGCGCGGTGATGACCGTCGCCAAGGACTGGTTTGCCCGCAATTGGCGCTGGACCGCCACCGTTTCGCTCGCGCTGTTCGGACCGCTTGCGGTCGGCGCCAACCTTTATGTGCAGCATCTCGGTTTCAACGCGATCTTCCTCGTCTCCGACCCGGCGCAGAAGTGGAAGCTCTTGGCGATTTTCCTGGCGGAGCTGACGCCATTCCTGGCCGGCGCCTTCTTCCTTGGATGCGTCTTTCTCAGGAGCAATCGCATTTTCGGCCGCGTCTATTTCGCCGACCTGGCCGGAGCTGGTCTTTGCGGCCTCGTATTCCTCTTGGCGATGTACCTGTTTCCGCCCGCCAATTTGATCGCCGCGCCACTGGCGCTTTGGTTTGCCGCCTGCTTGGCCTGGTCGTTCGGACCGGGAGGGCGCGTGACCCTCATTCCGTTTTTGGTCGCCGGCGTTGCCGCCTTTGCCGGCCATTTCGTCTTGCCGCAGGCCTTTGGCCTAAAGACGCTCGCGACCAACGACTACAAAGGCGTGGCCTACGCCCGCAAATTTCCGGACGCGAAAAAGGTTTACGAGAGCGCCTCGCCGTTCGGCTTCCTCGAGGCGTATTCGAGCTCCTATCTCCATTTCGCTCCCGGCCTGTCCGACAACGCCGGCTTCAATCTGCCGACCATGCCGGCCAACGCCTATCTCGGACTTTATATCGACGGCGACGGCCCGATCGGCATCATGCGCGATCTGACCGACAAGGAAACGGCGTACTTTCACTATCTGCCGATGGTGTATCCTTACATCATCAAGTCGGCGCCGAACACATTCATCGTCCAATTCGGCGGCGGCATCTCGACCGAGGTCGCGCTGCACTCCGGCGCCAAGGAGGTGACGGTCGCCGAAGGCAATCGCGCCGTGCTCGAGGCGTTTCACTCGGACGTGATACGCAAGTTCACCGGCGACATCCTCTCCAAGGTTCGCGTCATCGACTACGAGGGCCGCCACTTCCTTGCCCATACCAAGGACCGCTTCGACGTCATCGACCTAAGCCTCGCGGATTCGGTTGGCCTCTCGAATCCCGGCGGCTTCGCGATCACCGAGAAGTTCTCCTACACCAAGGAGGCGATGGAGACCTACATGCGCGCGCTGGCGCCCGGCGGCGTGCTCTCGGTCACTCTTTGGAACAAGGAGGAGCCGCCCAAATCGGTCTTGAAGCTCTATGCGACGATGGCCGGCGCGGCCCGCGAGGTCGACCCCGCGCACTTGGCCAATTCTTTTTTCGTCGCTTCGATGTACCTATCGACTGCGACTGTGCTCTACAAGAATGGCGGCTTCACGCCGGAGGAGGTCGACAAGCTGCGCGCCCATACCCGCGCCATGTCGTTTGACGAGATCTACTCGCCGGGCCTCTTTTACGATCCTTCGCAAACGGACAGTACACTCGCCGGCTACGTCGAACAGATTTTCGCCGGCGCCGCTGGCGGTCCGCCCGCTGCACAGCCGGCCGAATCCGCTGGGACGGCCGCAGACGCCGACGCGGACGCTGCTTCCGGCAAAGCGGAGGACTCCCCGCCGTCGGGCAAGGCCGATGACGGCGTCCTGCCGGCGACCGTCATGGGCCGGCTCGCCTGGCATGCGCTGATCGCGGGGCAATGGCCCGACGTAGCAGATCGCTATGTGTTCAATACGCGCGCGCTCACAAACGATGCGCCCTACTTCGCCGCTTACGTCAAGACCGCCGACCTGCCCCGTGTGCTCGACAAACTCGAGCTGCTACAGGACGAGTGGGGATATCTTCTGATTTGGGCTACGCTCGGCGTTGCTTGCCTGACGGCGACCGTGCTGCTCCTCATACCGCTGATCTGGGGTTGGCGCGCCGTCTTCTCGCGCTCCCCCGGCAAGGCGCTGACCGTGCTCTACTTTGCTTGTCTCGGCGCAGGCTACATCATGGTCGAGGTCGGCCTCATCGCCCATTTCGTGATGGCGCTTGGAAACGCGACAATTTCAGCCTCGGTGCTGATCACCGGCATGCTGGTGTTTTCAGGTTTCGGCGCCCTGACGTCGGAGCGCGCCTTGCCCCACATGCGGACGGTCATGCCGGTGCTGTTCGTCGCCGTCGGGGCGATGCTGATCCTGTATGGGCTGTTTCTCGGTCAAGCGCTCGACGCGATCGGCGCCTTTCCCTATCCGGCGCGCCTCATCATCTGCTTCCTGTTGATCGCGCCGCCCGCCTTCTTGATGGGCTTCCCGATGCCGGTCGCGATGACGACGCTCGGACGTCTCGGCAAGGACCACATGTTCGTCTGGGCGTGGGGCGTGAACGGTTGCTTTTCGGTGATCGGGGCCGCCGCGGCGCCGGTCATTGCCACCAACTTCGGGCTTGCAGCGGTGATCGAAGTCGCGGGTCTTGCCTACCTTCTGGCGATTCCGGCCTTTTACGGCGTCATCGCTTCGGACCAGGGACGAGGTCGCGCTTCGGTCCATGCAGAGACCTGATTCAATCTTCCCGCGCACGTGTTTGCTGCCGCGACGATGACGCCAATTTGACGTCGAGAAGACACATAACAATTTTGCAACGAATTAACGACGCTTGGCGCGTTCGTCAGTCGCTCACAAAAAATTCATAATTGCCAAACCTTTACTTGCCAAGCCGAGTCGGGTCCACGTCGGCGCTCCGTCCGATCACGCTGACCCGGCCGGCGCCACTTTGTATGAGCGCCGCAATTTGGTGGCGGCTGATTGCAACCGGGCCGCGATCTTGTCTCTTGAATCAAGCCTTTGCATAAAAGCATAATAAAACTGTTCAATAATTGTCCACTCTTGCCGCTCTCGTGGGGCTTCGTGGTCTCCGGACCAAGGTTGCGCTGTCGCCAGACCCGTGCCATAATCTTGGCAACAACAAGAAACGAGAGCAAATGCGGGCGTGTCTGGCGTGTATGGGTAGGGAAGTGTGAGTAGACAAAAAGAATAGACGGCCAGGGCGAGAGCTGAATACAAGGGTGGCCGCGTCTGGCTTGGGCGCGAAATTGGGGCCAGTGTTTTTGTAGGCCCGTTTTCAAGAATAGATTGAACCCAAGGTAAATCCGCAGTGTGGACTGCGGAGGGAGAGGCAATGTCTTATCAGAACTTCCTTGGATATGCTGGAGATATTCTCGCAGTCGATGCATACGCATTGCTCGAGGGCGACTCCCGGTCGGTTCTCGTCGATGTCCGAACCCAGGCGGAGTGGACTTACGTGGGGACACCGGACATTCGCGCGCTCGGCAAGACGCCGTTGTTCTTGGAATGGCAAAGCTATCCTTCGATGGCGATCGACGCCAACTTCACCGCCCGCCTTGAAGCGCTGCTCCAATCGGGCGGCGTCGAGCGGGGCGCTTCGCTCGTGTTCCTGTGCCGTTCGGGCGCGCGGTCGCGCCAAGCCGCAACAGCCATGACCAACGCAGGGTGGTCCCCTTGTTTCAATGTGTCGGATGGGTTCGAGGGCGCGCTCAGCGAGTTCACGCCGACGAGGGACGGCCGGCGGGTGGAAGGCGGGCGGGTTGCCCTGGACGCAAACATAAAGCGTCAAGCAAATCCCGATCCACGGCAACGCCGCAACGTCGGCTGTCCACCCAACGCCCGAGATACGATCATGGATATGTATGACGAACCCAATCCGGATCGCTTTGACCATAGCGGTTCCGTCGGTCCCCCTTTTGGCGAAGCGTGGCGGCGCTGCTGCGACCGTTTGCGCGCCGAGGTCGGCGACGCCGTCTTCAACAGCTGGTTTGGGAGCCTTACTCTGGAGTCGGTCGGATCCGGGCAGGCCCGGCTGTCCGTTCCGACACGCTTCCTCAAGAGTTGGATCGTCACCCACTATGCCGGGCATGTCGCTTCGGCGCTCAACGCCGAAGTTGGCCCGGTCGGGCAAATCCTTATCTCCGTGCGCTCGTCGCCGTCGCTCGCGCCGTTGACCAAAGGTCCACCGGCCGACTGCGCCTTGCCCGGTAAGACCCCGCCCAAGCCGCTGGAGTCGCCGGTCGATCGCGGCGTCCCCGATCGTCGCCCGGCCAGCCGAACGCCCGCGACGGTCCCGGTTGGCGACTCCTTGACCGGGTCCCCTCTCGATCGACGACTGACCTTCGCCACTTTTCAGGTTGGGCGGTCGAATGAACTGGCCTTTAACGCCGTGCAGCGCGTAGCCAATCCCAACCGGGGCGGGACGCCCGCCTTTTGCCCGCTCTACCTGCATTCGGCCGTCGGCCTCGGCAAGACCCACCTCTTGCAGGCCGTCGCCCATACCGCAGCCCAGCAAGGGCGTTCGGTCATCTATCTGACGGCCGAGAGATTCATGTACGGATTCGTCGCCGCGCTTCAGTCTCAGACGGCGATCGCCTTTAAGGAGCGGCTGCGCGCGATCGACCTCCTCATCTTTGACGACGCGCAGTTCCTGCAGGGTAAAAACATCCAGGCTGAATTCGGTCACGCGCTCAATGCTTTGCTTGACGCGGGCCGCGAGGTGATCGTAGCCGCCGACCGCCCTCCGAACGATTTGGAATCGCTCGACGAGCGCATACGCTCGCGCCTGAGCGTCGGCCTTTGCGTCGAGATCGGCGCGCTTGACGAGCCGTTGCGGCTGAAGATCTTGGAGGCGCGGGTCGCCGCCGCGCGCGCGGAGGAGCCTCATTTCGACGTTTCGCCGACCGTTCTCGCCTTTGTCGCCCGCGCCATTCGTTCGAACGGCCGGGATCTCGAAGGCGCAGTCAACCGGCTCAGGGCGCATTATACGCCGACGGGTCCCGCGCTGACGGTCGAGACGGCGGAAACCGCGATCCGCGATCTCATCCGTACGCACGAACTCAAACGGGTGAAGATCGAGGATATCCAGAAGCTGGTCGCGAGCCACTACAGCGTCTCGCGGGCCGACATTCTCTCCTCGCGCCGCACCGCAGCCGTCGTGAAGCCGCGCCAAGTGGCGATGTTCCTCGCGAAGATGCTGACCCTGCGTTCGCTGCCGGAAATTGGCCGACGGTTCGGCGGGCGTGACCACACGACGGTCCTGCACGCCGTGCGCAAGATTGAGGGCCTGTTGCAGACGGACACGATCCTGCGTGAAGAGCTTGAGCTTTTGAAACGGATGCTCCAAGAGTGAGGAAATCTGGTTCGCCCTCGGGCAGCTGAACCTAGGGAGGGCTCGTCTCTCCAGTTGCGGGTCCCGTCGATCGTGACGCGCGACGCGGTTTTGCGACCCCTGTTGAGAATGGTTGTCTATAAGATCGTTGCCGCTGAGGAATGGGCCGAGGCCGAGGCGGCCGGTGTCTTCAAGGGCGCATCCGTGGACCGCGCCGACGGCTTTATCCATTTCTCGACCGCGGAGCAGGCGCCGGAGACGGCGGCCAAATGGTTCGCCGGCCGGGGCAATTTGACCCTGGCCGCGGTCGACGCCGAAGCTTTGGGCGAGAACTTGCGCTGGGAACCATCGCGGGGCGGCGCGCTCTTCCCTCATCTTTACGCCGCCCTGCCAATGAGCGCCGTCGTCTGGTCGCGTCCGCTGCCGCTGGGAGCGGACGGGCGCCATGTTTTCGGGAGCCTTGAAGCGTGAGGTTGGCTAAAGTCGCGGGTCCGCTTCTGAAACGCCTGCCGGCTGAGACGGCCCATCGCGCGGCGATCAATGGCTTGAAGATCGCGCCGCCCGCTCAGGCCCCGTCGTCCGATCCGCGCCTCTCGGTCGATGTCCTCGGACTGAAGTTTCCGAATCCGCTTGGGCTCGCCGCCGGCTTCGACAAGAACGCCGAGGTTCCGGGCGCGATGCTGAACTCGGTTTCGGCTTCGTCGAGGTCGGCACGCTGACGCCGCGGCCGCAGGCCGGCAACGCCCGGCCGCGCCTCTTCCGATTGCGGGAGGACGCCGCGGTCATCAACCGCTTCGGCTTCAACAATGAGGGCTTCGAGCGGGCTCGGGCGCGGCTCGAGCGGCGACCGCCCGGCCTCATCGGGGTCAATCTCGGCGCCAACAAGGATGCGGCCGACCGCGTGGAGGATTATGCGCTCGGCGTCAGGACCTTCGCTCGCTTGGCCGACTATCTGACCATCAACGTCTCGTCGCCCAATACGCCTGGATTGCGCGACCTGCAGCGGCGCGAGGCGCTCGACGACCTGATCGCTCGCGTTATCGAAGCCCGCGACGAGACGGAGCCGCATCGTCCCGTGTTGCTCAAGATCGCCCCTGATCTTGACGCCCGGGGCCTTGAGGACATCGTCGCCACGGCGCTCATCCGCCGGGTCGACGGCCTCATCGTCTCGAACACCACGGTCGCGCGGCCCGCGACCCTGACCTCCAGGAGCCGTGGCGAAAGCGGCGGCTTGTCCGGGCGACCGCTGTTCGAGCCGTCGACGCGGCTTCTCGCCCGCGCCTATCTCTTGACCGGCGGGGCGATGCCGCTCGTCGGCTGCGGCGGGGTCGAGGATGCCGAGACCGCGCTCGCCAAGATCGAGGCGGGCGCGAACCTGGTGCAGCTCTATACCGGCCTCGCGATCAAAGGGCATGGCGTTGTCGAGGAGATCCTCGAGGGCCTCAGCCGTGCGGTCGAAGCCCGCAGGCTGAACCGGATCGGCGAACTGGTCGGCGCCCGGGCGAGCTTCTGGGCCGGGCTCGAACGGACTGCTGCCGGCGAGGACGCCTACGCAAGCTAGCCCGTGGACGCATGTCAATTGGCGCCGAAGCCCACCCAAATAAGAGTGAATAAACGATGATAAACGATAGTAAAACGCTAGTAAACGTTAGTAAAATGGCTAGCGTTTACTATCGTTTACTTTTCAGAAGCGGATCTTTTCAATGACTTACGCCAGATTCAGATAAGAAATTCAGGCGGCGTCTCACCCCTCTTTGCAAAATGTCTCACATGCCCTTCTCCTCCTAGGAGCCGGTCGGGAACCGCCGGTCGAGACTGCCCCGGTCGCCTGGGTCGGCCGATCTAAAATCAATAGCACGGATTTCTCTTTTTGCAAAGAAATTGCACTGCGCGCGATCCCCTCGGCGACGGCGTCGCCCAAGTGCATTCGCTTCCGCGAGGACAACGCCGGCCGCATGCTCAATCTTTCCACAGCGGCTTTTGGCTAGACATATCTGTTGGAGAGTTATCCACAGGCTGTGGACCGCGCCACTCACTCCGTGCCGTGTACAACTGAAGTTGCGCACGCCCGCAGTCGTAAAAGGCGGCGCGCCCTGGACCCAGCCAACTCCGCCGCCGCGCTCCTCGCCCGACAATCCGGGCTCGCTCATCCCCACCCGCTGAGCAGGCGGAAATCACCGACGGATCATTCCCCACCGCCGAAGTGGAACCCAACGGCGCCCGGTGACGTTCGACATTGCCGGAGGCGATCGAATGACTGACCTGCGCTGCACGCCCGCGATCGAAGACAAAGGTCAGGACGAAGCGGAAACGTTGCAAAAGATCGCGGATACTTTTGCGGCAAGGCGCCAGATCATGCGGGCGGGGATGTTTGTTCACGGCCGAAGGGCGGCGCTGTGTCAGCGGCGCAATGGCGAAATGCCTGCGCAGCCGAAAGCGGCAGACGTTCCGGCGTGATGCTCAGTGTCCGTCAGTGTCGCGACCTCCGGGCAACGTTCTGATCGACAGCAGTCGACGGCCCGGATCCTGGTCGGAACCTCTGGCTGGAGCTACCGGTCTTGGTGCGGGCCCTTCTTTCCGACGCGGCTCGCGGCCACACATCACCTTGAATATTACGCGAGTCAGTTCGAAACCGCGGAACTGAACGGCGTCTTCTACCGGACACCCACCCACGCCGCTGTCGAAGGTTGGCGAGATCAAACCGGGCCCGGCTTTGTTTTCGCTTGGAAGGCGTCGAAATTCATCACTCACTGGAAACGCTTGTCGCACAACTCGGTCAATAGCCTTGAGCTTCTCGAAGAGCGGCTGTCGATTCTCGGCGACAAGGCAGGCCCTGTGCTGTTCCAACTGCCGCCCAATTTCGAGGCGGATGTGGGACGACTCGCCGCGTTTCTGGCGCTTCTTCCCGCGGGCCGCCGATACAGTTTCGAGTTCCGTCACCCGAGTTGGTATGCGCCGGAAATTCTCAGGTTGCTATCCGACCGCAACATTGCGCTCTGCATTTCGGATCATCATGACGCGCCCGCGCCGTGGGAGCAGACGGCCGATTTCGTTTATCTACGTGGTCACGGCCCGCAGGGTCGTTACGAAGGGCGATATCCATCCGCAACGCTTCGCGCTTGGCGTAAATCAATCCGCCTCTGGCAAAGCAGAGGTTGCGACAGCTATGTCTATTTCGATAACGACGAAAAAAGCGCAGCGCCAATGGACGCGCTCGCGTTGTGCCGTCTGCTTGCGGGATAACTGTCGGCGCTGAGGGCTTCTCGCTCGGGACAGTTGCCCCTCGATGGGCTCCAACATCGACATGTCGATGACGGCTTGGTTATTGCGGCCGGCGTTTCCTGCCGGACTCATCCGCCCGGAATAGCAATTCGACATAGCGCTTCAGGTGGTCGAGACTTTCGGCAGCGGCCGCCGCGCTTCCTTTCGCTTTCGCCAGGATGAAGCTGCCCTGGATCACCGCCTGGAGATGCAAGGCCAGGCTCTCCGCCGTCCAGCCGCCAGAAACCCCGTGCTCACGCATCGCCGCGCGAATGTCGGCCTCGAGCGTCTTGGCGTGGCTCTTGATGTTCCCCGCGGCGGCGGCGCTCACCTCCGGATGTGTCTGATAGGTCTCCTGGACGATGGTCCCGACAAAGCAGGTGAAGTCGGGCAGGTCCCCCGTCAGGATGGCTTTGCGAAATTCGATATAGGCGATGAGGCGGCTCACCGGGTCCGCGGCCTCATGGTATGGCGCGGTGGCGAACAGGGCCGACGTCATCGCATCCCAATGCGCGACCGCCGACAGCGCCAGATCGTCCTTGCTTTTGAAGTGATGGAAGAAGCTGCCCTTGGTCAGTCCGGCCTCGGCGCAGATGTCCTCGATCCGGGTCGCGGTATAGCCTTTGGCGCGCACGACCTTGAGCGTCGCATCGAGGAGCTTTGTCTTGGATTCGTGTTGATGTTGCATGATCGTATCGGTTGCGGGTATCTACCCATACCAACCGCTCGGTATGTGTGTCAAGCGAGTTCGAGCTTTGGCTTACCGCGCGTCGCCGGAACGCGTTGCCGTCACGCCGAGGCTCTGTCATGCAGAACGCGGTTCTTTTGAACGGGAAGGGAATTCTATGAAGCGGCTGACGGGCAAGGTTGCTTGGGTCACCGGCGCGGGGAGCGGCATCGGGGAAGCCGGAGCGCTCGCGCTCGCCGAGGAAGGCGCGAGCGTGATGCTGACGGGTCGGCGAAAGGAGCCGCTCGAGGCAGTCGCGGCCCGCATCACGAAGGGTGGCGGAACGGCGCGTGTCCATGTCGGGGACATGTCTCGGTCTGAAGACGCGGCCCGGATTGCGGAAGCGATCGAAAAGGAATTCGGCCGCCTCGACATTCTCGTGAACAATGCGGGGTCGAACATCCCGGATCGAAGTTGGAAGAAACTTACAGCCGCGGGCGCCGATGAGCTTATCCGCGCCAACCTGTCGACCGCTTTTCATGGCGCGATCGCGGTCTTGCCGATCATGCGCAAGCAGAAGGACGGCGTGATCATCAACATCGCCTCGATCGCCGGGCGGTTCGTGAGCACGCAACCCGGCGTCGGCTATATCGCCGCGAAGCACGGCGTCGTCGCTTTGAGCCATAGCATCAATATGGAGGAATGTCGGAACGGGATCCGGTCTACGGCGCTCTCTCCGGGCGAGGTGGCGACGCCGATCCTCGCCAAGCGTCCGGTTCCCGTCAGCGACGAGGACAAGGCGCGGATGCTGCAATCGGAGGACCTCGGCGATCTCATCCGCTACATCGCCTGCCTGCCGCCGCGCGTATGCCTCAACGACGTCTTGATCACCCCGACTTGGAACCGGGCCTACATCTCGGCGCAGGATCAGGGCTTCTGAGAGCGCGACTGCGTTCGGCGATCGTCATCGCGAGAGCGAGCGACGCGGCGATCCAGGAGCCGCGGGGCGCCCTACGTTCCCCTGGATTGCTTCGCTTGGCTCGCAATGACGGCTGCGGTTCGGTCCAAATACTTTCACCGAATCCAGCTTTGAACGCGGGCGTGGACTTTCGCGTCTGAATTGACCACGAAGGGAGGCAGCCGGCCGTTCATGACGTCGATGAGGCCAGAGATCGCGTCGTGGCCGACCGCTTCCACGAATGTGTCCGTCCAGCACAGGCAATGCGCGGTCGAGATGACATTGTCCATCGTGAGCAGAGGATTGGCGGTGTCGGGCGGCTCGCGCTCGAAGACGTCCAGCGCCGCGCCCGCAATTCGTCCCTGCGCCAGAGTCTCGATCAGCGCCGCTTCGTCGATGATCGGTCCCCGCGCCACATTGATGAGATAGGCGGACGATTTCATCAGCCGCAGGCGGTCGGCGTTCAGGAGACGTCGCGTGGACTCGTTCAGGAGGCACGCGACGACGACGAAATCGGAAAGCTTGAGGAGATCGTCGAGTTTGCTGAGCTCAGCGCCCGCTTGCGCGGCGGCAGCCTTGTCGACGTGAGGATCGGCAGCGAGAATCCTCATTCCGTAGGGCTGTATCAAACGGACAAGCTCGTGTCCGATGCCGCCAAGCCCGACAATGCCAAGCGTGCGCCCCGGCAGTCCGACACCAGGATGATCCGCGCGTTCGCTCCATCGGCCCTCGCGCGCCAGTCGCGACTTGACCGGAAGCCGGAGGCTCAAGGCCAGAATGAAAGCGACCGCGGTGGTTGCGACGGGGGTTCTTACGGCGAGAGGCGTGTTGGTGAGAAGAATTCCATGGGCCGAGAGCGCCTGTGTGTCGACCGCGTCATAGCCCACCCCATTGCGCGCGATGATGCGCAGCTTGCCGTTCTCGCCGGCGAGCTCCGCGTCGGAGACGCGCGATCCGCTGATCATCAGCGCCTCGTAGTCGGTGAAGGCCGACGGAGACAGCCGTCCTTGCTGCGTGGGTACGATATCCCAGGGGAGCCCCGCCTTCGAGAGCAGCGACAGCGGCCCCGCGCCGAACATGGGCTCGCCTTTCGCATTGAAGAGGTCAGCGCTAAGGCCGACTTTTGCGGCTGAAGTGTTCATGGCTTTCCGCCTCGTGGATTGGGGCTGAGCCGTGGTCGCCTGAGTGGCGCACGATCCGATCAGTGGATTTCGCGAGATTGGCTCAGCGCCTCGCGCATGTCGCGGCTCGTAAAGCCAGGAGCGCGGGCGCGGTCGAGGATCACCTTCTCGCGCCGGGTCAGGAGGTCGATCGCCTTGGGCAACGCGCGCACGGCCTCCGCCGGGATGACGACCGCGCCGTGCACGTCGGCGTGAATGACGTCGTCGTGGCGCGCAAGCATGCCGAAGATGTTCACCTCGCACTTCATCTGGGTCATATGCACATGGGCGTGGCTTGGCCCAATTCGACTCCCGAGGATTTGGAAGCCGGGGGCCAGCATGTCGATGTCGCGGAACGAGCCGTTGGTCACGCAGCCCTTAACGCCAAGGGCGGCGTGCACGGCCGTCTGCACCTCGCCCCAAAAGGCGCCGAAGCCCGGCCGGTCGTCCACGTCCTGGATGATTGCGATCGTCGGCACGGGCCCCGCCGCCACATAGTCGTACCAGTCTTCTCGTGGAGGGATGGGTCCGCGCGGCGGCTCCTTGGCCCGGATCATGCCTGTCCGGGCGAGCCCAACGATCGGCGGCAGCTTGCGGTCGACCACGACGACCGGCTCCACGGTGAAGCCTATGGCGCGTCTCTCCGGCGAGACGATCTCGAGCCCGTTGCAGATTGTCGGGGTGTCCCAGGCCTTGAGGGCTTCGAGGTCTTGGGCGGTGAAAGGATATTCGGTCATTTCCATGTTTCCTGACGGCGACGAAGGATTGGTTATAGCCCGGCCTTGATTGCCTGGAGGAGCTGGAAGCGCGTCTCGTCATCGCTCGCGAGCGAGATTACGAAACGGACCCGCCCGTGGGTAGAGGTGTCGGCATAGCCGGCGAGCGTGCGGATTCCGGCCATGGTTCCGCTCTTGTTCAAGCCGCCGTCATGGCCATGGAGCAGGTCGGCATGGGGCGCGAAGAGCTCGAGCACCTTGGCGAGACCGCGCGCGGTGAATCGGTTGTCGCGGCTGATGCCGGCGCCCTCCTCGAGATGAATGGCCCCAGCGACGCCGTGCGCCGCGAGCATCTTGTTCGCGACCTCAAGCGACTTCTCGAGACTGACCGGCCCGCCCAGCTCATGGGCGCCGACCTCCAAGAAGACCTGGTTGGCGGTATAATTGTTCGAGTCGAGGAGGAGTTCGGCCAGGATCTCCGAGAGGCTGCGCGACTGTCGGTGAACGTAGACCGGCTCCAGGCCCTTGGGCACGGTTCCAATCGAGATTTCGCCCTTTACGCTGCCGCCGGCCCGCTGGATGAAGGCGGCGATCAGCTCGCCGGCGTATCGGAGGCCGACCGTAGGGTCCGGCCCAAGACTGATGCGGCCTTCTCCGTCCGGGGGGCCCTTCGCGCGGAACCGAGCGATCGCGAGCGGGGTGATCGGAGTCTGCTCCTCCGCCGAGCGCACTTCATTTCCGATCCGCTCCGCGTAGATCGTGTTGAAATTCACCCCCAGCGCCGAATTCAAGGCGTCGTAAGCCGTGTCATCATCCTCGATGCCTGGGATGCGCAGGTCTGACGGATAGTAGCTGGCGTCAACCACGAGGCCGGTCGTCGGCGCCTTGCCGATCTTGGCGACGAGCTCCGTCGCAAGCGGCGCCAACTCCTCCGAGATCAGGTAAGGATCGCCGCCGCCCTTAACATAGAGCACCCGTTTGTCGTCGAGATAGAAGCGCGTCTCGAAACGGTAGTCGGCGCCCAGCACCTCCATCGCAAGCCAGGCTGTGACGATCTTGGTGACCGAGGCCGGGACGAAGGGCTTGTCGGCGTTTTGGGCGACCAACTCGTTGCCCTTTGCGTCCACCACGAGCACGGTCGCCGAGGGAGCGAGCGCCGCGATTGTCTCCTTGACGCCAGCGAGCGCCGGAGCTGGCAAGAGCAGCAACACGAGAGCGAGCAGACGAGACCGCATGGCGACTCCGGCGCGAGAACAAGCGTCGCCACGCCCGGGCGCCCGCTCCACGGATGCTTGAAGCGCCGAATCGAGCGCTTCGAGCGCCACCTTATACGTTCCTTACGGCGAACCCCCGCAACCGATATCGAGCCTTTATGGCCGTTCAGGATAGCGCTTGCCCATCAATGGCGACGGCGAGCGTTCAGGTCGTCGCCGAACCCGCGCCCGCGAAGACGCTGCGGCGCGGTCGATCGCGGCCAATTCCGGCTCAAAAACCAGGGATTCCGGGATGAAGAATTTCACGCCAATTCTGTTGGCGGCGGCGGTTTTCGTCGTGAGCGCCTGCGCGGATGCCACAAGTCAGGCTTTAGCCGCGTCGGGCCCCAATTCTCTCACCATGACCTGCGCCCGGGTCCAGGATTATGTCAGAAAGCATGGCCAGACTCTGCTGACCACCGGCAAAGAATCGGGCAACTACAGCTTCGATTATGCCGAGTGCGGCGGGACCGTTCCCGGGTTCGCCTGCACCACGGACGAGGCTTATTGCTACGTCGGATGGTGGTGCGACTATAACTATCCCGTTGCAGTGAACCCCAACGTGCACGATCAAGGGACTGAATTTTGTCCAGCCCGAAGATCAGGCGCGCGGCGATAGCCACGCCTTCCTTTCCTGCACATTTCCGGCGCAGAGGTCTAACAAGCTGGACGTCTCGCCCCAGTTGCTGATCGCGCCTAAATGCGCAAGCGTGAGCCGCGAGATTGGCTCAAACGGAGCGCGTCTGATGAACGGCGCCGAACTCATGGTGGCCGCGCTCGAGAACGAGGGCGTGCAGCAGATCTTCGGGGTTCCCGGCGAAGAGAACCTCGACGTGGTCGAAGCTCTGCGCCGATCGAAGATCAAGCTTGTGTTGACCCGCCACGAGCAGCCCGCGGCTTTCATGGCGGCGACGCACGGGCGGCTCACCGGCAGGCCCGGTGTGTGCATCACGACGCTCGGCCCTGGCGCGCTCAATCTGACAACCGGCGCGGCTTACGCGCTGCTCGGCGCCATGCCGATGGTGATGATCACAGGACAGAAGGGGATCTTGAGCCGCAAGCAGGCGGGCTTCCAGGTGGTCGACATCGTTTCGGCTATGACGCCGCTCACCAAGATGGCCGATCAGATCGTGAGCGCCGCGACCATCCCGACCATGGTGCGGGAAGCGTTCCGCGTCGCGCAGCTCGAACGGCCGGGCCCGGTTCATCTTGAATTGCCGGAAGACATCGCGCACGCGGCGGCGCCCGACATGGCGCCGATCCCTCCTCACCGAATTGATTTGCCAATCGCCTCCAGCGCCGCGCTCGAGCGGGCGGCTGAGCTTATCCTTGGCGCGAAACGGCCGCTGATCATGCTTGGAGCCGCGGCGAGCCGGCCGCGGCTTTCCGACGCCCTGTCGGAGTTCGTCAGGCGGATGCAGATTCCGTTCTTCAACACGCAAATGGGGAAGGGCGCCGTCACCGGCGGTTCGGACCTCTATATGGGCACCGCTGCGCTATCGGAACGCGACTACGTCCATCGCGCGATCGATCGGGCGGACCTGATTATCGCCATCGGCCATGACACGGTCGAGAAGCCGCCCTTCTTCATGGGGCCGAACGGGCCGACCGTGCTGCATGTTGGCTATCTGCCAGCGACGGTCGAGGAAGTGTACTTTCCGCAAGCCGAGCTCATCGGCGATGTCGGCCCCAGCACTCACGCTCTTGGCCGATCGCCTTCACGATCGATTGCCGAGAGCGAAGGCGCTTCTTCATCTCCGCGAGGACATCCTCGCTCACATCGCCGACCGGGCGGAGGAAAGCCGCTATCCGCCGACGCCGCAGCGGATCGTCCACGACGTGCGCCAAGTGATGCCAGAGGACGGCATCGTCTGCCTCGACAACGGCATGTACAAGATCTGGTTTGCGCGCAACTACCGCACCCATGTCGCGAACACGCTTCTGCTCGACAATGCGCTCGCCACCATGGGCGCCGGATTGCCCTCGGCGATCATGGCCGCGTGTCTCAATCCGGACCGCCGCGTGCTCGCCGTGTGCGGCGACGGCGGCTTCATGATGAATTCGCAGGAGCTCGAGACCGCGGTGCGGCTCAAGCTCAATCTCGTCGTGCTGGTGCTCGTGGACCACGCCTACGGCATGATCCGCTGGAAGCAGGCGGTGGATGGATTTCCTGACTACGGGATGACGTTTGGGGATCCGGACTTCACAGCTTATGCAAAGGCATATGGCGCGAAGGGCAGCCGGGTGGAGAGCGCCGACGGCTTGGCGCCTGCGCTTGAAGCCGCCTTCGCCAGCGGCGGCGTGCATCTGGTGTCGACGCCGATCGACTATTCGGAGAACGAGCGGGTGCTGGTCGACGAATTGCGCAATCGACAAGCGAGCGGCGCCGATCTCGCGTGATTGCGCGACATGTCCACGCAATCGCCGCCAAACTCAGAACTCGACTTCGAGCCTTAGCTTGGCGAGCTGGCGCGGGAATTCCTCGAAGTCGAGCCGGCCGAAGGGCGTTTGCGCGAGGAACGCGGCTGAAAGATCGATCTTTTCGTTGATCTGATAGTGGAACGTCGGCCCGAGGTAGAAAGCCTGCCCCTCGAATCCCCGCGGAACGAGGCCGCCATAGGCGCGATCATAGTCCGCCTCCGCGCCGAACATCAGCGCCGGCGTCGTGCGATAGGAGAGCGCGGCTGAGGCGGAAAGCAGAGCCGTGTTCTGCCGTGGCTGACCCGCAAACCGGGATCCGTCCGGCTCGTAGACGAGATTGACCGCGCCATAAAGGCGCTGATCCATGGAGATGACGTCCGCAATGGCGCGAAACGCCGTACTGAAATCGGCGGCCTGCTGTCCGGCGTCGGCGATGGAATTATATTCCGGCTCCGCCGTCACCGTAACCTGGATCGGAAGATCGGCGGTCCGGTGCATCACCACGTAGCGGAGCTCAACCGAGGCGCCCATGAAATTGACGCCGACGAAATCGGGCAGGCCGGGCACGCCGTGGATGTCCTGGGCGAGCACGTGCGCTCCGAACTCGACTCCAAGCGAATCGGTCAGCGTGGGTTCGAAGATGATTTCCTGTTCGATCGAATTGTAGACGCCCTGCTGCCTGCCGAAGGACCCGGTGGTCTCGAATTCGAGCGACCGATCGCCTTGCTCGCCCACGTCCGCCCCCTCAAGGAAGCCGAACAGGTTCTTGGTGTCGAGCGCATAGAAGGGATTGTTGGACTGTCCCGTTTTGGAAAGCTCGTCGTCGTCAGCTGCGGCTAAGGAAGGGACGACGGCGATTGCGGTCGCGAAACCAAGACTTTGGAGCCTGCGGCGCCGACGCTGGATTCGAGCGCCCAACATCCTTCGCGTCTAGCCGATATGCCGCTTGAGGAAGGCTAAAGTCTCTTCGTTGAACTTGCTGACGTTCTCGTAGATCGGCGCGTGGGCGCACATTTCGAAGATGACAAGCTCGCTATTCTTGATGCCGCTCCGGAAAGGCTCAACGAAGCGGGTCGAGGTCACGATATCGTGCTGGCCGAACGTGATCTGCGTCGGCGCCGTGATCTTGCCGAGCTGCGCCAGCGCGTCATGGGCGACGACGGCGTCCGACTGGCGAAGGAACGCATCGACCGGCTGTTTCGGCCGGCTGCGCACGAAGGCGGCGAGCTGGTCGATATATTCGGGCTTGGCGGCGTAAAGCTCAGGCGTGAAGCAGAATGGAAAGATCCCCTGGATGATCATTTCCTGCACGTTGCCGAGCGCCTTGGCGATGATTTGCCAGTCGCCGAGGACGACCTTCAGAAACGGATCGCTCTTCGGCCAGCAGGAGTGCAGCGACAGCGTCTTGACCCGCTCGGGGTATTTGCTGGCGAGCCACAGGCCAACCGCTCCGCCCAATGACAGGCCGCTCACATGCGCCTTTTCGACGCCGATCGCCGCCATGAAAGCGGCGACGTCGTCGGCGAACAATTGGGTCGAATAGGGTCCGTCCGGCTTGTCGGTCTCGCCCGCGCCGCGGGGATCGAGGGAAATGCAGGTGAAATGCTTGGCGTAGTCGGCGACCTGGAAGGCGTAACAGGCGTTGTCCGCGGCAAGGTAAGGGATGAGCACAAGCGGCTCGCCTGATCCTTGGGTCTCGTAGTTGATCGTGATGTCGTTGACTTTGACCTTGGGCATGGACGTCTCCCCAGACCGCCGATGCGCGCGACGCTACGCCCTGGGGCCGAATGAGGTCAACGCATAGTCCGTCAACGGTCTCTGAGCCCGCGGCGCAACGGATCGAAACAGACCGCGCCCACGTGAGGAGGCTCAGCTCGCCGCGCCGCCCGCCTTCTTCCAGGCCGACATGCCGCCCTCGAGATGCCGGGCTGAGGCGAGGCCCTGGTCCTGCGCCGCCTGCACCGCCATCGCCGAACGTTCGCCGAAGGCGCAGTAGAAGACGATCGTCTTGCCCGACCGCGCGAGCTCGTGGACGAGGCCGCCTTCGCCGAATTGGTCCTGAAGCTCGCCATAGGGCGCGTGAAGCGAACCGGGAATCGCGCCCGTGCGCTCGCGTTCCGCTTTCTCGCGAAGGTCGATCAGCGTGACATCCGGCCGCCCGACGAGCCCCTTCGCCTGTTCAGCCGAAAAGGCCCAGCCCTTGCGCGCCACGTCCTCCTGATGCAGCCCCTGATGGATGTTGGCGGGAACGGCGACGTCCATCATTTTCGGATTGGGCAGATGCAGGCTCTCCATCAGCTTCGCGTATTCGTCGGCATTCTGGACCTGGAGCCGTGGATTGAAGCGCCTTTCCTCGCCGATCGTGCTGACGGTGTCGCCTTTGTAATCGTGCGCCGGAAACACCAGCGTCTCTTCAGGCAGCCGCATCAGGCGCTGCAGGCTCTCGTATTGGGCGCGGGAATCGCCGTTCTGGAAATCGGTCCGGCCGGTGCCCCGGATGAGCAAAGTGTCGCCGGTGAACACGCCGATCGCCGAAATGGAAGCTGTAGGAATCGTCGGTGTGGCCGGGCGTGTAGAGCACGTCGAGGCTCAAGCCCTCGACGCCGAGCTTGTCGCCCTCGGCGATCCGCATGGACACGACATCGACCTTGCTTTGCTCGCCCATGACGGTCACGCAGCGCGTGCGGTCGCGCAGCGCGCCTAAGCCGGTGATGTGGTCGGCGTGCAGATGGGTGTCGACCGCCTTGACGAGCTTGAGATCGAGCTCCTCCATCAGCTTGAGATAGCGGTCGACCTTCTCCAGCACCGGATCGATGATGAGCGCCTCGCCGCCTCGCCGGCTGGCGAGCACATAGCTATAGGTGCTCGAGACGCTGTCGAACAATTGGCGGAAGATCATGCGCAGCCTCCCAGCGCCGCGCGGTTTTCGACCTTTCGCGGCCCTTTATTTCAACAGCGCTTCATAGCACATCTTGGCTCGCCGGTCCTCGCCAATCCTCACGGGACCACGTCTTCAATCACCTCGTAGTGCAGCACGCGCGCATCGAAATCGATGAGCGCCGCGATCGCGCCGGGTTCAACGACCGCCTTGGCGATATCGCTCCCGGCGAAATCCTGGATCGCGCCGATCGTCCGCCAACGCGTGAGAACGAGAAATTCAATCGTATCGCCGATCTCACGCTTGCTGAGTTGCGCGCCCAGAAATCCGGGAACGCGCACCAACTCCGGAAGCACTTTCGTGCGAAAGTGTGTCGGGTAGGCGTCGGCTTGCAATGGGCTTGCGCGTCCGCGCCATTCGCGAAGGATCATCGGGAGCCTATGGGCTTCCGGACGTTTCGATCAGATGGGCCCGCTGCAAAGCCATGAAGGCGCCCCCGATCACGGCGGGACCGAACTTGTCCTCGCCGTTCGGCGGCCGACTGTTGACCGACCCGGTGATGAGGAGGTCGTACTTGCGGCCAATAGGCGAAGATCGTCCGGAAGCCGAGGGTTTCGCCCTCGTAGAACCAATAGGCGCCGCCAAGCTCCTTTCGATGGAAGCGGCCAAGGCCGAGGCCGAAGCCGACCGGCTCATCGGCGGAGACTTCTTGCAGAGGCAGGCCTGTCTTGTTCGAGACCAGCGTGGTCATTTCGTCGAGCTGCTTTGCGGGAAAGACGCGCGTACCGAAAAGAGCGCGGATCCATAGGCCCAGGTCGTGCGGGTTGGAGATGATGGCGCCTGCCTCGCCCGCCCACGAGCGGTTCTGCAGCCGCATGTCCTTGCCAATCAGTGGCGCGAGCGTCGATACGGTGCAAGGCTCAGGCTGGTACATGAGGCAATCCTGCAGCATGTAGAGCGCTCGAGGCACACGCGACATAACAGGGCCTGCAGCCGCAGGCCCCGGATGGGCCCCATCGGCGTAATACGTGTCGTGCAGCCCGAGCGGCTCCAGGATCATGGTCGTCAGCGCCTGCTCGTAGTTCATGCCGGAAGCCGCCTCGATGATCAGGCCGGCAAGAATGTAATTGGTGTTCGAATAGAACCATCCCGTGCTCGGCGGAAAATGCTTGCCGTTGTCGGGGTCGACGAAGCCGATCAGATCCTTGGCGCTGAACTGATGATGGATGTCGGCGACCTCGATCTCGCCGATCTCAACCGTCTCCGAATAGTTCGGGATCGGGCTCGTCATCTGGAGCAGCGAGCGGATGGTCACGTCCTTCCATGCCGGATATTGCGGCAGCCATTGCCCGATCGTGTCGTCGAGCCTGAGCTTGCCTGCGGCTTCGAGCTTGAGGATCAGCGCGGCGGTGAATTCCTTGGTGTTGCTGCCGATGTCGAACAACGTATCGGGGCCGATCGGCTTTTTGTCGCTGAGCCCGTTGTCGCCGGCGTAGATCGAAAGGATCGGTTTGCCCGCGCCACGATCCACCTGCAATGCGGCGCCCGAAAGCCCTTCGATCGACGCGCGATCCTTGACGTAGGCGTCGAGGACCTGCTGCAGTTGCGCCGTGAGCGCCGCATCATCGGCCTGCGACGGTCTGCAGAGAAAATAAGACCGGCGCTGAAGAGCGCCAGAACGAGGATAGTCTCGGCCAACCTCACCGCAAGCGCTCCCAGGGCTCGCGCAAAACGCTGCATGCTGCCGCCGAAGACCTCTCATCTTCGACGGACGCGGTCGCTTCAGACCGGCTGCTTGACGATCCGGATATAGGGCTTCGGCGAGCGCCAGCCTTCGGGGAACAGCTTCTTGGCGTCGTCGTCGTTGACCGAGCCGGAAATGATAACGTCGTCGCCGTGCTTCCAGTTCACCGGCGTCGACACCTTGTGCTTCGCGGTGAGCTGCATGGAATCGACCACGCGCAGGATCTCATCGAAATTGCGGCCCGTGCTCATCGGATAGGTCAGCATGAGCTTGATCTTCTTGTCGGGGCCGATGACGAACACCGAACGCACGGCCTGGTTGGTCGCCGCCGTCCGGCCCTCCGATGTGCCGGGCTCTTCGGCGGGCAGCATGCTGTAAAGCTTGGAGACCGCGAGATCCTTGTCGGCGATGATCGGGTAGTTCACCTTCGCGCCTTGGGTCTCCTCGATGTCGGCGAGCCAGCGCGCATGGGACTCGCTTGGATCGACGCTCAAGCCGATGAGCTTGGTGTTGCGCTTGGTGAAGTCGGGCTCGATCTTGGCCATATAGCCAAGTTCAGTGGTGCAGACCGGGGTGAAGTCCTTTGGATGAGAAAACAGGATCGCCCACTTGTCGCCGATCCATTCGTGAAAGTTGATCTTGCCCTGCGTGGTTTCGGCGGTGAAGTCAGGAGCAGTGTCGTTAAGGCGAAGGGACATCGATTCCTCCATTGGGCTCTGGATAAGTCCAGTAGAATTATATAACTTGTCAACCTAAAAGCACAGCGCGCAGCCGGCTCAAGCCCTGAAGGACAATCGGGCGGCGCCCTATGGGCGGGCGACCGTTACGGCGCCCGAAGCACAGGCGCAAGCGTCCGACCGCGCGACGTTGGCCTTCCGTTCCGGACGATTTATGATCGCTCCCATGACCGAGGCCGAGATCGCCAAGCTTGCGACCTGGCTCGCGAAAGCGGGCCTTGAAGGACGGACCGAGACCGCGCTGGTCGAGGGCTTTTGCAGCCGCGCGGTCGCGGGCGGACTGCCGCTCGCGCGCGTGATGCTGCTTGTCGACACGCTCCACCCCATTCACGAAGGGCGGGCGTTTCGTTGGGAAAAGGAAACGCCGGAAGCGACGCTGACCGAGTATGGGCGAACGGCCGAAGGAGAGGCGGCGGAACGCTGGCGGACAAGCCCTCTTTATCGGCTTTTGAACAGCGGCGAATTGCTATTGCGCCTCCCTGTGACCGCCGAGACCGAAGTCGAGTTTCCTTCCTTCGCCGAGTTTCGCGAGGCGAAGTTCACAGACTATGTCGCGATCATCAACCGCTTCGCCGAGGACGGGGTGATCGGCGAAATGGACTGCGTGTATTCGTATTGGACGACGGCTCGAGCCGAAGGTTTTTCGGATGATGAGATCGGCGCGCTGAAGCGCCTCACCCCTTTCCTCGGGCTTGCGATCAAAGCGGCGTCCCTCGCGCGCATCGCGGAGACGTTGGTCGAAACCTATCTCGGACGCGACGCCGGCCGGCGGGTGTTGAGAGGCCGCATCGAACGAGGCGTGACGGACCGGATCAAGACCGTGCTGTGGTTCAGCGATTTGCGCAATTACACCCGCATCTCCGAGACCTCTGCCCCGGAAGAGATCATTCCGCTTCTTAACGACTACGCCGAGGCCGTCGTCTCCTCGATCCACCAGAACACCGGCGACGTGCTCAAGCTGATCGGCGACGGCGTGCTCGCCATTTTCCCGGCCGAGGAAAGAAGCCGCGCCTGCGCCGCGGCGCTCGACGCCGCGCGGGCGGCGCAGGAGGCGGTTGCGGCGCTCAACACGCGCCGGTTCGAGAAGGGTCTGCCGGCGACCGACATGTACCTTGGGCTCCATATCGGCGAGGTGTTCTACGGCAACATCGGCAGCAAGGAGCGGCTCGATTTCACCGTCGTCGGCCCAGCGGTCAACGAGGTGAGCCGAATCGCGGCGATGTGCCGATCGGTGGACCAACCGGTCCTCATCTCCGCGGCGTTCGCGGAATCCTGTGTCGACCAGCAGCGCGCGTTCGCTTCCGTTGGACGGTTCGCTTTGCGCGGCGTGGGAAGGCCGCAGGAATTGTTCACGCTCGATCTTCTCGAGAGCCAGGTAGCCGGTTAACGCCGTCGATTGATCGCGGCAGGCGGAGCAGCAACAAACGACGGAAGTGAGCGTTCTCCAGAAAATCGTGGAGATCGCACATGAGCTCAGACGAACGCTTCCCCTATTCCCGCCGCGCAATCGTCGGCGTCGGAGGCATGGGCCTCGCAGCCGCCGCCGCGCCGGCCTTTGCCCAGAGTTCCAAGGATCGGCCGCTCTCGAAAGACACCGAGGCGCCGGCTCCTGAAGCCCTGCAGGATCCCCGCACCAAATATCCCAAACCGCCGTTTCGCCGACAGGAGCAGCCTTGGCCGGGGCTTGCGAGCCGAATGGATCCGCGTCCGGATCACGGCGAGACGTCCTACCGCGGCTCAGGCCGCCTCGCTGGCCGCAAGGCGCTGGTGACAGGCGGGGATTCGGGCATGGGCCGCGCCGCCGCGATCGCCTTTGCGCGCGAAGGCGCGGATGTGGCGATCAATCATCTGCCGGCGGAGGAGCCGGACGCGCGCGAGGTCATCGACCTCATGAAAGCGGAAGGTCGAAAAGCTCTGTCGATTCCCGGGGACATTCGCGATGAGGCCTTCTGCAAGCGTCTCGTCGACGAGGCTGTTCACGGACTGGGCGGCCTCGATATCCTTGTCAGCAATGCGGGGCGCCAGCAGAGCCGCCAATCGATCCTCGATATTTCGACCGAGGATTTCGACGCGACGATGAAAACGAACATCTACGCGCCCTTCTGGATCATCAAGGCTGCGGTGCCGCATATGCCCCCCGGCTCGGCCATCATCGGCACGGCCTCGGAGCAGGCCTATGACCCTTCGCCCGATCTCTATGACTATGCGCAGACGAAGGCCGCGACCATGAACTACGTGAAGTCGCTGGCGAAGCAGCTCGCGTCGAAGGGCATTCGGGTCAACGCGGTCGCTCCGGGGCCGATCTGGACGCCGCTGCAAATCAGCGGCGGGGCGACGCAGGAAAAGGTGGAGAAGTTCGGCGGCCAGACTCCACTCGGTCGGCCGGGCCAACCTGCGGAACTTGGCTCCATCTATGTCCAACTGGCGATGTCGGATGCGAGTTTTGCGACTGGGCAAGTCTATGGCTCCGCCGGAGGAAGCGGGCAGCCGTGACGGCGGGCGCTTGACGCGCCACCCGCCCAACCTGATAGGACGGGCGGATGATTCCGCCCGTCCCTTGCGTGCTTAAGGTCGAGCGTCTCGAAAAGTCGTTCGGCGACGTGCGAGCGGTCGATGGCGTAAGCTTCCACGTCGCGCCTGGCGAAATCGTCGGCCTGCTTGGCCCGAACGGCGCGGGCAAGACAACGACGATCAACATGATCCTGGGCGTGCTTGAGCCGAGCGCGGGGCGCATCGAGATCGAGGGGATCGATCTCGCCGCCGACCGCAGCAAGGCTTTGTCCTGCACCAACTTTGCCGCCGTCTATGCGCCGCTGCCCGGCAACCTTACCGTCGAGCAGAACCTTCGCGTGTTCGGCATGCTCTATGCCGTCCAGGATCTCTCGGCTCGCATCGAGAAGCTGCTCGATGTCTATGATCTCGTGCGGTATCGACGGACGAAGGCGGGCGTTCTGTCGTCCGGCGAGCAGACCCGTCTTTCCCTCGCCAAGGCGATGCTCAATCGCCCGCGGCTGCTTCTTCTCGATGAGCCGACGGCGTCGATCGATCCTTCGAGCGCCCGAGACATTCGCGCCGGCATCGCCAAATTCGTCGACAACGGCCTTTGCGGCGTGTTGTGGACGAGCCACAATATGTACGAGGTTCAGGCTGTCTGCGATCGGGTGCTGTTCCTGTCGCATGGGCGGATCGTACTCGAGGGAGACCCGAAAACGCTGCCAAAGGAACACGGCGCCGAGAGCCTCGACGATCTCTTCGTCAACGTGGCGCAAGAGGCGCTGCACAGCGGCGGCGGGCGATGAACGCCTCGCGCATCGGCGCCGTCGTGCTCAGGATGTTCTATCTCTATCGAGGTAGCCCGCAGCGGGTCTTTCCCATCTTCATCTTTGTCGCGATCGATATTTTGGTCTGGGGCTTTCTCACCCGCTACCTCAATACCGTCTCGCACGCGGACTTCAATTTTGTGCCGGCGCTCCTCGGCGCGGTCCTGCTATGGGACTTTCTGACGCGCGTTATGCAGCAAATCACGATGACCTTGTTCGAGGACGTCTGGACGCGAAACTTCCTCAATTTTTTCGCCTCCCCCTTGAGAACGTCCGAATATCTGATCGGCCTCCTCATCGTCGCGATCATCACCAGCGGGTTGAGCCTCGTCGCGATGATCGTTCTTGCGCAGGTCGCTTTCGGATTGTCCTTTCTCTCTTACGGATTGGCGATCGCTCCTTTTCTCATGGTGCTGTTCGTCACCGGCATTGCGCTCGGCGTCGCCGCCTCCGCCTTGGTGCTGAGGCTCGGCCCCGCCTCCGAATGGCTCATCTGGCCGATCCCGATGCTGATCTCGCCGTTCGCGGGCGTTTTCTATCCCGTCACGGTCCTGCCCGGATGGATGCAGGCGATCGCCCTCATCCTGCCGCCGGCTTATGTGTTTGAAGGCATGCGCTCGGTCGTCGCCGGACAGGGTCTTCCCTGGGGTCGGTTGGCGATCGGAGGAGCGCTCGCGGTGGTCTACCTTGTGCTCGCCTGTTTCTTCTTCTTCTTCGTTTACCGCTCCGTGATCCGCAACGGCCTCATTGCTCGCTACAGCGCCGAGACGGTGACTTGAGCCTACGGGCTGCCTTTGCGCGCGTAAGCGCGTTGCGCTATTGCCTCCTCATCGCGGCGCGGCCGCATGGTAGGGAACATCGGCATGATCAAGTTCTATTATCACCCGTCGCCAAACCCGGCGAAGGTCGCCTTGTTCCTCGAAGAAGCCGGCCTCGAATACGAAATCATGCCAGTCGACACGCGCAAGGGCGAACAGCACTCGCCAGGTTTCCGGGCGATCAATCCGAATGGAAAGACCCCGGCGATCGTGGACGGCGAAGCGACCGTCTTCGACTCGAGCGCGATCCTGCTTTATCTCGCCGAGAAGACGAAGCGCTTCCTCCCCGAGAATACGCCCAAAGCGCGCGGCGAACTGCTGTCGTGGCTGTTCTTCGTCTCCAGTGGAGTGGGGCCTTTCTCCGGCCAGTCCTTCCACTTCAACGTCGCGGCCCCCGAGAAGATCGAATACGCGATCAATCGATACAATTTCGAAACCCACCGGCACTGGAAGATCCTCGACGACCGGCTGGCCGGCCGGAAATACGTGCTCGGCGACACGTATACGATCGTGGACATGTCGATTTGGGGTTGGAGCTCGGCCGCGCCTTTCCTGTTGGGCGCCGAGACGTGGTCGAAGATGGCCAATGTCAAGCGGCTCGTCGACGAGATCAACCAGCGTCCGGCCGTCGCCCGCGTCAACAAATTGAAGGAAAAGCATGCCTTCAAGCAAGAGTTCGACGACGAGGCCAAGCGGCACCTGTTTCCGCATCAGACGCAAAAGGCAGGCTAACTTAGCGCTCACGTCGGCGAGCTAGACCGCCTTGCCGATCAAGGCGCCGATCCCCGCTGTCACGGCCATGGCGAGCGCGCCCCAGAAACCGACTCGCAGCGCCGGTTTCACCATCGGCGCGCCGCCCGCCCAGGCGCCGAGCGCGCCAAGCGCGACCAGAAAGACCAGCGCGGCGGCGGGCACGAGTTTGACGACGGCGCCTTGCGGCGCGAGAAACGCCGCCACGGTGGGCAGGGCGGCGCCGACCGAGAAGGCGAGGGCCGACGCGAAGGCGGCCTGAATCGGCTTGGGCTGCGCGCTTTCGGTGATGCCGAGCTCGTCGCGCGCGTGGGCGTCGAGCGCATCCTTGGCCATGAGTTGACCCGCGACCTCATGCGCGAGCTTCGGCTTCAGGCCGCGTTCTTCGTAAATCTGGGCAAGCTCCTGCTTCTCCTCGGCCGGCCGCTCGCGGAGCGCGCGCTGCTCGCGCGCCAGATCAGCCATTTCGGAGTTGGCCTGTGAGCTGACCGAGACATATTCGCCGGCCGCCATCGACATCGCGCCCGCCGCCCATCCCGCGATTGCCGCGGTGAGGATTTCGGCTCGCGCTCCGCTGGCTGCCGCGACGCCCATGATGAGGCTTGCGGTCGAAATGATCCCATCGTTGGCGCCGAGCACCGCCGCCCGCAGCCAGGCCGTCCGGTGGACGTAGTGCGATTCCGCTCCCGGCATTGCGCCGCCCCGCGAATGGCGCTTCGCGCCGCCAAATAGCACAGCCGCACGACAATCGGCCAGTTGGGCGCTCGCACAGTATGAGGTTTACGCGCCATGCCTCCGATTCACCAGAGTTGCCGCACCCCATAGGCGCCGAAAGCACGCTCGTCGGAAACCAGGACGAGCTCGTCGAGCATCGCTTGCGCGATCAGCATGCGATCGAAGGGATCGCGATGAGGGCCCGGCAACGCGCCGGCGGCCAGCCCATGGCGTACCGAAATCGGCAGGCCAAAGAATCCTTGGCTCTCAATCACGCCGACGAGATCGCCGACGATCGCGCTTGCTCCGGGGAGTTTGCCCAAGCGATGCTTCGTCGTAATCTCCCAAACGGAGGCCGCGCTGACGAAAATAGAATCCTGCTCCTCGCCAATGGCTTCACGCGCGCCGACGCTCAGCCTTTCGTCCCCGGCGAGCCACCAGAGAAATGCGTGGGTATCGAGGAGGAGCCGCGGCACTCCTACTCCCATTCCGCCACTTCGGCGTCCGTCATCGGCTCGAAAAACTCCGGGCCGACGCTCACGACGCCTTTGAATGCGCCAAACTGGCGATTGGCCGGCAATCCATGGATTGGCGTCAACCGTGCGATCGGAGTTTTGCCGCGCGCAATGACGATTTCCTCGCCGGCCTCCACTCTAGCCAGGAGCTTCGAAAGATTCGTCTTCGCATCGTGGATGGTGACGGTCGACATTGCAGGCTCTCATAGTTAGCCCACCTATTAGCTAATGACGCCGCGCGCGTCTATCGCCCTTGCGAACAAAGCGCGAAACATGATTGCGTCGACCCATGTCGCTCGCTTTGATTCGCTCGAGCCCGGCCGTCGATCTCAATCCCGAGCAACAGCTCGCGGTCGAGTATGGGATTGGCGAACCGCAAGGGCCTAAGCCCTTGCTCGTCATCGCCGGCGCGGGCTCCGGCAAGACGGCGATGCTGGCGCATCGCGTCGCTGCGCTCATCCTCGCGGGCGCCGACCCGAAGCGCATCATGCTCGCGACCTTCTCGCGTCGGGCGGCGGCTGAGCTTGGCCGCCGCGTCGAACGCCTACTCGCCCGCCGTCTCTCGCCTGAGGCCGTCGCCGCCGCGACGCCGGCCTATGCGGGAACGTTCCATGGCCTTGGCGCTCGGCTCTTGCGCGAATACGCGACCCGCCTCGGGCTCGATCCGCAATTCACCATCCACGACCGCGAGGATTCGGCCGATCTCATGAATTGGGCGCGGCATGAAGCCGGCCTCGGCGATTCGAAGCAGCGGTTTCCCACCAAGGCGACGTGCCTCGCGATCTATTCGCGCGTCGTCAATGCGCGCGGCGAGCTTAAAGAGACGCTCGGCAAATGGTTTCCTTGGGTCGCAGCGCACGAGGAGCCCTTACGCGCGCTCTTCGCGTCTTACGTGGAGATGAAGCAGCGCCAGAACGTGCTCGATTACGACGACCTTCTGCTCTATTTCGTGCAGATGCTGACCGAGCCGGCGATCGCGGCCGAGGTCGCGGAGCGCTTCGATCACCTGCTGGTCGACGAATACCAGGACACCAACGCGCTGCAGGGCGAAATCGTGTTGGCGCTCAGGCCGTATGGGCGAGGTCTGACCGTTGTCGGCGACGACGCGCAGGCGATCTACTCGTTCCGAGCCGCGACGGTGCGCAACATCCTCGACTTTCCGGGCGCCTTCGATCCGCCGGCGCATGTGGCGACGCTCGAGCGCAACTATCGTTCAAGCGGCGCGATCCTTGCCGCCGCCAATGCAATTATCGCGCTCGCGCCGGAGCGCTTCGCCAAGACCCTTTGGACCGAGAGGCCGCACGGGTCCCTTCCCCAGCTGGTCGCCGTCCCCGACGATTCTGACCAGGCCCGCTTTATTGCGACCCGCGTGCTCGCCAATCGCGAAGCGGGCGCTTCGTTAAAGGCTCAAGCGGTGCTGTTCCGCGCCTCCCACCACAGCGCAGCGCTCGAGCTCGAGCTCACCTGCCGCAACGTGCCGTTTGTCAAATACGGCGGCTTGAAGTTCCTTGACGCGGCGCATGTCAAGGACGCAGTCGCGCTCATGCGCTTCGCCGAGAATCCGCGCGATCGAGTGGCGGGCTTTCGCGTCGCGCAGCTCATGCCGGGCGTCGGGCCAAAGGTCGCCGAGACCATTATCGCCGCCGCGGCTGTCGACGATGGCTTCGCGACGATGGCGGCGCTGTCAACTCCCGCCCGAGCGCGCGACGGCTTTCCCGCCTTCGCCGATCTCATGCGCCGCCTCGCGTCGCGCGCTGCGCCGTGGCCGGCGGAGATCGCCGACGCCGTCGCGTGGCTCATGCCCCTCATGGAGGCCCGCTACGACGACGCGCGCATGCGCATGGGCGATCTCGAGGCGCTCGAGCGCATCGCCGCTTCGTTCCCGTCGCGCGAGCGTTTCCTGAGCGAGCTCGCGCTCGATCCGCCGGACGCGACCAGCGACGAAGCGGGGCCGCCGCTGAGGGACGAGGACTTTCTCATCCTTTCGACCATCCATTCGGCCAAAGGCCAGGAATGGCGCTCGGTGTTCGTGCTGAATTGCGTCGACGGCTGCATTCCCTCCGACCTCGCCACCGGCTCGTCTGAGGAGATCGAGGAGGAGCGCCGCCTGCTCTATGTCGCGATGACTCGGGCTAAAGACGAGCTCGCGCTCGTTGTGCCGCAGCGCTTCTATGTCCATGGGCAGCCGAAATACGGCGACCGCAGCGTGTACGCGAGCCGCACGCGCTTCATCCCGCCGCCGCTTTTGAAGCACTTCGACCGACAGACTTGGCCCGAGGCCGAGCCTGCGCCGTTGCGGGCGACGGCCGACGGCCCGCGGGTGGATCTTCAGGCGCGGATGCGGGCGATGTGGCGGTAATGGACGGCGCGCCCTCGGCCAGCACCGATCGGCGTTGACCCTGTGCCCATTTTTGTGTACACATGAGCCGGTTCGATTGGGATGACCGCAATCGGGAAAAGTGCGCCCGTCGCGTTGCACTGGGTGAAATCGAAGCCCTGATCGATGATTCACGAACGCTCATCGCGGGCGATCCACACGAGGGGGAGACCCGCTTTCGCGCCATCGGTCGCAATTCCGAGGGCCGCCCCCTGTTCGTGGTTTTCACGATGCGCGAGAGAGATGGCCAGCTCTATGTTCGGCCGATCAGCGCCCCGCTACATGCACAGAAACGAGGGGCGATGAAGAAACCGTTTCCGAAGTTCGATAGCGACGAGACATTGGAGGCGTTCCTCGAAACGGCGGACCTCGACGAGTATGATCTGGCCGCGGGCGCATTGCCTCGTGACGAATGGTTCGCGCGCTACGAACGGTTCGCCAAGGACGCGTCAATCCACCTGCGGCTGCCGGGCCGTTTGCTTGACGCAGTGCGGGCCCGCGCGACGAAGGAAGGGATCCCGGCGCAGCGGCTGATCAGGGAGTATATCGAACGCGGGCTTCGGAGCCGAAGCCCGACCCAACCCGAACGAGAGCTTCACGCCAAGAGACGATGATTTGCCGCAAGCGTTGCCTTTGTCGCCGATTGCTCAGCGGGCTCGTGGCGGGGCATAGTGCTCTCGGTGAGTCCTTTGATGCGCCCCTACACCATCTGCCATATGGGCACGTCCATAGACGGCGGCCTCCATCCGAGCCGTTTCACCCGTCCTGCCGCCGGCGTGTCGGCCGAGGCGTTGCGCCGACACTATGAGGCAGTTCACGACCGCTTTGAGGCCGAGGGCTGGATCGTCGGCCGGGTGACGATGGCGGAAATGGCCAAGGGGCGCGAACGAACCGTCGCCGTCAGCTTGCCACTCGCGCGCGAGCCTCACCTCGGCCAACGGAACGGCAGGAATCTTGCCGTCGCGATCGATCCCTTCGGCCGCGTTCACTACGGCCAGGACAATATCGGTGGCGATCACGTCGTCGCGGTGGTGGGCGAGCAGGTATCGGACGCTTATCTGGCTGAGCTCCGCGAGGACGGCGCCTCCTATATTTTCGCAGGCCCGAGGGGCGAGGATCTCCCCGGCGCGATGGCGCAGCTCGCTCAAGTGTTCGGCGTCAAGAAGCTCCTTCTCGAGGGCGGCGGCAGGATCAATGGCGCGTTTCTCAAGCATCGCCTGATCGACGAGTTCAGCACTCTGATTTACCCAGCGGTCGATGGCTTGGCCGGCCGGCAAACCATCGTCGACTATGACGGCGCCAACGGCGAACGACCCGGCGCCGGGCAGTCGCTCCGACTGATTGGCTGCGAGACTCTAGAGGGAGGCATGGTCTGGCTGCGCCATCGGGTCGAAGAGGCGCCGGCGCCATAGCGAAGGCTGACCGCGAAAGCGGCGTTTTTGAAGCCCTTCGAGCGGCAGACTCAGCCCGAAGCCAAGCCCGTCTCGGGGCGCGCGTCGATCTTTGGGCCCACGCAGGCGATGTGGCGCTGAGAGGCGCCGCCTCGTCCGGCGCCGAATTCCGCATGGCGCGCAGCGAGTTCAGGGTCGATGGCTGGAGTCATCGGACCAGTTGCCTTCGACCCGCTCCCCCTTGCGCTTCGGCCAGATCTGTGATGGTGACATGTCAGAAGAACAGGCGGACGAGTGAAACGTCAGCAGCAACCGGGTTGAGCGCGAAGGAAGCAAGGCTTGCCGAATTCTTGAATTGAACGCGGTGTCGAAACATTTCGGCGCGATTCATGCGCTGAACGAAGTCGACATGGCGCTCGAGGCCGGCGAAGTGTTGGGCCTGATGGGCGACAATGGCGCCGGCAAGTCGACCCTGGTCAAGGTCATCGCCGGTAATTTTCCCCCGACCCACGGCGAGATCCGCCTCAACGGCGAGGCGGTGCACTTTCACAAGCCCGTCGAGGCGCGCGAGAAGGGGATCGAGGTCGTCTACCAGGACCTGGCGCTCTGCAACAACCTGTCGGCCGCCGCCAACGTTTTCCTCGGACGCGAAATCAAGCGCGGCGCGGGTCCGTTTCGCTGGCTCGACCACAAGGCGATGGCCAAGCGGGCCGGCGAATTGTTCAGCGAGCTCAAGTCCGAGACAAGGCCCCGGGACCTCGTGCGTCAGATGTCTGGCGGTCAACGCCAGGCTGTCGCCATCGCCCGCACCCGGCTCTCGAAGGCGCGGCTCGTCTTGATGGACGAGCCGACCGCCGCGATCTCGGTGAGACAGGTGGCTGAGGTGCTGGACCTTATCCGTCGGCTTAAGGACGCCGGCATGGCGATCATCCTCATCAGCCATCGCATGCCCGACGTCTTCGCCGTATGCGATCGGGTCATGGTGATGCGCCGCGGCAACAAGGTTGCCGACAAGGCGATTCATGCGACGAGCCCGGAAGAAGTGACCGGCTTGATCACCGGCGCAATCCACGCGGCTTGAGGAGCCTTCCAATGGCAAGCGAAGCGCCGCAAGCCAACGTCTCGATCGAATCGGTGCTGGGCGTCCAGCAACACACCTTTTTGCAACGCTTCACGAGTTCCCAAGCGTTCTGGGTGACCGTCGCGCTCATCATCATTTGCATCGTGATGAGTTGGCTGCAGCCGGCGTCGTTCGCGACCGCCGACAATTTCTATAACACCACGCGCAATTTCTCCTTCATCGGCATTATGGCGCTCGGCATGACGGCGGTGATCGCGACAGGCGGCATCGATCTTTCGGTCGGCTCGATCATGGGTCTGACCGCCGTCTCGAGCGGCCTCGTTCTCGAAGCTGGCTACCCCGGCTGGGCCGCCGTGATCGTCGGCCTGCTCGCGGGAGGCGTCGCAGGGCTCATCAACGGCATCATCATCGCCTATCTTGGCCTTTCGCCCTTTGTCACGACCCTCGGAATGCTGGCGATTGCCCGGTCAGTCGCCGTGGTGCTGTCGGGAAACCGCATGCTCTACAACTTCGGTCCCGGCGGACCGGGGTTCAAAGCGCTTGGGAGCGGCGCATGGCACATCACGCCGCATTTCGAACTGAGTTATCCGCTCCTTTTCCTCATCGTCCTGACCTTCATTGTTGGACTGGTCTACAAGATGACGAGCTGGGGTCGCCATGTGCTGGCGATCGGCGGGAACGAGCAGGCGGCGCTCTTGACCGGCGTGCCCGTCAACCTCATCAAGGTGCAGGTCTATGTGTTCTCCGGCCTAACGGCGGCTTTCGCGGCCATTCTCTCCGTCGGCTGGGCGGGGTCGGCGATCAACGCCCTTGGCGCCACCTACGAGCTCCTCGCCATCTCCGCCGCGGTGATCGGCGGCGCAAACTTGATGGGCGGCGAGGCGAGCGCCTATGGCGCGTTCATCGGCGCGGCGCTCATCTTTACGATCCGCAATTCGCTTCTGATGGCGGGCGTCGATTCGAATTGGCAAGGCACGTTCGTCGGCTTGTTCTTGATCGGAGCGGTTTACCTCGGGAAACTTCGAGGAGCGAAACGCGAATGACCCATGTGGGTCTGCGTTAAACCGGCCCACAGGGCCATATTACTGGGAGGAAGACAATGTTGAAACTCGTTTTGACCGGCGCTGTCGCCGCCGGGGCGTTGCTTGCGGTCTCGGCTTCGGCGAGAGCGGCGGACCCCTATACTTTTGCGCTCGTGCCGAAGAACACCAACAACCCATTTTTCGACCAGGCGCTCGCTGGTTGCAAGAAGGCCGAGAAGGAGCTCAAGGGCGCGATCAAGTGCCTCTACATCGGGCCTGGCGAACATGGCGGCGGCGACGAGCAAGCGCAGATGGTAGCCGACCTCGTCACCAAGAAAGTCGACGGCATTGCGGTCTCGGCCGCCAACGCGCCGGCGATCGCCAATGCGCTCAAGGACGCCGCCGCCAACAAGATCCCGGTCCTGACTTGGGATTCGGACCTGCTGCCGCAGGACAAGGGCCTGCGCGCCGCTTATGTCGGCACCCACAATTATGACATCGGCGTCAACATCGCCAAGCTCGTCATGGCCATCAAGCCGAAGGGCGGAACGATCTGCATCCAATCCGGCGGCGCCGCGGCGTCTAACCATAACGAGCGCATGCAGGGGATTCGTGACACCCTTGCGGGTCAGAAGAGCGCTGAATCACCCGGCGTTCGCCTGACCGGCCAGAATGGCTGGAAGGAAGCCGAAGGCTGCCCGCTTTACACGAACGACGACTTTAACGTCGCCAACCAACAGCTGGAGGACATGCTCAACAAGTATCCTGACCTCGACGCTTTTACGCCGACGGGCGGTTTCCCGCAGTTCCTGCCGGACGCCTATGCGAAGACGGCCATGAAGTACAAGGACAAGATCGCCTCGGGCAAACTCGCGCTGGTGGTCGCCGACACGTTGCCGGTCCAGATCGAACTGTTGAAGAAGGGCCTCTCCTCCGGACAGGTCGGCCAGCGGCCATTCGAGATGGGATATAAGGCGATGTACTTTCTCAAGGACATGAAGGACGGCAAAGCCCCTCCAGCCGACCCGACCTATACCGGCCTCGACGTCTGCACGCCGAAGAATGCCGACACCTGCATCGGCGGCGGCAGCTAAGCCTCACGAAGCAACAGCGAACTGGGGGCCGGCCTCGCGCTGGCCCTTTTTTCAGACGAACGTCTCCGCAATCAGGCCGCCGATTTCCCTATGGATTGCGTTGCGAGCGTCCATCGGCGCGGACGACTCGGTGTAATAGACCGTGGCGATGATCGGCGCCCGCTCCGGCGGCCATAGGATCGCGATCGTGTTCGTCGACCCATGCTCGCCGCTGCCGGTCTTGTCGCCGATCCGCCATGAAGGAGGCAGCCCGGCGCGGAGCCTTTTGTCGCCGACCTTGTCATTGATGAGCCACGTCTGGAGCTGGCGGCGGGACGGATCCGACAGCGCATCGCCCAGCAGCACCTTTTGCATGTCCTCAGCCATGGCGGCGGGACTTGTCGTATCACGCTCGTCCCCAGGCGCTGCTTCGTTGAGAGCGGGCTCATTGCGGTCGAGCCGCGTCACATTGTCGCCGAGCGAGCGCGCGAATTGCGTGAAGCCCGCCGGTCCGCCGATCGTCTCGAGGATCAGGTTCGCGGCGGTGTTGTCGCTCCAATCGATCGCCGCGGCGCAGAGATCGGCAAGCGTCATGCCTCCCTCGGCTGCATGCGCCTTGGTGACTGGCGCATAGTCGAGCAGATCGCTTGGTCCGTAGGCGATCCTTCGGTCGAGGCGCTCGGCGCCGTCGTCCACGCGCTTGAGCGTCGGCGGCTGCAGCGAGAAGCTTGAACGTGCTGCACATCGGGAACCGTTCGTCGGCGCGATGCTCGATCGCCGCGCCAGACCCCGTATCGCGCACAAACACGCCGAGCCTGCCGCCCTCGCGCGCTTCGATCTCGGCGAGGCGCTTGCTGGCGAGGCTCAGGTTCTCCTCGGCCGAGGTCGCAGCGCGCGCCCGAAGGGACAGCGGCGTGACCGCGAGCGCGGCAAGGAGGGCGCGACGGCTCAGACGATGCATGTTTGACCTCAACGGCTTTGCGAGCGATCCGCAGGATGATTGAGGCGCTTGGATGGCGCAGGATAGAAAGCCTCGGCTCTGGCGCAACGCGGGGCGTCTCGTCTACACATGCCGATTACGATCCGGGGCAACTGTCTAAGAGGCTGGAAAGCGCCTCATGAGGGGGAGAAGCGAATGCGCTTGACTATCGTCGGCGTCGCTCTTGCGGCGCTGCTCGCGGTTTCGGCTTGCTCGAAGGGCGACAGGGGCGAGCAAGGTTCGGCTGGACCGCCGGGACAGCAGGGTCCCGCCGGACCTGCCGGACCGAAGGGCGAGCCGGGCGCAGTCGGCGCCATCGGACCCCAGGGGCCGAAGGGCGACACCGGTGCGGATGGTCCGCCCGGCGCGAGAGGCGAACCCGGGCCGGCCGGGCTGCCAGGACCTCCGGGTCCCCCGGGTCCCGACGGGCCGCCGGGGCCGAAGGGTGATGTCGGCGCCGCCGGACCGCCCGGTTTGCAGGGACCCAAAGGCGAGCCAGGGCTCGAGGGGTCGGCCGGGCCTCAAGGAACCAAAGGCGATTCCGGCGCGATCGGACCGGCGGGTCCGCCTGGACCGATTGGGCCCAAGGGTGAAGCGGGGGGTGTGGGCGCGGTCGGCCCGCGGGGGCTGGTGGGACCTTCTGGACCCAAGGGCGATGTCGGCGCGAAGGGACCGAAGGGAGAGGTTGGCGCGATCGGACCGCCTGGGCCTCCAGGACTTGCCGGCGCCAAGGGCGAGGCTGGAGCGGCAGGACCGAAAGGCGAAATTGGCGCGACTGGACCTCAAGGACCAGCCGGCCCGCCTGGTCCGAAAGGCGAAGTCGGCGCAGGCGGGCCGCCCGGACCGGCCGGACCGCCTGGTCCAAAGGGCGAGGCTGGGCCTAAGGGCGAAGTCGGAGCGGCTGGGCCGACGGGTGAGATCGGCGTGGTCGGCCCAGCTGGACCGCCTGGCCCGGGGCCTCCCGGGTCCAAGGGCGAAGCCGGGGCGGCTGGGCCGAAGGGGATCGGCGCGGCCGGACCAGCTGGACCGCCTGGCCCAAAGGGCGAGGCTGGCCAAATCGGGGCGGTGGGGCCGACGGGTGAGATCGGCGCGGCCGGCCCAGCCTGGACCAGCGGGACCTCCCGGGCCTAAGGGCGAAGTCGGAGCGGCTGGGCCCAAGGGCGAAACTGGCGCGGCCGGCCCGCCTGGGCCGGTTGGACCGGCAGGGCCAAAGGGGGAGGGCGGGATCGCCGGCGTGATCGGTCCTCAAGGGCCGGCGGGGCGCATGGGTCCCTCCGGGCCGGCAGGGCCCCCGGGTCCCCCTGGCGCAGTCGGAGCCCAGGGGCAGATGGGGCCGCATGGCCCTCAAGGCCCCGCGGGGCCGCCGGGACCGCAAGGGCCGGCCGGCGCCAGTTTCCGAGTGGTCAGCGACGCCGGTCAGGCGTCGTGCGGTGCGGGCGAGATCATGGCCAGCGCTTATTGCGCGGGCGGCGCCGCAGTGCACATCGATGGGACAACGGGCGCAAGCTGCGATGGCGGCGCCAAGGCGGTGATCGTCTGCGCGAAGCAATAGTGGCGTTCGCAATGCGGCGAGCGCTAAAATCGGACGAAGGACTTACGGCGCCGAACGAGCGCCTGACTGACCGGTGATTCAACATTGAGGAGAAAGCCATGCACCGACTGACGGTTCTCTATCCGGCGAAGGACGGCGAGACCTTCAACTATGACTACTACTTCAACAATCATCACAAGCTCGTCGTCTCCCGACTGAAGCCGGAAGGGTTGGTGAGCTGCGAATTCGATAAGGGCATGTCCGATCCCGCTGGCGGCAAGCCGTCGTATCTCGCGATCGCGCATCTCAAGTTCAACTCGGCCGGCGAACTCCAAAAAGCGCTCGCCAAGCATGGCGCGGAGATTGTGGGCGACATTCCCAACTACACGAAGATCGAACCGATCATGCAAGTGAACGAAGTGATGGCGAGCTGAGCCGTCACCGGCATCCCGAGGACCCCTGATCTGAGCTCGGCGACGCGGCGATCCAGGAAATCATCGGCGCCTTTGTCCTCCTGGATTGCTTCCCCCGGACTTAAATCCGGGGGTCGCAATGACGACTTTGGCTCGACCCAATCTCAGGAAATCTAAAGTTGCATTCGCGACGCTGCCTGTCGTCGGCTGCACGAACGTCTACCGTCCCGGGTACCAGTACGCCGCCTGGGGCTTCGTGCGGTCGATGACGACGAACTGATTGGCGAACACGCGATAAGACGGGCTCTGGTCGCCGTCAGGCCATTGCACCCGGATTTCCGCGCGCTCGGCCGTGCCGAGGCCGACATGGATGAAGCCCGAATGGCCCGAGGCGTCGCCGCCGCCGACGTCGACGAAGCGGGTCTGGGTGCGGGTTCCTGTCCTGATTGAAATCCGCGCCCCGACCGCGTTGCGGTTGGGATTCGGCTCGATGAGGCGGATCTCGCTCCAATTGCCCATAGGCAACGGCGGCCCGTCGCCATTCTTGGCGCCCATGTTGCGCCAGAGCAGAACATTCGATCCGCGATTGATCTGCAGGATGTCGAGCCGCCCATCGAGGTTGAAGTCGGCAATCAGCGCGCCGCGGCCCTTGGCGTCGCAGGCGATGCCCGCTTCGTCCCCCGCTTCGGCGAATTTGCCGTTCCATTGGCCGAGAAGCAGATTGCTTGGATCGTAGGCGGCGAAGTCCGGCATCTGCTCCAGGTTGCCCTTGGAGACGAAGATATCGCTGAGACCGTCATTGTTGAAGTCGCCGAATTCGGCATGCCACGCGGTCGACGGCCGCTTGTCGCCGCCCGCATACGGAATATGCGCGGTGACGCCGACTTCGCCTGCGATATCGCGATAGACCGGCGCTTCGCCGCGCTCGGCCCCCTCAGGATCGAGCTTCTGCAGCTTCTCGTCGCCCATCGATGTGAGGAAATATTGCGGGTACCCGGAGCCGTCGAGATCGCCTTCGGCGATGCCCATGCCGTAGATCGACAGATGCCGCCAACCGTCTGCGCGGGTGTAAAGGCGGGGCGTCTTGCCCGGCTCGATGCGCCACATCTGCTCCTCGCCGCCGCGGTAATATTGCCGGTCGTTGGAGACGCGCAGCGACGGCACGCCGGATTTGTTCCAGTCGGTGAACAGCATGGAGAGGGCGCAGAAGCCAGGCGCGAGGGGCGTGCGCACGGAATAGTCGGGCTTGTCGCCGCCTTGAGGGCGATAGAGCGAATTGTCCGCGCATGTGCCCCAGGGCGAGCCGGGTGCGTCGCGGTCGACGTAGTGGCCGATCGCGAGCGTCGGGAATTTCTGCCCCGGCTCCCATTCAGCGGCGAACGAAGTCGTCCAGCCGGAATCGCCGTCGAAATTCCATTCGTGGTTGGCGAGCGTGAAGGTGCAGTCGGGACCGCCCTTCAGCATGAGGTTGCCGCCGACCCTGAGCACGAACAGATCCATGCGGCCGTCGCCGTCGATGTCGATCGGATAGGCGCCGATGACATTGCGCAGGAGTTTGGGATCGGCGCCGATGTCGAGCGCCTTCTCCTCGAATTTGAGTGGCCCGCCAGCCTTGGATTTGTTGACGAAGAGCTTCGCCGGATTCTTGCCCCCCGCCAGGAACACCGAGGGAAAGCCCGAGCCGTCGCAGTCGAACGCCGCCCCGCCGCCGCCGACGAAGAATTCCCACGGACCGTCGTAGACGCTGTGCAGGCCCGCGGCCTCCGCCTCTTCATGCATGAGGGGCACGTCGCCCAGCGGCTTCTGCCGGTCATCGCCGGCGCGCGCCGCCGCGACCGCAGCGAGCAACGCAAGCAGGCAAAGCGCGAGGCGCATCATTGCGCCTCGATGACCAGTGAGCGCAGGAAGGCGATGACGTCGTCGCGCTTATCGGGGTCGAGCGCCTGATATGCGTCGCGGGCAAAGCGCGCGTCTCCCCCGTGCGCCGCGATGATCTCGTCGAGCATGCGGAAGGCGCCGTTGTGGCCGTAAGGCGCGGTCGAGCCCACGCCCCACAGCCGCGGCGTGAGGAACACGTCGCGCTCGACGAAGCGCTGGGCCTGCAATTCGTTGCCGAGCGAATTGACCGTTTCGTCGACGATGAGATGGCGCTTGAGGTCACTGTAGAGAGGGATCAGCCACTCGCCCTTGTCGTTCTTCTGAAGAGTCTTGGCGAAGGGCAGGGCGCCAAGATCGATGCGGATCGGCGCCTTGACCTCGCCCGCGCGCAGCGTGCCCGCCATGTCGTAGGGCGCGGGATCGGTGAAGACGAGCGACTTCAACGGCAACGTCTCCATGTGGCACGAGGCGCAGCCGATCTCGTTGAATGTCTTGGCGCCGTCCTTGGCTGCCTGCCGCCAATCGTCGGGCAGATCGGCCTTGATCGTCGGCGGCGCCAGCGTCGCCTGGAACGCCACCAGCGCCGAGACGTCGCCGGCGGTGATGGAATCGGGCACGCCGCTCTCGGCGAAGTCGTGACTCCCGGTCCAGCGCACGCCGAAGCGCTCGACCGCCTCCATGCCATGATGGACATTGAGGGCGTTGATGGTGAATTGCCTCAGCGAGGTGAACACGCCCTTGCGGCTGAAGGGCCTCACGATGAGGTCGGCGTCGACGCCGTCGATGGCGTCGAGATCGACGATGCCGTCGGGGTGGGCGACGATCGAGCCGAAGCGGACGCCCTTGGTCACCAAGTCGGCGCGCGCGTCCTTGCCTGAAGCGCAGGCCTCGGCAATCGCCGCGGCGCGGATCGCCTGCAAATCCGCAGTCATCTCGCGCGCCAGAAGCTCGACAAGACCCGCGCCCATCAGCGCTATGGTGTGCCGCTCGCTCGAGAACGACGGATCGATCGAGTCGAACTGCGCGCTTTCGAAGCCTTCCGAAACGAAGACATTGGCGACGTCGTCGGCCGAGCCGCCGATGACCGGATCATTGTGGCAGCCGAAACAGGAGTTCGAATCCGGCCCGCTGGTGCGGCTGAACGGCGGATTGACGCCGTTCTTACGCTTGGTTGGGATGATCGCCTGGGTCGCCTTTGGCCGTCCGGCGCCGTCGACGGTGGTGAATTTCGCCTTGAACAACTCACGCCCGCGGTTGATGAGGGCGGGGAGAGCCCCGGGGCCCGCCGCGGCGACCTGATCGAAATCGAGATGCGAGCCGGGCGGAAAGACGCGCTCGTCCCAGCTCGCGCCCAATGCGGCGCCGACGACGAGACAGGCCGACGCGCCCAACGCGAAAGCCGCTCCCCGGCTACGTTTCATTTCCCTCGCGCCTCGCCGCTGATAGCAGGAGATCGTTTAGCCATTTGTCACGATCGAAGCCCTCGTTGCAAGCGGGAAACCCAAGACGGAACGTCGCCGCCCTCAAAATTTGAGTTGCGCCCCTCAGCGTTGATTGCTACGCAAGCCGCCAATGTGTAGCGATATGGCGGCGAGCCATCTCACTCTGAAAGACATTGCTCGGGAGGTAGGCGTCAGCGTGGCGACCCTCGACCGCGTGCTGCATGGCCGGGCCGGCGTCCGGGAAGAGACCGCGCGCCGAGTCCGGGAGGCGATCGACCGACACGGATTTCGCCCCTTCGCGGCGGGCGCCGAACTGGCGAGGGGCCGGGCCCACAAGATCGCTTTCGTGATGCCGGAAGGCTCGAATGTCTTCATGTCGATGATTCTCGACAATATCGCCGACATGTCGGGCTGGCTGACGGCCCGGCGGGCGGTCGTCGAGACGACCAAGACCAATGTGTTCAACCCTGCGGCGCTCGCCGAAACCCTGGAATCCCTTGCGGGCCGCTATGACGGCGTCGCCGTGGTGGCGCTCGATCACCAGAGCGTTCGCGCCGCAATCGACGATCTGGTCGACAGCGGGACCTATGTCGTGACGCTCGTTTCCGACGTGCCCGGCTCGCGCCGCCATCACTACATCGGCGTCGACAATGTCGCCGCGGGGCGAACGGCCGGATCGCTGATGGGACGGTTCGTTCAGAGGCAGGGCGGCAAGATCGGCGTCATCGCCGGATCGCAGTCGTTGCGCGATCACGCGGAGCGGATTTTCGGCTTCAATCAGGTGATGAGCCTGGAGTATCCGCACCTCGACATCCTGAGCCCGGTTGAGGGAAGCGATCACGACGGCGAGAGCGAAGCCCTCATGGCCAGATTGATGGTCGATCATCCGGACCTGATCGGGGTCTACAATGTCGGCGCAGGCGTTCCCGGGGTCGCCAAGGCGATCACCGACGCGGGCCGCGAGCAGACCATGACCTTCATCGGCCACGATTTGAGCAGCGTCACCCGCAAGTGCCTCATTCGCGGCGTGATGGATGCGGTCATCGCTCAGGACCCCGGCCATGAGACGAGGTCCGCGATGCGCGTTCTCTTGTCCTTGATGCGCGGCGAACCGATTCTCGCCGAGCAGGAGAAGATCAACATCGATATTATTATGAGGGACAATTTGCCCTGAAGCTGAAGTCTCTTATGCAACTCTTGGCCAATTGCGCTGGCGCTCGATCGACGAATAGGCTCGTCTCGCCGCCCGATCGCCGGTTAGTGAGCAGTCAATCAAGTTTTTAGTCGGTCCTTGTTGGACCTCAAGTGGAGGAAAACAATGAAAACTGCAAAAACACTGGTTTTGGGCGCGGCGCTACTCGCGTCCGTCGGCCTGACATCGCTCGCCGCCTTCGCGAAAGACCTGACGGTCGGCGTCTCCTGGTCGAACTTCCAGGAAGAGCGCTGGAAGACCGACGAGGCCGCCATCAAGAAAGCCCTCGCCGCGCATGGCGCGAAATACATCTCAGCCGACGCTCAGGCCTCGCCGACCAAACAGCTCACCGACGTCGAGGACCTCATCTCCAAGGGCGCCAATGTGCTCATCATCCTCGCCATGGATTCGGAGGCGATCCTGCCGGCGGTCAAGAAGGCTTCAGCGACGAAGGCATTCCCGTCATCGCCTATGACCGCCTGATCGAGAGCCCGAACGTGCTCTACGTCACCTTCGACAATGTCGGCGTCGGCCGCATGATGGCCAAGGCGATCTGAGGCTGCGAAGCCCGCCGGCAACTACGCCTTCATCAAAGGCGACAAGGGCGACCCGAACGCGGACTTCCTGTTCTCCGGCATCAAGGAAGTGCTCGAGCCCGCAATGAAGGCCGGCAAGATCAAGAACGTCGGCGAATCCTACACCGACGGGTGGAAGCCGGACAACGCGCAGAAGAACATGGAGCAGATCCTCACCAAGAACAACAACAAGGTCGACGCGGTGGTGGCCGAGAACGACGGCATGGCCGGCGGCGTCGTCGCGGCGCTCTCGGCGCAGGGCATGGCGGGCTCCGTCCCCGTGTCGGGACAGGACGGCGACCACGCCGCGATCAACCGTATCGCGCTCGGCACGCAGACCGTCTCGATCTGGAAGGACGCGCGCGATCTCGGCAAGACGGCCGGAGACGCGGCTGTCGCGCTCGGCGACGGCAAGAAGATGACCGCCATTCCGGACGTGAAGCCGTTCACCGGCGGGGCCAAGGGGATCAAGGTCAACGGCATCCTCTTGACCCCGCTTCCGGTCACCAGGGACAACCTCAACGTGATCGTCGACAAGGGCTGGATCACCAAGGCGGAAGTCTGCGCCGGCGTGAAGCCGGGCACGGTGAAGTTCTGCGGCTGAGTTGACCCCTCAAGCACAGAGTGAAACAAAAGAGAGCCGCGCCGTTATCAAAGGCGGCGCGGCTTTCTGTTGCAGGCCGCCCAAGTGGCGGCCGAGGCGTCAAGGCCAAGGATAGGGAGGGAGCATGACCTCTGCGGCGCCGAGCGCGACCAGCGCGGCTCCGAACGAGCCGGCTGTTCGACGGCTGCTCCGAGCCACCGAGGTCGACACTCGCATGCTCGGCATGATCGGCGCGCTGGCGCTGATCTGGATCGGTTTCAACATCATTACCTGGGCTCAAACCGGCGAGGGCCTGTTCCTGTCGCCGCGCAACTTGTGGAATTTGAGCGTCCAGACGTCGTCGATCGCGATCATGGCGACGGGCATGGTGCTCGTCATCGTCATGCGCCACATCGACCTCTCGGTCGGATCGATCATTGGCTTCGTCTCGACAATCATTGGGGTGGCGCAGGTCCATATCCTGCCGGCCTATCTCGGCCTCGACAATCCGGCGATCTGGGTTATCGCCGTGATCATCGCCTTGGCGATCGGCGCGGCGATCGGCGCCTTTCAAGGCTCGCTGGTGGCCTATATCGGCATTCCGTCCTTCATCGTCACCCTCGGCGGCCAATTGTTCTGGCGCGGCGCCGCTTGGTGGGTGACGACGGGTCAGACCATCGCGCCGCTCGACGACCGCTTCGCGCTGATGGGCGGCGGACCGCATGGCTCGATCGGCGCCACGGCAAGCTGGGTCATCGCCGCGATCTGCTGCGCCGGCATCGTATTCGGCCTCTACGTCGGCCGTCAGCGCCGGGCGCGGTTCCGTTTCCCCCAACGGCCGATGTGGGCCGAATACGTCATCGCGATCGTCGGCTGCTTCGTCGTCCTCGGCGCGACCGCGATCGTCAACGCCTATCCCTGGCCTGAGCGCGTCGCTGCAGCCTATGCGAAAGCCAACGACATTCCCGTGCCAGAGGGAGGCATGTTCATCTCCACCGGATACGCGATTCCCGTGCTGATCGCGCTCCTGACCGGCGTCGTCATGACCTTCCTCGCAAGGCGCACCCGGTTTGGCCGCTATGTCTACGCCACCGGCGGCAACCCGGAAGCCGCCGAGCTCGCCGGCGTCAACACCAAGAAGATCACCATCATGGTCTTTGCGCTCATGGGCGCGCTGGCGGGGATCGCGGCCTGCATCGATTCGGCGCGGCTCGACTCGGCGACCAACGTGCTCGGACAGTTCGACGAGCTTTACGTGATCGCGGCCGCGGTGATCGGCGGCACCTCGCTCGCCGGCGGCGTCGGCACGATCTACGGCGCGCTCATCGGCGCGCTGGTCATCCAGTCGCTGCAATCGGGCATGGTCCTGCTCGGCCTGGACTCGGCCTTCCAGCAGATGGTGGTTGGCCTGGTGCTCGTCGGCGCGGTCGGCATCGACACCTTCTACCGCCGCAGAACCGCCAAGGGTTGAGCCATGGAAGCGAACGCTGAAACGCCGCTGATCGAGATGAAGGACATCTCGATCGCCTTCGGCGGCGTCAAGGCCGTCGACCACGCCTATATCGATTTATACCCTGGCGAGGTCGTCGGCTTGCTCGGCCACAATGGCGCGGGCAAGTCCTGCCTCATCAAGATCCTCAGCGGCGCGTACAAGCGCGACAGCGGACAGATCTTCATCGATGGGCAGGAAGCCAGGATCGACAACCCACGCGACGCCAAACACTATGGCATCGAGACGGTGTATCAGGCGCTCGCGCTCGCCGACAACGTCGACGCGGCGTCGAACCTCTATCTCGGCCGCGAGCTGCTCACCCGCTGGGGCACGCTCGACGACGCCTCGATGGAAGCCGAGGCGCGCAAGGTGATGGGGCGGCTCAATCCGAACTTCCGCCGCTTCAAGGAGCCGGTGGTCGCGCTCTCCGGCGGCCAGCGCCAGTCGGTCGCCATCGCGCGGGCGATCCATTTCGACGCCAAGGTCCTCATCATGGACGAGCCGACGGCGGCGCTGGGGCCGGCCGAGACCGCGCAGGTCGGCGAGCTCATCAAGCAGCTCAAGTCCGAGGGCCTCGGCATCTTCCTCATCAGCCACGACATCCACGACGTGTTCGACCTCGCCGACCGCGTGACCGTGATGAAGAACGGCCAGGTCGTCGGCACCGGCCGGGTCGAGGACATGACCAAGGACGAGGTGCTCGGCATGATCATCCTCGGCAAATGCCCGCCCGGCGCAATCCCAGGGCCTGGCGCGATGGTGAACTGAGAAGGCCTCAGCTCAAGGAGGGACGTCAGGTGGCAAAGAGGACGTACAAGGCTAGAATTAAACTTAAAGGTGGTGGCACCCAAGAAGTAACGGTTCAAGCTGATGATTTTTTAAAGCAAAGGCATTGCTTGAGATGCAGTACGGGAAAGGGTGTATATGGGGCGGTCTGTCGGAGGTCCGATGAGGTAGAGGGTGTGGGGGCGCTCGCCGCTGCGACCGCGGCGTCGCAACGACATGAGCCGCCTGGTCGTCACATCGAGGCGACCAGTTCGTCGAGCTGATCGAGCGTCACCCGCATGCCGCGCTCCATGCCCGACTTGAGCGCGTCTTCCAAGGCTTCCTTGCTCGGGAAGAGCTGGCTGAGCGTGAGACGGGTCCGGCCCTGACTCTCCTCGAATGTGGACGTCACCACGGCCTCGCCGACGTGGGCCATCCGCTCATAAACTTGCGTGAGGACGAGCCGCGAAGGCGGATCGACCTCCAGATATCGCCCCGAGAAGACTTCCGGGTTCTCCGGATCGCGCCCGAATGCGAAGCGGTAGGCGCCGCCTGCGCGCACGTCCTGTTCGCACTCAAAGAGCGACACGCCGAAGGACTTGGGCGTCCACCATCGTTTCAAAAGCTCGGGCTTCGTCCAGGCGTCAAAAACGATATGCGCCGGCGCATTGAACGTGCGGGTGACGACGAGCTCACGATCGCCTCTGCGCTCGACGATCGTTTCGTTTCTCGCGGCGCCGACTGTCCTCGCCTGCTGCATCCGATTGCTCCTTCCGCTTGAGTTCCTCGACGATTGTGTCCAGCGCTTCGAAACGCTCTTCCCAGACGTGCCGATAACGATCGAGCCACTCATGAAGCTGTTTCAGGGGCCCAGGCCGCAGTCGGTAGAACCGCTGCTGCGCGCGCGGCTCCATCTCCACCAGGCCCACATCCTTGAGAACTTTCAGGTGCTGCGACGCCTGCGATTGCCGGAGCCCGAGCCGGCCATGGATGTCGTTCACCGGCCGAGGGCCTGAGCGAAGCAGTTCGACGATCCGAAGTCGGTTCGGTTCGCCTAACGCGGCGAGCATTTCATGGTTCATTCCCATATATCAGCATCAAGAATATTCGTGTCAACAAATATTCGTGCCAACGAAAACGGCTTAAAGCTCGTATGAGCGCAATTCGTTCGGGGACGCGGGCGGTTCCCGATCGGCCGCATGTGACCGTCAGAAACGACAAGGAAATCGATCAGGCAGACGGGTGAGAGACGCGGCAAGCTACGATTGGGCGCCGCGGGCGCCACCGCTCGCAGTCGAGATGTTATAAGCTCGCCCCCATGTCGGACTTGGCGTTATCCGTGGCTTTGGGCGTAGCGCTCGCTGCTGCGACCGGCTTTCGCGTCTTTCTGCCGATGCTCATCGCAAGCGGCGCCGCCTACACTGGGCATCTCCATCTCGACAATGGCTTCGCTTGGCTGGGAACCTCGTCCGCCCTGATCATGCTCAGCGCGGCTGCCCTTGTGGAGGTCCTCGCTTATTACATTCCATTCGTCGATAACCTGCTTGACGTCATGTCCGCACCGGCCGCCTTCGTCGCCGGCACGATCCTGTCAGCCGCTGTCATGACCGACATGCCGCCAATGGTGAAATGGACGGCGGCTGTCGTCGCTGGCGGCGGCGTCGCGGGATTCACGCGAGGGTTGACCGGGGTTCTCAGGGCCCACTCGACCGTTTTGACGGGCGGTCTGGGCAACTTCGTCATCTCCACTGCGGAACTCGGCGGCGCAGCCCTGATATCCTTTCTGGCGCTGGCCGCGCCGATCGCCGCGATCGCGCTTGTCGCGCTGTTCCTGTTCGTGGCGATACGCCCGCTCCGCCGGTTGTTCCGCGTAACGAAACCCTCGGCTGGCCGAACATAGGCGATCCCGGCGCGTGCACGAGGATTTTCCGTGGCCTCGTTCAGCTATTCCACGTCGCTAGCATGCCGATCGCTGCAGCGGCCATGACGGCGGTCGCGATCCATCCGAGCGTCTTCAGCCATGGCTTGACGGCGAACTCGCGCATCACGTCCCGCCGTGAGGCCATATGCATGATCATGACCATGATCGGAACCGCGGCGACGCCATTGACCACCGCGCTCCAAAACAGCGCTTTGACCGGGTCGAGCGGCGAAAAATTGAGGAGGGCGCCCACGACAACCGCCGCCGCGATGGCCCAATAGAACGCCGGCGCACGCCCGGGCTTTTCTGCGAGGCCGACGCGCCAGTCGAGCGCTTCGCCGAGCGCGTAGGCTGCGCTCCCCGCCAAAACCGGGACGGCGAGCAGACCGGTCCCGACGATGCCGAGCGCGAAGACCGCAAAGGCGAAGTCGCCCGCGATCGGCCTCAGCGCCTTCGCTGCGTCAGCCGAGGTCTCAATGTTGGTCACGCCATGCGCGTTGAGGGTCGCCGCCGTCGTCAGCATGATGAACAGCGCGACGACATTGGACGCCGCCATGCCGACGAGCGTGTCGAGCTTGATTCGCGCAAGCTGCCGCGGCGCTTGGGCGGGCGCCGTGAGAAGGGGCTCGGCCGCAGGATCCTCCTTCTCGTCCTCGACCTCCTCCGAGGCCTGCCAGAAAAACAGGTAGGGGCTGATCGTCGTCCCGAACACGGCCACGAGCACGGTGAGATAGCTTCCCGTCCATTCGATGCGGGGCACGACAAGATTGAGCGCCACGGTCGGCCAGGGCACGCCGACGGCGAACACGGTCGCCACGTAAGCGAAGAGAGAGAGCGTGAGCCAGCGCAGCACGAAGGCGTAACGCGCGTAACGCATATACACCTCCAGGAGCGCGATCACGACGGCGAACGCCCCGATGTACAGCCATTGCGGGCCGGGCAGAATCAATCCGATGGCGGCGCCCATCGCGCCGAGATCTGCGCCGAGGTTGATCACATTCGCGAGGATGAGGAGGCCCACAAGCGGATATAGGAGCCACGACGGATAATGGCGCCGCATGTTGGCGGCGAGGCCCTTGCCTGTCACCCGCCCGATATCGGCGCTGATCATCTGGATCGCGCACATCAACGGATAGGTGAAAAGCAAAGACCAGATCAGGCTGTAGCCGAGTTGAGCGCCAGCCTGCGAATAGGTCGCAATTCCACTCGGGTCGTCATCGGAGGCGCCGGTGATGAGGCCTGGACCTAGGACGTCGGCAAGCCGCGGCCGATCGGGCTGCTTAATTTCACCGCCAGTCGGACGATCGATCGCGGTCAAACCCAAGCCCCTTCCTCTTTTGGTGAACGCCCGCCAACTTTACTTCGTTCCTCGAGCGTTCGCCATCGCTCGCGCGTCGATGACCGCGCGCGCCCATCCCTCCGGCCCCTCCTGCGGCAGGTTGTGGCCGGCGCCCTTGAATATACGATGCTCGTGGGGACCAGCGAATTTCTTCGCATGATGCGCCGTGCCGGGGTTCACCCCGTCCGCGTCGCCGTCGATTGTGATGGCCGGAACGGCGATCTGGGGCTGCTTCGCGAGCGCAGCCTCGATCGGCGCATAGGCCGGATCGCCAGCGACGAGCCCGTAGCGGTGACGATAGGAGTGAATGACGACCTCGACGAAGTCGGGATTGTCGAACGCCTTCGCCGTGCGCTCAAACGTCGCGTCGTCGAACGCCCAGGTCGGCGACCACATGCGCCACAGCACGCGAGCGATCCCCCGCCGGTCCTTCTCGAGACCGCGCCGGCCGCGCTCGCTATGGAAATAGTATTGGTACCAGAGCGCCGCCTCCTCCGTCGGGCTCGCCGGCTCCATCGCGTTGGCGATGTTCTGGATGTTGTACGAATTGCCCGAGACAAGCGCGATCACGCGCTCGGGCCACAGCACAGAGACGACGCAGGCAGCGCGGCCGCCCCAGTCGTAGCCGCCGAGCACGGCGCGCTCGATCTTGAGCGCGTCCATCATCGCCAGAAGGTCGGCGCCGAGCGCGGCTTGCTCACCCGAGCGGCGCGTCTCGACCTTGAGGAACCGCGTCGGCCCGTAGCCGCGCAGATAAGGAACGATGATCCGCGCCCCCGCTTCGGCCAGCATTGGCGCTGTGTCCGCATAGGCGTGCACATCATACGGGAAACCGTGGCCGAGAATGCACGGCCAGCCGGACGCGGGTCCGCTCTCTTCGTACGCGATGTCGAGAGGGCCGGCTTTGACCGTACGAAGGCTCGCGGGCATGTCGGCTTATCCTTTATCAAATGTCGGGGACGGCCTACGGGCGGCAGGACCGCCGCATCCGAGTCCTCGAAATCGCCTTGGGCGAAAGCCCAAACAGCAGCTGTCGGGATAAGCGAAACGCCGAACCGGTTTCCGGCCGTCTCAAGCGTCTGCTGTTCTGCGGTGAGGCAGAATCTTCACAAGCCCGGAATGGACCCGGCTTGCACCGGTTCTTGCGCCCTCTCCAGGACGGCCTCCGCATTCGGCCATGGCGGGAGCGGCGGCAGGCCGAGGACGGTGCGGACTGGCGCGAAAGAGCGGCGATGAACAGGCGAGGCGCCGAGCCGTTCAAGAGCGGCCAAATGCTCGCGGACGGGATAACCCTTGTGCTTCGAAAAGCCGTATCCGGGATATTTCGCATCCAACTTGCACATGAGGGCGTCGCGGGCCGTCTTGGCCAGGATCGAGGCGGCGGCGATGGTCAAGCTTTTGCCGTCGCCGTTCACGATGGCCTGCTGAGGCGTCGTCAGTTCCTTGAGCCGGCGCGCGTCGATGAGGATGTGCTGCGGGGCGGGCAAAAGCGCTTCGACGGCCCGGCGCATGGCCAAAAGGCCAGCCCAGTAGATATTGACGCGATCGATCTCCTCGACCTCGGCGAAGGCGACCGACCACGCCACAGCGCGCCCCTTGATCTCGACTGCGAGCTTGTCCCGAGTCCCCGCATCGAGCTTCTTCGAATTGTCGACTCCTGGAATCCGCGCCCGTGGCTCGAATATGACCGCGGCGGCCGCGACCGGCCCCGCGAGCGGACTCATGCCGGCTTCATCGACGCCGGCAACGTGCAGCACGCCGGCGGCCCAAAGCGCGTTCTCGAATTGCAGCAGCTTGCGCAATCGCTGCCCCTCCGAGCGGTTTCCGGCGCGCCGCCGTGCGATGGCGTCCAGAATTGTCTTTGCGCCAGGGCGCGGATCAGCCCTCAACGCGGCTTCTGTCTTCGCATCGAGCCTTCGGGCCTCGATGACGTAATCGCGACGGATCTGAGCAAGCGTGAGGCGTGTCACGGCGACAATCTAGCCGGGACTGCGTCAGAAACAATCGGGAAACCAGGGTGCCCGGAGCCCAACTCTAGGCATGGGCGCCTTCGGCGACAAAATGTCGTGATCGGCGGCCTTGACGCCGCCGCCAGCTTTCTCTACGATCGCGCGTTTTTGAATTCGAGGCGATGCGTGGCGAAGCTTATCGTAATTTTGGCGCTGGAGGGCGGGCAGACATAAGATCTGCATCCGTTCCGCTAGCGCTTACCCGAAGGCCCCTCAGAGGGCCTTTTTTGTTGCCTCGGATTCAAAACTGACGAGAACAAGGCGGAGAGTTGGGATTATGGCCAAGCATATGACCGGCGCGGAGATGGTCGTCGAGGCGCTGAAGGACCAGGGCGTCGAGATGGTCTTCGGCTATCCGGGCGGCGCAGTCCTGCCGATCTACGACGCCATTTTCCACCAGAACAAGCTTCGCCACATCCTGGTGCGCCACGAGCAGGGCGCGGCCCATGCCGCCGAAGGCTACGCGCGGTCGACCGGCAAGGTCGGCGTTCTCCTCGTCACCTCCGGACCCGGCGCGACCAACGCCATCACGGGGCTCACCGACGCGCTGATGGACTCGATTCCGCTGGTCTGCATCACCGGCCAGGTGCCGACCCATCTCATCGGCTCCGACGCCTTCCAGGAATGCGACACGACCGGCATCACCCGCAGCTGCACCAAGCACAATTATCTCGTGCGCCGGGTCGAAGACCTGCCGCGCATCCTGCACGAGGCCTTCTATATCGCTTCGCACGGGCGACCCGGTCCTGTGGTCGTCGACATTCCGAAGGATGTGCAATTCGCGAGCGGCGCCTACACGTTCCAGAAGAATGTCCAGCACAAGACCTATCAGCCGCAGCTCAAGGGCGACCTCGAGCGCGTTCGTCATGCGGTCGAGATGATGGCGGCGGCGAAAAAGCCTGTCTTCTACACGGGCGGCGGCGTTATCAATTCGGGCCCCCACGCCTCAACGCTCTTGCGCGAGCTCGTGCATGCGACGGGATTTCCGATCACGTCGACGCTGATGGGGCTCGGCGCTTATCCCGCCTCGGACAAGCAATGGCTTGGCATGCTCGGCATGCACGGCTCGTTCGAGGCCAACAACGCCATGCATGATTGCGATCTCATGATCTGCGTCGGCGCCCGCTTCGACGATCGCATCACCGGACGCCTTGACGCCTTCTCGCCGAAGTCGAGGAAGATCCACATCGACATCGATCCGTCCTCGATCAACAAGAATGTCAAGGTCGATCTGAGCATCGTCGGCGACTGCGCGCATGTGCTGGAGGACATGGTGCGGCTGTGGCGGGCGGATCCACGCCAAACCGAGCCCGCCGCGCTTGCCAAATGGTGGGACGCGATCGACGGTTGGCGGGCGCGCAACTCGTTCGGCTTCCGCAATTCCGAGAAGATCATCAAGCCGCAGCACGCGGTGAAGAGACTTTACGAATTGACCAAGGGACGCGACGTCTACATCACCACGGAGGTTGGCCAGCACCAGATGTGGGCCGCGCAGCATTTCGCTTTCGAGGAGCCGAACCGCTGGATGACGTCCGGGGGCCTCGGGACCATGGGCTATGGGTTGCCGGCGGCGATCGGCGCCCAACTCGCGCATCCGAAGTCGCTGGTCATCGACATCGCGGGCGAAGCGTCGATCCTCATGAACATGCAGGAGATGTCGACGGCGGTTCAGTATCGGCTACCGATCAAAATCTTCATTCTCAACAATCAGTACATGGGCATGGTGCGCCAATGGCAGGAGCTTCTGCACGGCGGGCGCTATTCGGAGAGCTACACCGACTCGCTGCCCGACTTCGTCAAGCTTGCCGAAGCGTATGGGGCGCACGGGATTCGCTGCGCAGATCCCGCAAAGCTCGACGCAGCGATCATGGAGATGATCGAAACGCCGAAGCCGGTCATCTTCGATTGCCTGGTCGATCAGAAGGAGAACTGCTTTCCGATGATCCCGTCAGGCAAGGCGCATAACGAAATGATCCTGGCCGAGCTCGAGGATGATGCTGGCGTCGAGCTCGACAACATCATCGACGAGAAGGGCAAGATGCTGGTCTGACTGCCCTCTCGCATTGGGAGAGGGGTCGGGGGTGAGGGCTTTTCACGATGTTCAGTTTGCAGGAGATGCGCCGGGCGCACGAGCTGGTGCTCGGCGCCTTGCGGCCAACGCCGGCGCTCAACTGGCCGCTGCTCAATCAGCGGGTCGGCGCCGACGTCATCGTCAAGCACGAGAACCATCTGTCGACCGGCGCGTTCAAGGTGCGCGGCGGCCTCACTTACGTCGATGCGCTGATCAAGCGCGAGCCCGCGATCCGCGGACTGATCTCCGCGACGCGTGGCAATCACGGCCAGAGTCTCGCCTTCGCGGGTAAGCGCGCGGGCCTGCAGGTGACGATCCTCGCGCCGCAGGGCAATTCGAGCGAGAAGAACGCCGCGATGCGTGCGCTTGGCGCCGAACTGATCGAATTTGGGCGCGACTTTCAGGTCGCCCGCGAGGAGGCGACGCGGCTTGCTGAAAGCCGTGGCCTGCACATGGTTCCCTCCTTCCACCGCGATCTGGCGCTCGGCGTCGGAACTTACGCGCTCGAGCTCCTGAGCGAGCGCGCCGACCTCGACGTGCTTTATGTTCCAATCGGCCAAGGTTCGGGTATCTGCGGCTGCATCTCGGCGCGCGACGCGTTGAATCTCAAGACCGAGATCGTGGGCGTCCAGTCGACCGAAGCGCCTGCCTACGGACTCTCGTTCGCCGCCGGCCGCGTTGTGCCCACCAACAGCGCCGATACGCTTGCTGACGGCTTGGCGACCCGTGTTCCCGACCAGGAGGCGCTTGAGGTCATCCTCAAGGGCGCGGCTCGGATCACGCTTGTGAGCGACGACGAGATTGCTGCCGCCGTGCGCGCTTATTGGACCGATACGCACAACCTCGCCGAGGGGGCGGGCGCGGCGGCGCTCGCGGCGGCGGTGAAGGAGCGGTCGCGTCTAAAAGGACGCAAGGTCGGGCTCGTGCTGTCGGGCGGAAATATCGACTTCAACCTCTTCCGGCGGTGGGTCGTGAGCGCATCGAACGCCGTCGCCGCGTAAATGAAAGACGATGCGCCGCCGCTGAGATTGGCGCGAACAAGGACATGACGCGCATGAGCAAGACCTCGATCCTTGAACCGCTTTCGCCCTATTCGTCGCCGACGGCGAAATCCAACATCGAGACTCACACGCTCTCGGTTCTGGTCGACAACGAACCGGGCGTGCTTGCGCGGGTCGTCGGCATGTTCTCGGGCCGCGGCTACAACATCGAGAGCCTGACGGTCGCCGAGGTGGCGCACGAGGCGCATCTCTCGCGCATCACCATCGTCACCTCCGGCACGCCGGAGATCATCGAGCAGATCCGCCATCAGCTCGAGCGTTTGGTTCCGATCCACTCGGTGAAGGACTTGACCCTGACCGTGCGCGCGATCGAGCGCGAGCTTGCGATGATCAAGGTCCGGGGCAAGGGCGAGAACCGCGTCGAGGCGATGCGGCTCGCCGACGCCTTCCGCGCCAAGGTGATCGACGCAACCACGGAGAGCTTCATCTTCGAACTGACCGGCGCGCCGCGCAAGATCGACGATTTCGTCGAGCTTATGCGCCCGATCGGGCTGGTTGAGGTCTCGCGCACCGGCGTCGCCGCCATCTCGCGCGGGTCCGAGCCGATCTAACCGCCCGCATTGACAGGTCCAGTCCGCAAGACATACAGGGTTGCCTGCGGGATGCGCGGATCGCCTCGGCTACGAGGACGATTGTGCCGCGTTAACGATGTGCATTAACGAAGCGTTACGGGGATCTGTCTAATTCGGTCGTTCGGCGTAAATTCGGTTTGCGGGACGATTGGGGCAGGGTGACGATGCCGGGCGGCAAGACTGATATTTCGCGCACTGTTCCCTTTCTTGCCCTTGCGCTTGCGGCTGTGCTCTCGGGTTGCGGCGGCGCCGGGCCCGTTGATGTCGCCGAGCTTCCTAGAGGCATGGTTAACTCAAAGTTCCCCAAGCCGCATGACTATCCGATCCACGGGATCGACGTCTCGAAATTCCAGGGCGACATCGACTGGAATGCGGTTGCCAGCAGTGGCGTCAAGTTTGCTTGGATCAAGGCGACCGAGGGCGGCGATCGCGCCGACGCGCGCTTCCAGGCCAATTGGAGCGGAGCGAAAAGCGCGGGGGTGCCGCACGGCGCCTATCATTTCGTTTATTGGTGCCGGTCGCCGATGGAGGAGATGGCCTTTTTCGAGCAGAACGCGCCGGTCGAGGACGACGCCCTGCCGCCGGTGCTCGACGTCGAGGCCACGCCGACCTCGCCGACCTGCCACCGTCATCTTACCCAGGCAGGCGCCGCAGCCGACATGAAGGTGATGCTGGAGGAAATGGAGCGCCACTACGGCAAGCGGCCGATCATCTATACGACCGTCGACTTCTATGAGGCGATCCTCTCGGACGGCGCTTTCTCCGACTATCCGATTTGGGTCCGGTCCACGAAATACCATCCTGCGGTGAAGTACGGGTCGCGCGCGTGGGCGTTTTGGCAATATCAGTCCGACGGGCAGACGCCCGGGATCAACGGCGCCGTCGATCGCGACGTGTTCTACGGCACGCCGGAGCAGTGGGACGCCTTCCTCCGCGAGCAGCCGTCGGGCGCGCGGCAGCCGACCATTGGGCAGGCTGTGACTCAGCAACTGGCGGAGCCCAACGTGCCGCCGTCGCCGCCTCCGGCTGTGGAACAGGCAGCCGCGCAACCCGCGGTCGACCAGCAGCCGGACCTGGCTGCGTCGAATCAAGCGCAGTAGAGGACGCGCCGACCTTTTGCACGCGCACTTGTTCTCAGCAGCGCGATGCGGCGACAGTCCCAACATCGAGATTGACGGGAGGCGTTGATGCCCTTGGAAGGCGAGGCCGATCTCAAGGCGGACGCCCTGCAGTTTCATAGCGCTCCCCGTCCGGGGAAGCTGGAGATCGTCGCCACCAAGCCGCTGGCCAACCAGCGCGACCTCGCGCTTGCCTATTCGCCGGGGGTCGCCTTTCCCTGCGAGGCGATCGCGGCCGATCCTCACACCGCGGCGATCTACACCTCGCGCCAGAACCTGGTCGCGGTGCTGAGCAACGGCACTGCGGTCTTGGGCCTCGGCGCCATCGGCCCCCTTGCGGCCAAACCCGTCATGGAAGGCAAGGCGGTTCTGTTCAAGAAGTTCGCCGGCATCGACGTCTTCGACATAGAGGTGGCGGAACTGAACGTCGACAAGCTCGTCGACATCATTGTCGCGCTCGAGCCGACCTTCGGCGGAATCAATCTCGAGGACATCAAGGGTCCGGAATGTTTCGAGGTCGAGGAGAAGGCGAAGGCCCGCATGGGCATTCCCGTGTTCCACGACGATCAGCATGGGACGGCGATCATTGTTTCCGCGGCAATTGTCAACGCGCTCGAGCTCACCGGCAAGAAGATCGGCGAGGTCAAGATCGTCTGTTCGGGCGCCGGCGCAGCCGCGCTCGCCTCGCTCAATCTTCTTGTCTCGCTCGGGGTGAGCCCAGACAACATCATCGTCTGCGATATCGAGGGGGTCGTATACAAGGGCCGCAACAAGCTGATGGACCGCTGGAAGGAAGTGTACGCTCGCGACACACGCGCGCGCACGCTGGCTGACGCCATTCCCGGCGCCGACATCTTCCTTGGCCTGTCGGCAGGCAACGTGCTGAAGCCCGAGATGCTGAAGCAGATGGCGAGCGACCCGCTGGTGATGGCGCTCGCCAATCCGACGCCGGAAATCATGCCGGAGCTTGCGCTGGAGACGCGGCCGGACGCCATGATCTGCACCGGCCGCTCCGACTATCCCAACCAGGTCAACAATGTTCTGTGCTTTCCCTACATTTTTCGTGGCGCTCTCGATGTCGGCGCGAGGGAGATCAATGAAGCGATGAAGAAAGCCGCGGTTGCGGCGATCGCGGCGCTGGCGCGCGAGACTCCCTCCGAGATCGCGGCGCAAGCATACAACGGCCAGTCGGTTCTGTTCGGGAAAGCTTCGCTCATTCCAAGCCCGTTTGATCCGCGGCTCATGCTGCGCATCGCGCCGGCGGTCGCCCGCGCGGCGATGCAGAGCGGCATAGCCGGCCGGCCGATCGCCGATTTCGACGCCTACGCCGATCAGCTCAACCGCTTCGTGTTCCGTTCCGGCTTCGTCATGAAGCCGCTGTTCGCCAAGGCGCGGGCGGCGATGAAGACGGTCATTTATTCTGAAGGCGAGGACGAACGCGTTCTGCGGGCGACCCAGGTGGTGCTGGAGGAGCGGCTCGCCAAACCTATTCTGATCGGCCGGCCGGAGGTGATCAGGGATCGCATCAAGCGCTTCGGCCTGACCATTCGTCCAGGCGCCGACTTCGAAATCATCGATCCGGGCGATGACCCGCGCTATCGCGACTATGTCGCGACCTATCTCAAGGTGGCCGAGCGAAAGGGCGTGACGCCGGACGTCGCGCGCATCGTGGTCCGTTCGTCGCCGAGCGTGATCGCAGCGCTCGCCGTGCATCGCGGCGAAGCGGACGCGCTGATCTGCGGACTCGAGGGACGCTTCACCTCGCGCCTCGACCATATTCGCGACATTGTCGGGCTCGCGCCCGGCGTCAAGGATCTGTCGGCGCTGTCGCTCGTCATCGCCTCGACCGGCGTCTATTTCCTCGCCGACACGCATGTGCGTTACGACCCGAGCGCGGAAGAGATCGCCGAGACGGCGGTCGCCTGCGCCGTCCATGTGCGCCGCTTCGGTTTGGCGCCCAAGATCGCGCTCATCTCGCATTCCGACTTCGGCTCCGCCGACACGCCGTCGGCGCTGAAAATGCGCAAGGCTTTGCGTCTGTTGCAGGAGCGCGCGCCCGACCTCGACGTCGATGGGGAAATGCAGGCCGACACCGCGCTGTCCCTGGTCGCTCGCCAGCGCGTGATCAGCCACTCGCGCCTTGAAGGCGAGGCTAATGTGCTCATCTTTCCGAACCTCGATGCGGGAAGCACGGCGCTGCAGCTGACCCGAGTCATCGCCGACGCTCTGCCGGTCGGGCCAATCCTCATTGGCCCAGCGAAGCCTGCGCACGTGCTGACGCCCACGGTGACAGCGCGCGGCATCGTCAACATGACGGCGATCGCCGCCGCCGAAGCTGCGAGCCAACCGGCGATGTTTCTCCGCATTCCGGATAGCGCGGGGAGCGAATTGTGATTTGACAGCCGAGCCCTTGGCGTCACAAACTCATTGCGTCGTCATGAACAGGCAGCGTGAAGGCGACGCAAACGTCGCCCTGCCCAAAGGGCGGCAGAAAGACGGGGTAGCCATGACTCCGCCGGACGAGGGATGACCCTGGCGAGACCAGGGTCGAAACGCCGTCGCCGCTCGACATGCCAGAGCGGAAAAGCGTTCTGAACATCGTTGACCAACATCTGCGGCTCCGGACCGCGAAGGCCAAGCGGTTCCCGAGCTGAGATATCATCTGCAGCATCCCAGAAGTTTCGGTGACCCCGAAACAGGGCCCCGTTTCCGCCATAGCGCGCCGGGGCCCATTCTCTCTTTGAGCTTGGCCGTTCCGGCGCCGCCGCGCACAAAGTTACGCGTGTAAATTATTTCAAAAGCGTTAGCTGCGCTTTCGCGCAACTTTTTTGCGCCTTCCGTCTCGTCGCAAAGATCTCATTCTGAGGCGGATCGCCGAGTCCGTTTTGAGCGATTAACTCCGGCCCTCAACGGTTGGAAGCCTCCTTCCACCGGCCCCATCCTGAGGCGCCGCGAAGCGGCCTCGAAGGATACTCCAGGAGGCGCCAACGACACCGCGAGCGGGACCCATGCTTCGAGGCGCCGCGCTTCCGCGTGGCTCCTTGAGCCATGAGGTCGTGGGGTTCGGCGCCATTCCGAAGCTCCACCTCGGGAGTTACGCCCTGGACTGCCGCGGTTCACCCGCGCAGGCGGGTGATCTTGTCACGTGCGCTCTCGTTGGTTGGGCTTGGCGGCTCTTTCGGCGCCGGGGCGGCGCCTTCGACGTCGTGGCGCCGCGCGCCGCGTTCCTGGCGCGCGGCTTGCAACGCTCCTTCTGCGAAGGAGCGCGCCGCTTGTTCGGCCTCGAGCTGTTCCTTGAGCTTCGCGAGCCTCGCCTGAAGCTCCTCTCGTTCCGCCTCGATCGCCTTGTCCTGCTCGACGATGCGGCCCTCGATCGTAACGATCTTCTGCTCGGCGCGCTGCAACGCAGCCCCCTTCGCCTCCAACGTCTTGGCAAGCTCGGCCGATCGGTGGTCAAGCGTCGCACGGACGGCGTCGACTTCCGCGTGCGACGCGCGCGCCGAGGCGAGATCCTTCTCCATATCGGCAAGCGTCGCATCTTTGGATTTCGCCGCGAGCGCGCTTTCGACCGCCCGCTGCTCGAACCCTCGAATTTCAGCTTCGCGTTCGCGTAAAGTCCCGCGCGCCTCCGTCAGAAGCTTCTCGGCTGCCTCGGAACGCGAAGCCATTGCGCTCAGCTCTTCTCGCAGGTTCGACGCGGTCAAGCGGTGCAATTCGGCGGCGTCGAGGTGAGCGGTTTTGAGCTTGGCGTGGGCTGCTCTTTCCTGAGCCAGCGTCGCCTCAAGCTCCTCCACACGGCGGGTCAGGTCGTCGCGCCGTCCCTCGAGATCGCTCAGTTGCCGATTGAGCTTCGAGCCGTTGGCCACGAACTCCTCGCTCCTCGCCCGCAGCGTCCGGTTCTCCTGCGCCATGAGAGCATTTTGGTCAGCCAAGGCGGCGCGCTGCTGCTCGACCTCTTGGAGGCGCTTCTCCTTGGCGCCAAACTCCGCCCGAATCGCCGGCAGTTGTTCGCTCACCGTATGGAGGCGCCGTTTGTTGTCCTCAAGCTCCCGCTCGGTGCGCTCCAGTTTGGCCTTCCGTTCGTTGAGCGCAGCGTGAGCCTCTGAGGCGCCGGCCTCGGCGACGGCGAGCGCCTTCTCGAGATCCTTGACGCGCTCCGACAGTTCCTGGTGTCGAACGCCGAGCGCGTTCCTGTCGAGCGTCAGGACGGCATGGTCGGCCCGCAGACGGTCGTGCGCTTCGCTCAATCCCTCGAACTTGCGCTCCGTTTCGAGGTGGGCGACTTTCGTTCGCTCGATCTCGATGAGCGTTTGATCAATCGGACCCAAGGCCTCGTAGAACTGGGAACGGATGGTCTCGATATTTCGAAACGAGAGCTCAATGCCGTCGAGATGCGTGCGCAGACCTTCGTTGCGCCGGCCAATCGAGTCGAACGTGCGCGCGACTTTCAGCGACTTCGGGGTTGCGTCGCCGGTGCGGCCCTGATCGTTGGGAGCGAGCGCCCCCAAATTCGCGATGCCGGACGGAGCGGCGGAAGCCGCTTCCTCTCCGGGCTCATGGCGAATGACGAGAGCTCGGGCGTCGTTGGCGGGCTCAGCGTTGGTCTTAAACAGCTTCTCCCAAACCGTACCCATCGGCGGCGTCCCCTGAGCCAGAAGCGATATTGAAATGGTCGCACCAAATACAACCGACCACGCGAATGTATCGCCGTCATGACAGGAAGGTCAAACCAAGGGATCCGCAATTTCCTTTAGGTCAGCGGTTCGAAGATCGCGAAAACCCCCGGTTTCGCCGGGGGAAGCTGGTCGTGAAGGGAAAAACCCTCAGGCAACCGAGCGCTTGCCGTAAGCGCTGGATTCAACCGCTTACGTGCTTCCGCCAGTTGTGCGCCTCCTTGAAGCCGAGCACTTCGCGGATCTTGCGGTTCGACAAAGGCGCCTCGAATTCCCCCATCTCGCGGGTGACGGGCGTCTTCGGCGCAAGCTCTTTCAGCGCTTCCCTGGTCGGAATGTTCAGCGTGATCGTGTCGTTGGTCGCGTTGAACACCTGGAAGCCGAGCCCGTCCTTCTCCAGACATAGGCGCACGATCTCGCCGAGGTCGCGCGCGTCGATATAGCTCCAGGCGTTGCGCTTGCGGATCGGCGGGTTGGCGGCATAGCCCTTGAACGGCCCATATTCATGCGGCTCGATCACATTGCCGATCCGGAGCGCATAGATGTCGGCGTGATAGCGCATGGCGAAGGCGCGGGCGGTCTTCTCGTTGCAGACTTTCGACAGGCCGTAGGAATCCATCGGGTCGACGTCGTAATCCTCCTCGAGCGGGAACGAATGGAAATCCTTGTCGCCCTCCGCGAAGCAGACGCCGTAGGTGGTCTCGCTCGAGGCGATGACGACCTTGCGCACGCCGAGCTTCATCGCCGCCTCGATCACGTTGTAGGTGCTGATGACGTTGGTCGCGAAGGTGACGTTGTCGGGCTCGATCAGCACGCGCGGAATGGCGGCGAAATGCACGACCGCGTCGGGCGGGCTCGGCGGACGGCCATCGTTGAAGCCGGCGAAGGTGGGATGGGTGGTCAACGCGTTGAACGCTTGGCCATTATCCGTCAGGTCGGCGATCAGCGTCGGCACGCCCGGCAGGTCGAGCGGCTTCAAGTCGACGTTAAGGACCGAGTAGCCGTGGGCGACGAGATGCGGAACGGCGTGCCGGCCGGCCTTGCCGGTTCCCCCGGTGAACACAATGCGTTTGCCCGACATGGAAACCTCGAAGTGGTGGAAGAGCCAACCATAAGGCGCGCGGCGTCGAGGGGGAAAGCCACGTTCGCAGAGAGACGCGCGGTCGGTCCGCCCGATAGTGGCCATTCCCGATCGCGGCGGTCGAAGTCGCATTTGGGGGAGGGCCATCACATGCTGAAGCCCCCGCGTGAGCGTTCACTCCTCCGTTGTTCGAAGCTGCCGAGCGCAGATTTCGGCCATGCCTCGTTGCACATAGAGGCGGGCAGAATTTGGATCTACGGTGAGACCGGCCTCGTCGACGTCGACCGCCTCTTTCGCGTGGTGCGACTGCATCAGATAGCTAGCCTTCGCATAATACGCCTCCATAGTATCGCCGGCGAGCGCAAGAGCCCGATCGGCCTGCCCGATTACTTTCGCATCGTAATCAGTCTGCGGATTTCCCCATCCGTAATCAAAGTCGTACATATAAGTATAAGCGTCGCCCGCCAGCGCGGCGGCATACGTTAGGGTCGATCGCAAGCGCCCGTTCGAACAACGCTCGCGCCGCGTCTTTGGTGTCCCTTGTCGGCGGATACACCTGCAGCAACGCGTCACCGCGCATGGCGAGATCGATGGCGTCGGGGCTTTGGGTGCGACCGCCCCTCTCGCCTTCAGCCGTGATGAGTTCATTGCCAAGGCTATTGGCCAACCGCGCCACCACTTGATCCTGCAGCTTGAACAGGTCGGATGCGTCTTCTTCGAAACGGTCGGCCCACAAATGCGCGCCCGATTGCGCGTCGATCAGCTGGGCGTTGACGCGCAGGCGGGTTCCGTCGCGCTGCACCGAGCCTTCGAGTACGTAGCGAACATCGAGCTGCTTGCCGATTTCCTTGGCGTCGAGGCTCTTCCCCTTGAAGGTGAAGGCGGTGTTGCGTGCGATGACGAAGCTGCCGCGGATGCGCGACAAATCGGTGGTGAGGTTTTCGGTTATGCCGTCGGCGAAATAGTCCTGCGCCGGATCGCCAGAGAGATTTGTGAAGGGCAGCACCACGATCGAAAGATGCGCGGCTTGTGCGGGCCGGTTCGCGCCGAGGAAATACCAGGCGCCGGCCGCGATCACGATGAAAGCCACGATCCCCGCGGCCAGAAGTGCGAGCCGCGAACGCCTTTTCGGCTCGGCGGCGGCCTTCGCCTCGGTCGCAGGCTTCGCGACCGCGCGGCACGCCCACTTGCAGCGAATAGACCCGGATCGATCTTTCGATGTTCTTGAGCTGCGTCGGGCCGAGATCATTGACCGCCATATCGAGCCTGCCGCTCACTTGCCGATACGCATCCTCCGACAGGCAGATCGCGCCGGGCCCGGCGATCCCCTCCAGCCGCGCGGCGATGTTGACGCCGTCGCCCATCAGGTCGCCGTCGCTCTCTTCGACGACGTCACCCAAATGAATGCCGATGCGAAATTCGATGCGCTTTTCGAGCGCGACCCCTGCGTTGCGCTCGACCATGGCGTGCTGCACTTCGAGTGCGCAGCGCACCGCGTCGACGACGCTGCGGAACTCGATGACGCTGCCATCGCCGGTGCGCTTGACGATGCGGCCATGATGCACGGAGATTGTGGGATCGATCAGATCGCTGCGCAGCGCGCGCAGTCGCGCCAAAGTTCGATCTTCGTCCGCGCCAGCCAGCCGGCTATAACCGACCACATCCGAAACCAGAATCGCCGCAATCTTTCGGGTCTCGCTCATGGCGCACCCTCCGGGCATCGGACAATATAGCACAAAAACCGGCCGGAACCTGCGTGATTATTTGTTGAGAGCAGTTGAGCTGAAGGAAGACACCGGGAAGTCAATGGCTGGCGGGCGGCTGCGAGCCGGAGTTCACGCCCGCGGATGGGCCGAGCGGTAGGCGGCGAGGAGGCGCGCGCTGTCGACCCCCGTATAGACCTGCGTCGTCGACAGCGAGGCGTGGCCGAGCAGGTCCTGGATGGTTCTCAAGTCGCCGCCGCGAGCCAGAAGATGCGTGGCGAACGAGTGGCGGAGCGCGTGCGGCGTCGCGTCGTCGGGCAGGCCGAGCGCGCCGCGCATCCGCGCCATCGCGAGTTGCACGATGCGCGGCGACAATGGGCCGCCTTTCGCGCCGACAAACAAGGGGCCGGCCGGTTTGAGGGCATAGGGGCAGAGCGACAGATAGTCCTCGATCGCCGTGCGCACCGGCGGAATGATGGGCGCCGAGCGGGTCTTCTCTCCCTTGCCGACGATCGTGACGGCGTCCGTTTCGCCGATCGGCGCATCGGCGAAACTGATGGAAAGGGCTTCCGAGATGCGCAGGCCCGCGCCGTAGCAGAGCGCCAGCACGGCGGCGTCGCGCGCCAAGACCCAGGGCTCGCGCGCCTCGCCTTCGCGCAGCGCGGTCGTGGTCATCGCTTTGGCGTCCGTCGGGCTCAAGGGCCGGGGCAGGCGCCGCCCGGCTTTTGGGGCGCGGATCGCGCCTAGCGCAGCGGCTGTTTGTCCGGTCTCGCGCGCGATATGGCGGGCGAGCGATTTCAAGCCGGAGAGCGCGCGCTGCAGCGAGCGGCCCTCGATCCCCTCCGCCCGCCTTTGGGCGAGAAAGGCGCGCAGATCGCCCGGGGCGCAATCGGTGAGATCGGCGATGCTCGGCGGCGCGCCGAAACGCGTCTCGAGAAAGGCAAGAAATTGCCGGGCGTCGCGGCCATAAGCCTCGATCGTGCGCGCCGACAGGCGCCGCTCGTGGGCGAGATGGGCGAGCCAGGCCGCCGCCGCCGCGGCGAGGTCGGGCGCGGCGGGGAGGGCGGGGAGTTCGGTGGACGGGAGCGGACTTTCGCACGGGAGGATGGCGCCATGGAAAGGTTAAGCACGCCGTTGCCGGGGCGGGCGAAGGCATTGACGCCAAGTGCGAGAGGTCTTAGTTCTGACCGGTCAAAGGGACTGGTCAAAATGGCGGACATTCTGGAATATCAAGCCTCCGAGGCGAAGGCGAAATGGGCGGAGCTTCTGGACGAAGTGGAGCGCGGCCGCACCGTCCGCATCACCCGGCACGGCAAGACGATCGCCCGGGTGGTCCCTGAGGCGGACGGACGCGCGGCCGAGGTCGCCAAGGCGATCAAGGAACTGAAGGCGCTACGGGAGAAAACTCGCAAGGCGCCGCTTGCCGAAATTCTGGCGAGCCGCCACGAGGGGCATAAGTATTGAGCTTGGTGATCGATGCGTCGATTTTGGCTGCATGGTTCCTCGACGAGAAAGCCGATCCACGCGTCGAAATGGCGTTCGATACCGTGACCCGAGTCGAGACCCGGGCTCCCAGTCTCCTCTACTATGAAATTCGCAACGCGCTTCTCGTGAGCGAGCGGCGAAATCGCATCACCGAAGCGATGTCGTTGGCGTTCCTTCGCAATCTCGCCCTGTTGCCCATTCGATTGGAGCCGGCGGGAGATGATACGAGCCTTATGACTCTCGCTCGCAAGCGCAAGCTCACCGTCTACGACGCCGCCTATCTGGAACTCGCCAAGCGCGAAGGGCTGCCCTTGGCGACCCTTGATCGCGGCCTCGAAAAGGCGGCGATCGCCGAAGGTGTAGCTTTGTTCGGGGCTTGACCCGCGGCGCCGCCCCGGCGGATGCTTAAGGTTGCGATTGCCGAGGGGCGCCGGGCGTCGGCGAGCTGAGCAGTGGCGATCGACAGGGGCTGGAGGCGGTTCGATGCGATTCCTTGCCTTGATTGGGGCGCTTGCGATCATCGCCGCGATTGCTGGGGCGATCTATTTCTTCGGCGGCTTCTACAATGTCGGTGAGACTGCCGATAATCCCGCGATCGTCGATTGGGCGCTGGCGAGCGTACGGGGAGCGTCAGTCGTCGCGCGGGGGACCGAGACCCCGCCGGCCAATCTCGACGATCCCGAGACGGTCAAAGCCGGCGCTCGCATTTATGCGACGATCGGCTGCGTGAACTGTCACGGCGGACCGCCGGACGCCAATTGGGCCAAATGGTCCGAAGGGCTGAAGCCGGTGCCCGCCGATCTCAAGGTGATGGCGAAAGAGCGCACCGCATCGCAACTGTTCTGGGCGATCAAGAACGGGATCAAGTTCACCGGCATGCCGAGTTTCGGCCTGGCCGGGGTCTCCGATAAGGACCTCTGGTCGGTGGTGGCCTTCGTCAAGAAGACGCCCTCCGTATCCGACGACGAATACAAGGCCTGGACGACGGCGCCTTAAGCGCGGGCGGGCGGGTTGCTTTCGATTGAACGCGGCCGAAAGCCAACGGCTCGGACAACAATCCATTGCAGAAAATCAGAAATAAGGTTAAGCTTGGCCCCATGAACAAGCCTGCGCTTCCGAATGGCTTCGGCCGTAAGCTTCTGTCCCGCCGCGGCCATCAGCCGGCGGAAAAGGCGCGAGAAAAATTTTCTGGCGAAAATCCCGCGTAACCCATTGAAAAGTCTAGATTTCGGACGAGAGAATCCAAGGAAATCCAAGGAAATCCAACCCCCCAGAATCGGGACTTTCGCAACGAAACGGCCACGATCCAAGAAATTCCAAACGAACCGAGGAGGTCACCCCAGCAGCTCCTCGAGGTGCGGAATGAGCGGCGCGTCCGCCGGCGGCATCGCGTAGGCTCGCAGGTCCTTCGGACGCACCCATTTGAGCGCCTGACCGTCGAGTGGCTGGACGAAGCCCTGCCAGCGCCGGCAGACGTAAAGCGGCATCAAGAGATGGAAGTCGTCATAAGGATGGCTGGCGAAGGTGAGGGGCGCGAGGCAGTCGGCTTTGACCGTGATGCCGAGTTCTTCCTTTAGCTCCCGGATGAGCGCGTCCTCGGGTCCTTCGCCCGCATCCATCTTGCCGCCAGGAAACTCCCATAGGCCCTCGAGCGCCTTGCCCTTCGGCCTTTGCGCGAGCAGCACGCGTCCGTCGGCGTCGATCAGCGCCGCCGCGACGACGAGCACCAGCCTCACGAGCGATAGTCGCCGTTGATCGCGACATATTCCTTGGTAAGGTCGCAGGTCCAGACCGTCGCGCGCCCGCGGCCGATGCCGAGATTGGCGGTGATCTCGATCGAGTTGCGTTTCATGTAGGCGGAGGTCTCCGCTTCGTCGTAGACGGGATCGCGCAAGCCTTGGTGGGCGACACGGATCTTGCCGAAGAAAATGTCGAGCTTGTCGCGCTCGGCCTTCTCGCCGGCCTTGCCGACCGCCATGACCACGCGGCCCCAATTGGCGTCCTCGCCGGCGCAAGCCGTCTTGACCAGCGGCGAGTTGGCGATCGAGAACGCGATGCGCTTGGCCGCCTTGCGCGTCGCCGCGCCCTCGACCTTGACTGTGATGAATTTGCGCGCGCCTTCGCCGTCGCGCACCACCTGATGGGCGAGATTGCGCAGAAGCTTGTCGAGCGCGCGCTTGAATTCAGCGGCGCGCGGATCGGCGGCGTCCTCAATCCGAGGCGCGCGCTCCGCCGCGCCGGTGGCGAAGATCATCAGCGTGTCGGAGGTCGAGGTGTCGCTGTCGACGGTGATCGCGTTGAACGAGCCTTCCACCGATTTCGACAGCATCGCCTGCAGCGCTGGAGGCGCAATGTCCGCGTCCGTGAACACATAGGCGAGCATCGTCGCCATGTCCGGCGCGATCATGCCTGCGCCCTTGGCGATGCCATTGATCACGACCTCGCCGTCGCCGAGCTTGACGCGGGCGGTCGCAATCTTCGGATAGGTGTCGGTGGTCATGATCGCCTTGGCGGCGGCGAGGAGCGCGTCCTCGCGCGCTTCCGCAACCAGCGCGTCGATCACCCGCGTGATGCGCTGAGCGTCCAGCGGCTCGCCGATGACGCCCGTCGAGGCCATGAAGATTTCGTTTGCGCCTGCGCCGATCGTTTTCGCGGCGGCCTCAGCGACTTCAGCCACCGCAGCTGCGCCAACGCCGCCAGTGAAGGCGTTGGCGTTGCCCGAATTGACGATAAGCGCCCGAGCCTTCCCCTCGTTGAGATGCGCCCGGCACCAGTCGACCGGCGCCGAGGGACACTTGGACCGCGTGAAGACGCCGGCGACCGCGGCCGGCCGGTCGAACAGCGCCAGCATGACGTCCGTTCGGCCCGCATAGCGCACGCCCGCCGCGATCGTCGCAAAACGAACGCCGGCGATCGGCGGCAAAGCGGGATAGGTCTTCGGCGCCAGCGGCGAAAGGGGCGCGGGATCGGCCATGAGCGTTTCCGAGGCATGAGGAGAGCGGGCGGGCCCGCTCTCGCGAAGGACCTGTTTAGATCAGGGCGTTTTTGGCTTGTCGGCGCCGGCGGGAGCCGCCTTGGTCGGGTCGGTCGCGGGGGCCTCCGGCGGCAGCGGTTTGCCGTCGGCGTCGAACAGCTCGATTTTGGCGGCGTTGTGGAGCTGGAGAACGGCGTCCTGCTCGGCCTTCTGCGAGACGTAACGGGCGGCCTGGTCTTTCACCTGCTCGAATGGCGGAAAGCTCTTGGTCCGCACGCCCTCGACCTTGATGATGTGCCAGCCGAACTGCGTCTTGACCGGCTCGGAAATCTCGCCCTCCTTCAGCTTGAAGGCGGCGTCGGAGAATTCTGGAACCATGCGGTCCTTGGTGAACCAGCCGAGATCGCCGCCGTTCCCGGACGGGTCCTTCGACAGCTCGGTCGCGACCTTGGCGAAGTCTTCGCCGCCCTTGACCCGCGCGAGCGCCTTCTTGGCCTCGTCCTCGGTCGGCAGCAGGATGTGGCGGGCGTGGATCTCCTCCTGCGGCGGCTCAGCCTTGGCGGCTTCGTCGTAGGCCTTCCGCTCCGCTTCCTCGGTCGTGGCGGCTTTGCCGATCGAGCTGAGCAGCTGCTCCATCGCCAGTTTCTCGCGATAATAGGCGAGCTTGCGGTCGAATTCGGGCGTCGAGGTCAGCTTGTCGGCCTCGGCCTTCTTGGCCGCGAGCTTGAGGTCGATGAGGTAGTCGAGCACGTACTTTTCCCGCGCCGCTCCTTCAAGCTTCTGCGGCAGGCCCGGGCCGATGTCGACCATCGCGTCAGCGACGTCCTCATCGGTAATCGGTTGGCCATCGACCTTGGCCAGCACCTTCGGATCGGCTTGGGCGTGACCTGAGAAGCTCAGCGCCGCGCCAAGGCCGAGCGCGAACGCAGCGACGGCCGCGCGCGAGCGCCCGGAAAAGATGGTTGTCATGGGGGACTCCTTTGAGGCGAGCGAAACGCGGTCGCCCGTGATTGTCGGCGACTTGGGGCGCGCCTATAGAGGGAATCGGGCGATATTGCGAGGGATAACGAGAGGCCAACCCCGCAAAAAGCGGCCGCGAAAGATCTTGGCGACGCCTTGGCGATCGGTTTCGCTCGAGCGTCAAACCCGCCGCCGCGATCAGTTTGCTGTGGCTCGCGGCTGGCGAACGTCACTTTTCTCTTGACAGGAGAAAATTACCCTCTACATCCCGCCCATCCTGAAGTCGTTCTGGGTCCCGGCGCCGTTTTCGAGCGCGTGGGATTTTTTGCGTTCCTACGAATTCTTGGCAAGGGCCGGCCTCCACCGGACGTTGAGACAATTCCCGCGGGCTTATCGACTTTACGCGTCGAGGGCCGCCGAAATGGAGATGGGTGAATGGCTCGCATTGCAGGCGTTAATATTCCCACCAACAAGCGCGTGGTCATTGCGCTTCAGTATATCCACGGCATCGGGCCGAAGAAGGCCGAAGAGATCGTCGAGAAGGTGCATATCCCGCCGGAGCGGCGCGTCGCTCAGCTGACGGATGCGGAAGTTCTGCAGATCCGCGAGACGATTGACCGCGACTATATGGTCGAGGGCGACCTCCGCCGCGAGGTCGCCATCAACATCAAGCGGTTGATGGATCTGGGCGCCTATCGGGGCTTGCGCCATCGCAAGCAATTGCCGGTGCGCGGTCAGCGCACCCACACCAACGCCCGCACCCGCAAGGGCAAGGCGAAGCCCATCGCCGGCAAGAAGAAGTGACCGCCGCATCGTTTCAACGCATTTCGGATCAGGACGCGCTCTGAAGCGCGATTGAAGGATAGTCTAAATGTCAAAAGATGCGACCCGTGTCCGCCGTCGCGAACGAAAGAACATCGTATCGGGCGTCGCTCATGTGAATTCGACGTTCAACAACACGATGATCACCATCACCGACGCGCAAGGCAACACGATCTCGTGGTCCTCCGCCGGCACGATGGGCTTCAAGGGCTCGCGCAAGTCAACCCCGTTCGCCGCCCAGATCGCCGCCGAGGATGCGGTGCGCAAAGCCTCCGAGCACGGCATGCGGACGCTCGAGGTCGAGGTTTCAGGTCCAGGTTCTGGCCGGGAATCCGCGCTGCGCGCGATCCAGGCTGCGGGCTTCAACGTCACTTCGATTCGCGACGTCACGCCGATCCCCCACAACGGCTGCCGTCCGCGCAAGCGGCGCCGGGTCTAGCCGCGTTTACGCGCCGGTCGGTTCAAGGCGCACGTGTTGCCGATGGGAGCGTCTTCGACCAGCGCTCCAACTAGTCCGCCTATGGTCGAGAAAGAAGGCTAACCGCCGTGATTCAGAAGAATTGGCAAGAACTCATCAAGCCGAAGAAGCTCGATATCGTTCTGAGCGAAGCCTCGCGCAAGGTGGCGACGGTCGTCGCCGAGCCGCTCGAGCGCGGTTTCGGTCAGACGCTCGGCAACTCGCTGCGCCGGGTGCTGCTGTCGTCGTTGCAGGGCGCGGCCATCACGTCGATTCATATCGACGGCGTGCTGCACGAATTCTCGTCCATCCCGGGCGTGCGCGAAGACGTCGTCGACATCGTGCTCAATGTCAAAGACATTGCGGTCAAGATGCAGGGCGATGGCGTCAAGCGCCTCGTGCTCAAGCGCCGTGGCCCGGGAGCGGTCACCGCCGGCGACATCCAAACGACCGGCGATATCCAGATCCTCAACCCGAACCTCGTCATTTGCACGCTCGACGAGGGCGCGGACCTGCGCATCGAATTCACTGTGACGTCCGGCAAGGGCTATGTGCCGGCCGAGCGCAATCGGGCGGAAGACGCCCCGATTGGGCTCCTGCCGATCGACAGCATGTTCTCGCCGGTGAAGAAGGTCTCGTACCGTGTCGAGGCCACGCGTGAGGGTCAGGACCTCGACAAGGACAAGCTGACGATGACGATCGAGACCAACGGCGCGATGTCGCCCGAGGACGCGCTCGCCTACGCGGCCCGCATCCTGCAGGACCAGCTCGCCGTGTTCGTCAACTTCGAGGAGCCCCGCCGCGAGGAGGCGCAGCACGCGATCCCCGAGCTCGCCTTCAACCCGGCGCTGCTCAAGAAGGTCGACGAGCTCGAGCTCTCGGTCCGCTCCGCCAATTGCCTCAAGAACGACAACATCACCTACATCGGCGATCTCATCCAGAAGACCGAAGGCGAGATGCTGCGGACGCCGAACTTCGGCCGCAAGTCGCTGAACGAGATCAAGGAAGTGCTGGCGCAGATGGGCCTTCACCTCGGCATGGAGGTGACGGGCTGGCCGCCGGAGAACATCGAGGATCTCGCCAAGCGCTTCGAGGAGCACTACTAACCCTCCTCCCCATAGGGCGTCCGGAAGGACGCCCGTCTTTCGACGGGCTATGGGAGAAGGTGGCGGGCGGTAGCCCGCCGGATGAGGGTTTCCCTCACCCTTGACCCCTCTCCCGGCGGGAGAGGGGAGAAAAGAGCGGCCGTTCCGTGGCGCGGCGGCCGCAGACCCGAATAGGAGACAAGCCAAATGTATCACGGACACGCCAAACGGCGCTTCAATCGCACCGCTGAGCATCGCCAGGCGATGTTCGCCAATATGGCGCAGGCGCTCATCAAGCACGAGCAGATCACGACCACTTTGCCGAAGGCCAAGGACCTCCGCCCAGTGGTCGAGAAGCTGGTGACGCTAGGCAAGCGCGGCGATCTGCACGCGCGCCGGATTGCGATCTCTCGGTTGCGCGACGCTGATCTGGTCAAAAAGCTGATCGATGTGCTGGGTCCGCGCTACAAGGATCGCAATGGCGGATATACGCGGATCATGAAGGCGGGATTTCGCCCCGGCGACAACGCCGCCATGGCGGTGATTGAGTTCGTCGATCGCGACGTCGAGGCCAAGGGCAAGGACTCGGGCCCGGTTCAGAGCGCAGCCGCCGAGAGCTGAGCGCGCAGGAACGAAGGGCGAGGCCGCGGATCCACAGCTCGGGCTCGCAGGCAATGATTCTTCGACGTGCTTAATGTCTTAACGACTCGCTTTTTGCAGGCCCGCCGCCTGACATCGCTGCCGAACGAAGTTAGATCTTATTAGGAACGAACGGGGATCACCGAGCGGCCGGTTGCGATATGAGGCCAATCTCCTTCCGGCGGCTGCCATGGCGCCACGGTTTTGCAATCCGATCGCGATGCCGTATAGCTTGACTAGCTTGACGATAACGTGCAATCGTTTATTGTAATATCATTGGTGATGGGCTTAGGCCCTTTTAACCTTCCAGGGGCTAGGGGATACCGAAATGAACTATCTTAGGACCTTGAATTCCGCGATATTTGGCGCCGCGATCCTGGCCGCGTTCGGCGCGAAGGCCAATGCCGCGGTAGTACCCGTCGTAGATCAATATTTCGACGAGTTTCCCACCGGTTTTTCTGCGGCGAACTATTTCCAGGTTGGCTGCGGCACCGGCTGTGCGTTCGCGGACCTGCCCATCGTCGGCTGGACGTCGTCCGTAACACGCTCGGCAAGCGGCGACTCGGGCCAGTGGGAAACCGGCGTGCCGTACACCACGACTGCGTTCAACAGCGACCCGTTGGAGGATGGGACGACGCCGGAACCGATCGTCGTCCGCGCGATCAACGCGACGGTATCCCAGATTGTCTCGACAACGGCCGTCGCGGGCGTGACGTATACATTGGACGTCGATCTGGGATTTGAAAAGACAGCACCCGATGCTGCCTCGGTCTTCCTTATCGTTGATGGCCATCAGGTGAAGGCAACCCCGCTTGCTTCGTACGGTCTAACCCAGACGCAAATGCAGGGCACCGGGAATTGGTATGACTTCGAGGCTTCATACACTGCGATCAGTGCGGACGCTGGCGATTCAATCGAAATCCTTCTTTCGAGCCTGACCAATGGCAACGGATTCGGGTTCTTTGGCAACGTGCAGTTGACCGAACTCATTGCCCGCTTTGGATTCCCCGGCCGCGCCCGAGCCCTCGACTTGGGCGATGATTCTGATCGGCTTCGGCGGAATGGCTGGCGCTGCCGCTATGCGCCGACGGCGAAGCGCCGCCGTCCAGCTCGTCTGACGACGACAGGATGGCGTGCTGGATTGCGAGCCTAAAGCCTGATTGCCTCGGCGTGCGCGCCTTTTCCCCAGTTGGCCGGATGAGACGTGAGCGAGCGCAGCTTTTCCGCGTGTCCCTCCCCTAATCGCGAAGGCCGATCCGCGGATCAGCTAAAGCCTGATCGCGCCGAGCCGCGCGCCTTGCGCCACGGCTTCCGCCCGACCCTGCGCGTCGAGTTTGTCGAGCAGCGAGGCGATGTGAAACTTCACCGTGTGGACCGAGATCGCGAGGCGCCGCGCGATCGCCTTGTTCGACGCTCCCTCGGCGATGAGCGCCAGGACGTCGAGTTCGCGCGGCGTTAAAGCGACGTCAGGCCCCGGCTCAGGCTCATCGGGGATGACGAGCGCCGCGTCGGCGGGCTCGCCGGGCGCCGCGAGCCTCACCCCCGGAACATCGGCCAGAAGCGCCGACAGCCGATCGGCAAGTTCCGGCTTGCCGATCGCGATCGCGATCACCACCGGCGCCTGGTCGGTCATTGGCTCTCAGGCCGTTCGCCGATCGTCAGGGTCGTCTCGATCGGCTCGCCGCCTCGGCGCAGCGTCAGCCTGACGCTCGCGCCGACGCTGTCGGGTCCGAGCGCGCGCACAAGCTGATGGACGCCTCGGATCGGCGCGCCGTCCCAGGCCACGATAATGTCGCCCTGCCGAACGCCCGCTGCGGCGCCGGGTCCCTTGGGGTCGACGCTGGTCGCCATCGCCCCGATCCCCCCGGCGTCGAGCTTGACCGGCTGCAGGCTAAGGCCGAGATAGCCGCGAGCGATCCTGCCCTTTGTCGCCAGCACGTCCGCGACGCGGTCGATCGTTGTCATCGGAATGACCAGCGTGCGCCGCCGAGGGCCAAAAACGGCCATGCCCAGGGCTTGGCCTGACGCATCGAGCGCAAGGCCGCCTTCGCTTGAGCGTGCAAGCGCAGCGTCGAGTTCGATGCGCGCGTCAATGAGGCCGCCGCGGAGGCTCCGCCACTGCGGACCGACGAAGGACACGACGCCCATGGCGGCGGCCGCTGCGCCCTCGCGCGCGCCGGCGACAACGGCGAGCGCCCCGGCCGTCGGCGCTCCGGCCGCAGACGGCGCTCTCGGCAGATCGCCCCGCTCGAGCCGCAGGAGGGCGACATCCGTCGACGGATCGCGGCCCACGACGCGGGCCGGTGCCGACGCGCCGTCATGCGCGACGATCGAATGCTCGTCCTCGTCGGGGAGCGCGTTTTCGGCCGCGACGATGAGGCCTGGGCGCCAGGAAAAGCCGCTCAGCCGGGAGCGTGCGGACTGGATGGAGACGAGGCTCGGCGTGACGTCGCGGACCAGAGCGGCGAGCCCCGTCGATAAGGCGATGAGAACGGAAGAAGCGGGTTGGTCTGCCATGGGGAACCTCCTTTGCCCCCTAAGATGTCCCTCAACGGAGCCGACGCCACCTCGCCAGATGGTCAGGACGAGTTTCGCCCCGCGACCCTCGCGAGGCTTTGCACTGCGAGGGACGGCCGCCTATATCAGCGGCCCGCAGGAAAGATCGGAGGTTCAGGTTGACAAGGCTGGCGCTCGTTTTCGCCCTGACGTTCATATGGGGAGCCGCGTTCGCCGAGACAGCGCTCAAAGTTCCGCCGCAGAGTCCAACCCAGGTGCGCCTCTCCTTCGCGCCGGTGGTGAAGAAGGTCACTCCCGCGGTCGTCAACGTCTACGCCTCGCGGGTCGAGACGGCGCCGCGCAATGCGCTGTTCGACGATCCGATCTTCCGTCAGCTTTTCGGCGGCGGCGACGAGTCCAGAGTATCAAAAGCGCTCGGATCGGGCGTCATCGTGGACCCATCGGGTCTTGTCGTCACCAACTACCACGTCATCGAAGGCATGACCCAGGTGAAGGTCGCGCTCTCGGACAGGCGAGAATTCGAGGCCGAGATCGTGCTGCGCGATCCACGCACGGATCTGGCCGTGCTGAGGCTCAAGGGAGGCAAAGATTTTCCGGTGCTTGAACTTGGCGACTCGGACGCGCTCGAAGTCGGCGATTTCGTCATCGCCGTGGGCGATCCGTTCGGCGTCGGGCAAACAGTGACCCAGGGCATCGTCTCGGCGCTCGCGCGCACGCAGGTCGGGATCAGCGATTACGGCTTTTTCATTCAAACCGACGCCGCCATCAATCCCGGCAATTCGGGCGGCGCTCTGGTCGATCTCGACGGCAAGCTGGTCGGCATCAATTCCGCGATCTACTCGCGCACGGGCGGCAGCATCGGGATCGGCTTCGCCATTCCCGTCAACATGGTCAAAAGCGTCATCGCCGCGGCGCTGCACGGCGGCGCGACCGTCAAACGCCCGTGGCTCGGCGCCACGCTGCAGAGTTTAACCAAGGATATCGCCGACAATCTCGGCATCGACCGCCCCACGGGCGCGCTGGTCGTGACGGTCGCCCCGGTTGGTCCAGCAACCGACGCGGGTCTCAAGCGCGGCGACCTCATCACCGCGGTCGACGACCAAAGCGTTGATGACGCCGAGGGCGTCGGTTTCCGGCTCGCGGTCAAGCCCCTCGGCGGCTCGGCGCGGCTATCGATCCTGCGGAATGGGCGCTCGCTGACCTTGCCGCTCAAACTCGCCGCCGCGCCGGAGATTCCGCCTCGCGACGCCCTGACCATCAAGAGCCGCTCGCCGTTCGAGGGCGCGGAGGTCATGAACATGTCGCCCGCGGTCGCCGAGGAGCTGTCGCTCGAAGGCGTTTCCCAAGGTGTTGTGGTCGCCGCGGTGCGCGACAATTCGACCGCCGCCGCAGTTGGCGTGCAAAAAGGGGACGTCGTCGTCGCTGTCAACGGCCAGAAAATTGCGACGACCCGCGATCTGGAGAAAGCGTGCGCGGAACGCGCGCGGCTGTGGGATCTGACCATCCAGCGCGGCGGGGAGACAATTCGCACCGAACTCGGCGGCTAGAGGCAACCTGACTTAGACAGGATTGCAGCCGGCGGTCCGGACCACGCCTCCCTGATGCGTGATGACGCTAGCGCGATCAGTCCCACTTTCGGTGCGCCCACATCCACTGTTCAGGCGCCTCGCGGATGAATGCCTCGTACTGGCGCTGCAGCATTTGCGTCGCCACGAGCGCGTCCGCCGCGCTGTTGTTTGTCTGCGGCATTGAGATGGGCGCGATGCGGATGCTGAAACGCGAGCCCGGCCGGCGGAATGCGGCGCCCGCATAAAGAGGCACACCTGTCGTGCGGGCGAGGAGCGCGGGAAAGACCGTTGACCGCGCGGGCTGCCCGAAGAAAGGCACAAACGATCCGTTATCGTCTCTGAGGTCGGCGAGGAAGCACGGGCAGGCCCCATCCTTGATGGCGCGCAAGAGGGCGCGTGCGGCCACTGGAGTCTTGGGCGTCAGACCCGCCTTGTAGAGCGGCACGCGAATGCTGTGCAGCAGGGCTTCGATATGGGGATTCGACAAACGTTGGTAGACGCCGATGAGCGAAACGCCGAGCCGCTCGCCGCCATGCGCCAGGATCTCCCAGTTTCCCAAGTGAAGTCCGCAGACGATGAAGGGCTTCGCGCCGCGCGCAGCTTCGTCGAAACCCTCCGCTGGTTCGAAGACGATTCGGTCGCTCTCCGTCAGCGTTTTGATGCGAAAGCTTTCCGCGAAGGTCCGCCCAAGATTTTCCCACATCGCCGCGGCGATCGCCTTACGCTCGCCAAGCGACTTTTCGGGGAACGCCAGTTCAAGATTGGCAAGCGCACGCTTTTGTCGCCTGAGGCGCGGAGCGATGAGACGCCAGATATTCCCGGAAAGCCAAGACGCTGTCTGCACCGGCATCGCGCGCGCGAGGACGATTGCCAGCCACAACGCGGCAAACTCCAGGCGAAGACGCAACCCTTTGGGGAATGTCATGAGAGCCGGCGATCTCGAAAGACGGCCGACTTAGACCCAACGGGTTATTTCCTATTCTGTTCCCGGGTTTTTCGCAACCGCGAGCGCTTTCAGCCGCTGGGCGACGCATTGCCGCGAGGAGAGGGAGGATTGCCTCTCAGATGCCTTCGCCAGCGCAAGCCGACTCGGATTGGCTCGGAGCTACGCCGCCTCCCGGGCGGCGCGCCCAAGTTTGGCGCGGCCTAGCCTGCTTTCGATGGCCTGCCAAAGGCCGCGCATCTCCTCAGCGGCTGCGCTGCATGGATTGAGCTCGGTCACGCCCGAGCCGCGGCGCGCGGCTTCCTGGTAGTCGACCCGCGCAAGGATCAGCGGCGAGATCAGCTTGCCCATTTCCTCGAGCGCCTCGACGCCGTCTTGAACCTGGGCGGCTTGCTGGCCGAGCGGACACAGGTTGAGCAGAAAGACAAACTCGCCGCCGATCTCCTCGAGCGCCGCGCGCGTTCGAGCGCTGGCCCGCAAATCGAACAGGCTCGGGCGGGACGGGACGATGTTCAGGTCGGCGGCTTGCATTGCGGCTGAAGACGCTGCTCCTTCCGCGCCAGGCGTGTCGAGGAGCGCGAGCGTCACGCCCCGGCGCTCGAGCGAGGCGAGCAAGGCCGGCAGCCGCGCCGCTCCAGACGCGAGAACCTCGATATCGCCGGCGGCGCGGACCCTCGCCCAGTTCATGAGCGAGCCCTGCGGGTCCATATCAATGACGCAGACTTTCTCTTTCATTTCGTGCGCCGCGACGGCCAGGGACGAAGCAATCGTGCTTTTGCCCGAGCCGCCTTTCTGACTCACAAACGCTATCGTCCGCATGGGCTTTGCGCGTTCAGACCTGAGAGCACCGCTCCGGTTTCGCGATGAAAGCCGGGGCTGGAATTAAGGAATGCTCAACAAGTTGAAGCGAAGGCGTTAACAAGCCGTTTAGCAGGACGCGCCGTTCGCCGTTTTGGGGCCAAGTCTTTCAGCCGCCCGATGCGACCGAGCCCGCGGTCAATCTTCGTCGAGCGGGATCACTCCCTTGAACGCCCCATCCGCGCCAAGCGTGATCTTCTCGATCCGCATTTCGGCGTTCTTGAGCAGTTCATCGCAGCGCTTCTTCAGGGCTTCGCCGCGTTCGTAGAGCCGGATCGACTCGTCCAGCGCGACCGCGCCTTTTTCCAGCTGATCGACGATCTGCTCGAGCTCCGCGAGCGCCGCTTCGAACGGCAATGTCGCGATGTCCGGATTGCCCTCGGTCACGACGGCTCCTTTTGACCCATGGAACGCCGCATCAGTCGGGGAGAGCCGAAACAGAATAAAGGGTCTTCAAGATGTCGCTTGGCTGCATCTGATTGCCGAAGGTGTGGGCGAAAATGATCGCGATCTCGCCCGAGCGATAGATGTGGCTCAGCGCCCGATCGACCGCGAGCCGGAAATCCTCATCGCCGTGGGGCACCGCCAGAGCATAGGGCTCGAGAGAGAAATAGTTGTCGGCGAGACGGAGCTTGCTCGGGTCGCTGCTCTTGGAGGCGAGATAGGAGAGGATCGCCCGATCGGCGAAATAGGCGACGACCTCGCCCTTGTCGAGCATGGCGAGCCCCTCCTGGTGGGTCTTCGCCGGCGTGATTTCCGCCACGAGACCGGCGCTCGCCAGCATGTTGCGCAGGCTCTCTTCGGTCGTCGTGCCGGCCAGAACGCCAATCTTCTTGCCGGCGAGCGCCGCGAAGTTGCTGGGCCCATCGGCGCCGACGAGCAGGCTCGCCCCGTCGACGAAGGTCGGAATCGAGAAATCGACCTGCGCGCGGCGGGCAAGCGTCTCCGAAGTCGGCTCGCAGAGAAGGTCGGCCTTGCCGTTTATGATCGCATCGAAGCGGTTCTCGGCGGTCACCAGCACATAAGCGACCTTGAGATCGTTGATGTTGAGCTCTTCGCCGATGTGCTTGGCGACCGAACGGCAGAGATCCACCATGAATCCGGCAGGCAGGCCCGCCTCGTCGGTGAACGAGAACGGTGGCGCATCGTCGCGAAAGGCGAGGCGGATCGTCTTGTCATGGCCCACCTTATCGAGAGCTCCGGCGTCGGCTGATCCCAAAGCCAGCGCCGCGCCGATCACGAAGGTCAACGCTTTGAGCCGTCCGATCGAACTCATGCGCTTCCCTCTCTGAATGGCTCGCGGATTCAGGACATTAGCGCCGCGAGCCGAGTCGAAAGCCGCTTATAACAGAGAGAAACCCGCGGAGCCAAAGCGAGTGTCCCGCCGGCGAATTTCCTGCGATAACCTCCTCGGATTGGTTTCAAAGCGCGCTTTCGGAGGTATTCCCATGCTCGTCGGCGTTCCCAAGGAGATCAAGGACAACGAGTTCCGCGTCGGCATGACCCCGGCCGCGGTCGCCGAGCTCGTCCATCACGGGCATGGCGTCATCGTCGAGACGTCGGCCGGCCTCGGCTCGGGCTCGCCGGATGAGGAATATGTCCGCGCGGGCGCGAAGATCGCGCCGACCGGGGCCGATGTGTTCGCCGAAGCGGAGATGATCGTGAAGGTCAAGGAGCCGCTCAAGGAAGAGCGCAAGCTCTTGAAACGCGGGCAGATCCTGTTCACCTACCTGCATCTCGCGCCGGATCTCGAGCAGACGCGCGACCTCATCGCCTCGGGCGCGACCTGCATCGCCTATGAGACGGTGACCGGCGCTCATGGCGGCCTGCCGCTGCTGACGCCCATGTCCGAGGTCGCCGGGCGCCTCGCGCCGCAGGTCGGCGCGCATGCGCTCGAGAAGGCGCAGGGCGGGCGCGGCGTGCTGCTCGGCGGCGTGCCGGGCGTGGCGGCGGCCGACGTGCTTGTGCTCGGCGGCGGCGTGTCGGGCACGCATGCGGCGACCATCGCGGTCGGCATGGGCGCCTCCGTCACGGTCGTCGACCGCTCGCACGAGGCCCTGAAGCGGCTCTCGGCCGAGTTCGGCTCGGCTTTGCGCACCATCTATTCGACCCGCGCCTCGATCGCCGACCTCGTCAGAAGCGCCGATCTCGTCATCGGCGCGGTGCTGTTGCCGGGCGCAGCGGCGCCCAAGCTCATCACCCGCGACATGCTCAAGACCATGCGTCCGGGCGCGGTCATCGTCGACATCGCCATCGACCAGGGCGGCTGCGTCGAGACCTCGAAGCCGACAACCCATTCGCATCCCACCTACGTCGTGGACGGCATCGTCCATTATTGCGTCGCCAACATGCCCGGCGCCGTCGCCCGCACCTCGACCTTCGCCCTCAACCACGCCACCCTGCCGTTCGCCCTCGCCCTCGCCGACAAGGGCTGGCGCAAGGCGCTCAACGACGACCCGCACCTGCGCGCGGGCCTCAACGTGCACGACGGCAAGCTGACCTGCGAGCCGGTCGCGGCGGCCCACGGCCTCGCCTATACGCCCGGCCGAGACCGTGCTCGCGGCCGCCGCCGTGATGCCGCGCGGAGGCGGCGGATGCAACCTGGATGGGCGAGCCCGCGTGCAAATAGACGCGCATAAACGCACATAAATGCAAGCTAATGAGCCTAAACGCTAGTAAAATAGCTAGCGTTTACTAGCGTTTATTTTTCCGAATCGAGCCTTTTCAATGGGTTACGGTCGATTCAAATAAGAAAATTCGGCGCTTCTATCTGAGGTTGCATTCTGACGATTTGAGCCGGCTTCGCGCGCCCTCGTCAACGGTCTTTCGCTCCTTTCATTCCACCACGCCGAGCGCGCCGCGATCGGTGATCGAGTTCGCCATCGCCGATGATGATAGCGCCTGTTTCTGCTTTGCGCAAGAAAATGTCGATCAATCGAGAAATTCCCTCAGCAGAGCAATCGGTTCCGAACGCCCCCCTGAGCAACGACAGCCATCGATCCGAAACCGCAGCTCTTCCTTCGATCCCGGGCTCGCGGTGTCGTGGCCGCCGCGAAGGGACAGTGTTATATAAAACGCTTCGCGGTTCAGTTCCTCAAGCGGGCAAATGAGCAACGGTTGCTCCGCCACGCAAGATAACGGAGGGGGGCCAATGCCGACATGGAAGGATACGGTTCGCGCGGCGACGACAGCCAATATCGTCCTGAGCGGCACGCTGACGGTTGACGGCGTTGCACTCGCGGCGGGCGACCGCATCCTGGTCAAGGATCAAACACAGACGTCGGACAACGGCATCTACGTCGTCGCCTCGGGTGCGTGGACGCGGGCGGCCGACGCGAACACGAGCGCCCTGGTCAGTTCGCAGATGTCAGTCCGTGTCGCCGAAGGGACGGTCAGTGGCGGCTCATATACGGTGCATCAAGGCCGTATTTACGGAACGGCGGGCAAAGAGTGGATATTGGTCACGCCCGATCCGATCACGCTCGGCACGACTGCCCTCACCTTTGTCCAAAGCAACCTCTTTGCTCGGGACACTGAGGGTCAGTTTATCGCTTTTGAGGGGCTTGCGACCACCAACGGCGACGCCTTTTCGATCAGCATACAAGGGAATAGTTCTCCTCTCGCGACTGCAATTGCCGGCTACGCGCCTTTAGGAACGGGCGTCCATGGCCGTAACGGACAGGGCAGTTCGCAGCCGCCTAGCGCCGGAGTGGGCGTCTACGGAGACTCGGACGGCGGAAGCGGAGTTTATGGCGCCAGCACGAGCGGCATTGGAGTCGTCGGGGTCAGCCAGAGCGGCGCGGCCGCGCAGTTTGATGGCGCGGTCAGCGTCAACGACACGAAAGACGAAGACGCCTTCGGATCAACAAGCGGCTCGTCCCATCACGCCGCCGTGGCGGCGCACAACAATAGTGGTGGATTCGCCTTTTGGGGCAACAGCGACAGCAAGGGCGGGATCGGTATTTACGCGAGAGGCGCGACCGCGGCCGCGCAGTTTGATGGCGCGGTCAGCGTCAACGACACCAACGACGAAGACACGTTCCGATCCACAAGCGGCTCATCCCATCACGCCGCCGTGGCGGCGACCAACAATAGCGGCGGGTTTGCTTTTTGGGGAAACAGCGACAGTAAGGGCGGCACCGGCATCTATGCGAGGGGCGCTAATCTCGCGGCGCTGTTTGATGGCGCGGTTCAGGTTAACGGCAACATCAATATGGGCGGCGGCGATGTGGTCTTCAGCGACTGTGCCGAGCAGTTCGATCTGTCTGCCGATGCGATCGCTGAACCGGGCGCGGTGATGGTAATCGCCGATGACGGTAAGCTCGAGCCTAGCAGCCTGGCCTACGACAAACGCGTGGCCGGAGTTGTCTCCGGCGCCGGAGACTTCAGGCCTGGCATCATTCTCGGCGTTACGCCAGACTCTCAACGCAGGCGGGCGCCGGTGGCGCTGGCCGGCAAGGTCTATTGCAAGGTTGACGCGAGCACATCGCCCATTGCGGTGGGGGACATGCTCACCACTTCGCTGACAGCCGGCCACGCCATGAAGGCGTGCGATCCGGCGCGCGCTTTTGGCGCAGTCATTGGCAAGGCGTTGCAACCTCTTGCGACCGGGACCGGGCTGATTCCAATCCTCATTGCGTTGCAGTGACGCGCGCAAGTCCGCCGGAGGATCGAGCATGGTCGATTTTTCGATCAACTTCATCAGCGTCAAACAGATGACCTTCACATCGCCCACATGCAAGGTCGAGATCAACTTTCACGTCGGAGGTCCTCATAACGACATCGATCTGGTGCAGGTTTACGCGATTCCCGCGGGCCAGACCTATTCCTCAGCAGGCCTGGGGAACGTTGTCGAACTCCGTGGATTTGGAGATGACGGAGTTCGACTACCCCAGCCTGCCCGACTTGCCGGCGGGCACGTCGATGACGATCGGCCTCTGCCCGAGAAGCAAGACCGGTGGGGTCTTGGACGACCAGATTGACGACCAATATTGGGAAACCTACTGCATTTTCCGGTCCTTCACCACGACGCTGAACGCCGGCCCCGGGGCTCCTCAGGTCAGCGTGAGCTCGATCGAACCTGCGACGCTCAACAATCCGAACCAGATCGTCATCGTCTGGTCGGGGTCCGATTACACCAACGGACAGGTGCTATGGGGGCCGTTGAACAACGCCTTTGAATACGAATGGTCTTGGACGGTCACCGACCAGGGAAACCTGCCGCAGTATTCGGGAGAGCAGGCGTTTTCCATTCCATCTGCGCTCCAGGGAAAAATCCTATCGTTTAGAGTCGAGGTGGTGAATACGTATCAGGACGCCTCACTCTGGTTTCCAACCACGATCGGGGTGCAATCGGCGCGAAATTACCACTCGGCCCGCAACTTCCTGCAGGCGAGCAATATTGGCTTTCCCACGGGGGTTAGGCAATTTCTCAATGGCGCGCATTCGCTGCGCGGGCTCATGCAAATTTGAACGTCGATCGAGAGTCCCTTCCGGCGTTCGCCTCAACACTGGGCAAGGCCCGTTGCGGTGCGCCTCGCCTGACCGGGCGGGGGCTAAGCCCGTCCGCGGTTGCTCACGTCGGCTCAAGGATGCTGCGCGAGGAGTGCGGCCCAGGCTCTCGCGGTCTTCACCTCGCCCGAATCGGCCATGTGGCAGTCGTCGTAACGATCCTGCAGTCGACAGGAGCTTGTCGGTGTCGACCCCGGCCTCGAAGCGAGGCCCGCCCGCGGCAAGCTCGTGTTGGGCCGCCTGGATGGCGTTGGGTTCGGACCATCCGGGCAGGCATCGGGTCGCCGTCGACACGAAAATCTTCGCGTCGACCGCATTGGCGCGCAGCGTGTCCGCGAACGACAGGAACTCTTGCCTTGTATCGGACGGGATCGGTCTTGAGCGCGAAGTCGGATTCGCCCTGGTGCCAGAGAACGTGCGTCACCCGATAGTGCGTGACGAGATCCTGGACGAGGGGGATCATCGACGTGTTGAGCGCCCCGCCTTTCGCCCATTGCGCGACAGTGGAGCCGCCGACTGCGACGGGCGCGAGGATCACGCGGTCGAAGGCGCGAGCGTCGATGAGCTCGTCCGCCATCAAGGTCCAAGGACTCTCCGGCAAAGCCGGTCGAGCCAAGAAGCGGAGAAGCCGCCACGTAACAGCGGCCGCCCATGAAGTTGAGGACCCGGTCGGGATGGCGGGTCTCATGCCGCTGCGCGGCGCTGTTCGCGGCGTTGGACTGTCCGGCGATGAGGAGCACGGCCGTCCTTTGCGTCTGTTTCGGGCATGGGACCTCGATTTTGCCGGCGTATTTCATCAGGCGCCCGGCGGAGTCGACCGCGAGAGGCGGCAACTCCGGCGTGTTCACAAATGGCTTCGGCGGTCCCTCTAGGATGAGAAGCGAATAACGCACCGGCCAGATCCGCACGACGCCGGCCCACGCGCCGACGATCGCGCCCGCGAGGAAGAGGCTCAGCGCGAAGAGCGCCAATCCGCCAATGAGCGCGGTTCGCCGCCTGACGTCATTTCCGAGGACAAGTGTCGACACGCGCGATCCTTCAATCTGACAAAACGAGACGGCAATTTCAGGAAATCAGAACGGCGGGGCTCCCCAAGCGCGGCGCTGAGGCGTGGAACCCCGTCCGCCCTGGCCGGCGCAGTTCAGCGCCACGTCTCGAGCAGGAGGAGGCGAGCCCATGGCCGGGCGGCGGAAAAAGGGGGAACGGCGGGGGTGGAACGATGTTCCGCGACAGGATGTCGCGTTGAGCGGCTGTCAGATTGGGAGCGATCGCCTCATAGGCGTTCGCCATTGCGCCGAACATCGCTTGCATGGCGGCCGCATGCTTCTCCATCCGCTTCAGGCGTTCGCCCGCATCACCCGAGAGCGGGCGCGGAGGGTCCTCGGCGCAAGCCCGGTCGGCCTCTCCGGCGGACGCGCGCATGGCGTCCGCGAACCGTCGCCAGGCGTCCTCTTGGCTGGGTTCGGGCGATATGCGCGCCTCGAGATAGGCGAGCTTCGCGGCGAACAAGGCGCGCCCTTCCGCGCAGGGCGAAAGGTCGTCGAGAGGCGGCGGGTCGGCCCTCGCATCCATGGCGTGGAGGGCCCAGAGGCCTGCGGCGGAAAGGGCGATGACAATCACCGCGGTTCGCGTCGCCCGGGCTGATACAAATGCCATTGCGAGCTTCTCCGATTCAGACAAGTGCTGTCGAACCTGGGACTAGACGCGCGATGTTTCCGGCAAATCTCCTTATTGTTGCGGATGATGACAAAAGGCGCGTGAGCGCGGGCGGGCTGAAATGTTCGGTTACAAATTCCTTCTGGCCTCATTGTTGGGCATCGATTAATTGCGGCCGGAATTTGTTCGGTTCGGAGCCGCTTTCTTGAGCACAGGCGCCGCCTGTCACATCCTGGTTGTCGATGACGATCGCGAGCTACGCGCGCTTGTGGGCAAGTACCTTGGCGAGCATGGCTTCAGGGTCACCCAGGCGGCCAATGGGCGCGAGATGATGAACGCGATCGAGGTCGGCCGTTTCGACCTCGTCGTCCTCGATCTCATGATGCCGGGCGACAGCGGGCTCGTGCTGTGCCAAAAGCTGCGCGCGCAGAAAGGGCCCCCGGTCATCATGCTGACCGCGATGGGCTCGGAGGTCGACCGCGTCATCGGGCTCGAGATTGGCGCGGACGACTATGTCGTGAAGCCGTTCAGTCCGCGCGAGCTGGTCGCAAGGATCAAGGCGGTCCTGCGCCGCGCGGCCAAGGTCGCGCCGGACGCGGACGACATGCCATTCGCCTACGAGTTCAACGGATGGCGCCTGGAGCCGGCCGTTCGCGTCTTGCGCGACCCGACTGGCGCGGTCGTCGACGTCACGAGCGGCGAGTTCGACCTGCTCATGGCCTTCGTCGAGAGGCCCCAGCGCGTGCTGACCCGAGACCAATTGCTCGATCTCGCGAAGGGGCGGTCGAGCGCCGCCTTCGACCGGAGCATCGATGTGCAGATCAGCCGGCTCAGGCGAAAGATCGAGGCCGATCCGCGCGAGCCCGCGATCATCAAGACGATCCGGAGCGGCGGCTATGTCTTCACCAGCCAGGTGCAATCGATAAGGCAGCCGGCGTGATCAAAGAGGCGTTTGCGCGGCTTGGCCTTGCCGCACGGATTGGCGCCGCGATCGCGGCGGCGGTCATCGCGATTCAGATCCTCGTCACTCTTGTGTTCGTGCTGCACCCGCCGAACCTCCACGCCCTTTACAGCGCCCGTTGGCTGAGCGGCGCGGCGGTTGAAATCATCAGGAATGCGATGGCGGGGGCGAGAGAGCCAGCAAGCGCTTTGGGAAATCTGCCGAACGGTGAATCGCTCACGGTTCGTTTCGACCGCGCGCCGCCGCCTCGCGCGTCGAGCGACCCTCCCTGGCCACTGAACAGGGTGCTGGCGACCGTTCGAAGCGACCTCGGCGGACCCGCCGCTCCCGCCGTGGAGGCTGTCGGAATGGGTCCGGCGGAAGAGGCCATTTCCGTTGTGCCGGCTGACGCCTCTTTAACCTTGCCGAGCGGACCTCTGCAGTCCGGAGAGGACTTGCTCACGCCTCCGTTTTTCCTCATCGCCGCCGACCTGCACGACGGCCGCTGGCTCACGATTGAGCCGAGCTTCAGGACTCAGCGCAGACGGTTGATGCTGTCGCTGGCTTTCCTATTCGCTGGCATGCTGCTCATCGCCGCGATCGCGGTTCTCACCGCGCGGAGCCTCATTGCGCCTCTGTCGCAGCTGGCGACGGCGGCGGATGCGCTTGGACGGTCGCCCGAAATTGTTGAAACGCCGCGCCCCGCGGTCCGCGAGTTTGCGGCCATTCATAGCGCGTTCGATACGATGCAGAAGCGCCTCAAGCGCTTCGTGAGCGAGCGCACCCAGATGCTCGCTTCAATCTCGCACGATCTGCGCACGCCGCTCACGCGGCTTCGGCTTCAGGCGGAGTACGTTGCGGATAACGAGCTGCGCGAGGGGATGCTCGCCAACATCGACGCGATGCGGGACATGTTGACCGAGACGCTGAGCTTCGCGGAAGGTGACGCAAGCGCCGATGCGTCGGCGCCGTTCGACCTCGCGTCGATCCTCATCAGCCTGTGCGACGAGGCGTCCGACGCGGGGGCTCAAGCCGAATACGATGGGCCGAACCATGTGACGGCTTTCGGCAAGCGGACGGCGATCCGGCGGATGGTCTCGAACCTGATCGACAACGCGGTGCGCTACGGCGGCGCGGCGCGGGTATCGCTTCGCGAGGATGCGACCGACTGGATCGTCACGGTCGCTGACGATGGACCCGGGCATCCCCCCGGAATCGTTCGATCAGGCCTTCGAGCCGTTCCAGAGGCTCGAATCCTCGCGCAATCGCGAGACCGGCGGCACGGGCCTTGGTCTATCGATCGCCCGCGACATTGTGCTCGCGCATGGCGGGCGGATTTCGCTCGCCAACGCTTCCCCAGTTCGGGCGGACTGATCGTCAGCGTCCTCTTGCCAAAAGCCCTCGCCGCCGCGAGCTAGCCCCGGGAGCGGGAGTTTTCGCAAAGCCAATGGCGCCCGCGACTTCAACATGGTCATTGTCCCCCTTCGCCGGCTGCTAGAGCGGGACGTGTGTGACGAGCGAGGGCGCGCACAGCCGCGGTCGACCGCCGCCAGAATATCCTTCTTGCGGGCCAGGATGGGACGCTCAACCAGGTTCCACGACAGCCAAGCGCAAAGGACGGTTGCTGGGCAACGCCAGCAAAACAAGCCGCCACCAGCCTCCGACGCCCGGAAAGATCTGCATGATCGATTGCTCGATTGGAAAGTGGAACAGATAGACGCCGTAAGAGAGGTCGCCGAAAGCAATTTTTGGCGGGCGCATGAGCCCCAGCCAGACAGTCAGATAGGCGGCCGGGAACGCGGCGAGATAGCAGGTGTTGGGGACCTGCAGCAGCACAGCCGCCATAACGGCCGCGAGGAGGCCGATCATTGGCGAGCAAGGGATTTTGTCGCGATAGAGATGGAGGCAAACCCCAGCAAGGAACGAGACGACAAGCGCCCGCCCCGGAACAGGCTCGATCGGACTGACGGGATCGAGGAGGAACACCAGGGCGGTCGCCACGAACGAGAGCAGGATGACGAGCACAAGAAAAGCGCGTCGGTCGCGAAGGACCGCCGATATGAAGAGCAACACCATGTAGCACTCCAGCTCAAATGGAATGGTCCAGAGCTGAGAGTTGACCACGCCGGGGACAGGGTTGTGCTCGAAAACTCCAGGCAGAGTGAAGTGCACGATACCAACGATATTGCCGAAGTAACCGCCGAGTTCCGGACTCGTCAGATAGCGCCAGAGCGGCAGAGTGGTGAAGAACGGGCCAAGGACCAGGGCGGACAGCGCGACCTCGACGGCGAGAGCCGGGACGAGCCGCAGCGCACGAAGCACGACAAACTGGTGCATGCGGGTTCGTTCAAGGCTGCCGGCAACGAGAAACCCCGACAACGCGAAGAACATGGGCAGGATGATTGCGAGGATGAAGCGGAACGGCCCGCCCCACGCGGCGCGATAGAGCTCAGCCGATCCCGTGCTCAGGATGCCGCCGTGCCAAACGAGCACGGCGAGCGCTAGGCCGATCCGAAGATAGTCAAACCCGGCGGTGAAGCCGCCCTCTTTTTCCATCTGGCCCAAAATGGTGGGGTTTTTGTTCAAGAAAGCCTCGCGCTGGAAGCGGAGATTAACCAGCGCTCATAGGCTCGGGCGCCTCTCGGCATCTTGCGGCGGGTTAATTACCAAGGGTTTAGCGTTTCTTGGATCATCTTTGATGGCGCGCGCGGCGAACTGCAAAACCGGAATCTGACGAAGGAAATGAGGCGGAGGCCTCGAGCTCACCCTGGCTTGCCGCATGGTCGCCGCGCCTTATGGGCATCACGAGGGGCGCGACTAATCCCGCCGCTTGTTATGCCCGGGAGGCTTGCCGCGAGCGTCGACATAGACCGATGCCTCGAGGCCCGCGGCGAGCAGCGCCTTGACCCGCACGTAGAACGGAACCTCATATTCGTCGGCGCGCGCCCCGAAGCAATTGGCATGAGTGACGCCCGCATTTGTCGAAGCCTTCTTCACGGTTTCGAAATCGGGGCGGCTTAAACAACCGTAGGTTGAATTTTAGGCAAGGGCCATTCCATGCGCGGTTTCGTCATCACTTTCCTTCTTTTCGGATTGACCGCCGTCACGGGCGCGGCGAGCGCTCAAGCGGCGGACCGGGTCTCCGTGCCGGTTTCAGGGCTTCGCAGCGATGACGGCGTCGTGCGCTGCGGGCTTTACGCCGGACCCGAGGCCTTCCCCAAAGCCGGACAGGAAAGCCGAGGGGTCATCGCCAAGATCAAAGGGGGGCAGGCGATCTGTGTCTTCAATGGCCTGAAGCCAGGAACTTACGCGGTCGCGGCGTTCCACGCTGAGAACAACGAGACGCAGATGCAGTACGGCATGTTCGGCAAGCCGAAGGAAGGCTATGGATTTTCCCGCAATCCGCCCTCGCATATGGGTGCGCCGGCCTTCGCCTCAGCCGCCTTCGACTACTCGGGCGGCGCGCAGTCAGTCCCGATCAGGCTCACTTACTGAACCGCGCCTGCCGCCAGGTTCACTCTCGCATACCGTAGGGCGGAGACTTCGCGTGGGCGCAGTCTCCGCCCTTTGCAATTCGTTAGCCATGTTTGCAAACTCTTAAGCCTCCGGCCCGTAACTTGGGCGCGAGAGGGAGTTCCGATGCGCCGCATATTCACCGCCGCTTTGTCGCTGTTTGCGCTCGGGGGCGCCGCGCGCGCGGCCGACCTGCCGCCGGCGCCGCAACTGCCGCCCCTTCAAGCCCAGCCGGTCTGGACCGGCTTTTACGCCGGGCTCAATGTCGGCGGCGCCTTCGGCTCGAGCCACAACGCCTTCAACATCGCGGGATTTGGGCTTCCGACCTTCAACACACCGCTTGACGGTGTCGTTGGGGGCGGCGAGGCCGGTTACAACTGGCAGACGGGCCCCTGGGTCCTCGGGCTCGAGGCGAGCTTCGAGGGGAGCAGCTTGCGCGGCAGCCGCAATGCGCCATGCCTTCCGCCTCTCTGCGGGGCGTTCGCGGCGAACTACGCGCAGAGCCTCCCCTGGTTCGGAACGCTGCGGCCGCGGATCGGTTATGCGCTCGGGAACTGGCTCCTCTACGCCACGGGCGGCGGCGCCCTTGGCCAGGTCGACACCAACGCGACCGCGGCGGCCGGCCCATTCGTTGCGACCAACAATCATAGCCAGACGAGAAGCGGCTGGACGCTCGGCGGCGGCGTCGAAGTCGGATTCGCGCCCGGCTGGAGCGCGAAAATCGAATATCTTTATCTCGATCTGGGCAGCCGCACGACGACCTATCTCTTGACTCCGCCGATCTCGAACGCGTCGCGATTCAGCGCCAATGTGATCACCGCCGGCGTGAACTACCACTTCTGACCCAATCGGCGCCGGCGCAAAGCTCGCGCTTACGCCGGCGGAGGTCTGCCGCGCGCGTCGACATAGACCCACTCGCCATGCGCCGGCTGATGAGGCCAGTTTAACGGTTGCGGGGAATAAAGCCGGGCACGCCCGTCTCCACCACGGTGTTGAACCGGACGTTCGTCTTTATGCCCTCCCGCATCTCACGAAGGGCGTCTTCCGGCAGGGTCGAGATGTCAAAATTCTCCCGGATACGATCAGGTTTGGTTGAGGTCGTCAGGAAGGCCGTGCCGCGCTGAACCGCCCAGGCGAGCGCGACCTGCGCCGGCGTCTTGTTCACGCGCCGTGCGATGGCGGTGATGACGGGGTCGTCGAGAACTTTAGGTTCGGAGGCATGTCCCAACGCTGCAAAGGCGAGCAGGACAATGCCGTGCTCTTTACAGAAGTCGAGCAGCTCCCATTCAGGGAGATACGGGTGGGATTCGACTTGCACCACCGCGGGCTTGATCCGCGCCGCCGCGACGATCTCCTTGAGCTTCTCCAAATTCGACGTCCGACAGGCCGATCGACTTGCATCGACCGTCGTCGACGAGACGTTCGAGCGCTCCCCATGTCTCGACCAAGGTCACCCCGGAATCATAGATGACCTGCCCGCGCTCGTCCCTCGGGTCCTGCTCGTCGCCGGGCCGAAAAGCAAAGGGGGTATGGATGATGTAGCAATCGACGGTGTCGATCTGCAGCCGCTTGCAGCTGGCGTCAAAGGCGGGCTTGACCCGCTCGGGGCGATGATTGGTGTTCCATAGCTTCGTGGTGACGAAGACCTCTTCCCGCCGAGTTATCTGCGCCTTGAACGCCGCCTGCATCGCGTCGCCAATCGCGTCTTCATTGCGGTAGCGCTCGGCGCAATCGAAGTGCCGGAATCCCACTTCCAGCGCGGTCAGAGTGGCGTCCTTGGTCGCGACAGGATCAGGAATCAGCGTGCCAAACCCGACGGCCGGGATTGCGCCAGATCCATTGTTGAGAGGGATCTTCGTATAGCGAAGCGTATCGGGGGTCGCCATGCTGATGCTCCTCGCCAGTCGAGCGCCTGCGAACCGCTGATGAACCGATTGCGTCGGACGCCTCGTTCGCGCCCGTCAGCATGAGCGAGACGCTATGGCGAGATGAGCATACGCATGCCTGGGCTCAAGGAAAAGCGTGGGCGATGAGCGGCCCTTCGGCCGCGCGCCAGCGGTCAGTTGGCGACGCGGCGGCCGGTCGCCGCGTCCGTTGAGCGCGCCGGGCGCCCAGTTCACGCCGTCGCGCATGGCGTAGAAGATATGCGCGCCGATGCGGTCGACCCGTTTCAGGTAGCCGACCCAGAAGGGCGAGACGTAATTGGCGTGATAGTTCACGGCGACGCCGACCTTGGGATTGTAGTTCGCGCCGCTCACCACATCGCGGGCGATGCGGGTCGCGACCGCCCATGGGCCGGGCTCTTCGACGCGCAGCGACTTGCCCTCGCAGGCGAAGGTGAACTGGCAGGCGAACGGGCGGTTGCGATCCTGATAGACGACGCCGCAGACGGTGTTGGGATAAATGCCGCTGCGCACCCGGTTGAGCACCACCTGGGCGACGGCCGCCTGACCGTCCTCGGGCTCGCTGCGGGACTCGAAATAGATGGCTTCGGCGAGGCAGCGCATCTGGCGGACGTTGTCCTTCGGATCGATGAGCGCGGCGTAGTTCGGCTTGCCGTCCGCGTCGGAGATCTGCGGAACTGTCGTTAAGCCCGAGCCATCGGCCTCGACGACGACCACGACGCCGTCGCTGGACGTCGGCGAAGAGGAGTTGAGCGCAAATTCGAGCGGCGTGGCCGGCGTCGCGCCATCCTCGAACGCGGTCGCCGCCGGTTCCAACTCGACGCCATCGGCGGGTCGGGGCGGACTCATCGTATGTCCGGGATCGAATTCGTCGTCGCGCGGATCTTCCAGCTCGTGCGGCCAGGAATTGAGCGCGTAGGGCGCGGCTTGAGCGCGCCTTTCGTTGAGGCGTTTGGCATTGAAGCTCGGAGGACCGATGACCGGATCGCCCTTGGCGCCGCGATCGACGGCGGGAAACGGGCGTCCGGTCCCCTTCAGCGCCGCGTTCGGCTCGATCCCGTCGGGATCCGCCGTGAGCGCCTCGCGATCGCCCGTCTCGCGGCGGGCCTGAACGATCGGCACCGGCTCGCCGTCTTCGTCCACCGCGCGCAGCGGGCGCCTCGCGATTGGCCGCTCGAGAATGGCGGAGGCGCTGGTCAACTGGCTGCGGGCGAAGGCGCTCGTGAATTCGGTCGGCTCCTGCCCCGCTTCCGCGGTGATCGAGACAAGCACCGCGAAGGCCACGCACCAGGGCGCGGCGACCGAAACAGCCCATCCGATACGCGAACGACCCATACCCGAAACGAGCGCCCGTGCGTTGGTTTCACATCCCCGCGCTGCGGCTTAACGAAAAGCCCACAATGCGAACCATTTCCTTTATCGGCGCTTAAGGTTGCCGGGGGGTTACCAAGGGTGAGGGCAGGGCGTCCCGGTTTGGGGCAGCGAGCGGCGTTCAATCTGATATGACAGCACATCGGAGAGGATCGGAGCGCGCTTGATCTTCAAGGGCCAATGTCACTGCGGCGCGATCGGCGTCGAGCTCATGTCCGACCGGCCGCCAGACGAGCAGGCGCTCGGCGCCTGCCAATGCTCGTTCTGCCGTAAGCATAACGCGCGGGCGTTTTCCGATCCCAAGGCGCGTGTGACGCTGACCGCGACCGATCCCGAGCAGCTTCAACGATACACATTCGGTCTGCGAACGTCAGAACAGATTATCTGCCGACGATGCGGCGTCTATGTCGCAATGACTTCTGATTGATGGGGATCGGGTGTGGAGCGTCATCAATGTCGATGCGCTTGACGATCGGGCGCTCTTCACGCGCATGGCCGAGCCGCGCGACTATAGCGCCGAGGATCGCGAGGGCCGCATCGAGAGAAGAAGAGCCCGTTGGTGTCCGACGACGCTCGTCGGCTGGCCTGCGCTTTCGACGAAATAGGCGCCTGCTCGACCTAAGGTCTGACTATCGCCAGCGCTCGCTCCGGTGGCCGCGCTCCCGGCCGAAGAACAGGTCCTTGATCTCGCCAATGATCCTCGCGCCGTCCAGCGAACCCTGGACAGTGGGGGCGTCGGCGAGCGAGCTTTGCGCCGTCTTCAGGACCGCCTGCACATCGTCAAGGCTGAGGACGTTCTTTTGGACAAGGACCTCGAGCGTCGCCATGGCGACCGCCCCGCCGACCATGGCCGTTCCAAGCGGGCGGCTGAAGGAGGCGTTGGACATGATGGAGCTCCCAAAAAGATGCCCGGCGGCGGTCTGAGTCCTTAGACGGCGACTTCACCGTCATTGCGATCCATAGGGCGTCGAGAGACGCCCGTCCTTCCGGACGGGGCTACGGCGAAGCAATCCAGGGGAACGCAGGACGCCCGACGATCCCTGGATTGCTTCGTCGCCATGAGGGCGTCGACAGACGGGCGTCTCTCGACGCCCTATGGGTCCTGGCAATGACGGTTCGGCCTGAAGACTTCCCCGCCCGCGCGGGGCGGCATGTTCGCATCGATCGCCGTAAGATGAAGCCGCGCGCGGCTTCAGGCGGCCATGGATTCAAGCGCGACGTAACGCTCGCCGTCCCAGACCCGCGAATTCGGCGGCTTATAGGCCATCCGGCAATGGCCGGCGCAATAGGAGCGGCCCTTCGCCGTCCGAACGCCGCAATAGGCGAAATCCTCGCTCGCCGGATCGCCAATCGGCCATCGGCAGGCGTCCTCGCGGATCTCCTCAAACCCCACCTTCAGCATCTCGCCGACCTGCGCTTCGGCGAAGAGCCACGCCGGCTTGCGCTCGCGCGGGACGGCGGGGACGGCCGCGCGCCTTCCCAGCGATTCGGTGCGCGCGATCGCGGGACGACGCGGCCGCTCGGCGACCGATCGTGGCGCACGGGGCGCGGAGCAATGGATATTGCCGGTGAGCTTGACGCCGATCCGGTTCGCCTTGCCGATCACGGCGTTGCGCGACGGCGCGCCGAGCGCCGCAGCAATGCTGCTCGCGCTTTTTCCTTCGAGCGCCATTTGCCTCAGAGTTTCAATCGCCGCATCTGTCCACATGTCCACGCCCTCTTTTACTTCTCTGGCAGCTCAACCTGGCGAAAGCGCTGCTTCCCCTGCGTCCGAGAGCCCCGTAAGACCCTCGCTCCATCATCGTCGTCGGATATCTCCAGGTTGTATAACATGGTTAATACAACCAAACGTTGCGTCTGGCAATAGCGAATTTGTCAGGATTTGTCACGAAGCAACGGAGCGGACTGGCGGCAGGCGCGCCCGCGAATCGGGGCCGCCTCATTTCTTTAAGTCGAAAGACCTGGAACGGCGCTGGCTTTGAGGAAAAAGCAGGCGACCGATCACGCAAAACTGGACAAACAGGGGCGCCGCCGCCATTGTCCGCGCCAATAAACGCGTCAAGGAGACCGAGCGCATGAACACCGTCGCCGCCGTGAAGCCCGTCCCGCGCGCGGACGTTCCCAACGACTTGCCCAACGATTTG
>CAVRXX010000005.1:0-142059 GCA_963725195.1 uncultured Alphaproteobacteria bacterium | reverse complement strand
GTCGTCTGCGCGACCTCGGCGTCTGGCCTTCGATCGGCGCGGATATCGAATGCGGCCCATTCTGGCGAGAATGCTGACCGCCGCGCGCATCGCGCTCAGTCACCAGCGCTCGCTGGACAAATTGGACGCCAGGCGGAGCGGACAGTTCGGCGGCAAGTTTGGCCTGGGTGACGGTCGAGGGGGCGCGCATGCTGGTCCAGGAAGACCGGATCGGACCCATCGCGCTCGGCAAGCAGGCGGACCTCGTACTGGTTCGCGCCGACGCGCTGAACTTGCAGCCCATCCATGACCCGATCTCCACCGTGGTCATGCAGTCCAATCCTTCGAACATCGACTCCGTGATGATCGGAGGCAGATGGCGAAAACGCCATGGACGTCTGCTGTCGGAAGATCTCGGATCACTTATCGAAGAGCTTGGCGAGTCCGGCCAAAGGATCAGCCGGGATGTCGGTCTACAGCCTGCCGATCTCACGCTTAAAAATAAACGGTTCTCATGCCGACACGGCCGAATTCGCCCGTGGGCTGGACAAGATTCGACCGATTCTGAGCCGTCAGCGGCGTCAACGATCAGAAGATGCTTTTGGTTGCGTCCAGCGCCGAGATGGAGTCGCGCACCCCGGGGAACATCTGGGCTGCTGAATGGTCTGCAGGCCAAGGTGTATTTTGGGGCTCTGGTCCTTTCGAGATCCCGGGGTCGTCGTCGGCGACGGCCTGACCATCTTCAATGGAGCTGATGAAGCGGAAGTCTATCGCCTGATGACGGAAGAGCCGCCCACCAAGCTCGCCGCGGAGCTATACTGTCCACAAGTGGGAGCTACGCGTGGAATGAGCCAACGACGACCTCCGGCTGGGCGGCCTGTTAACGCCGATCGCGGGATCTTGCGGACGCGGAGGCTTAGCTTTCCACGTGAGGAACGATCAAAGAAGCGATGAAAAATAGAACGAATCAGAGCAATGCGGTCGATGTAGCCCGTTGGCTGTCAAGCGACGAGTGCCATGAACTCGATGACGCACATATGATGAGCGGTTTGGGCCAACGGCTGCGCTCTCTAGGAATACCAATCGATCGCGTCGGCTTACATCTTCGAACATTGCATCCGAACATTCTAGCCCGCAGCATTTTGTGGTCGCCCGGCGAGCCGGTTCACATCGTCGACAGAGAAGCCATTGCGGGCCCTCTTCCGGGTTCTCTCAATAATCTGCTGGAGCGGGTACGGCAAACTCGCGAGTGGGTCATTGAGCATTCTGACAGCGAGGAGCCGCTTCTCGAGTGGTTTGACGTCTATAAGGGCTATCAGCTGAAGGGATTCGTGGCAGCGCCTCTGGTAATGGACCGAGATCCAGTGGGCGTCGCAGTGTTTGCTACGCGCTCAACCCGGAAATTCACGTCTGCGGCGATAACGGTATTGGCCGATATCGTGCCCCCTCTGCGGTGCGCATGCGAGATTCGCTTGCTCAGAAAGACCGAGTCGACGCTGCTCGATACATACGTTGGGCCAGTAACGGGTCGGCTGGTTCTCGACGGGCGAATTCGGCGTGGCGAGGTTGAAACCTTACAAGCGGCTCTCTTGCTGAGTGATCTGCGAGACTTCACCATTCTATCAAATCAGCTTCCTCCGACGCAAATTCTGGAGCGGCTCAATCTTTATTTCGATCAGGTCGTTCCAGCTATTGCTGAGAGAGGAGGTGAGGTGTTGAAGTTTATGGGTGATGCCGTGCTCGCCCTCTTTAATCTAGATGGAGGTCCCGTTCAGAGTTGCGCGGCGGCATTCGATGCCGCGCGACAAACGCTATCGAGCCTCGACTACATTTCTCAGCCTGGGAGCCCGCTACTCGCGGGGATGGCGTTGCACCACGGTGAGGTTGCCTACGGCAATATCGGTTCCGAAGGACGCTTGGACTTCACGGTAATCGGACGCGATGTAAACCTGTTGAGTCGAATTCAGACTGCATGCGCCACAACGGGTCACCCACTGCTAATGTCATCCCAATTTGCTGCGCTTCTACGCTGGCAAGGAAGCCGATCTATCGGCCGCTGCTCCCTGAAGGGATTTTCCGACCCTATCGAGCTGTACACCGTGGATTTAACGTGAAGTCACCTCACGCGACCACAAAACTGTAAGGAGCAGGTTAGAGGCCCTGACTTGCACCGCGAATCTATGAGCCCTCCAAGTCGCGACCTGCAATGACTGCTTCAGGTCCGACTCACGTCATTTGGACGCACCCGGGTCACTAACTGCGCAGTGATTGAAGCCCGCGCGAACCTCTTGTGAAAAGAGTTGCGGCTGTTCCCAGGCCGCATAGTGGCCGCCTTCGGCTGCCACGTTGTAATAGATGAGCTTATGATAGGCCAGTTCTGTCCAGCTCCGCGGGGCCTGATAACTCTCGCCAGGATAAACGCTCACGGCGGCCGGAATCGAGAAATCGGCGGCGGCGTAGAGGTTGAGCTTGTTTTCCCAGTAGAGACGGCCCGCAGAAATTCCCGTGTTCGTCACCCAGTAGAGCGTGATGTCGTCGAGCACGTCGTCGCGCGTGATGACGCCTGCGGAATGTCCATTGATCGCGTGCCCAAGCGCGACGGAGGTGTTAGGTGCGGCAGGCTGGCCATAACCTCGCTGTGGTCAATGAGCCAGGCGGGCATTGTCACATCTAGCAAGAAGAGGCTCTATCGCCGCGTCCTACCGACTTCCTAAGCCATTGAATCTATTGAATCCGAGTCTGACCGTGAGGTAAGTAATGAGCGGTAAAAAGGCTAGATGTGACAATGCCCTGGAGCGTCTTGTCGTTCAGCGACTGCGCTCATTCTTCGCCGATCCGGTCGCCGTTTTTTGAATCTCTGCCGCGACGTCGGCGCGACGCGCCGTCGCAGAGGCTGGCTAACGCTGCTGCCACAGAAATCGTCCGAGCTCTTGACGATCCGCGCGAGGACGCGTGGAATATGAACTTCCGCCCGATGATCGTGCGGGTCCGAGTGGGCCTCGATCGCATCGATGTCGACCTCAGCGCGGAGCGGCTCGCCGGACGGCTTCTCCAAACGAGCAACGATGACTCCGGTCCGGGAAAGGACGATAACCTGCCACCCCGCGGAAATAAGTCCGATCTGGCTCAGTCCGTCGTTCGGCTCGCCGCGCCGGCCGAGCTCAAACGGACCGGCAAAGAAATGAAGTTCATTGTCGAGAGAGACACAAACGTGCGAACCGCGGACCCTAGCCTGACGCGACTGATCGTCCGCGCGCATAGACTAATGAGACGCCTCGCTGAAAATCCGGGCTCGACGCTCGAAGACATCGCGTCCCGCGAAAACATGGCGGGCCTTATGCCGCCCGCCTGATCCAACTGAACCATCTGGCGCCGGATATCGTCGCAGCGATCCTCGACGGCAAACAGCCCGCCAATCTCACCGCCAACAAGCTGATAGCCGATACCCGCTTGCCGCTTGACTGGTGCGGCCAACGCGCTGTGCTCGGATTTGCCTGACCTTGATGCCGGCGCCCGCTCGACTGGTTCTCCGAGAGGTAAGGCGTTGATACCGGCGGCCACGTAGTCAAAGACGCCCGTACCACCGAAATCCGACTTTGAGACGTCGGCTCTCAAGCCTGCTGGGAATGGCGGAGAAATCGTCTCCGCCAGGTGAGTCGAAAATGCATCCACTGCAAGCCTCGAGAAAGAGGCGAGAATTCGGTAGGCCGCAGGTCAATTTTCAGTGTCATATCATATATTAAAGATCGTGGCGGAGGGGGCGGGATTCGAACCCGCGATACGGTTTCCCGCATACACACTTTCCAGGCGTGCGCCTTCAGCCGCTCGGCCACCCCTCCGTCGCGCGCCTCATGAGGAGCGCGGGCGAGGGCGATAGCACCGCGCGCCACGCGGGCGCAAGCAGCCCGCGCTTGCGCGCCCAACGCGAAGCGATGGCAACTAAGCGTCAATAAAAGCGAGTAAACGCGCTTATACGAGCATAAACGCTAGTAAATTTGCTGGCGTTTACTAGCGTTTATTTTTCTGAATCGGGACTTTTCAATAGGTTACGAGCGATTCAAATAAAGATTTCTCCCTCTGTCTTGGCTGCGGGCGTGTTGCTCCCAGACGCATTCCACTGTCTCCTTACACATCGGCGCGGGGGCGCGATCGATTCTGCGACTGGGAAATATGTAACACACGGTTCTGTTTTGCACAAGAAAATGTCGATTCCTCGAGTCGGTCGTGCTTCAAGAGAGAGGTTGACGGAGAGGGTCGAGGCGAGTGTTCGATAGGGTAGGGAGGTTTGGCCCAAGAGCGCTCGGGACAGGGCGCGTGCTATCGGTCAGTGCGAGGAGAACTCTCACGCTCTCCCGAACAGCCCGACCCGGATCGCCTTCTCCAGCTCAAGGATCACGATCAGGCCGATCGCGGCGAGGGCGGCGACGCCCATGTCGGGCCAATCGATCGGCCGCGTATCGTAGAGGGTTTCGAGCGGCGGCAGATAGGTGAACAGGATTTGCAGCACGACGACTGCGGCGATCCCGATCAGAAGCGCGCGCGTCAAGCGAATGGCGCGCAAGTCGAAGGGCGCGCTGCGGCGCAGCCGTACGCTGAACAGGTAGGCGATCTCGAGCCCGACCATCGTATTGACGGCGAAGGTCTGCGCGTGCTCGACCTCCTCGCCGCGCTTAAGCGCCCAGAAGAAGACGGCGAACACCAGCGCGCAGAACAGGGCCGACACCAGCGCCGTTCGCCAAACCAGGAGAGAGGAGAGAATGGGCGCGCGCGGATCGCGCGGCGGCCGCTCCATGATTCCAGGCTCTGCGGGATCGAAGGCGAACACAAGTCCCAGCGTGACGCCGGTGACCATGTTGACCCAGAGGATCTGCGCCGGCGTCATCGGCAAGGTGACGCCCAAGAGGACGGCGACGACGATCGCCATCGCCTGGCCGCCATTGGTCGGCAAAGCCCAGCCGACCACCTTGACCAGATTGTCGTAGACGATGCGGCCCTCGCGCACGGCGGCGGCGATGGTGGCGAAATTGTCGTCAGCCAGCACCATTTCGGCCGCCTCCTTGGCGGCCTCCGTGCCCTTGCGGCCCATAGCGACGCCAACGTTGGCGCGCTTGAGCGCGGGCGCGTCATTGACGCCGTCGCCGGTCATCGACACGACCGCGCCGTCGGCCTGCAACGCCTCGACCAGCCTAAGCTTATGCTCGGGGCTGGTGCGGGCGAAAACGGACGTTGTCGGCAGCGCGCGGCGAAGCGCGTCGTCGTCCATCGCGTCGATCGCGTGGCCGGTCAGCGCGTCGACGACGCCCTTGCCCAACCCCAGCTTGCGCGCGATCGCCGCCCCGGTCGAGGCGTGATCGCCGGTGATCATCTTGACGTCGATTCCCGCCGCGTTGCATTCGGCGATTGCCTGGACCGCTTCCGGCCGCGGCGGGTCGATGAGCCCGACAAGGCCGAGCAGCGTGAGCCCGCCCGCTTCGACATCGGCGAGTTCGAGGCTGTCAGCTTGGCGCGCCGGCTTCGAGGCGAAGGCGATGACGCGCTGGCCGCGAGCCGCGAGCTTGTCGATCGCGGCGCGCCAAGCCGAGGGGTCGAGCGGCTCGTCGCCGGTCGCTGTACGCTGCCAGACGCAGAGCTCGAGCACGCGCTCGGGCGCGCCCTTGACGGTGATGAGACTGTCCGCGCCGACGGGATTCAAGGTGGCCATGAATCGATAGCGCGAGTCGAAGGGAATCTCCTTGAGCCGCGGGAACTCGCGCTTCGCAGCCTCGAAGTCCGCGCCCGCCTTGATCGCGAAGGCGATCAAGGCCCCCTCCATCGGATCGCCGTCGACGATCCACTCGGCTTCCGACTGTCTGAGCGAGGCGTCGTTGCAAAGGAGAGAAGCGCGGGCGATTGCGCCGAGATCGGGATAAGCGGCGGGGTCGATCGCCGCGCCGTCGCGCAGGAGCTCGCCGCGCGGTTCGTAGCCGGTTCCGGTCGTCTCGAATTCAGCCGTTGCGGTTCGAACCGCGCCGACCGTCATCTGGTTCAAGGTGAGCGTGCCGGTCTTGTCCGAGCAGATCGTCGACACCGCGCCCAGCGTCTCAACCGCGGGGAGGCTGCGAATGATGGCGTTGCGATCCGCCATCCGCTTGACGCCAATGGCGAGCGTGATCGTCATCACCGCGGGCAGGCCTTCGGGGATCGCGGAGACGGCGACGCCGACCGCGGCCATGAACGCCTCCTCGAGCGCGTACCCGCGCGCCATGACGGCAAACACGCAGACGCAGGCGGCGAGCGCCAGAATGACGATCGTCAGGCGCTGGGCGAAGACGTTCATCTGACGGATGAGCGGCGTGGTCAGCGTTTCGACGCCCCCCACCATGGCGCTGATGCGCCCAAGTTCGGTCGCGGCGCCGGTCGCGACGACCAACCCCGCGCCTTGCCCGCTCGCGACCATCGTGCCGGAATAGGCCATCGAGGCGCGGTCGCCGAGCGCCGCGTCGGGCGCGACGGGATCGATTGACTTGTCGGACGCGGCCGCCTCGCCCGTCAGCACGGCCTCCTCGATCTTGAGGCCTGTCGCGCGCAAGAGCCTCAGGTCGGCGGGAATGCGGTCGCCGGCTTCGGCCAACACGACATCGCCGACCACGAGGCTTTCGGCCGGAACGGTCAGCCGCCGTCCGTCGCGCAGGACCGAGGCTTCGCGGGTCAGCATCGCGCGGATGGCCTCGAGCGCCTTCTCCGCCCGCCCTTCCTGGATGAGTCCGATCGCCGCGTTGATGACGACGACGGCGAGAATGACCACGGCGTCGAGTGCGTGACGCAGCAAGATGGTGACGGCCGCTGAAGCGAGCAGGACATAGATCAGGAGGTTGTTGAATTGGGCGAAGACGCGCGCGAACAACGAGCGCGGCTTGGGCGCAGGCAGACGGTTCGGCCCGTCCGCCTCGAGCCGCCTTGCGGCTTCGTCGGCGCTCAATCCTTGGGACGAGGACTGGAGCTGCTCGAGCGCGGCCGCGGCCGGCTCGGAATGCCAGGGGCGGTCGATCTTCAGGGTCAGATCCTGCATCGCTCGATGAAACCCCTTTGGCGTTTCGCCCTGCGTGGTCGCTTATCGAAAGCGAACCTGTCACCCTCGTCGCGCCGCCGAGCGGACAAGCTTGCCTTGATCGACCGTCCACGTCTCGCTGAACACGCGCGCGCCGCGCACGTCGACATAGTTCAACTGCAGCTGATTGTCGCGTAAGGTCATCTTTGCGAAGCCGTTGTAGCCGACGACGAGATTCTCATCGTTCGGATAGAGTCGATCGTCAACGAATTCGACGGCGAAGTCATGCAGCGGCGTCTTGGGCGGCAGATCGACGGGCATGCCGCCATGACCGATGCAGCGTCCGAACGCCGTGACGCCGCCCTCCATCGCCGCTTCTTCGTAAATCGCCAAGCGGTGCTCGTGCCCCCACAGCCAAAGGACTGGACGAGAGACAAATTCCGCCAGTTGCCGCGCCGGCTTCGGATAGCAATGATCGAAGCGCGACACATATTGGTGATGACTGAGGATCACAATCCCGCGCGGATCGTCGGGTTGCGGCTTAACGACCGCGCGCAGCCATTCGATCAGTTCGGCCGGCAGGGCGCAGTCGGGCTGAAGGAAGTGCTCGAGGACCGGCGCGCCGACGGAATTGTAGCTCGTGTCGAGCGCGATGATACGCCAATGGTCGTTCTCGAGGCAGAAATAGCTCGCCCTTTGCCCGCGCGGGCTGCCGCGGATGCCGAGCTTGGGCAGGATGTGATCGAAATAGCCGTAGCCCAGCGCATACATTTCATGGTTGCCGTTGAGCGCAAAGGCGCCCTCCGATCCTAAAGGCCATTTGCATGGCGCGAAGTGGTAGCGGGGATTGGGCACGCCGAGGAAATTGGCGCTCACTTCGCCGGGGTCGCCGACGTAATAGACGTCGCCCAGATGGATCGAATAATGAGGCCCCCAGGCTTCGATCAGCGCCGCGACCTGAGCCGCCTCGTCGGTGCCGGTTCCCCAATCGCCCGCGAGCGCGATGCGGATCTCGCGCCCGTCGCCGTGAAGCCGGTAGACGCCATTGTCGCCATCCTCGCCGTCATAAATCTGGAAGGGATGCCGCCGGCCGATTCGAAATCGCCAATATTCGGTCAGCCACTTCCAGAACCGGTGGGGAGCGAAGGCGGCGAGGCCTGGATAGGCCAGACGTTGAGCGGCCTGCGCACGCGAGCGCGGCCTATGCGGCTGGGCATGCTTCTTCTGGTAGGAGACGAAGGCCGAGCGCGGCAGATTGCGGAGATCCTGAAGGTCTCTGTGCATGCCGTTCGGCCGCGGCCCGCGAGTCGGGCGCGGCGGCTCGCTTCCGCTCGCGCGCATGGGCTCGCAATCCGCCTTCAGCCGATGACCGCGGCGATGTCCTTGTCGCCCAGCCCCTTTGCGTCCGCGCGCGCGAACGCCTTCGCGGCGCTCGCAATCATGTCCGCCGGCGCGCCCAGCGCCTCAGCGAGCGCCGTCGCATAACGAGCGTCCTTCAGCATGAGGTTAAGCGCGAAATCGGTCGGCTCGAAATCCTGCGCGAGCATGCGCGGCAACTTCAGCTTGACGATCGGACTCGCAGGAGCGCCGCCCAGGATGAGCTCGGAGATTTGCTCATCTCTGAAACCAGCCTTTTTGGCGACCGCGAGCGCTTCGGCGAGCGCGGCGACTCTGACCCGCGGCGAGCTGGTTGTTGATGAGCTTCCAGGTGGCGCCCGCCCCGACAGGCCCAAGCAGATCCATCTTGTTGCCGACCGCGGCGAGCGCGGGGCGCGCCGCTTCGAATGTTTGAGGGTCGCCGCCGACAAAGAACCTGAGTTCCCCGGACGCCGCCGCCGGGTCGGCTGCCGCCGACTGGCGCATCGAGAAAGCCGACGCCCTTGGCTTGAGCCTGACGGGCAAGCTCGCGCACCCAGTCGGGGGTCAACGTGCTCGATTCGACTCCGATCGCGCCGCTCTTCGCTCCGGCGAGCGCGCCGTCCGCGCCGAGCCAGACGGATCGCGAGGCGGCGTCGTCCGCCACCATGGCGAAGATAAAGTCGGCGCCCGTCGCGGCTTCGCGAGGCGTCGCCGCGATCTTGGCGCCCTTGCCGGCCAGCGCTTCGGCCTTGGCTCGCGTGCGGTTCCAGACTGAGACCGCAAAACCCTTGGCCAGCCAATTGGCGGCCATGCCGCCTCCCATGATGCCAAGGCCGAGAATCGCGACGCGTTGCATGAGCATGCCTCCGTGAAGAATTGAACCTATCTGAGCCCGGGGGACGCGGCCTATTCAAAAACTGGCGAACCGCGAACTACAGGACGTGCGAACCGTCGCCGGCGCGCTTGGCGGCTTTCTGGAACTTCTTGATCACCCGGTCGCGCTTGAGCTTGGAGATGTGGTCGATGAAGAGAACGCCGTTGAGATGGTCGATCTCGTGCTGCAGGACGGTCGCGAGCAACCCTTCCGCCAGGACCTCGCGCTCTTTCCCCTCGCGGTCGAGGGCGCGGGCGCGAACGGACGCTGGCCGCTCGACCTCGGCGTAATATTCCGGAATCGAAAGGCAGCCCTCTTCGTAGGTCGACCGCTCCTCGGACGACCACACGATTTCGGGATTGATGAACACCTGGGGGTTCGGCGTTTCGTCCTTCTTGGCGGTGTCGACCACCAACAGCCGGATTGGCTCCGCAACCTGAATGGCGGCAAGTCCCACGCCCGGCGCGTCGTGCATGGTCTCGATCATGTCGTCGATCAGGCGGCGCAAATCGTCGTCCACGCGCTCGATCTTCTTACTGATGAGGCGCAGCTTGGGATCGGGTAAAATGATGATCGGTTTGAGGGTCATGCGGGACGTTTCGAGGGAGCAGCGCGGGGACTGATAGTCGGCTGGACAAGCGCGGTCAAACGTGTTCTTAGTTTGTTCCGATCGCTCGATTCGCGTCTCATGATTCCCGCCTCTCCGATCGCCGTCATCGACGGCGTCCCGATCTCTCTCACTGAGGCGCTTGGCGCGGCTTTGTCGCTGCTTGCGGCCCTTGCGGCGCTGAGCCTGATCGCGCTTTGGCGCGCCGGGGCCGCGCGACGGCGAGAGCGGGAGATCGCCGACGAACGGCAGGAGGCGATCGAGGCGCGCTTCGCCGCGCTTGCGCAGTCGAGCGCGGAGCTCAGCGGGCGTATTGGCGGGCATGTCGGAATGGCTCGGGTCGCGGCAAACGGACCTCGCACGCGTCGTCGCCGACCGGCTCGATTCGGTCGGGGCGCGGCTCGGCGCCGGGCTCGACGCGCAAGCGCAGACGACCGGCGAAAACTTAAGCAAGCTCAACGAACGTCTCGCCGTGATCGACGCGGCGCAATCGCGCTTGAGCGAAATGACCCGCGAAGTGGTGTCGCTTAAGGACATTCTCGCCAACAAGCAGTCTCGCGGCGCCTTCGGTCAGGGGAGGATGGAGGCGATCGTGCGCGACGGCTTGCCCGTGGGCGCTTACGAGTTCCAGTTCACCCTCTCCAACCGCGCCCGCCCCGATTGCGTCATCCGTCTGCCTGGCGACGCCCGACTGCTCGCCGTCGACGCCAAGTTTCCGCTCGAAGGGTTCACCGCATTGCGCGGGGCGCGCGACGACGAGGCGCGCAAGATCGCGCTGGCGCGGGTGCGTACGGACGTCGGCAAGCACGTCAAGGACATTGCCGAGCGCTACCTTCTGCCCGGCGAGACCCAGGACGTGGCGCTCATGTTCGTGCCGTCGGAAGCGATCTATTCCGACCTCGTCGACCAGTTCGACGAGCTGGTGCAGAAGGCCCATCGCGCGCGCGTCGTCATCGTCTCGCCGACCTTGATGATGATGGCGATCAGCGTGGCGCAAGCGATCCTGCGCGACGCGCGCATGCGCGACGAAGCGCACGCGATCCAGGCCGAGGTCGGCAAGCTCATGAACGACGTTCGGCTGCTCGTCGAACGCGCGGGCAAGCTCGAGATGCATTTCCGCCAGGCGCAGGAGGATGTGCATGGGCTCGGCGCCGCAGGAGCGCGAATCGCCCGCCGCGCCGAGCGGATCGAGACCATGGATTTTTCGCGCGAGGACGCGCCTGCTCCGGACATTTTGCGTTTCGCGCGCGGAGCAGAGTAGGGTAGGGGCGAGCGCCGATCAGTCTAGATTCGCGGCGGTCTTCGGGGGCGGCAACTATCCCATGAGCATCGAGATGTTTGCACAATGACCGCGCGTGTCGACCGGCGGGGCGTCTTGGCGGGAATCGCGGTCCTGCTTGGGGGTTGCGCGAGCCGAGGCGGGTGGGGGCCGGGAATAGGTTTCAATCCGCTTGGGAATGCGGCGGCCTATGGTCCGATCAATGACCATGGGCACGAGATCCCTGGGCTCGACCTCACGCGGATCGATCCCAGCCTGCTTCGCCAGCAGGTCGCCTTCGCCGGCCCCTACCGGCCAGGGACGATCGTCGTCAACATCGGGGAACGGCATCTCTATTTCGTCGAGCCCGGCGGCGTCGCGATGCGCTACAGCGTGGGCGTCGGACGCGAGGAGGCGCTCAACTTCCGCGGGAACGCCGTCATCCGCCGAAAGGCCGAATGGCCGCACTGGACGCCGACCGCAGACATGATTCGCCGAATGCCGATCTACGCGCATTACACGGCCGGGCTGCCTGGCGGCATCGACAATCCGTTGGGGGCGCGGGCGCTCTATCTTTATCGCGGCAATCAGGACACTGACTTCCGGCTGCACGGAACCAGCGAGCCGGAGACGATCGGCACCAAGGTGTCGAGCGGCTGCATTCGCCTGTTCAACCACGACATCATCGATCTTTACAATCGCGCTCCGCTTGGAACGCAGGTTGTCGTGCTGCAGGAGGGGGAGTCGATGCGCGCGGAGGCCGGCCCGGAGACGGATCGCGCCTATTACGACGCTTCCGAACCGGAGCCGATTGGACCCTATGCTGGGCCCCCAGGCCCCTATGCAGGGCCGCCGGGTGCTTATGCCGGCCCCTATTATGAGCCGCCGCCGTGGGCGTCAGGATATTGACCCCGCGCCGGCGCGACAGTGTGGCGCGGCCATCTGGACCTCCAGATTTGCCGCACCAATCGCGGTCGGCGCTTTCGCTTGTCATCGGCAAAACGATTTGTTAGACGACCGCCTTCGCTTTACGCCCCCCTGGCGCAGAGCGAAAAAGTGCGGTCATGGCGGAACTGGTAGACGCGCTAGCTTGAGGTGCTAGTTCTTTAACCGGAGTGGAGGTTCGAGTCCTCTTGACCGCACCAATTCCCAAAAAGGGGATTGAAATTATTAGGGGTTTCTGCCCTCCCTCCTGTACATTGTCATCGCGTGCGGGAATAGGGGTTTCAGATCGTTCTCCGCCAGCATGGCGGCCGCTCTGCTCACGTCGCTTTGGAGCAGCTTTACGGCCCGCTGCGCGCGAAGCATTTGTGGGCGACGCGCGAGCTCGGCAGGCTTGGTGCAGGCAATTTGACGGCAGCGACTATATCACTTGATTGCCTGTGACGTGGCCAATTCAAGTAGCCTTGCGGAATTAGCGAAGAAGAGTTTCTCTCGCACATCGTCGCGGAAGCCGATCCGCTCGTAGTCGGCTATCGACTGCGCCATCGCCCGGAATGGAAACGATGAGCCGAAGGCGATCTGGTCCGATAGCGCGCCGTTCGCGGCTTCAACGTAAAGCCCTCTGCCCGGCTGAAAGATATACATGTCGGGGACCAGCGTGACATTCGCATAGCGGAACGCGACGCCGATGATTTCGTTCACGCGCGGCCACGCGCCATGATGAACGACGATCTGCAATTGAGGGAACGCCCGCGCGACGCGTCCGATCGCGTCGGGATTGTTGTAGGCGAGATCAGGCGTCGTCGGCCCGGTCATGAGAAAAACTGGCTTGCTCCAGGCCTGCAGCGCCTCGTAGAGCGGATAGAATATCGAAGTGCCGCGGCGGCGCTCCGAATCCGGGCTCCAGATTGATTCCTCGCAGGCCCAAGGTTTTGACCGCGCGTTCGGCCTCGACGACGGCGGCCGCCGCGCCGCGCCGATCCGGATCGACTGAGCCGACCCCCACAAGTTGGGGATAGCGCGAGACGAGCTCCGCAATCTGGTCGTTGTCGTTCTTGATCGCTGGAGTGTCGCGGCCAATCACCACAGCGAAATCGATTCCGGCGCTGCGAATCTCGTTGAGATATTCGCCCTCGCTTTGGGATCGTGCGAAATGTTCGGGATCTTTCGATCCTGTGCGACCATTGAGCCACTTGGCCGTATCGAACTCGGGCGTGCCTCGCCGCGCCCCGTAGAAGTCGTGCAAAAATGCAGGCCGATTTCTAATGTCAATGATTCTTCCAGTCATGATTTCTCATCGCGTGTGGCGTTAACGCCTATGGCCTCAATCCACGAAATGACGCCTGCAGCAGTTTTTAGCTTTGTCCTATTCGCCACTGGAAGGGCGGCGGCGTTCCATTCACCACGAAGTCGCCGACAACCCGATCCTTGTAGATGCGCGGGGTTGTGTGACGTGATGGTGCGCGCGTTGCGCCAGTGGCGGTCGAGGCTTTTCGACAGGCTTGTCGCCGAGGCTCCGAGCGCGTCGAAGAGCGACGCGGTGGCCTCGAGCGCCAGCGAGGAGATGGTCGTTTGCGCCTGGGGTTTGGGGGCTTCTTCATGCAGCGCCACATCTGCGTCAGACCTCTGCATCACGTTCACGCGGTAACCTCGTGAACGACGTTGACGTCCGGCTCGCCCGCGGCGCTACGCCCAACTTGCTTGCGCTTGAACGCCTCGATGTCGCGGTACTGCGCGGCCGGATGGTTGGCCGGCAAATAGGGGCCGGCGGAGAAAAGCTTCTCGCGCAACGTCGTTCCCGGGTCGTAGGCGCTCGGATAGGCGCCGCGGCGCTGCAACTCGGGCACCAGAAGATTGACGATGTCCTCGAACGTCTCATGCGTCACCGCATAGGCGAGATTGAATCCATCGACGTCGGTCTCGTTGACCCAATCCTGCAGAATATCGGCGACCGTGGTGGCGGAGCCGACGAAGACCGGCCCGACCCCGCCGATGCCGCCCCACAGCGCGAGTTCCCTGATCGTCCAGGTCCGATCGCCGCCGGTGAGATGCTCGACCAGCGAATGGACGGCGTTCGTCTCCTCCTTCTTGACGACGTCGGCCGGGTCAAAACGGCCAAAGTCGATGCCGCTCCAGCCGGACATGAAAACCAGCGCGCCGTCATAGGAGGCGTAGCGCTGATAGTCCTCGAACTTGGCCTTGGCCTTCGCGTCAGTCTCATCGACGATGACGGTAACGAGATTATAGATGTAGAGCTTCCGCGGGTCCCGGCCCGCGGCGGCCGCCTTTGCGCGCACATCCCCGACATAGGCCTTCAGGAGCCGCTTCGACTGCGCGCCGACGAACACGCATTCAGCGTTTCGAGCGGCGAACGACTTGCCCGGGCCTGAGGCGCCGGCTTGATAAAGAACGGGCGTGCGCTGCGGCGACGGCTCGCAGAGATGGTAGCCGGGCACCTCGAAGTATTTGCCCTTATGCCCGATCTCATGGACCTTCTCGGGATGAGCGAAGATGCCGCGGTTGCGATCCCGCACAACCGCGCCTTCCTCCCAGCTGCCCTCGAACAGCTTGTAGAGGACCTCGACATATTCCTCCGCGACCTCGTAGCGATTATCGTGGCGGCGCAAGCCGCCCTGTCCAATGTTCTTTGCGCCGCTCTCCAGGTAGGACGTGACGATGTTCCACCCGACCCGGCCCTTCGTCAGGTGGTCGGCAGTCGAGATGCGTCGGGCGAATGTATAGGGATGCTCAAAAGAGGTGGACGCCGTGATGCCGATGCCAAGGTGTTTCGTCGCCATCGAGATCGGCACGGCGAGTTGCAGGGGATCGTTGACGGGGATCTGCGCCGCCTGCTGGATCGCGTGATAGTTACTGCCTTTGTAGACGTCGTAATAGCCGATAACGTCGGCGATGAAGATCCCGTCGAAGATTCCTCGCTCCAGCGTCGTCGCGAGCTCCGTCCAGTATTCGACGTCCTTGTATTGCCAGGAACGGTCGCGCGGATGGGTCCATAGACCCGGCGATTGGTGAGCGACACAGTTCATGTCGAAGGCGTTGAAGCGGATCTGTCTGGTCATGGCCTCTCTCGGAATTTTTGCAGGGTTCAGGCGGCCGCGCCGGCGCGCGACGCCCGATGGCGCTCAAGGATTTCGGCGTGGCGGAACTCGTCGCAGAGCAGGCTCCAGACTTCGTGGCGCAGCCGTGAAAACTCTGGCGTCTCTCGCAGGTCTTCCTCGCGCGAGCGAGACTCAAGCGTGATCTCGATCACCGGCTTGCTGCGTCCCGGGCGCGAAGTCATGATCGCTACGCGCTGTCCGAGGTAGACCGCCTCGTCGATGCTATGCGTGATGAAGGAAGATCACGATTGCCGCCGACCCCTGACCGGCGGCTGGATGCGTCGCCAGAAGGCTTGCGCGACAACCAGCCCCGCCCGTCGACAAAAACGGGGACGACGGCCGCCTTGGAGGTCTGAAGAGACATGCCGTCTCCCTAAAAGTCGGTCCAACCGCCGACGCGGCACAAAGTACCGACGTATCAAACTTAGTCAATAGAATTTATATACTGATTGCAGGGTACATTGCTGACTAAGCGTAGTCCGATAAACCCGCGGCGGTCGCCGCCAGGTCCTGATTTTGTCAAGGAACTCGCAGAGAAATCGTGCCTCTTATGGCTTTGGCTGTTGGTCAGCCCTTCGTTTGGGTGGCATCGTCATCGCGAGCCCGACTTCCGGGCTGTGACCCGGGGGCGACGCGATCCAGAGATGAAGAGCGATGCCCCATGGTTCCTGGATCGCCGCGTCGCCATAGCCCGTCCGGAAGGGACGAGCGTCTCTTGACGCCCTATCGCTCCTCGCAATGACGATTGTCATCAATACCCAGCCTGCTCTAACCCGCTGCTTCGGCGGCCAGGTTCGAACTTTGGCGACGCCTGCCGGTCCGGCGTTTGGCAACGCTGCTAGATTGGGTGCAAGCGCGATCCTTTCCGACGCGCGATCGCCCCGCGCCTCGACGGGCTGGTCATGACTACCCTAGTTATTATATAGAGATTACCACTTACGCTCGAGTTCGTCATGCGTTCGCAAGCGCTAGTGGAAGAGCGTATGACGAGTTTGGCGCGTCAAACACGCGCGGGCCGAGCATTGCGATAGGATAAGAGTTTGCTCACGAAAAAGGGAAAATACGGCCTGAAAGCCATGGTCCACCTGGCGGGACTCGAACCCGGCGAGCTGGCGCAGGTTGCGGACATCGCTCAAACCAATTCGATTTCGAAAAAGTTTCTAGATCATATCCTGACCGCGCTACGAAACGCGGGTCTTGTCTATTCCAAGAAGGGCAAAGGCGGAGGATATGCATTGGCTCGCCCCGCCCACGAAATCCGCGTCGGCGCGATTGTGCGCGCCCTCGATGGTCCTCTGGCGCCAATCCCGTGCGCCTCGGTCACCGCGTTTCGGCCCTGCGAGGATTGCGACGACCTCAAATCCTGCTCCGTTCGCATCATCATGGTTGAAGCGCGCAACGCCATTGCAAGCGTGCTCGATCACACCACGCTTGCCGAGATGCGCGCGCGATCGGCCGCCGACAATCGGATGCTCATGTATCACATCTAAGCCGGACTTGGGATCGCGTTCGGTTTTGCGGGCGAGTGCGCTTACTCGGGCAAGGGGCCCATCGATCATCGCGTAAGCGAAGGCGTCGTCGCAATTCGGCCGCGCGCAGGGCGCGCCACGTTCCCCTCGTGCGAGGTTAGGTTAGGAACTTTCACCAAGCGCAAGGGCTCGCACCAATGCGCCATGGGCTCGTTGCTCGCCGGCTCCATTTTGCCTTGCTGTGTGAACGAGACTGCGCAGGCCTGTGGACTGTGAGCGTGAAATGAATTAAGTCTATCGACAAAACAGATTGTTAGCCGCTCATAGGAGAGGCCGCTCCCAAGTTGCTAGACGGATGTTGCCAGTTGCGCTCGAAACCCATCCGCCCACCGCCTTGTTTTACGGAAAGCTCGCCCCCTGGAGATCGCATGTTCGAAAAGCCCAGGAAAACGCACCCTTTCGCCGTCGTTGCGTCGGCGGCGGTCTTCATGCTTGCGACAGTGGCGACTCTGGGTCCCGGCGCCTTCCAGCCCGCGAGCTCCGCCGAGCTGACGCTCGACGCCGCCGTCGGCAACCCGGCGCGAAGCGCTAAGTTCGTCACACGGGACAAGGCTCGTCATCCGCTGGATGAACTCGCTTTCTTTGGCCTCACGCCGCAGTCGACCGTGGTCGAGATCTGGCCGGGCGGGCGGTTACTGGACCGAAATTCTCGCGCCCTTTCTTCGGGACCACGGCGTTTACTATGTCGCGCTGCAGGGGAAAGGGGGAGACGAGGCTGCCGACGCTGAGGCGGACAAGCTGAACGCGCTGTTCCGCAACAAGGTCGAGGCCGACAAGCCGACCTATGGCAAGATCACGCCGACCCTGCTCGGCGTCGGACAGTTTGACATCGCTCCACCCGGCTCAGCTGATGTTGTCCTTTCATTTCGCAATCTGCACAATTGGCTGAAGGATGGCTTTGCATCGGACGCGCTGGCCGCCTTCTATCGCGCGTTGAAGCCGGGCGGCGTGCTCGGCCTGGAGGATCATCGGGGCCAGCGGAACTCCCCGCAAGACCCAAAAGCAGCAGACGGGTATGTTCGCCAGGACTATGCGATCGCCTTGGCTCAGAAGGCGGGCTTCGAATTCGTCGGCTCGTCCGAGATCAATGCCAATCCCAAGGACACGGCCAACTGGCCGAAGGGCGTTTGGACCTTGCCCCCGACGTTTGCGCTCGGCGATGAGGACAGAGCCAAATATGCAGCGATTGGCGAAGCCGACAATTTCGTTCTCAAGTTCCGGAAACCGGCGCAATGATGTCGGGACGAGCCGCGTAAGCGGTCATTCCCAAACACCTCGTGCCTCAAGGCGCCGCGAAGCGGCCTCGAAGGACGGTCCAGGAGGCGCAAATGAGGCGACGAGCTGGACCATCCCCTCGACAGGCTCGGGGCAGGCTCTTCGAGACGCGCCTTCGGCGCTCCTCGGGATGTAGGCGGTAGGGTACGCCGCCGCTCGGAAGCCGCCTCGTTGGGAGTTACGAAAGATGAAAACGATGTCCCTTCTGCACTCGCTCAAGCTGATGAGCCTCGCCAAGTCGCTCATTCTCGCAACAGGCCTGGCGGCTCTCGGCGCTGTTGCGGCGCAGGCGCAGGCCGCATCCGGCGGTCCGGTGACGATCGGCGTGAGCGGCCCCCTCACGGGCCCGAACGCCCAATATGGCGCACAGTGGAAAAAGGGGTTCGACCTCGCGCTCGAAGAGGTCAACGCCAAAGGCGGCGTGAAGGGGCGTCCGTTGCAATATGTGTTCGAGGACAGTCAGGCCGACCCACGCCAGACCGTGGCGATCGCGCAGAAATTCGTCAGCGATCCGAAGATCGTGGTCGAGGTCGGCGACTTTTCTTCAACCGCCTCGATGGCGGCCTCGCCAATCTATCAGCGCGCCGGGCTCGTCCAGTTCGGCTTCACCAATTCGCATCCCAACTTCACCAAGGGCGGCGACTTTATTTGGAGCAATTCGGTCAGTCAGGCGGACGAGCAGCCGAGGCTGGCGAAATACGCCGCCGATCTCGGCTTCAGACGGCTGGCCATTCTTTACCTCAACACCGATTGGGGCCGGCAAAGCCAGAAAATCTTCTCGGAGGCGGCCAAAGCCGATGGCCTCGATGTGGTCGCCTCGGAAGGCTACCAGCCCGACGAGAAGGACTTCCGATCGACGCTCGTGCGCGTGCGCGACGCCAAACCGGACGCGATCGTCCTCATCTCCTATTACGCCGACGGCGCGCTCATCACCCGTCAGATCCGCACGGTGGGACTCTCGACGCCGATCGTCGCCTCGGGCTCGATCTACTCGCCGAAGTTCATCGAACTCGCCGGCGACGCGGCCAACGGCGTCTTCACCGAGTTCGAATTTCTTCCCCGGCGACAACAGGCCCGAGGTCCAGGCGTTCGTGACGAAATTCCGCGCCAAATACAAAGAGGAGCCGGACGACTTCAACGCCGTCGCCTATGACACGATCATCCTCCTCGCCGCCGTCATGAATCAGTATGGCTTCGACCGGACGGCGATTCGCGACGGGCTCGCGCATATCAAGGACGTCCCGAGCGTGATTTATGGCAAGGCGACGTTCGACCCTGAGACGCGACGCGTGGCGGGAGCGCGTGCGGTCTACCTGGTGGTCAAGGACGGCCAATACACGCTGTGGGACGGAAAGAAGCCTTCAGCGATTTGACGGCCGCCTTCGATTCTGCGGCGAACCCCTTGCATCATCATGGGCCAAGCCCATGATGATGCCGTTCGTTTTCGCAGGCTCATGAAACCTTGAACTCGTTCATCGACTATACCGTCAACGGTCTCGTCATCGGCAACATCTACGCGCTGCTGGCGGTCGGCCTTGCGCTCATCTTCGGCGTCGCCAATCTGATCAACTTCGCCCACGGCTCCGTCTACACGATCGGGGCCTATGTCGGGTGGGCGGCGATCACCTTTCTGCACACGCCTTTGCCCGTGACGATGGCGATCGTGGCCGTCGCCTGCGCGGCTCTTGGGGTTGCGATCGAGCGCGTCGCGCTTCGGCCGTTGCAGGGCAGGGCGCGGATCGCGCCGCTCCTGGCGACGATCGGCTTGAGTTTTGTGCTCGATCAGCTTGTGCAGCTCGTCTGCTCGCCTGATCCGCGCGCCGTCCCGAGCGACCTGCCGGATTGGCGCCTCGCGGTCGGCGGCGTCTCGATCGGGCCGATGGATTTTCTCATCGCTGGAGTCGGGATTGTCAGCGCGGCGCTTCTCTATGGCTTTCTGCGCTTCACCAAGCTCGGCTTCGCCGTGCGCGCCACCGCCCAGGACCGCGACGCGGCGCTGCAGATGGGCGTGAACGTCAATGCGGTCAATAGCGCCGTCTTCGCCATTGCCTCGGCGCTCGGCGGCCTCGGCGGACTGCTGGTGGGCATGTACTACAACCACATCGATCCAGCGATGAGCTTCCAGGCGACCCTCAAGGGGGTCGTCGCCCAAGTGATCGGCGGCGTCGGCAACGTGCCGGGCGCGATCCTTGGCGGCGCGCTTCTCGGCCTCACCGAAAGCTATGGCATTGCGCTCTTCGGCACGACCTACCGCAACCTTTTTGCCTTCGTCCTCCTGATCGTCTTCCTTGTGTGGTTTCCGAACGGGCTGTTCGGCGCCCGCTCGGCCATCCATACCGAGCCGCTTGTCGGGACCTTCGTGGCGCCGAGCCAACCGATCCGCGCTCCGCGCTGGCTCGTCGTTGCGGCAGCCGCTGCGGCTCTTGCGCTCCCCTTCGTGACCAGCGCGCCTTACCTGTTGCAGACCCTCACCAACGCATGGCTCGCGGCCCTGCTTGCGCTGAGCCTCACGCTCGTCGCGGGAACCGCCGGACAGATCTCGCTCGGTCAGGCCGCGCTGCTGGCGATCGGAGGCTATGCGTCGGCGCTGCTGGCCCTCGATCTCGGCGCGCCGGCGATCGTCTCCGTGCCCGCGGCCGGGCTGATAACGGCCGCGCTCGGCACGCTGCTCGTCTTCCCGGCCTTCCGCTTGCGTGGCCATTACATCGCGATTGCGACCTTGGCGATCGGGGAGATCGTGAGCCTCGTCATTCTCAACTGGGAGGGCCTGACCGGCGGCGCGATGGGACTGACCGGCATTCCTCCCCTGTCCTTTTTCGGCCGCGATGTCGACAGCAATCGCGCGATTTATTGGACCTGTCTTCTCGTGCTCATCGCGATCGCCGCCTTGCAGACGAGGCTCCTCCACTCGCATCTCGGCCGAACCTTACGCGCCGTGCGGGAGGACGAGATCGCGGCCCGGTCCTATGGCGTGAGCCTCGATCGCTACAAGGCGCTCGCCTTCACCTTCGGCGGCTTCGCCGCGGGCGTCGCGGGCGCGATCACGGCGCATCTCTATTCCTATTTGAACAACCAGACATTCGATGCCCAGCTCTCGCTTCTCGCCCTGACGATGGTCATGCTCGGGGGCATGGGCAACGTGCTTGGAGCGATCGTCGGCGCGGTCGCTCTCGTCAGTCTTCCCGAACTGTTCCGCGTCGCCGCCGAATACCGTATCCTCATCTATGGCGTCGTTCTGCTGCTGCTCGTTCGTTTCCGGCCGCAGGGCCTTATGGGGACCGTCTAGAGCCATGCCGCGGCGCCTCGAGATACGGGGCCTCACGCGCCGCTTTGGCGGCGTCGCTGCCGTCAAGTCGCTCGATCTCGCGGTGAACGATGGAGAGCTCGTTAGCCTCATCGGCCCCAACGGCGCGGGCAAGACGACGACCTTCAACATGGTGAGCGGCCTCGACCGGCCGGACGAGGGCGAAATCCTCTTTTCGAGGTCAGCCGATCCAGCGTCTGCCGCCGGAAGCGATCGCCGCGCTCGGGATCGCGCGCACTTTCCAGCATGGCCGGGTGTTCGCCAATCTGAGCGTCGAGGACAATGTGCTTATCGGCGCCCACACGCGACTTCGCGCGGTCAAGCCGCCCCTGCCATTCGTCGGTCCGCTGGCGGAGCTGGCGCTCGCGCTCATTCGCCCGGCGCGGGTCAGCCATGAGGAAGCGGCGCTGAGAGACGAAGCGCGCGAGATCCTCAGCCTATTCGGGGATCGGCTGACGCCGCGTCTCGCTCACCCCGCCTACAGCCTTTCCTATGCCAATCGTCGGCGCCTCGAGATCGCCCGCGCGCTTGCGCTACGCCCCCAATTGCTGCTGCTCGACGAGCCGACCGCCGGCATGAACCCGACAGAGACCGACGAGATGCAGGCGCTCATCGCTTCCCTCAAGGCGCGCGGCATGACGATCCTCCTGATCGAGCACAAGCTCGACCTCGTGATGAATCTTTCCGACCGCGTCTACGTCCTCGACGACGGCTTGAAGATCGCCGAGGGAACGCCGAACGCGGTTCGAAACGATCCGGCGGTCATCGAGGCCTATCTCGGCCACAGCGGCGTCGGCCGCGCCGCCCAATCCGCCGAGGCGGTGGGGCCGTGACCCAGCCGCTTCTCGTCCTCGATCGCATCAATACGTTCTACGGCGCGGTGCAGGCGCATTTCGATCTTTCGCTTAAGGTCGGCGAGGGCCGCATCGTCTCGTTGCTCGGCGGCAACGCCAGCGGCAAATCGACGACGATGAAGGTGATACTCGGCCTCGTCGCGCCGCGCTCCGGAACCGTCACGTTCAACGGCGTGCGCATCGACGGCCGGCCAGCTTATCAGGTGATCCGGGCGGGAATCGGCTCGGTGCCGGAGGCGCGACGCATCTTCCCGCTGATGACGGTGCGCGAGAACCTGCTGATGGGCGCCTATTCGCGCTCCGACCGGAAGGCGGTCGCGGCCGATCTCGATCGCATGCTGACGCTCTTCCCCCGAGTGGCCGAACGCATCAATCAACGCGCTGGCGTCCTGTCAGGCGGAGAGCAGCAAATGCTCGCCATGGCGCGCGCCCTCATGGGGCGGCCGCGGCTCATCTGCATGGACGAGCCGACCATGGGCCTGTCGCCGCTTTACGTCGACAAGGTGCTCGAACTGATCGTCGAGATCAATCGAGAGGGGATCACAGTGTTCATGGTCGAGCAGAACGCAAACCTCGCCTTGCAGATCGCTGACGAGGGCTATGTTCTACAGACCGGACGCATCGTGTTGCACGGAAGCGCTGCCGAGTTGCGGGACGATCCGCGCATTCGCGAGGCCTATCTGGGCGGCGCGGCGGCGGCGTAGACCGCAGAGTGCGATTTAGGTCGACCGATCGTGATTGCGAGAGCGCAGCGCCGCTGCAGCGCGGCGACGCGGTCAACTCTGGATCGCCGCGTCGCTACAACGGCTCCGATAGACGGCGCGCCGGTCAAGTCGCGAGCGCGACGCGATTGTCCTTTCGCTGCCTTCGGTTCCTCCCACCCGAGCGCCGGCGCGACGGTTTTCGCGATGAGCTCGATCGAGCGAAGGACGTACGGATGCGGCGGGTCGACCGAATGGACCTGGAAGACGAGATCGGTCACCCGATCGAGCGTGCTGTCGGCGCTAAGCGACGCAATCGCGTCTTCCGCCGTTCCGACATGGACGTCAAACGCCGCAATGAGCTCAGGAAGCGAAAGTCCCGGGGGAACAAATCCGATTTCGACGAAATGATCGACGACCCGGCGCAGGCCGATGTCCGCGAAGCGCAGCGCGTCTTTCCGATCGTCCGCGACGAACAGGGTTCGCGAAGCCATGATGCGCGGTTCGCGCCCGCGTTGAAGCGCCGCGAGATAGGCGTCGATGATCGGATGCTGCAAGTCCGCAAGCGGCGCGTTCGGCGCCTCTTTCGGTCGCGGCTGGGTGCGGGACAGCATGAGGCCGTCGCCCGCTTCGCCGGCGCGTTTGCCCCCTGCGGCCGAGAAGGTCGCTTGCCAGATCCGATCGATAAGCTGAGGCGCCGCGGGGTAGAGAATGTTTTTGCCGCCGAGCGGCTTGCCGGCGAGAGCGTCGCGAACGATCGTCGCGTTCCGCTCGAAAATGGCCGCCCGATCGGCGCTGTCGCGCCCGAAGCCGGCGAAAGCCGAGGGCGTGCCGCCGGAGCCGAGTCCAAGCTCGAGGCGGCCGTTCGAGATGAGATCGAACACCGCTGCGTCTTCCGCGACGCGGACCGGCTCTTCGAGCGGCAAGGTCACGATACCGGTGCCGAGCCGAATTCTCGACGTGCGCGCCGCGACATGCGCGAGAAACACGAACGGGGCGGGCAGGCCGCCTTCGTCCCCATCGAAGTGATGCTGGGCGACCCAAGCCGAGTCGAAGCCGTGAGCCTCCGCCTGGACGATCTGCTCGGCCGCCAGCCGATACCGCTCTCCGGCTGTCGCCCGATCGAGGAGCCGAGTGAAGAAACCGAGCCGTGTTGGTCCCATCCTCGCCATGCGAATGTCGCAATCTCAGCCGTTCTCGAGCGGGCGAAGCGCGGGCGCGGCGTCGGGCCGCCCGCGATCCTTCGACGAGCTGAAGAACTGGTTCTCCGGCCGCGGCAATCCGAGATTGTCCCGCAACGTCTTGCCCTCGTATTCGCGCCGGAACAGCCCTCGCCGCTGCAGCTCCGGAACCACCTTGTCGACGAAGTCCTCGAGGCCCTCGGGCACGTAGGGGAACATGATATTGAAGCCGTCGCAACCCTCCTCGACAAGCCATTGCTCCATCTCATCAGCGATGGTCGCCGGCGTGCCAATGAACGCAAGCCCGCCGAAACTGCCGGCGATCTGGGCGAGCTGTCGCACCGTAAGATTGTCGCGCCTGGCGAGCGTGACGAAGCGCTCGCGCCCGCTCTTGCTGGCGTTGGATTCGGGGATTTCCGGCAGCGGACCGTCAAGCTCGAAGTCCGTGGCGTCGCAGCCGAGCGCAATGGACAACGATGCGAGGCCGCTGTCGGGATGAACGAGGCTGTCGAGCAGCGCCTTCTTCTTCCTCGCGTCCTCGACCGTGTCGCCCACGACCACAAATGCGCCCGGCAAGATCTTCAAATGCTCCGGGGATCGGCCGAGCTTCTTCATGCGCGATTTCACGTCGGCGTAAAATCGCTTCCCTTCGGCAAGCGAACCGCCGGCGGCGAAAATGACTTCCGCAGTCTCGGCGGCGAGCTGACGGCCCGCGTCCGACGCGCCCGCCTGCACGATGACCGGCCAGCCTTGGGGAGGCCGAGCGATGTTGAGCGGGCCGCGCACTTTCAGAAACTGGCCTTTGTGGTCGAGCGTGTGCATGCGGTCGGGATTGAAATAGAGTCCCGAATCGACATCGCGGACGAAAGCGTCCTCGGCGAAACTGTCCCAGAGACCGGTCACGACATCGTAGAACTCGCGTGCGCGGCGATAGCGCTCGTCGTGGTCCAGGTGATCGTCTCGGCCAAAGTTGAGCGCGGCGTCCGGGTTGGACGTCGTCACGATGTTCCAGCCGGCGCGGCCTCCGCTGATATGGTCGAGCGAGGCGAAGCGGCGCGCGATGTGATAGGGCTCGTCGAACGTGGTGGACGCGGTCGCGATGAGCCCGATGCGTTCGGTGGCGCCGGCGAGAGCGGACAGCAAAGTGAAAGGCTCGAACGACGTGACGGTCGCGCTCCGTCTCAGCGCCTTGATCGGCATGTTGAGCACGGCCAGATGGTCGGCCATGAAGAACGCGTCGAACTTTCCGCGCTCGAGCGTCTGAGCGAAGCGCTTCAGGTGCTGAAAGCTGAAGTTCGCGTCGGGGTAGGCGCCGGGATATCGCCACCAACCCGTATGAATCCCCACAGGGCGCATGAAGGCGCCGAGGCGCAGCTGCCGGTCGGCCATTGAGTAACCTCGCTCGGTTCGATTGCGGTGTCCGGCTTGAGGCGCCGGACGACGGACGCGCCCACGGTTTCGTTCGTGAGCTTGACAAACACATACAGTCTATCTTCTAAATAGACTAATTCAACGCTAACAAGGCTGGCGCCTCGCTCTTGCGGTCGTGGTTCGATTCCCGCGGCGGGCGCGAACCACGCCAAGCCGAGAGGGCTGAGCCATGAGCGCGATTGATGCGATCAAGTTTAGGAAGGTGCGCGCGCCGTGAACAGACGAGAAATGCTGATCAAGGCGTCGGCCGCACTGTCGGCTGCGTTGGCCGGGCCCGCTTTTGCGGCCGAACCTCTCAAGGAACTGCGCATCGGCTATCAGAAGATCGGCGCGCTTCTCATCGTGAAGGCGCAAAAGGTCCTCGAGCAGCGGTTCGAGCCGCAAGGCGTGAGCGTCAGGTGGGTCGAGTTCAACTTCGGACCGCCCTTGCTCGAGGCGCTCGCAGCCGGGGCGATCGACTACGGCTATACCGGCGACGCGCCGCCGATCTTCGCCCAGGCGGCTCACGCCAATCTGCTCTACGCGGCGACGATTCCAACCCGCGGCTATGGCCAGGCGATCGTCGTGCCGGCGGATTCGCCGATCCAGGACATCGCCGGTCTCAAAGGCAAGAAGGTCGCGGTCGCCAAGGCGTCCAGCGCCCATAACCTGCTTATCGCCGCGCTCGAGAGCGTCAAGGTTCCCTGGACCGCGATCACGCCGGTCTATCTCGCGCCTCCCGACGCCGCCTCCGCCTTCGCGCGCGGCGCGGTCGACGCCTGGTCGATCTGGGATCCGTTCTTTGCCATCGCCGAGCTCAAGCAGAAGGCGCGCGCCTTGCCGCTCGACCGAAAAGTCAGCGCTCAGAACTCGTTCTTTCTGGTCAATGCTGGCTTCGCCGCCAAACATCCGAGCGTGGTCGCGACGATCAACGGCGCCATTGCGACGGCGACGACATGGGCGGACCGGCATCGCGATCAGGTCGCCGCCATCCTCGCCGAAGCGAGCGGCGTTGATCTTGCGGCGGAGAACCGATCCGTCGAACGGGCGGAATTCACGTTCGGGCCGCTCAACGACGACGTGCTCGGAGAGCAACAGGCGGTCGCCGACCGCTTCCAGCGACTCGGATTGATTCCTGCGCCGATCCATGTTCGCGACATTGTTTGGCCCTGGAAGAGCAACACCTAGAGGCGCGGCGCGACGCCAGCAAGCGCGAGAGGATGGATTGACCGACATCGCCGAGAGACCGGTCGACGGCGCTTGGCCGCGGCTCTTCCAAGCCGTGCGGCGACTCAGGGTCCCGCAAGACCGGCCGTGGGTCGGGTGGGTCCTGCCTGCGCTCATTCTCGTCGCCTGGCAGGCCGCCTCTTCTTTCGGCTGGATCACCGACGCTGTCCTGCCTTCGCCCTATGCGGTGGCTCAAGCGGCATGGCGGCTGACGCTCTCCGGCGAGCTGCCGCAAAACCTTGGCGTCAGCGCGCTGCGCGCCCTTGCCGGACTCGTGGTCGGCGGCGGGATCGGCCTCGCGCTCGGGCTCCTGAACGGCCTCTCTCGCCTTACCTTCTCGGCCACCGACACAAGCGTGCAGATGATCCGCAACGTGCCGCATCTCGCGCTCATTCCGCTGGTGATCGTGTGGTTCGGCATCGATGAGGGGGCGAAGCTCTTCATCGTCGCACTCGGCGTCTTCTTCCCGATCTATGTCAACACGCTGCACGGCGTGCGCAGCGTCGATCCGCAGCTCATCGAGATGGCGGGCAGCTATGGCTTTCGCGGCTGGCCGTTGTTTCGGCGCGTGATCCTGCCGGGCGCGCTTCCGTCGATCTTCGTCGGCCTTCGCTTCGCGCTTGGCATCATGTGGCTGACGCTCATCTTCGCCGAGACGATCGCCGCGCAATCCGGCGTCGGCTACATGGCGATGCAGGCGCGCGAGTTCATGCAGACCGACGTCATCGTGCTGTCTATCCTGCTCTATGCGCTCTTGGGCAAGGGCGCCGATACGCTGGTGAAGGCGCTCGAGCGCTGGCGGCCTCGCGTGGCATCCCGCCTTCCAGGCGAAGCCTTAGCGCCGATGTCACTCGCCTTTGACCACGATGCATCTCAGGAGCGACGCGCCGCCGGTGCGCCGCTCACGCTGCGTGGCGTCAGAAAATCGTTCGGCGCGAAGACGGTGCTGAGCGGCGTCGATCTTCATGTTCCCGCCGGACAGTTCCTGGCCATCGTCGGCCGCAGCGGCTGCGGCAAGAGCACTTTGCTCCGGCTCATGGCCGGTCTCGACGAGCCGACCGCGGGAATGATCGAAGTCGGGCGGGAGCGGGAGCGGGCGCGTCTGGCGCGCATCATGTTTCAGGAGCCGCGCCTTCTGCCATGGGCGCGGGTCGACGCGAATGTCGCGATTGGCCTCGGGCCCGGCTCAGACCGAGACTCAGGCGCTGAATCGATCGCGCGACGCGCTGGCGATGGTCGGCTTGCTCGACCGCGCGGGCGAATGGCCGTCCGTTCTGTCCGGCGGTCAGAAACAGCGGGTCGCCCTTGCGCGCGCGCTCGTGAGCGCTCCGCGGTTGCTTGCGCTCGACGAGCCGCTTGGCGCCCTAGACGCTCTGACGCGCATCGAGATGCAGCGCCTGGTCGAGCAGGTGTGGCTCTCGCAGGGGTTGACCTCGATCCTGGTCACGCATGACGTCGCCGAGGCCGTGGCGCTGGCCGATCGCATCGTGCTCATTGAAGCCGGCGGGATCGCCGGGGATTTCCCCGTCGACCTCAAGCGGCCGCGCCAGCGCGGGTCGGCTGAATTCGCTCGCGTCGAGGCGGCGATCCTCGAGCGTCTGCTTGCGCCGGCGAGCTGAACCCGCGAAACGGCCGTTGGCCGTCGCCAAGACGAGCCGTGTAAGGGGCGCGCTGCCGGTAAGCCATTGGTTCTATGGCAGATACCTAGCATTTTGAGACCTTGTCAATTATTGTTGACAAAATTAATCAACATTATAGTTTTTCGCGGCAACAGGTGAACTGACGGCATGTCCAAACGCGCATCGCTCGCGGCCCCATCAGGCCGCATTAAAGCCGAGAGAAGAAGGGCGTCGCGCGCGCACTCTTCTTCGAGCGCGCCGGCGCGCGCTGCGCGAGCGACAGAATGACCGTGACTGTTCGCCACGTTCCGTCGCTCGAGGTTGCGACCTTCAAGCATGCAATGCGTCGCATAGTGGGCGGCGTCAGCGTCATCACCGCGGGGACCGACGAGTCGCGAACAGGGTTGACCGTCACGTCGGCGCACTCGCTCTCCATTGACCCACCGACGATGCTTGTATGCGTCAACCGCGTCGCATCTGCGTGGCCCGTCATCCGGCGCGAGGGACATTTCTGCGTCAATGTTCTCGACGCACGCCATCAACATGTCGCCGATCGCTTCACCGGACGGGATGGCGCCAAGGGCGCCGATCGCTACGAGGGCGCTCGCTGGCGCCAGTTCGCCACTGGCGCGTTCGGGCTCGAGGATGCGCTCGCCGTGATCGACTGCGCGGTCGAGGAGATCATCGAGCGGCACAGCCATGGCATCATCATCGGCGCGGTTCGCGCGATCCACGTCGGCGCCGGCGGTGAGGCTCTCGTGTACGGCCACGGCCGCTATCGGACCTTAACCTTAGACTGACAAGCGCCAGGATTCTCGATGAACTATAACGCTTCCGCGCCGATCGCCGTCTCGAACGAGATTCCGGGCTTCGATCTTTCCCCGAATGCGCGCCGCATTGCCTCTGACGCGGAGGCCCTCGCTGTCGCAAGCCAGCTCGCCGACGAATTCCGGGTCGAAGCCGCTCAGCGAGACCGTGAGAGACGTCTCCCGGCCGAGGAGCTTGATCGCTTCTCTGGATCGGGCCTTTGGGCGATCACCGTGCCCAAGGCCTATGGTGGAGCGGGCGTGTCCTTCGCCACCCTCGCCGAGGTCATCGCCGTCATTTCGGCCGCCGATCCCAACCTCGGACAATTGCCGTGGTCCGGATTCGGACAGCGCACAACCGGTTCCGGCACGACAATCCTGAAGGACGTTCCGGTGCATCCCTTCTCGATCCTGTCTTTCTCGGCGCTGTTCGATCGTCCGACGTCTATGGGCCCGTTCGCCCAGATCATGCATGCGGCGATTGAGCAGGGAATTGCCGAAGCCGCGCTCGCGGACACGGTTCAGTTCGTTCGTACATCCGCTCGTCCGTACAAGGACGCTCGCGTCGAGCGCGCCAGCGACGATCCCTATACGGTCGCGACCGCCGGCGAACTGAAGATCCGCGTCGACGCGTCGAGCGCGCTGCTTGCGCGCGCCGGGTCGTTCGTCGATCGCGCTCAGGCTGAGCCTTCGTTCGACACGGTCGCGGCGGCGTCCGTCGCCGTGGCGGAGTCCAAGATCGCTTCAACCGAGGCGGCGCTTCTTGTCGCCTCCAAGCTGATCGGGCTTGCTGGCTCGAGCGCGACGCTCACCAAGCACGGGCTCGATCGTCACTGGCGCAACGCCCGCACACACACCGTACACGATCCGGTGCGATGGAAATATCGCGCGGTCGGCGATTACTGGCTGAACAGCGTCAATCCGTCGCGTCACGGCGCGATCTGAGGCGGCGCATGGCGCGCGCTGCCGTGACTTTGCCAATGCCCGTGGCGCGGCTCATGCCGCGGAGCAGCACAGAAGGACCAAAAGCATGACCGAAGCGCTCGACCTTCCGCCCCCTGCGGAGCGGACCGACGTTCTCTGGTTCTTGCCGACCCATGGGGACGGCCGGTATCTCGGCAGCGAGATCGGCGCGCGTCACGTCTCGCTCGGCTATCTCTCGCAGATCGCGAGCGCCGCCGACGAGCTCGGCTATTTCGGCGTGCTGATCCCGACCGGCCGCTCATGCGAGGACTCCTGGGTCATCGCCTCGGCCATGGTTCCGCTCACCCGGCGCCTGCGCTATCTGGTGGCCGTGCGCCCTGGCCTGACTGAGCCCGCCTTCGCCGCACGCATGACCGCGACGCTAGACAGGCTTTCGAACGGCCGGGTGCTCATCAATGTGGTCACCGGCGGCGACCCGCTTGAACTGAAGGGCGACGGGATCTTCCTCGATCACGACGAACGCTACGAGGTGACCGACGAATTCCTGTCCATCTGGCGGAAATTGATGCTGGGCGAGGAAGTCACCGAGACGCACAAGCATCTCAGGATCGAGAAGGGCAAGCTTCTCTATCCGCCTCAACAAAAGCCCTACCCTCCGCTTTATTTCGGAGGCTCCTCGGACGCCGGGGGCGTCGTCGCCGCGAAGCATGTGGACGTCTACCTCACCTGGGGCGAGCCGCCCCATGAAGTCGCCAAGAAAATTGCGCGCGCCAAGGCGCTCGCGGCTCGAGAAGGGCGCACGTTCTCCTATGGCATCCGCCTGCACGTGATCGTGCGCGAAACCTCCGCCGAGGCTTGGCGAGCGGCTGACGAACTGATCTCCAAGCTCGACGACGACACAGTCGCCACGGCGCAAAGAATTTTCGCACGCTTCGATTCGGTCGGTCAGCAGCGCATGGCGCGCCTGCACGGTGGGCGGCGCGACAAGCTCGAAATCGCGCCGAATTTGTGGGCCGGCGTCGGTCTTGTGCGCGGCGGCGCCGGAACGGCGCTCGTCGGCAATCCTGACGAAGTGGCCGAGAGGATGAAGGAATATATGCACCTCGGCATCGACCGGTTCATCCTGTCTGGCTATCCCCACCTCGAGGAATGCTATCGGTTCGCCGAGCTCGTGTTCCCAAAACTGCCGCTGAAAGCGACAACCGGCGTCGATCTCGGGCCGGCGAAGAACGCGGGGCCGTTCGGCGAAATCATCGCCAACGTCGTCGCGCCTTCGGAAAGGAAAGCGGCCGCGGGCTAAGAGAGACGCGCGCCGCGACGGCTGCTGAACAGCGACATAATGGCTAAGGAAATACGCCTCAACGCGTTCGAGATGAATTGCGTCGCGCATCAGTCGCCAGGACTGTGGCGTCACCCACGCGACCGCTCGCGCGACTATCGCCGCCTCGACGGTTGGATCGACCTCGCGAGGACATTGGAGCGCGGACTTTTTGACGGATTGTTTCTCGCCGATGTTCTCGGCGTCTATGACGTCTTCGGCGGCAGCCCCGACGCGGCTTTGCGTCATGCGACGCAAACGCCGGTCAACGATCCGCTGCTTTTGGTGCCGGCCATGGCGGCGGCGACACAGCATCTGGGCTTCGGCGTAACCGTCACGCTGTCCTACGAGCCCCCGTTTCCGTTCGCGCGGCGGATGTCGACCCTCGATCACCTGACCGAAGGGCGGATCGGTTGGAATGTGGTGACCGGCTATCTCGACAGCGCGGCCAAAGGCATGGGCCACGCTGGTCAGCGCGCGCACGACGACCGCTACGCGGTCGCTGAAGACTACATGCAGGTGGTCTACAAGCTATGGGAAGGGAGCTGGGCCGACGATGCGGTCGTCGCCGACGTCAAGAAGGGCGTGTTCACTCGCCCCGATCGCGTGCGCAAGGTTCGTCACGACGGTCCGCATTACAAGCTCGACGCGCTGCATCTCTCTGAACCGTCGCCGCAACGCACGCCCGTGCTCTACCAGGCCGGAACCTCGCCGGCGGGACGGGCCTTCGCCGCGCGTCATGCGGAATGCGTCTTCATGTCCGGACCGTCAAAGAAGGTGATCGCGCCGCGCGTCGCTGCGATCCGGGAGCTTGCAGCGGCCGCGGGACGTGACCCGAAGGATATTCTGATGTTTGCGATGATGACGGTGATCGTCGCGCCGACCGACGCGGAAGGCCAGGCCAAGCTTGCGGACTACCGTCGTTACCTCGATCCCGAAGGCGCGCTGACGCTCATGTCCGGTTGGACGGGCGTCGATTTCTCTGCGTTCGACCCCGACCAGGTCGTCGAGCATGTGGAGCGTGAGGCGGGCCGGACGGCGCTTGAGAACATCACGCGCGCTGACCCGAACCGCCGCTGGACCGTTCGACAGGTGGCGGAGCACGTCTCAATCGGCGGCATCGGTCCGGTGATCGTGGGTTCTCCGGCGACGGTGGCTGATCAGCTCGAAGGCTGGATCGACGACACCGATCTCGACGGATTCAACCTCACCTTCGTCGTGCGCCCCGAGACTTTCGTCGATGTGGCCGACCTTCTGGCGACGGAGCTGCAGCGCCGCGGCCGCTATAAGAAGGCGTATGAGCCAGGGACTCTCCGGGAGAAGCTGTTCGGCCACGCGCGTTTGGGCGAGAAACATCCCGCCGCTGCGCATCGCTGGTCGTGACGAGGGGACTCGCGCAGGCCGTGAGGCTTACGCGGCTTCCAGCGCCTGGTCGAGATCGTCGATCAGGTCCTGGGCGTCCTCGATCCCTATCGAGAGTCGGATGAGCTGCGGCGTGATGCCGGCCGCGCGCCGCTGAGCCTCGGGAATCGAGGCGTGACTCATAGTCCAAGGATGGCCGGCGAGAACTCTCGACGCCGCCAAGCAATTCAGCGAGCGCGAAATATCGCGTCCGTTCGAGCACCCTGACCGCAGCTTCTTGAGCGCCATTGACGAAGAACGACACCATGCCTCCGCCGCTGCTCATTTGCCGCGCCGCGAGATTGTGCTGCGGATGGCTCGCGAGACCCGGATATTGCACCCGCGCGACCTTGGGGTGGCCTTCGAGAAAGCGAGCGACCGCGAGCGCGTTGGCGCCGTGACGCTCCATGCGAAGCGGCAGCGTTCTTAAGCCGCGCAGGCCGAGGAAGCTGCTGAAGGGATCGAGCACGCCGCCGGTCGCGTTTTGCAGAAAGCGCAGTCGGCTCACAAGGTCGGGATCGTCGCGGACGATTGCCGCGCCGCCGACGATATCGGAGTGGCCGCCGATGTATTTCGTTACCGAATGAACGACGATGTCGAAGCCGAACTCGAGGGGCCTTTGCACCGCGGGAGACGCGAAAGTGTTGTCCACGACGGTCAGGAGACCGCGCTCCCGGCCGATTCTGGCGATTGCCGCGAGGTCGGCGATGCGAAGCAGCGGATTGCCTGGCGTTTCGATCCAGATCATCCGGGTCGCCGGAGTGATCGCGGCGGCGACTGCGGCTCCATCGCTGGCGTCGACATGCGTCACAGTCAATCCGGCGGAGCGCTCGCGCACGCGATGGAAAAGCCGCCAGGTGCCGCCATAAAGGTCATCGGAGGCGACGACATGCGCGCCATGATCGAGAAGTTCGAGCACAGCGGCCTCAGCGGCCAGTCCTGATGCGAAGGCGAAGCCTGCCGCCCCGCCTTCGAGCTCCGCAAGCGCCGCCTCGAAAGCGGCGCGGGTCGGATTGCCCGAGCGTGAATATTCCCAGCCTGTGCTGACGCCCGGCGAAGATTGGACGTACGTTGCGGTGGCGAAGATCGGCGTGATGACCGCGCCAGTCTCAGCATCCGGCTTCTGGCGCCCGTGGATTGCGCGGGTTGAGAGGCCCGCGGCGCGTGCGCTGTCGTTGTCTGGCATGCTCAGTCCACTTGCCGTCGGAGATGGTTGAGGAGATCGATGCGCGTGATCAGGCCGAGAAACCGATCGCCGTCCACAACGACCGCGACATAGCCCTTGTCGAAAACCGGCAGCAAAGCGCCGAAGGGCGAGCCGACCGGAATGGTCTCAATCGCGCCGGACATGGCCGACCGGACTTCGACGCGAAACCGCTCCGGGTTCGAGAAGACCGCGAGCAGCAAGTCGGATTCGTCAATAATTCCGATGACCTTGTCGCCTTGCAGCACCGGGAGCTGGGAGACGTCATAAAGCTTCATCCGCGCATAGGCGGTCTGAAGCTTGTCATCCGGGGCGATTGTCACCGCTGCGCCCTCGTCGTAGCGGCGGCTAATGAGGTCACGCAGATCGCCGTGGCGAGGCTTCCGCAGGAAGCCCTGGTCGGCCATCCAGAAATCGTTGTACATTTTCGACAGATATTTGTTCCCGCTGTCGGCGGAGATCACCACGACCCGCTTTGGGCGGGTCTGTTCGCGACAGTATTTCAGAGCGGCGGCAAGCGCCGTTCCCGTCGACGACCCGCCAAGCACGCCCTCCGCCTTGAGCAGGGTCCGCGCGGCCTCGAACAATTCCGCATCTTCAATCGAGTAAGCCCTGCTGACGCGAGTGAGGTCGGCGATCTCTGGAACGAAATCCTCGCCAATCCCTTCGACAAGCCACGTCCCAGCCTCCGTCAGCGGGCGCCCTTCGACCGCGTCGGCAAGGATTGAGCCCACAGGATCGGCGAGCACGAATTCGGTGCTCGGCGAGGTCTTGGCGAAAAACCGGCTCAGGCCCGTCAATGTGCCGCCGGAGCCAACGCCGCAAACGATTGCGTCCACTTCGCCATCGAGCTGCTCGAGGATTTCGGGGCCGGTCGTGAGTTCGTGGGCGAGCGGATTCGCCGGGTTGGCGAACTGGTTGATGAACACCGCGCCGGGCGTCTCGGCGGCGATCCGCGCCGCCTTGTCCTGATAATATTCCGGATGGCCTTTGCCGACGTCCGATCGCGTCAGCACGATCTCAGCGCCCATCGCTCTTAAGTGGAAGATCTTCTCCCGGCTCATCTTGTCTGGAATGACGAGGATGAGGCGGTAGCTTTTTGCGGCGGCGACGAGCGCGAGACCAAGCCCTGTGTTGCCGGCGGTCGCCTCGACGATCACACCCCCAGGCTTTAAGCGTCCGTCGCGTTCGGCGGCTTCGATCATCACAAGCGCCGGCCGGTCCTTGATCGAACCGCCGGGGTTGGCGCCCTCGAGCTTGAGGAAGAGACGGCAAGGTCCGACGGCCAATCTGGTCAGTTCGACCATTGGCGTGGCGCCAATCAGCGGCAGGAGACCCTTCGTCGGCTCCGGGGCCGGCGCTCGGAAGCGCGTCACTTCATCAAGGTCGCCTTTCGCTAGGATGTGAGAAGTCCTCCCAAGACGAGTGGCGACGCTGGTCATGAAGCTCGCCGGCCGCGAGATGGCTTGAGCAGGCTGAACGAGAGGACGCCGACGCAAACCCAGAAGGCGCTCGTCCAGTAGGCGAATAAGGTCCTGGGGTGCGAGCCGAGGCACAAAACCTCAGCCAATGTGCAAATATCGGAGTCTTTTATAAGGCAGCGCGTCGCCTCGCCCGAGGACAGATAGCCGTAGCGGATGACTTCGCCGAACGTCACCCACCACCAATGCCGCTCCGCCGCCGCCGGTCGGAGTGAAATACCACCATGCGAGCGAGGCGGACGGCTGGCTTTATGTGACGGGCCAGCTTCCTGCCGATCCTCGTTCCCCGTCGGCGCCGTATCCGCCCGGAATCGCGGCTCAGGCCGAGCAGACGTTCAAGAACCTCAAGACGATTGTCGAGGGGTCTGGCTTCGCGCTTTCGGACACGGTGTTTGTCCGCATCTATCACACCCATTTCGAGCGCGACTTCGATGGGTTCAACGCCATTTATCACCGCTATTTCGCCGACGATGACCAGGTCCCCTCACGCACGACGGTCGGCGTCGCCAAGCTTGGCCGAGACGCGCTCGTCGAAGTCGATCTTGTGCTCTACCGACGAGGCGCCAAGTGACCGGGCGAGGCGCGACTGGCGGCGCACTCGACCTGTCGACCGACGTTCTTGTCGTAGGCCGCGGCCCCGCCGGCTGTTGGGCGACGATCGCGGCGACTGAAGCTGACGCGAAAGGGGGAATCAAGGCTTCGGGAATCGATCGGGATCTCAGTCACCGGCTCCCGGAACCGGATGGCACGCCATGGGAGCGATGACCGCCCGCGGGGAGCCGCTTCGCCTGGCGATTGTTGGCGGCGGCTTCACAGGCGCGGCTGTCGCGACCCATGCTCTAACTTCAGACGCGGGGCCGCTCTCCATCCATGTGATCGAGCCTGCGGCGAAACTCGGACGAGGCGCCGCTTACGGAACAATGGACAGGGACCATCGCATCAACGTGCCGAGCGATCGGATGTCCCTGTTCACCGCCGATCCGACTCACTTCACCCGCTGGCTCTTCGACAACAAATGGCTGCCGGACGCCGAGAGCGTTGACCCTCTCGGGCGCTGCTACCCGCCGAGAAGCGCGTTCGCCGCGTCGCCGCACAGGCTTTGGGCGTCCTTGACGACCCAATGGCCGCCGCGGTCTTGCCCGATGAACAGGCAGGAACAGTTCGCAGCGCTCGCCGCTTTGATGTCTTGCTGGATCATTGATTTTGCCTCGTGTCTCGCGAGGGGCCGGCCCATGTCTTCTGGCGGGTCCGTCGCCTGAAGTCAGACTTGGTCGCCGATCACTGGGGCGGCAGTCGCGCCAGAAGCTCGGCCGCCAAGCCGAACCCGAGCGCGATCAGCAATAGCAGCCCGAGCCGGGTGAACATCTGCAACGGCCCGGGCGGATCGATTTCATTCGGATCGTATCGATCGAGACCGCGCTGTTGTGGATGGTGTTCCTCTGCGCTCAGTCGGTCCCATAACAAGTTGGCCATAAACGCGTCTCCACGTCTTCACATGGCGAAAACATGGGCCGGGAGCCGTAAGCGTTCGAGAGGGAATCTGGGCCTCGAGCATAAGGAAGGCATAAGGCCCCGGCGCGACGGCGGGCGGCGCGCCGGCGGTCGACGCCGCCGGAGTGGCGACGCAGGGCTTTACGCGAAGCGCAATGTCGCCCGTTTCTCTGTCGGCTTCGTTGAGCAGCCGCTGCGCTCGCCGTTCAAGCTTTGGCAGGCCGTCGTTTCTGCTGGACCGTAAATCCTAGCTGTCCGAGCACTTTGACAGCGCCTGATTTGCCGCCTTCGAAGTCGCCGGAAGCGAGACGCTGTCCTGTTGCGAATTCGTAAGCCACGCCCAAGATCGCTTTGGGCGGGTAGCGGCGGTTTTCCCAAGCGAGCTCATAGGTCGTGGTCGGAGCGAAGCCATGCTCCGAGAAGAACCGCTCCGGCCCCAGCCGGTCGTATTCCTTGATCGCCCGCAGCACGTGATCGTGACCGACGCGGTCCCAGGCTACCATTGATTCAATCTCCCGGATCGCTGTCGCTCGCGTTTCCGCCTCACGGCAATGCGGGCCACAAGATGGGCTACTTGTCAGTCTAAGGCGAAATCTGTTCTCCTGCATAGTCGGATGGAAGCGTGCGTCTGATGGCGCTTTGTAACGCCACGGCATGTGTTGGCGCGGGGGCCCTCGATCAGCTGGCTGAATTGCTAAGCATTCCGGGAGCGGTCGTAATGACGGCTGAAGAAAAGCTGGTCGGGGATGTCCGCGCCTATCTCGCCAGCATGGGCCAGATCGCCGAAGTCAAGATGTTCGGCGGCGATAGCTTCCTCATGAACGGCAACATCGTCGCCGCCGTGTCGAAGCGTGGCTTGCTGCTTCGTGTCGGCAAGGACCGCCACCGCGATGCGCTGGCGCGGGCTGGAGCGCGTCCCATGGAAATGCGGGGGCGCGTGATGGAGGGTTATGTCTATGTCGACCCGGTGACGCTGGACAACGACGCGCTCAAGACCTGGCTCAATGATGCATTGGCCTTTGTGAAGACCTTGCCGCCAAAGCCGGCGAGTAAAACCGCGCGGAAGGGAAAACGGACATGACGCCTATCGCGCTCGTCCGCGCTAGATAGGCCGCACGCGTCCCGGAACGCCAAGCGGGCATTCCAGAGCGGCGCGGTCCCAGCCCGCCGCATCGGCCGCCGCTGCGTAAGTCGTCGACAGGAAGTCGAGCAGCAAGCCGTCCGGGTCCCGTGATCGCTCGACCGTCTCGTAGGGCAGGATGAACTCTCCAAGCGTCGCATCGAACGAGCCGCCTAACGTAACCGCCCGGTCGCGGAAACCAGCCGGTTCAGGATAAGCGTAGGAATAGAAGGCCGCGCGCGGGAAGGCCTCATTGCCCGGCCAGAATCCGGCGCTGCTCACTTCATGCGAATAGGCTTCGCGCGCCACGTCGTCGGGGAGTCCGGGCACGCCGCCCGGATGGAGCGGCGCGCGGCGCCCGGAGAAACGCGTCACTGCAAGATCGAAGCTGCCCCAGAAAAAATGGACCGGGCTCGCCTTGCCGAGGAAGCCGGTGCGGAAGAGCTTGAAGATGCGGTCCGCCTGCACGAGCGCGCGCCAAAAGCGATGGGCGGCGGCGGCGTCATAGGCGACGTGGACGCGGTCGAGCGAAAAGCGGATCGGACCCGGAACTTCGTTCGGCGTCTGCTTGATCGCGACCGAAACGCCCATGCTGTCGAGGAGATCGAAGGTCGCGCGGTAGAAATCGGCGACCGACTGCGGCCTCAGCGGCAGGAATCCTTCGGCGCCCCGGCTGGTTCGCACGTTGAGCCGATGAGCGACAAAATCGAACTCGATCTCGAATATCTCGGTCCCGATCGGGATCGGCGAGGAGCCAAGTCCCCGGGCGGTGACATAAAGCGGGGTCTGCCAGCTATGATTGAGCCAGGGGGTCAGGGTCAGCCGGATCTTGCCGACGATCTGGGTCCAGAGGTGCAAGGTCGCGAGCGTTTCGGCCCAGGTCGAATAGGTGAGATCGGGCCAGATGGGGTCAGGGTCGTCCATGGCGTTCATCATGATCCTCTTGCGGGAATGGGCTCGCCAGCGCCATAACAGTGTCGCTCCGATCGACGCGCAAGGGCCGAGCCGGAAAGCTCGCGCAGGGTTGAACTTGCCGCGGTATTCGCCGTCATTCAAAGTTTCCTTTGTCGCTTCTAAATCGTGACGGTGTAGCTGCGTGGGGGATCAGGAATTACGCAATGTTGCACAAAATGATCATTGGCGGCGCGCTGGTTGGGGGGCTTTCATGCCTGGCGCAGCAAGCGATGGCCCAGGAATCCCGGCCGATCCATGGGGGCGCCTGGCCAATTCAGGGCGGGGTCAAACACCAGCCGACCCGGGGCGCCGTGGGAGGGGAATTCACTCCGGGCCAGCAGAGTGAAACCGATAAATTGTACGACGAACTGATGCAAAACAATTTCAGCGCCACGCACCAAACAGGAAACGCGCGCTCGCGCTGATTGCGCTCCAACTGAGAGCTTCCTCCTCAACTCCGCGGCAGGTCGACCCCGGAAATCTCCCTGCAGATAGCGATAAGCCTGTCTTGCAGCGCGATGTCCCGCGCCTCGGGGTTCGGCTCGCGCCGCTTCAGGTGATAGAAATAGCCGCCGGTGGTCCGCGCGGCGGGTTCGTCGCTGGTCGCGAGCCACGCTTGCGTGAGATGCGCTTGCGCAATGTCGTCGGGCGCGCCGGCGCCGCCCATCTTGGTCGGAACCCAGCCGGGCGTCAGCGCATTCGACAGCACATCGGGCCAGAGTCGCGCGACCGCGAAAGCCAGCATGACGTCGTACAGCTTGCTCTCGGCGTAAGCTGACGATCCGTCCCAGCGCCGCTTGCGCCACAGGATATCGTCGAGATTCGCGTGCGCGCGCTCGTGCATGCCCGAGCTCAGATAGACGAGGCGCTTCGGCCGTTCGATCAGCGCGGTGAGGATATAGGGCGCGAGCGTGTTGATGGCGAAGACATGCGGCAAATTGTCGCTCGTCGTGCGATGCCCTTCGCGATAGCCGACGGCGGCGTTGTGAATGATCGCGTCGAATGAGCCGAGCGCGTTGACCTGAGCGGCCAGGTCCTTCGTTGCGGCGATGCTCGCGAGGTCGCCGACGACGACGGCTTCGGCCTTGGGCAGTGCCTTCTTGGCGTCCGCGGCGCGGGCGTCGTTGCGCGCATGCAGGACGACCTTGTGCCCCTGATCGGCGAGAAGCTGGCCGACCATCAGGCCCAGACCATCGGACGAACCCGTAATGAAGACGCGCCCCATGCCATTCTCCTGATATTACGCTTGCCTGGTCATATAGTCGCCCGGCCCCCGCTTGCGCGACACGCACGAAGCGGGGGATTGCGCCGCGCCTTCTCGGCGCCTTCGTGACGACCTATAGTCCTTCGCAGATCGTCCAGTGACAACAATTCCCCGGAGCCCGCACATGACCACCCATCAGCGCAATTTTCCATCGATCGATCCCCGGAAGCTCGAGCGGCTGGCCGAGACGGCGGTCAAGGTGGGCTTACGGCTTCAACCCGGGCAGGACCTGTTCTTGACCGCACCCGTCTCGGCGCTGCCTCTGGCGCGGGGCATCGTCGCCGAGGCTTATAAGGCGGGCGCGGGATTGGTGACGCCGATCCTCTCCGACGAAGAGATCACCCTCGCACGATATCGTTCAGCTCCGGACGCAAGCTTCGACCGCGCGCCGGGCTGGCTCTACGAAGGCGTCGCCAAGGCCTTCGCGGCGAACACCGCCCGGCTCGCCATTGTCGGCGACGACCCGATGCTGCTGTCGCAGGAGGACCCGGCCAAGGTCGCTCGCGCCAACAAGGCGAATTCCATCGCCTATCAGCCGGCGCTCGAGAAGATCGCCGGCTTCGACATCAATTGGAACATCGTCGCTTATCCGACCGCCTCGTGGGCGAAGCGGGTCTTTCCGGGAGACGAGGAGGAGGTCGCCGTCGGCAGGTTGGCGGAGGCGATCTTCTCGGCTTCGCGGGTCGACAATGCCGATCCGGTTCAAGCGTGGGCCACGCACAATTCGGCGCTCAGCCGCCGGACGGAATGGCTGAACGCGAGGAAATTTCACGCTCTCCACTATTCCGGTCCGGGGACGGATCTCACCATCGGCCTCGCCGACGGCCACGACTGGCAGGGCGGCGCGGCGACGGCGAAGAACGGGATCACCTGCAACCCGAACATCCCGACTGAAGAAGTCTTCACCACGCCGCACGCGCGCCGGGTCGACGGCCAGGTCGTCAGCACCAAGCCGCTCTCCTATCAGGGCACGCTGATCGACGGCATCGCGGTCCGCTTTGAAGGCGGACGCATTGTCGAAGCGAAGGCCGCGCGGGGTGAAGACGTGCTGAGAAAGGTGCTCGACAGCGACGAGGGCGCGCGCCGTCTCGGCGAGGTCGCGCTGGTGCCGCACTCGTCGCCCATCTCGAAGAGCGGTCTCTTGTTCTTCAATACGCTGTTCGACGAGAACGCCGCCTGCCACATCGCACTTGGCCAATGCTACGCCAAATGCTTCGTCGACGGCGCGAAGCTCACCCCCGATGAGATCGCGGAGCGGGGCGGCAACAAGAGCATGATCCATATCGACTGGATGATCGGCTCGGACTTAATCGACATCGACGGCCTCGACGCGAATGGCGGCCGCACGCCGGTGTTCCGCAAAGGCGAGTGGGCGTGACGGCCGGAGGACGAGCAAGGCGGCTTGTCGCCGACCGCTGTTCAAGTCCGCCAAATCGCGCTACGACTTCGGTTTGCCAAGAGGAAACGTCCCATGAAGCGACTTGCATTCGCCGCGGCCGCCGCGCTCGCGCTGGTTGGGCAGCCGGCGCGGGCTGATGAAGCCGCCGCGAACTTCGTGAAGCTGTTCAGCGATGTCTGCATGGCCAAGTTCGGCCATCTCACGACGGTCTGGGACTGGGCGGACAGCCAGAATTTGCTGCCGATCACCAATCCGCAGGCGCTCGCTGTGTTCGCAGGCAAGCCGAACCGCGACGGCAAGATGATTTCGTTCGCGGGCGGCGGGGTGCCTGGCTCCGGCAAGGCCTGGGCGGTGCAAGACCCGGCGGGGCGGTTCGTGCTGGCGACGCGGCTCGATCCGGAATCCTGCGTCGTGTGGGCGCAGAAGGCGGACCCGGGCGAGGTCGACGCAGCCTATGCGAAGATGGTGGCGCAGGCGGTCGCGCCCGGCGTCGAAGTGAAGCTAGCCGATGACAAGACCGTTGGCATCCCTGATGGCTCGGTGCACATTCGCGTCTACCACGTGTGGTCGGGATCGGCGCTGAACAGCTATGCATTAGTCGTGGCGACGGTGAGCCGATCGGGCGGCCCGTTCCAGGCGATGCTGGAGACGCAGCGGCTTGTCGAACGCGACGACGTGATCAATCCGTTCGTGCCCCTGCAGCCGCCGGGTTAGGCCGAACTTCGTTTTTTTTCTTCTTTTTTTGCTTCCCGTCGGTAATGGCGTTGTCAAAGTTGTTGGGCCACCCTATGCTTCTCGCCGCTCTGCCATGCCGACTTGCCGATGCGCGAGGGTGGAGGAGGGCGTGGCGGTCATCCGTCAGTATAACGAGAGAATATCGGAGGAGGAAACTATGCAACTTGGAAGGCTGAGATTATTGCCTACGCTGGTGGGCGTGGCGGGACTCCTGGCGTTGGGAATGGCGTCAACCGTCCCGGCGCGCGCCGACGAACCGCTGATCAAGTACAACAGCAACACCCGCGACTACTGGGAGCACCCGCCCGCGGACTGGTTCATGGGCGACGAGACGGCGCAGCAGCACGGCACGCATCCCTATCCGGGCCAGCCGCTGCCGACGCCGCATGACGAGCTGGTGAACCTCGTCAAAGAGAACATCAAGCTGCAGCCGGGCTTCCATATCGAAGTCCTGGCCGATCAGCTCGACTGCGCTCGCCAGATGGTGTTCGGCGCCGACAACACGCTCTATGTCGGCTGCTGGACCGACCACGTGTTCGCGCTGAAGAAGCAGGGCGACCAGTGGGTGGCGAAGACCATCATCAAGGGGCTGCGGCAACCGACCGGCATCGGCTACTACAACGGCAACCTCTACGTTACCGACATCGACAAGATCTATCGCTACAAGGATATCGCCAACAATCTCGACAACCCGAAGGGCGAGGTCGTCTATAGCGACTTCCCGCCGTACACCTCGCACGGCTGGAAGTACATGGTTGCGGATCCGGAGTCGCCGGGCTGGTTCTACATTCCGGTCGGCCCGCCCTGCAACGTCTGCATGATCCCGTCTGGCACGGCGCAGTATCGCCACGTCAACCCGGACGAGGGCCTGTCGGAAGTGGCTGCGCTCGGCCAGCGCAACAGCGTCGGCGGCGACGTCGATCCGCGCTCCGGCCAGCTCTGGTTCTCAGAGAATGCGCGCGACTGGATGGGCGACAACATCCCGTCCGACAAGCTCAACCACCTGACCAGGTGTGGTCAGCACTTCGGCTATCCGTACTGCCACCAGGGTGACATTCCCGGATCCGAAATACGCCATGGGCCACAAGTGCGACGAGTTCACCCCGCCGGCGCTGAACGTCGGGCCGCACATGGCGCCGCTCGGGATGAAGTTCTACACCGGGAACAACTTCCCGGCTGAGTTCAGGAACAACATCTTCCTCGCCGAGCACGGCGGCTGGAACCAGTTCATCCACACCGGCGCCCGGATCGTCCGCATCCAGACCGACCCGGATGGCAAGAACATCTCGCAGGAGCCGTTCGCCTGGGGTTGGATCAAGGACAACAAGTACTGGGGCCGCCCCGGCGATGTGGTGGTCGACCCGATGGATGGCTCGCTCCTCGTCTCGGATGATCAGGCCGGCGCGATCTATCGCATCTGGTACGATGGCAAGTCGTAAGCAATCGACTCGTCAGGATCGATTCTCGCCCTGGCGCCGCAAGACGCCAGGGCGAGGCGTTTTTCTACTGATACGATGAGAACCTGAGATCGTGCGCATACCTGCCTGGATCATCGCGGCGTTCAGTCTAGCCGTTCCCGTCGCCGCAATGGCGGCGGAGGGAAAGCCCGACGTCGGCAAGGCCAGGGCGGAGGCCGCAGGGTGCTTCGCATGTCACGGCGTCGACGGCGTCGCGACTGCAGACGGGCTTGCGGCCGACAAGAACACTCCGAACCTGGCCGCGGAGCCAGACCTCTATCTGCAGTTCCAGCTCGTCTTCTTCCGCAAGGGCATACGCAAGAACGAGACGATGAACGCAATGGCGCAACAGCTTAGCGACGACGACCTGCGCAACGTGTCGGCGTATTTTGCTTCGCTGCCCGCGCCCAACGCGCCGGCGGCGCCGGACAGCGCGCCTCAGGACACCGAGCTTGGAAGCAAGATCGCGCAGGGGATCCACTGCACGAACTGCCACGGCGACCATTTCGAGGGCGTGGACAACATCGCGCGTACTAGCCGGTCAGCGCGAGGACTACGTTTACGAGGCCTTGCGCGACTTCAAATCGGGCGCTCGAACGTCCACCGGCGCCGCGGGCATGGCGGAAGTGGTGTACCCGCTCGGCGACTTGGAAATGAAAGCGCTCGCCCACTACGTGTCGCGGCTGCACTGACTTTAAGCCGAGGCCGACGCCGGCCAAACGAGGCCTGGGAAGGACGCTGAGCGCGCGCTGCCCTTGTGGCCGCTCCCGAAACCAAATTGAGCCTGATCCGTATCCTATTGAGGCCAGAGCCCTGTCACATTGAGGTCAGGCCCGGCGCGTATCCTGCCGGCGCAAACGGAAATCCTTTGGAGACATGTCCATGCTCGGCTCGCCGAACCTCTATCGAGGGAACGCGTCGCTGGCGACGCGGCTTACGATTCACGACCTTCACGCTCAGCTTGCGCCGCTCGAGCTTTATGGCGTTGGGGCTGTGAGTTTCGCCATTACGGGCGGGGTTCGCGCGCTCCTACGCGGCTTCGGCAGCGTGCTGCGCCGCGCGTTTTGCTCCGGCGCGGAAAGCTGAGGCCGTGTGAGGGGTGGTGACCTCGTCCATATCAGATTGAGGCGGTCCGCCGTCATTTTGTCGGTCGCGTTCGAGCGCGCCATCCCATAACGTCCACGCGACTGGAAGCGCTTCTTCCAGATTTGCGCGGGGAGACGACTTATGCCGACGGTCACCACGAAGGACGGGCTTGAGATTTTCTACAAGGATTGGGGCCAAGGCCAACCGATCGTGTTCAGCCATGGCTGGCCATTGTCGGCGGACGACTGGGACGCCCAGATGCTGTTCTTCATGGCTCAGGGCTATCGCGTCATCGCGCATGACCGGCGCGGCCATGGCCGGTCGACCCAGATCGGCAGCGGCCACGACATGGATCACTACGCCGACGATTTGACCGCGGTGACTGACCATCTCGACCTCAAAGACGCGATCCATGTCGGCCATTCGACCGGCGGGGGCGAAGTGGTGCGCTATCTGGCGCGGCGCGGCGAAAAGGGGGTGGTGAAGGCGGCCATCATCAGCGCCGTGCCGCCGCTGATGGTGAAGACCGAAGCGAACCCCAACGGCCTGCCCAAGAGCGTGTTCGACGATCTGCAAAAGCAGCTCGCGGCCAACCGCGTCCAAGTTCTATTACGACCTTCCGGCTGGCCCCTTCTACGGCTTCAACCGGCCGGGCGTGAAAACGATCGAGCCCGTGGTTTGGAACTGGTGGCGTCAGGGCATGATGGGCGGCGCCAAGGCACATTACGACGGCATCGTCGCCTTCTCCCAGACCGACTTCACCGAGGACTTGAAGAAGATCAATGTGCCCGTGCTGGTCATGCACAGTGAGGACGATCAGATCGTTCCTTACGTCGCCGCCGGTCCGCTGTCGGCGAAGCTCCTCAAGCACAGCACCTTCAAGAGCTACAAGGATTTTCCGCACGGCATGCCCACGACCCACGCCGACACGATCAACGCGGACCTGCTGGCGTTCATCAAGAGCTAAGCAATTTGCGCTCAGGTGATCCGTCATTGCGAGGACCCATAGCCGGTCGACAGACGGGCGTCCTTCGACGCCCTATCGCTCGCAATGACGATCGCGGTTCGGCCCGTCACCTGACCCGCTCGATCAGCGCCATCGCGGCGGCCGGGTTCCGCTGCTTGTAACCGCTGATGACATAGAGAAAAATCTCGCGCGCGGCGCCGTCGGATTTCGGCGCCGGCGCGACGGTCGCGAGATCCTCCGGAGAGCCGCCAGCGGCCCAAGTTTTCGCCCGGCGAGCCCATTGATCGAGCGCGGCGTCGGAATAGCCGCGCTCTTCGCTTTCGGTCGTTCCCATGATGCGCGCGTAGACGAACGGCGCGGTCACGTCGGCGATCTGCGGATACTCGGCGTCGCCGGCCATCACAACCGCGACCTGATGCTCGCGCGCAAGCGCGATGAAGTCCGGGTTCTTGAAACTCTCGTGGCGGACCTCGACCACGTGGCGAATGGCGAGCCCATCGACCGACTTGGGTAAGAGCTTCAGGAACCCGGCGAAATCCTCGGCGTCGAAACGCTTGGTGGTCGCGAACTGCCAGTTGATCGGGCCAAGCTTCGCCTTGAGCTCCGTCACGCCGGTCTTGAAGAAGCGCTCGATCGACTCGCCGGCCTCGGCGAGAACGCGGCGATTGGTGGCGAAGCGCGGTCCTTTGACCGAGAAGATGAAATCGTCCGGCGTCTCGTCACGCCACTTCATGAAGCTCGTCGGCTTCTGCGACCCATAATAGGTGCCGTTGATCTCGATTGAGGTCAGTTTCGAGCCTGCATATTCGAGCTCTTTCGCGTGGGGCAGCCCCTTGGGGAAGAACACGCCGCGCCACGGCTCATAGGTCCAGCCGCCGACGCCGATCCTGATTGTCCCCGCACGCGTCCCCTGTGCAGCCAATTCGAGCCCTCTATCTGCGCGCAACCGCGACCGTGCGTCCGCCGGTCAGTTCGACGAGATCCGAAGGCGTCAGGCGGAAGACCGCATTAGGCGTGCCGGCGGCGGCCCAGATCTCGGCGAACTTGAGCAGCGATTCCTCGATGAGAACGATCGGCTTCACCTTGTGGCCGACCGGCGGCACGCCGCCGATGGCAAAGCCCGTCGCCTCGCGCACGAAATCGGCGTCGGCGCGGGCAATCGGCTCGCCAACCGCCGCCGCCGCCTTCTTCTCATCGACGCGGTCGACGCCCGAGGCGATGATCAAGACCGCGCGCCCGCTCGTTCCGCCGCGGAAGATCAGCGACTTCGCGATCTGCGCGACCTCGCAACCGATCGCCGCTGCGGCGTCGGCGGAGGTGCGCGTGCTCAAGTCGAACTCGAGAACCTCGAACCGGTCGCCGAGCGCGGCCTGAACCTTGAGCGCGGAGGGGCTTTCGGCGGGCTTCATGCGCGCAATCCAACCGGCTGCCGCGCACGTCTACCGGTCATTTGCCCCATCGCGAAGGAATTTGAAACCTGGCGGGAGTCGCCGATTCCGTCGGCCTTTGTTCCCGCGCGACAACGAAGGCGCGCTCGCCGGAGACGCGGACGTCGACCTGATCGCCCTCCTTGAGCGCCAATTCCTTCACCACGGCGAGGGGAAGGCGGATGGCGAGGCTGTTGCCCCATTTCGAGACCCGCATCAGGCGCTCCTAAAGATAGGCGTTTCGATCAGCATTATCCGGCGCGGCGGTCAAGCGCGCTTCGATGCAATTCAGCCGCCTCAAGCAGGCGGTCATCGGCCGCTCGCGAACGGATTACCGGGCATGCCTCGGACGGCGACGACTGCTCGCCCATTTGGCGACCTTCATAAGGCTCTCCCAGCAGACAGGGATTCTTCGATCAGTATTATCCGGACCCGGGCAAGGTTCGAACGGCGGTCGTCATCGCGACCGTAAGCGAAGCGATCCTGGGAACATAGAGCGACCTGCGTTCCCTGGATTGCTGCGTCGCCGTAGCCCGTCGACAGACGGGCGTCTCTCGACGCCCTATGGCTCCTCGCAATGACGATCCCATCTGAGCGGTCCTATCGTTCTCCCCTCACGCCTCCGCATGCGCGCGGGCTTCGTATTCGCGAAGATCCTTCTTCGATATCTTGCCGACCGGGGTCTTCGGCAATGCGTCGCGGATTTCCATGGCGCCGATCATCTCGTGCTTTCCGACGCGGTCCTTCAGGAAGGCCTTCATCTCCTCGAGCGTGAGCGGCGCCGCGCCGGCCTTCAAGGTGACGAAGGCCTTCGGGGTCTCGCCGCGATAGTCGTCCGGAATTCCGATGACGCTCACTTCCTCGACCGACGGGTGCTGATAGATGGCCTCCTCGATGTTGCGGGGATAGACGTTGAACCCGCCGCACAAGAGCATGTCCTTGGTCCGGTCGACGATATAGACGAAGCCGTCCTCGTCCATATAGCCGACGTCGCCGGTGCGGAAGAACCCGTCCGCCGTCATCGAATTCGCGGTCGCTTCCGGCTTCTTCCAATAGCCCTTGGTGACGTTCGGGCCCTTGACGCAGATCTCGCCACGCTCGCCGAGCTTCACCTCGCGCTCGGGATTTGCGACGTCGATGAACTTCATCTCCGTCCCGGATAGGGAACACCGCACGACCCGAGTCTTCTCTGTCCCTGGCGCGGCGTGAACGTGCCGAGCGGCGCGGTCTCGGTCATGCCCCAGCCTTCGGTCAACCTGCAGCCGATGACGCTCTCGAACCGCTCCTGCACCGCAACCGGAAGCGGCGCGCCGCCCGATGAGCACAAGCGCAACGACGAAAAATCCATCCTCTCGACGCCGGGCACGCTGAGAAGCGCGACATGCATCGTCGGCACGCCCATATAGATCGTGATCTTCTTTTCGACGATGTCCTTGAGCGCCGCCGCCGGATCGAAGCGCGGATGAAGGACGAGCTCCGAGCCCAGCCGAAATCCGAGCAGCATGACCACGGTCAGCGAATAGATATGAAACAGCGGCAGGATGCAGAGGACCCGCTCCTCGCCCACTCGCCATCCGTCTTCGCTGCGCGTTCCGCACTTCAGCGTAGAGCGAGCAGGCCGCGGTCAGATTGGCGTGCGACAGCATGGCGCCCTTGGGCGAACCGGTCGTGCCGCCGGTATATTGAATGACGGCCAGTTCGTCGGCGAGCGCGCCGAGCGGGTGGACCTGATAATGGCCGTCGTTGTCGATGAGATCGCGGAACGCGACATGGGCGTTGTCGCGCGGGACGTCTGCGAGCATTCCGCCCGCCTTCATCTGCGCCTTGATCAGCCCGGGCGCGGGCGTCATCTCCGCGAACTCGCCAACCACGAGCGTCTTGAGGCGGGTCGAAGCGAGCAGCTTCTCCGCTTGCGGATAGAGCGAAGCGAGGTCGAGCGTCACGAGGATATCGGTCTCGCTGTCATTGACCTTCAATTGCAGCGTCGGCAGCGCATCGAGCGGCGAGTAGTTGACCACGACTCCGCCCGCCTTCAAGACGCCGAAAAAGGCGATGACGTAGTGCGGCGTGTTGGGCAGGTAGAGCCCGACATGAACGCCGGGCTTGACGCCGAGCTTCTGGAATCCGGCCGCCGCGTGGTTCGCGAGCGCGTCGAGCTCCGCGTAAGTCAAGCGCTTGTTCATGAAATCGAGCGCAGGCTTCAAGCCAAACCGTTCGGCGGCCGTCTCGAGCACGCTCTGCACGGAGGAGAGTTCGAGCGGCGCGTCCCAGCGCACGTTGGGCGGATAGGACTTCACCCACGGTCGAATCGTCATGCCAGTCCTCGCGCTTCCTCTTCACTCGCTTGTCCGGCGGCGTCGCCGGCGGATTTAAAGCTCAGTTGGCGCGTTCTCAGGCGAACCGTCAAGCGGGCAGGGGAACGAGTGTTGCGCGCCGGAGCTCGGCGGCGCAGGATAGGTTCAAGCGGCGGCGAGATTTAAAGCGCCACCTGAGCGGAGCTCTTGAGCGATGGCGGATGGCGGCAAGCGTCCTGTCTGCGCGGTGGTCGGGGTCGGCCCCGGCAATGGCGAGGCGATCGCCCGGCGTTTCGCCGAGGACGGCTATGCGATTGCGCTGACGGCGCGACGCACCGACCTTACCGCCAAGCTCGCCGCCGAACTGCCAAGCGCCAAGTCTTACGCCTGCGATGTCACTGAGGCGGCCTCGGTCGAGGCGGCGTTCGCCGCGACGCGCTCCGACCTCGGCGAAGTGGACGCGCTCATCTATAACGCCGGCTCCGGCGTCTGGGGCAATGTCGAGGAGGTCAAGGCGGAGGATCTCGAGCGCTCCTGGCGGGTCAACACGCTCGGCCTGTTTCTTTCCGCTCAGCAGACGATTCCCGCCATGCGCCGCAAGGGTGAGGGGGCGATCATCGTTGTCGGCGCGACCGCCTCGCGCCGCGGCGCGGCCGGCGCGGCGGCCTTCGCGCAAGGCAAGATGGCGCAGCGCGCGCTCGCCGAATCGATGGCCCGCCATCTCTGGCCGGCGGGCATCCACGTGGCGCTGATCGTCGTTGACGGCGTGGTCGGGGGGCCGGTGACGCGCTCGCGATTTCAAGATCGCCCGGATGACTTCTTCATCGATCCGACCGGAGTCGCGGCGATCGCCGCCGACCTCGTCAAACAGGATCGGTCGGCCTGGAGCTTCGAAGTCGAAGCCCGGCCGTTCAAGGAGAAGTGGTGAAAAGAGGCATAGGGTGAAGCCGCCAGGAAGCGCAGCTATCCACATTCATCACATTTTGTTTACAGCGAACCGTGTCAAAACGGTGGAACAATCACTCCACATCCTTGTTGGTTTTGTCAGTAGCGAACCAAATTGGAAGCCTGCTTTTTCCAATTGGGCGTGCGGGAGGAGATGCGAAACCAGGTGTAGGATGATAGCGCTGATTTTCGAGGCCTATGGCGCGCTCTGTTTGTTCGCGCTGGTCGTGTTCCTGATCTGGGCGTCGGTGGCCAAATTGAGACCGGATCTGGACGAGGAAGAGCTTGATCTCGCCGAGCTTGAGAACCTTAAGAAGCTCGTCAGCTCCGAGCCGTCTCGCGACGCTCTCTCGACCGAGCCTCCGATCATCGAAGAGCGATCCTCATCGCCGCCGGGCCGCCCGGTGAAGCAGAGCAAGCGCCCGATCCGAACGCGCCCGCACCTGTTCCATACCCGCAAGCCTCGCACGATCTAGAAGTCTCGGGTTTTCGAGCCGAAGCGCGGCCGTTCACGGAAAAGTGGATCAAGGCGGCTTATGCATGCTGCATTGCCGAAGTTTGCGGAGCTAACATGCAAGTATCCATTCTAGATCGTTCTAGGTGGCGCCGTTAACATCGCAACAGGCAAGCAAAGCTTAGGGAGAGACGCGAATGTACAGCCAATGCCCATGTCGTAACAGTGTAAATATACATTGAGAGCACTGTTAATCACAGGAAAATTCACCTCCACATCTTTGTGGACGCCAAATCAATTCTAATCTGGTAATTTAGTGTTGGGCTGCGGGAGGAGATGTGAACCAGGTGGAGAATGGTAGCGCTCGTTTTTGAGGTATATGGCGCGTTCTGTTTTTTCTCATTGATCGCGTTCGTCGTCTTGGCCGCGGTGGCCAAGCTGAGACCGGATTTGGACGAGGAAGAGCTTGATCTCGCCGAGCTTGAGAAGCTTAAGAAGCTCGTCAGCTCTGAGCCGTCCGGCGAGGCTCTCTCGATCGAGCCGCCGATCATCGAAGAGCCATTCTGGTCGCCGCCGGCCCCGGTAAAGCAGAGCAAGCGCCCGATCCGAACGCGCCCGCACCTATTCCATACCCGCAAGCCTCGCTTGACCTAGTCTCGCGTTTTCGAACCGAGGCGCTGCCTCTCCAAGAAAAATAATGAGCTCCGACTCGGAGCTCGCACTGACGAGGGCAAGCCTTCGGCTTACGCTTCCGCGCTGAGACCGAAGACCGCGAAAAGCTGAGCGGGGTCGCTCCAGAGCTTATCCACTCGCCAGCCGGATCGTTGCGCGGCGCGAGCGAAGCCGTCGACGTCGAACTTGCGGCAAGTCTCCGTATGGATGGTTTCACCCTGCGCAAACGCGAAGCTGGACCCGCCGACGGAGACAGTCTGGGGCTTGAGGCTCACGAGGTGCATCTCGATTGCGGACTCGCGCTCGTTCCATCTTGCTTCGTGCGCGAAGGCTTCGAGCGCGAAATCACCCTCAAGTTCACGATTGATGCGGCGAAGAAGGTTGAGATTGAATTCCGCCGTGACGCCTCGCTTGTCATCGTAAGCCGCGATCAAGGTCTCGACGTCCTTGCGTAGGTCGACTCCAATAATCGCTTTGCCGCCGCGTCCGACATGCTCGCGCATCCGGCGCAGCAGCGCGGCGGCGTCGGACGGTCCAAGATTGCCAAGCGTCGAGCCGGGAAAAAAGGCCGCGCGGGGTCGAGCCGGAACGTCCGCCGGAATGTCGAAGTCGGCCGTGAAATCCGTGATGATCGGCCGGACCGGCAAGTCAGGAAAACGATCGCGAAAGCGCTCGATCGTCTCGGCGAGAAAATCCGCCGCGATATCGATCGGCGCATACAGTCGCGGCGCTTGAAGCGCGTCGATAAGGATCTCCGACTTGATCGCGGCGCCAGCGCCGTATTCGAGCAACACGACGCCATCGCCGCAGAGAGCCGCCATCTCCTCGGCGTGGGCGCGAAGAATCGCCGTCTCGGTCCGGGTCAAATAATATTCGTCGAGGCGGGTGATCTCCTCGAACAGCTCCGATCCGCGCTGGTCGTAGAGCCATCGGCTCGGCAGCGTCTTTTGTCGCTGCGACAAGCCCGCGAGCACATCGGCCCGGAACGCTTCGTGCTGGCTGAGTTTCAATTCGACAAGGTCGAGCATGTCAAAGGTCCCCCGCGAGTCTCAGCCCCGAGAATTGCCATCGTGCGTCGGGCGGAAAGAAATTGCGGTAACTCGCCCGCATGTGGCTCAGCGGCGTCGCGCAAGAGCCGCCGCGCAACACGAACTGCCCGCACATGAACTTGCCGTTGTATTCGCCGACCGCGCCTTCGGCCGGCTTGAAGCGCGGGTAGGGCGCGAAGGCGCTCCGCGTCCACTCCCACACGTCGCCGTAGATCTGGCGCAAGCCTGCTTGTCCGGCTTGCGCTGGCGCAGGGCGCAGCCGTCCCGAACTCGACGAAGTTGCCACGGAGCGCCTCGCCAAGCGCGGCGTGCTCCCACTCGAACTCGGTCGGCAATCTGCGCCCGGCCCAGGTCGCGAACGCATCCGCCTCGAAGTAACTCACATGGCAAACCGGCGCGGCTGGATCGACAGGCTGCGCGCCACGCAGCGTCATCGACCAATAGCCGTCGTCGCGCGCTTCCCAGTAGAGCGGCGCGCTCCAGCCTTCCGACTGCACCGTCGCCCAGCCAGCCGAGAGCCAGATGAGGGGCGTGCGATAGCCGCCGTCGGCCATGAACTCCATCCATTCCGCATTGGTGACGAGCCGATCCGCAAGCTCGAAAGGCTCGATCAGCGCGCGATGCCGCGGCCCCTCGCAATCGAAGGCGAAGCCCTCGCCATCGTGTCCCACCTCAACGACGCCGCCGTCGAACTTCCGATAAGCAGGCGGCGAGCTGTCGGTCTTGCCGACCGCGATGGGGCCTGGATCCTTGTAAGCCGGACGCAGAGGGTTCTGCGCGAACAGATGCAAAATGTCGGTCAGCAGCAATTCCTGATGCTGCTGTTCATGATTGCAGCCGAGCTCGATCAACGCTGCGGCCGCGGGCGAAAGATCGTCCTGCATAAGCGACGCCATCGCGCGGTCGACATGGTCGCGATACGCGATGACCGTCTCGAGCGTCGGGCGCGTGATCATGCCGCGTCTTGGACGCGGCTGACGCGCGCCAATGCTCTCGTAATAGGAATTGAACAGGAAGTTGAACTGAGGATCGAACACGCGGTAGCCGGGAAGATTCGGTTCGAGAATCATTCTCTCGAAAAACCACGTCGTATGCGCGAGATGCCATTTCGCCGGGCTTGCGTCCGGCATCGATTGAACGGTCGCATCGGCGTCGGACAAAGGCGCGCCAAGCCGCGCGCTCGCCGCGCGAACCGATTGATAAAGCGTTCGGAGATCAGGATTTTTCTGCGGCGAACCATGAGGCTTCGGGACACGCATGCGATCCTCGTCCTTTAGGGGCGCCGGCGCGCCGGAGCGCCGCATATGGGTAGCGCTTCGACATTGGCGAGGGGTGGGGACATGAATAATTTTTATTCCCCCCGCGAATGAACGCGCGTTGACAGGCCGCTTTTCAACGCTCGGTTGTCAACGCCACATCAGCGCTCGCACTAAACCTCGCTCCGAGCACAATTTCACGCGCTGCCCGGATCGCGCTATGCCTCCGATTTCGAGACGGACCAGATTTCACGCATTGGGGGCGCACCGGGCGTCGAGCTCGCCGTTTCGCGCTTCCTGTTTCCGCGGTGCGAACGCGATCCCAGACGCAGCGACCGCACGACAAAGGCTTCCGCCTGGCGTGGGGCGACGCGACCCGGAACGCATCGAGCTCGAGGTGAGACACCTCATCAGGCCGCAGAGCGCGTTGGCCGAGCCGAATCTCGCCGGGCGCGTGGCCGCGCTCATGCGGCGGGTCGCGTAGCGCACACGAAACGCGATCACTGTTCGTCGACACGCTCGCAAAAGCGAATGATCGTGCCGAACGGGTCGATCGCGCCCGTCTCCAGCGTGCCCCATGGCGTCCTTTCGAGGCCAGGGCGCATATAGCGATAAGTCTTGGCGCTGATCTCGCGATGGAACTCCTCGACGCCGCGCATCATGACGCGCAGCCGCGCGCCGGGGCTGCCGTCGCCGTGATGCTCGCTCAAGTGCAGGATCAAGTCGCCGCGCGACACCTGGCGATAGAGCGGCGCATTGTCGTCGTAGCGATGATCCCAATCCACCTTGAAGCCGAGATAGCCCTGATAGAACTCGTCGGCCTTGGCGACGTCGAAGATGCGCAGGATCGGGACGATGCTCATGAACTGAATGGCCATTGGGGTCGCTCCGGTTCGTTCAACGCACTTGCCGTCATGCCCGCGCACGCGGGCATCCAGTCAGTGATGACGCTGGATTCCGCTTGCGCGCGATTGACACGCCGCCGACTTCGACTCCATCTGAGAGCGGGTCGCTTGCAACTAGGCTAGAAGTCGCGCTCGTGAGCGAGTATCGTCTCTCCTGCTTTGGCTCGGCGCCGATCAGGTCGAGCGCAAGCGATAGCCAGCAAGCCCCAAGCCGGCGAAGCCGACCAGCATCATCGCCCAGGTCGAGGGTTCGGGGACAGGGATGGCGATACAGACGCTCTATCCCACCGCCTGTCCGCGTCGTTGATGCCGGCGGCATAGCTCTACTGGAGCCTGGCAGACCTCCCAGGTCGATGATGCTGCCGTCGCTCCACTCGGTGGCGTCTATGAATAGCCGTTTACGTCAGCTGTATCCCACCACCTGCCCGCGGTCGTTGATGCTGGCGGCAAAGCTAGCTAGTCAAGCCCGGCAGGTCTCCCAGGTTGATGACGTCGCCGCCGCTCCACTCGGTGGCGATGTTCGCACCGCCGATAAGCGCTGACTCCCACCACCTGCCCGGCGTCGTTGATGGCGTGGCGGCACCGCTGACCGAGCCCGGCAGACTGCCAAGTTCGATGACGCTGCCGTCCGCTCCACTCGGTGGCGCACACTGTCGATCTCCGCCGACAATGCTGTCTCCCACCACCTGCCCGGCATCGTTGATGCCGTTGGCAACGCTTTCCGTAAGAGCCCGGCAGGCCTCCCAGGTCGATGATGCTGCCGCCGCTCCATTCGGTGGCGTACGACGCCGCTTCGCTGCCCACCACCTGCCCGACGTTGTTGATGCCGTAGGCAGCCCGGCTCGCCGCCTAGGTTGATGACGCTGCCGCCGCTCCACTCGGTGGCAGACCCGCCGACGGCAACGCTACTCCCACCGCCTGCCCGGCGTTGTTGATGCCGTAGGCAGCGCTTGCCGAGTCCCAAGGTTGATGACGTTGCCGCCGCTCCATTCCGTGGCGTAATCGACTCCCTCGACGACGCTATGTCCCACCGCCTGCCCGGCATCGTTGATGCCGAGGCTTGGCTAGCTGTGGACCTGGCAGGCCTTCAAGTTGATGATGCTGCCGCCGCTCCACTCGGTGGCGCAGTAGATCAGTGTTGCATTGGGCCTGCGCCGAGCCGGTGACTTCGCCCAGCAAGACAGAGTGCAGCGAAAATCGCGAGTCCGAACGACTTCCAGTGCGACATGAGCCTTCCCCTACATGACGGCGCTGAAGTTCGCGCCCTCAACCAGCCGACCTTGCGCCATAGCGATCGCCCGATCCGCCGCCGCGACAGCGCCACCCTGAGCTTATCGCGCTTCTGTGATGGTTTTAATGTTTCCCGCGCCAGCGTCGTCACGATTGCGTGTATTGCTTCCCTGGGCGGCCTCAATTTTGGCTCTCAAAGCGTCGCCTTTGGTCGGCCTTTTTGCCCGCCCGCGAGAACGCTCCGCACGCAACCGCTCAAGGCCCCCTGCAAATCGGCGGCGGCTGCGGCGGCGGAGCGGGATGCGCCTCTCGCCATCGCGCAAGGATCGGCTCGAGCGTTTCCTTCCGCCAGAATCTCGGAGCGCCGATGTCTTTCAGGCACGCGGCGTTCCAGTAGAGCCCCGCGCGCGACGGCGCCTCTCCGGCTTGAACCGCCCGCGCGACGGCCTCGATGTCGCGGGACTCCGGATAGATGTAGAGCGTGGTCGGATCGTTCCTCACCATCGCCATGATGGCCGCGGCGTCCGAGGCCGACCAGCTGGTGCAGCCGTCGCTGCGCCCGGCGTCGTAATCCACGAGCTTCCCGAACGGAACATAGCCGTCCGGGTCGGCGTGCGGGCTACTCGGATCTCTTCGGCGGCAAACGCCCCTGAGCAGGACCGCCGGATGACCGCCGATGGCGCGCTCTCTGGCGTTGGCGGTCTCGCCTTCGCCGTCGAACTTCAGAAACGCGCGCTCAAAAACCGCGTCTCCTCCGGCCGCGCGATAATACCCCTTGAAGGACGCGGTCGTCTCGCCCGTCACATAGGCGCCGCCCGCCGTCAGATCGGAGTCCATCGCGTTGCCGAAATTCTTCACGCATCGCCGTCCGTTGGCGAAATCCGCGACTCCGTCCAGATCCCGCCCGCCGCCATGGCCGGCGGAGATCGCTCGAAACGAGCCTTGGGCTTCGCAGATGATGTAAAATCTTCGGCCCAAGCCGCCGCCGAGGTCATGGGGACGCGTGGCGTCCATGGCAAAATAGCAGGGATTGCGGACCCCCTTGCGCTGATAGAGGGCGCGGGCTCTCTCCAGCACGACCGGCGCGATCTGCCCCTCGCCCTCGCCCACATGGGCCTGAAGCCAGGCCGGAACGCTCGCCTGTCCCGCCGCGAGAGACGGGCTCGCGCCCGCGAGCGCGACCAGGAGGGCGAGACCGAGGCGTTCAAGAAGGCTGAACCCGAGCGGCAATGACCCTGTCTCCTCGATGCGTACGGCGCTCGCCAAATGTCGCCGCGCCGCCGGAACGCTTGGCTGCATTTGCGGCGGCAGAGACGTCCTGACTCTAGACCGTACCATGATCAGCGCCTTTCGGAACAAGTAAGCTGCGCGGAGTTCGTCACGGCCGGCTTGTCGATAAGCGTCCATCTTTTTGCGTTGTTGATCTCACAAGTGTCGATCGCGGTAGTACCTGGCAAAGCTCAGAGATTAAGTGATGCTCCCGCCGCTTCCCTCGACCGCGTATTGTACGACACCGACGACGCTCCCTCCCACAATCTGACCTGCTGCGGCTTCGACTTAATCGTGCTCGGCTCCTCCGCATCCTGCTCGGCTCCTCCGCCCAAAATTCCGCGACATTGTTTTGCAAGAATCGAAAGACCGCGCTACAACCTTCCTGTTCGCCGATCGAGCTAGGGCGCCTGCGTCGACCAAAGGAGTGGAAAACTCGTTCGATACAACTTGCGCGCGATCCGGAAACGGAGAAGCTGGAATTCCTTATTTGAATCGGCCGTAAACCGTTGAAAAGGCTCGATTCGGAAAAATAAGCGCTAGTAAACGCTAGCACTTTTACTAGCGCTTACCAGCGTTTAGGCGCTTTTCAAGGGCCGCTTATTTGCGTTTGCTTGCGCGAGGGTTCGCCTGGCCGGTTGCATCCGGCAGTCAGGCGAGCCGGCGGGCGCAGCTAGGACGTGCCGACGCCGAGCAGCGCCGGCAGTTCGGCCAGCGTCCGGATCTCGAAGTCGGGGCTGCCCGGCAAGCGCTCGCGGCGCTGGCCATAGCGGTTGCACCAGACGACCCGCATGCCGAAATCGGACGCCCCATGCGCGTCCCAGGCGTTGGAGGATTGGAACGAAATCGCGCTGGCCTCGAGGTCGAGCGAGTCCAGCGCGTATTGATAGACGTCGGGGTGGGTCTTGAAGGCGCGAACGGCGTGGGCCGAGAGGACCGCGTCGAACATCGCCTCCAGGTTCGAGCGCTTGACCAGCGCTTCGAGCATCATGGGCGAGCCGTTGGACAGGATGGCGGTTCTGAACCCCGCCTGGCGCAAGGCCGCGAGCACGGGCCGAACCTCGGCGAACGGCTCGAGGCCGAGATAGAGGTCCATCAGGCGCTCGCGCAACGAGGGCGTCTCGAGATCGAGGCTCTCGAGCGCGAAATCGAGCGCGTCGCCGGTGACCTGCCAGAAGTCGGCGTAGCGGTTCTCGAGCGTGCGCAGCCAGGCGTACTGGAGCTGCTTGTCGCGCCAGAGCGTCGTCAGCGCCGCGCGACGATCCTCCGGCACGTCGGGGCAGCGCGCCGCGGCGGAGGCGAAGTCGAACAGGGTGCCGTAGGCGTCGAAGACGCAGGCCTGAACGCCATCGAGGGATCGCGGTTTTTGCGTCATGGGGCCTCAAGGCAGGTCGGAACGAGGCGTCGGCGCAGCGGAAGCGCGGCGAGGTCAACGAGGCTCCAATGTCTTCGCGAGCTCATTCTCCAGTACGGCGATGCGCTGCCGCAGCGTGTCGCTTTCGACTTGCGCATAAGCGATCTCGGCGTCGCGCGCGAGCTCGCCGAGCAGGTCGGCGCTCGCCCGCGTCAAGATCGGTTCCGATCTCGTGGCCGCCATAGAGGACAAGCGCGTAGCAGCGACGCGCATTGCCGACCGGCACGACGAGAACCGGCCGCTCGAGATCGTCCGGAAGCTCGGCGGCGTCGACCGAATCGGGGGTGTAGGGCTTTCGATCGAACCGCGCCGAAGAGCAGGGGATGGTTGCTGGTGAGCGTGTCAGCGTGGTCCATGTCCCATCCGGCGCTGAGGCTTCGGCAGAATACGCCCGTCCTGCTCGCGAAACAGCGCCGCCGACGCCAGGCGGAGCGTTTGCATAGGCTCGTTCACCAAGAGCCGATCGATCTCATCGAGGCTGTCGGAATTCTGGATGGTTTCGCCCACCTCGGCGAGATGGCGCTCGGCGCGGATGAATTTGCGGTCGAACAGACGGTCCATGAGCTCGGTCGCAAACTCGTGTCCGCGCGCGATCAGGTAGACCAGCCCGGAAGCGACCACGACCCAGGCCCAATCGGGCATGTGGATGTATTCGTCGATCGTCTCGATCTGCTTGTGAAGGAACAGGACCGGCGCGCTGAGCAGAAGGCCGAAGGCGGTCGCCCGCCGAAGGGGGATCCAGACGTTGACCACCGTCTGCCGCCGCACCGCTTCGACGACGAACAGGCACAGGATCCCGTTGACGAGGAAAAGGGCGCCGGCGACTTCCTCTTGGCGCCTGACCGTTTCCGATGAACTCGCCGAACAGCGAGGTCTCCTGGGAGAGCTGGGCGAGCAGATAGGCCGGAAGGCCGATGAGGCAGCCCCAGATCACCCAACGGATGCGCTGATAGTCGCGGGGCGAAAGATCGCGCCGGCGCCCGATAAGGATTGCGAGCGCGCCGGCGCTGACGGCAAAGCCGATCAACAGCATGCCCCGCGTCCAGATTTCGGCCGGGTAGCCGAAGACGGTCGCCATGCTGGCGAGCGCTACGGCCAGGAACACAATCGCCAGAGCCGGCAGCGCGCGCTCGATGATCCGCCATCGTCCTTCGGCCCGGTCGACCGGCGCCCTCAGCGCAAACATGAGGAGCCCGGTATAGGCGGCGGCCTGCATCACGAGAAAAATGACGTTCTGCGCCAGAAGCACTCGAGGCCAAAGCTGGAGCCAGGCCCAGAACTGAAACGCCTGGCCGGGATTGAACTGGATCACATAGATGAAGAAGCCCCAGGTCATGGGGCCTGGGCGCGTCCACACCAGCCAGGCCGCGCCAAGCACAACCAAGACCCCGGCAATCGTGTCGAGCACAATGACGATGTCGAGCAGGCGATTGGTGGGCCGCGGCTCGGCGATGAGCTTGACTTCGCCGCCCGAGCGTTGCGCCGCCGACGGCGACGACGAGCGTCGCCTCGCGTCCCGGCATGACGTAGGTGACGCCGCCCCATTGCGACAGCAGACTCGCGCACCCGATGCTGTCGACGGGCGCGCACGACATCGCGGCAAGATCGAGCCGATCTCCGGCGCGCAAGCCTGCTCGCCAAGCCGGCGAATCGTGCTCGCTTTCGAACGGACCCTGGACGTCGTAGATCCGTCCGTCGCCGTCCACGGCGAGACCGAACGAGCCCAGTGGACGAACGACCCGGAGCAAGTCCGGGGCGATCATCGCGATTGCATAGAAGGTCAAAAGCAAAAGGACGACGCGGCCGAAAAGGCTTGCGCCATTTCGGTCAGTCATCAGCCGATGCTCCGCGGGGCAAGACGAGGGACCTCCTTCATGAGCGCTTGAGGAATGGAGGCTACCCGCCGCGCAGGTCTTTGTACATAAGCCGTGTCGCCTCGTAGCCGTCTTCGAAGGCCTTCCGCGCGTAGTTCGGAATCGCGCCGGCAAGTCTATAACCAAGCGAGCGGTAGAGCGCTTCGGCCGCGTCGCCGGCCGTGTCGAGCGTCAGGAGCCATCGCCCCTCTTGAGCCGCGCGCCGCTCGATCTCCTGCATGAGCGCCCGGCCGACGCCGGCGCGGCGAAAGGCCGGATCGACCAGGACCTTGGAAACCTCGGCGTGATGGCGCTTGCTCGGCATCGAGTCGAGATCGAGCTGCGCCGTCCCGGCGACGTCGCCGCCAAGCGTCGCGATGAGGACGAGCTTGCCGCCGGCCGCGTGCGGCGCGGCGACCCTGTCCAGCCAGTACGCGCGCGCTTCGCTCCGTTCGAACGGCATAATGAAGCCGACGCTCGCGCCCTCGTGCACGCATGCATGCAGGATTTGGGCGAGCCGTTCGATGGCTTTGGCGAGCGCGGCGGGGTCGAGCGCGGCGACTTTTATCGTTTGCGCTTCCATTCTCTCACCGGAGAACAAGAATGTAGCGGGCCGCTCGCCGACCAGTCGCCAGGAAACTGCTCGGGCCCATCAGCTTGTAGCGAAGACAGTCGCCAGCGTGCAGACGATGGACGACCCCCTCGATGGCGAGCTCCAGAGCGCCGTCCATGAGATAGAGATGATGTTCGAGACCAAGACGCGGCGGAAGCGGATAGTCGATGCGCGCGCCGGCCGGCAATTCGCAAGAGAGAAGCTCGCAGTCGAAGCTGAGCGAGGGCGGCGAGACCGACCGGCGGCGGAAGCCGGTGGCGGGATCGACCCATTCCGGCTGCTCGCTCTGCCTGACAAGCGCAGGCGCATCGCCCTCGATGTCGGCGAGCAGGCGCGAGACGGTCGTGCGGTGCGCTCCGGCAAGCCGCCCGAGCACGGACGCTGTCGGGCTCACTTCGCCGTTCTCGATTCGCGACAGGGAGGCGCGACTCACTCCGCTCAGCGCGGACAGTTCATCGAGCGACCAGCTCCGGGCGCGCCGCAACTCGCGCAGGCGCTCGGCGAGGCGCATATCGGCGCTATTGTTGGATTCGGCGCTGATTTCCATATTCGGGATAATATTCTCGATAATGAGAGTGTCAAGAGACGCGCCGCTGGCACGCGCCGGATTGCCCGCGCCGCTCGTCTCCTGCACACTGGAACGTCCTCGCAACGGAATGGATCGATGTCGTCGCCGAGCCCCACCTCCATTCCGGCCTGGGCCTGGGCTGTTCCGTTGCTCGCGAGCGCTTTGTTGGCGCTGAAGCTGGCCCATATCGTCCCTTCCGACGACACTTATGTGCTTGTTCTCGCAGGTCTCTTCCTCGGCGCGACGGTGTTCGCCGCCGTCCATCACGCCGAAGTGCTCGCGCTCAAGCTTGGCGAGCCTTTTGGCTCGATCCTTCTCGCGGTCGCGGTGACGGTGATCGAAGCCGGGCTCATCGTCTCGATCATGCTCGCCGGGGCCGAGGGCAGCGAGCGCGTCGCCCGGGACACGGTGTTCGCGGCGGTGATGATCGTTCTCAACGGCGTTGTAGGGCTCTGCCTTAGTCCTTGGCGCGGGCCGGCACTTCGAGCAGACTTTCCAACTTCAGGGCGCGGTCTCCGCGCTCGCCGTGCTCGGCACTTTGGCGACGCTGGCGCTCATCCTGCCCAATTTCGCCGAGGCTGCATCCGGCCCCTCCTATTCCATTCTGCAACTCGAGGGCGTCGGCCTTATGTCGCTGGTCCTCTGGTGCGTGTTCGTCTTCGTGCAAACCGTCAAGCATCGCGTTTACTTCCTCGACGCCCCGGGCGTCGAGGACTCGAGCGAGGCGCCGCACGACGCTCCGAGCATGCTCATCACGCTGTTGAGCCTCGGCCTGCTGGTCGTTTCGCTTGCCGCAGTCGTGCTGCTTGCCAAGACGCTGTCCTATCCGGTCGACGTGGCTATCGGCGCTGCGGGGCTGCCGAAGGCCTTCGTCGGCGTCGTCATTGCGCTTATCGTGCTCATGCCCGAAGGGCTCGCCGCGATTAAGTCCGCCCTTCGCAATCGGCTTCAGAACAGCATCAATCTTGCGCTCGGCTCGGCCATCGCCAGCATCGGCCTGACAATTCCGACGGTCGCGCTCGTCTCGATTGTGCTCAACCGTCAAATCGCGCTCGGCGTTTCGCAAACCGACATGGCGCTGCTCATTCTGACCCTCTACATCGCTGCTCTGACGCTTGGCACCGGCCGAACGACCGTGCTGCAGGGCGCCGTGCATCTCGTAATCTTCGCCGCGTTCATGCTGGTCTCGGCCGTGCCGTAGTGTGCGTCCGGCGCGCTAAAGGACTGTTCGGCGGCGTCTCTGTTTGAAGGATAGGATCGGGTGACATGAGAATTCTGGTTGTTGGAGCGGGCGCGGTCGGCGGCTATTTCGGCGGGCGTCTGCTTGAGGCAGGTCGCGACGTGACGTTTCTCGTTCGTCCGCGTCGCGCCGCAGAGCTCGCAAAGCACGGGTTGACGATTCGCAGCCCCGTCGGCGACTTCCACCATCCCTCGCCGCCGGCCGTGCTGCAGGAAGATCTGGCGGAGCCGTTCGACCTTATCCTCTTGAGCTGCAAAGCCTACGACCTCGAGGGCGCCATAACCTCATTCGCCAAGGCCGTCGGCCCGGCGACGGCGATCCTGCCGCTGTTGAACGGCATGCGACACATCGACCGGCTGACCGAACGCTTCGGGCCCGAGCGCGTGCTCGGCGGGCAGTGCGCCATCTCGGCGACCCTCGGGCCTGAGGGGGATGTCGTCCACTTCAATGATTGGCATGCGCTGAGCTTCGGCGAACTGGACGGCTCCCGTTCGCAGCGGATCGAGGCCATCGCCTCCGCGCTGCTCAACGCCGGCTTCGATGCGCGGCTGAGCGACGAGATCCGGCAGGAAATGTGGGAAAAGTGGGTGTTCATCGCCACGGCCGCGGGCATTACCTGCCTGATGCGGTCGGCCGTTGGCGACTATGTCGCCGCCGGCGCCGCGGACCTCGCGCTTGGGCTTCTAAGCGAATGCGCATCGATCGCGGCTGCTCAGGGCTTCCCACTTCGCGCCCCCGCGCTCGAGCGGGCGCGGGCGGCGATGACTGCCGCGGGTTCGCCGATCAAGGCCTCGATGCTGCGCGACATCGAAGGCGGCAAGCCGGTCGAAGGCGACCAGATCCTCGGCGATCTTCTGCGCCGCGCTGCGAAGCCGGACGACATTTCGTTGCTGCGCATCGCCACGCTTCACGTGAAGGCCTACGAGCTGGCGCGAAAGGGCAGGGAGATCGCCGCCAGCCCATGACGCTTGCGCCGCGGGGCGCGTTGGTATATCCGCGACCGCTTCGCGAAGATTGAAGGAGAATGCGCCTTGGCGGACGCCACGCCGATCAACTGGACCAATGCGATGACGCTGCTCAGCGTCGCTATTCTGGTGGGCACGGAGCTCGTGGGCGCCGGCGCCGCCGCGGGCTGGGCGATCGGCGGCCTGTTTCAGCTTGGCGAGACCGTAACCCGGTCGCTGGAAGGCGTGCTCATTCTCACGGCTCTGACCGGCCTCTTCTATTTCCTGCGCGCGGCGGTCGCGCACGAGCCGATTCGCGGCTAGCCGGTTGCGCTTTTGCCGCCAAGATTGCCTTCCCTGACGACGGAGCCCAATCGGCGCAGCGCGCTCCTGGTCGATTTGGACGGAACGCTGACCGACCCGGCTGAGGGCATCGTCGGCTGCTTTCGTCTGGCGCTCGAGGCGTTGGGCCGAAGCGCGCCGCCCGCCGCCGAACTGACCTGGATCATCGGCCCGCCGCTTACGCGGATGTTTCGCCGAGGCGCTGAATGGCGAAGGCGATCCCGAGGAGGCGCTCAAGATCTATCGCGGCCGCTATTCGACCGAAGGGTTGTTCGAGGCTCTCGTCTACGAGGGCGTAAACGAAGCGCTGACTGAGCTCAGCGCCGCGGGAACGCGCCTCTTCCTTTGCACCGCGAAACCCCTCGTCTACGCGGAGCGGATCCTCACCCATTTCGACCTCGAGCGTCACTTCGAGGCGGCTTACGGCGACGAGCTTGGCGGCCGGTTTCAGGACAAGGCGAACCTCATCGCTCACATTCTCGAAAGCGAGGGGCTTAAGGCCGACGATTGCTGCATGTGGGGCGATCGCAAGCATGACGTCCTGGCGGCGAGCCGGCATGGGATTCCCACCATCGGCGCGCTCTGGGGCTACGGCGGCGCCGATGAGCTTCGCGCAGCGGGCGCGGCGGCTCTCTGCGAATCGCCCTCGGAGGTTCCTGCGGCCTTCTCGGCGCTTCCGCGCGCGGCGGGCAGGCGAGCGTCATGACGCGCAAGCGATCGGCGCGCGGACCGGGCTCGCAAGCCTCGATCCCGGCGCCGCCGCGAGCCGAAGTCCGGCCGGCGATGCTCTCCGCGCATGGCCTTTCCTGGGCGGACGATTACGCCTGGATGCGCGCGGACAACTGGCGCGAGGTGCTGCGCGACCCCACTCGGCTGCCTCCCGACATCCGCGCGCTGCTCGAGGCCGAGAACGCCTACGCTGACGCGGTTTTGGCGCCGACGCTCGGCTTGCAGAAAGAGCTCAAGCGCGAAATGCGCGCGCGCCTCAAGGAGGATGACAGCGAGCCGCCGCAAGTCGACGGGCCGTGGGCCTATTACTCGCGGTTTCGTCCCGGCGGTCAGCGTCGCATCTATTGCCGCAAGCCTCGCGAAGGAGGCGCAGAGACGGTGCTGATCGACGGCGACGCGCGCGCGGAGGGAAAGGCGTTTTTTCATCTCGCCAGCCGCCCGTCATTCGCCCGACCATTCGAAATTCGCCTGGTCCTCCGACGAGCTCGGCTCCGAGATGCTGACGATCGCCGTCCGCGACCTTGAGCGCGAGACGGACCTTGGGGACCGCGTCGTCGGGGCGACCGGCGACGTCGTATGGACGCGCGATTCGCAGGCGTTTCTCTACGTCGAGCAGGACGAGAGCCACCGCCCTTGCCGCGTCATGCTGCATCGCCTCGGGACCGCGCAGACCGACGACCTCGAGATCTTCGCGGAAGCCGATCCGGCCTGGTTCATCGGCATTGAGCCCACGCGTCTCGGCCGCGCGGCCATCATTTCGGTGCATGGCCACGACGCCTCGGAAGCCCTGGTCGTGGATCTCGATCACCCGACCGCGCCGCCCCGGCTCGTCGCGCCACGTCGCTCGGGACTGCACTATGACGTGATGGATCACGGCGATCGTTTCTTCATCCGCACCAATGCGGACGCGCCCGACTTCAAGATCGTCGTTGCGCCGCGCGATGCGCCACAGGAGGCGAATTGGCGCGACTTCGTGCCCAAGCGCGACGGGCGCTTCATCGCCGACGCAACGCTGTTCAAGAATCATCTCGTTCTGCTCATGCGCGAGATGAGCCGGCCGCATCTCGTCGTCTTCGACTTGGAAAGCGGAGAATCGCACGAGATCGCGTTCGACGAGGAGACCTATTTTCTCCGACGCGAACCGGTCTACGAATTCGACACGTCGCTCATCCGCTTCAGCTACTCATCCCCAGCGACGCCGCAGGAAACCTACGACTACGATGTCGTCACGAGGCGGCGCACCCTCGTCAAGCGGCAGGCGATGCCGCGCGGTTTCGATTCCGACGCTTACGTCGTGCGTCTCGTCTTCGCGCCTGCCGACGATGGCGAGAGCGTGCCGGTGTCGCTCATCTACAAGCGCGGCGTAAAGCTCGATCGGCTCGGCGCCTTTGTTCATCACCGGCTATGGCGCCTACGGCTATCCGTCAGAGGCGAGTTTTTCGACCAACCGCTTCTCGCTTGTCGACCGCGGCTTCGTGTTCGCGATCGCCCACGTGCGCGGCGGCACGGACAAAGGCTGGCGCTGGTACGAGGACGGCAAGCTCGGCAGGAAGCCGAACACTTTTCACGATTTCCTGGCCGCCATCCGGTTCCTCATCGCCGAAGGCTTTACCAGCAAGGGCCGGGTCGTGGCGCAGGGCGGCAGCGCCGGCGGCCTGCTGATGGGCGCGATCGCCAATCTCGCGCCGGACCTGTTCGCCGGAATCATCGCCGACGTGCCGTTCGTCGACGTGCTGGCGACGATGCTTGACGCAAGCCTGCCGCTCACCCCGCCGGAATGGCTCGAATGGGGCGATCCGATCCACGACACGCGGCGTTCGAGACCATCCGCGCCTATAGCCCGATCGACAACGTGCGGGCTCAAGCCTATCCGCCGATCCTGGCGCTCGCCGGCCTCACCGATCCGCGCGTGACCTATTGGGAGCCGGCGAAATGGGTTGCGCGCCTGCGCGCGACAATGACCGGCGGCGGCCCGGTCCTGTTGCGCACCGCGATGGACGCGGGCCACGCGGGCGCGTCGGGACGCTACGACCGCCTCGACGACGTCGCCCGCCAGTACGCCTTCGCTCTTCGCTGCGTCGAGGGCGGGCTCTAGGGTCGAAGGTCAATCAGCGGCACCGCTTTCGACCCTAGCGCCCCTTCGACGTTAGTCCTATGAACGGACGGTGTGATGCGGAACTCGGTCGTTGGAAGCGACGGAGAGATTTGGCCAAAGCGGACATTCCGCGAGGGCGGGCGACATATCAAATCGACCTGTAGCAGCCGTTGGAGCAAAGGCTTCGGGTTTCGAAACTCGAAAACTCGCAGCCGTCCTCGCGGCGGACATCGTGGCACGGCGAACCGGCGCAGACCAGGACCGCACGCTTGCAAGCCAATCTCGCTACTAGGGCGCCGGACCGCTCCCAATGACGCCTCGGCTTGTCAAGACGAACCAATCGCCGCCCCGTTTCTCAATTCGCAAGACGCGCCCCGCCCCGGGGATAGAATCTCCCGGCGCTACCTCTTGCAGACCAGAGCGACTGTCAACCACGGCGATGCCGTCCCGTGCATCCTCGACGGTATAGTCTCGGAGCAAGGGCCCCGGGTTGTCGGATCTGGCCGTTTCATTCGGGGCGGAAGGTTCCGCCCTTGCCATAAGCGAAGAGTGTTTCGGCGCGGCGGACGGGAGCGGATTGGCCGAACTTGCGCCCGCGATGGCAGCTCTCTTCTCCAACTTATTGAGCCTTGTCGTGAGACCAGCAATTTCTGAGGACGGCGCAGCCGCGACGGCGACTCTCTTCTCCAATCTATCGAGCCTCGCCACGACATCGGCAGATTCTGAGGCAGGCGTCGCCGGCAAGGCGGCTCTTTTCTCCAGCTTATCGAGCCTCGCGGCAATATCGGCAAATCGGGACGAGAAATCTTGGTCGACGTGCTCGCTGAGCTTATCCAAACGAGCTCCGTACTCGTGCTCGATCTGGTCGAGCCGGGCCGTCAGCTGTGTGAGCGCGGCGCTGAGGTCGCGCATCGCGGACCGGTCCTCCCCGCGCCCGCTTTGGCCGGTGATCGCCCCTAGATCCGCCTTGAGGACATCAGCAGCTGAAGAAAGACCGGCGATCGCCTGGCTTTTCGTCGTGGGGAACGTCCAGTTTAGTGGCGAACCGTAAATAGCAGATACGCCGAAAATCGTAAGTAACACCAAGCCGGTTCCAAGGAAAAGCGGCCTAAGGCGGCGCGATTTTGCCTTTTCTGCCTGAGGCGGAGGCCGGCGATACGCCGCATCCGCAAGCGGAATAACTTCGGGCGGCGATGTCACCGGTTTTTGTTGAGCTTTATCCCGGGCGTCGGATCCCATCGGACCCCCTGCCAGCGCTTCGGGCTTGGGGGGCGCCGGACTGGCCGGCGCCGATCCCTTCACCTGCGCGGCAGCGGCGCCTTTCTGGCCGAGCGCCTCAAAAAGCTCCTGTGCCTTCGGATAATCCTTGCGATCGAGGGCCGTCAATGCGTCCTTGATGGCTTCCGCGATGTCCTTCCGTCCAACCGCTGCAAAAAGACGCTGAGCAGTCGCATAATCCCTGTCATCGAGAGCTGCCGACGCCTCCCTGAGAGGATCAACCGCTGCCGCGTCGAACGACGCGACCGCGACCGAGCCACCAATTTCACGGTCTCTGCCGGTCTTCCCGGCCGGAGAGTTTTTCTCCGTCTCAACGCAAGGCACAGCGAGTTCCCCAATTACCGCCTCCGCTGGGCCTTCGTCCCGGGCGCCTGTACGAAAGGAGCCCTCTCCGGACGCGGCGTCCGCGGCAGCCGGCGGAGGCGCCGCCTCTGATCCCTGCGGTGTTGCGACCGATGACTCGCAAACTTGGCTTTGTCGGCCGGTTTCCCCGGGCGCGGAAGAGTTCTCTGAATTCAACTCGACGTCCTTCCGTTGAGTGCCTCCGACGATGTTTCGTCAATTCCAAGCTGCGCGCTTAACGGCGCCTTGAGGATTTTTTGCGGCGGACCGCCCGCTTCACGTTCGATCCGTGCGCCATCGGCCTCCTGTGACACGTCGTTAGGACGCCCCAGGGAGACGACAGCTGCGCGTCGAACACCGTGCGATGGGAAGGGAACGGGGACTTCCGTTTCGGGCGGTAAGGATATTTCGCGCTTGCAATGGAATGACGGCTATGGCGCGCGGACTCCCGTCCTCCCTGAGACGATCCCTGAAGGGGAGCTATCCGCCTTCTGAGACGATCGCGGTTCCCTTGGCGACCGCGCGCCCTCGACCCGAGCGGTCCCCAGGCTTTGGAGCAGTCACTTCGACCGGGGGCGGATAGTCAATTGCTGAAAACCGGAAACTCGGGTAAGGTCGCCCCATGACCAATCCTGCCCTTCTGCGTGGCCAGGATCGCAAGACTCGGCGCAGGAGCGAGCGAATGAACTCCATGAGGCGGGCGGCGCGTCTCTTGCTTCTGCCGTTGCTGATTCTGAGCTTCGCGTCGTTCGCGTATGCCGACGAGCGCCCCTCGGTCTTCCTCGAGGATCTCACCTGGACCGAGCTCAGGGACGCAATCGGCGCGGGCAAGACCACCATCATCATGCCCATCGGCGGAACCGAGCAGAACGGCCCGGCCATGGCGCTCGGAAAACACAATCGGCGCGTCAAGTTGCTAAGCGAGCGGATTGCAGTCTCGTTGGGCAACGCGCTTGTCGCGCCTGTGATCGCCTACGTCCCTGAAGGCAGTATCAGTCCGCCGTCTGGTCACATGCGTTTCCCTGGAACGATAAGCGTGCCGGACGCCGCGTTTGAAACCATTCTCGAATACGCGGCCCGAAGCTTCAAACAGCACGGGTTCAAAGATATCGTCTTCCTGGGCGATCACGGCGGTTACCAGGCCGACGAGAAGAATGTGGCGAACAAACTCAACCGTGAATGGGCCTCATCGAATGTGCGCGCGCATGCGGTGACGCAATATTACGACGCGGCGCAAATCGATTTCGCCCAGATTCTGAAGGGTCAAGGGTTCACGCCCTCGGAGATTGGAACCCATGCGGGTCTCAGCGACACGTCGCTGATGCTCGCGCTCGACCCGAGCCTCGTCCGTGAGGATCGGCTTTCCAACGGATCCAAATTTGGGAGCGCCGACGGCGTCTATGGGGATCCGTCCAAGGCCAGCGCAAAACTCGGAAGCTTGGGCGTCGACGCCATCGTCTCGCGAACGGTCGCCGCCATAAAGTCCGCTGTGTCCCAACGTTGACGGAGGGCCGCCTCGGTTGGTTCGGCTTAAGGCAAGCAGGAGACGACCGCGGAGAGCCACGCATTGGGCAAACTTGGGCGACAATTGATTGCTGAAAACCGGAAAACGAGCTAAGCTTGCCGCATGAACAATCCTGCCCTTCCGTACGCCCTCGACCGCAGCCCTCCCGTTCCGACGCGGCTCGCCAAGGAAGAAGCGCGTGAAAAAGTTTGTGCTCGGTTTATCCCGCGTAACCCATTGATAAGTCTCAGATTCGGACGAGAGAATCCAAGGAAATCCAAGGAAATCCAATAGCCAAAAGCTGGGGTTTTCGCGGTGAAATGGCCAGGGCCCAAGAAAACCCAAATGGACCTCGTGAAGGCCTATTCCTCCTCGTCGCCCGGCTCCGGCTTGGCGCTGCCGCCAGGGATGACGTAGCTCCCCTTCAGCCAGCGATGCAGGTCCACGTCGGCGCAGCGCTTCGAGCAGAACGGGTCATAAGCTCGCTGCGCGGCTTGCCGCAGATCGGGCAGGTCCGGTTGCTCTTGTCCCGATCCGGTCGCTTGGCGGCGGATTTGTCGTTGTCGTCGGTCATTGAACGAGGCTCGCGCTCCAATGCCGGTGGACATGATAGCCTTGGCCGCCGAGCAGCGCGGCCGTTTCGTTGAGCGGCAGGCCGACGACGTTGGAGTAGGAGCCGACCAGCCGCTCGACGAACGCGCCGGCGAGCCCCTGAATCGCGTAGCCGCCGGCCTTGCCGCGCCACTCGCCGCTCATGAGATAGGCCTCGATCTCGCTGCGCGACAGGCGCTTGAACCTGAGACGCGTCTCGACCAGCCGGCGCCGAACGGCGCCGCTCGCGGTGATGAGCGCAAGGCCGGTGAAGACCCGATGGCCGCGACCGGACAAAAGATCGAGGCACAGTTCCGCCTCATCGCGCGTCTCGCATTTCGGCAAGATGCGCCGGCCGACGCCGACCACCGTGTCAGCCGCAAGCGTCAGGCAGGGGACGAGATCCGCATGGGCGCCCGCGATCGCCGCCGAGGCGAACGCCTTTTCGCCGGCCAGCCGTTCGGCGAGCGCACGCGGCTCTTCGCGCGGGCGTGGCCTCTCGTCGATCTCGGCCGGCAGAACCGCATCGGGCTTGACGCCGATTTGCGCGAGCAGCTGAAGCCTGCGCGGCGAAGCGGACCCCAGCACGAGACGGAGGCCCGGGTGCGAGGCGGAGCCATCGTCGCGCCGCCCGAGAGTCGAGGGTCATTTGAAGCGGTAGGTAATGCGTCCCTTGGTCAGATCGTAGGGCGTCATCTCCACGAGCACCTTGTCGCCGGCCAGGACGCGAATGCGATTCTTGCGCATCTTGCCCGCGGTGTGAGCAATGATTTCGTGGTCGTTCTCAAGTTTGACGCGAAAGGTCGCATTGGGCAGCAATTCGACGACGAATCCTGGGAATTCAAGCAATTCTTCTTTCGACATAAGGCTCCTTGTTGTGCGGCGCGCCGCCCAAGGCGAACGGAGGCGGCGGCCTGACGGCCCCTAGCACGTCGGCGGCGGGCTGTCATACCACCGCCCAATTGTAAGATCGACTGCGCCGCCACTCGAAATCGCCCCAGTTCCGCTTTGCCAGACGCGTTCCGGTGGACGAAGCGTCAAACCAAGCTACTTCAGAGCCGTAGCGTCCGATTCGTCCAGAAATCCGAGGATCTCGTGGAAGAACTGCATGCGGTTCTTCTCCAGCATGACCGTATGGGTGCCTTCGCCGAGCTGGACGAAGCGCTTGTAGGGCGCGCTTGTCAGCTTGGCGAAATAAGCCTCCGCCATATAGCTAGGCAGATCGGCGTCCCATTCGGCATGGATGAGAAGGGTCGGGACTGTGATCCTTCCTGGATCGTAGAACGGCTTTCCGGCGCCCCAATAATTGGCGAATTCCGCCCTGACGCCGTTGCCGGCCCGAAGTTTCGGAGGGTTCATTTTGCTGCCGACGGGATCTTCAGCGATCGTCGCGTCCCACCACTGCGTCAAAGACGCCCGGCGGAATCAGGGTCGCCTGCTTGTCCTCAGGGACGCCCCTGAGCCAACGCGCCTTCGCATCGTCCTTCGCGACCAATCGATAGGCCGGGATAGCGCTTGTCGGAGGCTCGACTGGAGGCTGAAAGATCCAGGCCGGCGCATAAAGTACGAGCCTATTGATCTTATCGTTGTGACTCGCCGTGTAGGCGCCGGCGATCGACGTGCCCCAAGACCAGCCCATGAGATCGAGTTTCGGTATGCCGCGCTGAGCGCCAGAACATAATCGACCGCGGCGCCGAGGTCGGCGCCGGCCTCCTCCGAAGTCGCGATGGGCTTGTTCGCCTCGGGCGGCTGATCCATTTCCGGCGGGCGGGTGGATCGTCCGTACGATCGCACATCGACCAGATAGACGTCGAAGCCGTTCTGAGCGAACAGGTCCATCATCGACACGCCGTCGATCGGCAGGTCGAAACTCGTTTCCGCTGGATATGTGGCGCCATGGATGAAGAGCAGCGTCTTGTCTGGCGAAAAGGACGTCATGCCCTCCGCGTGCTTGTTGCGGACATAGAGTTTCAGGCTCGGATCCGACGATGGGATCATCGCTTCGGTCATCGTCAAGCGCGGCGATTCCGCGAAAGCGGTTCCCGAGAACGCCAAGCTCATCACCATGGCTGAGCAAAAGACTCGAAGGCTCATACCGATTCCTCCCTACCGCGCATCTTCGCGGCTCGAAACATCAGGTCTGTATAACGCGCGCGGGCACGTCAAGGCTCGCCTTGTTTCAAGCGATCGAGAGCGCCGTCACGCTGCAGACGAACGGGCGGTGTCTGCCTTGGAAGGGGGCGAGGCCGCCTCAGGCGCGCGCTTTCCCATTCTGCGCTCCTCCAGCCACTGCATCACCACATAAAACGACGGAACGAAAACCACCACGAGACAGGTTGAAGCGATCATGCCGAAGAAAACCGCCATACCGATTGATTTGCGCGCGGAAGCGCCCGCACCCGTCGCCAGCACAAGCGGAAGAACGCCCAGAATGAAGGCGAACGAGGTCATGAGAATGGGCCGGAATCTCAGCCGCGCCCCTTCCACCGCCGCGTCGACAATCGCTTTTCCTTCGGCGCGCTGCTGGCGGGCGTATTCGACGATCAGGATCGCGTTCTTGGCGCCAAGCGCGATCAAGAGAATGAGGCCAATCTGCGTATAGAGGTTGTTGGCGGCGACGCCGGCTTGGCTGGCGGCGACGCTGATCGCGCCGAGCGTGGTCAGCGCGGCGACTGTCCCCAGTAGAGCCATCGGCACGCATAGGATCACCGCGAGCGGCAGAATCCAGCTCTCGTACTGACCCGCGAGAACGAAATAGACGAGCAAAAGCGCGAAGCCGAAGACGTAGTAAGTCTGGTTGCCGAGCTGCTTCTCCTGGAAAGACATGGCGGTCCATTCGAAGCCCGTTCCGGTCGGCAGGGTGCTGTTGGCGATCTGCTCCATGATGTCGAGGGACTGACCCGAGCTGAAACCGGGCGCCGGGCTGCCGACGACCGTAGACGACGGATAGAGATTGTAGAGGCTGATGAGGGCCGGGCCCTGCACCTCCGTGATATCGACCACCGTTCCGACTGGCGTCATCGTTCCATCGCCCGCCTTCACCTTGAGATTGCGAATGTCGTCGACATTGGCGCGAAACTTGGCGTCCGCTTGCGTATAGATCTGGAAGACGTGGCCGAACTTGGTGATCTGGCCGACGTAGTTCGAACCGACGTAGTCGGAGAGGGCGGCGAACAGCTGTCCAACGGTGATGCCAAGCGTCTCCGCCTTGACGCGGTTTACGTTGACGAAAATTTGCGGCGCGCCCGCGCGGAACGTCGTGGCGACCCGCTGAAGCGAGGATTGCGCGTTGGCGTTGGCGACAACGGCGTTGGTCAGGGTCTGAAGCAGGGCGTAGTCGAAATTCCCGTTCCTGAGTTCGACCTGCATGGAGAAGCCGCCGACGTTGCCAATGCCCTGGATCGGCGGCGGGGGCAGCGCGAAGGCGATAGCCTGGGGCACGCCCTGCAGCCCGCGGTTGAGGCGTTCAAGAATCGTACGGACGTCCTGCCCTGGCTCTTTCAGACGCGACGTCCCAATCCTTCAAGACGACGAAGGCGACGCCGGCGTTGGCGAGACTCGCCCTGTTGTCGAGAATGGATATCCGCTCACAGTCACCACGTGCTCGACGCCGGGAACCTTGCTCGCGAGGCCCTGGATCTGCTCCAGAACTCTATCCGTCCGTTCCTTTGACGCGCCGTCCGGCAATTGCGCGGCGACGATCACGTAGCCCTGATCCTCGGTCGGCAGAAACGCGGTCGGCACGCGCGTCAGTCCCCAGAGCGCGACGCCAACCAGAATAAGCGCCAGAGCGACCATCAGGCCGCTGCGGTGGACCATGGCGCCGATCAGTCGAGTGTAGCCGCGTTCGAGACCGCCATAGACAGCGTTGAAGCCGCGGTAGAAAAAGTTGCGCCGCTCGGGAGGCTTCGGCGGCCTGAGCCACAACGCGCGATTGCGTGGGCTTGAGCGTGAGCGCGTTGACGGCGCTGATGAAGGCGGTAGAGGCGATGACGAGCGCGAATTGCCGATAGAGCTGCCCCGTCAGCCCAGGCAGAAAGGCGGCGGGAATGAACACCGACATCAGCACGAGCGTGATGCCGAGGACCGGTCCTGTCAGGTCGTTCATCGCCCGAGCCGCCGCCTCGCGGCCGGGGAGTCCCTTCCTCAACATATCGCGCCACGCCTTCGACGATGACGATCGCGTCGTCGACGACGATGCCGATCGCGAGCACGATAGCGAACAGAGTCGGAAGATTGATCGAGAAGCCGAGCGCCGCCATCGCCGCGAACGCGCCGATAATGGTCACCGGCACGGTCGTCGCCGGCACCAGCATCGCCCGCCAATCTTGCAGGAAGACGAGGATGACGATGAGCACCAGAATCGCCGCCTCGATGAGGGTGCGGTAGACTTCGGAGATCGCCGCCTTCACGAAGTTCGTCGTGTCGTAGGGCACGACATAGTTGAGGCCTTGCGGGAAAGCCTTGGCGAGTTCGTCCATCTTCGCCTTGACTTCGCCGGAGACCGCAATCGCGTTCGCGTTCGGGCAGCAGCGAGACGGCGATGCCGGCGGCGGGCCGGCCGTCGAGATTGAACGATTCGCTGTAGGTCTGCGCGCCGAGCTCGGCGTGCCCGACATCGCGCACCCTGGTGATGCGGCCGCCGTTGGCCGAATCGACCTTGACGATGATGTTCTCGAACTCCCTCGGGTCGTCGAGCCGGCCCTTGAGATCGAGCGTATATTGAAAGTCCTGGCCCTTCGGCGCTGGCGGCGCGCCGATCTGACCGGCCGCGACCTCCTGGCTTTGCTGCTGGATGACGTTGATGACGTCCTGCGGCGTCAGTCCGCGCGCCTGCAGAAGGTTCGGGTCGAGCCATATGCGCATGGCGTATTGACCCGCGCCGAGAACAGACACGTCGCCGACGCCCGGAAGCCGGCGCAGCTCGTCCTGGACATTGATGACCGCGTAATTCGACAGGAACAGGCTATCGAAGCGACTATCCGGGGAGTTCAGAACGACAAACTCGAGGATCGACGTCGACTTCTTCTTCGTCGTCACGCCCTGGAGCTGCACTTCCTGCGGCAGCGACGAAACCGCCGCCGACACGCGGTTCTGCACCAGGATCTCGTCTTCGTCCGGATCAGTGCCGATCGCGAAGGTGACCGTCAGGGTATAGGTGCCGTCGCTCGCGTTCGTCGACTGCATGTAGATCATGTTCTCGACGCCGTTGACGTTCTGCTCGATCGGCAGAGCGACGGTGTCGACGAGCGTCATGGCGCTTGCGCCGGGATAGCGCGTCGTCACCTGGACGGTCGGCGGGACAACGTTCGGATATTGGGAGCTGGGCAGGTTAACGAGGGCGACCAGGCCGATCGACGACGAAGACGAGCGCCAGCACATTGGCGAGCACCGGCCTGTCGATGAAAAAGCGCGAGATTGCTCCCGCTCGGCCTTCAGAGCTCATTGCTGATCCGAGGCGGCTTTCTCAGGGCTCGACGCCGGCGCCGGCTCGGCTGAAGCCAGTTGGCCGCGCTGCGGATCGACCTTCGCGCCGGGAAAGGCGCGCTGAACGCCCTCCGTCACCACCCAATCGTCTGGGCTTAAGCCCGATTCGATCACCCGCAGCTGACCGTCGCGCACCCCAGTCGTGACGACCTGCCTCTTCACGACATTGTCGGCGCCGACGACCAGCACGTAGCTTCCTTCCTGGCTCGTTCCGATCGCGTCGTTTCGCGTGAGCAGCGCCTTGTCCTCCTGCGCAATCGGCGTGCGCACCCGCACGAACAGGCCTGGCAGGATGGCGCCGTCCTTGTTGTCGAACAAGGCGCGCGCTGTCAGCGTGCCGGTGGCGAAATCAACCTGTGGCGAAGCGTAATCGAGATGGCCCTTGTGCGGATAGCCCTCCTCGCCCTGCAGCCCGATCTCCACTGGGACGTCCGACAGTTTCGAGGTGCGCAATGCGATCGCCATGCTTGGCGAGGTTTCTTTGGATCGACAGGATCTGCGGCTCGCTCAAGGTGAAATAGACGTAGAGCGGATCGGTCTGGATGATCGTGGAGAGCTTGGTCGGCCCCGAGACGCCGACGAGCGCGCCGACATCCACGAGGTGGTTCGTGACCACGCCGTCAAACGGAGCCTGCACCTTCGTGTAGCCGAGGTTGATCTTGGCGAGCCAGATGGCCGCCTGGGCATTCAGGATGTCGGCCGCTGACTGGTCCCACTTGGACTTCCACTCCTGCGCCGTCGCCTGGCTGGCGAAATCCTGCCGGGCGAGCGTCGCCTGCCGGCCATATTCGGCCTTGTTGTACTCCTCGGTCGCCTGGTCGGAGGCGAGCGTCGCCTCCTGCTGGTTAACCTGCGCCTGATAGATGTCGCGCTCGATGCCGAACAACTGCGCGCCTTTTTTAACTGTCGCTCCGTCTACGTAGTTGATCGAGGTCAGAAAGCCCTGCACGCGCGCCACGAGATCGACCGAGGCGAACGCCTGGGTATTCCCGGTGAGTTCGAGGTATTCGGTCACCGGCCGCTGCAGCGGCTGCGCGACCTGCACCTTGGGCGGCGGCGGCGGAACGTAGGCGTTCTTGCTATTGCAGGCCGCGAGCGTGATCGCCGCAATTGCAAAAGCCGCCGCCCGAGCGGCGCGGCCGAGTGAAAAATGAGGCGGTCGGGTCGACATGAAGACGCGAATCCTGGAAGCGAGCGAACAATATCCGTACGCGAGCCCGATGGCCATGGGGCCTATGATGCCTGACCGGCGTTTGAGCGCAAGAGAGGGATTTGGCCTCTATGACGTCATGCGCTCGAGCGCGCGATAACGCCTGACCGCGAAGGGGATCGAGGCGAGATAGGCCAGAGTGACGGCGACCAGCGCCTGCATGGGAAAGTTGAACAGGAGGAGGAGCGCCGCAGCGACGCCGACCAAGACCACCGAGACATATTCGCGCGGCACGCGGCCAATCGTTTTGCCGGAGAAATGCGGCACGCGGCTCGCCATCAACAGAGCCACCGCCAGCACGTACAGGCTCTCGACCACGGCGAATTGCGAGCTCGGCTGGCCGAGATCGAAGGCGGAGTGAACGTAGATCGGCAGCAGACCGACGATCGCGCCCGCGGGCGCGGGCATGCCGACGAAGAAGATCTTGCGCCACGCCGGCTGATCTTCGTCGATCATGACATTGAAACGGGCGAGGCGAAGAGCGCAGGCCATAGCGAAAAGAAGCGCCGCGACCCAGCCGAAGCTCTTGGCCGCATGCAGGTCGGCGACGTAGAGCACCAGCGCCGGCGCGACGCCGAAGTCGACGAAGTCGGCGAGCGAATCGAGTTCGGCGCCGAAGCGCGAGGTGCCCTTCAAAGCGCGCGCAATTCGCCCGTCGAGGCCGTCGAGCACGGCAGCGCCGGCGATCGCGCTCACCGCCCATTCGATCGACCCCTCCATCGCCAAACGGATCGCGGTCAGGCCGAGGCCGAGCGCGAACAGGGTGATGAGGTTGGGGATCAAGAGCCTGAGAGGCACCGCCCGGAGACCGCGACGCCGAGCCGACGCTGGGTCAGCAATCGGCGCCCGGGGCGGGGGGCCGACCTCGTTCACCCCTCAGCTCCGCGAAAAAGGCGGCGGCTCGACCTCCGCCGCAACCTGCGCGATCACCGTCTCGCCGGCGATGGCGCGCGAATCGACGCCGACCACGATGTGCGCGCCTGGCGGCAGGTAAACATCCACGCGCGAGCCGAAGCGGATCAACCCAATTCGTTCGCCGGCGCCGAGCAGCGCGCCTTCATGGATGAAACATACGATGCGTCGGGCGACCAGGCCTGCGATCTGCACCACGCCAAACCGCCCTGAAGGCGTATCGATGAGGATGCTGTTGCGCTCGTTGTCCTCGCTCGCCTTGTCAAGATCGGCGTTAAGAAAGAGGCCCGGGTGATAAACAATCTGCGCCACCCTGCCTTGGACCGGGGCGCGGTTCACGTGGCAATCGAAAACCGACATGAAGATCGACACCCGCTGCAACGGCGCCATCCCGAGGCCGAGCTCGGGCGGAGGCGCGGCGAAACCGGCGAAGCTGACCACCCCGTCAGCGGGCGCAATGACCAGGTCGCTCCGGACCGGCGTGACGCGCGCGGGATCACGAAAGAAATAGGCGCACCAAAGGGTGGCGATGAGGCCGAGCCAGCCGAGCGGCGCCCATATCCACCACAGGATCAGCGTCGCGAGGGCGAAGCCGAACACGAACTTATAGCCTTCAGGATGGATCGGCGCGAGCTGGCCGCGCAGCGATTTGACGATGCTCATTGACCAGCGCTCAAAACGAAGCCGCGCGCACTCATGGCGCCATTCGCTTCCGATGTCACGACGCGGGCTGGGACGCCATAGGGTCGGCGGCGTCGAGGTCATCTTCTCGGCCGGCCTGCCGCAACAATTCCTGCGCCGCGTCGACCTGCCTCTGCCGGCTCCACAGCGCGGAATAGATTCCGCCTCGCTTGAGAAGCTCCTGATGGGAGCCGCGCTCGGCGATGACGCCCTTGTCGAGCACCAGAATTTGGTCAGCGTTGACCACGGTCGACAGGCGATGGGCGATCACAATCGTCGTGCGCCCGCGCGAGACGCGCTCCAGGGCCGACTGGATCTCGCGCTCGGTGAAACTGTCGAGCGCCGACGTTGCTTCGTCGAGCACCAGAATCGGCGGCGCTTTGAGCATCGTGCGCGCAATGGCCACCCGCTGCTTCTCGCCGCCCGACAGCTTGAGGCCGCGCTCACCGACCGGCGCCTCATAGCCTTGCGGCAGCGAGCGAATGAACCGGTCGATCTGCGCATTCTCGGCGGCGGCGATCACCTCGTTCTCGCTCGCGCCCTCGCGCCCGTAGCGGATGTTGTAGAGGATCGTGTCGTTGAACAGCACCGTGTCCTGCGGCACCATTCCGATCGCCGCGCGCAGCGAGCTCTGGGTGACTGCGCCGATGTTCTGTCCATCGATCGATATGCGCCCCGCGTTCGGCTCATAGAAGCGGAACAGGAGCCGCGATATCGTGGATTTGCCCGCGCCCGACGGCCCGACGATGGCGATCGTATGGCCCGCAGGCGCCTCGAACGAGACGCCGCGCAAAATGGGCCTACCCGGATCGTAGGCGAAATCGACATTCTCGAATCGGACCACGCCCGCCGTCACCTTTAGAGGCTGGGCGCCGGGGACGTCCTCGATTTCCGGATTCTGCGCCAGGATGGTGAACATCGCCTCGACGTCGATGATCGCCTGCCGGATATCCCGGTAAACCATCCCCATGAAATTGAGCGGCTGATAGAGCTGCAACATGATCAGGTTGACGAGCACGAAGGCGCCAACGGTCTTGGTTCCGTTTCTCACCTCGGCGACGCACATCAGAAGGACGACAATCATGCCGAGGGTGAAAATGAACGCCTGACCCGCGTTCAGAGCGGCGAGCGACACATAGGTGTGAACGCTCGTGCGCTCGTACCGGGCCATTGCTTTGTCGTATCGCGCCGCTTCGCGGTCTTCGGCGCCGAAATATTTCACCGTCTCGAAATTGAGCAGGCTGTCGATCGCCTTGGTGTTGGCGTCGGTGTCGCTCTCATTCATCGAGCGCCGGATGCCAATGCGCCAATTGGTCGCCACGGTCGTAAAGGCCAAATACACGACCACCGTGGCGCTGATCGCGATGACATAGCGCCAGTCGAAGGTGATCAGCATGGCGCCGACGATCATTGCGAACTCGACCACTGTCGGGACTGCGGTCAGCATCGAGGTGCGGATGAGGGTCTCGATCGCGTTGCGTCCGCGCTCGAGGACGCGGGTGAGGCCGCCTGTCTTGCGCTCCAAGTGAAAGCGCAGCGACAGGCGATGCAGGTGGTCAAAGACCTCGATCGCCAACCGGCGCACGGCGTTCATGGCGACGGCCGCGAACAGGGCGTCGCGCCCCTGCTGGGTGAGAGCCATCAGGATCCGCAAGACCCCGTAAAGAGCGGTCAGCGCCGCCGCTCCGACCAGAACGCTCGGCAGCGGGACCGCGTCCAGCGCGAGCTTGTTCGCGATCGCATCGGTCGCCCATTTGTAGGAATAGGGAATTGCGATCGTGAATACCTTCGAGAGCAGCATCAGCGCGACGGCGAGAAACACGCGCAGCTTGAGATCAGAGCGGTCCGCGGGCCAGATGTAAGGCCATAGAAGGGCTACCGTTCCGGTCAGCGTCGCCTGCCGCGCGGCATTGTTGCGCGCGGCGACGAACGTTGACGTTTTTTGATGCTGCATTGGAACTCACGTGGGCGCCGATCAATAGGATCGGCAGGCGGCATATAATCGCTTTTCTGGCCGATGACATCCTCATGGCCGCCATATTCTTGCGGTCGATCAACATTCGCGAAGCAGCGGCTCAGGTGAAATTGCCCGTCTGCCACAGCGAACCAGGCGCCTGATCGTTCCTGGCTTGCAGTTCTGGGAAAAGCGTAAGTTCTCGCGCGAGCTTTCGGCGGCCCTGGCAACGGCTCGCGATGATTCGGTCGAAGCGTTCGCTGCACGTTAACCGCCCTCTGTCAAGTGAACACAGTTGTTTTTTACATAAATTCAGCATCCCTCAGACAGCTGATTGCGAGTATTCAGCCGATTCCTTCGATGCCCTAGTTGAAATCATCGTATCTTGTCTTGTGCTATGTTTTCTTTTGCGCTATGCGGGTGTTCCCCTGAAGTCGCGACATGCGATTACGGAAGAGGATGCTCGTCGTGATCAGGCGAGAAGAAAATGGCCTGAAGCTGATCGCCAACAGGGCGTTCTATCCGCAGGCACCTTACTGGAGTAACGTCAACAATGAGCGATACCACGAACCACATTGAACTCGCCGCGGAGATCGTCTCGGCCTATGTGTCGAACAATTCCGTGCCGTCGAGCGAGTTGCCGTCGCTTCTCAGCGACGTTCACGCGGCGCTCGTGCGTGTAGCCACTGGCGCGCAACCGGTCGTAGTCGAAGCAGCGAAGCCCGCCGTCCCGCCGAAGAAGTCGATTACCAGCGATTACATCATCTGCTTGGAGGATGGTCGCAAGTTCAAGTCGTTGAAGCGGCATTTGCGGACGCAATACAACCTGTCGCCGGAAGAGTATCGGGAGAAATGGGGCCTGCCGTCTGACTATCCTATGGTCGCTCCCGCCTACGCCAAGGCGCGCTCGGCGCTCGCGAAACAGATGGGCCTTGGCCAGCAGCGCCGGCGCCGCAAGTAAGCCGCCCGGTAAGTCCCGGCCCCGCATCCCCGGCTTCCCAAGGCCGAGCCGCGGGGGTCCCGAGCGCGGCGTTGAAACGCGGCGCTTCCTACTTCGTGCCGAACATGCGGTCGCCCGCGTCGCCTAGGCCAGGAATGATGTAGCCGTGCTCGTTGAGCCGTTCATCGATCGCCGCGGTCCAGATCTGCACCTCGGGATGCGCTTTGGTGAGCCGCTCGATTCCCTCGGGGGCGGCGAGAAGGCAGACGAAGCGAATGTCCTTCACTCCGCGCCGCTTGAGGCGATCGATCGCCGCGACCGCTGAATTTGCGGTCGCGAGCATCGGGTCCATCACGATGACCAACCGGTCGGCCACGTCCGCCGGGGCTTTGAAATAGTACTCGACCGCCTCCAGGGTCTGCGGGTCGCGATAGAGCCCGATATGGGCGACGCGCGCGCTCGGCACGAGATTGAGCATTCCATCGAGAAATCCAACGCCCGCGCGCAAAATCGGCGCAAACACCAGCTTCTTGCCGGAAATCGTGGGCGCCATCATTTTGGCCAGCGGCGTCTCCACCTCGACCATCTCGAGCGGCAAATCGCGCGTCACTTCATAGGCCAGAAGCATGCCGATCTCGTTCATGAGCTGCCGGAAGCCCTTGGTCGAAACGGTCTTGTCCCGCATCAGCGTCAGCTTGTGCTGCACCAGCGGATGGGCGACGACGTGAACATTCGGCATGAGCGAGGTCCTGGCCAAGGTGAAACACTTTGAAGAGCTTGACATTAAACGAAGTCGCTCCCGTGGAGGCCAGGGCGCCCGCCATCGTCCCCAGTTTTGTCGGCGCCGCTCGGCCGACGCCCGCGTCGCGCCGGCGCCTCGAGCGCGCTATTGACGGGCGGACAGGCGCGATGTCTGCTGCACCGCAAATGGTTTCCTCGACCGCTCCTCGGCTCGGCCGCAACTGGTCTTTGCCTAACATACTGACCTACGCGCGGGTCGCGGCGGTTCCGCTTGTCGCGGGATTCTTGTTCTGGCCGCAGGCGCCGTGGGCGCGATGGACGGCGCTCGCAATCTTTGTCGCCGCTGGAATCAGCGACTTTTTCGACGGCTATCTGGCGCGCGCCTGGTCGCAACAGTCCTCGCTCGGGAGAATGCTGGACCCAATCGCCGACAAGCTTCTTGTTTCGGCGGTGATCCTGGTGCTCGCCGCCAACCAGACCATTTCCGGCGTGACGCTCTGGGCGGCGATCGTCATCCTTTGCCGGGAAATCCTGGTCTCGGGCCTGCGCGAATATCTGGCCGAGCTCAGGGTTCCGTTGCCGGTTACGGCCCTCGCCAAGTGGAAGACCTCGGTCCAATTCATCGCCCTCGCTTTCCTGATCGCGGGCCCCGCCGGGGAAGCTGTGCTGCCGGGCGCCGTCACGACCGGCATTGTGCTCCTTTGGATCGCCGCCCTCGTTACGCTCTACACCGGCTGGGACTATATGAAGGCGAGCTACGACAACGTCGGGAACGATTGAGACGAGACATGAAGGCGCTTTATTTCGCCTGGGTGCGTGAACGCGTCGGCGCGGCGGAGGAAGAGCTCGATCCGCCCCCGACGGTGAAGACAGTCGGCGACCTTGTCGCCTGGCTGCGTGAGCGCGGCGAGGGCTACGCGCACGCGTTCGACAAGCCCGCGGCCGTTCGCGCCGCGCTCGATCGGGTTCACGCCCGCAGCGACGCTTCGATCAAGGGGGTGAAGGAAGTGGCGTTCTTTCCGCCCATGACCGGCGGTTGACAGCGATGGCGACAGTCCGCGTTCAGCGAGAGGATTTCGACCCGGGCGCGGAGGCCGAGGCGCTTGCGCGCGGGCGAACCGACGTCGGCGCGGTGGTGAGCTTTGTCGGTCATTGCCGCGACGAAGGCGGATGGCTCGCCGCGCTCGAGCTCGAGCATTATCCCGGCATGGCCGAAGAGGAGATCGCACGCGCGGCCGCTGAGGCTGAAGCGCGCTGGCCGCTTCTGGGCGCGACCATAATCCATCGCCATGGCCGTATTGCGCCGGGCGAGCGGATCGTTCTCGTCGTGGTGGCCGCGGAGCATCGTGGGGCGGCGTTCGCGGCGGCCGAGATGCTGATGGACTATCTCAAGACCCGCGCGCCGTTCTGGAAGCGCGCAATACGCCGCGATGGCTCTGTCGAGGGATGGATCGAATCGAAGAAGGACGACGACCGGTCGGCGGCGCGGTGGAGCGCCGCCGGTTGACATCCGGCGTCAGGCTCGTCCGACGACCATGTGGTAGATCCAAAGCACAATGACCGCGCCAATGACGGCGAGGATTATGTTCCACACGGTGAGAATACTGACGGTCGGCCCCATCCCTATCAGATTACCTATGTACCCACCTACGATGGCCCCGACGACGCCAAGTACTATGTCCGTCAACATGCCAGAGCCGGTCTTGTTGACTATCTTGCTGGCGATGAAACCGGCAATCAGACCTAAGATGATCCAGGCAATGAATGCGAGCATGTCACCGTTCCTCCCTCGACTTGCGTTGCATCAACTCTGTTATGAATGGGATGGGTGATGGAAGCCGGCGACGAGACCCAGAATGAACCAGCTGAGTACGCCCATACCGCAGCCTCCCATGCGCCCCCGCGGGTCAAGGAATGTGCGGTATGGACGAGGAAAACGCAAGCCTGTAGTCTTGGTCGTCATATCTTCGAAATACGGCGCTGCGCTGTAGTCGAAGGGAAGGCCTTTCGACTTGGATGGATGTGGAGGAGGCAACGATGGCCGGCTTTGACGACGCAATGAGAAATGCGGTTCCGGGCGGCAATCTGGCGACGCCGATCGCTGTCGCTGTGGGCGCGCTGATTCTTGGCAAGATGTTTGGCGGCAGCTCAGCGCCAGCGTCCGCGCCTTCTGTGCCTATCCCGCCGCCTGGCCAACCTGTGCCAACGAATGCGCCGGCAGGCAGCATCCTCGGCGGCCTCGGCGACCTTATTGGCAAGCTCACCGCTGGGGGAGTGGCGCCGCAAGTCAATTCCTGGGTTGGCCACGGGACGAACGAGCCTGTTCAGCCCGGACAACTCGGTTCGGCGCTCGGCCAGGACGTGCTTGCTCAGCTTTCGCAGCGCACCGGAATGAGCCAGCAAGAATTGCTGAACCAGCTCTCAGCGGCGCTGCCGCAGATCATCAATCATCTGACGCCAAACGGCCGCATGCCGACTTTGGCCGAGCTTGAGAAGTAAAGCCACCGGCGCCGAAAGAGGTTGAGCGCAAGCGCTCAACCTCAATGCCCATCGAGATGGCAAAGTCGCGCAAGCAGGCGGTCGGCGCGTGTTCGACCGCCAGTGGAAGATGTCGGACCGGTCAGTCGAGCCCATTCAAGCGCCAGCCGTCAATGCGCCGCCGCAGCTCATCTATGACGGCGATTGCGGGTTCTGCGCCTATTGGGCGCGCTATTGGGAGCAGCTGACGGGCGAGCGCGTCGAATATCGCCCTTATCAGCAAGTCCTGCCGCAATACCGGACGATCCCGGAAGCCGAATTCCAGCGCGCGGTGCAATTCATCGCGCCTGACGGTCGGCGCGCGAGCGGCGCCGAGGCCAGTTTCCTGACGCTTGCCCATGCGCCCGGCAAAGGATTCTGGCTCGCGCTCTATCGATACCTGCCTGGGTTCGCCCCGGTCGCGGAATTTGCTTACGCCGCGATCGCCAAGCGCCGCCCGGCCTTCTTCCGCTTGAGTCTCATGCTGTGGGGCAGGAGCCACGAGCCGCCGCGCTATGAGCTGGTCTCGTTCCTGTTCCTTCGCTTGTTTGGGCTCGTGACCCTTTCCGCCTTCGTCTCCTTCGCTGTGCAGGCGCAAGGACTGATCGGCAGCCGAGGCATCCTGCCGCTCTCTGAACTCGTCGAGGCTCTCGCCCGTTTCAGGGCAGAGCGTTTCTTGCTCGCGCCGATGGTGTTCTGGCTGAACGACAGCGATCTCGCCATTCAGGCGGTGTGCTGGGGCGGGGCCGGCTTCTCGCTGATGCTGGTTCTCAATCTCCTGCCGCGTGTCAGCCTTGCTCTGATCTATGCGCTCTATCTCTCGCTCATCTACGCCGGGCAGACTTTTATGAACTTCCAGTGGGACACGTTCCTTCTGGAGACCGCGGTCGTCGCGTTCATCATGAGCTTGAGACCGATCACTGGCGTCTGGCTCGCCCGCTGGCTCCTGTTCCGCTTCATGTTCATGTCTGGGGTCGTCAAGCTGATCAGCGGCGATCCCAACTGGCGGAATCTCACGGCGCTCAACTACCATTTTCTGACGCAGCCGCTGCCGACGCCGCTTGCCTGGTATGCCGCAAAGCTGCCAGCCGGCCTGTTGGAGGCCGCGACTGCTTCCATGTTTGTCGTCGAGCTCGTTCTGCCGTTCCTGATTCTCTGCCCGCGGCGCTTAAGGTTTGTCTCGGCGTTCGGCATCCTCCTGTTCGAAGGCTGCATTCTCCTCACCGGCAATTACAATTGGTTCAACCTGCAGACGATGCTCTTGTGCCTGACGCTGTTCGACGACGCGGCGCTGCGGCGAATCTTGCCGTCTCGCCTAGCGCGGACGGGCGCAAAATCTCAGACGCCGCGACGGATGGTGACAATCGCGGTCAACGCCATCGCGCTCCTGATGGTGTTCCTGAGCCTGGTGCAGATGGACGAGCGGTTCGGCGGTAATCCGCCTGGGCCGGCGCTGGCGATCGACGAGATGTTCGAGCCGTTCCATATCGTGAGCCCGTACGGGTTGTTTTCGGTCATGACCACGGAGCGCGACGAGATCATCGTCGAGGGGTCCGATGACGGCCAGCAATGGCGCGAGTACGAATTCCGCTACAAGCCCGGCGATATCAAGCGCGCTCCGCCATGGAACATCCCCCACCAGCCGCGGTTGGACTGGCAGATGTGGTTCGCCGCGCTTGACGACCCGCAACGGATCCCCTGGTTTTCGCGCTTTCTCGAGCGCCTGTTGGAAAACGAACCGTCGGTGACTGGCCTCTTGGAAAAGAATCCTTTCCCCGACAAACCGCCGACTTATGTGCGCGCGGAGCTTTACGAATACACGTATGCTGGAAGTGACCATGCGCCCGGCCAGTGGTGGGAGCGGCGCTTGGCTGGGCTCTACTTTCCCAAGGCGCGCCTGAGGACGCAAGCCGAGTGAAGCGGGCGGGGCGCGGCCCAACGGCAAAACATGCGCCTGCGCGTAAGTCGCGCTTGCGCGGGCGACTTCGCCGGCATAGCGAAGAACCCAAGACTTTTGCTTTTCGAAAGCGTGCAATCATGAAGCTAATTCTGGCGGTCATCAAGCCTTTCAAACTCGACGAGGTGCGAACGACGCTCGATCGCCTCGGCGTCAAGGGAATGACGGTCAGCGAGGCCAACGGTTATGGCCGGCAGAAGGGGCACACTGAAATCTACCGCGGCTCGGAGTACAACGTCGCCTTCATGCCGAAGGTCCGTCTCGAGATCGCGGTCAGCGACCATGAGGTCGAACCGACGATCGAGGCGATCCGGGCTTCCGCACGCACCGGCCAGATCGGCGACGGGAAGATTTTCGTGCTGCCGATCGAGCGGGCGATGCGCATCCGCACCGCCGAGACTGGCGACGAGGCGTTGTGACGGCAGAAGTAGACCCGGTAGCCGGGGCCGTAATTTTCAGGGCGGCGGATGTGGCCGGAGGCTTGTCACCCCCGCGAAAGCGCGGGTCCAGGGCCCGCCGCCGCAGGCTTTCAAACATCATGCGTTCAGCGTCTCGTAAAGGTCTTGCCAATCCGGATTGAACCGCTCGATCAGCTCGAGCTTCCACTGTCGCTCCCATTTCTTCACCTGCTTTTCCCGGTCGATCGCCTGCCTGACGTCGCTGTAGTGCTCGCACCAGACCAGCGTCTTGACGGCATATCTCGCGGTGAAGCTGGAGCCTGCGCCATTGCGATCGCTGAAAGGCCCGCGCCGCGAGATGGTTCGTCACGCCCACATAGAGAGCCCATTGCGCCGGCTTGCCATGGTGTAGACCTGTAGCGTCGCTCGATCATCCAACGCCTTTGCCAAGGGAAGCCGCGCGTGCCGGCTTGGTCGACCCCGTGATAGCGCATTTCGACCAGGCGCCCGACGCTCCTGGACCCCCGCTTTCGCGGGGGGTGACAGGTGGAACCGGCCTCGCCTCAATCGGGCGTCTGACGGGCGAGCCTTGGGCGCGCTGGCGCGCGCCCTTGTTCGCTGGCATAACGAGACGATGATTCGCAGCGTGATCGTGGCAGCCGCGAGCGCCGACCGCAGCCCTCCCGATGAGCCGGGGTTTGGGGTCTATGTCCATTGGCCCTTCTGCCTGTCGAAATGTCCCTATTGCGACTTCAATAGCCACGTGCGCGGCGCGGCGATCGACGAGGCGCGCTACCTCGCCGCGTTCAAGGCGGAAATCGCCCATCGCGCGGGGCTCGCGCCGCGCCGCACGGTGCGCTCGGTGTTCCTTGGCGGCGGCACCCCCTCGCTCATGCGCCCCGAAACGGTGCAGGGAGTGATCGATGCAATCGCCTCCGCCTGGCGCCTCGACAAAGACGCGGAGATTACGCTCGAAGCCAACCCGACGAGCGTCGAAGCCGAACGCTTTCGCGGCTATCGGTCAGCCGGCGTCAATCGGCTGTCGATCGGAGTCCAGGCGCTGAACGATTTCGACCTCAAGGCCCTCGGCCGCAAACACACGGTCGTCGAGGCGCTGGCTGCGGTGAGGCTCGCTGCATCGCTCTTTCCCCGCTTCAGCTTCGATCTCATTTACGGCCGGCCTGGACAGAGCGCCGCCGCCTGGCGACGCGAGCTCGCCGAGGGGCTGAACTACGTCGGCGACCATATCTCGCTCTATCAATTGACCATCGAGCCGGACACGATGTTCGAGCGCCTGCGCGATGCAGGCAAGCTCGAACTGCCGGACGAGGAACTGAGTCTCGCTTTATTCCAGGCCACGCGGGAATTGACTTATGCGCGTGGGCTTCCGGCCTATGAGGTGTCGAACCACGCGCGCCCGGGCGGCGAGAGCCGCCACAACCTCGTCTATTGGCGCTACGGCGAATATGCCGGCGTCGGCCCCGGCGCGCATGGGCGCCTGGTCACGGCGAAAGGGCGCCTCGCGCAGGAGACCGAGCGGCATCCGGAAATGTGGCTCACCCAGGTCGAGACCGAGGGCCACGGCCTGGTCGAGAGCGTGCCGCTGAGCCGCGAGGAGCAGGGCGACGAATTTCTCCTCATGGGTCTGCGCTTGAGCGAAGGCGTCGACCCGCGGGCGTTCGAAAAGGTGAGCGGCCGCCTCATCGATCCCGACCGGATTCGCAGCCTGATCGAGGACGGTTTTCTCGAGCGCGACGAGCGCGGGCGCATCCGCGTGACCGCAATGGGCGCGCCGCTCCTCGACACGGTGGTCGCCGACGTGGCGGCTTAGCTCGAGCACGACGTTCGGTCGAAACCGCGATCGTCATTGCGAGCCATAGGGCGTCGAGAGACGCCCGTCCTTCCGGACGGGGCTACGGCGAAGCAATCCAGAGATCGTAGAACGCCCTGGGTTCCCTGGATTGCTTCGTCGCCATAGCCCCTCGAAAGACGGGCGTTCCAATGAACGCCCTATGGCTCGCAATGACGATCGCGGTTTCGACCGAACGCAATCGGCATCAACTTAAAGCAATTTGCTCAGGGATCTGCCTTGCGACGCGATGGCGCCCCGACGCGTTGGCGCGGCCGGCTTGGAAGACATTTGATTCGTACAGGGTTCTGTACAGCGCAAATGTACGCATGGTCGACGTGAACGTGACCGTCGGCCTGAGCCGAACATACGGCATCTGCTTAGCAGAAAGCATCTATATATGTTGACATTTACAGAAATTCTGGATAAACTTCTGCAACGTGTTGGATTGCACGTAGGTGGCATAAGGAGATCAGGAGCGCTTCGAATGCGTTCGCCCCCGCGATTCTGGGTCGGGAAAAGGCTTTTGTAAAAACGGCGAAACGAAACGGCGGTTAAGCCGTTGAAACAAATAAAACTGATTCAGTGCTCGGAATAGTTCCAGTGCCTTAGGACCAGGAATGCGAAACGTTTCGTTTCGCATGGCGAAACATTCCTTTCGCTTTCGCCGGTTTTGGGCCGCATCGGCGCGCGAAACGCAATGGTTGAGACGTTGGAGATCGTCGGCCCTTCCGGGAGGTCGGCGTGGAGCTCGCGGACGTAGCGTAACGACACCGAACCCAACCGCCACCACCTCATGCTCCAGGAGCGTCCGCTCGGCAGGTTCGCGGCGGCCTTTGGAGGCCGCTTAGCGGCGCCTCGAGGCGCGAGGTGGTCGGGAGCTACAAAGTTGCGCGAAAGCGCACTTAAGCCTTTGGAATCATTCGTGCGCGTAAACTTGTGCGCACGCCAAAACGCGGTCGAAAGGCCGCGAAATCTTCTCTTATTCCAGGTTCGTTTAAGTCCCCTTCCGACCTGGCTTACCAAGGTAGCTCAGTGGATTGGCCTTGCACTTTTCAAATTCGGCCTCACGCGCGGAAGCTTGGAGGCCTTGCGTCCGAACGGCGTGATGGCAAATCTTGAGCGTTTGCCTAGCCTCACAATATCCGACGCACTCTGCGGAAGATTGCGCCACGCTCGAGAGCACAAACGCCAACACAATTGAAACAACCAAGGCAGTATTGCGCGTCGGTCTGCTGGAGACAAGCTTCGTCACCTCGACTTCCTCCTCAATTCGACGCAAATCTCAATTGCATGGGCGGCGGAACCTGCGGGAGAATTCCGGCGCTTTTTAGGACACTGGGTCAGGAAGAAAGCGGCGCACTCTCGGGCGCTTATTCGGCGGCTTGGCGCGGAAGCGACGCCTTGTCGAGCGCCTGGCCTAAGTCCTCGATCAGATCGTCGGCGTCCTCGAGGCCGACCGACAATCGGAGCAGGCCCGGCGCAATGCCCAGCGCGGCCCGCTGCTCGGGCTTGAGCCGCTGATGGGTCGTCGTCTCCGGATGAGTGATGAGGCTCTTGGCGTCGCCGAGATTGTTGGAGATGCCGATGATGGTGAGCGCGTTGGCGACCCGGAACGCCGCGGCCTTCCCGCCCGCGACCTCGAAGGCCACGATCGTCCCGCCGCCTTCCATCTGGCGCTTGGCGAGCGCGGCCTGTGGATGATCGGCGCGGCCCGGATAGAGTGTGCGGACGACCGCGGGATGATGACTGAGGAAGTCTGCGATCTTTGCGGCGCTCTGCGTTTGCGCCGCGACGCGGACGGGCAGGGTCTCCAGCGACTTGAGCAGCGTCCACGCGTTGAATGGCGAGAGACAGGGACCGGTCTGGCGCAGGAAATTGTGGATGTGGTCGGCGATGAACTTCTCGCTTGCGAGGATCACGCCGCCGAGCACGCGCCCCTGGCCGTCGATATGTTTGGTGGCGGAGTAGACGACGCAATCGGCGCCGAGCTTCATCGGATGCTGGAGCAATGGCGTGGCGAACACATTGTCGACCACCAAGGTCGCGCCCGCCCCATGCATGATCTCGGCGACGCCGGCGATGTCGACGAGTTCGAGGGTCGGATTGGTCGGCGATTCGAGGAACGCCGTCTTCGTGTTCGGACGCAGAGCCGCGCGCCAGGCGTTGAGATCCGCGCCGTCGACCAGGGTCGAGGCGACGCCGAAGCGCGGCAACAGCTCCTCGACCACATAGAGGCACGAGCCGAACAAAGCCCGCGCGGCGACGATGTGGTCGCCCGCCCTGAGTTGGCCCATGAGCGAGGCGGTGACCGCGGCCATCCCGCTCGCCGTCGCGCGCGCGGCCTCGGCGCCTTCGAGCAGCGCCATCCGGCGCTCGAACATCGAGACCGTCGGATTGGCGAAGCGCGAATAGATGAAGCCCGGATCGTCGCCCTTGAAGCGCGCCTCCGCCAGCTCCATCGTGTCGTAGAGATAGCCCTGGGTGAGGAAAAGGGCTTCCGACGTCTCGCCGAAGCCTGAGCGCATCGACCCGCCATGAATCAATTGCGTCGCGGGCCTGAGCGTCTTGGGATCTCGGGATTTGCGCGGGCTCGTCATCGTTCAAGTCCTCTCACGCCGACGGCGCCTGACGGACTTCAAGATGAGGCGACGATCTGGAATGCGCCCCGATCTTTTAGCCCGTTGTTTAACGTGGCGGCAAGCCGATCGGCTCAAATGACCACGGACAGTTCCTGCATAGCGCCTGCGCAGTCTTGGCGTCAAGACCAAGCCTTGGCTTAAAGGCAAGGGGGCGCTAACAACGCGAAACCGCCCTTTGAGGCCTTAACGCTTGACGCCGCCCCGAACGCCGCTTCCCGTGATCCTCGACCCTCATGAGCCAGGCGTGGCGGAGGCCCTGTTCTCCGCTCCGTTCGGCCTTTTCGGGCGTCAGAAGATTAGGGCCATGATTGGCCGGAAACTGATCCGGGCGGAGACCGAGATCGAGCCCTCGCAGCTTCAGCCCGCCAGTCTCGACCTCAGGCTCAGCAAGGAAGCCTATCGCGTTCGCTCGAGCTTTCTGCCCGGACGCGAGAGCACTGTTCGCGAGCGGCTCAAGAGCCTGAACGCGGAGCCCGTTTCGCTCGCGGGCAAGGGCGCCGTGCTGGAGAAGGGCATCGTCTACGTCGGCCGGCTCATGGAGCGGCTGGAGCTGAGGCCCAATCTGTCCGGCGCCGCAAATCCGAAGAGTTCGACTGGGAGGATCGACATCTTCACCCGCCTCATCGTCGACGGAGGGGAGGCGTTCGACGATGTGCCGCTCGACTACAAGGGCGAGCTCTGGCTCGAGATTTCGCCCCGCAGCTTCAGCGTCCGCGTCAAGGCGGGGACGAAGCTGAACCAGGTCCGGTTCCGCAGCCGCCACCCCCAGCAGCGGGACCGGCACACTTTCACTCTGGACGACGCGGAACTTCGCAAGCGTCACCTTGCCGCGCCCCTAGTCGATAGCCCGCTCGATATGCGCGAGGGCGTGGTGCTCAGGGTCGACCTCGGCGGTCTTGGCGAGTTCGTCGTCGGCTATCGGGCGATCAAGAACAGCGACGTCGTCGACGTCAACCGCCTGCGCGGCTATGCGGTCGAGGATTTCTGGGAGCCCATTCCCGCCCGCGGGGATCGGCGGCTGATCCTTGATCCCGACCAGTTCTACATCCTGGCTTCCCGGGAGAAAGTGCAAATCCCCTCGGATCTCGCGGCGGAGATGGCGCCAATCGACCCGGCGTTCGGGGAGTTCCGCGTTCACTACGCCGGTTTCTTTGATCCAGGCTTCGGGCAGGGCGCGGACGGGCGCCCGTCGGCGCGGGCGGTTCTGGAAGTGCGCAGCCGCGACGTGCCGTTCCTCCTCGAGGACGGCCAGCCGGTCGGCAGGCTGGTGTACGAAAAGCTCGCCGGCCCGCCGGACGCTCTCTATGGCGCCGACGCGACCTCCAATTACCAACATCAGGGTCTCAAATTGTCCAAGCACTTCCGGGCTTGAGCGGGCAGGGAGGCGAGGCGCCCCGACTTATTGTGACAGTTTGACCGTGAGAACGTCACATTTCGCTTGGCGAGAGGCCAGCTTTTCTTATATGAGGTCGGGGTGGCGCGGCGCCGGAAGGCTCCGCGCCGCGAGTTTTTCTGGCCGAAGGTCGTCGCCCGCCACGCCGGAAGCCCTAACTTGCATTGAAACAATGGCCAACCCGTTCGAATTCATTCAGCAGGTGCGCGCTGAGGCCGCCAAGGTCATCTGGCCGACGCGGCGCGAGACCCTGATCACGACCGGGCTCGTGCTTCTGCTGGTCGTGTTCACGAGCCTGTTCTTCCTCGTCGTCGATGAGGTGCTGCGCACCATTGTTTCGCTGGTGCTCGGCTTCGGGCGCAGCGGCTAGCGTTGGTCATGATCCGGAACGCCCAAACATGAGCATGCGCTGGTATATCGTTCACGCCTATTCCAACTTCGAGAAGAAGGTGGCGGAATCCATTCGCGAGCAGGCAGGCCAACGGGGCCTCTCCGACAAGTTCGAGGAGATCCTGGTGCCGACCGAGCAGGTCGTCGAGATGCGCCGCGGGCGCAAGATCAACTCGGAGCGGAAGTTCTTCCCGGGCTACGTCTTGGTCAAATGCGACCTCACCGACGAGGTCTACCACCTAATCAAGAACACGCCAAAAGTGACGGGTTTCCTCGGCGCAGACAAAAAGCCGATGCCGATCCCTGACATCGAGGCCGACCGCATCAAGGGACAGGTGGCCGACGGGGTCGAACGGCCGAAAGCGGCGATCCGGTTCGAGATCGGCGAAAACGTGCGGGTGGCGGACGGGCCTTTCGCCTCCTTCAACGGCGTCGTCGAGGAAGTCGACGAATCCCGATCGCGGGTCAAAGTTGCTGTGTCGATCTTCGGCCGCGCCACGCCAGTCGACCTGGAATTCGGGCAGGTCGAGAAGCAATAGCAATATGACGCCAAGCGCCTGGTGCGGTTCGGACTGATATCCGTCGCCGCGCGCTAAGATCGGCGTAGAATCGAACGGCTGTCGAGGTGCGCGTCGCCCGCTTCGCGGCGGAAGCATCGCGGCGCGGGCGCGCGTCAACGCCCGGGCCTGGGTCGAATCGGGATTGCCATCGCCGCGCCCGACCGATATAGAATGTCGGTACATAAGAGCGGCGCCAAGAAAAGACCATTTGGTTTTCTCGTGAGCGCCGCTTCCCTCGTTTCAGGGTCAAGATTTCATGCAGTATACAAAAGTACCGAAGCCAATTCGGGCTACTGTACGGGCGCTCAAATATGCTCGCAAATCCGGCCTAAGATTATTCGGCGCTCAGTATCCTAGAGTTTGTACGATTTGTGGTCACTCCGGTCGATTTTTTTCTTACGGATACCCGCTGGCCGCCGATACGATCTGCCCCGGGTGCCTTTCTCTTGAACGTCATCGGGCGCTCGCCATCTGCGCGGGTCAAGAGCCGCTGTTCGAGGGCAAGGAGCTTCTCCATTTCGCGCCCGAGCCGAGCCTCACCGCGTTCATCCGCAGTAAAGGGGTCAAGAGCTATAAGACATGCGATCTGTTCAAGCCGGATGTCGACCTTCGCATCGACATCTGTAACATCGATCTTCCGGATCAGTCATTCGATCTCGTGTTGTGTCTTCATGTTTTGGAGCACGTACCGGACGATCGCAAGGCGATGTCGGAGCTGAGGCGTATTTTGCGTCCCTCCGGCATGGCGATCATCATGGTTCCGTTGGAAGAAGGACTCGATGAAACATACGAGAACCCATCGATTGTGTCCGAGGCCGACCGATTAATTCACTTTGGGCAGGAGGATCACGTTCGCTATTATGGCCGCGACCTTCGCGATCGGCTGCGCGGAGCCGGGTTCTCGATTCGTGAGTGGGTGTCGAAAGAGCCTTACGTTCTCAAGCACGGGTTGAAGCGCGGGGAACGGGTTTTTCTCTGCACTCGAGTGGGGTGATTGGCATTGGCCGGAATCGGTCCGGGGAAGCGGATCTCTCGCGTTCCGGGGCTAAAACCTTATAATTGCGGAGGCGAGGTCAATGACGGTAAGGGAGCGGGTATTTGGCGCGTTTAAAGAGAGCTTTGACCTTGACGATGGGACCGACACGTCAAAGCTCGTCTATCAAGACTACCCAGCTTGGACGTCGATCGGCCATATGATTCTCGTCGCCGCGCTTGAATCGGAATTCGATACGATGCTGGAGACGGACGACATTCTCGAAATGAGCAATTTCGAAAAAACTGTATCAATCATGAGCAAATACGCCCAATGAGGCTTAAAGGCAGGCTATGACGGTCGGCGAGACCGAACAAGCCGCGCCGATCGAGGCGGCCCGCGGGGCGCTTGGCATCGGTCTCGTATCGGTAATTGTGCCGCACCTCGACGATTACGACAATTTGGACGCCTGTTTGAAATTGTTGGAAGCGCAGAGCTTCCCAGGCGACCGGACGGAAATCATCATCGCCGATAACGGCAGCTCGCGGGGGTTCGATGCAGTGTGCCGTATCGTCGGGTCGCGCGGTCGAGTGATAGAGGTCGCTGAACGTGGAGCCGGGCCCGCCCGCAATGCCGCGGTGCGCGTTTCTCGGGGCGAGGCGCTCGCTTTCATCGACAGCGACTGTCGCCCGGATAAGCGCTGGCTTGAGGAAGGCCTCGCCGAACTGCGTCACGCGGATATCGCCGGCGGGCACGTCGACGTCCTGGTTGAAGATCCGCAGCGGATGACGGCGGCCGAGGCCTTCGAGAGCGTTTTCGCCTTCCGCAACGAGCGCTACGTCAAGGACCTCAAGTTCACGGTCACTGCATCGATGTTCGTGTGGCGCTCGGTGTTCGACGCGGTGGGCGACTTCATTAACAGCGTCCCGGAGGACAAGGACTGGTGCGAAAGGGCGTGGCGGCGGGGCTATCACATTCGGTTTGCGCCAAAGTCGATCGTCGGCCACCCGGCTCGGCGGACAATGGTGGAATTGAAGCGCAAATGGCGGCGGCTGACGCTCGAATCCTCGGAAGGCGCCCGTCGCGAAGGCAGGGCGCCGGCGCTGGTTCTGCTGCGCCAGTGGACGGCTCTGCTCGCTGTTTTGCCGCACGCATTTCTGCCCCTTGGCTCGAGACGCCTGCATGGGATGCGAAACCGTCTCATGGCGATCGTCGGACTGGCGCAGATTCGTGCGTACCGGTTTTCCGTGGCCTATCGAGCCTTCGTGCGGCGGGATGAAGAGTGAATCACGCCGGGCTCCCCTTCAAAGTCGATCAAGGGCGCCGCGCCTGCCGATTGACAGCGCTTTATGCGTCCGATACCTCTCAACCTCTCCGTCGCCTCTGCAATTCCGGCCAAGGCTGGGTGGGGCGCGCGCATTCAGCGCCTATAGCGCATGCAAGGGTCGCTAACGGGGCGGCCAGCTCAACCGAAAATACAAAGGGAGGCTTTGCAAGGAGCGGCGTCTCAGCCGCGCGTGCTAGCGCCGACGCGAGAGCCGGTCAGAATTGCGAATAGCGTTTCGCCAGTCCATGCGAGATTGACCAATTGTTTGGGGGTGTCGAGTGTCGGAAGTTGCGAGCGCAATCAGCACCGTTCCCCGCGTCGTCATTGCGATTGTCGCGACGGACGAAGCCAAGAACCTTGTGGGCTGCTTGGGATCGCTCAGGAGCTCGATCTACCGGGAGTTCAGCGTCGTCATCTGCGAGAATGGCGGCCATGACGCATTCGAGCGCGACGTCCAGGAATTGTCTAAAGTCCCTGGGATGGCCGACGCGGAGTCCGAAGCGGACGATCGGCTAGGCGCTGCGGAAGGCAGACGTTTTTATCTCGGCGATGACAGGCGGGTAGTGAGGCTTCTGAGATCGCGGGAGAACCGCGGATACAGCGGGGGCGTCAATTTCTGTATTGCCGCCGCCGGGACTGACTGGGATTTCATTTGGGTGCTCAATCCTGATACGTTTCCGGAACCGGACGCCATTGGCGCTTTGGTGCGCCGTCAGGCGGAAGGAGGCTACGGAATTGTCGGAAGCAAGATCGTTTTCGTGGCCAATGGGCGTGTTCAACTCTGGGGCGGCCTTAAATACATTCCGTTGCTCGGCCGGGCTCGGTCGCTGGGCCATGGACAGCCCGTAGAAGTTACACCTGACTTGGGGGAAGTTGAGAAGAGCCTCGACATTGTCGCCGGCACGGCCATGTTTGTGTCAAAGGATTACATCAAGACGATTGGCGTGATGGACGAGGACTTTTTCGTCTATCACGAGGACACTGAATGGTCTCTTCGTCGCGGAAAGTTCCGGCTGGGGTATGCGCATGATTCCGTCGTCCGCCATGTGGCGGGCGCGACCTCAGGTTCTGGGGGGCCGCGCCCAAAGCGGTCGAGGTTCAGTATCTACCTTTCCGAGAGAAATCGGGTGATCCTTGCCAAAAAGCGGCATCCGTCGGTTTGGCCGCTGTTCGCCGCCGTCGCGCTATTGCAGACCTTGGAGCTTCTGCTCCGCTTTCGCTCGTGGCGATCTTTCAATATCGGCCTTAGCGGGTGGTGGGCCGGGGTGAGCGGGGAAACCGGAATGCCCGGATTTATGCGTACCATTCAGGGGCCGGCTACAAAAGTCTTTTTGCGGCGCGCCGATTAGGAAGCGTGCGCCCTCTCAGCCGAGGCGCTGTCGGAAGCCCCGCATTGGCGGATCTTTTCCGGCATCAGCATGAAAAATGAAGGATCTCTGTAGCAAAGTCACGTGTTCGATTGAGCGTAGATCAATGCGAACGCTGAAACGGGAAAAGGATCAACGATGAAGGTATTCATTACGGGAGTCGCGGGGTTTCTCGGCAGCCATTTGGCTGATGCGATGATTGCCGACGGACATCACGTTGTGGGGGTCGATAACCTGATCGGCGGGGAACTCGACAATGTCCCGTCAAAGGTTGATTTTCACCAGTTCGACTGCAACGACTTCAATCACATCCAAAAGGTGTCGGAAGGCTCCGACATTTATTATCATTGCGCCGCCACGGCCTACGAGGGCCTATCGGTGTTCTCGCCTCATTTCGTAACCCAGAATATCGTCGGAGCTTCGGTCGCGATTTTCTCAGCCGCGATTGCCAATCGCGCCAAACGGGTCGTCTTCTGCTCGTCAATGGCGCGCTACGGCGCTCTCAAGCCGCCTTTCACCGAGGACCAGAAGCCTAAGCCCCAGGATCCCTACGGGATCGGGAAGCTCGCCGCCGAGGAGATTCTGCGCAATCTCTGTACCGTGCATGGCGTCGAATACGTGATCGCGGTGCCCCACAACATCATCGGCCCGCGACAGAAATGGGACGATCCGTTCCGCAACGTGGCGTCGATCATGATCAATCTGATGCTGCAGGGTCGCCAGCCCATCATTTATGGGAACGGCAAGCAGAAACGTTGCTTTTCCTTCATCGACGATTGTCTCTATTGCTTGAAGGAGATGGCGTTCCGCGACAACGTCGTCGGCGAGACCATCAATATCGGTCCCGACGAAGAGACGATCACGATCATCGAACTCGCCGAGAGGATCGCCAATCAACTTCAGTTCAATCTCGATCCCATCTTCATGACCGGGCGGCCGCAGGAAGTCGAGCACGCCTCGTGCTCGTCCGACAAGGCAAGGAAGCTGCTGCAATATAAGACGTCGGTCGATCTCGACACGGGTTTGGCGCACATGGTCGACGCGATCAAGAAGCGCGGCACTCGCGATTTCAAGTATCACATCGATCTCGAGATCATCAACGAGAAGACGCCGAAGACCTGGAAGGACCGGCTGTTCTGAAACGGATCGCCCAACGCCCGGTCTTCGCTCGCCTCAGTAGCGCCAGCGCTGCGCCGTGGTGATGAGAAAGTCGCGAAAGGCCTGAACTCGCGCGACGTTCTTGAGCTCCTCGGTGTAGACCAGGAAGCAGTCCATCTCCGGCATGTCCGCCTGCGGAAGCAGGCGCACGAGTCCCGACTCTGGCTGTACGCAATAGTCTGGCAACACGGCGATGCCGACACCGTGTTCGACGGCGTGCGTCATCGCGGCCAGATTGTTGACCGTAATCTGCGGAATGCGCGGATTCTTGGGGTCTCGCCCCACGCTTAGAAGCGAGTTGAGATCGTAAAGCAGATGGGTCGCCGTCGGCGCGCCGAAAGCGACCAGATGATGCTGGTCGAGATCCTCCACCTTGCGCGGCTGGGGGTGCTTTCTCAGATAGTCCGCCGAGGCGTAGGCATGGAAATGCACGGTGAACAGCCGGCGGCGAATGAGGTCCGGCTGGCTCGGCTCCCGCAATCTCAGCGCGACGTCGGCTTCGCGCATCCCAAGGTCGAGGTCGTCGTCCGACAACAAGAGTTGCAGCTTGATCTCGGGATAGAGATCGACGAACTCGCCGAGGCGCGGCGCCAGCCAATTCGCGCCGAGGCCGAGCGTCGTCGTGACGCGCAATTCGCCGTGCGGCTTCTCGCGGCTGTCGATGAGCCGACTGCGCACCGCGTCGAGCTTGAGAACGACATCGCGTACGGCGCCGAGCAGCATTTCGCCCTGCTCGGTCAGAATGAGGCCGCGAGCGTGGCGATGAAACAACGGCGCGCCGAGGTCGGCCTCCAGCGCTCCGACCTGCCGGCTGACCGCCGACTGGCTGAGGCCCAGCGTCTCGCCTGCATGCGTAAACGACCCAGCGTCAGCGGCCGCCTGAAAGACGCGCAGCTTATCCCAATCCATGAACGTTTCCTCGGCCCCGCGGAGCCTTTGCAGTATTGCGCGTGTTCCCTGGCGCCGGCGTCGGCGTCCCTTATTCGGCCGCCGCTCGGTTCGGCTCCTGGGCGGCGAGCCAGCGCTCGGCCTCGAGCGCGGCCATACAGCCGAGACCGGCGGCCGTAACCGCCTGACGGAACACGTCGTCCGCAACGTCGCCCGCGGCGAACACGCCCTCGACGCTGGTCGCCGTCGAGCCAGGCGCCGTCTGGACGTAGCCGTTGGTCTTGAGCGCCAGCTGGCCGCGTACGAGTTCCGTCGCCGGCTCATGCCCGATGGCGACGAACATGCCGTCGACCGCAAGATCGTCGAGCGCGCCGGTTACGACATTGCGCAATCTGACCCCGATGACGCCGGCCGGCGTTCCTTCGCCCAGTACAGCCTCGACGACGCTGTTCCAGCGAAGCGAAACGTTGTGGCGAGAGGCGAGCCGCTCGCGCAGGATTTTCTCCGCCCGGAACGAGTCGCGGCGATGGACCACAGTGACATGCGCGGCGATGTTGGAGAGATGCAGCGCCTCCTCGACAGCGGTATTGCCGCCGCCGATCACGGCCACCCTCTTGCCGCGGAAGAAGAATCCGTCGCAGGTCGCGCAGGCCGAGACGCCAAAGCCTTTGAACGAATGTTCGCTCTCGAGGCCGAGCCATTTGGCCTTCGCTCCGGTCGCGAGAATGATCGCCTCGGCCGCGATCGTGCGCCCGCTGTCGCAGCGAACGACGAACGGTCGCTGTCCGAGCTCAAGGCCGACCACGTACTCGCCCTCGATGCGCGCGCCGACGTTTTCCGCCTGCGCCCGCATCTGTTCCATCAGCCACGGGCCTTGGATCGGCTCGGCGAATCCGGGATAGTTTTCCACGTCGGTCGTTGTCATCAGCTGCCCGCCTTGCTCGAAGCCGGCCAGCACCAGCGGCTTCAGGAGAGCGCGCGCGGCGTAAATCGCGGCCGTATAGGCGGCCGGCCCCGCGCCGATTATGACGAGGCGCTCGTGCTCAATTCTGGACGCAGACAACTCCAACCCCCGAATCGTAGGCGCTGCCGCGCGGACCCTCTCGGCCCAGCCGCGGCGGCTTCGCCCTTATATGGGGACGGAAGTTCAGCGACAACGTCGTCTGCGCCTAAAATCCCGCCTTCACTTGGGCGAGGCGGATAACGACGGAGTGAGCTCGCTCAATCTGCCGACGGCAATCGGCGTATGACAAACTCGATCCGATCGCCGGCAAGTTCGCGCCAGGATTCGATCTCGGTCATGTAGGCGGCCTTGGGGAAGCGCTCGAACCATTCACGGGCCTTGGCGCGCGCTTCGTCGCGCGGCAGACAGAAGGTCTCCCGCCGCCAGCCGCCCTCCGCCGCCGCAGCGGTCGAACGCTTGCCGCGTCGGCTCGCGACGCGCTCAGCAAGATCGATCGGCTTCCTCGTCCCGGTCGCCATCAAAGCCCTCTCGGGCCAACAGGCTAGCGCGATTTCTGGCCTGTGGGGAGTCGGGAATTATGCGGTCCGACATTAGAGTTACCGGCAAGCAGCGCGCGGGGGCAGGCGGCCGTCGATGAAGGCGAGGCCGATCGCGATCAGCGCAAAGCCGAGAAACTGCCGCGCGAGCAGCCGTTCATGCAGAATGAGCGCGCCTAGGATCACCGAGGTCGCGGGGGCCAGAAGGGTCACGAGCAACACATTCGTAGCTCCCGCGCCCGAAAGGATGCGGAAGTAGACGACATAGGCGAGCGCCGTGCAGAGCGCGGCGATCGCCAACACCGACGCGACGACCGGCGGCGCTCGGAACCGGCAGCGACCACGGCCGGTCGAAGAGGAGCGCGACGGGGACAAGATAGATCGCGCCCGCCGTCGTTTGGCCTGTGGCGATATCGAGGGGCTTGAGGCCAAGACCGCCGACGCGCCGCGCGAATACGGCCGTCACAGCGTAACTCAGCGCCGCCAACAGCACCGCGCCTTCCGCCCAGGCATCGGTCCCGCCGCGGCCTGAGAGCACGTCCGGCCCGATGACCCAGGCGACGCCCGCCATCCCGGCGACAGCGCCAATGATCTTGAAACGGCTCAGCTTCTCCTCGGCGTGAAGACATGCGCGACAAGCACGGCGAAGAGCGGCGTCGCCGCGTTGAGAATCGAGGCGAGGCCCGCGGGCAGATGGGTCTGCCCCCAGGCGATCAGCGCGAACGGCAGGGCGTTGTTGCCGAGGCCGAGCAGCGCAAGGGCGGCGAGAGCCTTGCCGCTCCTTGGCGGGCGCGCGCCAGTCAGCGGGGCGCTCGCCCACAGGATGAGAGCCGCGAGCCCAACCCTAAGCGCAGCCAGGGTCAAGGGCGGCAGCTCCTTCACCGCGACGCCGATGAAGAAGAACGATCCGCCCCATAGCAGGGACAAAAGGGCCAAAAGGCCCCATTCGCGCGCCGTCATCGCGCGCTGCGCGACCGCCATCGCCGCCTCTCAAAGCTTGTTCGGACTGCCGCCTAGCACCGGGGCGTACGGCGTGTCCGCCCGTTTCCTGCTGTCGAATTTCAGGGGCGCGCGACCGGCGGGAAGCGGGCCATGGCCTCGAGGTCGTCCAGGTCCATGGTGTTGCGGATGTACTCCTTCGATGCCTTGCGGAACGGTTGGAAATCCCAGGCGTGGATCTTGCCTTTGCTCAGCGCGGCGTCGACAGCACGGCGCCGGCGCTGGCTTAAGCGCACACACGCGTCCAGGTCGGCCAGATCCCATCGCTTGCCGACTTCGGCGCGAAAGTCGGCGACGAGTGTCGCGCATGCCGGATTCTCCGCGAGGTTGTCGCGCTCGCCCGGGTCATGGGCGAGGTCGAAGAGCTGGTCTGGGTCGGCGGGCGAGTGAATGAATTTGAACGGACCGCGGCGGATCATCACGATGGGCGCGATCGCGCCTTCGGCCAGATATTCGCCGATTGCGTCGTCATGTCCGCTCGCGCCACGGAGATGCGGGGTGAGGCTCTGTCCGTCGACGCCGATTCCGAGCGATTGCATGTTCCCGCCCGCAAGCTCGATGAGCGTCGGCATGAGATCGACAAGCGACACGTTGGAGGCGACGCGGCGCGGCTCGAAGCGGCCCGGACTGGCGATCACGAGCGGGACACGGCAAGCCCCCTCGAAGAAGCTCATCTTGTACCAGAGGCCGCGCTCGCCCAGCATCTCGCCGTGATCGCTGGTGAGGATGACGATTGTGTCCTCCGCGAGCGCGGCCGAGCGCAAAGCCTGCATGAGCCGGCCGAGCTGCTCGTCGACATAGGCGATCGCGCCGTAATACGCGTGACGCGCGGCGCGCACCTGAGCCTCGGTCACCGGCTCGGAATCCATCGCGCAAACGTGGCGAAGGCGGCGCGAATGGGGATCGAGCGCATGTCCCGGCGCTGGCATGTCGATGTCCTCGTCGCGATAGAGGTCCCAATAGCGCTGGGGCACGGCGAACGGATCATGCGGATGTGAGAACGATGCGACCAGCAGAAAGGGTCGCGGATCTCTCGAACGCGCGATGTCGAAGATCGCACGCTCGGCCATGAAGGCCGTCTCGTCGTCGAAGTCGAGCTGGTTCGAGCGCACGCACAACCCAGCGTCGCGCACCGAGTTCATGTTGTGATACCAGCTCGGACGATGCTCGGGTCGGTCCCAGTCCGGCGTCCAGTTGAAGTCGGCGGGATAGATGTCGGTTGTGAGCCTTTGCTCGAATCCATGCAGCTGATCGGGTCCGCAGAAGTGCATCTTGCCGCAGAGAATGGTGCGATAGCCCCGCGCGCGTAAGCCATGCGCGAAGGTCGGAATGTCGGCTGCGAATTCGGCTGCGTTGTCATAAGCCCCCGTGCGCGACGGCAAGAGGCCCGACATGAACGAGGCGCGCGACGGCGCGCACAAAGGGCTCGCACAATAGGCTCTGTCGAACACGACGCCGTCTCGCGCGAGCGCCTGCATGTTCGGCGCCCGGACGAGCGAATGGCCGTAGATCGGCAGAAACGCCGGCGCCATCTGATCGGCCATGACGATGAGAATGTTGGGCGCTTTGGCGGTCATCGATGGGGTCCCCTATCCGCCCTCTGTATCGCGGCGCAGGCGTTGCCGCCCGATCTTTTTCGGTTCCCGAAACTTGGCCGACCGCTTTGATTTCGCAAAGCGGCTTCGTTTCGACTGCGCCCCATCTCCCGGCGGCGCGTTACCGGCTTGGCGGATCCAATAGACTATGATATGAACAAAACATGAACATTGGCGTCGATGCGAATGGCCTTCATCGCAGGCTTGCGATTCTCGCAGACGCCGCAAAATACGACGCCTCCTGCGCCTCGTCGGGAGCAAGCGGCCGAAACTCACGAGACGGCAAGGGCCTTGGATCCACGGCGGGCTCGGGCATCTGCCATGCCTACACGCCTGACGGACGCTGCGTTTCGCTTCTCAAGGTGCTTCTGACAAACTTCTGCGTCTACGACTGCGCCTTTTGCGTCAATCGCCTGTCGAGCGACACGCCGCGCGCCCGCTTCAAAGTCGAGGAGATCGTCGCGCTCACGCTCGGCTTTTATCGCCGCAACATGATCGAGGGGCTGTTCCTCTCCTCCGGAATTGTGAAATCGGAGGACCATACAATGGAGGAGATGGTCCGGGTCGCGGAGACGCTGCGGCGCGACCACGACTTCCGCGGCTACATCCATCTCAAGGCGATCGCGGGCGCGTCGCAGGACTTGATCGAGCGCGCAGGCCGCGCGGCGGACCGACTCTCGGTCAATGTCGAACTGCCCGTCGACGCGGCGCTGGCCCGTCTCGCCCCGCAGAAGGACGCGCATGTCATCCGCAAGGCGATGGGCGGTCTCAAGCTACGGCTCGACGAATCGAAAGAGGAGAAACGGAAGACGCCACGCGCTCCGCGGTTCGCTCCGGCCGGGCAGAGCACGCAGATGATCATCGGCGCGGACGCGGCGCGGGACAAAGACATCATCGCCCGCTCGGCCTCCCTCTATGCCTCCTATAGCCTGCGGCGCGTCTATTACTCGGCCTTCAGCCCCATTCCTCATTCCTCGCAAAGCCTGCCGCTGCGCCGTCCGCCGCTAATGCGCGAGCACCGCCTTTACCAGGCCGACTGGCTGATGCGGTATTATGGCTTCGCGCCCGAGGAAATCCTCGATAGCGAGGGCGACGGGATGCTCGATCTCGAGCGCGACCCCAAGCTTGCCTGGGCTCTGCGCAATCGAGCTCTGTTTCCGATTGACGTCAACCGCGCTCCGCGCGAGGCGCTTCTCCGGGTCCCTGGCGTTGGGGCCCGCGTCGTCAAGCGCATCCTTGCCGCGCGGCGGCATGTCACGCTGCGGATCGATGATCTTGCGCGTCTGGTGCGATCGCTTGACGCGATCCGTCCCTTTGTCGTCACGCCCGATTGGCGGCCGACCGCCCTCATCGACTCCGCGTCGCTTGCGGGCAAGCTCGCGGCCTCAAGCTCACGCCAGCTTGATCTTTTCGCTCGGATGATGGGGCTGGCGTGAAGATCATTCGCCTGGACAGCGACGTCGATCCCGAGGGTTTTCGTCAAGCTGCGCGCGCAGCGGCGGCGAGAGGCGTGGAGGCGGACGCGATCCGTTTCGTGACGGGCGGCGCCGAAGAAGTGAGCGACCTCTTCGCGGAGCCAGAGGTCGCCGACAACTCAATGGCGGATGCGCCGATCCGCGTCCCTCCCCGTTTCCTTGCGATGGCCGATCTCGTTTGCCGGCATCGCGAGCCGACCCGCTACGATCTGCTTTACGCAGCGCTGCTTCGACTTCGTGAAACGCCGCGCCTCTTGGAGATCAGCAGCGATCCGCTGGTGCGCCGGCTTGAGGACATGGAGCGCGCTGTGCGGCGCGACCGGCACAAGATGACTGCCTTCGTTCGCTTTCGAGAGATCGAAACGCCGGACGGCGTGCGGTTCGTCGCCTGGTTCGAGCCTGCTCATTTCATCGAAGAATTGACGGCGCCTTTCTTCCTCGACCGATTTGCATCCATGCGATTTGCGATCCTGACGCCGCGGGCGTCGATCCTCTGGGATGGAGCCTTGCACTTCGGTCCGGGCGCGCGGCGCGAGGACGCGCCGCCGCTCGACGATTTCGCGGGCGCCTGGGACATTTACTACCGCTCCATCTTCAACCCGGCGAGGTTGATGAAGCGGGCCATGCTGAAGGAGATGCCGAAGAAATACTGGGCCAATCTGCCGGAAACGCGCCAGATTCCGGCCATGTCCTCGGCGGCTCAGCTTCGCGAGGCGCGGATGGTTGCGGCGCCCCCGTCCAAGACCGACCCGGGCGCCGCAAGAGTTGCCGCCCGCTTCGCTGAAGCCCGAAAACTGACCGAGCCTGCTGACGCCCATGAAGCGCTTCTTCGCGAGGCGAAACACTGTCGCCTTTGCCCCCTTGCCGATTGCGCAACGCAAATCGTGTTCGGGGAAGGTCCTATGCAGGCGCGTGCGATCTTCGTTGGCGAGCAGCCCGGGGACCAGGAGGACCTTCAGGGTCGTCCCTTTGTCGGACCGGCGGGCGCCCTGTTGCGCTCGGCGCTGCGAGAGGCGGGCTTCTCCGAGACCGAGTGCTACCTCACGAATGCGGTCAAGCATTTCAAATTCGTCTTGCGCGGAAAGCGGCGCATCCATAAGACCCCCAGCGCTCGCGAGATCGATCTCTGCCGTTGGTGGCTGGACCGGGAGTTCGCTCTGGTGGAGGCGCCGCTGATCGTAACGCTCGGCGCGAGCGCGCTTCGCGCTGTGGCGGGGCCTTCCGCTCGGCTCGGAGATATGCGCGGACGCCCGGTTTCTCTCGGCGCACGCACGTTGCTGCCGACCGTCCATCCCGCCTATCTGCTTCGACTGCCGGATCTAGCCGCAAAAGAGGCGGAGACGCGCGCTTTCGCCAACGATCTGAAGCGCGCGGCGATCGTTGCGCTTGAGGGCCTGCGGGCGGACGGAAGCCGCATCGCAAATTTTATTGGGCCGCGACGAGTGTCAGAGGCGGGTCAATAGCTAGGAAAACTAGTCCGCCGCTGCGGCGCGATTTCGACGGGCTGGGCTCAAAACCGGCGCGAGCCCCGCGCTCCGCAATAGTCATAGTCCCCCTAACGGCGCGACGACCCAATGGCGGCGCGCCGTTTGGTGGTCGGGTCCCTCAGTTCAGCCGGAATTCCGCGCCGACCGCCTTGAATTCCGCGGGCTTAATGAGGCGCGCGTGCGCCACCGTCACCGAATGAAGCAGGCCGTCTAGCTCGCGCGTCCAGAAGTCGAGGAACTTCTTAAGCTCGGGGAAGTGCGGATGCAGATCATGCTGCTGCCAGATGTAGTTCTGCAGGATATCGGGGTGATCGGGCATGCGATAAAGGATGCTGGCGGTCGTCAGTCCAAACCCCTCGAGCTGACGGCGGAAGTCGGCGGTGACCATGCGGGCTCTCCTGATTCCCAGAGTGCGATGGTGTCGCTTCCAACGCGCTTTGGCAATCATCAGTTCCGCAAAAATCGTGCCAAATCAATCTGTTAGCAGCAAGGCTGGTGGAGTGCTAGTGGACCGCGGGACGCTCCGGGCCGACCCGCGCTCCATTGGGGCGGTTGCGCCTTAAGCCGCCTTCTGCCTCTCGCCATGAGCTCCATAGAACGTCGCACCGCGCTCGGCCATCTGCGCCAGCCTCTCGCCGGGTTCGAATTGCGGACCATATTTGGCCGCCAGCTCTTTGGCCCGCGCGACGAAGGCCTTGAGCCCCATACCGTCGATGAAAGACAGGGCGCCGCCCGAGTAGGGCGCAAAGCCGAACCCGAGGATCGAGCCGACGTCGGCCTCGCGCGGATCCGTGACGATGCCCTCTTCCATGCAGCGGGCGGCTTCGAGCGCCACGGTAAAGAGGAAGCGGTCCTTGAGGTCCTCGACACTGAGGCTGTCTGGATCGAGCCGCTTGCCGACGATCTTGGCAAGCCCTGGCCACAGGGTCTTCGGCCCGTTCGCCGGGTAGTCGTAGAACCCCTTGCCGTTCTTGCGGCCAAAGCGGCCCTCTTTGGCCGCCATCGTCTCGATGAGCTTCTCTTGGGCAGGATTGACGGCGTTCGCGCCCAGATCGGCCTTGGCCGCCTGAAGGATTCGCAAGCTCAGATCGATGCCGACTTCGTCGTTGAGCGCGAGCGGCCCCACCGGCATGCCGGCCATCTTGGCGGCGTTCTCGATCATCGCCGGCGGCACGCCTTCCATCACCATGGCGTGGGCTTCGACCATGTAGTTGCCGACGCAGCGGTTGACATAGAAACCGCGGCAGTCGTTGACCACGATCGGCGTCTTCTTGATTGCGCGGACGAAATCCATCGCGGTCGCCAGCGCCTTCGCATCGGTCTTCTCGCCCATGATGATCTCGGTCAGCATCATCTTCTCGACGGGCGAGAAGAAATGCACCCCGATGAAATGATCAGGGTTCAGTGATGTCCCGGCGAGCGAAGTGATCGGCAGCGTCGAGGTGTTGCTGGCGAAGACGACGTCGGGGCCGACGACGGCTTGCGCCTTCTTCGTCGCCTCTTCCTTCACCGCGCGGTCCTCGAACACCGCCTCGACGATGAGATCGCAGCCCTTGAGCTTGGCGTAGTCCGCGGTCGGCGTGATGTGGGCGAGCAGCGCCTCCTTGTCAGCGGTCTTGGCGCGGCCTTTGGCGATCTGGGAGCTGATGAGCTTGTCCGAATAGGCCTTGCCCTTGTCGGCCGCTTCCTGATCGCGATCGACGAGCACGACATCGAGTCCGGCCAAGGCCGAGACATAAGCGATGCCGCCGCCCATCAGCCCAGCGCCAAGCACACCGACCTTGCGCAAGTTCGTCGGCGGAACGCTCGCGGGGCGTCGCACGCCCTTGTTCAATTCGCCCATCGACAGGAACAGCGAACGGATCATCGCCGCAGCCTCCTTGGAAAGGAGGATATTGGCGAAATACTTGGCCTCTATCGCGAGCGCTAGGTCCATCGGCAGTTGCAAGCCCTCGAACACGCTCTGCAGAACGGCCTTGGCTGCAGGATAATTGTCGTAAGTCTCGCGGCGATAGATGGCGTTGGCTGGCGGCCAGATCATCATCCCCTGGGCCGAATAGACCTTGCCCGACGGAAGCTTGAACTTCGGGTCGTCCCATGGCGCCTTGGCGTTCGGGTTGGCCTTCACCCACGCTTTCGCGAGCGCGACAATCTGATCGACGGGCGCCACCTCGTGCACGAGGCCCATCTTCTTCGCTGCCGCCGGACGGATCTGATCGCCCTTGAGCAACATCTGCAGCGCCTCCGGCGTCGGCATGAGCCGCGCCACGCGCTGCGTGCCGCCAGCGCCAGGGAAGAGCCCGACCTTGATCTCCGGCAGTCCGACGCGCGCTTTGTCGCTGTCCGCGACAATGCGGTAATGGCAGGCCAGCGCCAGTTCGAAACCGCCGCCCATGCACACCCCGTTGATCGCCGCGGCCACGGGCTTGCCGCAGGTCTCCAGCCGGCGGTAGACGAGCGAGAGTTGCTTCGTTCCTTCGACGAAGGCGCGCATCGCCGCCTCCTTGCCTTCGGCCTTGGCGCGCCGCGCGTATTCCTTGCCCGCGGTCTCGAGCATCGTCAGGTCCGCGCCTGCTGCGAAGCCCTCCTTGCCGGAGGTGAAAACGGCGCCCTTGATTGCTTCGTCTTTTCCGATCTTATCGACGATCTCACCGAACTCACGGATGACCTCGCCGTTGATCACGTTCATTGACCGGCCCGGCACGTCCCAAGTGACGAGCGCGATTCCGTCCGCGTCGGTTTCGAAACGAAAGTTGGTCAGGTTCATCTGAAATCTCCGTCTCGCGATCAGATGCGCTCGATGATCGTGGCGGTGCCCATGCCGCCGCCGATGCAGAGCGTGATGAGCGCGGTGCTCTTGCCGGTGCGCTCGAGCTCGTCGAGCGCGGTGCCGAGGATCATGGCTCCAGTCGCGCCCAGCGGATGGCCCATCGCGATCGCGCCGCCGTTGACGTTGACTTTGTTCGCGTCGAGGTCGAACGCCTGGCGAAAGCGCAGCACGACCGAGGCGAAAGCCTCGTTGATTTCGAACAGGTCGATGTCGTCGATCGACATGCCCGAGCGCGCAAGCACCTTTTTCGTCACGTCGATTGGGCCGGTCAGCATGATCGCCGGCTCCGAGCCGATATTGGCGAACGCGCGCACCCGCGCCCGGGGTTTCAGGCCCGCTTTTTCGCCCGCCTCGCGCGAGCCCAGGAGCACCGCGGCGGCGCCGTCGACGATGCCGGACGAATTGCCGGCGTGATGGACATGGATGATGCGCTCGACATCCGGATGCGCCTGAACCGCCACCGCATCGAAGCCGCCCTGCTCGCCCGGAATGACGAAGGAAGGCTTCAGCGAAGCGAGCGACTGCATGTCCGTGCTCGGCCGCATGTGCTCGTCATGCTCCAGCATGGGCAAGCCGTTGACGTCGATGACCGGCGCGATCGAGTTCTTGAACCGGCCCTCTTTCCAGGCCGCCGCGGCGCGCTTCTGCGACTCGACCGCGTAAGCATCGACGTCGTCGCGCGAGAAGCCATACTTTGTCGCGATCAAATCCGCCGACACGCCTTGGGGCATGAAGTAGGCCGGAATCGCCAGCGACGGATCAGCCGGCCATGCGCCTCCCGAGGCGCCGATGCCGACGCGGCTCATCGATTCGACGCCGCCGCCGATCGTGAGCTCGTGCTGTCCGCTCATGACCTGCGCCGCGGCGAAATTGACCGAGTCGAGTCCCGACGCGCAGAAGCGGTTGATCTGCACGCCCGGCACCGTGTCGCCGAAGCCCGCGGCGAGCGCGCCCATGCGCGCGATGTCGCCGCCCGCTTCGCCGACTGGATCGACGCAGCCCATCACCACGTCGTCGACTTGCGCCGGGTCGAGATTGTTGCGATGCTTGATCGCCTTCAAGGCCGTCGCCGCCAAATGGAGCGTGGAGGCGGCATGCAGCGAGCCGTCCGGTTTGCCGCGCCCGCGTGGCGTTCGCACATGATCATAAATGAAGGCGTCCGTCATTCGATGTCTCCCTGCGGCGTGGCCGCGGCTTTTAGTCGTTTCTCGGTCTCTCCGACGGGAGAGCGTGTGTCAGTCGGCGTCCGGATGCTGGCGGCTTCCAGCGTCCGTTACGCCGACGGTCTTCAACCAATCCTCGGTTCGCGACGCCGGAAGCGCCGCCAGGTCGGCGAACCAGGGCAGCGCGGATTCGACCCCGATTTGCTGCGCCGGCGCAACTTCGGCCGGCCGGTCGAGACTGCCGATCGTCACCGAGACGCGGTCGCGGCCGATCAGGCGATAGGTCAGCGGCGTGCCGCAGACGGCGCAGAAGCCCCGCTCGGCAATCTCTGAACTGCGGTAGCTCGCCGGCGCGCCGCGGGTGAAAACGAAGCGCTCTTGGCGCACGGCCCCAGTGAAAGCCATGAACGGGGCGCCGCCAGCCTTCTGGCACATCCGACAATGGCAAATGCTGCCGTCCCGGGGACGCCCGGTCAGCTCATAGCGCACCCCGCCGCACTGGCAGCCGCCTGTCAGCCGCCTCGGCGCCTCGGCTGAGCCCATGGAACCTCCCGTTCCTTTTCTTCCGCTTTCAGAACGCCTCGGCCGGAAGCGCCATCAGCGTTCCGGAGCCGGCGCTGAGCCGCGCCAGATGCGCCGCCGTTTCCGGCAGCATACGCTCGTTGAAGAACTTGGCGAGGGTCAATTTCGCGTCAAGGTCGGGCGTGCTCTCAGCCCTCGCCTGTCGAGCCAGCACCGCCTTGACGGTCCGCGCCCACATGTAGCCAAGCGCCGTCAGGCCCATGAGGTGCATATAGTCATAAGAACCGGCCCCTGCGTCTTCGGGGTTCTTGAGGCCGTTGGCCGAGAGCCACATCGTCGCCTGCTGCAGATGCCCCAGCGAGGACTTGAGGCCGCCGAGGTAGGGCGCGAACGCGGCGTCGTCTTTGTTGGCGGCGAGGAAGCCGTTGATTTCGCCGAAGAACGCCATCACCGCGCGGCCGCCGTCTTTCGCCAGCTTGCGCCCCACGAGATCGAGCGCCTGCACGCCGTTCGCGCCTTCGTAGATCATCGCGATGCGCGCGTCGCGCACGAACTGCTCCATGCCCCATTCGGCGATATAGCCATGGCCGCCCAGCACCTGCTGCGCTTTGACCGCGTTGGCGAATCCATAATCGGTGAACACGCCTTTGAGCACCGGCGTGATCAAGCCGAGCCGATCGTCGGCCGTCTGCCTTGTCTTCGCATCCGGGGCGTGACGCGCCTCGTCTTCGGCAAGCGCTGTCCAGACCAGAAGCGCGCGCGCCGCTTCGTTGAAGGCGCGAATTTCAAGCAGCATGCGCCGCACGTCCGGGTGGACCAATAGGAGGTCGGCGGCTTTGTCGGGCTCAGCCGCGCCTTTCAGAGAACGACCCTGACGACGCTCTTTCGCGTAGGCTGCGGCGTTCTGATAGGCGACCTCGGAAATCCCGAGACCCTGGACGGCGACGCCGAGCCTCGCGCCGTTCATCATCACGAACATCGCAGGTAAGCCGCGATGCTCCTCGCCGACAAGCCAGCCCTTGGCGCCGTCATAATTGAGGACCGCGGTCGAATTGCCGTGAATGCCCATCTTGTGCTCGATCGAGCCGCACATGACGCTGTTGCGTTCGCCGACGCCGCCATCGGCGCCCGGCAGAAACTTCGGCACGAGGAAGAGCGAAACGCCCTTCGTGCCCGCCGGCGCCCCCTCGATGCGTGCGAGGACGAGATGAACGATGTTGTCGGTCAGGTCGTGCTCGCCGGCCGAGATGAAAATTTTCTGACCCGTGATGGCGTAGGAGCCGTCCGCTTGCGGGACGGCCTTCGTCTTGATGAGCCCGAGATCGGTGCCGCAATGCGGTTCGGTCAGGTTCATCGTGCCGGCCCACTCGCCGACCGTCAGCTTGGGCAGATAACGCGCTTTCAAGTCGTCATTGCCGTGCGCCATCAGCGCCGCGACGGCGCCGCGGGTGAGGCCCGGATACATCGAGAAGGCGATATTGGCGGAACACTCGTATTCGCCGAAGAGCGCGCCGACGAACATCGGGAGGCCCTGGCCGCCATATGCGGGATCGCCCGCCAACCCGACCCAGCCGCCCTCGACCAGCGCCTTGTAGGCCTGTTTGAAGCCCTTGGGGGTGGTCACGCTGCCGTCATCGTTGCGCTTGCAACCCTCCATGTCGCCGATGCGATTGAGCGGCTGGATGACCTCCTCGACGAATTTGGCGCCTTCGCTCAAGACCGCCTCGACAACGTCGATCGGCGCCTCGGAAAAGCCGGGGGTGTTCGCGTACTTTCCATAGTCGAAAACGTCGCTCAGCAGGAAGACGGTGTCGCTCACCGGCGCCTTGTAAGTCGGCATCCCATACCCCGATTTTCGCGCAAGAGCCGCGCCCAGCGGCGAGCGCGGCTCCATTCAGTCGCAATAAGGTTCACATATGAACTATTTTCGGGAGCAATGCAAGCGGAATCGTGCTGCGACTCCGTAAAGGGCAAATCGCCGCGCGCGACGGACAGCCAAAAAATTCTTCGGCGACCGATGAGTTCGAGCCGCCGCGCCGGTCTTACAGATCAGCGCATCGGGCGCAGCCAACGAAAGCGAAGAGGGCGACATGTCCGCATTGACAGGCAAGACCATGGTCGTGATCGGCGGCAGCCGAGGGGTGGGACGGCGGATTACCGAGGCCGCCGCGCGCGAGGGCGCTCGCGTGCTTGCGGTGGCGAGACAGGAGGCTCCCCTTCGACAATTGGCCCAGGAGGTCCCCGGCGCCAAAGTTCTGGCGCTCGACGCTGCAGATGAAGGCGCTCCTGCAAAGGTGTTTGAGGTGCTCCAACCGGATATCCTGGTCGTCAGCGCCGGCGCGTTTCCCCCGGCGGCGCCGCTTCATGAGCAGAGCTGGCGGGAATTCGCCGTCAACTGGGAGACCGACGTCAAAATCGCATTTAATTTCTGCAAGGCTGCGCTGGCGCGGCCTTTGCCGGCGGGCGCCTCGATCATTCTCATCTCGAGCGGCGCCGCTCTTGCCGGTTCGCCGATCTCGGGAGGATACGCCGGCGCCAAACGCACGCAGCTGTTCATCGCCAACTACAGCCAGAAGGAATCGGATCGTCTGAACCTCGGCTTGCGGTTCATGGCGCTTGCGCCGCGCATCATGCCCGACACCGAGCTCGGAAAGCATGCAGTCGCAGGCTATTCCGGCTATCTTGGCGTATCCGCGGCCGACTTCATTCAAGGCATGGCTTCGCCCCCGACCGCGTCGGACACTGCCGCCGCGGTCATCGAGTTGGCTCAGCATCCGGATGAGTTCAAGGGGAAAGCATTCATCGTCTCCGGGAAGGGTCTCGAAGCCGCCCCTTTATGATGAAGCCACTGGCAGCGGGTCGCGGGAGGCCAACGGGATTGCGATGACAAAAGCGGAGCCCCCGCATCAGGCGCTAGCCCCAGAGCGTGCTAGCCGGGCGTTTGAACGGGCCGCCGAACCGTTCCGCCGCGAACTCAAAGCGCATTGTTACCGCATGGTCGGCTCCGTGAACGAAGCCGAGGATCTCGTCCAGGAGACTTATCTGCGCGCCTGGCGCAGCTTCGACAGCTTCGATGGACGCGGATCGTTTCGCGCTTGGCTCTATCGGATCGCCACCAACGTCTGCCTGGATACAATCGCGAGCCGCCGGAGGGCGCGGCGCGTGCTGCCGGACCAGCAGGGGCCCGCCAGTCTCGCTGTGCGGATGCCGGAGGGCGCCCCTCCGACTGAGCTTGCATGGCTCGAGCCTTATCCGGATTCGCACTTGGACCAGATTTTGGACGAAGCGCCGAACCCGGAGGCCCGTTACGCGTCTCGCGAGGCCGTGCGGCTCGCTTTTGTCGCCGCCATTCAGAAACTGCCGCCGCGCCAGCGCGCCGTGCTGTTGCTGCGGGATGTTCTGGGCTGGTCGGCGTCCGAAGCGTCCAGCCTGGTGGGTGGATCGACCGCCTCGCTCAACAGCGCCTTGCAGCGGGCGCGCGAGACGCTCGCCAAATGCTATCCGAACGGGCGACCGGCGGCGGCGCCCCAACCTGATCTCGCGCAGCAGAAGCTGCTCGGTCGCTATTTGCGCACGTGGGAAGCCCACGATCTCGATGGCTTCGTGGCCCTCCTCAAGGAAGACGCGACATTGACTATGCCGCCGTGGCGACAATGGTATGCGGGACGCTATGCGATCCGCGAGTTCTTCGCACTGGCCTGGAACACCGCTGGCGGGCTTCGCTTGGCGCCGACGGCGGCCAATGGACAACCCGCATTCGCCGTCTATGCTCGCGCGACCGCGGACTCGCAATGGGCCGCCCACGCCCTTCAGATCCTCGAACTCGACCATGACTCGATTTCGGCGCTGACCGTGTATGTGGGACCTCTCGGCCCGCGCCTGTTTCCCGCCTTTGGACTTCCGCTCACTCTTCTCGACGCCGCTGGCGCCGAATAGCCGCCGTGGAGGCGCCGAAGCCCCGCCGCCACGGACGGGTTCGAAAGGCGCTCCGTTCCCGGCTGCCGTGGGCCGGCGGTTTTCTCCGGTCTCCTCGTCAGCTAATGTCACCGGAAGCGCCAAGGGTGAGCGTCCGAATGGATCGACTGCGCCGACTTGATGGACTGGGACGGGCGGCGCTGCGATGGGCCATCGCAGCGTATGTCATGGCGATGGTTGGCTTCGCCCAGGCTGCCGGGTCGTCGCCGACCCTGGCGGCGGTGAAGGCGCGCGGATCGCTGGTCTGCGGGGTCAATGAAGGGCTGCCCGGGTTCTCCAACGTCGATGAGCGTGGGATCTGGACTGGATTTGACGTCGACTTCTGTCGTGCGATCGCCGCCGCTGTCTTTGGCGATCCGAAGAAGGTCAAGCTCGTGCCGCTATCCGCGGACGCGCGCTTTGAGGCGCTTCGGGACGGAAAAATCGACGTTCTTGCCCGCAACTCCACCTGGACGATGGGGCGCGAAACGGAGTTCGGCCTGACCTTCGTTGGCGCCACCTACTACGACGGACAGGGATTCATGGTCCCGCGCGCGCTGCGCGTCAATTCGGCGCTTCAACTCGACGGCGCCAAGGTGTGTGTGCAGAGCGGCACCACGACGATCGACAATCTCGCCGACTTCTTCAGCAGCAACAGCATGGCGCTTCAGGAGGTCATCTCCTCATCGACCGACGAATCGATCAAGAATTACGACGCCGGTCTTTGCTCCGCGCTGACCAGCGATCTCTCCCAGCTCTATGCGTTGCGTCTCCGCCTCGCCAAGCCGAGGGATCAAGTGATTCTACCGGACGTGATCTCCAAGGAGCCCCTCGGTCCGGTGGTGCGCAACAATGACCTGCAATGGATCAGTATCGTGAGGTGGGTCTATTTCGCCATGATCAACGCCGAGGAGCTTGGGGTCAGTTCACAGACCATCGATCAGGCGCTGAGGTCGCAGAAGCCTGAGGTCAAACGGCTGGTCGGGACAACTGGAGATTTCGGCGAACAGATCGGGCTGACAAACGCCTGGGCGGCCAACATCATCCGGACTGTCGGCAATTACGGCGAAGTCTTTGAGCGCAACCTCGGCGCGAAAACCCCGCTCGCCATTCCCCGGGGTCTCAATCAATTATGGAGCGAAGGCGGCATTCAATACGCCCCCCCGATCCGATGACCGATACCGTAATTGTGGCTCTTATAGCGTTAGCTGTTGGTCGGCTGCTTCCGACTTGCTTCGGAGCCTCTGCCGTCCTGCCCCCGGACTCACAGTCCGGGGGCAGGACGCCTCTTCTGCCGCCGCAGGTCCCTCTCCCGACCCAACCAACAGCAAACGCTATAAGAGCCGTAATTGTTGTTGCAAAAACTAGAAAGATATGGTACCTATATTAATGCTGGCCGAATCGACCTGCGCTGGGCGCTAGCCCGAGGCGCGGAGGAAGGCCGGCAGGCTGTTTGATACGTTTGCTCTACAACCTGAGATGCGAGCCTGAGCGGCGGTGAGATTTCCTTATTTATTTCCGCCGTAACCCATTGAAATGATGCGATTCGAAAAAATAAGCGCTAGTAAACGCTAGCAAATTTACTAGCATTTACTAGCGTTTGGGCGCAATTTACTCGCGCTTGCTCGCACTTAGGCTGCGCCGGAGTTGTCGAAGCCCGAGTTGCGAGACTGGGGCGCCGATCCAGACGGCGCTCTACAGACGCTCACACTCTCGCTTCATCGAGGCGGCGGGACTGGCGTAAGCCTCCTGGCTATCAACGCTCCAATAGCGTAGTTCATCGAGAAGGATCGCCTCGCCCGTCACGGCGCAGCGCACGTAGGCGCCCGGACGAAGAATGCGAAAATCGCCGTCAAGAAATTCAACCTTCGCTTCGCCTGCGTCGATCGGACGCCGATCGAATCTGTTCATTTTCAAGGATCCTGACTTGGTTGTTCTATGCCATGATGGGTGCGACAACGGAACCACGGTGTTGGCCCCCGGACTCGCAAGCGCTCTGGACAAGAAATAGCCTGTCTGCTAAAGGCCCCGCAACTTGCGCGACGCGGTGTGAGCGATTGCGCGCGCCAATTTTCGCTCTTTCGAGGCCCAGCCTCAAACACAGGATAGTCCGTGCAGGTACTCGTTCGCGACAACAATGTCGATCAAGCCCTCAAGGCGCTCAAGAAGAAGATGCAGCGCGAGGGGATATTCCGCGAAATGAAGCTTCGCGGACACTACGAGAAACCCTCTGAGAAGAGGGCGCGCGAGAAGGCTGAGGCGGTTCGGCGCGCGCGCAAGCTCGCTCGCAAGAAGCTGCAACGCGAGGGCCTGCTTCCGATGAAGCCGAAGCCGGCCCCTGGGGCGCCGCGGTCGGCCGGGTGATCAGCGCCGGCTCGATGGGCGACGGAGGCGTTGGCGCGCAAGACGTCAGCTTTTAACACCCGGCGGTCCTGGGGCGATCGGTTGAGCGGGGTTTTCGATCTTGGCGTCGCATCGCATCGATCAGGGCGCGGGTTCCGCTTTAGCCTTCGGCCCGGGGTTTGGCGCACGATGACCTCTGGAGACATTTGGGCGCGGGCTGGATTGGCGGCGATCGCGCTGATGCTTGCCGCATGCAGCGAGACGCTCGGCGGCTTCAACACGCACGTGGCGGAGGTTGACGCCGAACCGGGGGCTCAGGCCTCCAACGCAGGGAATATCGCCTCCCTTAGCGAGGTCATTCAGCGCAATCCAAGTGACGCCGCCGCCTACAACACGCGTGGCGTCGTCTATGCCAAGCTTGGCAAGTATTCGAACGCGATCGAGGATTTCAGTCACACGATTGAGCTTGATCCCCATTTCTCCGGCGCTTACACCAACCGGGCGCTTGCCTATCGTCAAACCAAGAAGGACGATCTCGCGATCCAGGACTTCAATCAGGCGATCGCGGTCAATCCGAATGACGCGGCCGCTTATCTAGGACGCGGCAATCTCGAGCGCTCGCATGGCGACTACGCCAGCGCGCTCAACGATCTCAACCAGGCGATCCGGCTGAACCCTGAAGGAGCGCAAGCCTATCACGCGCGAGGCCTCATCTATCAGCGGCAGGGCGACAACGTCCAAGCGATCACCGACTTCAACAACGCGATCGATCGCGACCCGTTTGCGGGCGAACCGTACCAGGCCCGCGGCCAGAGTTTGATGGCTACCGGGAAGTATGACGCGGCGATCGAGGACTTCAACGCGGCGCTCAACGTCAACGCGAACAACTCGGAGGCCTGGGCCGGCCTTGGCCTCTGCTACGAAAAGCTAAATAATCACGCGAAAGCAGTCGAATCCTACCAGCGTGCGGTAACGGTCAATCCCAACAACGGCGAAGCGCGCGCAGCCTTGCAGCGATTGAGCTGACGGGCGCCGCTCGTAGCGGCTGCGTCTGCCGGCGATTACACACGCGGAGGTCAAACCGGGTCGTTCGCGAGCTTCGCGGAACAAGCGTCGCGATGACGATTTCAGCTAAGCGCGCGACGCTGTTTGACCCTGGTTTCTCACCTTTGCGCGTTGACGTGATTCTTTAGAAAATTCTCGAGCCAGTGGATATCATATTGGCCGTTCTGCACGTCCGAATTTCGAACAAGCTCCCGAAACAGCGGCAGCGTCGTCTCGACGCCGTCTACGACAAATTCATCCAGCGCCCTTCTCAGCCGCATCAGGGCCTCGGTTCGAGTCCGGCCGTGAACGATCAGCTTGCCAAGCAGGGAATCGTAATAGGGCGGGATCACATAGCCCTGATACGCCGCCGAATCGACGCGAATGCCAAGACCTCCAGGCGGGTGAAAGTAGGCAATTCGTCCCGGTGAAGGCGCGAATGTGCGCGCATGCTCGGCGTTGATGCGGCATTCAATCGCGGCGCCGAGGAATCGAACGTCGTCTTGCGCGATCGAGAGGGGCGAGCCGGCTGCAATCTTGATTTGCTCATTGATGATGTCGATTCCGGTGATCATCTCGGTGACCGGATGCTCGACTTGCACGCGCGTGTTCATCTCAATGAAGAAGAATTTCCCATCTTCGTAGAGGAATTCGACCGTCCCAGCGCTAACGTAGCCGAGTTCGGCCATCGCCTTGGCGACAATCTCGCCGATTCCCTCGCGTTGTTCAGGATTCAGCGCAGGGGAGGGGCCTTCCTCCCAGACTTTCTGATGGCGACGCTGAAGCGAGCAATCGCGCTCGCCCAGATGAATGGCGCGGCCCTGCGTGTCGCCGAGCACCTGAACTTCGATGTGGCGCGGCTTGGCGAGATATTTTTCGAGGTAGACGGAATCGCTGCCAAACGCGGTCCGGGCTTCGATCCTGGCGGCGCCGATCGCTTCGGCGATGTCGTCGGATCCCCAGGCGACCTTCATGCCGCGGCCGCCCCCGCCTGACGCAGCCTTGACCATGACCGGATAGCCGATCTCGGCGGCGATCTTACGCGCCTCGTCTTCGTCCCGGACGCTGCCCTCGGAGCCCGGGACGCAAGGGATCCCGAGACGCTCAGCGGTGCGCTTGGCCTCGATCTTGTCGCCCATCATGCGGATGTGTTCGGCCTTCGGACCGATGAAGACGATGTCGTGTTCGTCAAGAATTTCCGCGAAACGCGCGTTCTCGGCTAGAAAACCGTAGCCTGGATGGACGGCGTCTGCGCCCGTGATCTCGCATGCTGCGACGATCGCCGGAATGTTGAGATAGCTGTCGCGCGCCGGCGGCGGGCCGATGCATACGCTCTCGTCCGCGAGCTTGACATGCATCGCATCCCTGTCGGCAGTCGAATAGACCGCCACTGTCGCAATGCCGAGCTCCTTGGCCGCGCGCATGACTCTGAGCGCGATTTCGCCGCGGTTGGCGATCAGGATCTTATCGAACATCCGGGCGAGCTCCCCGATCGTTCGCAATCCCTACGGCGCGATTCTCAATCGCGGTCATTCAATGATCATCAACGGCTGGTCGTATTCGACCGGCGCGCCATCGGCGACAAGGATACTCACGACTTTGCCGGCGTGCGGCGCGACAATGTCGTTGAAAGTTTTCATGGCTTCGACCAGCAGCAACTTGTCTCCAGCCTTCACCGCTGATCCAAGCTCGACGAACGGCTTGGCTTCCGGACTGGGCCGCAGATAGGCGGTGCCAACCATCGGCGACTTCACCGCGCCCGCCAGATCGGCCAAGAGAGGCTCAGTTGCAGGCGCAGCGACGGCGGGACCTTGCGCTAGGCTCGGTGCGGCTTGGGGAATTGCGGCTGCGCTCGCGTGTGTCGACGGCGCTCGCTCGCGCCCGAGACGCACTTGCAGGTCTCCGAGGCTGATCTCGATCTCGCTCAGATCGTATTGCGACACGATCTTCGCGAGTTGCTCGATCGCAGCGACATCGACGAGGCTCTGCGCAGACCCGTTGGTTTGCGCGCCTAACGGCTTCTTCATTTTCTTTCGCTCGCGCAGGGGAACGGACGTGGCAGTCAACAAGCGGGCTTTCGTATATCTCGCGGACAGGAGCAAAGAAAGCGCCGCCATTCATGCCCGGCGCGCCCATACGCTGACGTCATGGAAGGCTACGCCGCCGTGCGGAGCGACGCTGTCGTCGCCGACGAGGACGTTGATTCCCCAGCCATCGAGAAAGGCCGAAGGCGGCCATATGCCCTCGCTCACGAGGACTCCGGGCTTCACGCCTTCGAATATGCGCGCGTGCAGGCGCGCTCGGCCACGCTTGTTGCCCAATTGCACGACATCGCCTTGGGAGAGCCCAAGCCTCGCGGCGTCGGATGGATTGACGAGCACTTCCGGCCGCTGCTCTCGCGATAACGAGGTCGGCGTCTGAGTGAAGGTCGAATTGAGGAAGTTTCGGGCTGGTGAGGTCGCAAGTTTGAACGGATGATCTTCGTCAGTGTCCTCGTTGACCGGCCAGTAATCGGGCAGACTAGGCATTGCGCGCCAAGGGCCGCGCATTCCGTCATTGGCGACGGGCGTATCTGTCCAATCCGCCTTGAAGCGAAACTTTCCGTCCGCAAAGCCAAAGCCGTTGAGGAAGTGCGACGCCTCGAAGGGCGGCTGCAGGTCGAGCCAGCGCTCGCTTTCGAGCCGCTCAAGATCGCCCCAGCCCGACTCCCGCAGCGTCCAGTCAATGATCTCTCGCGGCGACATCGAGAATGCGGGGTGCTCGGCGCCGACGCGCCGAGCGAGCGCGGCGATCACCTCGTGATTGGACCGGCAGCCTTCGGGCGCGTCGACCACTTTGGCCGCGAATTGCAGGTGCTGATGGCCTCCGGCAGTGTAAATGTCGTCGTGCTCCAGGAACATCGTGGCGGGCAGGACGACATCGGCGTAGCGCGCTGTGTCGGTCATGAACTGTTCGTGAACACAGGTAAAGAGATCTTCGCGCGAGAAACCGCGGCGCACTTTCTCCTGATGCGGCGCGACGGCGAGCGGGTTCGTATTCTGAATGAGCATAGCTCGCACAGGTGGGCCGCCCTTCAGCGCTTCCGGATCGCCGGTCAGGACCGCTCCAACCCGCGACTGATCCAGGCGGCGAACGCTTAAATCGCGGACGTCGAGACCCTCGATCATAGTTTTTTGCAGCTTGTACACGCCGCTATTGCTGTGGAAGGCGCCTCCCCCCTCGTGGGCCCAAGCGCCAATGACGGCGGGAATGGATAGGGCCGCATGCAGATTCACCGCGCCGTTGCGCTGGCGCGAGAAACCATAGCCGAGGCGAAAGAAGCTGCGTTTCGATCGCCCGATAAGCGCAGCGAATTCCTCGATTTGCGCGGCGTCGACGCCGGTGATTGCGCTCGCCCACGCAGGATCGCGGGTCTGCACGTGCGCCTCGAGCTCGTGGGGCGCGTCGGTGTATCGATCGAGATAGTCCCAGTCGGCCCATCCGTCACGAAACAGGATGTGCATCACCGCGCAGGCCAGCGCTCCATCCGTGCCGGGCCGCACGCACAACGCGAGATCGGCCTGCCGCATCGTCTCGGTTTCATAGATGTCGATGGCGACGATCTTCGCGCCGCGTTCCTTGCGGGCGCGAATCGCGTGGGTCATCACGTTGACTTGGGTGGCGACCGCGTTGGTGCCCCAAATGACCACGCAATCCGACTTCGCCATTTCGCGCGGATCAGCGCCCATCAGCTTACCGGTTCCGGCGACATATCCCGGCCAGGCGACGCCGACGCAGATTGTCCCGTGGAAGCGGGAATAGCGCTTGGCGTGCGTGAGGCGCTCGATCCCATCGCGCATCACGAGACCCATCGTTCCGGCGTAGAAGTACGGCCAGACGCCTTCGGGTCCGAGCTCGCGTTCGACCGACAGGAAGTTCTCAGCAACTCGGTCGAGCGCTTCGTCCCACCCGATCGGCGCAAATTGCCCGCTTCCCTTGGGGCCGACGCGACGAAACGGCTGAGTGAGCCGATCCGGATGATGTATCCGCTCCCAATACCGAGCCACCTTGGCGCAGACGACCCCCGCCGTATAGGTCTGGTCGCGCGCCCCGTGGATGCGGCCGATCCGCTTTCCGCCGATCACCTCGACGTCGAGAGCGCAAACCGAAGGGCAGTCGTGCGGACAGACTGAGGAGCGCCGCGTAACCTCGGTGATCGCGTTCATGAGCCTCTTGTCGACATCACGCTTCGAGAAATCTTGACGTCCGATGATAGGGCACGAGGCCGTCTGATTGAAGTGCCCGGGCGCAATTCCGGGTTCCTGCCTCGCGAATCAGGGAGCCTTCGCCTCTTCAAGAGCAACCGGCGCGTGTACGCCGGGCGAAGCCAATGCAAATAACAGCCGCATAAATGCTAATAAAAACGGCATAAACGCTGATAAGCGCTAGTAAATAGCTAGCGTTTACTAGCGCTTATTTTTTCGAATCGAGACTTTTCAATCGCTTACGAGAGGAAGAAATAGCAAAACTCCCTCCCGCGCTGGTTTGCACGCTAGAGTTGTGACAAAACTATCAAACAGCCGCCAGCCTCCTCCTTCCACCGCTGGGCGGATGAATTCGGTCAGCAGAGATATAGGTAACACACTTTTCCGATTATGGCAAATAAAAGTCGCGGCTCTTCTAGCGATAGCTGTTGGTCGGCTGCGGAGCCTCCGCCGTCCTGCCCGGATCACAGTGGGTGTTTTCCGACCTCTTCTGTTGCCGACGTTAACGCTAAAGTGCTCTTATGGCGCTAACTTTTGGCTCAGAAGACGGAACTGTGCCGCCTCTGACTCTGAGGCGTCATGCCCGGACCGTGATCGAAAGCGGATGCCGGTTTTCGGCTCAAAGCGCTGCAAAATTCAAAGGGACCCTAAAGCAAAACTGCTCAGGCCGTGGCGTCGCCCATATTCGCTTGCGTTTGCAACCGACTACAACTATAGGTTGGCATCATCAACTCAACCGGCGAGTCGCTGGCTTTGGCGGTCCGTTTAATTCTAAGTGCGACCTTCGCTCTGTTGGCGCTGGGGGCGGCTTGGGCCGAGAAGGGGTCCTGGGCCGGCGAACGCCAGACCGAGATCCACTACGCGCCGCGAGAAAACCTCGAGAGTGTCGATGCTCGCGAGATCGGCCGCGCCCGATTGTCCATCGACATCGCGGCTTACGTCCTGTCTGACCCGCGGATAGCCGAGGCGTTGATCGACGCGGCGGAGCGTGGCGTTGTCATCCGTCTTTATTTGGACAGGTCGCAATTCGCGGAGCACAGACCCACAAGGGGCGGGGTCATTGAGGCGCTCCTTGCACATCCGAATGTCGCCGCGCGAGTCAAAGGCGAGGGCGTTTTAATGCATTTGAAGGCCTACGCCGTCGATGCGGAGGTGTTGCGAACGGGTTCAGGTAACTTTTCCCGCTCCGGACTCGCCGCTCAGGACAACGACGCGATCTTTATTACCGATCCCGCGGTCGTCGACGCCTTCGAGAGCAACTTCGAACGCATATGGGCGCGTGCGCAGAACGTGAGCGCTCTCGATGCAACTCGCTGAGCGAACGCCTTAGCGCGAATTGTCGCGCATTCGCGGCAGCCCCAACGGGGTGTAGCGATCATAGCGCTGGCTGAACACGTCGGCGATAGTCTCCGCCCGCTCAGTCGCCGCATCGTTTTGCGCAGCCAGTATCGACGAGACATGCCAGCGCCACGTGGACGCGTCATCTGTGTTTGGGCCCGTGGCTACCTCGGTCACTCCCGCAGCGTAGCCCACCCCGCTTCCGATTGCGGTCGCAATAAGAATGAGGGACTTCCGCATCGTCTCCTCCGTCCTCTTGGCGTCTATTGTCTGCGCCGCGCTGCCTTATCCCCCGCCCCTGCGACGCTAATTAATAAAGTCTAAACATAGATTTGTGGCTTGGCTAGGGCGATTCGCTCTTTGATTCCATTTCGCGCAGCAAGTTGCTCGCCATTGTGCGAGTTATACGTCGGCCTTGCGTCAAAGCTTCAATGTCAAGCGTCGCCACAAACGCTCGCGCGGCTCCAAGCGAACGTTCGATTCTGAGCGCAATGTAGGTGATCACATGAGGCTCAACCTGGAGCTGGCGATCGCTGAACAGCTTGAAGAGGACCGCCTCGGTCAATTCGATGTCCGGAGCGGCGAGGCGCACAACGGGCGCCAGCCGAAGTCGCGACAGAAGGTCGGGAGTGTTGAGGCCCCAAGTGTCCGGGATGGTGCGGCCGGTCATGAGCAGCCATGCGTTGTTTTGCAGCGCGCCGTTTATCAGGTGAAAGAAGAGCGCCTCTGCCCGCTTTGCGCCTTCGGCGTCCTCGATCAGCACGGCATGGGCCTGAGCACAGGCCTCGATGCTCTGTTCGCCTAGCTCTTCCCCGGAGAGCGTGATCGCATGGGCGGCGCGGGCCCAGATCGCGCCGAGGTGGCTCTTCCCCACCCCCTCGGGCCCGACGAGCATCAACATGCGACTGGGCCAGTTCGGCCAGAGTTCTATCGCCGTCAGCGCCTCAAGATTTGACGGCGCAGGAAGAAAATCCTCGCGTGCGAAGCTCGGAGAATGCGGCCAGCGGAACGTGAGCTGGCGGGCCATCATTGGCTCTCCGGCTCAGTGCGGCCCCGGTAAAATGGACTGGTCAGATAGACGGCAATCAGATGGCGGGCCACAACGCCAATCGCCGCTGCGGTTGGAACGGCGATGAGCAGCCCAAGGAAACCGAACAACTGGCCGAAAGCCAAGAGTGCGAACATCAACCAGACCGGGTGAAGCCCGATCGATTCGCCGACGAGCTGCGGCGAAAGCACGTTGCCCTCGAGGAATTGACCCGTTCCAACAACGGCGAGAGCCAGAAAGAATAGCTTGAGACTTGGCCAACCCTGGAAGAGGGCGACGCTGAGCGAAAGCACGAGCGCGGTCAGCGACCCGACATACGGCACGAAGCTCAAGACGCCGCCGATAACGCCGATCAGAAAGCCATAGTCGAGTCCGACCAGGGTCAAACCGACGCTGTACCAGACCGCCAAGAAAAGGCAGACAATCGACTGACCGCGGATGAACCCTGCCAATGCATGGTTTATCTCTCGGGCGATCTTTCGCAGAGTTTCGCGATGGTCGAGGGGGAGCCAGCTGTCGATCTTCGAGATCATCCTGTCCCAGTCGACCAGAATATAAAACGCGACAACAGGTGTGATGATCAAGAGCGACAGGAAATTGAACAGCGCCGCTCCTCCAGACACCAGCCTTGTGAAAGCGTCGAGAAGCCATTGCGCGCTCTGGGTGACGAAGTCGCCCACCGATTTCTGAATTTGTGTCGTCGACAATTGCTGGCTGAGCCCAAAGGCCTCCAGCCAGCGGCCGCCGTATCTCGCAATGAACGCGTTGCCCTCCTCAATGGCGAAAGCCTGTAGCCGCACCGCATAGCCTGGCAGGTGCTGCGCGAAGGCGATGAACTGATTCCCCAACACCGGGACGACAAGAATGAAAAAAAGAACGACGGCTACGACAAAGACAGTGAGAATGAGAAGCGAGGCGCCGAGTCGACTGAACCCGAACCTCTGAAGTTTGAGCACGACCGGGTCGAGGAGATAGCCGAGAACGATGCCGGCCGCGAACGGCGTTATTGTTGAGCCGAGCAAATAGACGATCAGCAGGAGGGCGCCAGTCCGAGCCCCCAGAACAGGATCTGGCGCTCCAGGCTCACCGGCCGACTCTCATGGCGTTTCACGCGCTCCGCTGGCCGGCTGGAGCAGATCCCATTTGCCGCCCCAGGGATCGGCAAAGACTGCAACAAGGCCATAGGGCTCGCTGCGGGGCGTTTCCAGGAACTTGACGCCGCGCATACGCAGCCTCTCGTAATCCGCCCAGAAGTCCCCGGAATGAAGGAAAAAGCCGACCCGTCCGCCGGTCTGATCGCCAACCCGGGTCCTCTGACGCTCGTCGCTGGGAACCGCGAGCACCAACGCCGCGCCTGCTAGTCCGGCGACGGGGCGACGACAACCCAGCGCTTGCCGGGCGACAAGGGGGTGTCTTCAAGAACCGCGAAGCCGAGGACATCGCGGAAAAACGCGAGCCCGTCTTCATAGCCGGGAACAAGAATTGTTACCGCCGCGAGACTTTGGAGCATGGCTGCGCCTATCGGCTCATATGGTCCAGCCATTGGGCGATATAGACGCCGCCCGAGGCCAAGGTTGTCGCAGCGACCGTCCATTGAAGAGTGGCCTGCAGAAGCGGTTCTTCGAGGCCGTAGGCGCGGACCCCGAGCGCGAAGCCGGCAAGCGCGATCTGCGCGACCGTATTCAGTTTCGACACCCAGACGGGGCGGATTTCGACCGGCTTGTCGAGCAGCCAGGAGACCAGCACCGCCACAAGGATCATCACATCTCTCGACACGACCGTGATCGCGATCCAGGCCGGCAAACCGGCATATATGGCCAAGGAAACATAGATCGAGATCAGCAGAGCTTTGTCTGCAAGCGGGTCGAGATAGGCGCCGAGCTCCGTGCGAAGACCGAATCTCTTGGCGATAAAGCCGTCGACCCCATCTGACACGCCGGCCAGAATAAAAATCAGGAACGCGGGAAGGAATCGTTGTGAAATGATCATCATGACTGCCAGGGGCGTCATCAGCATTCGCGCGAGCGTGATGAAATTCGGTAAATTGTTGAGGACCGTACCTATATTCATCAACTATTGACGCCCTGGCGTCCCGCCCAGCCATCCGCTTCTTTGGACTTCGCCACGCGCGGATGACCGGGCCCAGAGATAGCACGAAGTTGCCGAAGTTGGGAAACCAAGCCTGGCGGGCTGCTCTTGCGCGTTGCGTGGCGCGGAATTACCCCGGTCCTCGCCGAAGCCTTGCGAGTCTGGATGTCCGAAAGCCGAAAGCCTCTAACGTACGCCGAATCGGGGGTCGACATCGACGTCGGCAACCGCGTTGTGGATCGAATCCGTCCGTTCGCGCGCGCCACACGTCGTCCCGGAACGGGAGCGGAGCTTGGCGGATTCGGCGGACTGTTCGATCTTAAGGCAGCGGGCTTTGTCGATCCGATCCTGGTCGCCGCCAACGACGGCGTCGGCACAAAGGTGAAGATCGCCATCGAGAGCGGCACGTACGATACGATCGGCGTCGACCTCGTGGCCATGTGCGTCAACGACATTGTCGTTCAGGGCGCTGAGCCCTTGTTTTTCTTGGATTATTTTGCTTCAGGCAAGCTCGACGAGGACGTCGCGTCCGCCGTGGTGCAGGGCATCGCCGAGGGCTGCGCGCAATCGGGGTGCGCATTGATCGGCGGCGAGACGGCGGAGATGCCCGGCCTTTACGCGACTGGCGATTTCGACATCGCCGGCTTCGCCGTCGGCGCCGCCGAGCGCGGCACGCTGCTGCCGCGGCCGGGACTGAAGCCAGGGGACCTTGTGTTCGGCCTGCCGTCGTCCGGCGTCCATTCCAATGGATTTTCGTTGGTGCGGCGCATTGTCGCGCGGTCCGGCCTCGGATGGGACGATCCCGCCCCATTCGATCCACAACACTCGCTCGCCGCCGCGCTGCTGACGCCGACCCGCCTCTATGTGCGGCCGCTCCTTCAGGCGCTGAAACGAACGCGGGGCATCCACGCGCTCGCCCATATCACTGGCGGCGGTTATCCGGACAACCTGCCGCGCGTGCTCGACGACGGTCTGGCCATCTCGCTCAATCTCAACGCCTTCGCGCCGCAGCCCGTCTTTTCCTGGCTCGCGTCAGCCGGCAATCTCGACGAAGGGGAGATGCTGCGCACCTTCAACTGCGGGTTCGGGATGGCGGCGTTTGTTTCCGCCGACAGCGAGGTCGAAGCGCGCGAGGCCCTCGCCGCCGCGGATCTCGCGCCGGTCCTGATTGGAGAACTTGTTCATGGCCAGGGACGGCGCCTGGTCACCGCACGGAAGGCTCAAGCTGTGACCCCGCGCGTGCGAACGGCGGTTCTCATCTCGGGCCGGGGCTCCAACATGAGCGCCTTGATCGAAGCCGCGCAATCGCCGGACTTTTCGGCTGAGATCGTGCTGGTCCTGTCGGACGACCCGGCCGCGCCCGGCCTTTCGCTCGCGCGCAAGCTGGGCGTCGCCGCCGAGGCGATCGACTTTCGAGCCTATACGGGCAAGCCGGCGTTCGAGGCGGCGCTGGAGACGCGGCTCACCGCCGCCTCGGTCGAAATCGTCTGCCTCGCCGGGTTCATGCGCGTGCTGAGCCCGCCCTTCGTCGAGCGATGGAAGGGACGCATGCTCAACATTCATCCGTCGCTCCTGCCGAACCTGCGCGGCCTCAACACCCACGAGCGCGCGCTCGCCCTTGGGCTCGCCGAACATGGCTGCACGGTTCACCTCGTGACCGCCGAGCTCGACGCCGGACCGATCCTTGCGCAGGCGCGGGCGCCGGTTCTTCCGGGGGACGACGTGGCCGCCCTTGCGGCGCGCGTTCTCAAAGAGGAGCACCGGATCTATCCGCAGGCCCTTGACGAACTCGCCCGCTCGCTGCATCGCCGCTCGTGAGCCTCAGCGGCGATGACGGCTGAATTGGCCTCGGGGAAAGCTCCCCCTGCCTTAGTCGCCTTGGGATCCCGTTTAGTTTCGCCCTCGAGATCGCGTGCGGGGGGCCGGCGAAATCGGCGGAAGGTATAACAACATAATAAATATGTTGTATAGCTTTGGCGCCTTCTTCGTCCAACAGCAGTCGTCGCGTTCGGAGAGGTTTGACGCGCCAACGGTTTGGCCGCCGCCGCGAGCGTTAAGCAAGGCGCTCTGGCCGTGCTTGCGGCGCGCGGGAATTGGATCAATATCTCGCCAACGGAAAAGGAGATTTGTTTGCCGCGCGCGCTTGCGACGAAAGAAGAACCCCTGCCATCGACCGCGACGATCGCGGCGAATGACGAGTCGCCCTCGCTGCTATCTTCGCCCGAGCGGTTTATCAACCGTGAGTTGTCGTGGCTCGAGTTCAATCGAAGGGTTCTGGAGGAGGCCGCCAATGCGAGCCATCCGCTGCTTGAGCGACTGCGGTTCCTCTCCATCTCGGCCACCAATCTCGACGAGTTTTTCATGGTCCGCGTGGCGGGCCTGGTTGGCCAGGTGCTTAGCGGGGTCGCGGAGATTTCCGATGATGGGCGCACTCCCGCGGAGCAGCTCGAACGCATCAGCGAGCGAGTTGCCGCCCTGGTCGCGTCCCAACAGTCGCGGTGGAAGGCCTTACAATCTGAGCTCGCCGCCAACGGCGTCGTCATCCTCGAGGTCGGCGATCTGACCCGCAGAGAACGAGAGTGGCTGCAGGACTACTTCCTCTCGCACATCTTCCCGATTCTGACGCCGCTTGCGATTGATCCCGCGCATCCGTTTCCCTTCATCCCCAATCTGGGATTCACTTTGGCGCTCGAGCTCCTTAATCCGCATAAGGGCGAGACGATGAGCGCGTTGGTGCGCATTCCCGGAAGCGTCGAACGGTTCGTCCGGTTGCCCGATAGCCCGCTCGGAGGCGCCGCGCGCTTCGTAATGCTTGACCGGTTGATTGTTGCGTTCATCGGGCTCTTGTTTCCGGGCCATGAAGTGTTGGGGGAGGGGGCCTTTCGCGTCATTCGCGACAGCGACATTGAAGTTGAGGAAGAAGCGGAGGATCTCGTTCGCCTCTATGAGAGCGCGCTCAAACGGCGCCGGCGCGGCATCGTCATTCGGCTCGAGATCGAAGCCAGCATGCCCGAATCGTTGCGCGCGTTCGTGGCCGGCGACGTCGACGTCGTCCCGTCGGGCATCGTGCTCATCGAGGGAATGCTGGCGCTCAACGACCTGTCGCAACTGGTGGCGATCGATCGCCCCGAGCTCAAGTTTCCGCCTTACAACCCTCGCTTTCCGGAACGCGTCAAGGAGCTCGGCGGCGATATTTTCGGGGCGATTCGGCAGAAGGATCTCGTTGTCCATCATCCTTACGAATCGTTCGACGTCGTCGTCCGGTTCCTCAATCAGGCGGCGCACGACCCTAACGTCGTCGCGATCAAGCAGACGCTCTACCGCACTTCGGCTGATAGCCCGATCGTCAGGGCCCTCATCGAAGCGGCGGAGGCGGGAAAATCGGTCACCGCGCTCGTGGAATTAAAGGCGCGCTTTGACGAAGAGGCCAACATCCGCTGGGCGCGTGATCTCGAGCGAGCCGGCGCGCAAGTCGTCTATGGGTTCATCGAGCTCAAGACCCACGCCAAGCTGTCGATGGTGGTGCGGCGCGAGGGGGGATCGCTCGTCAACTACTGTCACCTTGGCACCGGCAACTATCATCCGGTGACCGCCAGGATTTACGCTGACATTTCGCTTTTCACCGCCGATGCGGCGATCGGGCGCGATGTCGCCCGTATTTTCAATTTTATCACGGGCTACGCCGAGCCGGACGGCCTTGAGCAGATGTCGATTTCCCCGATCACGCTCAAGAAGACGTTGCTGCGCAATATCGCCGATGAAATCGACTACGCACGGATGGGACGGCTGGCCCAGATCTGGATCAAATGCAACGCGCTTGTCGATTCGCAAATCATCGACGCTCTATATGCCGCCAGTCGCGAAGGCGTGCAGATCGATATCGTGATACGTGGAATTTGCTGTCTGCGGCCGGGCGTCCCTGGGCTTTCCGACAACATTCGGGTCAAGTCGCTGGTCGGCCGGTTCCTGGAGCATGCGCGCGTCTATGCGTTTGGCGCCGGCCATGGGCTGCCCAGCCCGAAGGCCCGGGCGTTCATTTCGTCCGCTGACCTCATGCCGCGCAATCTCGATCGGCGCGTCGAGGCTCTGGTTCCGCTGCTCAATCCGACGGTTCACGAACAGGTCCTCAATCAAATCATGCAGGCGAACCTCATGGACAACCAGCAGAGTTTTCGGATTCTGCCGGACGGCTCGAGCGAGAGAATCGTCCCCGCCGAAGGGGAGGAGCCGTTCAACGCGCACAACTATTTCATGACCAATCCGAGTCTTTCCGGTCGCGGCAAAGCGTTGACGGACTCCTTTCCGATGGCGCTGCGGCGGCGCCTCTGATAGACGCCCTGCCCGGCGATACGAGTCGCTCGACAGGATTGGTTATGCTCGACACGGTCCCGACACGATCAGCCACGCCCGACAATGCGCGAGGACGATTGCCGGGCGCGCCGGTGGCGATCGTCGACATCGGTTCGAACTCGGTGCGCCTGGTGTCGTACGAGTCGCAGTCGCGCGCGCCGACGCCGACCTTCAATGAAAAGGCCCTATGCGGTCTCGGCAAAGGCGTCGCCATGACCGGGCTCCTGCCGGAGGACGGCGTCCTCAAGGCGCTGGCCGCGCTTCAGCGCTTTCGTGTTCTCTGCGAAACGATGCGAATCGGTGATGTGCGCAGCATCGCGACGGCGGCGGTGAGGGATGCGGCGAATGGGGCGGAATTCCTCAATCGCGCGGAACGCGTACTCGGATGCAAAATCGAGCTCTTGAGCGGCCAGCGGGAAGCAAGATTGTCTGCGCTTGGCGTCATAAGCTCGATCTACAAAGCGGACGGCGTCGTCGGCGACTTGGGGGGCGGCTCACTCGAACTCACAGACGTTCGGGACAGGGAGTGCGCGCCGGGGGTGACCCTGCCGTTGGGCGGCCTGTCGCTGATGGACCTTTCGGAGCGCTCGCCGAAAAAGGCCGCCAAGATTGTCCGTGAGAAGCTCGCGACGGCGAAGGCGCTTCAGGGGTTGGCCGGTCGCACATTCTATGCCGTCGGGGGCACTTGGCGGGCTCTGGCGCGCCTGCATATGCGACAGCGTCAGTATCCGATGAACGTGATGCACAATTACGTCATCCCGTCGCGCGACGCGCTCGAATTCGCCTCGCTGGTCGAACGGATCGAAGCGGACGCGCTGCTGTCGATCGAGTCGATCTCCTCGGCGCGCAGGCCGCTCTTGGCTTACGGCGCCGCGGTGCTGGAAGAGATTATCCGCCAGTCCGATCCGACGGAGATCGTCGTTTCCGCCCTTGGCGTTCGCGAGGGGCTCATCTACTCGCGGCTTACTCCCGAGGAGCAGGCGGAAGACCCGCTCATCTGGTCTGCGCGCGAGTTCAACAACCTGCGCTCGCGGGCGCCGGAGCATGGCGAAGAGCTTTACGCCTGGACAAGCCGCCTGATCGAATCGACCCATCTCGAAGAGGACGATCAGGATCGTCGCCTGCGCCACGCCGCGTGTCTGTTGTCGGATATTTCGTGGCGCGCCCATCCCGACTATCGTGGCGTTCAAGCCTACGATCTGGTGGTCAACGCAGCCTTCATCGGCGTCGATCATCCCTCGCGCGCGTTTCTCGCGCTCGCAGCTTCCTACCGGCATATGTCCAACGAAAATCTTGTTTCGCCGCAGTCGCGCGCGCTCGTGACGGCGCGACAACTCGATCGGGCGCGAATTCTCGGCGCGGCCATGCGGGTCGCCTATAATATTTCCGCCGCGATGCCTGGGGTGCTGCCGCGCGCCCCTATGGTGTGCGCAAAGGGTCGGGTGATTCTGAATTTGCCAGCTGATCTCGCGCCGCTCAGCGGGGAGCGACTTCTATCGCGTATGAGGCTGTTTGCCCGGCTAATCGGCGGCGAACCGGAGATCCGCGCATCCGTGTGAGCCTGGCCAAGCGCCCGCGGACGGCGATGCGCTCACGGAGCTTCCCCTCGTCCTGACGCTCCAAACGCTTCAAAACGCATCGATGCGCAAAAGGGATTCTTTACGGGCCCAAGGGCAAGCTCGTTCTTGCCAGGCCTCGTCCCTTTGCGCCAGCGATCGGTCAGACATGCATTCGTTTCGCACCGACAGCCAATTTTTTCGCGACGCTCTCGAAAGGGTCGGCAGAGCGGATGACGCGCGAGCCTCGCGTTCGCCGATGGCGGCTGGCGCGGGACGCGAGACCGAACAGAATCTCGGCGGTAAGGCGCTCCTGTTCGACCGGCGCGAGGTCGAGGCTACCCGTGTCATCGGGCGCCTCGTGGCTTTGAACGGAACGCAGGGCGTTATCAGCTGCCCTCTCAAGATTGACGAGGAGGAGTGGTCGGTTGGCCATCTCATCACCATCGCCCACCGCAACTCACGCCTGGTGGGCACAGTCTGCGACGTTTCGACCGATGACGGTCGGTGGTCGGAAAGCGAGGCCAACGTCGCGCGTGTCACGGTCGAGCTGAACGGCGAAATTGTCGACGATTCGAACGGCGCGCCTTCTTTCCACCGCGGCGTGCGCTCATTTCCCTCGCTTGGCGCGCCCGCGCACCGCATACGCGCAGACGATCTTCGAGCCATCTATACCTTTCGCGGCCGGCAGGGCGTGGAAATCGGCAGATTGAGCCAAAATGAAGATATCCCCGCGGAGATCGATGTCGGCGAATTGATCCGGCGTCACTTCGCCCTTCTGGGGTCGACCGGCGTCGGCAAGACGACTTCAGTCAGTCTGCTCTTGAAGAAGTCGCTGGCGGTGAGGCCGAAGCTGCGCATTATCATTTTTGATCCGCACAATGAATATGCAGCCCATTTTCCCGGACTGGCGCAGATTGTCGATTCAGAGAGCCTGGAGCTGCCGTTCTGGATGTTCAAATTCGATGAGCTGGCCGACGTCGTGTTTAGCGGCCGGCAGCCGCACCCGGACGAACGGGATGCGCTCTACGAGGTCATTCGCGTAGCAAGAGCGAAATATCAGGCCGAATTGGGTTCGTCGGCCGGGACGAGCGCGGTGCGGCGCCAGCCAGTCGCCGAGGGGAATTTGGTGTCGGCTGATACGCCCACGCCGTATCGCATCATCGACGTCGTCGCCGTGATCGAGGAGTGGCTCGGGATGCTCGATCAGCGGTTTCCCCGCTCCGATCTGCGGGCCCTGCGCCACCGACTCGAGGGACTCAATCGCGATCCGCGTTATCGGTTCATGTTCGGCAGGCTGGTCGTTGAGGACGACATCGCCAAGGTGATATCCAAACTCTTTCGCATCCCAGCCCGGGGGCTGCCGGTGACCATCGTCAGGCTTGCCGGTCTGCCGAATGAGGTCACCAACTCGGTTGTGTCGGTGCTGGCCCGGCTCGCGTTCGAGATCGCTTTCTGGTGTTCCGGCGCCTACGAAATCAACGTTTTATGCGAGGAGGCCCACCGCTATATTTCTTCCGATAACAGGCAAACCTTCGGCCCGGCTAGGCTGGCGATCGGCCGGATTGCAAAGGAAGGGCGGAAGTACGGCGCTTCGCTCGGCGTCGTCACGCAACGGCCTTCGGAACTCGACCCGACCGTGCTGTCGCAATGTTCGACCTTGTTCGCCATGCGGCTCGCCAACGAGCTGGACAAGGGGATTATTCGCGCCGCGGCGGGCGTTTCGGCCGCCAGCACGATCGCCTTCCTATCTTCGATCGCCGATCGTGAGGCGATCGCGTTCGGCGAGGCGATCGCCACGCCAATGCGGATGAAGTTCGCCGACATCTCGGCGCGCGCCGAGGATCGGCGAGCTCCCATTTCCGGCGAGCGCGATGTAGATCCGATCGATTTGAGGAAGCTTTCCGCTCAGTTGCGCGGGGAGGCGATGGCGTAGGCGCATCGCGCTTTTTGACGGCCGAGCCGGTTATCCACAATCACTGAATTATAGTGTGAAATATTGGCGCTTGTGGGCGGTTCAGGTAGCCGCGTCGCGGCCGAACGGACATTTGCAATCGGCGCGCATGAACGCCATATAGGGGGCGCCAGCCCCCGGTCGGAATGATCATCCTTGAGCCGGAGCTGTCACGACCCCCACCGGCGGTCCTTGAAACCGTCAAGGCGAGGAGAAGTCACTTATGGCGGCCGTCCAAGAGACCGTCGATCGCGTGCGCTCGATTGAGGTCGACGCGTACAAGTATGGTTTCATCAGCCCGATCGAGTCCGATCTGGCCCCCAAGGGCTTGAGCGAGGACACGGTTCGGTTCATTTCGCTGAAGAAGGGCGAGCCGGAATGGCTGCTCGACTGGCGGCTCGAGGCTTTCCGTCGTTGGCAAACGATGGAAGAGCCGAAGTGGGCGCGCGTCAGCCACCCTCCGATCGACTACCAAGACATCTACTATTTCGCGGCGCCAAAAACAGGGCCGGCGCCGAGGTCGCTCGACGAGGTCGACCCGGAGCTGTTGCGCACCTACGCTAAGCTCGGCATCCCGCTCATCGAGCAGGAGATCCTGGCAGGGGTTGAGAAGTCCAGGGTGGCGGTCGACGCCGTTTTCGACTCGGTTTCGATCGCGACGACCTTCAAGGCCGAGCTTGCCAAGGCCGGGGTCATTTTCTGCTCTTTCTCGGAGGCGGTCCGAAATCATCCCGACCTCGTGCGCCGTTATTTGGGCACGGTGGTGCCGAGCACGGACAATTTCTACGCGACCCTTAATTCGGCTGTGTTCTCCGACGGCTCGTTTGTTTATGTGCCGCCGGGCGTCCGCTGCCCGATGGAGCTCTCGACCTATTTCCGCATCAATGAGCGGAATACCGGGCAGTTTGAGCGGACGCTCATCATCGCCGACCGGGGCGCCTATGTCAGCTACCTCGAAGGCTGCACCGCGCCGAAGCGAGATGAGAACCAGCTGCACGCTGCCGTCGTCGAGCTTATCGCGTTGGACGACGCCGAAATCAAATACTCAACCGTGCAGAACTGGTATCCGGGCGATTCTGAGGGTCGTGGCGGCATCTATAATTTCGTGACCAAACGCGGCGATTGCCGCGGCGCCCGGTCGAAGATCTCGTGGACGCAGGTCGAAACCGGCTCGGCGATCACCTGGAAGTATCCGTCCTGCATTTTGCGCGGCGAGGCCTCGCGCGGCGAATTCTATTCGATCGCGATTTCGAACGGCTATCAGCAGGTCGACAGCGGAACAAAGATGATTCATCTGGGCCGCAACACGACGAGCCGCATCATCTCCAAGGGCGTGGCCGCCGGCAAATCGCAAAATACCTATCGAGGGCAGGTGTCGGCGCACCGGCTGGCGACGGGAGCGCGCAATTTCACCAATTGCGATTCCCTCTTGATCGGGCACGAGTGCGGCGCACACACCGTGCCCTATATCGAGGCGAAGAACTCCTCGGCGGTGATCGAACATGAGGCGACCACGTCGAAGGTTTCGGAAGAGCAGATGTTCTATTGCTTGCAGCGTGGCCTCTCGGCGGAGGAGGCGACGGCGCTCATCGTGAATGGCTTTGTCCGGGACGTACTGCAGCAATTGCCGATGGAGTTTGCCGTCGAAGCGCAGAAGCTCATCTCGATCAGCCTCGAGGGAAGCGTGGGATGACCGTCAATTCGACGGCCCACGCGCAAGCCGAGGAGATGCGGAATGCTTGAAATCAGGAACCTCACCGTTTCAATCGAGGACAAGCTGATCCTCGACAACCTCAACCTTGCCGTCAACGCGGGCGAGATTGCGGCGATCATGGGTCCGAACGGCTCTGGCAAGTCGACGCTCGCATATGTGCTTGCAGGAAAGCCGGCGTATGAGGTCCAATCCGGCGAGATTTTGCTCGACGGAGAAAATCTCCTCGAGCTCGAGCCAACCGAACGCGCGCTAAAGGGCGTGTTTCTGGCGTTCCAATATCCGATCGAAATTCCAGGCGTAATGGCGATGACCTTTCTCAAGGCGGCGCTGAACGCTCAGCGCCGTGCGCACGGAGACAGCGATCTCACCACGCCGGATTTCATGCGCCGCGTGCGCGAGGCCGCGAAGGCGCTCAAGATTGATCAGGAGATGCTGCGGCGCCCGCTCAACGTCGGCTTTTCCGGGGGCGAGAAGAAGAGGTTCGAGGTGCTGCAGATGGCCCTGCTGGCGCCGCGGATCGGCGTCCTCGACGAGACCGATTCGGGGCTCGACATCGACGCGCTGAGAGTTGTCGCCGAGGGCGTCAACGCCCTTCGCGATCCAAAGCGCTCTTTTGTCGTCATCACGCACTATCAGCGGCTCTTGGATTACATCAAGCCGGATGTCGTGCATGTGATGGCTAAGGGCCGGGTTGTTGCGACCGGCGGGCCGGAGCTTGCGCTCGAGCTCGAGCGCAATGGTTATCGTGAGTACGCGGAGGAGGCTGCGTGATTCGCCGATGACCGCGCATGTTCTCAATCGATCGGCTGCCGAAAGAACGCTCGCGCGGCAATTCGCGGAGCAGGAACGGCGCGAGCCGTCGCCCGCCCGCGCCGCGGCCTTCGCGCGATTCGCCGCGGCCGGATTGCCGACGCGACGGGTCGAGGCTTGGCACTATACCGACTTGCGCGCCTCGCTGACCGACGCTGGGCCGATCCTGCCGTCGCCTACGCGCGTCGACATCGAAGCCGCGCGTAGCCGGCTCGCCGGGCGTGAGCGTTTCGCGGCAGGAGCGCAAGTTGTCTTGCTCGGCGGACGCTTTATTTCGGAGCTTTCGGATCGGCTTCCGAGCGGGGTTTCCATTGCGGAGGGGCGGATCTCCGCCAATGCGGTCGACGATCCCTTGGCGGCGCTCAATGAGGCTCTGAGCCCGTCCGGGCCAGCAATTGCAGTCGCGCGCGGAGTAAAGCTCGCCGAGCCGATCACGCTCCTCCATCTTGCCGATGAGAGCTCATCCTATTCGGTTTATTCTCGGACATCGATCACGCTCGAGGCCGGGGCGCAGGCGTCATTCGTCGAGATGTTCGACGGCGCTCATGCCGGCGTCCAGCGGCACGCGGCGACGATTCTGACGCTGGCCGACGGCGCCAGGGCGAAGCATGTCGCGGTGGTTGGCGACGAGCCCGGTCTGCACATTGAAACGCAGATCTGCGAGCTCGCGAAGAGCGCAGAGCTTACCGCCTTTGGACTGGTGTCTGGCGGCGAGCTGACGCGCCGCCAGATTTTTGTCAGGATGACCGGGGACGCAGCTAAGGTGTCGCTCGGCGGACTGGCGCTGATCGATGGCGCCAGGCGCGCCGATACGACGCTGCAAGTCGTTCATGCCGCGCCGGCGGGGGCCAGCCGCGAATTCTATCGCGCGATCGTTGATGACGACGCGGTCGGTGTGTTTCAGGGGAAGGTGATCGTCGAGAAAGCCGCGCAAAAGACCGATGGCGCGATGAAGTCCCAGGCTATACTCCTGTCTGCGCGGGCGCAGATGAATGAGAAGCCGGAGCTTGAGATCTTCGCCGATGACGTCGTATGCGGACACGGAGCGACGGTCGCTTCGCTCGATCCCGAACAGATGTTCTATTTGGAGTCGCGCGGCATCGCGCGCGGCGACGCTAAGGCAATGCTGCTCGAGGCTTTTGGAGGGGAGTCCATCGATCGAATCGAGGACAAATCGTTTGTCGACCCATTGCGTGCTCGAACTCGCCGCCTGGCTTGAAACACGGAAGGCGAAGACGTGAACAAGTTCGTGCAACCGGCGCTCGACGCCTACGATGTTGAGGCGATACGGGCGGATTTCCCGATCCTCGCCGAGCGCCCCTATGGAAAGCCGCTCGTCTATCTCGATAACGCGGCCTCGGCTCAGAAGCCGAAGAAGGTCATTGACCGCCTGACCCACGTCTATGAGCACGAGTACGCGAACGTCCATCGCGGATTGCACTATCTCGCGAATGCGGCGACCGAGGCTTACGAGGCAGCCCGAGAAACGGTGCGACGGTTCGTCAACGCCGCATCGCCTGAGGAGATCGTTTTCACCCGATCGACGACGGAGGCGATCAATCTCGTTGCGTCGAGCTTCGGTCTCACCCACATCAGCGCAGGCGATGAGATCGTGCTGAGCGTGATGGAGCATCACTCCAACATCGTGCCTTGGCACTTCCATCGGGAACGCAAGGGCGCGGTTCTGCGCTGGGTTGACGTAGGCGATGACGGCTCTTTTTCGCTCGAGGCCTTTGAACGCGCGCTGAGCGATCGAGCGAAGATCGTCGCGATAACGCAAATGTCCAACGTCCTCGGGACCGCGCCCCCGATCAAGGAGGTCGTCCGACTTGCGCACGAGCGAGGGATCCCCGTGCTGGTCGACGGTTCGCAAGGCGCGGTGCATCTCGACGTCGACGTGCGCGATCTCGACGTCGACTTCTACGTTTTCACCGGGCACAAGGTTTATGGCCCCACGGGAATTGGCGTATTGTATGGCAAGCGCGAACTCCTTGAGAAACTGCCGCCGTATCAGGGCGGCGGCGAAATGATCGAGGAAGTCACGAAGGAGACTGTCTCCTACAACCACCCGCCACATCGGTTCGAGGCCGGCACTCCGCCAATCGTGCAAGCGATTGGGCTTGGGGCGGCGCTCGATTATATCGAGGGGATTGGGAGAGCGCGCATCCGCGCGCATGAGGAGGCCCTCTGCGCCTATGCGCACAAGCTTCTGTCGTCGATCAACTCGCTACGCATCATCGGCGCGGCGGAAGGAAAGGGCCCCATCGTCTCGTTCACGATGGAAGGCGCGCATGCGCATGACGTGGCGACTTTGATCGATCGGTCGGGCGTCGCCGTCAGGGCGGGAACGCATTGCGCCATGCCCTTATTGCAAAGGTTCGGGGTGACCTCCACCTGCCGAGCCTCGTTTGCGCTCTACAATACCTTGGACGAAGTCGAGGCGCTGGCGGAATTGCTGATCCGCGCGCGAAAGCTCTTCCAGTAGGGGGTCGGCATGGACGAGGCGCAGACCCACGCGAATGATGTCGAAACTCCCGCCGCTCCCGTCGGCCGCAACGCCCTTTTCAGGCCCCCTTCGGAGATGGCGCCTGAAGAACTGAGTCAATTGACGGATTCCATCATCGCGGCGCTGAAAACCGTCTATGACCCGGAAATTCCGGCGGATATCTACGAGCTCGGGCTCATTTACAACGTTGATATAGACGACAACCGTTTTGTCAGTATCGAGATGACGTTGACGGCGCCCGCTTGTCCGGTCGCCGGCGAAATGCCGACGTGGGTGGAGAACGCAGTCAGCGCGGTCCCTGGCGTCGCCGGGGCGAAGGTGAACATGGTGTTCGATCCGCCTTGGGATCAGAGCCGCATGTCCGACGAAGCGCGGGTCGCCCTCGACATGTGGTGAGCGGCCGGACTTGCGCCGGCGGATCGCGCCATCCATTATCGCCGACTCGTCCTCGGCAGGCGCCTCAACGACTTAGGGACCTGAGGAATGGACCCGGCGCGCGCCAAGCGGTCGTCTTGGCTCAATGATCAGCGGGTACGCGGACTAGTCTACCAAACATTGCTGCTCGCGGGCATCGGAGCGTTGGCTAGCGCCGCGATCTATAATGCCGTGGTCAATATGAGAGCCCGCGGCATTCCGATGGGCTTCGGCTTCTGGAACGATGTCGCCGGCTTCGACATCAATCTCCATCTGATAAGCTATTCCAATCTGTCGACCTACGGACAGGCGTTTTGGGTTGGGCTGCTCAACACCCTTCTCATCGCGGTCATTTGCATCCCACTGGCGACGCTGTTGGGTTTCGTGGTTGGCGTGGCGCGCCTCTCCCCCAACTGGCTGCTGTCACGATTTGCACTCGTTTACACGAGCGTCATGCGCAACACGCCTCTGCTTTTGCTCTTGCTGTTTTGGTACAACGCGGTGCTCAAGTCCCTGCCTGGACCGCGGCAGTCGATCAGCATCGGCGACGTCGTCTTTCTCAACAACCGTGGCCTCTACTTGCCGATGCCGGTCGCGCGGGGTCCTGCTGCCGGCTGGCTCCTGGGGGCGGTCCTAACGGCTGTCGCCCTTGCGATCGGATTTCGCGCCTGGGCGCGGCGCAGACAGGATCGGACCGGCGCGCAAACGCCGACCACGCTCGTCGCCGCCGCGCTCATTCTCGGCCTGCCCGGAATCGTGATTGCGGTGACCGGGACGCCGTTCACGTTCGATATCGCGCGGCTTTCCGGCTTCAATCTCAAAGGCGGGCTCCCGGTCATTCCCGAAATGGCCGCGCTCGTGTTCGGACTTGTCACCTTCACTGCCGCGTTCATTGCAG
>CAVRXX010000004.1:0-95608 GCA_963725195.1 uncultured Alphaproteobacteria bacterium | reverse complement strand
GTTTCTGAACGCTGTCCGGAGTTGATAGATCCCATGGGGAGGAGGATAGCGACCATCGCTCTGGCAGAGTGAGGTTGCGACCAATCACTCAGGAGACGACCATGCCAAGCGTATCTGAGCGCCCCGAAGCGCCGACCGCTATCCAAACTCATCTTGCCGCCAGTTTTGTCTCTTTGGAACTCAGCCGCTCCATCTGGCTGATCACATCACTGTCGCCGGCCTCCGGCGAGAAAATGTCGAAGCATTCCGTGCGAGCCGGGGACGTCGCGGCGCTGCTGGCGCGCTTTTCGGAGCTCAAGCGGAAGGCGTCGGAGCGGACCGGAAAATCCTTTCCGATCGTCGTCATTCAGGAAGCGGGTCTCGACGGCTTCTGGCTTCATCGGGTGCTGCAAAGCGAAGGCGTCGAAAGCCATGTCGTCGATCCGTCGTCGATCGCGACGTCGCGCCGACGGCGGCGCGCCAAGACAGACAAGATCGACGGCGAGGCCCTGCTTCGCGCGTTACTGGCGTATAAGCGCGGCGAACCTCGGGTGTGCGCGATGGTGAAAGCGCCGACGCCAGAGGAAGAAGATCGGCGCCGCCTCTGCCGCGAGCGCAAAGTGCTGATCGCCGAGCGGGTCAAGCACGTCAATCGCGTCAAGGGACTGTTGTTTTCCCAAGGCATCTCCGGTTACGAGCCGTTGCACCGCGATCGGCGCCAACGGCTCGACGAGCTGACGACGGGCGACGGCCGTCCCTTGCCGGTGCATCTCAAGACCCAGATCCGGCGCGAACTCGATCGGCTCGAACTGCTGCTTGATCAAATCAAGGCGGCCGAGGCCGAGCGCGACGCGCTGCTCGCCGCGCCACAGCCCGCCGCGCCAGCGCCGGCCGGAAGGATGTTGCTCGAATTCAAGGGCATCGGCGCCGAGTTGGCCGCCGTCCTCTGGCTGGAGGCGCTATTTCGCCACTTTGACAATCGCCGCCAGCTCGCGTCTTACGCTGGGCTGGCGCCCACGCCCTGGCAAAGCGGCTCAGTCGATCACGAGCAGGGTGTTTCCAAGGCCGGGAATCCGCGATTGCGAACCAGCCTAATCCAGCTTGCCTGGCTCTGGCTGCGCCATCAGCCGCAATCGGCGCTGACTCTGTGGTTCAAAGAACGGGTCAGCGGCAACCGTGGTCATTTCAAGAAGTCGACCATCGTCGCGCTCGCGCGCAAGCTGCTGGTGGCGTTATGGAAATATGTCACCGCCGGCGTCGTCATCGACGGAGCCGTGATGAAGGACGCCTGACGATAGACGCTCAACAGATTATCAAATCTCCCAGGACCTGATCAGTTCTGGCGGATCCGGGTGGACGAACCGATGGTAACCATGGCCCGACATGCCGATTGATAGAATGGTTTCGTCCCCTGAGCCCCTGCCCGCCGCAAGCGGGGATGTTGGTACAGCCGTCTCGAGCGGCGACCGTATGTGAGGTTGATCGTGCTCGGAAACGGGCCGCGTCATGCAATCGGGCTCGGACCTCGGATACCGAAACAGCCCTCGGAGTTTGACACATGCCCGAATGAATAGCTCTTGACCCAAAGCTCCCCCATGTGAGGTTGCCCAATCTCCAGGTCCTTCACCGCGTCTTGCGTCTGTCTTGAACTGAGGCCCCTTCCCTCCCCCGGCGTTACCTACGAACCTCTCCGCCACCCATGAGCGCCCGGCCTCTCCCTCGCGGGCGTCCGGTTGATCATCCCTGACCACGCCCATGGGCTTCCCGTGTTGCGCGCGCTTTCCTTCATGTACGTGCTGCCACCAGTACCCCGGTGCAGCGACTGGGCGTCGTCTTCGCTCATCTTACCCAGCCGTATCAGCCTTCCCCGAAAACGTCGTCGGGTCGGCCTGCCCATCGTCCTTTTCGAGGCTTGCTCGGCGTTCACTCGCGTTGCGGCCCGCACACTCGCGCAGTCACCTATATGTGACCAGCTACACCGAGGGCTTCAGCCATTTCGTCACCTCCATGACTGCTCCGGTTGCTTCCGGCTGGAGCGTTTGCCGGGTGGAGCTTGCACCCACTGGAACGCGCCGCCTTCTCACGGCGCACACGTAAAGCCGACATTGCAAGATCGCCTGCGTATGTTGCAGTTGGGCGGGTAGCGGTCGTTCGCGAGCGCCGCGTCAAGAGTTCACATCACACCACGCGCCGTGTCTGAACGTTGCGCGCCGCCTTCGCCGCTCCCGTCCATTGACGACTTGAGGTTGCGGCACAATGGGCGCCACGCGCTACATCAGGTCCGGACCGTGGCGATAGAGATTGGCGAAAGAGCGCGACTTGCGGCCCGCATCAGCCGCGAAGCGATGCCGGAGCTGTGAAAAGCTTGTGCGAGCCCGATCCCCGCCACGACGCAAAGGCAGCCGCCGATAACGTCGGCGAAATCGTGGCCGCCTTCTGTGATTGTGCCCACGAGGATGAATTCGTTGAGACATAGGAATGGCAACCAGAGCCACTTCAGGTTACGCGTCGCAGTCGCCAGCAGAACCGCGGCGCCGGCGTGGAATGAAGGAAAGGCGACGAGCCCAATGATATTACGGAAATCCATGACGGAATCAGTACCCTGTCTCAGGTGTTTTATCTTGTCCAGATAAGCCACGCTAACGCCGGTAGGATAATGAAACCCGGCGATTGAATAAGCCGCAACTGAGTCGAAGGACTTCGAAATCGAGGAATGCAGAAACCATCAACGTACCCATGCCGGCGATTATATAAGTATAGGTCAAGGTATACATCTCGTCGAATTTTTCGAGATAAGAAAACAACGCAAAAACAATCACAAACTCCCACATCCAATTTCTATAGAACCATCCAATAATATCCGCCAGATGTGGCGCTTGATTTACGATGGTCGCGAATTGCAGCCAATCGAATCCGATCAACTGATCAGCGCTTTTGATTACGTCGTTGATCGGATATGCGTTGAACGTCGCTGTGCTATATTGAAATGTCATCATGAAAACCGACATTATCAATTTGATGATCATCATAGTTACAAAGAACTCGAATCTTTTCCCCTTCGACCCTCTTACAAAATAATACACCTTGATCAGCATTAATACAGCCAAAATGCCACCAAATGGGACGAAGAAATCGGCAGCGTTGGCGAACCTCAAGCCGCTAACGATGATGGAGCCGACAAGGATGACGAACGATAAAATCACCAACAGAACGATGCCGACCATGGGGTGATCGAGGCTTGGTTGCACGTTCGGAGACGCCAACTTGTCCTCGATTTTCATGGCGGCCCCCGGTGGCAAGTGCGTCGCTAGCTAGCCGGGCCCGCTCGCAAGGCCCGGATGTGTAACGCGCTGAGCAATATTCGGAAAAAAGCTTGTCTAAGCGTAAAACGTCATGCCCAAAAACTCTCATGCTGTTGGGATGGCCACGCGATCTGCCTGCAAGGGCAATTTAGGATTCGTACCTCAGTACGAAGAAGGACGGCGAAGGAGCGGCGCGCCGGCCGCGGAGGGGCGGCGCAGTCCGATAAGTCGATCTTGCGGTCCGTCATTGGAGCGACCCCTCGGCTCGATAGAGAAGCCATCGCGAACTCGAAGAAGGTCGAATAGCCGTAGGTGGACCTCAAAGCGTACTGGAGCGTGCAATGGCCACCGCCCCTTAGACGAGCGTCGACGCCGATCGTCTTGGGCTGTGCCGGCGTGTCGGACTCGACGATGTACCACCCTGGCGCGTTGTCGCAGAAGAGGTCGGAGCCCATCAGTTTCAAGGGTTTGTCGGTGAAGCGATTATAGTGCTCGACGAACTCTCTGACGTTAAACTCGAAATTCGTCCCGATCCTTTGCGATGGCGAGGCTGCAATTACGGAAAGTGCTTCGGGCCAAGCAGCGACGTTAGCTTCCTTCGCAACCACCATCGCATGAAGATTGCCAGTCGCTAGCGCCATCGCCGCGGCGATCGCAGTGGCTCTCCTAACTCCGCCTCTGTGCCAAAGAATTGCGAAAAGATCAGCGGCCGCGAGGATCAGAAAGATCGCGGAGATCAAATAGTATCGGGGAATATGGCTGTTTGGAGGTTTTGCAATAAAGACCAATGCGGGGAGGCCAAAGAGTATTACGGCGTAGGAAATTCGTCGAAAGCTGGAGATTGTCGTTTCACGCAAGACCACAAAGGCGCCGATCGCGACAAGAGGAACTGCGGCCACGATCAGGACCGGCGTCGTTGTGCCAACCAGCGTCGCGACAAGCATTTGGCTGAAGCCGGAAAAGACTAGGACGGGCGAGTAGGGACGAACGAAGTTGACGATGAAGCCGCCGATTTCGACATAGCCCATGACGAGGCATAGAAACATGGGCGTGAGGCCGACGAGGGTCGGCCAGAATAGATGCAGACTCTTGCGGATCGCGCGGACAAGATCGAGCTCGCGGCGGAGGAATTCGCAGAACGCGGCGAGCCCAAATAAGAAAGCCACCGCGAACGTGGCAAGATGGCAAAAGGCGCCCACGCCTATCGCAAGCGCGAAACGCCAGCGCACGCCGCGCGCCAGCGCGTCCATTGCTTTCTCGAGCTGATGGTAAGCGACGATCCAAAGGAGAACGGCAAGGGCGTAGCCGCGAGCCTGGGCGCTGTATATGACCAAGAACGTGGACACGGCCGTCAGCGCGGCGGCGGCGAGCGCGGCGACAAGATTGCGCCCCGCCAATTGTGACATGACTGGTATCGCGGCGACGCCGGCGACGATCGACGGTGCGCGAAGCCAAATTTCGCGGTGGCTGATGGGATAGGCGAAAAAGAGATAGATAGAATAGAGGTAGTGGTTGTTGTCCTGTGAGATGTCCCATAGAATTTGCCAAAAATGGCTGAGCGGCACGAGGTTCTTGAGGGACCAGATTTCGTCGACCCATAGGGGCCAATGCGCATACCAAAGACGCAAGGCGAAGCCTAGTGCGCAAAGGCACCCCATCGTCCAGATTGACGTGGCGGTGCTGAGGCCAGAAGTTGTGCCTCGATTGGTGTCGCTCGTCATCGCCTGGGTCGCGCAAGTGTCGAGGTGTTGGTGCACGTCTACCCCTCGATCGTAAACAATTCCGGCTAGCCAATAGCCGCCTCGCCTTGAGCTCGAAGTTCCTTGTGGTGCGGCCGTTAGATGACTGTTGCGGCGAAACACTCATAGCATCGGCTTAGTTCTCTCGTTGGGGCTTCCATTGCTCGCTGTTAGCGAACTATTGAGCGGAGCCGACTAAACATCGCCCGTAACAACACTTCTGCGCCAAGTTTCGCCGCTCCGCCGAAGTGCTTCCGGGAGATCCGTAAATGCTTCGCAGCCGTTCGTTCCGCTATAGTCCGGCTCAATCCGCCATCGACTTCGAGACCCGCGCACCCATGACGAATCGGGAATCTGTCGGGTCTAAGACGCGGCCGGCGGTCGCGGTGCTGGTCCCTTGTTACAACGAGGCTGCGACCGTCGAGACTGTCGTGAGGAGTTTCCGAAAGAGCCTGCCCGAGGCGGATATTTACGTCTACGACAATAATTCGACTGACGGGACGGCGGAAATCGCAGCGCGAGCCGGCGCGATCGTACGCAGAGAGCGTCGGCAGGGGAAAGGGCACGTCGTTCGCCGGATGTTCGCGGCAGTGGAGGCGGACATCTACGTTCTGGTCGACGGTGACGCGACCTATGACGCCGCCGCTGCGCCGCGGCTCGTCGAGGAGTTGACGTCCGGCCCCTACGACAAGGTGAACGGCGCGAGAATCGCAACGGGTGCGGGCGCCTATAGGCCCGGCCACGCGCTGGCCAACTGGATTCTTTCGGGTCTCGTCTCGCTCATTTTCGGCGCCGAGAGCCGCGACATGTTGTCAGGCTACAAGGCGCTCTCCCGGCGCTTTGTCAAAACCTTTCCGTCGACCAGCTCCGGGTTCGAGATCGAGACCGAGCTCCTCGTCCACGCACTCGATCTCGAGATGCCGGTGTCGGAGATCGCGACGGTTTATCGGAAACGCCCCGCGGGGTCAGTCAGCAAGCTGTCGACCGTGACGGACGGAATCCGCATTCTCTGGGTGATCTTGCATTTGGTGCGCGATCTTCTCCCGCTGCAATTCTTCTCGGCCCTCGGGATATTGTTCATCCTCGCGTCGATTGCGGCCGGCTTTCCTGTGATTTTGGAGTTTCTGTCGACCGGTCTGGTGCCGCGGTTTCCGACGGCCATTCTGGCGGTCGGTCTCATGATCGTGGGCATCGTCTCGCTGTTCTCTGGCCTTATCCTGGACAGCGTCGCCAGGGGCCGGCGCGAAGCCAAACTGCTGGCCTACCTCAGCATGGCGGGCGTCCCGATTTCGCTTTCCGTTGAGCGGCGTTCGAGTTCGCTGACGATGGCGGCGGGGTCGGCAAGGGCGGAACGGGGTCGCTGTTCTTCGGCGACAAGAAAGTTGGCGAGGGGAGGATAGGAAAAAACCGTGGCGGCCCGTCTGGCATCGACACATTTGGAATCGGTCTCGACACCCGGCTCGCCTGTCTCAAACAGCTACAAGCCGCCTTTCGGGTTCGGCGGAACGTCCGAAAGGTGGATATCGTGCTGGGCGACGATGCGCTTAGGACCATCCTTGGGCAAGCCGTCCCCGCGGATATGCTTGGGTTCATGGCTGTGGGGAGTTGGGCCGGGGACAGCGGACGACGCCACCGTCGGAGTTCCGCGAGCAGGGGAGGGAGCACAGCAACCAATGCCGCGACGGCAGTGATCAGGGTGGCCAATATCTTGGGGTCTATTTGGGCGATTCTCGGCGAAAAGCTATTGAGAACGGGATTGGATTATAGGGGATGGAATAACACAATTCTCTCAGAGTGACGGCACAGTTCCGGAGTCAATAATAATTAATTAAATCATACTGTTAGATGTAATGCTTTACACAGTCATCACACCGAGGAATTCAATTCGTTTTTCGTGTGGTGCAGGTGCTTCGGGGGTAAAGGATTGAAAATATAAGGATTATCCAGGGCGGTTAACCCTCTCAATGAGGGCAGCAGTCTATCCAACCCAGCACAGCCCCGAGTTATCCACCGGGCGTTCGTCACTGGGTTCACGAGATATACCCGCCTTCAGCTTATCATACGCGACCCAAGGGGTGCCCAGAATGATGCTCACACCCACTTTAACTATATCCCGACCGAGAACAAAAAAGGCGATTATGCACTTGACATAACACCAGCGTTCTGTCATTGTTCGGCCATAGGAGCTTTCCATGGCCGTCGATCTCACCAACCCGATTTTCAACAACGAAGACGCGGCCCGCAGCTATTTCGAGTCGATCCGCTGGCCCGACGGCAAGCCCGTATGCCCGCATTGCGGCGTGATCGACCAGGCGACGCTCGTTAAGGGCAAGTCGCACCGCCCCGGCATGTACCAGTGCAACGCCTGCCGTGAGCCGTTCACGGTCACCGTCGGCTCCGTCATGGAGTCCAGCCACGTCCCGCTGCACAAGTGGGCATTGGCGTTCCGTTTGATGGCCGCAAGCAAGAAAGGCGTATCGGCTCACCAGCTAATGCGGATGCTCGGCCTCGGCTCCTACCGCACGGCGTGGTTCATGGCGCACCGCGTTCGCGAGGCGATGGCTGATCGCGACCCGGAGCCGTTGGGCGGCAAGGGAAAGACCGTTGAGATTGACGAGACGTTCATCGGCAAGCCGGACGATGTTTTTGTCACGGCAAGGGATGGCAGGGCAAGCGCGGGACCGCAACGAAGCGCAAGGTGCTGACAATGGTTGAGCGCGGCGGCCGCTCCGTTTCCGTCAAGGTCGAGGACCTGACTGTTGACACCCTCAAGACCGTCATCGGCAATACGGTCGTCTTGGACAGCACTTGAACACCGACGAAGCCCAGCATTACAAGGCGATTGGCAAGAATTTCGCCGCGCATGACGCCGTCAACCACAGCGAAGAGGAATACGTTCGCCACGATGGCGGAAACTCGTCACAACCAACACGGTCGAGGGCTTCTTCGGTGTCTTCAAGCGCGGCATGTTTGGCATTTACCAGCATTGCGGCGAACATCATTTGCAGGCGTATTTGAACGAGTTCGATTTCCGCTATTCGAACCGCGTCGCGCTCGGCGTTGACGATACGGAGCGCACCGTCGCGCCGTCAGGGCGCAGAAGGCAAGCGCCTGACCTATAAACAACCTCGTGTTGCGTAACCGGATGGCGCGGTTCAACCGCAACCGAGCGAAGATGAGGACAATCTTGGAGTTGCTAGAGCAACTCTTTTCAGAGATCTCGAATACGCCGGTTATGGGATTTTCAATCCGCCACCAACGGCTTAGAAAAGTCGAGATCAAATCATACCCTTAGCTGCAAACTATTGATTTTCCTTGACTTTCCAAGTTCGTGGGGTCATACTAATAATTATGCCGATGAAATTTGCTTTCAAAAAAGACGAAAAGGCTCTGGAGGTGCTGGCCTTCATCGCCAACGAGAAGCCTGGCCTTACCCCTCTTTATGTCTCGAAGATCCTTTCTTCGCCGAAAAATGGCATATCAATCGATATGGAAGACCAATTATCGCTGACACATATATCGCGATGGCTCGCGGTCCCGTCCCGTCGACCGTAAAGAACTTCATTGACGCGAATTGGGATTGGGTTGATCGCCCTCAAGGGTACGAGGATGCGCTGAACATAACGGTTGATCACCGCAGATTTCGTGTAGTGATGCCGGGTCCAAAAAGCCGAAAATCGCTTTCTTATCCGAGACGGATATGGGCTGCCTCAGGGAGGCTATTAATTATTGTGTCAACAAGACACCTGATGAGCTTTCGACAATAACTCATTTTGAAAAGTCGTGGAGAAATGCACCTGCCAATGCTCCTATGGACTATGAGGATTTTATTGATGATGACAACGAGCATAGAGAAGAAATTCTACAGGAAATGAGAGAAAACGCGGCCTGTGGGGTTTTGTGAACCTGGTAATAGGTGGCGTATACATTATTTACTGCGCTTGGGTAAATCCACCTCATGATAAGATTTGCTTATGTATTTGCGATAAGCGGAGATGGTTTTTTTGGTTTAATACAAAACCAAGTTTTCACAACATTGGGCAATTGTTCGTCCCAAGCAGCGCGGCTCATCCCGCGATAACGCACGACTGCTATCTAGACTTATCTGGTATAAGAGCGGCATCTGATGCTGAGGTCGCCCTGGCAAAATCCCGTGGCTCTATCGACGCCGCCCTCCGCGCAAGCATCATGGCTGCCTTATCGTCGCCAATTGGCAAACTTCCAGAGGCCCACAGGCAGCATGCTCTGTCTGTTATTTAGGGTTCGGGTGAGATTTCCGCCGCGCAACTCTTAATTTTCGACTCTGTCGCTGACTTTGTGCTCTCTCCGTCTTGCCAACAAGCTCCTTGGTTGGAGTGGGGGGCGTCGCAAGCGCCCGGCGAATTCCGTCGTTCATCCGCCGCGAGATTTCTTCCGGGGATAATTCTTCTCGTTTATCGGGTTCCACGCTAAGTCCTTTAGGGGCGCCAAAATTTGGCGAATCATCTGGCCGGTCAGGAATATTGCATCGGAATCAAAGGTTTGCTATATAAGCGGCGTCGCCAGCGCGAACTGGCGACGCCGCCGTTTATGGTGGTTGTTGCATATACCACCTCCAGTCTGCGGGCTTACCGTAACCGCCCGCAGTTGTGGCTCCGAACCACGGCCTACTGCTGACTTAGTACCGCCAGCTGACGACTGCACCGGGTGTTACGGACCCGGATGCAGCCGTAACTCTCACAGCCTGTGATATATCAGGCTGAATTTATCAGATTCTTCCCGACTCTTTTTGCTGTTTCTTCGTTCGCGAAGAATACCCCGTCGCGCTCGTCTATTTTACCGCGTTTCTTGTGATGCCAAAACGCGGTGTGGAAAGAAGCAGAGATCGGTCCGTGGCGCTGGCCAATTTCCCTTATGCGAGCCTTTGTTAGGCCCTGTGGATAGGCTTGGACCAACTCCGAAAGACATCATTCCATATCGGTGAAAGTCGGAATTGATGTCCATCGTTACGCGGTTCGACCGAACCATGCGAGGTGGCGATCTTCGGGGGTGGAGGCGCAACCGGCAATCGACGCCGGATGTTTTCGTAGCCGCGATATTCCCCCTCAAGGGTGATCGCTTCTCGCGTGAGCTCTTCAATCTGAAGGTTGACAGCCTGCAACCGCCTCCGGTTCTCGGCCATCAGGTCATTGATGATTCCCGGTTCCATGTTCCGGGGATTATTCGTTCCGCTTACCACTGTCAACTAGGAACGGTACAGTTGGCCATCCGTAAGTGACTGAAATCTGTGGGAAGCGCTCAGTTTGATATGTCAAGTGCATAATCAGGACAAAAAAAGAACTTGCGCACGAGAACAAACCGTGCACATACTACCCCCATCGGGGGGAGGCGCAAAACCGCGATTGCGGATCAGACGCTGCCCGTGACAGAAGGACGATGGTTATGACACAACCCAATCTTCGCCTCGTGGAAGGGACCAGCGTGGACAAGACCAAGGCGCTCGACGCCGCCCTGTCGCAGATCGAACGGGCGTTCGGCAAGGGCTCGATCATGCGCCTCGGCAAGCAGAAGGCGCTCGAGGTCGAGACGGTGCCCACGGGATCGCTCGGGCTCGACATCGCGCTTGGCGTCGGCGGCCTGCCGCGCGGCCGGGTCATCGAGATTTATGGGCCCGAATCGTCGGGCAAGACGACGCTGACGCTGCATGTGATCGCGGAAGCGCAGAAAAAGGGCGGCGTTTGCGCCTTCGTCGACGCCGAACATGCGCTCGATCCCGTCTATGCGCGCAAGCTTGGCGTCAATCTCAACGATCTCCTGATTTCCCAACCCGACACCGGCGAGCAGGCGCTCGAAATCACCGACACGCTGGTGCGTTCGGGCGCGGTTGACGTGCTGGTCATCGACTCAGTCGCGGCGCTGACGCCGAGAGCCGAGATCGAAGGCGAAATGGGCGATTCGCAGCCGGGATTGCAGGCGCGGCTGATGAGCCAGGCGTTGCGCAAGCTCACCGCCTCCATCTCGCGCTCCAATACAATGGTCATCTTCATCAATCAGATCCGGATGAAGATCGGGGTCATGTATGGCTCGCCCGAGACGACGACGGGCGGCAATGCGCTCAAGTTCTACGCCTCCGTCCGCCTCGACATTCGTCGCATCGGCGCGATCAAGGAGCGCGAGCAGGTGGTCGGCAACCAGACGCGGGTTAAGGTGGTCAAGAACAAGGTCGCGCCGCCGTTCAAGCAGGTCGAATTCGACATCATGTATGGCGAAGGCGTGTCGAAGGTTGGCGAACTGATCGACCTCGGCGTCAAGGCGGGCGTCGTGGAGAAGTCGGGCGCCTGGTTTTCCTTCGACAGCGTCCGGCTGGGCCAGGGCCGGGAAAACGCCAAAGCCTTTCTGAAGACGAATTCGGAGATGGCCGACAGAATCGAGCGCGCCATTCGAGAGAATTCCGGACTGATCGCCGAGCGCATCCTCGAAGAGGACCGCCAGTCGGAAGACGACAACGCCGAAGAAGCCTGATCGGCCTCCTTTGGGCGCGTCTCGCGACCCACCCGCGAACAAGCGCGTCCATCCGCTAAGGAAGCCATCTCGCGTCTTCGGACGTTCGAGGGGGCGCGAGAGCGGTTCACCTCCCGCCGCTCTCGCGCCCCCCATTTTAAAGCACGCTCATGAGCCGCCTTGATCCGCAGCACGCCCGGAATGAAAAACGGATCAAGCATCCTGCGTCGGCCAGTTCGGCCAAGCGATCTCTCTCGGCCTGCGCTTCATGATTTCAGCTTCGAGAAATCATGCCCGAGCAAATCGCCGATTGTCTCGATCGTCTCGTCGACCGGCACGCCGTCGCGCGGCGGCTCCTGAATCGCGAAGTGGCCCTGCTTGGGAAAGATGGTGGTGACGCGATCGCCCCAGGCCGCCTTCACAGCGGCGAGGATCCGGGTCTTGTCGTCAATGAGCACGTAATGAGCAGCCGGATAGCGGCGCTCGACGTCCTTCAACTCTTTTTCCTTATGGACGTAGATGAGAACTTCGCCCGCGAACGCCTTCCATAAGCCTGAGCGCGCAATCTTTCGCGGTTGAAGGACGGCGTCGCCGTCGGACAGAATGACTGCCGACCCCCACGGCCGCACATGCTCCACAGCGTCAAGGGCGCTCGGGTAGAGACGATCGGCGAACGGATAGTCCAAGAGCCAGTTCGCGGTGACGGGAAGCTCCCGATCGTACGGATCTTCCAGTCTCAGGCGCGCGAGGGCGCCGAAATAGTCGGCATAGTTCATGACGCCCCATTGCTCCTGGAATATTTCCCAATATCGGGCGCAAGTGCGGTCGCCGTGGGCGGCCTCGAGACGTTCGCGGAGATCCGCTTGAATGCGGTCGTTGTCGATGAGCGTATTGTCGACGTCGAACAGAAAGACAACGGCGTCCGCAGCGCTCATTGCGATGTTCCCGTTGGCGACCGCAACAGCCCGTCACGATCGATGGCGATCGGCCGCCCGACGCGCGCCAGCAACGCGCCTTAGCCGCGACGAGTCAAGCGAGAAGCGCGCATTGCCAATGAGCGGGCCCAAGTCCGCTCAAGGATGGGAAGCCTCGGCCCGCCTTCGATCCAGACGGCGACACGCCATGCGACGAGATGCCCGTGTCGTTGACGACGTCCGCCATCCGGCCCGCAAGCCTCGGGCCGACGCCAGCAGCCGAAAAGACCGTCAAGTCAACAGCCCCGAGTTCGCCGATCAGAGACTCGCCGGTCGCGGCGCCTCCAGTGCGGCGGGCGGCGGCTCAGACCTTGACCGTCGAGGCCTTATAAATCTCATCGACGGCTTTGCCGAGCTCCCCGTCGAACTCGGCGTCGGACATCGAGCGCTTGAGGCCCTCGGCGAGCGCGCGCGAGAAGCTTGCGATCATGCCGTGATTTTTTGCGAGACGCTTGCAGGCGTCGTCCCGCGTATAGCCGCCGGACAGCGCGACGACGCGCACGACCCGCTTGTCCTTGATCAACGGCGCGTAGAAGTCGGGCGTCTCCGGTATGGTCACTTTGAACATGACCTTCTGCCCAGCCGGCAAGGAGTCGAGCCCCTTGGTCAGTTCGTCGAGCAGGATGCGCTCAGCGCCGGCTTTATCGGGGCTCTTGATCGACACTTCCGGCTCGAGGATGGGCGTGAACCCGTGGCTTAGGATCTGCTCGCCAAATTCGAACTGCTGCTTGGCGATTGCGGCGATGCCGGTTTTCGACGCGAGGTTGATGACCGAGCGCATCTTGGTGCCGAACACGCCAAGCTTGCTCGCCCGGCCCAAGAGCTTGTCGAGGTCCGGAATCGGCTTCATGAGGCTCACGCCATCCTTCTCCTCCGCGAGCCCCTTGTCGACCTTGACGATCGGCACGACGCCGCGCTCCTCCCACAGGTAGGTCGGGACCGGCTTGCCTTTGGCCTCGCCGTCCATCGTCCGCTCGAACAGGATCGCGGCGATGACCTTGTCGCCGGTAAAGGAAGGCGCGGTGATGATCCGCACGCGCATCTCGTGCACGAGCTCGAACATCTTGGCGTCGTCGCCCTTGTACTCGCTCTCCGGAATCCCGTAGAGCCGCAGGGCGCCAGGGGTCGACCCGCCGCTCTGATCGAGCGCGGCGATGAAGCCGGGCTTGCTCGACATCTGCGCCATCATCTTCTCGTTGGCCATGGCCGTCATCCTCGCGTTCGATATTGTCGCGCGCTTTAATTGCGCGGGTTTCCCAATGGGCAAGCAGGGCGCGAGCGCCGGAAGCGCGAAAGCCGCGCTTGGCCGCTTCGCCTCAACCGAAGTCGCCTTCGCCGCAGTCTATCACTGAACGGGGGACTGTCACGCGACGCCGATCTTTCGTCCGCAAGACGCGGGGACGAATTTCCGAACGCGTTCCAGAGCCGCCGTGGGGGGCCATACCGTGCAACAGTCATCCGCCCTTGACGAGCACGCCTTCGGGAAGGCGGGCGGCGAGATCGCGCCCCGCCTCGCGCCCGAGACGCTCGGCGTCGGCAGGGGCGCCCTCGACAGCGATGTCGAAGCGCTCGGAGCCGTCGGGGCGCAGAACCTCGCCCCTGAGCCTGAGCCGTCCGCCCTCGCCAAGACGGGCGAGGCCGGCGATCGGGGTACGACAGGAGCCCTCGAGCTCGGCCAGGAAGGCGCGCTCGGCCGTCAGCGCCGCCGCCGTCTCGCCGTCCGAGATGGCGTTCAGCGCCTCAAGCGCGCGCCGGTCGGCGCCGCGCGCGGTGAGGGCGATCGCGCCCTGGCCGGGGGCAGGCAGAAACTTGTCGATGTCGAGCACGGCGCGCGCCCGATCAGCAAGACCGAGCCGCTTCAAGCCGGCGAGCGCGAGCAGCGTTGCCCCGACCTCGCCCGACTCGGCCTTGCGCAGCCTTGTTTCGACATTGCCCCGCAGGAGCACGGGCTTGAGGTCCGGGCGAAGCCTGAGCGCCTGGGCCTGACGGCGAAGCGAGGCGGCGCCGAACGTCGCCTCGCGCGGCAGGTCCTCGAGCCTATCGGCCAACGCCGAGATCAGCGCGTCGCGCACGTCCTCGCGCGGCAGATAGGCGGCAATGACGACGCCGTCGGGCATGAGCGAGGGCAAGTCCTTGGCGGAGTGCACGGCGGCGTCGATCGCGCCGGCAAGGAGCGCCGCGTCGATTTCCTTGGTGAACAGGCCCCTGCCGCCGGCCTCGGCGAGCGGGCGGTCCTGGATCGCGTCCCCGCTCGTGCGGATGACCTTGAGCGCGATGCTCTCAATCTGCCAGCCTTGGGCTTGAGCCAGGCGGCGGCGCGCCTCGCTCGCCTGGATGAGCGCCAGGGGCGAACCGCGCGTGCCAAGCGTGAACAGGGCGGGCAGGGTCATCCGAGCGGACTGACCTTCGAGACCAATCCTGTCAAGCGCGGCCCTTTTCGAAAATCACCACGGGTTGCCGTCCGCGCAACGCAATGCCATCTTTTCTTGTCATGAAGAGCTTGCTTCTCGCATTCGTCGCCGCATTGGCGGCGAGCCCCGCGCTCGCAGCGGACAACGGCTATCCGCCGGGCCTGTTCGAGCATTCGCCCGTCGTTCCGGGACCCAATGATCCTCCCGATTCTCAGGGCCCCCCGCCGGATGCGGGCGGTCCGTCGGATGCGGACGGCTCGCTCGACGACTATTGCGCCAGCATCGCCTCCCGGACCTTCCACAGTCTTGCGGAAGTCAAGCGGGCGCACGCCAAATGCGACAATCCGCCGCCCGACCAGTGATCGAGGCGTCCGCTCGCCGCGCCGCCTGAGAAGGACGCGGTTCGAATTCGCCGCGACGAGGCTTAAAGCCCCCAGAAGATCGCGCGACCCGCCTGCCCGACAGCTCAGAGGTTCGGCGGCTTGTTTGGCGTAGCTTTGATGTCCCGCGCAATCATGTTTGGGGCGGGATTGGCGACATTCACCTTGTCGCCGGTCTGGATGGACTCAAGCGGGCTGTCGACCAGCCGGTCGGACGGCATGAGGCCGGACTCGATCTGCACCTTATTCCCAAGATTGCGTCCGACGATGACCGGCTTCAACGCGACCTTGTCGTCGGGGTCGAGCGCAGCGACCCGCATGCCTTGGGAGCCGAAGACGAGCGCCGTCAGCGGAACCGACAGCGTGTTCGGATCGGCGGGAAGGTGGAAATGGACCTCGGCGAAGGCGCCCGGCCAGAGCTTGCCATCGGAATTGTCCGCCTGCAGCTCGATGAGCGCCGTGCGGGAGTTCTCCGCCAGCGCGTTCGACGTCGACACGAGTTCAGCTTCAAAGGTCTCCTTCTGGCCCGGCAGGTGCAGCGTCGCCTTGATGCCTGGCGCAAGCTCGCCAAGAAAGGCTTGGGGCACATTCACGTAAATGCGCATGCGGTGGATGTCGGCGACTTGGAACAAGGCGCGTCCCGTGTTGCCGCCCGCGTTGACGAGATCGCCGATATCGACGTTGCGCGCTGTCACGACGCCATCGAACGGCGCCCTGATCTGTTCAAAGCCGATCAGTTCCTCAAGTCGGCTTACCGCCGCCTGCTGCGCGACCACATTCGCCTTGGCGACCGAGAGCGCCGCGAGTTGGGACGCCGCGTTCAACCGGTCGGTGTCGCCTTGTTGCTTGCTCTGCCAGCCTTGAACCACAAGCTGCGCGGTCCGCTGGTCGGTTACGTGGCCGAGGTCTGCATTGGCTTGCGCCTGTTGAACCGCCGCCTGCAACTGAACGAGCTGCCCCCTGGCCTGTTCGAGCTGTTGGTCGAGATCGGGCGCCGAGATCGTCGCGAGGATCTCACCCTTCGTGACATGTGCGCCGATATCCTTGTTCCAAGCGGAGATGTAGCCGCTGGCGCGAGCGAAGAGCGAGCCAGTGTTGAAAGCGGCGACGTTGCCCGGGAGAACGAGCTCCTGCTCTTGAGATCCATGCTCGGGCCGCACGACACGCACCGTCGGAACAGTCTGGGCGTCGGTCCAGGCGGCGACTTCCTGTCTGCTCCTGGCGCGATCCATGATGCCGGAGAAGGCGAGGCCAGCGGCGCCGATCGCGAAAACGCAGATCACAAGCAGGACGCGCCGCGTCTTGGATTTGGGTGGAGTGGCGGGAGATTCAGAGGACATGGGAAGAGCTCCGGATCAGGCGTGAGCGGGCAGCCCGACGAGGGGCGCCGCGGGTTTGGCTTTATCTTGGGCTTTGGCTTTGTTCGGATTGGCTCGGTGCGCGATCGAGAACACGGTCGGCACGAACAACAGCGTCGCGAAGGTCGCGAACGTGAGGCCGCCGATGACCGCGCGTCCTAGGGGCGAGTTTTCCCCGGCCTCGATGGCCATCGGAGCCATGCCAATGATCATGGCGAGCGCGGTCATCAGCACCGGCCTGAAACGCGTGGCGCCGGCCTCGAGCGCGGCCTCGACAGCGCTCTTTCCTTCAGCAAGCTGCTCGCGCGCGAAGCTCACGACAAGAATGCTGTTCGCCGTCGCCACGCCCATGCACATGATCGCTCCGGTCAAGGCGGGAACCGACAGGCTCGTCTGCGTCAGGAACAGCATCCACACGATTCCGGCCAACGCGGCCGGAAGCGCGGTGATGATCACAAAAGGGTCGAGCCAGGATTGGAAATTTACGACGATCAGCAGGTAGATCAGCACGGCGGAGAAGGCCAAGCCGATGAACAACTGATAGTAGGCGCTCTGCATTGTCGCCACTTGCCCCCGTATGGTGATGGTCGACCCTTTGGGCAGTTCGCCGCGCGCGTCGTCGACAATCTTTTGGACGTCGGCGGCGACGCCGCCCAGATCCCGATCCTGGGTCGTCGCGTAGATATTCACAATGCTGCGGATGTTGTAATGCGAAGCAATGGCGTCGAGCGGCTCAGGCGAAAACGTCGCCAGACCGCCCAGCAGCTGAGTGGAATCGGAAGTCCTCAGCGGCACATATTTGAGGTCTCCGAGCGTATCGATGCCGTACTGGGGTGTTTGGACCGAGATAGCGTAGGAGACGCCGTTGGTCGGGCTCAGCCAATAGGTCGGGGCCGTCTGCGTGCTGCCTGAGAGGGTCGTCTGAAGGCTGGTCGAGGCGTCATTCTCGGTGAGCCCGACGACGCCCGCGAATTCGCGGTTGAAGTCGACCTTGAGAGCGGGGTCCTGGAAAGCTTCCTGGACGCGGGGATCGGCAATTCCGGGAACATGGCGAATCTTCGCCAAGAGTTTGTTGGCGAAGGCGCGGCTCGCTTTGACGTCATTGCCGGCGATCTGGACATCGATCGGCGCCGGCGAGCCGAAGTTAAGAATTTGGCTAACGATGTCGGCCGGAAGGAACGAGAACGTCGTGCCTGGGAAGGCCTTCGGGAGCTGCTCGCGCAGGGTCTTGATGTAAGCGTCAGTCGGAGTTGGCCCCTCGCGCAAGCTCACGAGCATGTCGGCATCGAAGACACCGATCGTCCCGGTGTTTTGATACGAGAGATTAATGCCGCTGCTCGGAAGACCGATGTTGTTGACGACGCTCGCCAGCCGATCGGGCGGAATGATCGAACGGATCTTCTGTTCGACCTCGTCCGTCAGCCGCGTCGTCTCCTCAATTCGCGTTCCTGTAGGCGCCCTCATGTGGATTTTGATCGCGCCCGAATCGATCGAAGGGAAGAAGTCCTGCCCGAGAAACGGCGCGAGGCCGAGAGACACCAAGGCAAAACAGACGAAGCCGCCGGCGAAGACAAAGCGATGCGCGAGCGCGAGTCGCAAGAGGCCGAGGTAGCCCTGCCGAAACCCTTCGAAATAATGCTCGAACCCTTGCTGGAAGCGGCCAAAGAGCCCGAGGCGCCGCGGCTCGCCCGGCTCACCGCCCGCCGCGTGATGATGCTGATTCCTAAGCAGAAAATGCGCCATCGTCGGCACAAGCGTGTAGGTGAGAATGTAGGAGGCGATCATCGCGAAGACGACCGCCATTGCAAGCGGACGAAACAAGAAGCCGGCCACGCCGCCAAGCGCGAGCAGGGGCACGAAGGCGATGCAAATGCAAAACAGGGCCACCGTCGCCGGCGGCATGATTTCCTGCGCGCCAGTCGTGATGGCGGTCAAAATGTCCTCGCCATGCTCCATGTGGCGGTTGATGTTCTCGATCGTGACCGTCGCGTCGTCGACCAGGATGCCAACCGCAAGCGCAAGGCCGCCAAGCGTCATGACGTTGATGGTCTGCCCAAGCAAGGAAAGCGCGGTCAAAGAACTCAGAACCGCGAGCGGTATCGAAACCGTGATGATGAGGGTCGATCGCCAGCTGCCGAGAAAAACGAGGATCATGAACCCTGTAAGCGTCGCCGCAATCAACCCCTCCCGCACGACCGCGGTAACGGAAGACCTAACGAAATCGGACTGGTCTGCGACGAACTTGAGGTTGACGCCCGGAGGAAGCGTGGCTTCGATTGCGGGGAGGCGCGCCTTGATGCCGGAAATAATGTCGAGCGTGGACGCCGAGCCGATCTTGAGGATGGACATCAGAACGCCCTTGCGCCCATCGAGCTGAACGACGTTGGTCTGCGGCGGCGAACCGTCGTGGACATAGGCGATGTCGCGCATGAACACGACCGTGCCGTTGACCACCTTGACCGGAAGATTGTTGAAATCGGCTACGGCTTTCGGCGAATCATTGAGATCGACGGTGAACTCGTAGGGGCCGATCTTTTCCGTGCCGACCGGATTGATCTGGTTCTGTTGGGCGAGCGCATTGCCGACATCGATGGCCGAAAGGTTGTGGGCGCGCAGCGCATTCTGGTCCAGATCGATCTGCACCTGGCGCGTGGCCCCGCCATAGGGGAACGGAAGCTGAGCGCCCGCGACCGTCGTGAGCTGCGGCCGGATGAAGTTCATGGCGAGGTCGAAGAGCTCGACCTGGGAAAGAGAGTCGCTTGATAGGGCGAGCTGGATGATCGGGACGCTCGAGGCGTTGTAGGCGAGAATGATCGGCGGGGTGGCTCCCGCGGGAAGCTGCTTGAGGATGGTTTGCGAAATCGATGTGACCTGCGCCTGCGCGGCGTTGATGTTGACGTTTGGCTGGAAGAAGATTTTGACGACGCCCATGCCAGGGAACGATTGCGAACTCGATGTGTTCGATATCGTTGACCGTGGTGGAGAGGACCCGCTCGTAAGGCGAGACGATTCGGCCAGCCATGTCATCGGGCGCGAGGCCGGTGTAGCTCCAGACGACCGAGATGACCGGAATGCCGATATTGGGAAAGATGTCGGTCGGGGTCCGGATCGCAGACAGGACGCCAAATAGCATCACCAGAATCGCCATTACGACGAAGGTGTAGGGACGCGCGAGAGCTAACCGAACGACGGCCGTCATAGACCCAAACCTGCAATTGAACCGCCGCGCCCCTGTTCTGCTCAACCCGACGGCTGATCGCCATCGCCCTGGGGGGCTGTCAGCGCAATCAGAGATATAGTCGCTGATTGCTGCAGTGCACATCAAATTGTGTTGACCTCCCCGCGACGTGACCGGGGGCTTACTGACCTGCGCCTAAATATTTCGAAGACGGGCGCAATCCCGGCCTGCGTCGCGTGTCGTCGGCGCGAGATCGCGCCCGACTCGACGCGGGCCAGCGTTGGTCCGGAGATTCACACTCCAATGGCCCTCATCAGGCGACCGTAGGCCAGTCTCGCCGTCACGCCGATCGGCCAGAACCGGTGCAGCCGGATTGGCTCCAGAGCCGACTTGACTGGCATATCCAGCTCCGCCGCCGGCGTTCCGGTGATGCGGCGGGCTATTTCAGCGCCCATTGCGGTCGCCATCGCGATCCCACGACCGTTGTAGCCAAGGCAGGCGATGACCTTGTCGGCCGGCTCAGTCAGGTGAGGATAGTGATCCAGAGTGAGCGCCAGCTGGCCGTTCCAGCCATGCGTCCATCGGGGATTCCCGATAAAGGGCCAAAGCCGCTTGGTGTAGGCGATCAGATCTCGGAAATCGTTCGGGCTTTCGAGCGTCCGCAATCGGCTGCGCCCGCCCATCAAGAGCCTGTTGGAGACGTCAAGCCGGTAGTAGACCGTGATGTCCTCGTGCTCATAGAGGACGGTCCGCATCGGCAAGATCCGCTTGGCGACGTCCTCCGGGAGCGGCTCGGTCGCCACGATGCCGCTATAGACCGGGATGACCGTTTGCCGAAGGCCGGGCCAGAGCTCGTCTGTATAGCCGTTTGTCGCAAGCACGAGCCAGTCTGCGCCAACGGTCCCTTCCGGGGTCACAACGGCCCATGAAGCGCCTTGACGTTCCACCCTGACCGCCTTGGCGCCGCCGTGGATGGCGGCGCCGGCGCGAATCGCCGCATCGGCCAGCCCGCGAGCATAACCAAGCGGGTTGACCGAACCGCCGCGCCGGTCGAGCGCGCCGCAAAGGTAGCGGTCCGCGCCGGTCGCGCGGGCGATCGCTTCGCGCTCCAGCAGTTCGACCGGGGCGCCGCGGTCCTTCCAACCCGCTGTGGCGCGGCGGAGAAACGTCTCCGAGCCCTTCGAGAAGGCTGCGCGAATCGTCCCGCCTTGGTTTGCCTCACATCTGATCTGAAGCTCTCGAATCAGCGAAAAGACCCGGTCCGGCGCGCCGCCCGACAGCGCTGCCATTCGCCGTCCCAAATCGCGGCCGAAACGGCGCTCTATTTCCTCAGGTTCATGCTTGAGCCCCGGGTTGACTTGGCCGCCATTGCGGCCCGACGCGCCCCACCCCGGCTCGCGAGCTTCCAGAACCGTCACATCGGCGCCGCGCTGCGCAAGGTGCAGGGCCGTCGACAACCCCGTAAATCCGCCGCCAACCACGACGACGCCGACCCGCTTGTCGCCGCGAAGCGGGGGGGTCGCGACCGCGTCCCGGGCAGTTTCGGCATAAAGACTACGGGGCAGCCTGTTTCTTTCAGCTTCGGTGTCGTCGGCCATGTCGTTATCCGGTTGCACGCTCCGCGACGAGCGATCCACCGCTCACGAGCGTCGCCTCGGATCGATCGCAGTCATTCTTAGTAACAGAATAAGATGTAATCGGGCCGAAGCTTGTGACTGCCCGGATCCGTTAGTTTTTCGTCAAGCATTCACTGCCAATGAGGATGCCGTTGCGGCAGGGGCGGGCATATGGCCACGCAGGGGAGCATTCCAACCGTAGGGACCATTCTCCTCGCACTGTTGCTGTGCGGGCTTCTCGGAGTCCTCGGACAGGGCGTGCGTGCAATTGTCGGCCTGAAGAACGCCGGCGCGCTCAACTCGACGACGCCATCCGAGCAGGCTGAGTTCAGCCTCGCCTATCTCGCCCTGAGCCTGATGATCGGGTTCATCGCCGGAATTCTTGCCGGGATCGCGCTCAATCTCGAAAACATCATCACGGTCGACCCCGGCAACTGGAAGCTCATGCTGGGAATCGCCGGATCCGGATATATCGGCGCGGACTTCATTGAAAATGCGATGTCGCTCGTCATTCCGGGAACGAAGACCGCCTCGGCGAAGGCCCCGCCCGCTGTTCCCGTCCCGCGACGTCCTGCAACCGTTTCGCTGGTTCCGCGGCCTGACGAAGGCGCGGCTGCTCTCGCCGCCGCGATGAGAAGCGTCTGCCCAGAGGCGAATGCGGCTCTATGGGTTCCGGCTCTCATCTCGGCCTTCGAAACGTTCGACTTTTCGAACGACCGGCGCCGCGCGGCGGCGATGGGGCAGTTTCTGGCGGAGGCGGGCCCGGCGCTGAGAGAGATTGTTGAAGACCTCGATTACAGCCCCGATCGGGCATGCCAGGTCTGGCCGGCGCTGTTTACGACGCCGGCGGCAGCCGAGCCCTATTGCGCCGATCAGCGACAATTTGCTGATTTCGTCTACGCCAATGTCAATGGCAACGGCGACGCTGCGAGCGGCGACGGCTACCGCTTTCGCGGACGCGGTCTCATTCAGCTCACGGGGCGCAATGAGTATGCCGCCTTCGCACGCGCGGTCGGCAAAACCGCCGAGCAGGCGGCGGAGTTTTGCGATACGAGCGACGGCGCGGCTCTGTCGGGCTGCTGGTATCTGGCCAGCAACGGCTGCCTGCCCCTGGCCGACCAATGGGACATCGACGCGATCACTCGCCGGGTCAACGGCGACGCCATGGAGGCCGCGGGCCTCAGACGGCAATATTCGGACGAGATGGTGAGCCGCCTGCGTCAATACGCGGCGCCGGTCGCGTAGCGTCTCCCATAGCGAGATCAGACGCCTCGCGATGGGGGATGGTTCGCTGAGTTGGTCAAACAGGCGACTTCGTCCCTTACGGAACAACATCCCCTGTCCCAGGCAGGCGATGAGAGCCAGCCTTCGCTCACGCCCCATCGCGCGTTGCAGGCCATGCGCCTGAGAACGCCTTGCCGGCCGTGTCCTCGGCCTCGACGCGGAACATCTTGGCGCCATTGGGCTTGAAGGTGAAGCGGAAGTTCGGGTCTTCCGAGATCGATATGCCGGCCGCCATCGAGAAAACGAGATCCGGACCCTGGTAGACGGCGAGCTTCTCGATATAGCGCGCCGGCGTATAGAGCCGTGTCACCTGATCCATCTGCAGACCCGAATTGTTCGGGTGGCGGATCATGAGCAGCGCCTCGTTCGGCGCCTCGGGAGTGGGCGGCAGGATGCGGAACTTCATCTGGCCGAGCGTCGCCATGGCTTCGTCCATGCTCTTGACCATGGGCGCCGAGCATCCGCCGGACGCCTTGATGAAGCGCGTCGCCATATGCAGCGAGCCGTCGCTGAGTTCGGCGACGACGCGGACGTTGCTGTAGGAATTGACCCTGACCCGGGTCGAGATGCGCGTGTCGCTTGCCTTCTGCCCGAGCGTGAAGGCGGCGGCCAGCGGCACCGGGATTCTGATCGATGACAAGCGTGAGCTTGACGACGCGGCGCTTGTCGCCTTCCGGCAATTTGGCCGAAAACGACACGGGCACCAGCGCGGCGTCCTCGGCGCGCGGGGGCGCCTCGAACGCGACGAGGCCCTGGTCCTCGACGATCGTCGCATCGTTGAAGAACAGGTGCACGAGGTCGGGCCAGGAATCGGGATCCTCCGTCGGCTTGAGCGAAAGCGCGTCCGCCCGTCGCGCAAACAAGCGCCAGGCTCGCGAGGGTCTGCCGTCTGCTGAGGTTCTGCGCCATCGAAGCGCCTCCATCCCGAGCGCCGGCGTCTACTGGTCCCATTCGAACTCCGAATAGGCCGCCGTCACGTTGCGGCGATTATAATCCTCGAACAGCTTCCAGTCATCCCGCTCCGACTGCCCCGCCCATTTCGTTGCGCCCTCGACCGGCTCGCCTTTGGCGATCGACGCCTTCACGTCCTTTGCGAGGCCCTCGAAATAGGCCCGCTCGCTGTCGAGCGCCTGCGGCCAGGGGAGTCCGACGGGCCCATGGCCGGGAATCACCCGCACGGCGGGAACCTTCGCCAGCGCGGGGAGGTCTTGAAGCCAGCCCTTCACCGAGCCGTCGATGATTGGCAGATGCTTCACGAAGACGAGATCGCCGGCGAACAGCGTGTGCGTGACGTCATCGAGGACGGTGAGGTCGCAATCCGTATGCGCCGGCGGCCAGGCCTGCAATTCCAGCGTCCGTCCCCCGAGATCGAGCGTCATGCGATCGGCGACGGTCAAAGTCGGCGGAATGATCTTCACCTCGTCGACGAGCTTGTCGCCGATGATCCGGCGAAACGCCTTGAGGTAGAATTCGCCGCGCATGGCCAAGGCTCGCGGCAAATTGTGGTGGCCGACGAAGGTCGCGCCGATCCCCTCAAAGGCGGCATTTCCGAACACATGATCCGGATGCTCGTGCGTATTGATGACATAGAGGATGGGCTTATCCGTGCGCGCGCGGATGGCGGCGAGCAACCGCCTCCCAATCGGGACGCTGCCGCCGGTGTCGACGACCGCCACGCCCTTGTCGCCGATGACGAAGCCGATATTGGCGATGTCGCCCAAATTCTCTTCGCTCATAAGAGCGATTTCGCCGGTATGGACGAACACGCCCGGCGCGATCTCCTGGACCGGCAGCGGGGAGAGCGCATCGCCGCCGTAAGCAATTTGCGCCGAGAGGGCGAGAATGGCGACAAGGGCGCCGAGCAGCCAGCGCATGTTTAAATTCGACATTTCGAGCCGAGCATAGCAGCCGGCTAGGACCGGGCAACGTCAAACGACCGCCGTTCTATGCCCAGGGTCGTCATCGCGAGGAGCGAAGCGACGTGGCGATCCAAAGTCACCGGTCCGGCTCTCTTCATCTCTGGATCGCTTCGCCATAGCCCGTCCGGAAGGACGGGCGTCTTTCGACACCCTATGGCTCGCGATGACGAGTGCGGCTCCAAGCACCGCTATCATGCTATAGACGACCAACAGCGGAAGCCGGGTGGACGCGTTGGTGAGGTCAAAAAGTTCGAGCTATCCGATGGCCGTTGGTTGCGGCCCTCGGCTTCACTCTCCTTGCAGCCTTCGCGGCAGCGGCGGCCGATGCGCCGCCTGAGCCGGATTCTTATCGGCAGAGCGATTATCGCGCGCCGACGCCCGCGACGCTCAAGGGCGCGCGCGTGCTCACGACCGAGGAGGCGGCGGCGATGTGGCGCGCGGGCGGCGCCGTCTTCATCGACGTTCTGCCCCAGGCGCCGCGCCCTAAAAATCTGCCGGCCGATGTCGTCTGGCGCGACAAGCCGAGGTCCGACATCCCCGGCAGCCTGTGGCTCCCCGACACCGGCTATGGCGAGCTCGCACCCGTCATGCTCGACTATTTTCGGCGTGGCATCGATAAAGCTTTGGGCGGCCGTCCGCGTCCGCTCGTATTCTACTGCCTCAAGGATTGCTGGATGTCCTGGAACGCGGCCAAGCGCGCGCTGGCGCTAGGCTTCACGGATGTCGCCTGGTATCCGGAGGGCTCGGACGGTTGGGCTGAGGCCGGCCTGCCGGTCGAGAAGCGGGCGTCGGAGCCGCGGCCATAGCGATCGGCGCATGGGCGACAGGGGCCGGACTCCGTTGTCGAGCCTGGGACATGCGTCCAGCCCGCCGGCTAAGAGACCTCTCCTTATGATCGGAGCGGCGAGTTGTTTGAAACAATCCTTTGTGTTAGCCGGAAATTGTGCTATCGTCTCCAGGTTGCCGGAAAATAGGCTGCCCAGCGGGTCCCTTTCGGAAACGAGACAGGCAGAGGAGATTTCCTTATTTGAATCGGGTCGTAACCCATTGAAAAGTCTCGATTCGGAAAAATAAGCGCTAGTAAACGCTAGCACTTTTACTAACGTTTAGGCGCGTTTAGGAGGGGGTTACGCGCGTTTACGAGCGTCTATTTGTCTTAGGCCCAAGCGCGCTCGTTTCGCTGAAGCCCGCCCCGGCATTTGCGCTAGAATGGGCGCCTTTCACAAGAGAGCGTGAGCGCATGGCCGACCTGGAGCCCATTCCCTATTCCGACGCGAAGATCCGCTCGGTCCTCGAGCGGGTTAGGACGATCGCGCTTGTCGGCGCATCGGCGAATTGGAACCGCCCCAGCTACTTCGTGATGAAGTACCTGCAGGGCAAAGGCTATCGCGTGATCCCGGTCAATCCGGGGATAGCCGGGAAGCCGCTGCTCGGCGAGATGGCCTATGCGTCGTTGCGCGACATTCCCGATCACGTCGACATGGTCGACGTGTTCCGCAACTCCGACGAGGCGCCTGGCGTGGTTGCGGACGCGATCGCCATTGGCGCCAAGGTGGTGTGGATGCAACTGGGCGTCCGGAACGACGCGGCCGCGAAGACAGCGGAGGCGGCTGGGCTCGAAGTGATCATGAACCGCTGCCCGAAGATCGAGTTCGGGCGGCTTGGCGGCGAATTGTCGTGGAGCGGCGTCAACAGCGGCATCATCCAGAACCGGCCGCCCGCGGCGCCGCTGCAGCGCCGGGTCAAGGCCCGCTCGGCGCCTCCGCGCAATCTGGATTACGGCTTCGAAACCCGCGCGATCCATGCCGGCGCGGCGCCCGATCCGACGACTGGCGCGCGTTCGACCCCGATCTATCAGACGACGGCCTACGTGTTCGACGACGTCGACCACGCCGCCTCGCTCTTCAACCTGCACAATTTCGGCTACATCTATTCGCGGCTGACCAACCCGACCGTGTCGGTGCTGGAAGAGCGCATCGCCGCGCTCGAGGGCGGGCGCGCCGCCGTCGCCGCCTCTTCAGGGCACGCCGCACAGTTCCTGACCTTCTTCACCCTGATGGAGCCGGGCGACGAATTCGTCGCCTCACGCAACCTCTATGGCGGCTCGCTCACCCAATTCGGCCTGTCGTTCAAGAAGCTTGGCTGGACCTGCCATTTCGTCGACCCCACGGAGCCCGAGAACTTCCGTAAGAGCTTGACGCCGAAGTGCAAGGCGATCTTCATTGAGAATCTCGCCAATCCCGGAGGCGTCGTCGTCGACATTCGGCGCGTCGCGGATATCGCGCATGAGGCCGGCCTGCCGCTCATCGTCGACAATACGCTGGCGACGCCGTACCTATGCCGGCCGATCGAGCACGGCGCCGACATCGTCGTGCATTCGACCACCAAGTTTCTCGCGGGCCACGGCAATGCGCTCGGCGGCGTCGTTGTCGAATCGGGCAAATTCGACTGGTCACAAGGGAATCGCTTTCCCTCGCTCACCGATCCGGAGCCCGCCTATCACGGGCTCAGGTTTTTCGAGAATTTCGGCGACTTCGCCTTCACCATGAAGGCGCGGGCGGTCGCCTTGCGCGACTTCGGGCCAGCGCTTGCGCCGATGAACGCCTTCCTCACCATCACCGGTGTCGAAACGTTGCACGTGCGGATGGAGCGGCATGTCGAGAACGCGCTGAAAATCGCCGAATTCCTGAGCCAACACCCGAAAGTCGCCTGGGTGTCCTACGCCAGCCTGAAGACCAGCGCAGTATTACAAGCTCGCGCAGAGATATCTGCCGAAGGGCGCAGGCGCCGTGTTCACCTTCGGCGTCAAGGGCGGATTCGAGGCCGGCGTCAAGCTGGTCGAGGGCGTGCGCCTCTTCTCGCATCTGGCGAATATCGGCGACACGCGAAGCCTCATCCTGCATCCGGCGTCGACCACCCATCGGCAACTGACCGACGAGCAGCGCGTCGCTGCCGGGGCCGGCGATGACGTCGTACGCCTGTCGATCGGCCTCGAGACTGCGAACGATCTGATCCGCGACCTCGATCAGGCGCTGGGGGAGTGAACGATGTGACCTGCCCCACAACCTGCCAGTTGACATTTCATTAAAATTACGTAACGTCACCGTGTTCACATTTAGGTGTTCTTGCTGCGCCTCGGGGATTGTAAGCCCCTTCGCCATAACGACGAGGGGGATTAACGGCTGAAACACTTTATGTGAGTTCGTTTTGAAAGAGTGGGGGCAGCGCGTGGCTCTGCTCCGATTTTTAACAGGGGAAGCAAGATGAAACGCAAGATCTGTCTCGCATCGCTAGCCTTTGCCTGCGCATCGATTTTTTCATCAATGAACGCTTTCGCGGCAAACACGTTGTTTCAGCAATATATCGGCGACTACGGCGTCTCGACCTCCGGGTGGGGCTCAGTCAACACAGCCGACGGCACCATTACCGCAACCGTCCCGGTCGGCTCGACCGTGACAGCAGCGTATCTCTACACGTCAACTTATAATCTCGACGGTACGACTCCATTTGACCCGACCGGATCGACATTCCAGGGGTCAACCCTCTCATTCACCGGTCTCGGCGTTAACTCGAGCGCATGCTGCAATCTTGAAGCATACCGCGCGGATGTGACTAGCCAGGTGGCCCCTGTCATCGACGGCGGAGCGGGTGGAACCTACAGCTTCTCACTGACTGAAGCCAACACGGTACAACAGGACGGCGAAGCTTTGGTTGTCGTTTACAACAACCCGACTACGCAAAGCGACCAGACGGTGGCGATCCTGAACGGCTTTGCTTCGTCTTCGGGCGACACGAGCACGGTTAACTTCGCAACGCCGCTTGACATAAGCAACCCGAGCTTCTTCGCCCATATGGCGATCGGCGACGGCTTCAGCTGCTGCGGCCAGGAATTAACGATCAGTGTCAACGGTCAGGAGATGACGACGGTCGCTGGCAACAACGACAGTTCCGTCGACGGAGCAGGCGTCGCTGAAAACGGCGATCTGATCACCGTCGGCAATATCAATGGCCCTTACACGGGCGGAACGCCGGGCGACCCTCAGACCGATTACGACGCCGATCATGAGGCCTACGACCTGGTTCCGTTCCTGACCAACGGAGAGACCAGCATCAACATTGAGACTATCAATGCGAGCCTAGACGACAACATCTTCGTCGAGGTTTACGACGTCTCCGGCGAAGGCCACTTCGTCCCCGGGACGCCGGAACCCTCGACTTGGGCGATGTTGATCATCGGCTTCGCCGGGGTGGGATATGTCGCCTATCGGCGCAACGGCAAAACAGCGCCGTCGCGGCCTGACCGCGGAATTTCAATCCGCAACCTGAGGGAGAGACCGTCATGACACGGTCTCTCTTTTTTAGTGGTATTGTCGCAGGCGCGCGGCCTCTAGTTTGGTCGTCTTCAGAAGCTGAAGGATTGCTGCGCTTCTTCTGGCGGCCCGACGCGAACGCCCTCCAATTCGAGCATTCGAGCCTTTGTTTTCGAGCCGCCGGGAGCGGAGAATCCGCCGATTTTGCCGCCCGCGGCCAGCACCCGATGACAGGGAACGATCAACGGCGCTGGGTTTCTCGCCATCGCCTCGCCGACGTCGCGCGCCGCCTCACGACCCGCGCCGACCTCTTTCGCCAGCGCGCCATAGGTGGTGGTGCGCCCCCAGCCGACCCGGCGCAGAGCGCCATAGATCTGAGCAAAGAACGCGCCCTGGCCGGCAAGGTCGAGCCGAACCTGCGAGAAGTCCATATCCTCGCCAGCAAAGTACCGTTTCGCCGCCTCGACGACCGCCGCAACCTCTTCCGGCGGCGCGCCCGCCTCTGCGCCAAAAGCGCGGCGGCGCATCAATCGGCTGGCGGCCTCGGCGCTTTTCGTCGGCAGTTGAAAGCGCGCGACCCCCGCGTCGCTCCAGGCGATTGCGCAGAAGCCCATAGCCGACTCAAAGACATGATAATGCTGGGCGCCTTCGCTCATTGGCATCGCTTCCCGTTTGCTCACTTGCCCAAGATGCGTCGGCAAGCCCCAAATGCAACCCGATTCCTATCGCCGGATTCGACCCAATGCCGCGTACGGTCCAGCGCCTCATCAGCCGGGGCGCATCATATCGGCGAGCGCATTGCGCATCGCGGTGCTGGGCACCCCGAAGAGTCCGCCGTAGGGTTCATCCATATCAAGAATGACAAAGACCGCGATCGCGATCGATAGCGCGCACAAAACGGTCATGGTCATCAAGAGGTCGGCATATTGTTCGACGCACGCCGCCATCTCAGTCCGGTGGAAGGCGTCTGTCGGCTCAAGCCCGCGGACTCCGCGTCCGACCTCGCTCAAGGTGTCGGACAGGAGGGGCGATTCCCCCATCCTTGACATCTTGGCTGGGTCCGGAAACTTGAGGCCGACAGGAGGCGGCTCGTCAGGCCACGTGCTGGCGATGACCGCGGACATATCCTGGCAATTGCTCGCGAATCGGCGCTGTCTCGGGACCGTAGTCGCGCAGGCAGCGGTCGAGCTGCGCAAGTTGCGCCGCATCGTCGCCGCGAGCGTTATAGGCGGCGGCGAACCCTGCTTTGACCGAGGTGGTGAGAAGGCCGAGCACGATTGCCGTGAAGGTCACAAGGAGCGTGATCATCAGCTGCACCAGCGCGATGGACTCGGGCGACCGGTGCCGCTCGGGCAGGCGGGAATGAATGAAAAAGCCGAGCGTAGCGCTGGCGCACATGGCTGCGAAGACGATTAGCGAATAATGTGGATCTTGCACGGAATGCCTGCCGCTCGAATAAAGCTGCCGGCTCGGGACGGACGGCGGTCGCACTCATCGAGCAGGCGGCGGCAGCTCCTCGAGCCCCGGTGATTTCAATAGCCGCCACCTCCGTGCTGGTATGCAAAATCGATCCCAGCCTGCACTTCGTACATAGCGCGTTCGATGAGATGCATGGCTCGCTCGCGATGGCCGCCTTTGTTCGGCGTCGCCGCCTGCAGGGACTCCATCGCGGCCGAGAGCGCTGACAGAGCGCGCTCCATATTGCCTTGATAGGCTTCCGCTGGCAGCGCGGAAAGCGCGAGCGCCGGGGCGGCAAGAGCTGCGGCGCCAAGCATCGGGCGGCGGGAAAACGTATCCGGGTTCATGTTAAAGTCCTCTCATCTGGTGGGCGAAAAGGAGCGAGCCGCCTTTGCTCGCCCGTGGCGAGTTCCTACCACGGGCCGCCATGGGCCGCATGACGCGAGGGAGCGCGGGCGCTGCTCAGCCGCTTAGGCGTCACGCCTCCGCGATGAGGTGGAAAAAGGACCCTGTGGCGCGGCCTCTTCGCGAGCCGGCGGGCGCTTCCGGCGCGCCATATACATCGCGAACAAAGGCGAAAGGTTCGTCGGCGCCGCTCGCGATGATGGTCGCATAATGGAACTCATGGCCGCGCAGGACCGAGCCTGCGGCACCAAGCGCGCAATCCGTCGCGAGGCGCGCCTCGCGATAGCCGAGCGTCATCCGGCGCTTTGCAAAACTCGTCTCGACGCCGATGAGGCCCGCCATCGGGTGGACGACTCCGGACGCATCGGTCAGGCTCTGGCCCATCACCATATAGCCCCCGCATTCGCCATGCGCCGGGCGCGTCTCGGCGAAGCGCCTGAGACCTTCGCGAAATCGCGCCGCCGCCGCCAACTGCCCAGCGTGCAATTCCGGATAGCCGCCGGGAAGCCAGCACACGTCGCAATTGGAAGGCGGAGGCTCGTCCGCGAGCGGCGAGAATGGGACGATCTCGGCGCCTGCCGCACGCCAACCTCGCACGAGGTGCGGGTAAATGAACGAGAACGCCGCGTCGCGCGCGAGCGCAATGCGCTGTCCGGGCGGTCTGACTGCGATCAGCCTCGCCGCAGACGAAGCAAGGCTGAGATCGGCGGCCAACGCGAGGACCCGCCCGCAATCGACATGAGCCTCGATGAAATCGGCGATCGCCTCGAGCCGCGTCTCGAGCGCCTCCGTCTCGCCCGCCTGCACCAGCCCCAGATGACGCTCCGGCAGCGCAATTGTCTCGTTGCGCGGCAGAGCGCCGATGATCGGGACACCCATCGCCTCGATCGCATCGCCGACGAGCCGGCGATGGCGCTCGCTGCCGACGCGATTGACGATGACGCCCGCGACCTTCAGCCGCTCGTCGTAAGATCCGCAGCCCTTGACGATCGCTGCCGCCGACTGCGCCTGGCCGGACACGTCGATGACCAGCAGGACCGGCATGCCGAGAGCAGCCGCCACATCGGCCGAGGCGCCGGTGCGCCCGCCTGTCGCTGGAATGCCATCGAACAGCCCCATCGAGGCCTCGCACAAAGCCAGCGTGCTTTCTCCGACTGTTTGCGTGGCGAGTGCGGCCAGAAGCTCGGGCCGCATCGCCCAGGAATCGAGATTGACGCCCTCCCGCCCGGACGCCGCGGCATGGAAGGCCGGGTCGATATAATCGGGGCCAGACTTGAGGCCGACGACGTCGACGCCTCCGCGCTTGAACGCGCGCAGGAGACCGAGCGTCACGGTCGTCTTGCCGCTGCCCGAGCGAGGGGCGGCGATCATGAGGCCGCGCGTCATGTCCAAAGCCTAGGCAAGGTCACGGATGCGCGCTAGGCCAGCGGCCATGAGCGACCCAGAAAGGGCGACGCCGCTCAAGCGCGGCTGGACCACCGGCGCCTGCGCCGCCGGCGCGGCTCGCGCCGCCTTCGAAGCGCTGCTGACCGGCCGTTTTCCCGATCCGGTTCCCGTCGCGCTGCCGAAAGGCTTGAGGCCGGAATTCGCTCTCTCCACGCAAGAGCTCGGCGCCGATTTCGCGCGCGCCGGGATCGTCAAGGACGCAGGCGACGATCCCGACGTCACGCATGGCGCGCTGATCGTCGCAACCATCCGCCGCGCGCGGCTGAGCGCAGGCGTAAGCTTCAAGGCCGGCGAAGGCGTGGGTGTCGTGACCCGACCCGGCCTGCCGCTGCAGGTGGGGGAGCCGGCGATCAATCCCGCACCACGCGCGATGATCCGCGCCAATCTTGAAGAGGTCGGAGAGAGGGTCGGCGCAAGCGTCGATGCGATCGTCGAAATCTCGGTTCCCGGCGGCGAGAGGATTGCCGAGCGCACTGCAAACGGACGGCTCGGCATCCTCGGCGGCTTGTCGATCCTGGGCACGACCGGCGTCGTTATCCCCTATTCGTGCTCGGCCTGGATCCACTCCATCCACCGTGGCGTGGATGTCGCGCGCGCCAGCTTTTGCGTCCACATCGGCGCCGCGACCGGGGAGACCTCCGAGGCCGCGATCCGTGCGCTGTACGGCCTGCCCGATCACGCGCTGATCGAGATGGGCGATTTTGTCGGCGGCCTCTTGAAGTACCTGCGCGAACATCCTGTCCCGCGCCTCACCATCGCCGGCGGCCCGGCGAAGATGACCAAGCTCGCCGAAGGCAAGCTGGACCTGCATTCGAAGCGCGGCGCCCTCGACCTTGCGGCGCTGTCGACCCGCGTCGCGCGCGCGGGCGGCGCGCCGTCGCTCGTCGCGGCGATCGCCGGCGCCAACAGCGGGTTGCATGCGTTCGAACTCGCCGCGGCCGCGGGCTTCGACTTGCCGGCCCTGGTCGCTGACGGCGCGTGGGCGACCGCCGCCGCCGTGCTCGCCGGCCAGTCGGGCGAGCTTGAGACCGTCGTCATTGCCCGCGACGGGCGCCTGCTCGCGAGCAGCGGGTTTCGGAAGGTTTAGCGCCGCACCCCCATCCGTCGCCAATAGCCCGTCCGGAAGGACGGCCGTCCTTCCGGATGCCCTATGGCGCCACCTTCTCCCCGAGGGAGAAGGGAACGGCGGCGCCGCTGCGCACCCTCTCCCCATAGGGCGTTCGGAAGAACGCCCGTCTCTCGACGGGCTGTGGGGAGAGGGCTGGGGTGAGGATGCGCCCCTCATTCGCCGCCGCGAAACCGACGCGTATAGTCCGCGTGGTAGAGTTCGCTTTCGCGAAAGTCCTCGGATGCAAGCGCGGGGCCGACAAGGATAAGCGCCGTGCGCTCGATCGGCGTCTCGCGGAGAGCGTTTACGATCCCTCCGAGCCGCGCCCGCACGATCAACTCGTCCGGCCAGGAGGCGCGCGCGACGACCGCCGCCGGACAATCGGGCCCATAGAACGGCGTGAGCTCGGCGACCACATCCTTAAGCGCATGAATAGAGAGATGGATCGCAAGCGTTGCGCCGGTCGCTGCGAAATTGGCAAGGGTCTCGCGCTCGGGCATCGGTGAGGCGCGGCCCGAGGTGCGCGTCAGCACCAGGGATTGCGCGAGACCCGGCAAAGTCAGTTCGCGTTCGAGCGCTGCGGCGGCGGCCGCGAACGCAGGCACGCCGGGTGTGACCGTGTACGGCGTCCCTACCGCCTTCAGGCGGCGCAGTTGCTCGCCCATGGCGCTAAAGATCGAAAGGTCGCCCGAATGGAGCCGCGCCACGTCTTTGCCGCTCGCGGTCGCCTCGACACAGAGTGCAATGATGGCGTCGAGATCCAGCGGCGCCGTGTCAACGATCCGGGCGCCTTTAGGGCAATGATCGAGCAACGCGCGCGGGGTGAGCGAGCCGGCATAGAGGCAGACGGGTGAGCGCGCGATGAGATCGCGCCCCCGCACGGTGATGAGATCGGGAGCGCCCGGCCCGGCGCCGATGAAGTGAATGGTCATGGCCGCTCCGGAGACAAGGCGATCGCGCAGGTCGCGCCATCGGTGGCGAGCCGTGGCCCAAGCAGCCGTCCGCCTTCGCCGGCCCCCGCGAGCGCCGCCGCCTCGGCGATGTTGGGCGCGCCGAACCGCGCTTGCGCAGGCGCAGAAGGCGTAAGGATGCGCCCGGCCTGCGCGTTGAGCGCGGCGATCGGCAACGGCGTAAGCGCAACGCCGATGATGCGGGCCGCCTCGACGAGCCCAGGCTCATCCGCCTTGGCGGCAAGCGTGAAGATGCGCCGCTCGCCCTCGGGCGCCCCGGCCTCATTGAGTGCGCGGCGCGCCAGCGCCGCGATCGCTTCGCCCGCAACGCCCGCGCGGCAGCCAACGCCGATGGCGACGATCCGGCTCATGGCTTGATGAGCCGCCATTGCACGATCGGCATCGCCGCGCGCCAACCCGAATAGCGTCCGACCGGCTCGGCATGTGCGATCGCAACCTGCGTAAGTTCTCCGCCCCAGCGCGCGCGCCACTCGACACACGCAGCTTGCGTCTCCAGAGTCACGGCGTTGACGACCAGCCGTCCGCCCGCGGTGAGCGCATCATAAGCGCGATCAATCACGCCTGGCGCGCTGGCGCCGCCGCCGATGAAGATCGCATCTGGCGCAGGCAGGTCGGCAAAGACATGCGGCGCCTCGCCGTTGACAACCGAGAGACTGGGCGCGCCGAGGCTCAGCGCATTGCGGGCGATGCGCTGAGCGCGGTCGTGGCGGAGCTCGATCGCGACCGCGCTGTTTGCGGGATCGGCCAGCATCCATTCGATGGCGACCGAGCCGGAGCCCGAGCCCACGTCCCACAGCAACTCCCCCCGTCTCGGCGCCAGGGCGGACAGAGTCATCGCGCGGATCTCGCGCTTGGTGATCTGGCCATCATGCTCGAACCATTCGTCGGGCAGCCCGGCCGCGCGCGGCAGGACGCGACCGTCGCGCTCTGCGACCACCTCGAGCGCGATCGTGTTCAAGGCGGCGACGTTGTTGAGCGCGAACGCTTGCGCCTCGGCCGTTCGAATGCGCTCGCGCGGGCCTCCCATCGCCTCGCAGATCGTAAGCCTCGATCGTCCCATGCCGCGCGCTTTCAGAAGCGTCGCCAACTTGGCCGGCGTAGCGTCGTCCCAAGAGAGCGCCAAAATGCGCGCCTTGGGCTGCAAATGCGGGATGATTGCTTCGAGCGGACGTCCATGAAGGGTGAGCAAGGCGCACTCCTGTTGGCTCCAGCCAAGTCGCGACGCAGCAAGCGCAAAGGCGGAGGGCGACGGGATTGAGATCATTTCGTTTGGTCCGAACCGACGCATGAGCATGGCTCCGACGCCGAAGAAGAACGGGTCGCCGCTGGCGAGCACGCAAACGGAGCGCGCACGGCGTTCCTCGATGGCGTCGAGAGCGTTCTCAATCGGCGACGGCCAAACCATCGTCTCGGCTTTCAACGATCCGGCAAGCGCGAGATGGCGCTTTCCGCCCACGACAAAGTCCGCTTGCGCGATGAGGCGTTGCGCGGCAGTAACAACGCCATCGATCCCGTCCTCGCCGATGCCGACGAGGCCAAGCCAGCGTTCCTTGCTCATGGAGCCGCCCACTGAAGCCGCTTCGTTTGCTCATTCTCGGCGGCACGTCGGAGGCGAGCGCGCTTGCGCGCCGGCTCGCTGACAAGCCCGATATTGCGGCCATGCTGTCGCTCGCCGGGGCGACCGCCAATCCTGCTGAGGCGCCGATCCCCCAACGCATTGGTGGCTTCGGTGGCGTCGCAGGCTTGGCCACTTTTCTTGTCCGCGAGCGCATCGGGGCCGTCATCGACGCGACACATCCATTCGCTTCGCGCATGTCCGCGAACATGGTCGCGGCTTGCCGAGCGACCGATACGCCGCTTGTCGTCTTGACCCGAGCGGCTTGGATGCCGCACCCCGGCGATCGTTGGATCGAGGTCGCGACAATCGATGAGGCCGTCGACGCTCTCGGGCCCGGCCCCAGGACAGTCTTCCTCACACAGGGCCGACTGCAGCTCGCGGCCTTCGCGCAAGCCCCACAGCACCGCTACATCGTCCGGGCGATCGACCGGCCCGCGGAGATCGACGCGCTGCCCGGCTGCAAGTTGATCCTTAAGCGCGGGCCCTTCTCTTTCGCTGACGAAGTCACGCTTATGCGCAACGAGGGGGTGGAGGCGCTGGTCACCAAGAACAGCGGCGGCCGCGCGACCTATCCCAAGATCGAAGCGGCGCGCGCGCTTGGAATCGAAGTCGTCATTGTGCGACAGCCGCCCGCGCCTGAAGCCGAGACGCTGCATAATCTCGACGCCGTCATGACCTGGATCGCTGCTCATCGGCAAGCTCCATAAGCGCGCGGCGTCAGCATCCACGCCCCTGCGCCGTCCCGCGGGATGAAGCGCGTCTCGTTCGAGCCGATAATGACCAGCGTCGCCATGTCGACGAGGCTTGCGTCGGCTTGGTCGAGCGTTGTGAGAGTGAGCTTCTCGTCGGCTCGTCCCACCGCGCGAGCGAAGGCGACCGGCGTGGTCAGGGCCTTCACGCCTCGCAGCAAGTCGAAGGCTTCGACGATGCGGGTCGGCCGCGCCTGTGATGCCGGATTGTAAAGCGCGATGACGAAATCGCCGTCACAAGCTGCGCGGAGGCGCCGCTCGACGATGGCCCACGGTTTGAGATTGTCGGAGAGCGAGATGGCGCAAAAGTCATGACCGAGCGGCGCGCCGAGCCGCGCCGCCGCTGCTTGCATTGCAGTGACCCCTGGCTTGACGGCAATGTCGAGCTTCAGCCATCGCGGATTGTCCTCGATGGCCTCGAACACAGCCGCCGCCATAGCGAATACGCCCGGATCGCCGCCGGAAACGACGGCGACCGTCCGGCCCTTCGCCGCAAGACTCAACGCGAGGCGGGCGCGGTCCATTTCAACTCGATTGTCGCTCGCGTGAGCACACTGGTCCGTCCGCAAGGCGAGCCGCTCCACATACGGGCCGTAGCCGACGACATCGCTCGCAGCCTCAATCGCCGCGCTCGCTTCCGGCGTCATCCATTCGGCCGGGCCAGGGCCAAGCCCGACAATCATGACGCGCCCGGTCACGGGCGCCTCCCCCTCCCCGGCGCGAGAATGAGCGAGAAATAGGGCGCCGCGTCGTCCTGCTTCCGACACAGGGGCGTCACGACCTCGCCTGTCATCGTGGCGCGCTCGACATAGATGGCGCGCTCCGCCATGCCCGCCGAGGTGAGCGCCTCCCTGGCGCGCGCGAAGTTGCGGCCGATTTTCATGATCACCGCCGCGTCGGCGAGCGCAAGCCGGCGCTTGAGCTCATTGAGCGGCAGCGTTGCAGGCAAGACGACAAGCGCATCGTCCCCCCAGGTCATCGGCGCGGCCGCCACGCCCCAGGCACCGCAAATGCTCGAGACGCCGGGCACAATGCTGACATCGAAATTGTCGCGCAGGCGAATGAAGAGATGCATGAACGAGCCGTAGAGCATCGGGTCGCCCTCGCTCAAAAGCGCGACATCGCGGCCAGCTTCAAGATGCGACGCAATCGCGACCGTACATTCCTTGTAGAAACGCGCCAGTGCATCGCGATAGGGCGGATCGTCGAAATGCGTCTCATTGGTCATTGGGTAGTATAGCGGCAACTCGACATGCGACGGCTTCAGCCAACAGTCGACGATTAAGCGCGCATTGCCGCGCCGTCCCGCCTTGGCGAAATAGGAGACGACAGGCGACGCCGCGATGACTTTGGTCGCCTTGACGGTGAGCAGATCCGGATCGCCGGGGCCGATCCCGACGCCATAGAGACGGCCAAACGCGGTCATTCGTTATCGCTCGCCAGCGCATTGACGGCGGCGGCCGCCATCGCGCTGCCGCCTTTGCGCCCGCGGACGATGATGGCCGGCAAGCCGCTCTCGATCAGCGCCTCTTTCGACTCGGCCGCGCCGACAAAGCCGACAGGCATGCCGATAATTGCCGCCGGCTTCGGCGCGCCTGCGGCGATGACCTCGAGCAAACGAAACAGAGCGGTTGGCGCATTGCCAATGGCGACCAGGGACCCGCCGAGGCGCGGCAACCAGAGCTCAATCGCCGCGGCCGTGCGCGTCGTGCCAAACTTGACAGCGAGTTCAGGCGTGGAGGGATGGGTCAGCGTGCAGATCACATCATTGTTCGCTGACAAGCGCGCGCGTGTGACCCCTTCGGCCACCATACGCGCGTCGCAGAAGACTGGCGCTCCGCCGCGAAGAGCTTCGCGCGCCGCTTTGGCAGCGCCGGGTAAAAAGACAAGGTCGTGAGCCGCGTCCACCATGCCGCACGCGTGAATTACCCGCACGGCGACCCGCTCTTCGACAGGCGAGAAGCGCGCGAGGTCAGCTTCGCCACGAATGACAGCGAACGAGCGACGATAGATCGCCGCTGCGTCCTTCTCGTATGCGTAGCTCGGCTTCACGTTGCCCTCTCGCCAGCAAACAGGTTCCCGTCCTCGCCGGCAAGGAGCCGCGCGATTTCGGCAGGCGTAAGGCCGCGCCGCGCCGGTGGATCGGCCGCTCTGCCGCCAAGGATGAGATCGTAGCCTTTCGCCGTCGCTGTGACGGTCACGGCTGTCGTCGTTGGCCTGGCGCATCCCTTCGCGCAGCCGCTGACGTGGAGCGCGACGCCCTCGCCCTTTGACAGCGTCTGAGCCCAGCGCGTCGCGTCGGCGCGTACGGCACGAAGCCCATGCGCGCAGGCGGGCGCGCCGGGACACGCGGCGACCCGCAAACGCGCATCGCCGGCATCGATGATAAATCCGAGCTGCGCGATCGTCTCGACCAGTGACTCTGCGCTGCGCCGATCGAGGCCCGCGATCAGAAAAGCGCGCCAAGGCGTGAGCCTTAGACCAGAGGCGCCGACCGAGCGCGCGCGTTCGATCAGGGCGTTGAGGCGAGCCGCCTCGAGTTCGCCAAAGGCGGCTCCTGCGCCGACCACGAACTCCGCGCCGTAGAGGTGCGCGCCCATAATGTCGCGCAACGCTGGGCTCCGTTGCGGCCGCTTGCATGGCTTCGGGCGGAGAGCCGCGTTCGCGAAGATCGCCTCGGCGCCTTCGCGTTCGACCAGCGCGCGCATGCGCCGCGGCGTCCCTTCGCCGCCGCCTGCAAGCGCCAGGAACGCATTGGCAAGCCGCGCGGCGACATCGCCGGTCTTGCTTGGCGTGCATTCGGCCGCCAGCGCGTCTTCGCCCGCGAGAGTGACCGCGAACGTCCCGTCGCCCAAGGCGTCAAACCGGACGTCCGCGTCGACGTCGCCAAGCGGCAGGCGCCCCCGCGCGTCGACAACAAAGCTGAATTTCGGCGGCAGCCGCCGAAGGTGGTCGTCCTCTTTGAGCCGCGTCTCGAGCGCCGCGACGCTAGGTCCGAGATCGAACGACGCTTCTGGATCGACGTCGTCGAGCGGACTAGCAACGACGTTGCGCAGGCGCTCGACCTCGGGGTCCGCGTCGATGAGCCCGGCTTTCTCAAGACGCGCGTGCAGGTCGGGCAGCGTCCGCACGCTCAATCCCCGCAGGTGCAGATTGGCGCGCGCCGAAAGGCCGATGACCCCATTGCCGCAACGAAGCGCGGCGTCCGCCAAGGCCGCCGTTTGATCGAGCGACAAGCGCCCCCTGCGCGCCCGCACGCGCACCAGCAGTCCGTCGCCAGTCTCCATCGGGCGCAGGGCGCCCGGACACCAGCCTTTCCGGTAGGGTGGCGACAGCTGAGGGACGGCGACCGCGCTCATGCCGCCTCCTTGAGCACCGAAGCCAAGATACGCGCGCTCGAATTGCGCCGCGAGAGCCAGAAGCCGCGCCTCACGGCCTCATCGAATAGGTTCGCCATGTGGCATGCGGCTTGACGATTGGCGCCGAGAAGAAACGCGCGCACGGAATCGTCGCCGAGAGTTGCGTCGAACATGAGATCGAATTGGGCGCTTTCCACTGCATCGGTCAAGGCGGCGAAACAATAGAGATTGTCGAGCGATTGGGCGATTTCCGCCGCGCCGCGATGGCCGTGGCGCATCTGTCCGGAGATCCAGCGCGGATTGGCGGCGCGTCCGCGAAGGGCGCGCGCGATTTCCTGCGCGAGCGTGCGGATCTTCGGCTCTGCGGGCGCGGTCGAGTCGAGATGATAGAGCGTCGGGTTCGCTCCGACCTTCGCCGCAGCGGCGGCGAAGCCGCCTTCATGCTCGGCGAAGGCGTCGGCGTCGAGCGCGTCCTGCCCCGGCAAGTCTTGAACGTGAACGAAGGCCTCGGCGCCAGTGACTCTCGATCGAAACTCGCCCGCCGCTTCGCGCGCATCGCCTTCGCCGTCATAGGCATGGCTCGTCGCGGCCAAATAAGCCTCGGCCAGTTCGGAGCGCTCCGTCCAGTCGCCTCGCGCAATGCGCGCGCCGAGGCCCACGCCATAGGCGCCGGGGGCCGCGCCAAATATGCGCGCCGCGCCCTCAAGGCCGGCCAGCGGATTGTCGTCGGCGGCCTCTTCAAGCGCCGCGACTGCGCGAATGGCCGCCGCGAAGAGCGCGATCTGGCTCGGAAAGACGTCGCGGAACAGGCCGGAAATGCGCAAGGTCACGTCGACCCGCGGCCGGCCCAGCATCGCTACCGGCAGCACCTCGAAGCCGTTGACCCGGGTCGACGCGGCGTCCCAGGTGGGCCGGCAGCCAATGTGCGCAAACGCTTGCGCGAGATCATCGCCGCCGGTGCGCATGGTCGCCGAGCCCCAAAGATCGAGAACGATGCGCTTCGGCCAGTCGCCATGATCTTGCGCGTAACGCTTGCAAATCTCTTCGGCCGCGCGGCGCCCGATCTCCCAGGCGTTGCGAGTCGGCGCGGAGCGCGGATCGATGGCGTAGAGATTGCGCCCGGTCGGCAAAACGTCGAGACGGCCGCGCGCTGGAGCGCCAGCTGGGCCGGGTTGGACGAACCGTCCCCCGAGCGCGCGCAACAGCCCAAGCGACTCAGCGGCGCCTGAGGCCGCCACGCGTTCCCCGAATCCTTCTCCCTCCGGAACCCTCACCCCCTGCGCCTCTCCCACAGGAGAGGGGAGAGCGAAGCCGTCAGCGCTCTGAGGCGATTGACCGAACACGTGCAGGCCGTCGCCGATGCGCATGTCCTTGAGGTCGCAGAGCCAAGCATCGAGGGCGACGAGCGCCTCGTCGGGCGGCTTGCCAGCGGCGGCGCATTCCTTGAGCAGGCCGCTGTCGCGCCCGCGGTCCAGAATGAGGGCCGCGATGAGGCGCGCGCGCCGCGGATCAAGCGCCTGCGCTTCCGCGAATTCGTCGAACAATCCCTCAAGCTCGAACGCTGCGCCATGCGACCCGGCGGCGATCAATGGCGGCGTCAGATGGCCGATTGTGACGGCGCCGATCCGGCGCTTGGCCTGTGCGGCTTCACCTGGATTGTTGACGATGAACGGGTAGATGAGCGGCGTCGGGCCAAGCAACACTTCCGGCGCGCAACTCTCGCTGAGCGCGACCGCCTTGCCGGGAAGCCATTCGAGCGTGCCATGCGCGCCGAGCTGGACAATCGCGTCGACTTTCTCCTCGCGGGTGAGCCAGAAATAGAATGCGACATAGGCATGGCGCGGCGGCAAGTTGAGATTGTGATAGTCGCCCTTGCGCGACGACGCGTCGCCACGGTCGGGTTGGATGGCGATGACGAGCTTGCCCAACCTCACAAAGCGGAGCCGGAACGCCTCGTCGATCAACTCCCGGTCATCGGCGGGGTCACCCCACGCGGCGAATAAGGATTGCCGGAATTCCAGCGGGGTCGCCGCAAGCGCGGCCTCGTATTCGGCCAGCGTCAGCGCCGCCTCGAGCGGCCCTTCCTCAAGAGCGGCGATGAGAGATGGCGCGTCAAGACCGCAAGCCACATCATAACCCGCAGCCCGCAAGGTTTCTGCGACAACGATGGCGCTAGCCGGCGTATCGAGGCCGACCGCATAGCCGGCGCGTCCGCCGCGCGCGGGATAGTCCGGCAGCACGCAAGCGAGGCGCTTCTCCGACGGCGCCTTGCGCCGGAGGCTTGCCCAGCGGCAAGCGAGCTCGGCGACAAAGTCGACTCGGTCGGCGAGCGGCCGATGCGCGACCGCGGCGAACTCGGTTCGCGCGTCACGCGGGCTCGCCGCCTTGAAAGAGATGGCGCGGGTCAGGATGCGTCCGTCGATCTCCGGCAGCGCGACATGCATCGCAAGATCCGAGGGTCCCAGCCCCCGCTGAGAAGCGCGCCAGGCGTCGAGGTCGACTCCGGCCAGCACGACCTGCAAAATGGGCGCATCCAGCGCGTCGAGCGCCGTTCCCTCGCTCTCGACCAGCCGCGCGGAGAAGGCGGTGGCGTTGAGCACGACGTCAAAACGCTGCTGGTCGAGGAAGTAGCGCAACGGCGAAAGCGCCGTTTCGTCCTTGAGGCTGGTCACGAAGACGCTGACGACCGCGAACCCCTTGTCGCGAAGCGCGCGCGCTAACGCTTCAATGGGCTCGAGATCGTTGGCGAGGTAGATGGAGCGATAGAAGACAATAAGGGCGCGCGCCGCGTCCGAGCCCGCCTTGAAGCATGCGCCCTCGAAGCGGCCGAAGGCGCTCACGGAAACGGGCGGCTGAGCCTCAGCCGCGCAGCCAATCTGGGACGCGAGAAAGGCGAGGCAGGCCGCCATATTCTCAGGGCCGCCCTCGTCAAAATAACGCCAGAGGCGCTCGACCGCGTCGCTGTCCAGCGTCGAGGCCTCATCGAGGCGTGCGTCGCGGCGCCGATCTCCCGGCAGCAGCGCCAGCTTGACGCCGCTTCGGCGCGCCAGCGCTTGCAGTTCGTCGACGCCGTATCGCCAATAATCCGCTCCGCCGAGCACGCGCGCCGCCACGAGCTTGGCTCGCGCGCACACTTTCTCGAGATAGAGGTCGACCGAGAACGGATGACGCAAGGCCGCCAGCGAAGCGATCCTCAAGCTCGGCTTTGGCTCGGGCAAGGCGTCATAGGCGCGCGCCAGAGCGTTGAGGTCGCTGTCGGAAAAGGAGAGGAACACAATGTCCGCCGGCGTCTGGCCGAGGTCGACCGCTTCGACGGTATCGTGGAGCGTCCTCGTTTCGATGCGGGGGACGTGCATGGCCGGAACTTAGCCGCCGAGCGCTGCGGCGACGGCGCCGCGGTCGACGCCTCGCTCAGCGATCACGACAAGGCGACTGAGCCTCGGCTCATCCACCCCCCAGGGCCGATCGAAGTCGCGACGAAAGCGCTGCCCAACGCCTTGCACCAGCATCCGCAGCGGCTTGCCGGCGACTTCGATAAAGCCTTTGACGCGCAAGATGTCGTGGGTGCGCGTCGCCGCGATCAGTCGATCGATGAGTGTGTCCGGATCGCCGACCGCGGGGATCGTGACGACGAACGTGTCGAAATCATCGTGATCGTGCTCGCCTTCCGCGTCATGGTGTGAGGGACGCGCGTGGAGATCGTCCTCGGCGGCGGCGTTCATGCCGATGAGCACGTCGGGGTCGATCGCGCCCTCTCGCGCGGGCGCAATCTTGACCGCCCGCGGCAAGGCTCCAGCGATTTGCCCCTTAAGCGCGTCGAGTTGTTCCTTGTCGACGAGATCGGCCTTGTTGAGCACGACGAGATCGGCGCTCATGAGCTGATCTTCGTAGACCTCCTCGAGCGGATTGTCGTGGTCGAGCGAAGGGTCGGCCAAACGCTGCTCGGCGATGCGTGCGGGATCGTCCGCGAAACGCCCTTCCGCGACGGCGGCGGCGTCGACCACCGCGACCACGCCGTCGACCGTGAGCTTTGAGCGCAGGTCCGGCCAGTCAAAGGCCTTGATGAGCGGCTTGGGCAAGGCGAGGCCCGAGGTTTCGATCACGATGTGATCCGGCTTCGGTTTGCGGGCCAGGAGTTTCGCGATTGCCGGCGCGAAGTCATCGGCCACTGTGCAGCAGATGCAGCCGTTGGCAAGTTCGATGATCGCGTCTTCGGGGCAGGCCGCATCCGAACAATTCTTGATAAGATCGCCGTCGATCCCGACGTCGCCGAACTCGTTGATGATGAGCGCAAGGCGCCGCCCGCCGGCGTTGGCCATGAGATGGCGGATCAGCGTCGTCTTACCGGCGCCGAGAAAGCCAGTGACGATGGTGACAGGCGTCTTGGCGAGCATGAGGAGCCGATCCTTAAGCAGGCGCCGTTTCGGCGGGCGCAAGCGGCGGGGTGCGCGAAACGACGCCCTTGCGAAAAGAAAGGGGCCGCTCGCGCCAGGGAACGATTCCTTCGGGCGAAGCCGCATAGCGGCGCGCGGCGGTGACGATGTCCTCAAGGTGCGACTCACGCCTCAAGTCCCCGACGACGTACGTCCATTTGCCTTGCGCGGCGAGCCCGACCGTGCAGGGCCGTTTGCATACGGACAGGCATTCGACGGCCTGGAGCGCGATATCGGGCTCGGCGGCGAGGCGCTCGCTGAGCGCTTCGAACAGGCCGGGGCCCACAACCCCGGCCTCGGACTTGCAGGTGACGCAGACGAGCAGCGTCGTGGCGGCGGTTAGGCCACTCTCGGCGTTCATGGCCCGTCAGCCCGCGCCAGCGAACAATGAGGTCGGCGGGAGATCGAAAGTCTGTCGGGCGGTCATAAACGCTCCTTGACCGCCCCTCCGGCGGCCTTTCGGGATCCATCGCGCACGGCAGGTCTCCTGGCTTGCAGCGTATCGCCCACGCCGCCTTCCCGGACCTTGTGACAAGTCCAGTGGCGAGAAGCGTCGGCACGCCGCTCACAGTCGCGGGGGCGGCCACGGATCGGCGGAAGCCTACCGTGTTCCCTTTTCATCCTCGGTCAAATCGAGGAACCGTGCTTTGGTTTATGTCCCAGCTTCGAGAAGGGTTGTCAAATGGAGCGCGACGCGCTTGCGCCACGCTGCGGAGTTGAACGTCCGCGCCGCCCACGGCTCAAAGCCCGCGTCGGCGCAGGCTCCAAACATCGAAAAAAATTGGCCCGGACTTCGACGGGCAACTCTGCGAGCGATTTCGGGGGCGCGCCTCGAGGCCCGAACGACGTTCTGAGCTCCCACAACGCTGTGATTTTGGTTTCCGCCAAGACGGGGAGCCAGGTCACGATGGAGTTCTCGCCCTCCGCCGAGAGAGTTTCTGCGCCGAACAGTGTTTCGGCGAATCGGCGCTCCATTTCCTGCTGCAACAGGGCGAGTGCATCCCGAGTCGCTACCCATGGCGGAGGCAGGGGGGAAGAACCGCAGAATCTGGCGCTGACCTGCATGAGGCTCGAAGCGCGCACAACAGCCGGCGCGTAAACCCCCAGCGAAGCCAAGCCCCGAAGGAATCGACGGCGGGGGACAACAAAAGAACCCATCGTTGGCAATCCACGGGCGCTTGCTTATGAGTACGCGTCGGCAGTTGCATTCCGCCAACGCTGACGCCGATGACGGAGCGCGGGTCTCTACTGTTCTTATGTCGCTCCATTGGTAATTCTAGCAGCATTGTCGGACTTCGCGGACATCCCAAATCGGGGGAGCTTAGAGCTACGGTCCTAAACGGTCCTGAACTACACGCAACCTGCGGTTTTGTTCTGGCGGCGCCCTTGCCCGGATTTGCACGGTTCGATCCGTAATCACATCACGCCGACCTCAGTCCGCTTGACGGATTGCGCCTTTAGCGCAGAGCATGCGTCGAGGCGCGAATCTCGCTTGGGGCAGGCGGGCTTGCATGGAAGCGAAAGCGTGCGCTCGAGCTGTCAAGGCGATCGCCGCGGCGATCGCGCTGCTCTTCCTTTCGGCTTGCGCAGGGCTCCATCTCGACCAGGAACCGGATCAGGTCATCCAGCGCACCGAAGGCGAAGACAACTACGCCGAGAAGCAGAAGGCCGGACCCGTCGCGGCGCGCGTCCTGCCCTACGCCCTGCTCGCGGAGCAGTCCTACGACCCTAAGGTCTATGCAAATCACACGTTCACGCTGCGCGCCAGCGCATGCGGCGTGAATGGCGCCCCGGATTGCGCGGCGCGCGCCGACGATGAACGCGCGCTCCGCTGGCTCAAGGAGTGGCGCTACGTCTGGAGTTGCGAGGGTCCGGATGAATGCGGAGTCCGAACCGCTGGGCGGAGCGCGCCCGTCGGGGGCTTAGGGGTCCAGATCTGGGCGCGCAAGGGCGTCCCATGTTCCGAAGCCGTCATCGCCTTTCGCGGCACAGTCGGCGGCGACAAGGGAGATTGGGAGTCGAACTTCCACTGGATCTTGCGCGCTTTTCCCATCTACGACCAGTACGACCAGGTCCGCGACCATATCAGCGGCTTCATTGGCCATATCGAACGCGACCGATGCTATCGGAAGGGCGTGACGGAGATCATCGCCGTCGGCCACTCGCTCGGCGGCGGTCTTGCGCAGCTTGCAGCCTATTCTGATCAACACGTCCGACGCGTCTACGCCTTCGATCCCTCGATGGTGACCGGGTTTTATTCGGTCGATCCGCCGGACCGGGATCGCAACGTTCAGGGACTGGGGATCGAGCGCGTCTATGAACTCGGCGAAGTCCTCGCCTACGGGCGATTGATCATGCTGCACTATATCCCCTTGTCGCCTTGCCATCCGCGCGTCGTCAGCGTCCGGTTCCACGTCTTTCACGGCGCTCCGATCGCGCTCCATAGCCTGACCGATCTCGACAACGGCTTGCTTCAGGTCGCGAGAGGCTCCAAACCGGAGACTTCGCCGATGGTGCTCGAGCGCTGCAGCGATACGCCGAAGCCGCCTCTCGTCGCATCGCAATGAATCGTTGAAGGCCCTATGCTCGACCCGATTTGAGATCCGGGCGCAGCGCGCCTAGCAGGGCGCCACCCTCTCCGGAAAGCATCCCATGAGCCGCGTCGAAGACGACCGTCACAAAACGAAAATGGCCAAGCGCAAGGCCGCGCAGGACGCGGAAGTCGCCGCCAAGCCGATTCTCGAAAAAGGCCTGCTCATCGTCCACACCGGCCCGGGCAAAGGCAAGTCGACCGCGGCCTTCGGACTCGCGCTGCGCGCGCTCGGACGCGGCCATCGCGTTGGCGTGGTGCAGTTCATCAAGGGCGCATGGTCGACAGGCGAACGCCCGGCGATCGAGCGCTTCGGGACGCAAGTCGAGTGGCGCACGATGGGTGAGGGCTTCACCTGGGAGACGCAGGACCGCGCCCGCGATGTCGCGGCGGCGGCGGCCGCGTGGGCGGAGGCCAGCCGCATGATGGCCGACCCTTCGATCCGCCTCCTCGTGCTCGACGAGCTCAACATCGCGCTTCGCTACGATTATCTGCCGCTTGCCGAAGTTGTCGCGGCGCTCGTCAAGCGGCGACCCGGCCTGCATGTCGTCGTCACCGGCCGCAACGCCAAGCCGGAGTTGATCGAAGCGGCCGATTGCGTCACGGAGTTTGCGCTCGTCAAGCATCACTTCGCCGCCGGCGTGCGGGCGCAGGAAGGCGTCGAGTTTTGACCGCACGAGCGCTGATGTTTCAGGGGACGGGATCGGATGTCGGCAAGTCGCTGGTCGTCGCGGGCTTAAGCCGCGCCTTTGTCCGGCGCGGGCTTCGCGTCCGCCCGTTCAAGCCGCAGAACATGTCGAACAACGCGGCGGTGACCGACGACGGGGGCGAGATCGGCCGCGCCCAGGCGCTGCAAGCGCGCGCATGCGGAGTTTCATCGAGCGTGCATATGAATCCGGTGCTGCTCAAGCCGCAGAGCGAAATCGGCGCGCAGGTCGTCGTGCAGGGCAAGGTCATTGGCAATGCGCGGGCGCGCGAATATCAGGCGCTTAAGCCCAAGCTCATGAGCGCCGTGCTCGACAGCTATGCGCGGGTGAGCGCAGAGGCCGATCTCGTGCTCGTCGAAGGCGCGGGCAGCGCAGCCGAAATCAACCTGCGCGAGGGCGACATCGCCAATATGGGCTTCGCCCGCGCTGCGAACTGCCCGGTCGCGCTGATCGGCGACATCGATCGCGGCGGCATTTTCGCCCAGATTCTCGGCGTCAAAGCGGCGCTCGCGCCTGACGACGCCGGAACAATCGTCGGGTTCATCGTCAACAAGTTCCGCGGCGACCCAAGTCTGTTCAAGAGCGCGATGACGACGATCGCCGAGCGCACCGGCTGGCGCGCCTTCGGCCTCCTGCCGTTCTTCGCCGAGGCTGCGCGGCTGCCGGCGGAAGACGCCTTCAGCCTGGGGGGCAAGAGGTCGCGGGCAGATGGCGCAGTGACCATCGTCGTGCCGATGCTGGCGCGCATCGCCAATTTCGACGAGTTCGATCCCGTACGCATGGAGCCATCCGTGCGGCTCATCTTCGTGCGCCCGGGCGAGCCGCTGCCGCTCGCCGATCTCATCATCCTGCCCGGCAGCAAGGCGACGATCGCCGATCTTAAGTTCTTTCGTGGGCAGGGCTGGGATATCGACCTCCTCGCGCATGCACGGCGCGGCGGACGGATTCTCGGAATTTGCGGCGGCTACCAGATGCTGGGCAAAAACGTGTCAGACCCGCACGGCATGGAGGGACCGCCGGGCGAGGTCGAGGGCCTAGGCCTGCTTGACGTCGCCACTCAGCTGACGGCTAAGAAGGCGCTGAGGCAAGTCGACGGCGCGTGCCTCACGAACGGCGCGCCATTCCGGGGCTACGAGATGCATGTCGGCGAGACGGCAGGCCCCGACTGCGCTCGGCCGCTCATGCGCTTCGCCGACGGGCAACTCGACGGCGCGATCTCGGCGGACGGCCGCATCGCCGGCGCCTATGTGCATGGGCTGTTCGCCGATGACCGCCAGCGCGCGGCGTGGCTCGCATTGCTCGGAACGACGAGCGAGATCGACTACGAGGCTACGATCGAGCGCACGCTCGATGCGCTCGCCGATCATTGCGAGGCGCATCTCGACCTCGAGGCGCTGCTCGCGGCAGCCCGCTAGGCGGCCTGCGAAAAGTGGGAACCTATTCTACAGAGCAGATCAGGGCTAGCGACCCCCCAACGCCGGATTTGGATTGTCTTGGACGGGCCGCTTTTGGGGGCGGGAAGCCTCCTCAAGAGGGGTTGGAAAAGCTTGGATTTCCTTGGATTCTCTCGTCCGAATCGAGCCTTTTCAATGGGTTAAGAGGGAAATTCGGCGGAATATTTTTCGTGGGCCTCCGCCGCGACGGCGTCCCGCGCCCGGACGCGGCGGCGGGGCTGGATTTCGGCACGCCTTTTTCGCTTTCGGAAGGATTGGACATAGGGTCTCGGCTTTGACGGCGATCCCGCAATTGTAATCGAGGCTTCCCAAAAAGTAAATGTTTTTCTGCGCACTTTCTGTTTTCAAAGAGCTTCGGCCGGTTCGGGCAAATCGCCGATGGCTTCAAGGGGCGCTGCGGATCCCCTCGCTCTCGGCGCGTTTCACAAGCAAGGCTGCGTCGTCAGGCAACAGGAAGCGTTGCGCCGCCAGATCGTTGGCCGCTTTCTTGAAGGCCGCGAGATAGACGTCCTTCGTAAGATACCGCTCCTCGATCGACAGCCGCGGATCGCCCGTTGCGATACGCTCGGCCTTCGTTGAGGCGAAGGGAATGAAGCTCCCCTGCAAATTGCACATGCCGTTCTCGAAGCGATCTTTGCGGCCAAGATTCCAGCCCGTATAGGTGCCGATCGGCGTCTGCAGGAAAACAGAGCGAATACCCCCAAGGTCATTGCCATCGGCGTCAACCTGCATCTCGAGCACGCCATAGCTTCCCGAGCCGATCTGAGGAGGCTCGCGCGTGATGATTCCGCTCGAATCTTCGGCGCGATAGAGCGGGCCAAAATCGAGAACGTGCAGATTGTCGTAGATTCGTAGCGGCGAAACCGCAGGCCGCTCCACTTCGCCATAAAAGTTCGCGGGGATCTCTGGGAAGCGCACCCGGTCTGGGGCAACGAGCGTGCCGTCGGCGATACGCGGCTTTGCGCTCGGCGGCGGCTCAACCCCGTCTCGCACCCATGCGGTCAAGGCGGTCAGCAAGGCCCGCATCGTCCAGATCTGCGGGTTTGGGTTTGGTTGCTGCTGGCAATTGCCGAAGGGCGGACGCGCGGCGAGCGGCAGCGGGGCCGGCCCATGCTGGGTGCTCGCCATGATGTAGGTGCGGACGTTCGGCGGATCGGCGACGTCGGCGCGGCCGAGCGGATCGGTCAACCCAAGCGATTGGCGCCCTTCCCACATCTCGAGCGCGGTCGCGACATGAAAGAGCTTCGGACAGGTCTCGGTCGCGCCGCACCGGTCAAACAGGCCCCCCGTTCGTTGGGTCAAAGGATCGGTCTGCGGCGCGTAGGTGAAGGGGAAGTCGTAAGCCGGATAAAGATGGTCGGTCTGCTCGCCCCAAGCCCGCACCGGCTGGCCAAAGCGAATGTTGAGCGGCATGAGGCCGCCGCCGATGTGTGGGAAGGCGCCGTCGAACACGCGGCGCCCCGCCTCGTCACGGTTGAAGCCAAGCGCAAGCAGGCTGCGGATCATCCGCCCGCTTTGCGAGCTTCCCTCGATGATCGCGAGATTGTCGGGTCGATAGACCGGATTCGCGATCCCCGCGTCGTCCTTGACGGAATTGCGCAGGAAGGCGCCAAGGTCACGGGCGGCGGCGAATCCAAGGCCGCCGACAGTCGGATCCTTGGCGCGATAGATCAATTCGTAAAGATGTCCCGGTTTGAAGCCGTCGCGGTAGCAGACGTGCTTCTCGTCTGGCGTCAAAGCGCCACCCTGCGCGCAGGTTCCAAAGCTCCAAGCCGAGTTCGGAATCGGCTCCCGTGGATCTTGCTCGCGCGCTCTGACGGTCAGCGTCGGCAGAAACCCATCCGCGAACGGCGTGGAATTGTCCGTGCTCGCGGTCGGGTAAGAGTCGTAGCTGTCGATTGGATAGTTCTGGATCTGCTGACTGAGGCTGATTGGCAGGCTCGTCGTAGGAACCGGCGTTATGATCTCGGAGCGCACAAGCCCGGTGATCGGAGAGCCGTCGTGATTGTGCGCCACAATCGCCGGCATGCCTATGCGACTCATGCCCGGACGCACGTCCATTTCCCACCCGAACCATGCGATCGTGTATCCGGCGCGCATGAGCCAGCCGTCGCCCGGAGAGGACAAGGCATTGCGGTCGGCAACGCCTCCCGTGACGCCTTCATTGAAGTTTACGGGCGCAAGCTTGTTGCCGCGATTGTTGACTTCGAAGAACAGGATTCGATTCCCGCGCGCCATGTCGGCAGGCTTCAGGAGCTCGATATTGGTCACATATTCGACCATGCCTCGCGCATTGCGGGGCGCGAGGTTGATGTCCTGAATTCCGGAGTTGGCGGGATCGGCGGGATCGAGTTCGCCGGTGACCTGGCCTGTGAGATGCTCATAAGCGCCAGCGTCGCCAAAGGACCGGCCGCCGAAGGCGGGCTCTGTTTTGGTGATCTCGATATGCGTGATTCGCGCGTCGGCCTCGGCCATCATGAGGGCGAGGCCGGCCAAGCCGATCGCCACGCGTCCGAGCGAACCCATCATCACCCTCTCATGATCGTGGCGCTTCCCACGGAGAGGATAACCGACACCGCCAGGAGCGTCACTGCCTCGATTACGCATGCCCGCCGATAGAGCCGCAGCGCCCGCCGGACATCGGCGGCGTCCGCTTCGCGCCGACCCGCCCCCATGAACGCGTCGTCGACCAGCGTCTCGCCATAGACGCGCGGTCCCGCCAGCTTGATGCCAAGCGCGCCGGCCATCGCCGCTTCGGGCCAGCCTGCGTTGGGCGAGCGATGATGCGGCGCGTCGCGCCAAACAGCACGCGCCGCCTCCCGCGCTGAGGCTCCAGAGGTCAGCACGGCGGCGAGAATGAGCCACAGCGCCGCAAGCCGCGACGCGGGCAGATTGACGAGGTCATCGAGCCGCGCCGCCGCCCAGCCGAACGCTTTGTATCGCTCGTCTCTATGCCCGATCATGCTGTCGGCGGTGTTGATCGCCTTGTACAGCGCGCCGCCGACGAGGCCGCCGAACGCGATCCACAGGATTGGCGCGACGACCCCGTCCGAGAAATTCTCCGCCAGACTCTCGATCGCGGCGCGCGCCACCCCCGACTCGTCCAGCACGTCCGGATTGCGCCCGACGATCTTCGCGACCGCGCGGCGGCCTTCGTCGAGGCCAGCGTCGAGTCCGGCGGCGACGGCGCCCACATGGGCGGCGAGACTGCGCTGCGCCGGCAGGCTCGCGGCGAGAAGGGCGAGCGCGGCGAAGCCGAGCGGCCCAAGGCGGAAGAAGCACACGCGGGCGCGCCCAGGCGACAAGGGCGACCGGCGCGAGATAAAGGCCAAGGGCGAGGACGCCCGCCGCCCGGCGTGCGGCCAGCCCAGCGTCAGCGCGATTGAGTCGCGCCTCAAGCCAGCCAGCCAACGGCCCATCCAAGTGACGGGATGTCGAAAAGCGCGATAGAGAGGCGCCGGATAGCCGATCAGCGCCTCGATAACGGCGGCGGCGAGCGCGAGCGGCAACGAAAACGAAAGCGACATGATGGCGGGTTTGGATTGGACCGCAGACGACCGGGCGTTCACCTATCACGGCGGCGCGCTCGAAGTCGCCCGCCTGCTCGCGCCCCAGGCGCCCGAGCCCTGGATCGACCTCTCCACGGGCGTCAATCCGCACGCCTATCCGCTGCCCGATCTGAAGCCGGAAGCGTGGTCGCGGCTGCCGGAGATCGGCGCGCTGGCGAAGCTCGAGGCCGCAGCCGCGCGCCGTTACGGTGTGGCCGCTGCAAGCGGGGTTGCGGGCCCCGGCTCGCAGGCGCTCATCCACGCGCTCGCTCACATCTTGGCGCGCCGGACGGTCGGCGCGCTGGGGCCGACCTATGGCGGTTTCGCAGCCGCGTTCGCGGCAGCGGGCGCTCGGGTTGTCGAAGCGAAGCGGCTCGAGGACATGGACGGGCTCGACGTCGCCATTGTGGTCAATCCGAACAACCCGGATGGGCGGATCATTCCGCGCGGCGAGCTTTTAGCCTTACATGAGCGGCTTGCCGCCCGCGGCGGCGTGCTTATCGTTGACGAAGCCTTCGCCGATTTCGACCCCGAGGAGAGCCTCGCGCCAAGGCTGCCCGCAAGCGGCGCGGTCGTTCTGCGCTCGTTCGGCAAGGCCTATGGGCTGGCGGGACTTCGTCTCGGCTTCGCGCTCGCGTCGCCAGACCTCGTCCCGTCATTGCGGGCCGCCCTTGGCTCGTGGCCGGTCAGCGGGCCTGCGATCGCGATCGGGATTCGCGCGCTCGCCGATTCGGATTGGCTGGAAAAAATGCGAGCGCGCCTCGGCCAAGACAAAGCGCGCCTCGACGCCCTCCTGCGAGACGCGGGCTGGCGAATCATCGGCGGAACGCGCCTGTTTCGATTGGCCGAGCACGCCGGCGCGCGCGCGGCCTTCGAGCGGCTGCTCGCCGCGGGAATCCTCGCTCGCCCCTTCGCGGACGAGCGGACATGGTTGCGGTTCGGGATTCCTGGGGACGAGAACGCGTGGGAAAGGCTGGCCGCCGCACTGCAAAGCTGATCCGCTTGCCTTCCCGCGCGCGCCGCATAAAAGGCGCGCATGGGCCATCGCGCGCCGCGAGTCTTCACGATTCCCTCCGGGGCGCCGTTTCTGCCGACACTGAGCCGCGCGCTTCTGGATGGCGTGCTGATCGACGGCTTCCCCGGCGCGGGCGGGCCGATGGCGCTGGCCGACGCCACGATCTACGTGCCGACCCAGCGCGCCGCTCAAGCGCTGGCCAAAGCGCTGCTTGAGGCAAGCGGCGCACCGAGCCTGCTGTTGCCGCGCATTGCTCCTCTCGGCGCCTTCGAGCCGGACGAGACGGCCGCATCGTTTGACCCCGAGGGCGAGGAGGCGCGCGCGGCGGTCCCGCCTGCGGTCGGCGCGTTGACGCGCCGCCACGCGCTCGCGACCCTGACTCGCGCCTGGGGAAAGGCGCTGAAAGGCGCCATTCGCCAGGCCGACGCCGAGGGCCGGCTCATCGTCGACCCTGCCGAGCCCGCGCTCGTCGCGGCGACGCCCGCGCAGGCTTACGCGCTGGCCGGCGATCTCGCCGCCTTGATCGACGACATGACCATCGAGGGCGCGCATTGGTCGAGGCTCGAAACGCTCGCGCCCGACCTTTATGATCCTTATTGGCGCATCACCCTCGACTTCCTCAAGATTGCCTTCGCCCATTGGCCGCAGTGGCTCACCGAGCGCGGCCTCATCGACCGGGCGAAGCGGATCGCGCTGCTCATCGAGGACGAGATCAAGGCGCTCGACAGCCCGCGCCGCGGCCCGACCATCATCGCCGGCTCGACCGGCGCCAATCGCGCCACCGCCCGGCTTATCGGTGCGATCGCTCGCGCGCCACAAGGCGCCGTGGTGCTGCCCGACCTCGACCTCAATCTCGACAGCCGCACATGGGCGATGATTGGAGCCAGCGAGGACGCTTCCCTCGGCCTTGCGGGCCATCCGCAAGCCTTGTTGCATCGGCTGACTCGCGCGATCGGCGTCAAGCGTGAGGACGTCACGCCCCTCGGCTCGCCCACGCCTCAGCTTGCGGCGCGCTCCGCCTTCCTGAGCGAAGCGCTTCGTCCCGCGGAATCGACGGATCTTTGGCGCGAACGGGGCTGGACGTTGTCGCCGCTCTCGCTCGCGACTGCGCTTCAAGGCGTCACAATCGTCGTCGCTGACAACGAGAACGAGGAGGGCTTGGCTCTGGCGATCGCGATGCGCGAAACGCTGGAGACGCCGGGCAAGACCGTAGCCCTCATTACGCCCGATCCGTCGATCGCGCGCCGGGTCTCGGCTGAACTCGCCCGCTGGGGCCTCGAGGTCGAAGATTCGGCCGGGCGCACCTTGGGGCAAAGCGCGGCTGGCGCGCTGGCCAGGCTCATCCTTGAAGCCGCAATCGAGTTCACGCCGCGGTCTTGTCTTGCGCTCCTCGCGCATTCCGCGGTCCGCTTTGGCCGCTCCCTTCACACAGGTCGAAGCCGCGACGCGCGCGCTGGAGCTCGCCGTCTTTCGCGCTGTCCCGCTTGCCTCGCTCGAGGATCTGGAACGCGCGTTCGCGGGGGCGCGCGCCGCAGCCCAGGAGCAGCATGCGCATCCCGCGATCCGCCGCATCCGCGAGGCCGACCGGCAGGCGGCGGAAGCGCTCGCGCGCGACGTCGTAAGCGCGCTCGCCCCCTTGCGCGGGCTTGGCTCCAAGGCGTCCTTGCGCGACTGCCTCGCCCAGCACCGGGCTGCGCTCGCCGCTACGGTTGCTGGAGCACGCGGCGTAACGGAGGACGCGCACGGGTTCGAGCAATTGACCGAACTCATGGACGAATGGAGCGATGCGGCGATCGAGAACTTCCCGGCTGCGCTCGGCGAATACGCCGCCTTGTTCCACGATGCGCTCGCCGCGGCGCGCGCTCCGCCGGCGAGCGGCGGCCATCCGCGGCTCATGATCCTGGGCCTCTTGGAAGCGCGTCTGCTCAGCTTCGATCGCGTGCTTCTGGCGGGGCTCGACGAAACGGTCTGGCCACCCGCAGTGGAAACCGACGCCTTTCTCAACCGCCCGATGCGCGCCGCGCTTGGCTTGTCTGCGCCGGAGCGGCGAATTGGCCAGACCGCGCATGATTTCGTCTCCGCGCTCGGGGCGCGCGAGGCGATCCTCAGCCGGGCGAAGAAACGCGGCGGCCAGCCGACCGTCGCGGCGCGCTTTCTTCAGCGCATGGCGGCCGCAGCCGGGCATAAGGCCATGACCGAGCCTGAGGAGCGCGGCCAACGCTATCTCGCATACGCGCGCGCCCTGGATCGGCCGACCGAATTCCGAGCGCAGCCTAGACCGGCGCCGCGCCCTCCGGTCGAACTTCGGCCAAAAGCGCTCAGCGTGACCCGGATCGAGACTTTGCGGCGCGATCCCTATGCGATCTACGCCGAATACGTTCTGCGCCTGAAGGCGCTGGAATCGGTCGAAGGAGACATTCGGCCACGCGAGACGGGGATAGCGTGGCACGCAGCGCTGCAGGAGTTTGTTGAGGCGTATCCGTCCGGCGGACTCCCGCCGGACGCGCGTGACCGTCTCGTGTCCATCGCGCGAGCACGCTTTGCATTGCTCCTTGACGATCCGGCCTTCGCGCTCCACTGGCCCAATATTGAAAAGGGGCTCGACTTCTTCCTCGCCTTCGAGCGCAAGACGCGCGGCGCCATCGCGCAAACTTTGGTCGAGCGGCAGGGGGCGATCGTCGTGCCGCGCGCAAGTGGAACGCCCTTCAAGCTCAGCGCGCGGGCGGACCGCATCGATCTCCTGCAATCGGGCGGCGCGCGGCTCATCGACTACAAGAGCGGAGCGCCGCCGAGCGCCAAGGACGTCAAAGCGGGGTTTTCGCCGCAACTCACCTTGGAAGCTGAGATGCTGCGGCAGGGAGGGTTCGAGGGGCTGCCCCCGCTCGACGCCCGGGAGGCGCTCTATCTCAAGCTTGGCGGCGCCGCGGGCGGTGAAGAGAAACATGCCGGCGGAAAGGGGGAGAACATCCTTAAGCTGGCCGAGCAACATTTTGCGGGGCTCAAGATCCTGCTCGATGCGTTCGCTTGCGCGGATACGCCGTATCTGTCGCGCCCGTTCCCCAAATTCGTCCCCCGTTTCTCGGACTACGACCATCTCGCGCGGGTCAAGGAATGGTCGGCGACCGGAGGCGAGAGCGATTCCGGGGACGCGCAATGAGCCGCTCCCTCGCCGTTCCCGAGGCCCTGCGCCGCCGGCAAGCTCTGGCCTCAAACCCGAGAAACTCGGCCTGGGTGTCCGCCAACGCCGGCAGCGGCAAGACCCATGTCCTCACCCAGCGCGTGCTGCGGCTCCTGCTCGATGGAACTCCGCCGGCGCAGATCCTCTGTCTCGCCTACACCAAGGCGGCGGCCGCAAACATGGCCGACCGCGTTTTCACCAAACTCGCGCAGTGGACGAGCCTCGACGACAAGGCCTTGACGCAAGCCATCGTCGACTGCGGAGCGTCCGCGCCTGCTCCGCATGACCTCGTCTTCGCGCGGCAATTGTTCGCGCGCACGATCGAGACCCCCGGCGGCCTCAAGATCCAGACGCTGCACGCCTTCGCCGAAAGACTGCTCAGGCTCTTTCCGTTCGAGGCGAACGTGCCCGCTCACTTCAACGTTCTCGATGAAAGCGAATCGAAGCGGCTCTTGCGCGAGGCGCGCGACGCGGCGCTCGCCGTGCTCAGCGCTTCGAGCGAAAGCATGGGCGCGCTGGACCTGGTTGCGCGCGAGTCGGGCGCGGCCAGATTCGATGAGCTTCTGATGGAGGCGCTCAGCCGCGCCGAGACGTTCGCCGCGCATGACGACGCGCTCGCCTACGCAGCCGCGTTGAGCGCTCCCCTCGGTCTTTCGTCCGGCATGACGGTCGCGAGCATCGAGGCGGAGATGCTTGGCGGGGACGTCGGGCGGGCGCGCCGCGAAAAGTGGGCTGAACGCCTCGAAGCCGGCAGGAGGCACGACCAGAAAATTGGCGCGGACCTTCGCGCGGCAAATCTCGAAGACCCGCAGGAAGATCGCATCCGCGCACTCCTCGACGCATTTTTCAAGGACGACGGCGAGCCTCGCGGCGGGGAGAATGGCCCGGTTGCAAGCAAAGACATGGCCAGGGCTGTCCCGGCGCTCGAGGACGATTTGCGTCGCGAGCAGGACCGCCTGCTCATCTTGCGCGAGCGAAGACGCGCCGCGTTGACCCTGGAGCGGAGCGCCGCCCTGTTCGTGGTCGCAAGATCGATCCTGGCCACATTCGCGCGGATGAAAGCCGAGCGGGGCGCGCTCGATTTCAACGATCAGATTGCGCGGGCGCTCACGCTGGTGACGCGGTCGAGCGCCGCCTGGGTGCTGCACAAGCTCGACTACGGGCTCGATCATTTGCTGCTCGACGAAGCGCAGGACGCGTCCGAGCCACAATGGGGCATTCTCGCCGCGCTCAGCGCCGAGTTTTTCGCCGGCTCTGGCGCGCGGCTCAAGGACCGCACCGTCTTCGCGGTCGGCGACGAGAAGCAATCGATCTTCGCCTTCCAGGGCGCGGCGCCGCAGATGTTCGCGGAAATGAAGGGCGCGTTTCGAAAAGCGTCATCGCGACGCCGAGCGGCCGTTCGCCGAAGTCCCGCTGACCTTCTCGTTCCGATCGGCGCAGAAAATTCTCGACGCCGTCGACAAGACCTTCCAGACCGAACTGGCCTGGGCCGGCGTCGCCGCCGCAGGGGAGCCGCCTCCAAAACACGACGCGATTCGCAGTCGCTTAACCGGCGTGGTCGAGCTGTGGCCGCCGATCGCCCCGAGCCCCGCGCCCGATCCGGAAGACTGGCGCGTGCTCGAGCAGCCAGCGCAGGACGATCCGCCTGTTGTCCTCGCCAAGCGAATCGCCGAGGTCATCAGGGGCTGGCTGAGGCCGACCTCGCGCGAGCGCGTAACCGATCCGGAATCCGGCGAGATCAGGCCCATTCGCGAAAGCGACGTCATGATCCTGGTCCGCACCCGCAGTGCCTTTTTCGAGGCGATGATCCGGGCGCTGAAGGCCGCGGATGTGAAGGCCGCCGGCGCCGACCGGCTCAAGCTCAAGGACCATATTGCAGTTATGGACCTCATCGCCGTTGGCCGCGCTGCGCTGCTGCCGGACGATGATCTGACGTTGGCCTCAGCGCTCAAGTCGCCGCTGATCGGTTTTGACGACGACGCGCTCCTGAAGCTTGCCGCGGGACGGAGCGGTTCGCTCGCCGACGCGCTCATGGGCGCGGATGAAGGTCCCGCCATCGAAGCCTCGCGCCGGCTTGCCGCATGGCGCGAGCGGGCGAAGGCGCTCTCGCCCTTCGCCTTTTATGCGCGCCTCCTCGGGGATGACGGCGGCCGGCGAGCGCTGATCGGCCGGCTCGGACCCGAAGCCGCCGACCCGATCGACGAATTCGTGACCCTGGCATTGTCGCATGAGCAGAGCGAGGCGCCGTCGCTTCACAATTTTCTCGCTGAGGTCGAATCCGCCGATGTCGAAATCAAGCGCGACATGGAGGTCGAGACGGAGGGCGTGCGCGTGCTCACCGTCCACGCCAGCAAGGGGCTCGAAGCGCCGATCGTCTTTCTGCCCGACTCGTGCGGCGGACCCGACGCACGGCACGAGCCCAAGCTGATGCGGCTCTCGTCAAGGCCAGGCGATCCGCCGGTCCTGGCCTGGGCCAGGAGGTCAGCCGAGGACGCCGACGCGGTCGCCGACGCCCGGGACCAGGCGCGCGCGGCTCTGGCGGGCGAATATCGGCGTCTGCTCTACGTCGCGCATGACGCGCGCGGCTCAGCGCCTCATTGTCGCGGGCTATGAGACGTCCAGGCGCCGCCCCGATGATTGCTGGTACGACCTCATCCATATGGGGCTTGCCGACGCGCTTGTCGAAGCGCCGGCTCCGTTCCGCGGCGGCGAGACGATCCTGCGCTTCGGCGAGGGCCTTCGCGCCGAAGGCGGGGCCGAAACAGCGTCCGCTCCCGTCCTCGAGGCCCTTCCCGGTTGGCTCCTTGCCAAGGCCGCGCCCGAGGCGGCGCCTGCTCCGCTCAACCCTTCACGCGCTGGCGGCGTCGGCGGAGGCGATCCTGAACGAGCCCTCGAGGGGAGGCTCGCGCATGCTCTGCTCGAGATGCTGCCCAATCTTCCGCCTGAGCGCCGCCCGGGCGCGGCGGCGGCGTACCTCGAGTCCTGGGGCGGGGCGCTCGCCGAATCAGCGCGCGCAGCGCTCGCCTCCAAGGCGCTCGCGGCGATCGGAGCGCCGGAATTGAGCTTTCTCTTCGGACCCAATTCGCGAGGCGAAGTCCCGCTCACGGGATTGCTACGGCAGCCGGGGCGTCCTGACCTTCCTTACAGCGGGCGTCTCGACCGGCTCGTCGCAACCGGCCAAGGTGTATTCATCGTCGACTTCAAACTCGGCGAGAAGCCAAATCGACCGGCCTCGTCCCACGTCGCCCAGCTTGCGCTCTACCGCGCTGCTTTGCAGCCGCTCTATTGTGAGGCGCCGATCCGCGCGGCGCTCGTTTATCTTGACGGCCCCACGCTCGCCCCAATCAGTGCCGAAGAGCTCGACGCCGCCCTCGACGTCATCGCTGCAGCGTCATAGCCTAGCCATAGTGGCCCCATTGACTCCAGGTTTTTGCCTCAATTCTGCAAGCGGGCCCTGTCTTGATTGCCTTGAAGACGTCGCATTTGCTGGCCAAGGTCGCCGCGATGACGAAGGGAACGCGTCAGGGCGGGCGCCCAATTCATTTGTCGTTTGGTCTGGGGAAGCTTGGGCGGCGGCCGCGGTGCGGCGCCGTGTGCGCGGCGGCCGGCTTGGGCCTCGCAATGCTTCTGGCGACGGGCGACTTTGCGGCCGAGGCCCAGAAAATCCCCTATGGCATGGTGCCTTACGCCCGTCCTGTCTACAAGAACGGCAAACGAATCCTGTGGCATGGCGCCTGGCGGGGTAGCAGCCTCAGCCGATACGCGCGCCAATCTGTCGCGCCAGCGGCCGCGAAACCCATCCTGGCGCTCGCGCCGGAGTCGGCCCAACCAGCGGTTGCAAAGGAATTCACTGTCCTTGCGGACCCAGGCGACGCCAGGGCGAGCCGGATGGCCAAGGATTTCGCGGCGGTCATGAGCGCGACCGGCGCGCCGGGGCGCGCGATTGTCGGCTCCACCTCGCCAAACGGTCTCGGAAAGGTTCTCAAGGGCGACGTGGCGGACTTCGCCGTCGTCTCGCTCGACAGCCTCCTGTCCGGCGCGAAGGGCGATCCGGAATGGATGAAGCGCGCGCCCTACGTAGCCCGCCTGGGGCCCGAGACCCTGGCGGTGATCGCGCCTCGCGAAGTCAAGTCGATCAATGAGCTGCAGGGTAAAACGGTGAGCTTCGGCGACCTGGACAGCGCCACGTCGACCAGCGGTAGAATGTTGTTTTCGCGTTTGGGCGTGACGGCGAATCAGACCAACGGGCCGTTGCCGGAAGCGCTCGATCGGCTGTCGGCGGGCAAGGTCGACGCGGTCGTCGTACTGGGCGCGGAAGAATCGCCCGCGCTCAACGATTTCGGCGGCGACGGTCGCTTTCACATCGTCCCGATTCCTTGGTCGCCGACGTTGGAGCCCGTCTACGCTCCGGCTCAAGTCACCGCGGCCGACCGGCCCAACCTTGTCAACCCGGCCATTCCAGTCGAGACGGTCGGCGAGCCGATGGCGCTCGTGGCGGTCGATGCGGCCCCGGGATCGCCGCGGACGGATGGGCTCGGCCGAATTGCGCGACTTTTCTTTGAGAATTATGACGGTTTCCTGAGCGAGGGCCGCGATTCGCATTGGCGCGACATCAATTTGGCCGCCGAGGCCTCGTGGCCGACCGAACCTTGGCCTCGACTTGGCGCAGCGCAAAGCTGGCTCGACGCGAAGAAATCCTCCGCCGATGGGCCGCTCGAGACATTCCGGGCCTCGGCGAAGTCGGCCGCGGCGTCCACGAGCTGGCCAAGCGCGGCGGATTCGGATCGACTTTATGAAGACCTGACCCGCTGGCGCGGGCTGATGCAGTAGGGAGACGAACGCTGGCCATTTCCTGGAAAGCGCTTTCGAGCGTCCTCGCCGCCGTGATCGCCGGCATGCTGGTGTTGGCCGCCTGGCCCCGGCTCGAGCCGTCAGCCATGCATGTGAAGGCCGCGGTCGAGCAGCCTATTTTCGTCACCCCGCTAGCCGCCATAACCAAGCGGGCAGCGCCCGCGCTGACGGCTCAGCCGATCGACAGATCGGCGATCAGCAAGCTCGCGACCGCGCTGCGCGAGCAGCCTGCCGCGCTGCATCAGGCGTCCGACGGGCCCGGCGCGACCTTGGCGATCCCGATCGACGAAGCGCGCCGGCTCTGCGCCGAAGGTCTCGCCGCTTTCGCCAAGGGCGATATCGCGACCGCGCGCGCGTTCTTCGTCAACGCGGCGGCGGCCGGCGACGCCCGCGCGCTGGTCGCGCTCGGCGACACGTTCGATCCGGCGACCCTCGGCCGTCTCGGCGTTGTCGGGCTCAAGGGCGATGAGGCGAAAGCCCGCGACTATTACACCCGCGCGCTCGCCGCCGGCGCGACGGGTGCGCGGGAGCGGATGGCGGCCCTGGCGGCGAAATAGCGCGACCTTCGGTCAGACCAGCCGACTTAGAGCAACGTGCACTTGGGTCGAACCACGATCGTCATTGCGAGCGAAGCGAAGCAATCCAGGGGAACGTAGTGCGCCCAGCGACTCCTGGATCGCCGCGTCGCGATGACGATTCCCTCGATACGCAGCCTGCCCTAGCGCAACGAGCCCTCTCGGCCCGCACAAGTTTACCCGGCTCAATCATTTCAGCAGCTTAGCTGCACTTTCGCGCAACTTTCTCGCTTCGCGGGCGCGCGCACCTTGAGGCCTGAACCCGTGCGCATTATCGCGGCGTCATAGCCCCAATTTTATCTTCACCATTTTATATTTCGAGGAACAGCGCTCGGCGGATCATGCCTAGAACGACGCCGTAAAGGCGTTGCCGAACCCGGTTCGTTTCCTCAGGCGAGCTTGATGCGTGGCGTTGGGCCGGCGGCGCGAACGCGTTCGTCGGCGTGGGTCTCGAAGCGCTTGAAATTGTCGCGGAACATCTTGACGAGGCGGCCGGCGACTTCGGCGAATTCGGCCTTGTTGCGCCAGGTCTTGATCGGTTCGAGGATGTGGGGCTCGACGCCTGGAACCTGCGACGGCACGGCGAGGCCGAAATAGGGATCGGTGCGGAAATCGGCGCGATTGAGGGAGCCGTCGAGCGCGGCCGCCACCAGGCGACGCGTCACCCGGATCGGCATGCGCCTTCCGGCGCCGAACTTGCCCCCTGTCCACCCGGTGTTGACGAGCCAGCAATCGACATGGTGGCGCCCGACCATGTCGCGGAGAAGATTGCCGTAAACCGTCGGATGGAGGGGCAGGAACGGCGCGCCGAAGCAGGTTGAAAACGTCGCTTGCGGCTCGGTGACGCCTTTCTCCGTGCCCGCCACCTTGGCGGTGTAGCCCGACAGGAAATGATACATCGCCTGCGCTGGATCAAGTTTGGCGATCGGCGGCAACACCCCGAACGCGTCGCAGGTCAGCATGATGATATTCTTGGGATGGCCGGCGCGGCCGGTCGCCGACGCGTTGGCGATGAAATTGAGCGGATAGGCGATGCGCGTATTCTCGGTCTTGGATTCGTCGTCGAAGTCGGGAATCCTCGACACCGGATCCAGGATCACATTTTCCATCACCGTGCCGAAGCGCTCGGTCGTCGCATAGATCTCCGGCTCCGCCTCGCGCGACAGCTTGATCGCCTTGGCGTAGCAGCCGCCCTCGAAATTGAAGATTCCGCTGCGGCCCCATCCGTGCTCGTCGTCGCCGATGAGCGTGCGGTGCGGATCGGCGGAGAGCGTCGTCTTGCCGGTGCCGGAGAGGCCGAAGAAGATCGCCGCGTCGCCGCCGGCGCCGGTGTTGGCCGAGCAATGCATCGGCATGACCTGCTTCGCCGGCAAGCAGGTAGTTGAGGACGGTGAATACGGATTTCTTCATCTCGCCCGCATAGCTCGTGCCGCCGATGAGCACGATCTTGCGCTTGAAGTCGCAGGCGATGATCGTCTCGGTTCGCGCGCCGTGCCGCTTCGGGTCGGCGCGGAACGACGGCAAATCGACGATGGTCAGCTCCGGGACGACGGTGGCCAAATCTTCGAGCGGGGGACGGATCAGGAGATTGCGGATGAACAGCGAGTGCCATGCATATTCGGTGAAGACGCGCGTGCGCAGGCGCAAGGCGGGATCCGCGCCTGCGCAGAGATCCTGAGCGAATAGCGTCTTGCCTTTGGCGTGAGCGATGAAGTCGGCGAGGAGGGCGTCGAAATGCTCTGGCGTCATCGCATTGTTGTTGTCCCACCAGACCGTCGCCTCAGTCTCAGCGTCCCGCACCACGAACTTGTCCTTGGGGCTGCGTCCTGTATGCGCGCCTGTGTCGGCGACGAGCGGGCCACAAGCGGCGATTTGTGCCTCGTCGCGTTGCAACGCGTGCTCATAGAGTTGGGGCGCGCCGAGGTTCCAGTGGATCGCTTGAAGGTCGCGGAATCCGAACCGATCCGCGCCAAAGTCGACATTGTGCGTCCCGTTCTCGATCATGCCTCAAGCGTCCCCCTGGAAGCGCGCTCCAAAACGCATGCGCGCAAATCCGATAATCCCCCAAAGTCTGCCGACGCTATGTGGCGACGATTGGGCGCCCGACGGAGTTTGCCTCGGGGCTCGCCTCTCCTCCGCAATCCTGTCTAGGGAGCCCACCTCGGTTTTCTGGGGTCCGCGTCACCCACCGCCTGGTGCATGACCTTCTGCTCGGACTAACTTGCTGTGACGAGCGTCACAGTAATCCGACGGGCAATATGATCTCCCAGCATTCAACTGAAGGGCGTCCAAGCATTTGCGGAGGGGCCTATGCGCAGCGAGCGACCCGTCGATTCTTCAGAGTTATTGACTGACATGGGCGGGGAGGGCCCAATGGGAGCCGAGCTTCCAGAATGCGGAGTGAAGATTCGGGTCCCGGCAGGAGAGCGGGAAGTCGCCCTTGGGCCCGTCTCGGCCGAAGACACGTGGTCCTTCTCGGCAACCGGCCAGTGGAAGACCGGCTTCGTCTGGTGCGGCCCCGACGGCTACCGCAACTTCCTCTACGACGCTCTCAACTTCAAGCCGCGCGTCGCCGGCGAGGCGCGGCTCAAGCTCATGTGCAAGTTCCGCGGCGACCCCGACACGGAGGCGTTTCCGATCGGCGCCGGATGCACAAAAACCTTCGACCGAACGGGCGAACTCGTTGTCTTCGCCAACGATCGGTCAGAGGGTTACGCCGACAATCGCGGCTCGGTCACCCTCACCGCCGCCCCCGGCGGAGTAGCAGCAGGGCCGCACGACACCCTCGGCGGCTTCTCCGCCCGATGGCGCGAGATTGTCGACATCTATAATCGCACGGCCGGCGTGCCGGTCATCGCCGCCTTCGCCCTCGGCGTCTCGGGCATCCTTCTTTTCATGGCCCAGGGACGCGATCTTGTCCGCGGCGTTGGCGAAGATGGATTGGGCGGCTTGGCGGTCGCCTTTGCGATCGGGCTCTTGTTCTTCGCGATTCAGGCCTGGAGCTGGTCGCGCATCGTCATCGCTTCGAACTACGGAACGGACCGCGAGCTCTGGCGGCCGCGCTGGCTTCTCGAATGGGGCCCGAGGGTGCTGGCCTTCCTGCCTTTCGCCGCGGCCGGTCTCGCGCTCCTGATCAGTTTCAAGTGGAACGCGCCCGTCGGCCTGGCCCTGCTGGCGATGGGCGTGATCTTCCTCGGATTGCTCGTCTTCCGAGAGCCGATGACGCAGCGTGCCATGGGACATAGGCGGGCGCCGCCATGGGTCCAGGGCGCCTGGGTCATCGCCGGCCTCGCCGGCGCGTTTGGCGCGATGGTGATCGCCATCCTTTGGCCCGTCGCAATCGGCGTCAAGCTCGGCGCGCCGGCGGTCGTGTTCTTCGGGCTCGGCTTCATCATTCCGCTGATCACCATCGCCTGCCAGCTCGGCACAAGCCTCATGATCCCGGTCACAGGCGCGCTCCTCCTGTGGGCGGTCCTGCTCGGCGTGTTCTTCGACAATCATGGGGTCGGGCGCCGCGCGCTCATTGCCGAAACGGGCGGTCCGATCGACCGTCCGACTTTGGCGGGCGCTTTTAAGCAATGGGCCGCTCCGCAGCCCGTCGGCCCGAACGGCAAGAAGACCATGGTCCTCATCGCCGTGCAGGGCGGGGCGTCGCGCGCCGGCTATTGGACGGCGGTTGCGCTCGCTGAGCTTCAGACGGCGGCGGCGAAGCTCATCGGCAAGGACGGCAAACGAATCGATTTCGGCGCCCATGTGTTCGCCATCAGCTCGGTGTCGGGCGGCAGCGTCGGCGCGGTCGGCTATTCCGCGATGCTGAAAACCGCCCTGCCGGACGTCAGGACGCCGACGAGCGATGCGAACGCCGCGATCTTCACCGACAGTCTTCTCGGCTTCGCCGGCCGCGACGCCCTCGGCCCGGCGCTTACCGGCATGCTCTATTCCGACTTGCTCTACCGGTTCCTGCCATTGCCGTGGCTTCCCGACCGGGCCGAGACGCTCGAGCGGGCCTGGGAAGAGGCGTGGGACGCGCCGGACGCCAAGGGCGCTTCGCCCCATACAGCTGGAATCATCAGCGGGCCCTTCCTCGCGCTTGCGCCAAAGGAGGGCGAGCCGTGGCGGCCGCTGCTGATCGTGCAGGGCGCAAGCGAGAGCCTCGGACGACGCATGCTGACGAGCGCCGTCAAGCTCACCTGCGACGAGGTCGACGCCGACGACCTCCTCGTCGGGATCGGCCACGATGTCGCGGCTTCGACCGCCATCCTCGACGGCGCGCGCTTTCCCTGGGTCAGTCCGGGCGGCACTTTCACCCATCAGCCGTGCTACGCCAAGGAAACCGATCCGAAATCTGCGGACCACGTTCTCGACGGCGGTTATTTCGACAACGCCGGCGCCGAAACCTTGCGCGAAATGACGCGCGCCATCCGCAATCTTCCTGGCGGCGGAGAGAAGGACCTCAACATCATCTTCATCCTGATCGGCTATGCCAGCCACGATCCCGCGAAGCCCCCGCCGCAGCCCGCGACCGGTTTGAAGGCGTGGATCCCCGACCGCATCGCCTCGCTCGTCCCGAACGACGTCTTCGCGCCGGTGCTCGGCCTCTACAACGGCATGGGCGCGCACGAGGCGCATCTGGCGCGCGAGATGAAGCTCGCCGGCCAAACGATTGTCGCTGACACCAACCCCTATGTCTCACGGCTGAGCGGCGACAACCCATACGCCGCGCTCGTCCTCTGCCCAGGAGATGTCAAGCTGGATAGCGGCCGAACGATCACCTACGATCCGCCCATGGACTGGACGCTGTCCGGCGAAGCGAAGCGATACATCGAGAACTCGGTCATCGCGACGAAGCCCGCCTGCAACGCCAAGCCCAATGTCGAAGCGATCGACGCCATCGTCGACAGGCTGAAGCGCTGACGAGGACTGGCGACGGACCTTCAAACGCCAAACAGCCGCTCCGCATTGCCATGCGCAATTCGCTCCCGATCGCCGTCGCTGACTGGCAGCCGGTCGAGAAAAGCACGGCCCTCGGCCATCGACTGATAGGGATAGTCGGTTGAAAACATGATGCGGTCGACGCCGACTTGAAGCATGAGTTCGAGGAACGTCGGCAGGAAGTTGAAGCCGGAGAAGGTGTAATGGACGTTCTCCCGCAGATAGACGCTGATCGGCTTCTTGAGCTTGGTCATCGACGGCGCCATGACGTCGACTCGCTGAAGCATGAACGGCAGCGTCTCGCCCATGTGCCCGACAATGATCTGCAATTCGGGATGCGCGTCGAATACGCCGCCGAGAATCATCCTCAGCACATGCAGCGCCGTCTCGATGTGCCAGCCCCATCCGGGGCCCGCCATAAGCTCGCCGACCATCGGCCCGAGTCCGCCGAACCAAGCGTCGATCACCGGCTGAGGCGATTGCGTCGGATGGAGATAGATCGGAAGCTTGAGCCGCTCCGCCCGCGCCAGGACCGGCCAGAAGAAGCGGTCGTCGAGATAGCGTCCGCGATGATGGCCGTTGACGACGAGGCCTTTGAACCCACCCTCGCCGACCACGCGCTCAAGCTCGGCGACCGCGGCCGGCGGATCGGCGATCGGCAGCGCCGCCAGGCCGAAAAACCGCGTCGGATGGCGGCGGACGGCCTCCGCGAGCGCAGCGTTCGTGCTTCGCGCAAAGGCCTTCGCCTCTTCGACGTCGAGCTGCTCTACGCCGGGCGCCGTTAGCGACAGCGCCTGCATGGTCATGCCGGCGGCGTCCATCGCCGCGACCCGGCCGTCGCCCATATCGACGAGCAGATCGATGAGCGCAGCGAACCTCCCACCGACCTGAGCCGCCTGCTCCTTCAGCCGGCGGCCAGGGCCGTCGAGGTAGGCGGGCGTGGCGAAATGTTCCTCGAGGGCGATCGTGCGCATTGCCCGGACTCCGTCAGGACGGCGAGTCGCTCGCTCCGACCTCGCCTGCTATTGCGGAACAGCTCGCCATAGGTCGGGCGCGCGAGATAGGGATAGATCGTGCCGACTATATAAAACATCGCGCTATTCACCATCGCCCGCTTTTCCGGCTCGGTCGGATAGAACTTGTCGAGATGATGCTTGTTCGAGAGATACTGCATGATCGCGCAGCTCTCCCACATGACCCCCTTCGGCAGGCCGGGCGCCTCCATCATCGGGGTCAGATGGGCCGGATTCCTGGCGAGAAATTCGTCGGTGCGGGTCTTGCCGTAGACGTCGTCCTCGGTGAAATCGAGCTACGCCGCGCGGACGAACACGCGCGCGGTCATGTTGTTGACGCTCGGCTTGATGACATGCAGCTTGATCGCAGACATGGGGCTTCCTCCTGTTTGCTTTCTATTTGCTTTCGATGAGCTCGGGTGGGTGGCTGCGCTGGTATGGGTCCTTGGGCGAGCGGTCCGCCGACAGGCTCTTGGTCGACGACTTGACCAGGTTCTCGATCGCGTCGGCGATGTGAACCTCCATGATCGCGCGGTCGCCCCGCGCGACGCGCAGATTGTGCGCGGCGAACAGGACGTCAGAGCGGGTGAAGCCATCGGGAGCGTCGAATTTCCAGCACGAGAGCTCGATCAGGAGCCCGAGCGGATCCTCGAAATAGATGGCGTCGAAGATCCTGCGATCGCGCACGCCGGTGTTCGGAATGCCCCGCGCGCCGAGCCGCTCAACCGCCTGCATGAACACGGCGCGCGAAACGTTGAACGCCATGTGGTGCACACAACCGGTGTCGGTCGGGGTACGGCGCTTAACCGGCTTGCGCTCCTCGTTGGTGAAAATCGTGATGAGCCGGCCGTCGCCGGGGTCGAAATAGATGTGGCTCTCGCCCGCATTGTCGAGATTGGGCTGCTCGAAAATGAACGGCATGCCGAGCACGCCCTCCCAGAAGTCGATCGAGGTCTCCCGGTCGGCGCCGACAAGCGAGGCGCTGAAGGTCAAAGCGCATGATCGGAAGCGTTCTATGTCGTACTGGCAGCACATCCGCCTGTTGGTCCGCTACTTGCTGCCGGGCAACCTGCACATTGACGTGCATGGCGGCTATTTCAAGGGCGACCTCACTCGGCGGCTCATCTACCGCCTCGCATGCCTCGGGCTCACGGGCGCGGAAGCGGCATTTGACGGCGAGGCCGCGATGCTTGCCGCCTGCAAGGATCATCAGATCCGCTTTTTGTCGTCCCCTCGAGACCACCGTCGGCCAGCGCGCGCCCGCGAGCCCATGGACACGCGCAGTTGATCGGACGCCGCGGCGGCGAGCTGAGCCAGCCCTTCACCGGCGTGTTCCGGGTGCCCTCGGCGGCTTTCGATCAGATGCTGGCGTCGATCGGCCGATAGCCTCACGCCGCGTAGCGTTCGATGTCGACCGCGAGGCGCCGAGAGCCCCATGCGCCGGGCCTGGCGGCGAACACGCCCGCCATCCTGGTCCCGCAGCTTAAGCACGCGCCGGAGGCGTCGAGCGCGTAAGTCGTGACCGCATAGCCGTCGCGCCCGATCGCGCGCGCGCCGCAGGTCGGACAGAGCGTCGCCTGCCGCGCTGGATCGTGGACGTTGCCGACATAGACGTGCTGGAGCCCGTTGCGGATGGCGATGGCGCGCGCCCTTTGCAGCGTGGGCGGCGGAGTGGGCAGCGTCTCCAGCATGCGATAGTCGGGATGGAAGGCGGTGAAGTGCAAGGGAACGTCGGCTTTAAGCTCGCGCGCGACCCATTGCGTCAGCGCGTCGAGCTCCTCGTCGGAATCGTTCTCGCCCGGAATGAGCAGTGTCGTGATCTCGGTCCAGACCGCTGTTTCGTGAACGAGATATCTGAGCGTATCGAGGACGGGTTCGAGCGAACCGGCGCAGCGCTTGGCATAGAAGCGCTCGGTGAAGCCTTTAAGATCGACATTCGCCGCGTCCATGGCCCCGAAGAAGCGCTTGCGCGGCTCCGCGCAAATGAATCCGGCGGTGACCGCGACGTTCTTGATCCCTCGCGCGCGACAGGCGTCCGCTGTGTCGAGCGCGTATTCCATGAAGATGACCGGATCGTTGTAGGTGTAGGCGACGCTCGAGCATTGGAGCCGCTCGGCGGCGCGGGCGATCGTTTCCGGCGCCGCCTCAGCGCTTAAGCGCGCGACTTCCCGGCTCTTGGAAATGTCGTGGTTCTGACAGAAGGAGCAGGCGAGGTTGCAGCCCGCCGTGCCGAACGACAGGACCGACGAGCCGGGCAGGAAGTGGTTGAGCGGCTTCTTCTCGATCGGATCGACGCAAAATCCGGTCGATCGGCCGTAACCGGTGAGCTCCATGCCTGCGCCGTCCTCACGCGCGCGGCGCACGAAGCACAGGCCCCGCTGCCCTGGACGAACCTTGCAGAAGCGCGGGCACAAGCCGCACTCGATCCGCCCGTCGTCGAGCCTCGTCCAATAGCCGACATCGACGCAAGTTTCGGATTCTGCGTCCATGGCCCGTCCTATGTGCCGCGGCCGCTTGCCTGGCACTCTCTAATATGTCGTGCGCGCGACGGCAAATGCAATGCCGCGCTCGGCATGGGTGCCTCCATTCCGTATCCTTCTGGGGAACGATCGCGTAAACTGCGGCGCGGCTCATAGGCTCTGGCCGAGCAATCAATTGCGGGAGGATCATGATGGCTCACAAGGGGCGGTGTTTTTGCGGCGCGGTCGAGATCGAGGTCGAAGGCGCGCCTGAGGCAATGGGCTATTGCCATTGCCAATCCTGCCGCTCCTGGTCGGGCGGCCCCGTCAACGCCTTCAGCCTCTGGAAGCCCGACGCGGTGAAGGTGACGAAAGGGAGCGGCCAGATCGCCACATTTTCGAAAACCCCGATGAGCCAGCGGCAGTACTGCAAGACTTGCGGCGGCCACATCATGACCAGCCATCCGCCGCTCAGCATGGTCGACGTGTACTACGCCACGATCCCGACGCTCGACTTTAAGCCTGAGGTGCATGTCAACTATCAGGAATCAGTCCTGCCGATTAAAGACGGGCTGCCGAAGCTCAAGGACTTTCCGACAGAATTCGGTGGCTCAGGCGAGATGATCGCGGAGTAGCATCCTCTGTCGACAGCGCTGAACAATCCCGAGGCCGTTCATCCCGCGCAAGTCGCGGGCATGTTCTATCCGGCGGAGCCGGACGCGCTCACCGCCTTGATCGCCGGCGCGCGCAGCCAAGCGCGGCCCGATGGAGGGGTCGCGCCAAAGGTCGTCGTCGCGCCGCACGCCGGCCTCGTCTATTCGGGCTCGGTCGCTGCAACCGCCTTCGCTCCTTGGGCGCGCCGCGCCGACCCGCCGCGCCGCATTGTCATCATTGGCCCGGCCCATCGCGTCGCGTTTTCGGGCATAGCGGTTCATCCAGCGTCGAAATGGCGCACGCCGCTGGGCGAGGCGCCCGTGACGCCTGGCGCTCACGCCAAACTCGCTCAAGCGCGAGGGGTGGTCGTCGACCCGCGGCCGTTCTTGGGCGAGCATTCGCTCGAAATGCACCTTGTGATGCTGCAGGCGATGCTGCCGGCGCCGTTCGAAATCATACCCCTACTGGTCGGCGACGCCGATCCCCGCTGCGTCGCGGAGGCCCTGCGCCGCGTTTGGGGCGGCCCGGAAACGGTCGTCGCGGTCTCTTCCGATTTGTCGCATTTTCTCGATCAGAGAAGCGCCAAGTCGATCGATACCGACACGATGAGGCGCATCGAGACGCTTGACGCAGCGGCGCTCGACGGGCGCCGCGCTTGCGGTTTCCTGCCCATCAAGGGCGCGCTCGAGATCGCCGCGGAGCGCGACATGCGCGCAAGCGGCCTGCATCTCGCGACATCGGCGGATGTGGGCGCCGACGCCTCGCGCGTCGTCGGCTACGGCGCCTTTGCGTTCGAATATGCGGCCTCTGCGCGGCTTGCCGACAGCGATCGCGAGCGCCTGCTTTCAGCCTGCATGACCGCGCTTGAGACGGCGACGGAGGCCCGAGGCAAGGCGCCGCCCATGAGCCTCGAAGACGAGCCGCCCTCGTTCTCGCCCTGGCGCGCGACCTTCGTCACGCTCACCGAAAACGGGCGCCTTCGCGGCTGCATCGGTTCGCCTGGGCCGCGTCGGCCGCTCATCGAGGACGCGCTCGCCAACACCGCGCAGGCGGCCTTTGCCGACCCGCGCTTTCCCCCGCTCAAGGAGTCCGAACTCAAGGGGCTTCGGCTCGACGTCTCAATTCTCTCTCACCCGCGGCCGATTTCCGCGCGAAGCGAATCCGAACTTGCGGACGCGCTCGAGCCCGATCGCGACGGCTTGATTCTGACAGCCGGCAAGCGCCGCGCCCTGTTCCTGCCGAGCGTTTGGCGCTCCGTTCCCGACGCGCGCGCATTCGTACGGCATTTAACGGCGAAGGCTGGCTTTGATTCGAATCGCTGGCCCGAAGGGCTGGAGGCGAGGCGCTTTCGGGTCGAATCGTTCGGCGCGCCATGGCGCCGGACTGATTCGAGGGCCATCGAGCCAAGCGCCCCGATCCAACATTGAGGCATCAAGCAACGGTTTTAGGCGTTCCTCGCCTAAGGCTGCGCCCTCATTGCCTGCGAAAGGGACTCGGTCAAAAAAAAGTGTTCAGGCGATCATTGCTTGTCTCAAAAGCCCTTGCCCTCAATAATGCCCCAATGCCAAGCTACGTTGAGGAACCATAAAACAATAAGAACGTTTGATTCCGCGATAGAAACTGGGGGGCTCGCAAAGCGCAGGAGCCTGTCATGTGCGACTACTCGTTGGAGATGTATGGATCGCGTCCCGCCCGTGAGGGCGAGATCTATGTGACGACGCGGTTTCCGAGCGGTTCGATCGGTTTCGCCTCGGCGGGCGATCCACGCACCGCAGTTTGCATGCAATGCGACACCAAAGTGATGCTGACGGACATTCCGCCGGCGTTACAGACCGCGCTTCGTGTTGGCGCGGAAGTTGAGACTGTCTTCGCTCAGCGCGAGGCCGGCCTCTATCGCGACGGTCTGCGGTTGACGGACGGGCGTTTTGTCTCGCTGCAGGATCTGCAGCCGGGCATTCACGCCTATGTGCCAGAGCTGTTGGAGCGTGACGGATTGAAGGGCCTGACCAGGACGCCTGCGACCGTCGACTAAAGACGACCGATTGATTCGGTCGTCATCAACCGTGGGCTTGCGTCTCTTCGGAGCTCCGAACGCGACGCAAGTCCGCGGGCGATGTTTTTGTTTCCAAAATCGTGCAGAGTTCGTTCTGCAGGTTCCTTTTGCTGGGACTCAGCGGCGCCGCCCGTGGACATCGCTCCCGAGAGCCGGTTCGCCTTCTCCCTGTATTCGTCCTTGATCCGCGTTCAGGCGACCAGTCGCCGCCCGAATGGGTGAGCGCCACGGGGCGAAAACGTCGTATAAGCGACCGGTCCAGAAACGGCGGGTTGGGCTCGTCGAGCTTTCGGGGGATTCATGAAGATCGCGATTTGGCGCGTCGCAATGCTGATTGTCGCAGGCCTTGCATGCGCGACTCTTCCGGCAAACGCACGCGAAGACAAAGCCAATCAGGAAGCGGTTTCCGGCACGATCAGCGGCGAAAAAATCCAGAAGGTCGGCTTCCGGGCGATGATCCAGAAGCAGGCGATCATGTACAATCTCGCCGGAGCCGCTCGCAACAATCCAGACGGAACAGTGAAGTTAAGCCTGCAAGGCGACAAGAAGCGAATCGACAAGGTCCTCGACGTGATCCGCGCCGGAAACAAAAAATCATCGACAGGCAACACCGTCAAACTGACTGACGCCCCCCTCGATCCCAACTTGGATACGTTTACGGTCTACGCCTGGACGTCAACGACCCGGAACATCACCAATCCGTATGATCTGGTTTTTCACCTGCGATCGACCGACGAAGAGGTATCGAAGAAGGAGGCCGAGGCGGCTTGGAACAGCATCGCTGAAAGCACGCTCAAGGGCGACGATCTCACCAAATTCAAGAACCACCTTGGGGGCGAAGACTAAGGCATGGGCATTTAGACGGCCCCGTCATCGCGAGCGAAGCGACGCGATCCAGAGGAACCGCAGGACGCCCTTCGTTCCCCTGGATTGCTTCGTCACTCCGCTCCTCGCAATGACGATTCCGCCTGAACGCGCAATGCGCTCTAAGCTACCCGCCAATCCGGGAGAAGATGTCGCGTAAGGGGGCGCCGCCCCAAGCGGACGTGACGAAGTCGTTGTGATCGACCGAGCCGGCGTCGACGAAGGCGGCGACGCCTGGGGTGAGTTCTGCCGGCAAGCCGCTCACAGTCGGCACGCCGGCGGCTGCGAGCTGTGCCCGGACAGCTTCGTTTCCCTCGCGCGAGGAGGTCGAATAGGCGCTGACGAAGAAGGCGTTGCGTCCCGGGCCCTCCGCCCAGTTCACGAACTTGTCCCGCTCGCCGTAGAGCGCGTCGAGCAGAACCAGCCCGCGAACCCGGCCCTGCTCGCCGCCGACGGCAAGCGAATAGGCGGCCGGCAGATAGCCGCCGCTATAGGCGACAATGACGACCGGCATTCGCCGAAAAGCGCCGCGAGCATTGGGGTAGAGGTCGCCAAGCTTCGTCTGCGCCTCACCGAGAAAGGCGGCAAACCCGCCCGGCGACCAGAAGCGTCCGGCGCTCGAATCCTGCGCATCCACGGCGAGCTGCGGCGCGACCAGAACAGCGTTGAGGCCCGAATCGGCGAGCTGGCGCACAATCTGCTGCCGGGCGATGACGTCGCGCGACAGCGTTGCGTTATTGCCGTGGAAAAAGACGACGATGACCCCGGGCTTGTTCGGATTGAACGACTGCGGCGCCGCGAGCAGCACGCTGCGGTCGCTATAGGTCTGGTCCTCCCAGTGGATTCCCCCCCGTGAGCTCGAATGGCCAAGCCGGCCGTTGTCGTCGACGTCGAGGAAGGGTCGCGACTTGCCGCTCTCCTGATAATTCGGGATGAGCCCATGATAGGGGAACGCCGAGTTCTCGAACGAGGCGAGCGAAACGGTGGCGCCATCGATTGAAGTCAGGCCAGCCTTTGTAGGCTGGCCTGGCTGAACCGCCGGACCCGCGCAACCCGCCATGAGAAGAGCGGCTCCCAGCGCCAGGCCCGCGCCCTGCGTCCGCCCAAAAAAACGTCCCCGCATGGCCTGATCCTTAACAATCCATTGGCGGCGTCAAAAGACCTTTTCAAAGCACGCTTACGGAATCGTGAACAATCCCGGCGGCGGGGGACGCTGCATCGCGCCCAAGGCCGCCGACGCCCGCCGCTGCCGATGGCGACGCTGCCCCCCGAGCGCCGGAAGATCGTTCTGGAGAAATAGCGGTCAGCTGTCCTCGGCGACGCCGTTGGACGGATGCGTGTGGGGGCTGACCCGATCGGAGATCGCCAGAATCAGAGTCGAAACGACAAAGGTCAGGTGAAGCCCCGCCAACCAATAGAGTTCGCGATCGGGTTCTTTCTCGACATTCATGAACCCCTCGAGCAGCTTGATCGCCGAGATGGCGACGATGGACGCCATCAGTTTGAGCTTGAGCTCGGTGAAGTCGATCTCAGCGATCCAATGCGGCCGCCCGTCGTCCTTCCGCATAAGGACCGGGGCCACGAAATTGGTAGTAGCCGGAGAGAAACACGATCACCACCAGCGAGGCGGTCAGCGTCAGGTCGACGATCGCCAGTTCGGACAACAGGACGTCCTCGTCGGCGAGATTCGGCAGCTGCGAACAGCAGCTCATAGAGGTGCAGGCCGGCTTTAAACAGGATCGCGACGAGGCTGATGGCGAGCGCCAGATAGAGCGGCGCGAGAAGAAACCGGCTGGCGAACAGAATTCGCTCGAACGCATCCCTGATCATGGATTCCTCAAGTCTGCGTCGAGCGAAGCCGCACGCCGCCTCGGCGCGCTCATTGTGTTTGAATGCCCGAAGCCGCGCAAGCCGCGGGCCTCATGCTTTCGGTAGCAGACGAACGCCGCTCCTATACCGGACGCGGCGACGCCTTGGCGAAAGGCACACAGAGCAAAGCGCCAAAGGTCAAAGCGGCGATCATGATCCAGGCTTCGTTGATGGCCTGAACCAATGCCGCCTTTTCGACAAGCGATTGCACCATCGTGAGCGCCGGGCCCTCGAGCGGGCCAGCCGGGCGGTTCATGAACATGTCGAGCGGTATGCCGACAAACTTGGCCGTGTCGACATCCCCGGCCTCCAATCTCTCGGTGAAGGCTGTCCCAAGTGCAGGCGAGCGCGTGTAGATCACAGTGTCGATCATGGCGAGCCCTATGGCGCCGCCAAGATTTCGCATCAGATTGAAAAGGCCGCTCGCGTCGGGCACGCGGCTTGCCGCCAGGTGTCCAAGCGCGAGCCGTGTCGGGGGAAGCAGACAGAACATGATTGCGAGTCCGCGAATGACCTGCGGCCAAAACATGGCGCTGAAATCGGTTTCCGGCGTCTGCAGTCCGCTGAGCCCCAAGCCCACTCCAAACAGCCCAAATCCAACCGACGTCAGGAGCCGCGCATTGACCCGCTGTTCGAGCGCAACGGCGATCGGCGCGGTCAGGAGCTGCGTCACCCCCGTAACCAGCATGGTCACGCCGATCTCCAGAGCGTTGTGGCCTCTGACGAACGCCAGAAAGACCGGCATGAGATAGACGGAGCCGAAGAGGCCGATCCCCAGTACGAAGCTGAGAACGCAACCGATCGTGAAACTTCGGTCGGCGAAAGTACTGAGCGTAACGATTGGGCGGCGCGCTTTCAGCGTGCGCATGACAAACCCGACCGAGCTCGCGAGGCTGATCGCTAATAGGCTCGCTACGAGGGCGGAGATCCAGCCTCGCGTCGGCGCTTCCTTGAGCGCGACTTCCAACGCTGCAAGCGCAATCGCCAACAGGAGCAACGATAGCCCATCGAGTTTGCGGGCCTCGCTCAACTGTATCGGCTCCTTTGGCAACAGGACGCCCGCAAGGGCCGCCGAAACAATCCCGGGCGCGACATTGATCAAGAACAGCCAGTGCCAGGAATAGGTCTCGGTAATCCAACCGCCGACGATTGGCCCAACGGTCGGCGCAAGCACCGCCAGCACGCCGGCGAACGTGGTTGCAACGCCCTGTCGCGCTAACGGGAATAGGAGGAACACTGCCGAAAAGACGCTCGGGATCAACGTGCCCCCGGAAAAGCCCTGCAAAACCCGCCAAGCGATCAGGACGGGGAAATTGTCGCTCGCGGCGCACCCCACGGAAGCCAGGGTAAAGATGGAAATGGACAGGACGAACAACCAGCACATGCTAAGCAAGCGCGTGAGCAAGCCGGTCAATGGGATCGCGACAACTTCCGCGATAAGATAAGCGGTCTGCACCCAACTCATCTGGTCGGGCGGAATGTCCAGAGCGCTCTGAATCGTCGGCAATGACGTCGCCACGACCTGCACGTCAAGGATCGCCATGAACATGCCGACGCACATCATGGCAAAGCCGATCGACGTCGACACGGACGCGGCAACCGGTATGTGCTGTTCAGGCGCGTTTGACATGGGCCGACCCGGTCAGCGCGATCGTCTCCGCACGGATCCGGATCGATAGGAGAATCGCGTTTGCTGCGGAGAAGAGCACAGCAACCCAGGGTAGGCCAAGGCAAAGGGGCAGGACAGCAATCTCTCCAACGACGACGAGGTAGTTTGGGTGCGAGAGAAAGCGATAGGGACCGTTCGTCACCAGCGGAGCGCCCGGAAGAATGATGATGCGCGTGGTCCAACGCGGGCCAAGCGTCCTCAGAATCCAAACGCGCAGAACCTGGAGCGACAGAAAGACTGCAAGCCAGATTGGCTCAACCATGCGCGCCGCGCCGAAAATCCACAGGCTGGCCAACCAGAGGGCATGCATCAGCACAATTGCTGGATAGTGCTTAGGCGCAAATTCGAAGCCGCCCTTCGCAAGAAGCGCCGCCGTATTGCGGCGCGCGAGAAAGAGTTCCGCGATTCGCTCTGCAGTCACCGCTCCGAGGAGGAGGGCGGCCGGCGTCACGCGGCTCTCTTGAGCGAAACGCAGCTCGAAGTAAAACCGGGCCCCATCGCGGTCAGCAATGTCCGCGAAGGCAGCCCTTCACGCATGACGCGCTCCAGCACGAAGAGCACGGTCGGGGCCGACATATTGCCGTACTCCGCCAGGATGGCGCGTTCATGGTCGAGAGAACCCTGCTCGAGCGAGAGCGCGAGTTCGAGCGCCGCGATGACCTTCGAGCCCCCTGGATGACAGGCAAAGCGATCAACATCTTCGAGAACCAATCCCTCGCGGCTCAAAATGCCGGCAATCGCGGGCGCTATGTGCTGTTGCGCGAATGGGGGGATATCCCGGTCAAATATGACGCCGAAGCCTTGCGGATCGATTTTCCAACCCATGATGCCGAGCGTTTCAGGCCAGGTGTGCTGGCCGCTCATCTCAACCGCGGCGCCGCCGCCGTCGTAGGCCCTAAGCACACATGCAGCCGCGCCATCGCCGAACAGCGCCGTGGCGACGATATTCGCCTTGGTCAACTCATCGAGCCGGAAGGCCAGGGTGCAAACTTCGACCGAGACGAGCAAAACAATACTGCCTGGACGTGAGCAGGCAAGGCGGGAGGCAATGGACAACCCGGAGACGCCGCCGGCGCAGCCGAGTCCAAAGACAGGAACGCGCTCGACATCGGGGCGAAACCCCAAGCGTCCGGCCACCCTTGCCTCGAGACTGGGCGTCGCGATCCCAGTCGACGAAATCGTGACGATCGTGTCGACTTGCGCCGCGTCAAGTTCGGCCGCGTCGAGAGCGCGCTTCGCCGCGTCGACAAAAAGCTCGCATGCGCCCTCGAGATAGGCGGTTGCGCGCTCCGGCCAGCCGAGCGGCGTGAGATACCAGTCGATCGGCCGCACCGCATGTCGGCGGCGGATTCCAGAGCTCTTGAAAACTCGCGCCATGCGATCGAAATCGTCATAGCGCCCGGCGAAACCGCGACTCGCGGCGGCTGCGACGTCGGACTGGCTCAAGACGTTAGGCGGGACTGCAGTAGCAAGCGAAACAAGCTTGGCGGATGGTCTCATGGACACTCCGATTGTGGTCGCGACCTAGCGTTCAACCAGAACAGCGGTGGGCTTCGATTTATTCGTCGCGAATATCCAGCTAATCAATGGAAGGGCCTATTCGTAGATTTAGTTCCGCTCACAATATTGTGAGGAAGGAAGTTGAATATTATTGCGACCGACGGTGTTCTGCTCAAACGTGTCCAAGGAGCGGGATTAGGCGTGGTAGCGGCGCACGATAGGAAATGGTGCAGGCCGGCGCTCACCTCACAATTCCGAGAGCCCTATCGCATTGGCGAAGACGTCGCCTACATGGCTCAGACAACAAGGGCTCGAACGAAATGGTCTCTCGAGCCTTAGTCGCCGATCGGTCGTTGGCATAATTCTTGATTAATTCGGTCGTGCTACGGTTTCGGCTTCGGTGACGCGTCAATCGGCGAAAGAGCGATCGGAAGGTCGTTAGGAGAGGAAAGCAACCCGCGGGGGCGTCCGAATAAGGAGGTCCTCATGTTGAACTACCGTTCTCTGGCGTTGGCCGCAGCTCTGGCGATCGCGCCTCAATTCGCGTTTGCGGCTGATTCCGGCGTTTGCGTCGACGTTTCCGTCCCGAAGAAGGCGATCGAAGCGCATAACGGCAAATGGATTCAGTTGACGTCCGATCAGTGGCAGTTCCTGCGCGGCATCTACGCGATGAACCCGCTGACTCCTCCTGGCCTGCCCTATGGCGACAAGGCGGCGCTGGCCAAGGTCGACGGCGATTCCGGCGGGCTCGTTTTCTTCATCGATGGCGACAAGGCCTGCACGCCAATGCCTGTCCCTGACAAGCTTCTCAGCATGATGGACGACGTGGCGACCGCGAAAATCAACCACGAGGGCAGCGGCCTCTGATCCGGTTGCGGGACGCCTTGGGGTAACTCGACGTCGTCAAGTCGGAAACGCTTGGCGCGCGCTAGACGTTCGCGGCTTTCATCCGTGGGCGTCGCGCTGGGGCTGCGAAGGTTCACGCGCTGACATGAGCGTATGCCGGCCGGACCTCAGGCTGTGATGATCGTGATGATGATGATCGTCGTCACGGTGATGATGAGGGAGGCCGCTTCAATAGCCGCTTCGAAATGGCCATGACAGCAACACATCATTATTTGAAATGCAACCAATCCTAGAAAATGCAACCACGCAGAGAGCATTGAGTTGAACCAGGGAAGCTAGACCGGTCGTTCGGACCGCCAAAATTAGCTATAATCTCTTGGTCAACCGAATCGTCAGAATCAAAGTATTGACAGATTTCTGTTTTCAGATATGGTGGATCTCCCATCGCCACGCAACTTCGTGGGAGAAACGTCTGGCAGGCTTCCATTGTTAACCAGAGGTTCTCACTCTCGATGGTAACACGGAGCTCGATTTGACAGGCGACCGGTTTGGGTGCGATCGATCGCGCCCTCAGAGCAAGGATGCCCTCCCGTCTGGGAGCACTGAGATGAACGTCGCCGTGCGACACGCTCACTTCGCTACCGCAGAGACTGTGCGTCCGAGCGATAGGAAAAGTGCGACTGCGCCGCGGAAGGCCCGCCCGGTCAAGCACCCCCGCTCAGATGAGGAGTTTTTCGTCGATATCGAGAAGCGGTTTTCAAAGACACTGGCCTATCTGGCTAAGTGACTGAGCCGAGTTGGCTTCGCGTCGACTTCGCAATTGAAGCAAACAAAAGGGCGGCGGTCAGTAAGACGGGAGAGCATCACGCTCTCCTCCGCTCCGATGCGCTTGAAAGCGCCTTCGCCAAGCCTCGGCATCATTTCCAATATGGCGGCGAGGAAGACATCGCCACTTTAGCGTGCGTGCTTTTGTTTGGAATCGCGCGCAACCACCCCTTTGAGCAGGGCAACAAACGGACGGCGCTAGCATGCGCCCTTCGATTCCTGGAAAATAATGGATACACGGCTATCCTCCCAAACACGGAATTTCTCGGCGAACAGCTTGTAGCTGTCCTCACAGGCGCGCTTAGCGAAGGTGATTTCGGATCTATGTTCGCATCCCATGTGACAGAAATCGAGGACACGTAACAGAACCAGCGCGGCACTCGGTCTATTGATCAGCGTGCCAAGCCACACAAATTGCCGGTACCTAGCCGCCCCATCGTCCGATCGCGCTAGGCGGACGCGCGTTGGCGACCGGGAGTCCTGGCACCACCGTCATCATTGAGCACTCACACCTATCAACGTCGCCGCGGTTACCTGCATTGGCGCCGCGCGCTCCAATCATTTCCTGGCCGACGCTTCGCGCGGCCGCAATCTGAGCTGTGATCGGCGTCACGGCGCGGCCTCGCTCCAATGTTTAGCAAAGGAGCGTCGAGAGGTCCCTCCTCGGAGCGCTCGACGCGCTTCATGGGCGTTGCACATTCGGCCCTGGACGCTCGCCAGTCCGAGAGGAGACAGCTCGAAAGGAGATTGCCGTGAGCCGTTTGGAGAATCCGGTCCAGTTCGACAACGCTTACCCACATGTGGCGCCCAGCCGCAGCATGCTCAAGACGCTCCTCATGTTGGCCGCCTTGCTGGCCTACGCCGCAGGGTTCGTAATCCTCTATCCCATCGTCGCAAGCAGCGTGACGAAAAGCGTCTCCGAAGGCAACGACCCGGGTCTCGCGCAGCTTGTCGGCCCTTGACTGTTCGGCTCGCTGCGGCCCGTGGCGGTTGCGCCAGACGACGCTAGCGATCCGCGCCCAGCCGATCGGCGTAAGCGTGTTGAACGCCCTGAGGGTCCGTCACCACGTGCTCGCCGCTTTCGCCGCAATGAATCCATTGCGGTCCAATCGGCGCCTTGCCCCATCCGCCGGGAATGTCCAGCATGTAGGTCGGCGTCGCCAGTCCCGAGAGGCGCGCGCGTAAAACCCGCATCAAGTCCTGGCCCCTGGCGATCGGGACTCGCCAATGCGCCGTGCCAGGCGCGAGATCGCCATGATGCAGATAATAGGGCTTCACCCCCGCCTCCACGAAGGCGCGCATGAGGTCGATGAGCGTTTCGGGGTTGTCGTTGACCCCCTTTAAGAGAACGCTTTGACTGACCAGCATCGTTCCTGCAGCCGCAAGGCGGCGACAGGCGGCACGCGCCCCTTCGGTCAGTTCGCGCGGATGGTTCGCGTGCACCGCCACCACCGTCGTCTTGCCTTCGGTCATCAGTGCGCGCGCCAACGCCTTTGTCACCTGCTCCGGCGCGGCGACAGGCAGGCGCGTATGCCAGCGCAGCACCTTGACGTGGTTGATCGACCCGAGCGCATGGGTGGTCTCAGCGATCCGGCGAGGCGAAAGGGTCAAGGGATCGCCGCCGGTTAGGATGACCTCCCAAATCTCCGAGTGCGCCTTGAGGTACTCGAGCGCCGCGGCGAAGTCGGCTGCGCTGAGTGTTCCCGACCCTGGGCCGACACGCTCGCGGCGGAAGCAGAAGCGGCAATAGACCGCGCAAACCGCGACCAGCTTGATCAAAACCCGATCGGGGTAGCGATGCACAAGCCCCTTGACCGGGCTCCTGGGATCGTCGCCGATCGGATCGTCGCGCTCGGCGGAATCGCGGATGAGCTCACGCAGGTCCGGCACGAACTGACGTGCGATCGGATCGGCGGGATCGCTGGGCTCGATGAGGTCGGTCAGCGCCGGCGTGAGCCCGATCGCATAACGCTTGGCGACGGCCTCGAGCTCCGGAAGTCGTTCCCGCGCGGCCAGTCCCGCTTCAACGAGATCGTCGGGGGTGGTCAGGCGTCGGCGTTGAAGTCCTGAGGTCATTCGGCTTTCGCGCGATAAGATATATGCGCGGTCGCGCGCGGAGCGCGACGCTCGCTTCGATGCGCCAGTTACGGGAACGCGTGCGGCGTCGCAAGGCCGCGAGCCCAAATCGCGGACGACGCCCGTGCGCGTCCTTCGCCGCCGGCGTCGAGCGCCACGAAGGCGAGAGGCTTTCGTGGCCCGCACAAGACAAGCCGCCCGACGAATCGCCGGCGGGGAAGGCGCCGCTATGGCGCCGAGCTCAGAGTCCAAAGGCGCTCATGAACAGATGTTGACGTAGCTATAACCGAGATAATTGCCGGCGCCGTCATACACAGGCCTATAGGTCCAGCAACCATCGTAGCCTCCCCACCACGCGCCGGCGACGACCGCGGGACCCCACCAACCGTTGACCCAGACGCCATTGCGGAAGAAGCCGCGGTGGAAGAAAAAGCGCCGGCCGCCGAAACCGGAATGGAAGCCGACGAAGCCGGGTCGGAAGCCCGGGCGGAACCCGCCGAAGCCCGGGCGGAACCCGCCAAACCCGGGGCGAAAGCCGCCGAAGCCTCCATGGAAGCCCCCGAAACCGCCGTGGAAGCCTCCAAAGGCTGAGGATGGACTGGTAAGGCCCAGCGTCATCAGTGAAGCGATGAGCGCCGCAACGGTCGCCTTCAAAATGGATCTATGCATAGTTCCGCCTCCGCAATCCGCGCCAAGAGGCAGAGGCGTCATCCTTCTCAAGTCGTCCCCTGCATGGGCGCGTCTAAAGAAGAACACCCGGCGGGATGCTTTCTTCGATCACGATCTCATGATGAGGCGAGGGCTTGCCGAGGGTGCGTCCTGAACCCTCATTCGCACTGTTAGAAGGCCTAGGTCGTGACGCCGCGCGGTTTGCCCGCCTCCGTCGTTCACGGCGAACATTTCCGAGTTTTGGTCCGACGCGCTACCGTCCGCTCATTGACGAGTATCTTGCCGGCCGGCGGAAGCCCGGGCGCCATCTTGCCATCTGAAAACCGCGCTGGAGGGAGCCATGCTGAACGATCGCAATCCCCGTTGGGTCTATACCCAGACGATCAAGATGTTTGCCGCGCCCGCGTCCCCGCCGTTCGAGGACGAGGCCGAGCTTGAGCGGGATTGGGGCCGGGTCTGGGGCATCGACAACGATGTCGGACAGATCCGCAGCATTCTCGTGCATCGGCCCGGACCCGAAATGGCGGTGGTCGATCCAGCGAAGCGTATCCCTGAGATCGGCTCGTTCGGCGATGTCGATGAGGGGTGGTACTTCCAGAGCGAGACGCCGCCTGACCTGCCGGCGATGCAGGGGGAGCACGACGCGATGGTGGCGGCCCTGAAGGCTGCCGGCGTCGAGGTCTTTCACGCCGAAGGCGTCGAGGGCGGGCGGCTGAAATCCTGCTACACCCGCGACCCGCTCATCATGGTCAAGGGCGGCGCGATCGTTTGCCGCATGGGCGCGCGAATCCGTCGCGGCGAGGAGCTGGCGACCACGCGAACCCTTGCCAAAATTGGTGTGCCCATCCTGCGCACCATTTCGGGCACGGGCGTCATGGAGGGCGGAAGCTTCGCCTGGATCAACAGCACGACGGCTGCGATCGGCGTCGGCGTGCGTGTCAACCGCGACGGCGCGCTCCAGGTCGCTGAGGTGCTTAAGCGGCAGGGCGTCGAACTCCTGATCGTCGATCTCACGGGCTACGACATCCATCTCGACGTGTCGTTCCTGATGGTCGACAGGGATCTGGCTTTGGTGAACCCGTTCGGCCTGCCCTTTTCCTTCATGGAGGAATTGAAGGCGCGCGGAGTCCATCTCGTCGAGATCGATCCGACAGACGATCCCTGGATCAACAACTCGCTCGCCACCGCCCCGGGTCGGCTGTTGATGCCGGAGGGCGCCAGCAACCGTACGCTCGACGCGCTTGCCCGGCATGGCGTGACCTGGACGACCATTCCCTACAGCGCGATGCACAAGAACGGCGGCGGCATCCACTGCTCGACAACGCCGCTGCGGCGGGACAAGGTCTGAGGTCTTTTGAGCGTCGGAGGCCGCGTGACCGATCTGCCCAGCCCAAGCGCAAGTTGTCATCGTCGGCGGAGGGATCGTCGGCTGCAGCGTCGCCTATCACCTGACTCTACGCGGCTGCACGGACGTTCTGCTTCTAGAGAGAAAGAAACTCACCTGCGGAACGACGTGGCACGCCGCGGGGCTGGTGGGACAGCTTCGCGCCACCCGCAATCTGACGAGGCTCGCACAATATACGACCGAGCTTTACGCCACGCTTGAAAAGGAGACAGGCCAAGCGACGGGCTTCCGTCAGATCGGTTCGCTCGCTGTCGCCACAAGCGACGGCCGCATGGAGGAATTGAAGCGGGGCGCGTCCATGGCGCGCTCCTTTGGCCTGCAAGTCGATGTTGTCAGCGCGGAACGGGCTCTCGCGCTCTGGCCGTTTCTCAATGCCGGCGACCTCTTGGGCGCAGTGCATCTGCCTAGAGACGGCCAGACCAATCCGATCGACACAACACAGGCGCTGGCGAAGGGCGCGCGGAGCCGCGGAGCGCGGATCGTCGAAGACGCCAAGGTTGACGAGATCGTGGTCGAAAACGGCAAGGCCATCGGCGTGCGGGGGGCCTTCGGCGACATTCAGGCCGACGTCGTCGTGAACTGCGCCGGCATGTGGGCGCATGAACTCGGCGCGAAAGCTGGGGCGGCCGTGCCTTTGCACGCGGCGGAGCATTTCTACATCGTCACGGAACCGATCCCCGACCTCCCACGTCCCCTTCCCGTGCTGCGCGACGCAGACAGGTGCGCCTATTTCAAAGAGGACGCGGGCAAGCTTCTTGTCGGATGGTTCGAGCCCATCGCCAAGCCCTGGGGAATGAACGGCATCCCCGAGAGCTTCTCGTTCGACCAGCTGCCGGAAGATCTCGAGCATATCGAACCTCTGCTCGAGGCCGCGATCCATCGTGTTCCGGCGCTAGGCAAGGCGGGGATCCAGCTCTTCTTCAACGGTCCCGAAAGCTTCACGCCCGACGACCGCTACCTGCTTGGTGAGACGCCGGAGGTTCGCAACCTGTTCGTGGCGGCGGGATTCAACTCGATCGGCATTCAGTCAGCCGGCGGCGCGGGAAAGGTCCTGTCCGATTGGATCGTCGACGGGCATCCGCCCATGGACCTGTGGGACGTCGACATCCGCCGCATGATGCCGTTCCAGCGGAACCGCGCCTACCTGCGCGATCGCACGACGGAGACCCTGGGCCTGCTCTACGCCATGCACTGGCCGTTTCGCCAGCCGGAAGCGGCGCGCGGCGCGCGGCGTTCTCCGCTGCATGATCGGCTCAAGGCCGCGGGCGCCTGCTTTGGCGAGGCCGCGGGCTGGGAACGTCCGAACTGGTACGCGCCCGATGGAGAGGCGCCGCAATACCAATACACTTATGGGCGGCAGAACTGGTTTCCGTTTTCGGCGGATGAACATCGCGCGGTTCGCGAGGCGGTCGGCCTGTTCGACCAATCGTCGTTCGCCAAATTTGTCGTCGAGGGGCGGGACGCGGAGAAGGTCCTCAACTGGATCTCGGCAAACGATGTCGCCATTCCCGTCGGCAGGATCGTGTACACCCAATGGCTCAACGAACGCGCCGGCATAGAAGCTGATGTGACCGTCACAAGAGAGGCCAACGATCGCTATCTCGTTGTGACGGCGACGACCTCTGAGACACGCGATCTGGCTTGGCTCAAGCGCAACATCCCGGAGAATGCGCGAGTTGGCGTTCATGACGTGACGTCCGGCCAGGCGGTCCTGGGCGTCATGGGGCCGCGGGCTCGCGACCTGCTACAGCTCCTCACCGACGCCGACCTATCGAACGAGGCCTTCCCGTTCGCCACGTCGCAGGTCATCGACCTCGGCTACGCTCGCGTGAGAGCAAGCCGCATCACTTACGTGGGCGAACTCGGTTGGGAGCTCTATATCCCGACCGAATTCGCTCAGGGCGTCTATGATGTGATCAGCGAAGCCGGGAGGCCATTCGGTCTCAAGCTCGCCGGCTACCACGCCATGAACTCCCTTCGCATCGAGAAGGGCTATCGTCATTGGGGCCATGACATTACGGATGAGGACTCTCCGCTCGAAGCTGGCCTCTCTTTTGCGGTCGCGATGGGTAAGCCCGGAGGCTTCATCGGCCGCGAGGCTCTACTCCGCCGGAAAGAGCGAGGGCTGACCCGCCGGCTCGTCCAATTCGTCATGCAGGACGTCGAGCCGCTGCTTTATCACAATGAGCCGATCCTTCGCGACGGCGAGATCGTTGGACGCATTACGTCGGGCATGTTCGGCCACACGATCGGCCGCGCCATCGGTCTCGGCTATGTCGAAAACGGCGGCGAGGTTGTGACGCTGGAATTCATTCAAGGCAGTCGGTTCGAGATCGAGGTGGCGGGCGCGCGGCTCGGCGCGAAGGCTTCGCTCAAGCCGCTGTATGATCCCGAAGGCCTTCGGGTGAAGGATGTTCAGGGGCGCACGCTGAGCCACGTCGCTTAGGTACGAACCGCGGGAGCTTGTGCGGGCTTTTGGCGCTCGAGGCGGAGGGCTGTTGCGAGGTTTGGCGCGGGGGCTGCTTCGGAGGCGCGCCCTTTGTTACGCGACTGAATCCGCCCGTAACCCGCTGAAAAGTCTAGATAGGAAAAGCAAATAAAGTGAAATTAACGCCCAACGCCCTCGTTCTGAGGCGCCGCGAAGCATCTCGCTGTTTGAGTTCGTTTGGGCTATTGGGCGGCCATGCTCGAAGGCCTGCCGCCGAACAACGCCGCCCACATGCTGCGGCTCGTCAGCGACGAGCGCCGCGCCCGCGCCATCGCCGACCTCATCTTCGAGAGCTTCGAGCCGGCCGAGGCCGCCTCGACCGCGTTCGAGACCGATGATTTCTGGCCGGGCGGCGGCAGGGCCTGGCTCATGGAGGCCTATTTCGCTGAAGCGCCGGACGAGGCGGCGCTCCGGGCGCTGATCGCCGCCGCTTCTGACGATACGACCGCCGGCGCGGCGACCTTTGGCCTCACGGAAAAGCAGGACTGGGTCGCCAATTCGTTGGCCGGCCTTAAACCGGTTCGGGCCGGGCGCTTTCTCGTTCATGGGCGCCACGACAGGGCGCGGGTCCAAGCGAATGACGTCGCGATCGAGATCGAGGCCGGGCTCGCCTTCGGCACCGGCCATCACGGCACCACCCGCGGGTGCCTCATGCATTTCGACCGCCTCCTCAAGCGGCGGAGGCCGAGGCATGTGCTCGATGTCGGCTGCGGCGCGGGCGTGCTGGCCATCGCCGCCGCCAAGGTCCTGCGCCGCAGGATCTCGCTCGGCGACATCGATCCCGTCGCGGTCGCCGTCGCCAATGACAACGCGCGCCTGAACGGGGTCGGCGCTTTCTGCCGGGCGGTCGTCTCGCGCGGGGTCGAAAACGAGAGCCTGCGCGACGCCGCGCCTTACGATCTCGTATTCGCCAACATCCTGGCGAAGCCCTTGCGGCTGCTTGCGCCCTCGCTCGCCGCGGTCATGAGCGCGGACGGGGAGGCCATCGTCTCCGGCCTGCTTCTTGCTGACGTCGCAGGCGTGCTAGCGTCCTGGCGGGCGCAGGGGTTTCACCTTGTCGAGCGGATCGACCTCGAAGGTTGGGCGAGCCTCAGATTGCGGCGGTGAAATCTTGGGGTCCGCCGACATCAGGGGCCTGTCGCGTTTCTGTCAAGCGCACGCGACAGAGTGGCGAAAGTGCGACTTTAGAGGCTAGGGCGGGAGAACGGAATGGCGAGAGTACCGGTCGGGGTCGGCCCCAAGATGCCGCAGGTCGTCGTCCTCTACGGCGCGACCGGCGATCTCGCCCACAAGAAGCTCTTGCCCGGCCTCTTTCACCTAGTGTCCGCCGGCTTCATTTCGAAATGCCGGATCATCGGCGTGTCGCTTGACGCGATCGATACGGAAAAATTCCGCGCGCTCGCTCGCGACGCGGTGTTCGAGCACGAGGAACACCGTCCGCAGAAACAGGTTTGGCCGGCCTTCGAGTCATCGCTCGAGTATGTGCCGATCTCGGCTGGGCCCGGAGCTCTCAAGGAGGCGGTGGAGAAGGCGGAGAAGTCCTTTGGCGAGGGCGTCCAGCTGATCCATTACCTGAGCGTGCCGCCGAACGCCGCCCTGTCGGCGATCAAAATGCTGAACGAGGCCGACCTCGCCGGCGGATCGCGGGTCATCATGGAAAAGCCGTTCGGCACCGATCTCGAGACCGCGATTGCGCTCAACGACGCGCTGCACAAGGTGTTCGCCGAAGACCAGATCTTCCGCATCGACCATTTCCTCGGCAAGGAGCCGGCGCAGAACATTCTCGCTTTCCGTTTCGGCAATGGCCTGTTCGAACCGATCTGGAACCGCAATTTCATCGATCATGTGCAAATCGACGTGCCGGAGACCCTCGACATCGGCAACCGCATCGCTTTCTACGAGCAGACCGGCGCCTATCGCGATATGGTGGTGACGCATCTCTTCCAGATCGTCGGCTTCATGGCGATGGAGCCGCCGACCTCGCTGGCGCCTGGGCCGATCAGCGAGGAAAAGAACAAGGTTTTTCGCTCGCTCATGCCGATCGAACCCGCCCATGTGGTGCGCGGTCAGTTCATCGGTTATCGGCAGGAGAGAGGCGTCGATCCGGAATCGGACACCGAGACCTTCATCGCGCTTAGGTGCCACATCGACAATTGGCGCTGGGCGGGCGTCCCTTTCTACCTGCGGACCGGCAAGCGCATGGCCGAAGGCCAGCGGATCATCTCGATCGCCTTCCGCGAGGCGCCGAAGAGCATGTTTCCGAACGATTCCGGAGTTGGCTCCGCCGGGCCGGACCATCTGACCTTCGACCTCGCCGACCAGTCGAGGGTGTCGCTGTCGTTCTATGGCAAGCGGCCGGGGCCCGGCATGCGGCTCGACAAGCAGAGCATGCAGTTCACCATTGGCGAGACGGGCCACGGCGGCGACGTGCTCGAAGCCTACGAGCGCCTCATCCTCGACGCCATGCGCGGCGACCACACCCTGTTCTGCTCGGCCGAGGGCATCGAGCGGCTGTGGGAAGTCTCGCAACCGCTTCTCGACGTTCCGCCGCCGGTGAAGGTCTATGCGCCCGGCTCCTGGGGGCCGCAGGCAATCTATCAATTGATCGCGCCCCATGCGTGGCGTTTGCCCTTCGAGCGCGCTTGGCGCGATCCCAACGTCAGCGGCGCCTGACCCGCGGAGGCGCTCGGGGTTCTCGCCGTCGCGCGATAATATGCTAGAGCCGCGCGATGCACGATCTCCCTCTCATTCTGGAGCCGGCGACGGAGGACGACGCCGAGCCGATCGAGCGTCTCAACGAACGGGTGTTCGGCCCGGGCCGCTTCGCGCGCACCGCCTATCGCATTCGCGAGACGACCGACGCCGATCCGACGCTGAGCTTCGTCGCCCGCATCGGGACGCTCCTGGTCGGCGCCTCGGCGATGACGCCGATCGCGATCGGCGACGCCCCCGCCCTGCTGCTTGGGCCGTTGATCGTCGAGCCCGTGTTCCGCAGCCAGGGGATCGGCGAAGCGCTTGTGAAGAGTTCGCTCGAGGCTGCGAAAGCCGCCGGCTGGAAACTTGTGATCCTGGTCGGCGATGAGCCATACTATTCGCGCATGGGGTTTCAGCGCGCGCCCAAGGGGCACGTCTCTCTGCCTGGGCCGGTTGATCCCGAGCGGCTCCTTTACTGCGAGCTCGTGCCCGGAGCGCTCGCAGCCGCGAACGGCGCGGCGCGCGGGGCCTGACGTCCCGGAGCGCGCCTGTGCGGCCTCAAGGCGCGCGGCGCCGTTCCGCTTTGCGAATCGGTCGACAAAAGCTTGATGAAAACCGAAACGTAGTGTATAGATTTCGACTTGACTGGATCAGGCGCGCCCGGGGTCCCTGTGAAGGCGCGGAGCGCGCGCACGTCGCCAAAAACCGAGGCAGGTAGGATTTCCTTATTTGAATCGACCGTAACCCACTGAAAAGTCTCAATTCGAAAAAATAAACGCTAGTAAGCGCCAGCATTCTTACTAGCGTTTATGCACTTTTAGCTCGCGCTTACTCGCAAGTATTAGCGTTTAGGTTGGGGCTTTTCGCGGCTTGGCTCTTCCGTTTCCATGCCCGCTTTGGGGGCGGGTGCAGGATCGCTTTTCGCGTGGAGGCGAGAAAGAGTTCCCGCGGCTCGGCAAAGGGAAGGGCTCGCTTCGAGGATTGACTTACTAAAGTCTATAAAATTAGTAGACAATATGAAAAGGCTTACACACGCAGCGTTTGCGTTATCATCGCGTCTGACCGGTGATTCGCAGCGTCAGCTGGGGACGCAACTCGTGGAGATCGTCGAACTTCCGCCACTGAAGCGCGGCGTTGAATGGCCGACGGCGGCGCTCGCCGCCGCCATTTACGGCCTGTGGCTCTTGACCACCTATTGGTATCGCGATCTGCCATGGTGGGCTCTAACGGCGCTCGGCGCTTGGGCTGTCGCCTGGCAATTGAACCTGCAGCACGAAACCATCCACGGCCATCCGACCCGTAACCGCCGCATCAACGAGATGATCGGATGCTGGCCCCTATCGCTTTGGCTTCCGTATTCGATCTACCGCTCGACCCATCTGGCGCATCACCGGGACGAGAATCTCACCGATCCGCTCGAGGACCCGGAAAGTTACTACTGGACGTCGTCGGGATGGGGAGGGTTGGGTCCGGTCTGGCGCGCCGGCGCCTATATGCGGACGACCTTGCTTGGCCGCATTTCCCTCGGCCCGGCCTTTTTGATCTGCGGATTCATCCGCGATCTGTTGCGCGAGGCTTACCGCGGCGAACGCGGCGCCCGCCGCATCCTCGCGCGCCACATCATCTTAAGCGCGCCGCTGCTGATCTGGCTGAGCCTGATCTGCCGGATGCCGATTTGGCTTTACGTCGCCTGCTTCGTCTATCCCGGCGCGAGCCTTGCGATGGTGCGCTCTTTCGCCGAACATCGCGCCATGCCCGAAGCGGAGCGGCGCACGGCGATCGTCGAGAACGCCTGGATTTTGGGGCCGCTCTTCCTGTTTAACAATCTGCATGCGGCGCATCACCTGCGCCACCGGTTGCCGTGGTATCAGCTGCCGCAATTCTATCGGCTCAATCGGGCCGCGCTGATCGAGCGCAATGGCGGCCTCGTCTATCACGGCTATTTGGACGTCGCCCGGCGCTACCTTTTGAGGCCGCACGACAGCCCGGTTCATCCAGGTTGGGACCAATCGGCGGCGTGAGCGGCGAGGCGCCGATCGCGGCTTTGCCGATGTATGATTTCCCGTGGACGGTCGCGGCCAACGACGCGCTGTGGGCCTCGATATCCGCTCGCCTCGCCGACGCCGGCGTTCTGGCGCCGGTTCGGCTGACGCGACGCGGCGATCTTGCTGCGCTCTGGCGGCATCCGGGCCTCATCTTCGGTCAGACATGCGGCTACCCGTATATGACCACACTCGGAGAGTCGGTGACTCTGATCGCGACGCCGGAATATTCGTTTCCCGGCTGCGAAGGCGCCTCACACCGAAGCTTCATCATTCGGCGCGCGGGCGACCCGCGCCGCGCGCTTGGTGAATTTCGCGGGGCGGTCGCTGCGCTCAACGCCCATGACAGTAACAGCGGCATGAATCTGTTTCGCGCGACTGTCGCTCCGATTGCGGGCGGAGCGCCGTCCTTTCGCACAACGCTCGTGACCGGCTCTCATGAGGCGAGTGTGGAGGCGGTCGCTGAGGGTCGAGCCGATCTGGCGTCGATCGACTGCGTCAGCTTTGCGCTGCTTGGAAGCGGCCGTCCCGAACCCATCGAGCGCGTCGCGGTTGTCACCGAGAGCCCCGCCTCGCCGAACCTGCCATTCATCGCAAGCGGCAGCCTCCCGCCTTCGACGATCGCGGCGGTGCGCGAAGCGCTGTTCGCCGCGTTCGACGATCCGAGCCTCACCGAGACGCGCATGATGCTCGGCCTCAAGGGGGCGCGGCTGACGAGCCAAGCGGACTACGATCGCATCATCGAGTTCGAGCGTGGCGCCGCCGCGGCGCGTTACGCACGGCTTGCGTAGCGGCGCTGGGATTGTCACCCCCGCGAAAGCGCGGGTCCAGAGCAGCCCGCGAACTGTCGTCTGGATGCCCGCTTCCGCGGGCATGAGAGGTTCGAACACGCTCCGCGCGCGTCACGTCTCTGCGATGCCACCGAGATCGCCCGCTTGCGCTCCGCTTTCGCGCCCATGCGGCAGCGCGAGATACTCAGCCGACCGCATCTCGTGGAGACGCGACGCCGTGCGCGCGAATTCGAACGCCTCGGCGCCGTCGGCGCCCGAATAGAGCGCCTCCGGTTCGCCGGCCGCCGAAGCGATCAGTTTGACCCGCATGTCGTAGAGGGCGTCGATCAGGATGATGAAGCGCTTCGCCTCGTTGCGCTCGCTGGCGGCGATCACGGGAATGCGGTCGACGATGATTGTGTGAAAACGCTGAGCGAGCTTGAGATAGTCGGCGGCGCCGAGCGGCCGGCGACAGAGCGCGTCGAAATCGAAACGCGCGACCCCATCGATCGCCTGCGGCACGTCGAGATAGCGCCCGAGAAGCTCGATACGCCTCGGCTCGCCGCGCTCATGCCCGGTCAGCGTCAGGAAGGCCGCATCGAGCGCGGCGTCCGCCTTCGGGGTGAGCGGCGTATAGTAGACCGGCGCGCGCTTGAGCTTCTCGAGTCGGTAGTCGGTCCGGGCGTCGAGTTCGACCGCCTCGAGCCGCTCATGCAAGAGCGCGATGAAGGGGAGGAACAAAGCTCGATTGAGCCCGTCGTTGTAAAGGTCGTCGGGCGCCACATTCGAGGTCGCGACCACCACCACGCCCGCGGCGAACAGCGCCGTAAACAGCCGGCTCAAGATCATCGCATCCGCGATGTCGCGCACCGAAAATTCGTCGAAGCAAAGAAGCGAAGCCTCGCGCGCCAGATCAACCGCAACCGGCCCGATCGGATCCTCGCCCTCGACTTCGCCGCGCTTCCGCGCCTGTCGCCATTGATTCAGGCGAGCATGCACGTCGGCCATGAAGGCGTGGAAGTGCGCGCGGCGTTTGCGTGGTGTCTCGACGCCATCGAAAAACATGTCCATCAGCATTGTCTTGCCGCGGCCTACGGGCCCGTAGATATAAAGGCCACGCGGAGGTTCAGCGGGCTTCATGCCGAACAGTCGCGAAAAGCCGTTCGGCTTTCCCTCGGCCTTATACCCCTCCAATTTGGCGGCGAGCGCGTCGAGCTTGCGGACAAGATCCGCTTGCGCCGGGTCGGACTCGAACCCGCGCTCCGAAACGAGCGCGCGGTACCGGTCGGCGATGGGGGTCATGCAAAGCCGTCATTGCGAGGAGCGGAGCGACGAAGCAATCCAGAGATCATAGGGCGGGCTGCGGCCCCTGGATTGCTTCGCCAAAGCCCGTCCCGGAGGACGGGCGTCCTTCGACGCCCTGTGGCTCGCAATGACGGACAATGGACCGAGGACGTCCTGACACCCTAATGCGCCTCCTCCCAGTTTTGCGCCGCGTGCGCGTCGACCCTGAGCGGCGCGTGCAGCTGGACCGCCGGCTCCGGCGCCTCGACCATCACCTTGGCCACCACTGGCAGCGTCGCCTCGACCTCATCGTCGGGCGCCTCGAACACCAATTCGTCGTGGACGGTGAGCAGCATCTGCGCGCTCAAGCCCGCTTTGGCCAGCGCTTCGTCCATACGGACCATCGCGCGGCGGATGATGTCGGCCGCCGAGCCCTGCAGCGGCGCGTTGATGGCGGCGCGTTCGTTGAACGCGCGCTCCGAAGGGTTCGACGCATTGATGCGCGGATAGTGGCACTTGCGGCCGAACAGAGTGGTGACATAGCCGTTGGCGCGCGCCGTCTTCTTCGTCGCCTCCATATAGTCGCGGATGCCGGGGAAGCGCTCGAAATACTTCCGGATGTAGGCGCCCGCCTCGTCGCGCGCGATGCCGAGCTGATTGGCGAGGCCGAAGGCCGGAGATGCCATAGATGATGCCGAAATTGATCGCCTTGGCGCGCCGCCGGACTTCGGCGGCCATGCCTTGGATCGGCACGCCGAACATTTCGGAGGCGGTCATGGCGTGAATGTCGAGTTCGTCCGCGAAGGCCTTCTTCAGCGCCGGAATGTCGGCGAGGTGGGCGAGAAGTCTCAGTTCGATCTGACTGTAGTCGGCCGAGATGAGCTTGCGTCCCTCCGGCGCCACGAAGGCGCGCCGGATCTTGCGCCCTTCCTCGGTGCGGATTGGAATGTTCTGCAATTCGGTTCCGACGACGACAGGCGTCCAGTCGTGGTCGAGGCGAGCGCGTAGGCCATGTGGACACGGCCGGTTCGCGGATTGACGAAGCCTGGCAGCGCGTCGGTGTAAGTCGACGTGAGCTTAGAGATCTGCCGCGATCGAGCA
>CAVRXX010000003.1:0-192036 GCA_963725195.1 uncultured Alphaproteobacteria bacterium | reverse complement strand
TCTGTCTATCGTGCGGAACCGCAGCGCGGCCCGATAGGCACATGTTGACGCGCCTTGCGTCGCTCCCTACGGTCCGCCCCAAAGTACAAGGGAGGAACCGAGGATGGAACGACGCACGTTTCTGACCGGCGCCGGCGTCGCCGCTCTCCTGCCCGTCGCGGGAGGAGCCACCGCCAAGGACCAGAGCCTCGGGGATGACGGAACCGCCGCCCGTCAGGCTCCCGACCTTTCCGCGGCCCTGCAAAGATTTCGCGCCACCATCCCCAGCCATTTCGACCGCGAGTACGTCAACAACGCCGTGGTGCCGTTTTTCCTCGGAAGCATCTTTGCCGGCGAGCGGCCCATCCTGCCGATGATCGATCTGCCGCTTACGAAACAGGATGCCATCCCGTGGGATTTTTGGGGCATGCTTTACGAAGACTGGAAGCCGACCCCTTCAGACGGCGTGACCGTTTTCCTCGAGGGGCTTGAGAACCGCGGCGATAACAATCTGCGCAAGCGCATCTATTTCACCGGGGTCACGCCCGACCTTTACGCTCCGAAATATCAGGCCAAGGTTGTCGACTTTTTCGACCAGCTTCTCGATCCGAAGTTTGCCGACAAGCCTTTCATGCGCCATTACCTCGACTATTATTGGGATATCTACTGGGATCTCCATCTCGGCGTGAAGGGCGGCGCGGTGCCGCCTCAGGTCCGCACCATCGGTGAGGCCTTCAACACAGTCCTCGCCTACCGCAATCCGCTGCAGGAGGTCGTCTACGAAAACTATATGACCGTAAGAGCGCTTCGGCCGTTCCTGAACAAATGGATCGACGCGCGGCTCGACGATATCGAGAACGGCCGGATCTCCGATCCCGACAAGACCATCGCCTATTATTGGCTCAAGAATGCGGGCGACGAGAAATATTTCGCCAAGAAGGACGTCGTCTTCGAATGCTTCCACAATTTTGTGGCGTTCAGCCAATGGGGCAATTCCATCTTCGGCATCATGAATCGTCTCAACGAAAATGGCGGCGATCCGACGGTGCGGGCGGCCTTCCAAAAGACGATGAGCGGAGACTTCGACAACGCGAACGGAGCGCCCTATACGCCGTTGGAGCTTCTGGTGATGGAGCTCTTTCGCACCATTTCGCCCAACGGGGGCAGCATTTCGGCGATTACGGACACGCGGGCCTCGTCCTTCTACGGCGGCTCGCCCTTCGCCCAGTTCGGCGTGCCTTACGAGCGGCACTCGTATATGAATACGCCCCACACCGAGACGAGCTTCGACACCCGGCTGTGGCTGGAGCCAGAGCGGTTCGATCCCCAGCGCTACCTAAGCGTGCCGACCAGCGCCGAAGTCGATGAAGCGAAATGCAAGCAGATCGGACTGCCGCGTTGCCCCTTCGACATTACGACGCTTACCGTTAGCGATGGGCGCAAGACCGGCATCACCAACAGCGGCTTCGGCACAGTGTTCGCCGTATCAGACGGGAAGCCGGCGCCGGTCTGCGACTATGCCGGATTCGCGCCGTTCGGCTTCGGCTATCGGCGTTGCCCCGGCGAGCAATTGACGATCGACGTGTTCGCGGATTTTCTCCGCAAGGTATGGCGCGATAAGATCGTCTTCCACAATCTCAATCAGCCAAGACCCGGAAGGGTTCCTGTTGGGCCAGGCGCGGTGGTCGACGACGACATTGGGTTCTCGAGGTCGGCGTAGCGCGGCGCGCCGAACCCCGCGCCGTTCGCGATTGCGGGATGCACGATGCAGGCGGGGAGCATGCGTCCGGCGAAAGGGTTGAGGCTGCTCACAAGCGTGGGCATCGCGTCAGTCCTATGGAGCGGCGTTGCTGCCTATGCAGGCTCGGCGCGCGACTATCTCAACGCGCCGGTTGACACTTGGCTTCTCAACTATAACGCGGGTTATACGACCTCCGTCACGCCCGAGGACGGTACGGACACGGTGCCCGGCGTTCGGTCCAACGTGTTAGCTCAGTCGGTCGTTCTCACCCGCATCATGGACTACTGGGGCCGGACCGGAGGCTTCTCGCTCGTTCTGCCTTATGCGCTCATCGACACGAGCGCCGGCCCATTTCGCGCCAGCACGAATGGCGTTTCCGATGTCGGCTTCCTTTGGCAGATGAACATTTTCGGCGGCCCGGCGCTGACGCGCGAGCAGTTCCAATCCTTCGTCCCGCAAACGTTCTCGAGCTTTCATCTTTTGGTGACAACGCCGCTTGGGGCATACAATCCGACCTCTCCGATCAATCCGAGCGCAAACCGCTGGATGATCTCTCCGACCGTCAATTTCAGCTACACGCCCGATCAAGGTTGGACCTGGATCGAGACCTATGTGTCGGGGCGAATTTTCACCGACAACGGCAATTACCTGGTGAACGGCGCGCAGACGCTCACACAGAGGCCGCTGCTGCGTCTCGAGGAGCATTTGAGCCGCAATGTCACCGACGCCCTGTGGCTTTCGGCGGACGCCTATTACAATCTCGGCGGAGAAACGAGCATCGACGGGATCGACCAGGACAACATGGCGAATACCCTCAGGATCGGCGCGGGAATGGGACTGCGCCTATGGCGCAGCGCCGACATGGGGCTGAACTACGAGCGCGTTGTCGCCAAGCCTGCGAGCGAGCCCTATTCGCAAACCGTGCAACTCACCGTTAGGCAACTCTGGTAGGAGAGTCTTTCACCGTCCAGCGGCAGAGCGGGAGGGTCCGGATTGGTCGATTGACCAGCTCGCCAGGTCGTCGATGAGTGACCGCTGTTTGCGCGAAGCCGACTTCCGCGACAAGACCCTATTTGTCCGCTGTGGGGACTGGTCCCGAAACTTTTGCAAGCTAGATATTCCCATTTTCAGAAATTGTGCTATAATTCCGCTTTTCCGTCAGAAGCGAGGCATGAGCCATGGAACAGACACCAACACCCGGGCGGCGGCTTAACGTGCTGGGCAAGGCCGCGCGGAGGAAGCGGATTTTCGCGCGGCTCCGAGAAGGCTGGGCGTATGACGAGATCGCCGGCGAGGAGCGGCTCAGCGCGGAGCGGGTTCGCCAGATCGTCGCGGAAGTTCTCGGCAAGCGGGTGATCGACCGCGGCGTCGACCACGCGCACCTGCAGCTCGAACGCCTGATGCCCGCCTTGCGGATCGTCGGGGAGGCGATCGGGCGCGGCGAACTCAAGGCGGTCGGCCCGCTGATCAAGGTGATCGACCGGCTCGACAAGCACCAGGACACGGTCGTGGCGAAACATTCCTATGGGCCGGAGGAGCGGCAGCGTCTGCTCGACAAGGTCAACCGCCTCGTCGACAATCTCGCGCCGGTCCACGACGAGCCGGACCTTTCGGCGGCGGAGGGCGACGAAAATAATTTCGCCGAAATTCCCTCGTAACCCATTGATAAGGCTAGATTCGGACGAGAGAATCCAAGGAAATCCAAGGAAATCCAACCCTCAAAATCGGGGGTTTTCGCAGCGAAACAGCGCCGGGCCAAGACAATCCAAACCGAGCGGTCGGACCGGCGCCATAGCTCGGCGCCGAGCTCTCGCGAATTCACTCAATTAAAATGCCATTACCGTTGGCCCAAGCACCGCCGCGCCGATCCCAGTCGCGCTATGGCGGCTGCAAGCGGAGAAGCCACTCAAGCCGCCGTTTTAACGGAAGCTTGCAACCCCGCGAAGGTTGAGGTCGCGGATCTTCTTCCGCAGGGTGTTTCGGTTCAGTCCAAGGATTTCCGCCGCCTTGATCTGGTTGCCGCGCGTCCAGGTCAGGGTGGCGGCGATGAGCGGCGCTTCGAGGTCGTGCAGCACCCGGTGATAAAGCCCGACCTGAGGGCTCGCGGCGCCGAACGAGTGAAAGAGATCGGCGACTGCGCGCTCCATCGCGGAGTCAAAACCGTCTCCGGAGATCTGAGCCGCCGTCGCCGCGACGCGTTTCCTTCCGTCCTCTCCCGCCGCCGACGGCGGAAACATGGGCAAGGCTCCGGCATTGAGCTCGGTTTCGATCAATCCTTCCCCGATCACATCCTGGGGATAGAGCGCGGCAAGGCGACGGGTCAGATTTTCAAGCTCGCGCACGTTTCCGGGCCAGGGATAGCGACGAAGCCGATCCATGGCGGCGGGCTCGAATGTCTTGATCGGAAGACCCTCCGATGAATTGCGTTGGAAGAAGGCGCGCACGAGGTCGGGAATGTCCTCCGGGCGTTCGCGCAACGGCGGAAGACGGATCGGCACAACGTTGAGACGGAAGAACAAATCCTCGCGAAAAGTGCCTTGCTGGATCGCGTAGCGCAGGTCCTTGTTCGTCGCGGCGACGATCCTCACGTTCGTCTTGATCGGCGTGCGGCCGCCAACGGTCGTATATTCGCCCTGCTGCAGCACGCGAAGCAGGCGGGTCTGGGCCTCCATCGGCATGTCGCCGATTTCATCGAGGAACAACGTTCCGCCTTCCGCCTGTTCAAAGCGGCCGACGGAGCGTGCGGCGGCCCCGGTGAACGCGCCCTTCTCGTGGCCGAACAACTCGCTCTCGATGAGATCTCGCGGAATGGCGGCCATGTTGATGGCGACGAAGGGTCCCCCCTTGCGTTTGCCGTAGTCGTGCAGCGCTTTCGCGACGAGTTCCTTGCCGGTGCCGGATTCCCCGGAAATCATCACCGTAAGATCGGTCTGCATCAGGCGGGCGAGAACGCGGAAAATGTCCTGCATCGCCGGCGACCGGCCGACGATCGGCATCACCTCGGCCGGCGGCTCCGGCTCCTCGCGCCGCCGTTTGGGTTCGGCGAGCGCGCGGCCGACGATCGCCACCAGTTCACGCAGGTCGAAGGGCTTGGGCAGATATTCGTAGGCGCCGCGCTCGGAGGCTTTGATCGCGGTGATGAAGGTGTTCTGCGCGCTCATCACGATGATCGGCAGATCAGGTCGCATCCGCTTGATACGCGGCAACAGATCAAAAGCATTGTCGTCGGGCATGACGACATCGGTGATGACGAGGTCTCCCTCGCCCGCCGCGACCCACCGCCAAAGCCCTGCAACCGTTCCCGTCGCTCGCACCTCATAACCTGCGCGGGTCAAGGCCTGATTGAGGACGGTGCGAATCCCCGCGTCGTCGTCGGCGACAAGAATATGCCCTGACGGCATCACCATTAGCTCCTTCGGCCCGACGCTCGGCCGATCATCTCCCGGCGGCGCGCGGCGAGTTCAGCGGCATCAGCACGCGAAACGTGGTCCTGCGCGGATGCGACTCGCACTCGATAATGCCTCCATGGTCGCCAATCAGTTTGGCCACCAGTGCAAGACCTAGACCAGAGCCCTGCGCTTTCGTTGTCACGAACGGATCGAACAGATTGCCGAGAATCTCGGGCGCAATGCCCGGGCCGTTGTCCCGAATGCAGATCTCCAGCGGCAAGGCGACCGGTTCAGCGTTCGGCGTGGTGCGCAGGCGCACCCCTGGGCGATACGCGGTTGTGAGCAATATCTCACCCTCAACGCTATCGTTTCCAATGGCTTCGGCGGCGTTCTTGACTAGATTGAGGAACACTTGGATGAGCTGATCGCGAGATCCAAGCAATTCCGGCAGCGAGGGGTCGTAGGCCTCGACAAAGCGAATGTGGCGCGCGAACCCGGCCTGAGCCAAACGCTTGACGTGGTCCAACACAGCGTGAATATTGAGGCTTTCCCATTGAGACGGCGTAGAAACGGCGAAGGATTGCATCCGATCGACCAGTTTGACGATCCGATCGGTTTCTTCGCAGATCAACCGCGTCAGCGCCCGGTCCTCATCGCTTGCGCCCGCCTCCAGCAGTTGGGCTGCGCCGCGAATGCCGGATAGCGGGTTCTTAATCTCATGCGCAAGCATGAGCCCAAGCGCGCTAATTGAGCGCGCGGCGCTGCGATGCGTCAGCTGTCTGTCTATTTTTTCGGCAATCGCACGTTCTTGCAGCATGATCGCGACAGCGTCGTCCGTCTGCGGCAGCGGCGCAACGAAAACGTCGACATCGTTTCGATTACCGACCCGAGGCGTGGAAATGTCGATTTTATAACCATTGACGGTTGCACGATTGCTCAGCGCGTCGGCGACGAGAGCCAGAACGGGGGAATCGGACGGAATGAGATCGGTGAGCCGCGAACGCAAGAGGGCGCCGCGGCCCATGTCGAAAAAGGTCTCGGCCGCTGCATTGACGTCGATCACCATGCCCTGCACGTCGACTGTGAGCAACGGCTGGGCGAGCGCGTTCAAAACCTTTGCGGCGTCCAGCCGGCGTTGAGCTGCGAGCACGGTCATGCCGCTCGCCTGACCCAATCGCGATCGAAGGCGCAGGCAAGCAGCCGCCGAGCTTCGATCACGTCCTCGCCGATCACCAGCGCGCGCCGAAGCGTAACCTCAGCGCGGGCCTGATCGGCATAGGCCGCCAAGTGCTTTCGCGCATGGCGAAGTCCCGCGCGCGGGCCGAGCTTGCCGACCAGCCAATCGAGATGCTCGAGCGCGGCCTCGCGGCGCTCTTCCTGTGAGGGCTCCAGCGCCGGGCCGCCGTCGTCGAGCGCGCGCGTGAGCGCCCCGACCAGCCAGGGCGCGCCAACCGCGGCGCGTCCGATCATCACGCCCGCCGCGCCGGAGAGCGCAAGCATGGTCCGCGCGTCTTCCGCGGTCGCGCAATCGCCGTTGACGACGACGGGGATCGAGACCGAACCGACCACCGCCCGGACGGCGGCCCAATCGGCCCGGCCCTCGTAAAACTGAGAGCGCGTTCGGCCATGGACGGTCGCCATCTGGGCGCCGGCGCGTTCGGCCCGCTGTGCGAGTTCCGGCGCATTCAAAGAGGTTTCGTCCCAGCCCAAGCGCATCTTGACGGTCACGGGAACTGGCGCTGCCTCGACCACGGTCGCGATGAGACGTTCGGCGTCATCCAGATCCCGCATGAGCGCCGCGCCGGCCAGAGCCCCCGACACCCGCCGCGACGGGCAGCCCATGTTGATGTCGATGAGGACGGCGCCCGCGTCGACCACTCGCCGGGCCGTTTCGGCCAAAGCCTTGGCGTCGCTCCCTACGAGCTGAACCGCATGGGGGGCCAAGCCCTCGCCCTCGGCGCGGATCGAAGCTTCGGTATCCCCTTGGAGAAAGGTCTCGGCCGCGACCATCTCGGAAAATACCAGCGCAGCCCCGAAGCGGCGGGCGATCCGCCGCATGGCCAGATCGCTGACGCCCGACATCGGGGCAAGCAGCGCCCGTCCCTCGAGGCGGATAGGTCCTATCGTGATCGCGGGGGAGACGCCTAAAGATTGGGCATCACTCATTCTGCCTACACTCTAGTCAGTTGTACGGCGAAGGCAAGTCCGAAGCGTTCTTCAGCATAGCGATCAAGCGCTATCTCCCGGTCCGGGAAACAGATGGTCGATGCGGCCGCTCGCCCAATAGGCCGCAAGTCCGATCCACTCGTGTATGGCGATCTCGAAGGTCCTGAGGTTTCGAACCGGCTCGAAGGTCAATCTCAGATCGTCGGGCCACCGACCCCGGGTGCGAAAAGCTACGGGATAGGCGATCGGGTGAAATCCGGCTTTTTCGAAGAGGCCCATCGCGCGCGGCATATGAAAGGCGGAGGTGACGACGATCCAGCGCTGCGAAGGCTGAGGATGGACAATCGCGGCGGTGAAGCGGGCGTTCTCGTCGGTGTTGCGGGACTTGTCCTCGATCGTCACCCGTTCCGGCGCGATGCCCATTTGCGACATGAATTTGCGGGCCTGCAACGCCTCGGTGGACGTCTCGCCGGTAAAGGATGAGCTGCCGCTCGTATAGACGACCCGCGCCTGCGGAAAGCGCTTGGCCAGAACCACGGCCTCCGTCAGCCGTTCGCCGCCCTCGTCAAACACCGTCTGCCCCCGCGCGCGGCTCACCCCGTCGTCGATCGCTCCGCCGAGCACGATTATGCCTTCCGGCGGAGGGAGATTCGGCGGCGGCAGAGGGAAGCGGTCCTCCAACGGCGCGACCAAAAGCATGCCCAAAGGCAAGCTCGCAGCCGCGAGCAGAATGAGGACCGCGGCGAGCGCCAGTCCGCGCCCGAAACGGGCGCGCCGGCCAAAGCAAAGCAGCACGCCAATGAGCGTGGCGAACAACAAGAGGTTGATCGGAGAGGCGATCATCCAGAATATTTTCGACGCGAAGAAGAACACGAGCGGCCGACCCCCTGATCGTGGCGCTTGTGGCAAGGACGGAGGCTTGTCGCAAGACGCGCCGTCGCCTACCCTTCCTTGCTTTCAACCCCAAAGGATCGCGATCGCGATGAAGCCTGTACGCGATGTTGTCGCAGCGATTGGCCGCACGCCCCTCATCAAGCTTCGCGCCGCCTCCGAGGCCACGGGATGCACGATCCTCGGCAAGGCGGAGTTCATGAACCCGGGCGGCTCGGTAAAGGACCGCGCCGCGATGGCGATCATCAATGACGCGGTCGCGCGCGGCGCGCTGCGTCCGGGCGGCGTCATCGTCGAGGGCACCGCCGGCAATACCGGCATCGGCATTGCGATGGTGGCGAGCGCGCTCGGCTATCGCGCCGTGATCGTCATTCCCGACACCCAGGCGCAGGAAAAGAAGGACGTGCTGCGCCTCGCCGGCGCGGAATTGATCGAGGTTCCCGCCGTCCCCTATTCCAACCCCAACAATTACGTGCGCTATTCGGGGCGGCTCGCCGAGGCGCTCGCCAAGACTGAGCCCAACGGCGCCGTCTGGGCCAACCAGTTCGACAATGTCGCCAACCGGCGAGGCCATTATGAAACGACCGGCCCGGAGATCTACGACGATCTTAACGGCCACCTTGATGGCTTCGCGAGCGCGGTCGGCACTGGCGGAACGTTGGCCGGCGTTGGCATGGCGCTGAAAGAGCGTAACCCGAGCATCAAGATCGGGCTTGCCGACCCGTTGGGCGCCTCGCTCTACTCGTTTTATACGACCGGCGAACTGAAGAGCTCGGGCTCCTCCATCACCGAAGGCATTGGGCAAGCCCGGATCACCGCCAATCTGGAAGGCGCGCCGGTCGATTTCCCCTATCAAATTCCCGACGAGGAGGCGCTGCCGATCATCTTCGATCTCGTCGTGCAAGAAGGTCTCTTGCTCGGCGGCTCTTCGGGCGTCAACATCGCCGGCGCGCTTCATCTCGCTCGCGAGCTTGGCCCCGGCCACACGATCGTGACGGTCCTCTGCGATTCCGGCGCCCGCTACGCCTCCAAGCTGTTCAATACGGCCTTCCTGCGCTCGAAGAACCTCCCAGTCCCGGATTGGCTTGAAGCGAAAGGCGCCGCGCCTCAGGTGTTCGTTCAATGACTGAGGCCCTCTTTCGCGAAGACGCCTATCGGGCCGAGACGGAAGCGGCCGTGCTCGCCTCGGAACCGCGCGGAATTGCGCTCGATCGCACGGTCTTCTACGCCCAGGGCGGAGGACAGAGCGGCGATCGAGGAACGCTTGTGCTCGAAGACGGAACGATCGGTTCAGATCGTCAACACGGTCTACGACTCCGACCGCGCAACCATTCTGCACGTCCCCGCCGAAGGCGCCGCCCTGCCCCGCCCCGGCGCGCGCGTGATCGCCCGCATCGACTGGGACCTGCGCTTGAAACGCATGCGCGCCCACACGGCCCTGCATCTGCTTTCGGTCGTCGCGCCCTATCCGGTGACCGGGGGATCGGTCGGCGACGCGGAGGGGCGGCTCGATTTCGATTCGGGCGAGGCCGTGCTCGACAAGGCGGACGTCGAGCGCCGGCTCAACGAACTGATCGCGCTCGACGCGCCGGTCAGCCATCGCTGGATCGCCGACGCGGAGCTCGAGGCCAATCCGAGTCTCATCAAGACGATGTCGGTCAAGCCGCCTATGGGAACGGGCCGGGTGCGGCTCATCGCGATCGAGGGCCTCGATCTTCAGCCCTGCGGGGGAACGCATGTCGCGCGCACCGGCGAAATCGGCCCCGCCTCGGTGACTGGGATAGAGAAAAAGGGCAAGATCAACCGCCGCGTGCGCATCGCGCTCGGGCCAGCGTAAGCGGATCGAAGTCCCATGCCGTCCCGCAACTTCATGACCACCGCCGAACTCGCAGCCGAGCTCGGCGATCCCGATCTCGGCGTGATCGACGCGTCGTGGCACCTGCCCAATACCGGGCGAATCGGCGCGGCCGAGTTCAAGCTGAAGCACATTCCCCGCGCCGTGTTTTTCGACATCGACCTGATCGCCGACGCCGAGCAGGGCCTGCCGCACATGCTGCCGAAGCCCGAGGCGCTGGCCAAGGCGATGACCGCGCTCGGCCTCGGCGACGGCATGCGCTTCGTCGTCTATGACGCGCTCGGCCTCTACGCGGCGGCGCGGGTGTGGTGGACTTTGCGCGCCTACAGCGTCGAGGACGTGCGCATCCTCCACGGCGGGTTGCCGAGATGGATCAAGGAAGGGCGGCCGGTGGAAGCGGGCGACGCTCATCCCAAGCCGCGCGTCTTCACGCCCCGGGAGGCGGACGGCTTCGTCGCTTCCCTCGAGGAGGTGCGCGCCGCGCTCGCGAGCGGCTCGGCCCAGGTGGTCGACGCCCGCGCCGCCGAGCGCTTCCGCGGCGCCGTGCCGGAGCCGCGGCCAGGCGTGAGAAGCGGCCGCATCCCCGGCAGCCTCAACCTGCCCTTCGTCGACATCATCGAGCATGGCTCGCTCAAAGCCCCGGAAGCGCTCAAGGCCGCCTTCGCCGAGCACGGGATCGACCTCGACAAGCCCATCATCACCACCTGCGGATCGGGCGTGACCGCGGCCATCCTCGCGCTCGCGGTCGAGGAAGCCGGCGGCGCGGTCGCGGGCCTCTACGACGGCTCGTGGGCCGAATGGGGCTCGCGCGCCGACTGCCCGGTGGCGACCGGGCCGGAGTGAGGCCGAGCGCCCGGCCCCACAAGCCAGCGGAAGCATGCAACCCCTTGCGTGAACCGCTCGCCTATAAACGGTCATAAACGCGCATAAACGCCAGCAAACGAGCCTAAACGCTAGTAAATTGGCTAGCGTTTACTAGCGTTTATTTTTCCGAATCGAGGCTTTTCAATGGGTTACGGCCGATTCAAATAAGGAAATTGGGGCTCCTTAACCTCAGGTTGTCTTCACGACAGTGCGGCCGATGGCCCAGAAGCATCCTTTCTCCTCGCCGGGGCGCCGCGAGCGCGGCCTGGATCCGGCGAACAGGAATCATGTAACACGGATTCCGGTTTTATGGAAGCATTTGTCGACTTTTGATAGCCGTCCATGGATGCGCTCAGGGGTCGGGGCCCAAAGCGATCGGCTGGCACGAAACGCACCCGGTGACGGCCTGCCCGTCAGCGACATCGCTCAGGTCGCCGGCCGCCGCGTCAACGCCTACACGGCGTCCGCTTGCCATGCGTGCAGCGCGGCACGTGACTGCGGCGACCAGGCCTGGACCGGCGTTCGACCGTTGAGATACCCCAGACTTGTGTAGGTTCGACGCCAAGGTTCTGAGATAAAAGGGCAAACCCTGTCGCCCGCGGCGAAGGCCGTCATGGCGATCGTGCGGGACATCGAACGCGCGATCCCGAGACCTGACCGTCGCTTCGGCGCCGGTCGCCTGAGCGCCACACTTCTTCGAGAGATTGGCGGACAAACTAACGAACCAAGGAGGAAACCTATGCGCCAGATGCTGACCGCCGCCGCCTGCCTGGCGGCCGCCCTACCTCTCGGTTGGATCGCCGCGAACACGGCCAGTTCGCCCGCCAGAAGCAAGGAGCCCAGGTTTCCTCAATTGACTTTGGCAGAGCTCAACGACCAGCAGCGGCCGCTCGGCGAGAAGATCGTGAAGATCTCAAGCGTGGGGCTTGGCGGCCCGTACAATCCCATGTTGCGCAGCCCGGTCTATGCGCAGCGCATGTACGACCTTTTGGACTACCTGCGCTGGCACACATCCGTGCCAACCAAGCTCAACGAGATGGCCATCCTCGTCGTCTCCCGCCAATGGCGCTCGCAAGTGGAATGGTATGCGCATGCCCCGCTGGCGAAGAAGGCGGGACTCGCCAATTCGATCATCGCCGACTTGAAGGCCAACAAACGGCCGGCGGCATGAGCCCGGAGGAAGAGGTCGTCTATGATTTCGTCACCGATCTCACGACCAAGCATGCCGTGTCAGACGAATTGTTCGATCGCGCCAAGAAGCTTCTCGGCGAACAGCAGGTCGTCGATCTGACTGGGGTTGCCGGAACCTATGTCGGCGTCGCCATGCTGCTCGCGATGGCCGAACAGGGCGTGCCCGCCGATAAGGAGCCGCCATTCAAAGACGGAGAGCCTTGAGCGGCGCCAGATGGCTCGCTCTCGTTGGGCCGAAACTCAAGCGACGGCGTTACCTCCCGGCAGGCCACTGAAGCCGAGTGTTCGGCGGTCAGTCCTCGAAAAAGCGTTCCAGGTCCGGACGGCGTTCGATGATCGCGCGCGCTCGCTCTTGCAGCTTGCCGTTGACCCGCTCGAGGAATGGCGTTCCGACCTCAACATGCTTGCTCTGCTCGAGCGCAATTTCGTCTGAAAGATCGCGCAGCTCCGGATGCCTGTCCGAGATCTCCCTGATTTTGTCCCTGAGACGCGCGTTCTTCTGTCGCAGGTCGTCGTCCGTCATGGCCGCTTCCTCGTCGCTTCCTGCCTCCCGCCGGAAAAGCCCCGCGCAGGAGGTACGAGCGCGGGGCTAACGAGCGCCGTCTTTAGCGGCCGGCCTGGGAAGCGGCGTCCGTCTAAACTACAACCGGGCGCTGCTGACCTTGTTCCTCGGCGCCGTCCGCGCGCATTGGCCGCGCAGCGATCACAGTGGTAGGTCTGGCGAGCCGCGGCGACGCCGCGCGCTAACACTCACCCGCCGCGTTGAAGGACCTGAATGAGCACGAAGAGGACGCTCAACATTGGTCTTGTCGGCTGCGGGTTCATGGGGCGGGCGCACTCGAACGCCTTCGCCAGGGTCAATCAGTTCTTCGAACTGGAAGCGCAGCCGGTTCTCAAAGCGGTTTGCGCCCGCAATCCGGCGGCCGCCGAGGCGTTCGCGAGGAATTGGGGCTACGAAGGCTTCGAGACGGACTGGCGCGAGCTCGTTCGCCGGGAGGACATCGACCTTATCGACATCGCGAGCCCCAACGACACGCATGCGGAGATTGCGATCGCCGCCGCGGAAGCGGGGAAAATGGTGATGTGCGAAAAGCCGCTCGGCCGAAACGCCGCCGAGGCCCAAAGGATGGTCGCGGCGGTCGAGGCGGGGGGCCATCCGAACATGGTCTGGTACAATTATCGCCGCGTCCCCGCCGTCACGCTCGCGAAGCAGCTGATCGACGAAGGACGGCTCGGCCGCGTCTTCCATTATCGCGCCAAGTTCCTGCAGGACTGGACCATTTCCGCCGATCTGCCGCAGGGCGGAGCGGCCTTGTGGCGGCTCGACGCGAGCGTCGCGGGCAGCGGCGTCACAGGCGACCTGCTCGCCCATTGCATCGATACGGCCATGTGGCTGAACGGGCCGATCGGCAGCGTCACGGCGATGACCGAGACCTTCGTCAAGGAGCGGACGCACAGCCTCACCGGCAGGAAGCAGGAGGTGACAATCGACGACGCCGCGGCGTTCCTCGCCCGCTTCGCCAACGGCTCGCTCGCGACGTTCGAAGCCACCCGCTACGCGCGGGGGCATAAGGCTGAGTACACGTTCGAGATCAATGGCGAGAACGCTTCGATCCTATGGGATCTGCACGATCTGCACCGCCTCAACTATTTCGATCACGGCGACGAGGGGCGGCTGCGCGGCTGGCGCTCGCTGCACGTCACCGACAGCGACCATCCTTATATGAAGCGCTGGTGGGTGCCGGGTCTCACGATCGGCTACGAGCACAGTTTCATCCACCAGGTCGCCGACTTCGTTGAGAGCCTGACAGAGGCCAAGCCGGCGAGCCCGACGTTCCGCGAAGCGATGGCGACCGACCTGGTGACGGATGCGGTGCTGCGATCGGCGAAGTCCGGGCGATGGGAAGAGGTGAAGTCGTACTGAGGGACTCGTCATCGCGAGGCGGCCGAAAGGCCGACGCGGTGATCCAGAGATGACGTGCGACGTCCCACGTTCTCTGGATTGCTTCGTCGCTTCACTCCTCGCAATGACGATTCCATTGATACGCCGCAGAAAAAGAGGCCGGCCTCGAAGACTGGCCTCCCGCTCCTTCGCGACGATGCTCTCTCAGCTCACTTCCCGCCGCCGATGCAGGTGTCGACATTCTTCGGCGTGCAGATGTCGAGCCCGGTATAGGTCGGATCGGGCGGCGGGGCCTTGCCGTCCTTGACGTCCTTCAGCGCGTACATGACCTTGTAGCCCATATCGAACGGCCGCTGACCGACATTGCCGGTCGCAAGCCCCGCCCTCAAATCGTCGAGTTGCATCGGCAGCGTGTCCGCCACTGCGACGGCGATCTCGCCCTTCGCAATCCTGTCCTTGAACTGGGCCATCGAATTCTTGTAGGCGTCGACCAGGAACTCGCCGAAGCCTCCGGTCGCGACGAAGGCGTCGAGCTTCGGATCCTTGTTGAGGAGATCCTGCTCCATCTGCATCGCGAGCGGGAAGTCGTCGTTGGTGTATTGCGGGCAGCCGGCGACTTCGGTCCAGCCATTCTGACCGGTCAGCCGCACGCCCGGCGCCTCCGCGCTCTTCTTGCCGGCCAGAGTGTCGCGGACGCCCTGCATGCGTTCGTTGTGGTTCGCCGCCGCGGCGCCGCCTGACTGGATGCAGATCGTTCCCCCCTTGGGTTTCACCTGCATCACGAGCTTCGCGAGATTGACGCCGATGTCATAATTGTGCGTGCCGATGTAGGTCAGACGCAGGCCCTTGTCCTTGTCGAGAAGGTCCGAGTCCCAGGTGATGATCGGAATGTTGGCGGCCTTGGCGCCTTGCAGCGCTGCGGCGATCGCGGCCGCGTTGGCCGGCGATACGGCGATCCCGTCGACCTTCTTGGTGATGAGATCGCCGACGATCTGCGCCTGCTCATCGCCGCCGCCATGCTCGTTCGGGCCGATGTAGAGGCACTTGATCGCCCCTTTCAGCTCGGCTTCGGCTTTTTTGCAGCCCGCCAGGGCCTGGTCGTAGAATGGATTGTTGGTGCTCTTGGGCACCAGCGCGAAAGTATAAGGGTCGGCTGCGCGGGCGCCGGCAGAAGCCGCAAGCAGCGCGCCAGCAGCGACAGCGCAGCACAAAGACACTCTCAACATCGTCATTCCTCCCGTGAGTTGGGCGCCGGCGCCCTCATGCATGCGAATCAGCAGGGCGCCCACTCTCATGCGGACGCTCCGTCGCTCTCTCGCTAACATGTCAGCATCGAACAGAACGGGGCCGCGCGCAAGGGTCCCGCAGCGGCTCGGCGGCGCCATGCTCCTAGCGATAGCTGAACAGGGCGCGCCCGCTGAGGAAGAGCCGCCGTTCAAGGATGGCAGACCTTGAGCGGCGACTGATCACAAAGTTGACCGACGGCTTTCACCCATCGAGCAGTTCGGCCAGGGCCGTGTCGAACCCTGAGACATCGGCCAGATTAATCGGCGCCATGTGGCCCCATGCCGATTTCACGACTCGGCAGGCGCCGTTCGGGATGTGCTGGGCCTCGTACTCGGCGTCGACAGGCGGGAAGTATCGATCAGTATCGACAGGCAGGATGATGGTCCGCGCCTTTATGGCCTTGAGCGCCGCCTCAAAGTCGCCCTTGTAGAGCGGATTATCGCTGATGTTCCCCTGCTCCCACGTCCATAGCTGAGAAAGCAGGTTGTTGGCATCGCAGCGCTGGAAAAATGGCTCCCAGAAATATTGGACGAACTCCTCATGGTCCTTCGCCGCGAAGGCGCTGTAGGCGCCGGTTCGGTAGAACGCTTCCGACACGCCCCACCCTGCATAGATGGACGCGAACGCGCGCAGCCCCCGGATCGGCGGCCGCTCGTAGAAGCCATCTTCAAAGCTGGGATCGAGTTCCAGCGCCCGGCGCAGTGACAAAAGGAAGACCTTGTTGAACGAGGCCGTTCGCGCCGACCCGGCGATCGGAGCGGCGGCTCGCACCATGTCCGGATACTGCGCCGCCCATTGATAGGTCTGGCACGCGCCCATAGACCAGCCCGTCACAAGTCGCAGCGACTTGAGGCCGAGCTCTTCGGTGACGAGCTGATGCTGCAGCCGCACATTGTCGTGAATGGTTATCTTAGGAAAGCGCGCCCGGTCGAAAGGCGCGGGCGTATTCGATGGGGACGACGATATGCCATTTCCCAACAAATTCGTCAGGACGATGAAGTATTTCTCCGGATTGAGCGCCCGGTTTGGCCCGCAAAGGAACATTTCGCTGTCGGCATCGGTTCCTGTATACCATGACGGTATCAGGACCGCGTTGTCCTTGGCTGCGTTGAGCCTCCCAATCGTACGGTAGGCAAGCTTCACGGCGGGAAGAAAACCTCCCTTCTGGAGCATGAAGTTCGACACCTCGAGAAAATTCGTCTCATTCACTATCGTTTCCCCTCCTTTTGGCAGGCAAGGCTCGCGGGAATGCGGTTCGGACATGCATTGCGCTGGGCGCGCGCTGGAAAAGAGCCCCCTTATCCGTCGCGACCAAGCAGGCGGATGTGCGGGGTTGCCCCACCCATCAGGTCCATGTCGGCTGAGATCATATCGCCATGATGAAGCGTCGCGCCCAAGCCCGATCGCACTGTAGCACGATCGACTCGACGCCGCACTCATTCTCCTGATGTTTGCGGACGCCGGCAGCGACGGCGCAGCACAAAGACACTCTCAACATCGTCATTCCGCCCCTGGGTTGGGCGCCGCCGCCCCTCATGCAACGCGAACAAGCTCGCGCAAGGTCCGATCGCGTTCACCGAGCGTAAAACCCACTCTCGACGCGGGCTCGGAGAGATCTTCCCCTATAAGAGCGGGCCGGCGTCGCCAGTATCGAGGAAACGGCCGATCCAGCGGCCGACCCGGGCGCAATCGTCTGGCTGCAAATGAGATTGGACTGCCGAGGCGACGAGGTCTGGGTAGCGCTCACGCTTGGCTTCGATCAGCGCAGCCGCAAAGGCGCGGGAGAATTCCGGATGGAATTGGAAGGAGATGGCGTCCCCGTAGTCCAGTCCGGCATAAGGCGTGAACGCGCTGCTTGCGATGACCCGAGCATCGGAAGGCAATGCGACAACCTGATCCTGGTGAGATGCGGGCGCCGCCACCGCGGCGGCGGCGTCCATCCAGTGCGGCCGTGCGGACAATTCGTAGCGATGAAGGCCGATTCCCCACCCCTTCGGCGATTTGATGACAGAACCGCCGAAAGCCTGAGCCATCGCCTGGTGGCCGAAACAAATGCCGATCAGTTTGGAGCCGCCACGCGCCTTCCGAAGAAAAGCCATGAGGTCCTTGATCCAGGGCAGGTCGTCATAAACTCCGGCGCTGGAGCCGGTGATGACATAAGCCTCGCAAGCCGAGATTGATCCCGGCAGTTGACGCTCGCGAACATCGAAGACCGCAGCGGAACGGGAACCGAGCAGCTCACGGACCATGCTGCTGTATGACCCGAATTTCGCCTCGAGCGCCGCGGGAAAGCCGCCGCAGAGTAGGATGCCGATTGTCATGGAGGCCGGGAGAATCGTTGTTAGAGAGGTCCAGAACTACGCAAGAATCAAGATTGGCGCCAAACTATTTCACACTCCGCCTCGGAAGATGTCCAGAGCCCACTTTGTCCCCCGGCCGGGCGCCCGCGGAGAGTAATTCCCCACACACCTCGTCGTGAGCACCGCGAAGCGGCCTCGAAGGACGCTTCCGGAGGCGCCAGCCGGGCCACGAACTGGACCATCCTTCGAGATGCGATGCTCCGCATCGCTCCTCAGGATGAGGCCATGGGTTAGTCACCGGTGATCGACCCACCTCGCGAGCCGGTCGCCGCCGGCCTGAATGAGCGCGACCAGCGCGATCAGGACGACGATGACCGCGATCATGACTGACGTCTCGAACCGCTGATAGCCATAGCGGATCGCGAGGTCGCCGAGCCCCCCTGCCCCGACCGCGCCGGCCATGGCGGACGCCCCGACCAAAAGCACCAGCGTCACGGTGAAGCCGGCGATCAGGCTCGGCAACGCTTCCGGAACAAGCGCCTCGCGGATGATGGTCCAGTTGCCCCCGCCCATCGCCCTCACCGCCTCGATGAGGCCGCGGTCCACTTCGCGCAGCGCGGCCTCCGAGACGCGGCCAAAATAGGGAATGCCCGAGATCGACAGCGGCACGATCGCCGCCGCCGTGCCGATCGACGTCCCGACAATGAGGCGGGTGAGCGGGATCACCGCGACGAGCAGGATGATGAACGGCAGCGAGCGGAAACCGTTGACGATTGCGCCGACGATTCGGTTGACCCATCGGTTCTCCCACAGGCCGCCCGGCGACGCGCCGACGAGAATGAGCCCGAGCGGCAGCCCGACGGCGAAGCTGATCGCCCCCGAGACCGCCGTCATCATGAGCGTCTCGCCGAGCGAGCCGAGGAGACGGTCAAGCGGGAGATTGAGCATGGCCGAGGATCTCCACAGTGGCGCCGCTGAGCTTGAGCCAGCGCTCGACGCGAGGATGGGGCGCGCACGGAGAAAATGATCGTGGCGACGGCGCCGCAGGATTCCCCCATGGTCTTGGCTCTTAGAATCACGCGATGCGATCTTTTTGCGTGAGACCGGCCTCAATCGCGCGGCGGCCCCGACGTGTTCCGATCCCTGCGTAAACTCAACAGCAACAGGCGCTAGCCTTCGCCTGACCTGCCCTGCGTCGAGGCCTTGAGAAAGGCGGCGCGCGAGTCCGGCAATGGCGCCCCATGGAGCGAGAACAGATCGCGGGCGAGAAAGAAGCCGGTCAGGCGGAACCCGTCGGCGATCTCGTCGGCGCTCGGCAGCGCTTCGAGAGACGCGCCCTCGCGTAAGAAAGGGGGCAGCGGCAGCAGCCGATCGCGCCAGGGCGCCCCGGCCTCGGCGCTGACCGCCCGCCCGGACTTGGGCGAAACGTAAACGAGGTCGTCGGTCACGCCGGTCGCGGCGCAGCTGGAAAGATCGAGCCGGAACCCGCACTCGGCCAGGATCTGCGCCTCGAATCGCGCGATCAGCGTTGGCGCCAGCGCGCCGTCGTCGAGCGCTTCGGCGATGAGGCTCGCCGCCTCGTAAACCGCTTCGTGCGGATCGCGCTCGGGCAGCACGTGCATGAGCGCGGCGACATAGTTGACGCCCGCGAGCGCCAGCGCGCTTCCCATCAATCTGCCCGCACGGAGCAGGAGCGGCTCGACCGTATAGGAGCCGAGATGCTCGTCGAGGCGGGCGCGCCAGACGAGGCCGATCGTATTGCCGAGCTGGAGCGTCGCCCTGAGCCGCGCCGACCGGCCGCCGCGCACGAGGCCGAGATGACGGCCATGCGCGCGTGTCATCGCCTCCACGATCGTCGAGGCCTCGCCGTGCCTGCGCACCCCGATGATGAGTCCCTCGTCGCGCCATTCCATGGGCAAGCCGCCTCTTAAGGAGCGCGAAGATGCGCCGGCGGGGGCACGCGTGTGAGCTTCAAGGCGATCAGAAGGGCGAGCGCGGACAAGGCCCCGACGAAGGCGGCCTCCCCGGGCCATGCGCCGAGCGTGAAGACCCAGCCGCCGATCGAGCCCGCGAGGCTGGACCCAACGTAGTAGAAGAAGAGGTAGAGCGCGCTCGCCTGCGCCTTGCCGGTCTCGGCCCTCAAGCCGACCCAGCTCGACGCGATCGAATGGCCGCCGAAGAACCCGATCGTCACAACGCCGACGCCGAGAATCATGAGCCACAGATTCTCGGGCAAGGTGAGGAGGACGCCGATCGGCATGAAGGCGATGGCGAAGCCGACAATGCGTCGCCGGCCATAGCGTCCGGCGAGCTCGCCGGTCACGGTCGAACTGACCGCGCCGATCAGATAGATGGAGTACACGAGGCCGACCACCGCCGGGCTCAGCGAAAAAGGCGGCGCCTCCAGGCGAAAGCCGATGTAGTTGTAGGTGGCGACGAAGGCGCCCATCAGCAGGAAGCCCATTGCGAACAGGTACCTCAAGCCCGGGTCGCGGAAATGCATGGCGATCGTCGGCAGGAGCGCGATCGGTTGAGCCTTCGCCGGAGCCCGCTTCTCCTTCGGCAGCGCGAAGGCGAACACAAAAGCGCAGCCGAGCGAAATGAGCCCGACAAGAGCGACGGCGCCCCGCCAACCGCCCGCTTCGGCGAATGCGGCGGTCGCCAACCGGCCGCCCATGCCCCCCAACGTATTGCCGGCGATATAAAGGCCCATCGCGAGCCCGATCGCCGAACGATCCATTTCCTCGACCAGATAGGCCATCGCGACCGCCGGAACGCCGGAGAGCGCAAGGCCGGTCAGCGCCCGGAGCGCGACGAAGGTCGTCCAATTTGGCGCGAAGGACACGGCGAGCGTCGCGGCCGCGGCGGCGGCCAGTGACGCCGCCATCACCGTCTTACGCCCCAAGGCGTCGGACAGGGTTCCGGAGAAGAGCATGGCGACCGCCAGCACGCCTGTCGCCGCAGACAAGGACAGGCTCGCGGCCGCGGGAGAAATCGAGAAGGCGCGGGTGAAGCTCGGCAGCAGCGGCTGGACGCAATAGAGCATCGCGAAGGTCGCGAAGCTGCCCAAAAACAGCGCAAAGTTCACGCGCCAGAACCGCGCGCCGCGCGCGATCCGAGGCTGATCGCCGGCAGGCGTTGCGGCTTTTAAAATGGTGGGGTTCGACGACACGAGGCAGCAGACTTCTCGCCTGCGCGGGTGAAAGGCAAGACAAATTCGAGCGAGGCCCTACTCCTTGCCCATGACCTCCAGCACTTGTTCAAGCGGCGCCGTGGAGGCGCGAAACACGCCTGTATAGGGACTGCTGAGGTCGAGGATCATGTAGACCGAAGTCGAAAGCGCGAGGGCGCCGACCAAGACCACGACGACCGACATCATATGGCCTTTGGACATCAACCCGAAGCCGCAAAAGAGCGCCATGGCCCATCCAACCACGATCAGGATGAGCGGATACGAAACGGGATTGGTCAATGCGAAGGACATCTGCAACCGCGCCTGACCGATCGCCTCAACGATCGAATTTGCAAGCGCAAGCGCCTTCTTTTGGGCATCGGTCGAAGGATTGAGGCTTGCCAAGTCTCCCTCCTCTTTTCGAAGGCCGCGCACCGCCGCGGCAAAGTTCTCGGCGATGAAGTCCTTGTCGCTTTCCCTTTCTCCCCAAACGTCGTCGATGGCCTGTCCGACCGCCGTCCGCAGGCGAGTGCGCTCTGGATTAGCATCCGGTCCATAATCGGCCAAAGCGAGATCGAGTTGCAGCACCTTGGCGGCGAGGGTCTGGATCGCCGTGTTCTGTCCGGCATAGACCCCGTAAGCCGTCCAGATCAGGAGGCCCATGGTCAGCGCCGATAGCAGCGTGAGAAGGCCAACGACCGCGCCGATCATGTCACGTGGTCCCCCGGTCGTGAATGTCTCGGGCAGGAGGCGCTGAAGGATAAGACCGAGGACCCCGCCGGCAAAAATGGCGAGGCCGACGGCGACTGCAAAGCTTTCAGGTCTCATTGGCCCCCCATGAGCTTTGGGCCAGTTATCCGGTGGCCCGTGCGAAGGCAACAGGACGAAGGAAATCGGCGCGCGAAAGTCACGCGTCTCAGGTCTTAAGGCCGCCCCTCTCCAAGGCACGCGTCGATGAATTCATCCATCTGCCGAGCGATGGTTCGGATGTCGAACAAAGCCTCGACGCGCTTGCGCCCCGTCCGCGCAAGCTCGGCGCGCCGCTCCGGTTCATCCAGGAGTTGGCCGAGCGCCGCCGCAACGCCGTCGGCGTCGCTCGGTTCGACGGTCACCGCGCACGGGCCGCAGATCTCCGCAAGGCCGCCCCGCCCCGAGGTGATGAGCGCCGCGCCGCTCGCCAGCGCCTCGAGGGCCGTTCGGCCGAACGGCTCGGGGCCGGTCGTCAGCACCATGCCGACCGCGGCCCGTTCCCACGCCGCCTTGACCTCGGCGTAGGGAACGTTCGAATCGACCCGGATACGGCCGTTGAACCCTTTGGCCGCATCGCGAAGCGCCTGAACGGTCTGCGGCTCCTGGTCCGCAGCGACGGGGTCGGACACCATGAAGCGCGCGCTCCATTGGGCACGTGAAGCGAGAGCGCGCGTGATCGCCGCCATCGCTTCGATGTGGCCCTTGTGCCGGAGCGCCCGGCCGACGCAAAGGATCAACGGGTCCTTCGGTTTCGCCGCTGACCAGTCGCGCATATCGAGCCCGTTGGGCACGGCGCGCTGGAGCGGGCGCAGGTTTGGAAAATCGGCGCGAAACCGGCCAAGCGCGTATTCGCTGACGAACGCGAAGCCGGAAAGCCGATGCATCTCCTGGCGCCGGAATCCTCCATCAAGCGCGCTCGACGGCGCTTTGACATAGGCGTGGGTTTGCAAAATCACCCGCGCTCCCGACGTGACCGCGATGAAGGCTGCCGCCGGCAGGTGATTTTCGACAATGGCGAGATCGACGCCGCGACGCCTTAAGAGTCGGCTGACCCCCCAGGCCTTTCCGAGGTTGCCGCTGATCGGCGCGTCTGGGACGGTCTGGATTTCGACTCCCTCGAACGGCTGGTCCACCGGCGGGCAGACAACCAGGGTCGAGCGCGCGTGTCGGCTATGAAGAATCAAGTCGCGCACGCAAAGCTCAACCGAAGCGGCGAGCCGCGGGCCGAAATGCGCGTTGCGCAGCAGGACGTAGGCAATTTTTGGCTCGCGCGGCATCATCCGTTCGAATCTTTAAGGCGCGCGGGCCGCCGCCCGCGAGCGTGCTTACATGGAAGAGCCTAGCCGGACAATTGAGCCAAACACGGTTGCCGCCTCCGGCAGATTTTGCTTGAAGAGGCGGCCCGCCTGCCCCTTATCGACAAAATGCTCATGCGAAGCGTGAGCGGAGCGCCTTACGCGATGGTCTCATCCGCCAACGACCCGAAGCCGCTCACCCATATTGGCGCCGACGGCGAAGCGCGGATGGTCGACGTTTCGGACAAGGCGGCGACCGACCGGATTGCGATCGCCGAGGGGCGGGTGCGCATGAGCGCCTCCACCTTGCGGACGATTCTTGCCGGCGACGCCAAGAAGGGCGACGTCATCGGCGCGGCGCGCATCGCCGGCATCATGGCGGCCAAGAAGACCTCCGACCTCATTCCGCTTTGCCATCCCGTCGGCCTGACCAAGGTTTCGGTCGACATTGCGCCGGACGACGCGCTGCCCGGCCTTATCGTTCGCGCCGAGGCGCGCTGCGTCGGCCAGACCGGCGTCGAAATGGAGGCGCTGACCGCTGTTTCGGTCGCCTGCCTCACCATCTACGATATGGCCAAGGCGATCGACCGGGGCATGAGCATCGAGGCTGTGCGGCTGATCGAGAAGCGCGGCGGCAAATCGGGCGAGTGGCGGGCTGCGACGGAGCGGAAGGACACGCATCGATGAGCCCAATGATCACGGTGGACGAAGCGCTGGCGCGCGTGCTCGCCTCCGCCGAGACGCCGCTCGACGAGGAAAAGGTGGCTCTTGAAGCGACTTATGGCCGGGTGCTCGCGCGCGACCTTAAAGCGCTGCGCACCCAGCCGCCGTTTCCCAATTCCGCCATGGACGGCTACGCGCTGCGCTCGGCGGATACGGCGGCGGCGCCCGCGACCCTGACGGTCGTCGGCGAATCCGCCGCTGGCCGCGCTTTCGAGGGCGCCCTCGGTCCGGGCGAGGCGGCGCGCATCTTCACCGGCGCGCCCATGCCCGACGGCGCCGACACGATCGTCATTCAGGAGGACGTGAGCCGCGAGGGCGAGCGAATCCGTCTTTCGGCCGCCGTGCCGAGAGGCGACAACCTGCGTCCGGCCGGCATGGACTTTCGCGAGGGCGAAGCGCTCATGCCCGCTGGCCGCCGGCTTGGCCCCCGGGACGTCGCGCTCGCGGCCGCGGCGAACCACACGGCGCTCGCGGTCCGCCGCCGCGCGAGAGTGGCGATCCTGGCGACCGGCGACGAACTGGTCCCGCCTGGCGGCGCCTTGGGCCCGGCGCAAATCGTCGCCTCCAACAATTTCGCCGTCGCTGGACTTGTCGAGGCGTGCGGGGGCGTCGCAATCGATCTCGGCATCGCAGTGGATGACCTTGGCGCGCTGAAAGCGGCCGTGAACCGCGCAGGCGACGCCAATGTCGACGTGCTGGTGACGCTCGGCGGCGCCTCGGTCGGCGACCATGATCTCGTGCAGCAGGCCCTGGTCTCGTCCGGAATGGAGCTTGGTTTCTGGCGCATCGCCATGCGTCCGGGCAAGCCGCTGATGCACGGCCGGCTTGGGCCGTTGCGCGTCCTGGGCCTGCCCGGCAATCCGACGTCGTCGGTGGTTTGCGCGATCCTGTTCCTGCGCCCGCTCTTGCGAGCCCTGCATGGCGAGCCCGACGCGGGCGCTGATCCCAGCCAACCCGCCCGCCTTGCCGTCGATCTGGCCGCCAACGGCGTCCGCCAGGACTACATGCGCGCCTCCCTCAGCCATAACGACGATGGAATTCTCCTCGCGACCCCGGTCGCGAACCAGGATTCCTCGCTGGTGAAGACCATGGCCCGCGCCGACGGCCTCATCGTCCGTCCGCCGCACGCGTCGCCGGCGAAGGCCGGCGACCCCTGCCGCGTCATCCCCTTCCATGGGCTCGGGGTCTAGGGCGGACTGCGACGTTTACGGCGAGGCGCTTCGCGTCTTTCGCGAGAAGAGAGAGCCCGAAGCGGCCCTGGTCAGCCTGATGGAGCGTGGCTTCGCCGGCGTCAACGCCGCCCTGGCGGGAACGCCTTACGTCTAGCGCGGCCTCAAGCGGACGCTACGACATCGACAGATCTGTTCGAGATTTCCTTTGAGGCTGATGACAGATTTGCGGGCGAGGAGCCCCGATGAAGAACCGATTCCTTACGCTCGCCGCAATCCTGGCGCTCACGACCCCGTCAGCCAACGCGGCCGACTTGTCCCAGTCAAATGCGCCTGCGCCGATGCCCGCGCCGGCAATGCCAATCGGGTCACCCGTGCCAAACAGCGCCTTCTTCCTTGGCCTCGGCGGGAGCGCCAATTGGACGAATTTCGGTCACCAGCACGTCTATGCAATCGGAACTTCGAACGTCTACACGGATGGAGTTCTGTCGGCTTCCGGCAGCGCTCAAGGGCCTACCAATATTCACATGGAAGACAGGTTCGCGTTCGCGCCGTCGTTCCAGGGCGGCTACTTCCAACGCTTCGGGACGAGCGATTGGCTGTGGGGAGCGAAACTGTCGTACAATTATCTGGGAGCAACTTCGACCAACAATAACTCCATCATCCCCCAATTCGGGACTTACTCGATTGTAGGGCGCCCCACGCCCGTGCCCTTCAGCGGCCCGGCTTACGTGCGCGCCGCCCAGACGAGTCTTCTGCAGGAAATCGACCTGATCCCCTTCCTCGGTCACACCTTCGGTCAAAGCTATGTCTACGCCGGAGGCGGTCCGACGCTCTCACAAACCCGAACCCGGCTGAATGGCTTGGTCGGTTTTGCGCTCGTCGATGGCGGGATCGTGGATCAATCCGGCGCGCCCCAGGACTTCTCGAGCTCGAGCTGGCTCTTCGGCGGCGCCGCGGTTGTCGGCGTCACCTACTTTCTGACCCCGACCTGGTTTCTCGATCTGAATTACACCTACGCGTTCACGCAAGGCCACACTGGGACCTTTGCGAGCCCATTTGTCGATCTCAGTTCGACAAGCGTGGGAACCTTGGTCGGCAACTCCGCCTGGAGGGCGGAGACGCAACGCGTGGGCCTCACGATCAACAAGGCGTTTTGAAAAGGCCCCTCACTGGAAGGCTCATGCTGAGGAACGAAGCGCGGCATCGCGTCTCGAAAGAAGGTCTAGAGAGCGGCCGCCAAGTTTGTCCGTTTGGCGCCCTCGGCAGGTCGCGCGAAGAGCAGCTAACCCACTGAAATCATTGCGGCGCTAAACGTGTGCGCGGGTCCGCTATCGTTGCGGTCTCGTCGGCCAGTGCTCTCGCAGCACCGCGAACAGGAACGCGGTCGACAGGCCGAACAGCAGCATGCCGTTCAGCGCCTCGATCGCCCCCATCAACTGCCACTCCTTCGCCAGGAACAAGTTGGCGTGGCCGTAGCTCGTCATCGCGCTGAGCGAATAGAGCATGGCGGAAGCGAAATCGGGCCGAGCGCCCAAGGCGACATAGGCGCCAGCCCACGCGATCGCCTCCACCGCGTGAAGAACCGTCAGCAGCAGAACCGAGACGACCATGAGAACCGCGAGCACGACATCGGACCGGCGCGCCCGCAAGAGCAAGGGCAACTCGAGCACCACCCGGTCGCGGATCACAACCAGGCTGAAAGCGTGGACCAGCACCGTGAGAACGATGAGCGGGAGGCCCCAGGCCCAGTTGTTCGACCAAGCCTCCTCGGCGGCGAAGTCAAACACCGCCGCACGACCTCGCGCACACGGCGAGCGGGAAAACCGCCGACAGCCCGCGCGCAAAATAAGAGCCGAGATCCGACAGGGCCGCCGACGTCAATACCAGCCGGGTGCGTAGGGGCCCCACACGCCGCCCCAATCCATCGCGGCGTCCTGGTTCAGCATCGCCGTCGTCTCTTGCATCTGCGCGATGTTGTTGGCGGTGCGGATCTGCTGATATTGCTGGTATGCCGCGTCGTTGCCGATGAAGGCGCAACCGCAGCCCGCAGCGTCCGCATAGATATAGACGTTGCCTTTCTTCCGCTGCGAAAAAACGATGGTGTTTTGCGGCAGCGCCTGAAGCTTGGCCATCTTCTGCGGCGTGTCGGCCTGCTGCCGCACGAAGCCCGCCGCGGCCAGCTGCCCTTCCTTCTCCTGCGCGCCCAAAGTCACGCAGCCGACCAAAGCCGCCGACGCTGCAAGAGTCGCCAGGACGCCCCGAACCGTTTTGCCCACCGTAAGCTCCTTCGATCGACGACCCATAGAGGCGAGGACGAAGGTCTTGACGATTCGCACGGCCCCCCCGGAGACGACTTTTCTCCCCTGCCCCTCCCGCTGTCAATCGCGGGGCGAGACAGCCGTGGCGCCCTCGCCTCGCGCAGGAATGCGGGCCTTGCGCTCGCGCCGTCACTGAGCGCATGAAAGAGACCGTCTCTTGTGGTAATTTAGGGACTTCCAGTCATGCCGGACCCGAAGCGCGCGCGAACAGAACCGGCGAGACGGATCGCCGGTCTTCGCCGTGCGAGCCATCGGAGCAATCCATGATGATCACGTTGCCCGGTCTGGCGGCGGAGGCGCTTGGCGCGTTTCTGGCCGACGATATGCGAGACCGGTTCGGCGTCTCGCATGCGCGTCTTGCCGAGATCGTTCCGTTCGCAGCGCGGCTCGCGCTCGAATGTATCGGCAACAGCGACGCCCTTTACCACAATGTCGAGCACACGATGCTCGTCACCCTGGCGGGCCACGACATCTTCAAGGGCCGCGCGCTTTTGAACGCTTCGACCCCGGATGACTACTCGAACTTCATTGTCGCCTGCCTCTCCCACGATATCGGCTACGTGCGCGGCGTCCTCAAAGGCGACGGGCCAGACGGCTTCGTCGTCGACGCCTCGGGCCACAAGGTCAAATTGCCGCGCGGCTGCTCCGACGCCGCGCTCGCGCCCCATCACGTCGAGCGGTCGAAGCTGTTCGTCCTCGATCGGCTGGCCTCGATCGAGGAGCTCGACGGCGCGCGGATCGCGGGCGCGATCCACCACACGCGCTTCCCCTATTCCACCGCGCCCGACGATCACCACGTCCACGAGGATGGCGGCGCTTTTGCGCGCCGCCGACCTGATCGGCCAGCTCGGCGATCCGCACTATTTGAAGAAGGCCAACGCGCTCTATCACGAGTTTGAGGAAATCGGCCTGAACCGACAGCTGGGCTATGAGACGCCCGCCGACCTGGTCGACAAATACCCGCAGTTCTATTGGGGACGAGTGTCGCCCTATATCCAGGACGCGATCCGCTACCTCAACGTGACCGCGAGCGGGCGCCAGTGGATCAACGGCCTCTACAGCAACGTCTTTCGCGCCGAGCACGAGCAGCTGCGGCTCTCGGGTCCGCAACCATAGTCAAGCGCCGAGGCCGACCACTCTGACCCGCCTCGCAGACCCGGCGGGTGTATAAGCGGCCGACAGAGGAGCCCCATGAACAAACCGCCCCGCATCCCAGAAACCCACCGTCTCGATCTCACCCACCGCCCGCGCCGCAACCGCAAGGCGGAATGGGCGCGACGGCTGGTGGCGGAGCATGTGCTGACCGCGAGCGACCTCATTTGGCCGCTCTTTCTCATCGAGGGAAACCAACGCCGCGTTCCGGTCGCCGCGATGCCAGGCGTCGACCGGCTGACGGTCGAAGAAGCGGTGCGCGAGGCCGAGCGGGCGGTCAAGCTCAAGATTCCGGCGATCGCGTTCTTCCCCTATACCGAGGTTGCGCTCAAGGACGCGGAGGGGAGCGAAGCCTTCAACGAAGGCAACCTCGTCTGCCGCGCCTGCCGCGCGATCAAGCGCGAGTTTCCCGAGCTTGGCCTCGTCACCGACGTCGCCCTCGACCCGTACACCAGCCACGGCCACGACGGGCTCGTGCGCGAGAGCGCTTCCGGCCGGCTCACCATCCTCAACGACGAGACGGTTCGAGTTCTCGTTCGCCAGGCGCTCAACCAGGCGCGCGCGGGCGCGGACGTGATCGCGCCTTCGGACATGATGGACGGACGAGTCGGCGCGATCCGCGAGGCGCTCGACGCAGAAGGCTTCCTCGACGTGCAGATCATGGCCTATGCGGCCAAATACGCTTCCGCCTTCTACGGACCGTTTCGCGACGCGCTTGGCTCATCTGGCGCGCTCAAGGGCGACAAGCGCACCTATCAGATGGACCCGGCGAACAGCGACGAGGCGTTGCGCGAGGTCGCGCTCGACCTGGACGAGGGCGCCGACATGGTGATGGTGAAGCCCGGCATGCCCTATCTCGACATCATCCGCCGGGTGAAGGACGAATTCGGCGCGCCCACCTTCGCCTATCAGGTGAGCGGCGAATATTCGATGATCATGGCGGCGGCGAACAACGGCTGGATCGACGGCGACAAGGCGATGATGGAGAGCCTCATCGCCTTCAAGCGCGCCGGCGCCGACGGGGTGCTCAGCTACTTCGCGCCGCGGGCGGCGGAGAAGCTGCGCGTTCGATGAGATTTCGCCTGTCGTTATTCTGACGTTCGGCGTCTCTCGGCGGCATGTACCGCCCCCTTCGTCGGAGCTCGCGACGGGAGGAACGCTATGGTCCGTAAATTCGTGATCGCCGCGGCGTCGGCCGCAGTCCTCGCAGTCTCGCCCGCGGCTTTCGCTGAGCAAACCGGCGGCACGGCCGACGAAGCCAAAGCCATGCTGATGAAAGCAATCGCCGCTGTAAGAGCGGATGAGGCCAAAGCGCTGGACATGTTCAACAAGGGAGAAGGCGGGTTCCGCGATCGAGACCTCTACGTGTTTTGTGTCAATGCTAACAACGGCACGATCGTTGCGACTGGCAATCCCAAACTCAAGCAAGCGCTTGGCACAGACATGCGCGCCGCTCAGAACTCTAGGGGCGAGCCGTTTGGCGCGGAAATCTACGCGGCGATTCAGAAGCCGGAAGGTCAAATCACCGAGGTCAGCTATATGGCCACAAAGCCGGACGGCGACGATACGCCCGTTGCGAAGGTAACCTTCGTGGCCAGGGCCGACAACGATCTCGGCTGCGGGGTCGGCTATTACAAATAGGGGGCTTCGACCCAAGGATCTGGCAAAAACGGAGGTCGGCGCGTCAATATTTGCGTATATGACATCACATTGAAAACCCGGTCAGCTTCGGATCGAATAGGCTGTGGGCTTGATATTGGCCTGTACCACCCCCTCGTCGGAGCCGCGACAGGAGGAATGCTATGGTCCGCAAATTCGTGATCGCCGCGGCGTCAGCCGCAGTCATTGCACTCTCGCCCGCGGCTTTCGCTCAAGAAACCCGCGGTACGGCCGATGAAGCCAGGGCCATGTTGATGAAAGCGCTCGCCGCTGTGCAAGCGGATAAGGAAAAAGCGCTCGACATGTTCAACAAGGGAGAAGGCGGATTCCGCGATCGAGACCTCTACGTGTTTTGTGTGAACGCTAGCGACGGCACGGTCGTTGCGATCGGCAATCCCAACCTCAAGCAAGCGCTTGGCACAGACGTGCGCGCTGCTCAGAACTCTACCGGCAAGGCGTTTGGCGCAGAAATCTACGCCGCGATTCAGAAGCCCGAAGGTCAAATCACCGAGGTCGACTATGTGAGCCCAGAGCCGGGCCCCGATGATGCGCTCGCTGCGAAGGCCACGCTCGTAGCCAGAGCCGACGATGATCTCGGCTGCGGCGTCGGCTATTACAAGTAGACGCTTCCGAGTTCGGCGATCGCGTGGCGCGCGCAGCGGAGAAGCTGAGGTAAGCCCAAATGCTGTCCAAGGGCGAAAACCCTTTCGCTTATTAGGGCGGGAGTCTACGCCGCCCTGAGCCTTAGTTTCGGCTTCGTCACGGTCCAGCTTCGTCGCTTGGCTGGGTAGCCAGGACGAGCACACAGGCTCGATAGGGCGTCATGACAAAGAGCGACGTTCCCAGCGTCCCACCCGCTGAGCCACAAAGCGGGCGGCTCAGCGTCGCGCTCGGCCTCGAGCGGCTCGCGCTCGTTCCATTCAAGGCGCCGACGGCGACGGTTCTCGCTGCGCTCGTGATTGCCGCGCTGGCCATCGTGGGAATTCAGAGAATTCGGGTCGACGAACTCGCTTAGCCAGATGTTCCGATCAAACGATGTCGGGTTCAAGCAATACGAAGACGTCTCACGCAATTTCCCGTCGAGCGAGTACGATGTTCTCATCGTGGTGTCGGGAGATTCATTGCTTGCGCGCGAGTCCGTCGACAAGCTGCGCGGCTTTGTTACTGACGTTCAACTGATCGAGGGTACGCGAGGCGCCCTCTCGATGTTTTCCGCGCGCCTGCCCGCCCCGCAAGGCGGAATGCCGGAGCCCCTCTTTCCCGATCCCCTGCCACAAGGCGCCGGCTGTCATGCGCTTATCGGCCAGGTGAAGGCGAATGACATTATCCGCGGCAAGCTGCTCTCGGAGGATGGCCGACTGGCAGTTGTCATCCTGTCGCTCGAGCCTTCCGTCGTCAACGGCGGCAAGCTTGACGCGCTCGTGAACGACGTGCGTCAGACCGTGGATGAGGATCTGCGGGGAAGCGGCCTCGTAGCGGAGTTGACCGGCGTGCCGGTCATGCAGCTCGAAATCCGCCGCGCCCTCGAGCACGATCGCATCCTCTACAACGCCATCGGGTTTGCGCTTGGATGCGCGATCGCGGGATACTTCTTCCGGCGGCTCTCCCTCATGATTGTCGCGGCGGCGCCGCCGCTCCTTGCGATTGTGTTCGCGCTCGGCGCGCTTGGATGGCTTGGCTTCCGGCTGAACATGTTCCTCAACGTGATGACGCCGCTCATCATGGTGATCAGCTTTTCCGACAGCATGCAGTTGACCTTCGCCGCGCGCGATCAACTCATCGCGGGCAAGGACAAGCGCACCGCCTTTCGCAATGCGATCCTCATCGTGGGGCCCGCTTGTGTCCTGACCCATGCAGCGGCCGGCCTTTCCCTTCTCGGACTTCTCACCTCCTCGAGCGATATTATACGCGGCTTCGGCATAGCTGGGTTTCTCGCGACCGCCGTCGCGCTCATCACCGTGCTTTCACTGGTCCCGACGCTCGGCGTTCTGCTGGTGCGCGACGAGGCTCGCCTGGTGGCGACCTTGAGAAACGCTGATTTCGGGAGTGGTCGTCCTCCGTCGCTTCTGCGACTGGATCGCCCGGCGCATGATTAGCCGTCCGGCTCTCTTTACCCTTCTGGACGTCGTGGTCGTCGTGAGCCTCGCCATCTTCTACTCCGGCCTCAAGCGAAGCTATCGCCTCGCCGACCAGGTTCCCGACCGGGAGCAGGCGGTGGCGGCAAGCGGCCGCCTCGATGCCGAAATCAGCGGCTCGAACCCGATCCAAGTGATGATCACTTTTTCCCCCGGGTTGGGCCTCTATACGCCGCAGACGCTCGCGACGATCGCGGACGTCCAAAACGTCTTGGAGAGCCAGCCCGGGGTGGGCAACGTGTGGTCGTTGGAAACGTTACGGCGCTGGCTGTCTAAGCAGATCGGGTTGACGGGAGTCGACGCGCTTCGCCAATACGTCAGCGAGCTCCCGCTGTTTCTCGTGCGCCGCTTCGTCGCGAAGGACGAACTCTCGGTCGTCGTCTTCGGCCTCGTGCCTGACAAGAGCCTGACGCAGCTCGTGCCGATCGTCGACCAAGTCGAGCAGCGACTCAACGAGGTGCGCAAGGCCGACCCGGGCTACGGGATCGCCGTGACCGGACTTTCCGTAATCGCCGCGCGCAACAGCGCCGACATGATAGAGAAGCTGAACCGGGCGCTGACGATAGAATTCGCCTTCATCGCCGCCTTCATTGGCCTCGCGTTCCGCTCGGCCCGCATCGGCCTCGCGTGTCTGCCGTCTGGAATCTTCCCGGTCGTCGCTGGGGGCTCGCTCTTGAGGCTCTTCGGCTACGGTCTGCAATTCTCGGGCGTGGTGGCGCTTTTCGTCTCGTTCGGCCTGGGTTTAAGCGCGACCATTCATTTTCTAAACCGCATGACGCAGCAGAGACGAGCCAGGGAGGATCCGGCGATCGCCGTCGAGCGAGCTACAGTGCTCATGGGCCCGGCTCTTACACTGACGGCCCTGGTGCTGGTACTGACGGCCCTGGCGCTGGCCTGCGGGCTCGCGGCGCTCGCGTTCTCCAACCTGCCGCCGCTTCGCCTGTTCGGCTAGCTGGGGGCGCTGGCGATGCTCGCGGCGCTCGTCGCTGATCTCCTGATCCTGCGGCCGGTCGTGACCTTCCTTCTGCGGCTCGGCCAGCGTAAGGACCAACAGAAGCGAGCGCCGGTTTGACTCGCAAACACCGTGGGGAGAGCGCATGCTTACGATCACGTCCTTCCTTTCCGCACCCCGCCTCAAGGCATTGTTCGCATTTGCCCTAGCGGTCACCCTCGTCGCCTCAGAATCCGCGGCTGCCACATCCGGCCCATTTAGGAACTTCATCGGTCAATGGAGCGGCAGAGGTCAGGTCGTCGGGTCGAATGGCCATCGGGAGTTGATGCGCTGCCGGGCGGAATACTCCGAGGTCAACGGCGGCGCGGCGGTCGATCTGGCGATCGTGTGCGCCAGCGAAAGCTTCAAGTTCGACATCAGGAGCCACGTCGAAGCCTCGGGCCAGGGATATTGGACCGAAACCTCTCGAAACGCATCCGGAAGCCTCAGAGGGCGGATCGCGGAGAACCAATTCGAAGGACAGATCAGCTCTCCGACTTTCAGCGCCGCGATATCGCTGACATCGAATGGCCGAACGCAAGCAGTCACCATCCGGCCCAGCGGCGGCGACGTCGCCGACGTGCGTATCGAATTTAAGCGGGGCGGATGAGCGACAGGCTGTCGAGGTTCTGGGCAGCGTGTCCGCTTTGGTCGGAGGCAGACATCTGACCCCGAACGGGAGACGTCCCCAACGGGTTGAAACGGCTCCGAGCGCCCAGCTGCTTTTGGATCGAGGCGGCCGAAAGGGACGGTTCGTACGACAAATCTCGTGCAGAAAATCAGAAACCAGGCTAAGCTTGCCCGATGAACAGTCCTTGCGCTCTCGCATGGCGCAAGACTGCGGGCTCCCGTTGCGGCGGCTCTCAACGCCACGGAAAAGGGCCGAGAAAAAAACTTCCCGCCCGAAGCTGCGTAACCCATTGAGAAGTCTCGATTCGGGCGAGAGAATCGAAGGAAATCCAAGGGAATCCAAAGCTCGTGGCGGGGGCTTCGCAGCGAAACGGCCACGAGACAAGAAAAACGGATCGCCTGACAAGCCGAGTTGCAGGAACGCCGCAGTCAGAACTACGATCCAGATTCGGGGGCGGTCTGACAACATGACTGGGAGGTCGCATGTCGACGGACGGAAGGCGCCGCGTCGGTCGAGCGTTGTGCAGCCTGGCATGGGGACTGCTCTTGGCTGCCGCCCAAGGGGTTGGGCGCTCTTATGCCGAGGACTGCAGATACTTCAGCGCGTTGCCGGATGATTGCGCCGCTGCGGCGTTCCGAAAATTCGATGGCTTGCGGGACTATCGTTACGAGGAGATCGAACTCTTCGCCAAGGATCCGCTCAAGAAAGTCCTTTACGTCAGCTTCTACGATACGACGGGCCTGAACGGCGGCGACGATTCCCACGACTCGGCTCCGGCGGAGTTGGTGCAGAGACTGGACCCGAAGAAGATCGCCAAGAAATATCAGGCGATCGCGGTGCGGGTTAGGCCGCCCTATCACTGGACTGTGGACTGGCTTGCGGATCGAGTCGGCACAGTCAGGAGTTTCGACGGTCTCAATGCGGAGTGGATGGGATACAGCCTCGCGCCGAGCGCCGCGATCTCACCCAAGCCCGCTCTCCAGGCCTATCATCCCACCTTCTCGGCAAGAACGGCCATTCAAGGGTTCAAGAAGGGATCTGAAATCTATCTTCTTGACGACCCCAAGGGCCGGACCTGGGTGATGGTCTCGTATACGAACAAGGAAATGCCGGACCTGACGATCGACAAGCTCAGTTCATTGGGCGACGTCCTCAAGCCGCCCCAGGGGTGGAAATTCCGCACCGCGACGTTGACCAAGGAACTGGTCCTTGAGCCGAAAGCCGGCTTTGCCGGAATCATCGAGGACGACAAGGGGAACCTCTACCACTTGACCGGCCCGCGGCAGAGCAACTTTGTTCCTTAGCCAGACCTTTGTGAGGAGCCGTCGGGCCTCGAAGGCGAAGGACGGCGCGCTCAAGGCCGACGCCTGACGTCTCGTCACACGGCCTTCGACGCGCTTTCGATGGCGGCGTTCACGATCTCTTGTGAGGGCCTGTCGCGCCAAGCCCTGATATACGTGCGGGCAGCCGGTGTCTCGGCGCGCAGAGGAGGCTGCAATGGTGCGCAAGAAAGCATCCGACTTCCCGCAGGAGCTGCTCAATCTTTTCGACCTCTATGTGCATGGCGGCATGAGCCGACGCGCCTTCCTTGACGGCGCGCAGAAATTCGCCGTCGGCGGCGTCAGCGCGAGCGCGCTCTTCGAGATGCTGAGGCCCAATTACGCCTGGGCGATCCAGGTGGCCCCCGACGACGCCCGCATCGTGGCCAAACGAGTTGACGTGCCCTCGCCGCAAGGCAACGGCAACATCAAGGGTTATTTGGTCCGCCCTGCCGGAACGGACAAACTGCCGGCCGTCCTGGTGGTGCACGAGAACCGCGGCTTGAATCCCTATATCGAGGACGTGGCGCGGCGCCTGGCGATCGCCAATTTCATCGCCTTCGCGCCCGACGGCCTCACTTCGGTCGGCGGCTATCCGGGCGACGACGAGAAGGGCGCCGCGCTGTTCAAGCAGGTCGATCCCACAAAAATGCAGGCGGATTTCGCCGCCGCCGCCGAATGGCTGAAGTCCCTCCCCGATTCGACCGGCAAGGTCGGCGCGGTCGGTTTCTGCTTTGGCGGCGGCGTCGTGAACAGGCTCGCCGTGAGCATGGGCTCGGGCCTCGCCGCAGCCGTTCCCTTCTATGGCCTACAGCCGAACGCCGCCGACGCGGCGAAAATCAAGGCCCCCATCAACGCCCAATACGGCGAGCTCGACACGCGCATCACCAGCGGCTGGCCGGCGTTCGACGCCGCGCTGAGCCAGGCCGGCGTCCCGCACGAGGGCCACATCTACAAGGGCGCCAACCACGGCTTCCACAACGACACGACGCCCCGCTACGACGAGGCGGCGGCGAAGGAGGCTTGGCAAAGGACGCTCGATTGGCTCAACAAATATCTGCGGGCCTGAGGGCGCGAGCGCCAGGATGACCAAAGTTCTCGTTCGCAGCCACTGCCAGCTCTCAAGACGAGGTCGCTGCAAGAGCAATCAAGGCGACAAAGACACCAAGTGGCGCAAGGTGCGAAAAATCGCGGTGGCGTAGGACGGTCAAAACCGCAGCCGCAATGATCACCGCCCCAAGCGCCAGGCCAAGAATGCGACTGACAGGAAGCGCAATCAGAACGGCGCTCACCATCTCCAGTCCGCCAGTCAAAATGTTCCACCAGCGCGGGTAACCCCACCGAGCGAAATCGCTTTCTCGTTCCCGGCGTGCCGATCGCGTTGAAGAGGCCTGCGCCAAAGAAGCCGGCGACGAGCAGCCAGATGGAAAGAGCATGGACCATCTCAGGGGGCGCCAATCATCATAGGCGTGGCTGCCAAGACCATAAGCAGCGCCGTGAGGCCGTGAATGCCGAAGGCGCTTTTCGCGGAGCCTTTCGCTGCAAGAATGAGAGCCATGTCGCCGACGGGGATGATGGCTTCGACAAGCAGAATGACGCCGACCGCGCGCGGGGCGCCCAACGCCATGAACGCCAGCACGGTCAATCCCGATGCAATGTCGCGCACCCCCTTGAGGCGAAGCCACCAGACGATGTTGGGACCGTCTTCAGGAAGCGGCAGGCCGAAACCGCGTGTCGCGGTCATCGGGCTCACGACATATCTGGCGCCGATCGCGATGATCGCGAGAGCGAGGAGCAGCGCCATTCCGAGCGAAAGCCAATGCATCACACGTCCTATCTAGCCAACAAGATAATCTAGCACTGATAGGATATAATCTAGCATTGCTAAATTGTCAAGCATCGGTATAATTCGTGGATATGCGGGCCTTTCCAGGAATGGAGATCGAGGGTTGGGTATCGCCGAGCGGAAAGGTCGGGAACGGGCTGAGCGCGAGCATCGCATTGTCGCGGCAGCGCGCGTGATCGCTGAGCGCGAAGGATGGGATGCCGTTACAATCCGCCGCCTGGCCGATGAGATCGAATATAGTCAGCCAGTCCTCTACTCACATTTCGAGAACAGGGATGCGATCTGTCGCGGCGGTTGCAGTCGAGGGTTTTCAGGAGCTCACAGTCGCTCTTCGCGAAGCGGCAAGCGGTTCGAGCGGACGACGAAACGCCCTCAAGAATGTCGCCATGGCCTATCTCGCCTTTGCGCTCAGTCATCCTGCGCTCTACGAGGCCATGTTTATCTTGCCCACGGATTTGCGGTTCGCCGAAGCTGAAACCAGGCCGGAACTAAGGGCCGGTTTCGAAGCGATTGCCGCGGTCGTAACGCCTTTTTGCGTCGATGTCGAAGTCGTGACCGAGACGTTTTGGGCAGCCCTTCATGGCCTCGCCGCACTCGAACGTTCAGGCCGAATTAGGCCCAGCGCGCGCGGCGAACGCATCACACGCCTTGTTCGGGCGATCGTCGTTTCCGGAAGGCGCGCGCCTGCTCGCAGCTCACGTCATTCAGTTGAATGACGACTTTGGCGCACCGTCCGACACACCCTTGAGGGGTGGGTCGAAGCCCGACTGGGCGCTTTCGCCCCAAACGAGCCGACCCGTTGTCGTTCACACGAACGGTGCAGCGCCTCTCATTTTTTCAGCTCCCCTGTCGAAACGCGGCGAGATCGGGCGTCTTTGCATTGAGCGCGGCGATGGGCTCGCGCATCTGAGAAGGACCAGAACGATGCAATACCTGTTGCTCATTCACTCTGACGAAAAGGCGATGCAGGCGGCGACGCCGGAAGAGACCGGTTCGATCCTGGCGGCCTATGGCGCTTACATGAAGGCGATGGGAGACGCAGGGGTTAACAAGGGCGGCCAGCGGCTGCGCCCGACTTCGACCGCCACGACCGTGCGGGTCCAGAACGGCAAGGCGCAGGTGCTCAACGGTCCCTATGCCGAGACCAGGGAGCAGCTCGGCGGCTATTTCATCATCGACGCGCCTGATCATGACGTCCGCGATTTCCTGGGCGGCCCGCTGTCCGGGCGCGCAATACGGCGCGATCGAAGTGCGGCCGATCTGGGAGATGTGAGCGCCTTTGAGGCGGCGAGCTGACAGAGAGAGCCAGCGCTTTTTCCCGCCCGCTGTCGAAACGCGAAGAGATTGGACGTCTTTGCACTGAGCGCGCGGAACCGGCCGCGCATCCAAGGAAGGAAGAGAGCGATGCAATATCTGTTGATGATTCACGGCGACGAAAAAGCAATGCAGGCGGCTTCGCAAGATCAGACCGCTGCAGTGCTCGCGGCCTATGGCGCCTACACCAAGGCGATATCCGACGCCGGCGTCAAGATAGCCAGCCAGCGCTTGCGCCCGACGTCGACCGCGACCACGGTGCGCGTCCAGAACGGCAAGACCCAGGTGCTCAACGGTCCCTATGCCGAGGTCAAAGAGCAGTTGGGCGGCTTCTATCTCATCGACGCGCCCGATCTCGACGCTGCGATCTCCTGGGCGGCGCGCTGCCCCGGCGCTCAGCACGGCGCGATCGAAGTTCGGCCGATCTGGGAGATGTGACCGGCTGAACGCGGCCAGAACAGGACCGAGACCCATGAAATGCGGGATCGACATCGACGCGGGTTTCTACCGTGGATACTTGATCGACGATCGCAACCTGACGCCGCATGTGGCTCGCGTTGGCGACGTTGGTCGCTCTGTGGTCTCTGGTCTACCTGGTCGGCTGCCTCGCGCCAATGGCGAAGCCGAACGCCGAGGTCGCAGCGCAAGGGTCCTCTCTCGCCGACCGGCGCGCGGCGCCTTGACGCCGGGACGGGCGCGGCCGAACCTCGGCGGCGCCTGACCCCGCCCATGCGACCCAAAATGACGCAGCCCACGACAAAACTGCGCGCCGTCCGCCCGCTCCCGCAGGGCTCCTTCCCGACGGCGCGCCACGCCGGCGAGGCTCGCGCAATCGCGGCCCATGTCGCGCGGGAGAGCTACGGCAAGCTGGTGGCGTATCTCGCGGCGACGTCGCGCAACGTGCCGGCGGCGGAGGACGCGCTCGCAGACGCCTTCGCCTCGGCGCTTGCCGCCTGGCCGACCCAGGGCGTGCCCCTGAACCCGGAAGGCTGGCTGGCGACGGCGGCGCGCCGCCGCCTCATCGACGCCGCCCGCAGGCGGCGCAGCGCCGAGGCTTCATCGGCAACGCTCGAGCTGATCGACGCCGAATTGAGGGAGGCGGCCGACGCGGACGAAGGCGTCCCTGACCGGCGCCTCGCGCTCATGTTCGCCTGCGCTCATCCGGCGATCGAGGAGTCGGTGCGCGCGCCGTTGATGCTGCAAACGATTCTCGGCCTGGACGCTGCCGCGATCGCCTCGGCCTTTCTGGTTTCGCCTGCGGCGATGGGCCAGCGCTTGTCGCGCGCGAAGGCGAAAATCCGCCTTGCGGGCGTGCCGTTCAAGATTCCCGAGCGGGAGGATCTGCCGGAGCGCCTCGGTGTGGCGCTGGAGGCGATCTACGCTGCTTTTTCGCACGGCTGGGCGGAAGCGTTCTCGGACGATCCCCGCGGACGCAACCTGGCCGAGGAGGCGATCTGGCTCGGCCGCGTCGTCGTCTCCCTCATTCCGAACGAGCCCGAGGCGATGGGGCTCCTGGCGCTGATGCTCTACGCCCATTCGCGACGCGACGCGCGACGGGACGCCGCCGGGCGGTATGTTCCGCTGAGCGATCAGGCGGTCGAGCGCTGGGACCAAAAGGCGATCGAGGAGGCCGAGAGGCTGTTGCGCGCCGCGAGCGCCTTCGGGGCGCCGGGCCGCTTCCAGCTCGAGGCTGCGGTTCAGTCGGTCCACGCGGCGCGACGGCTGACCGGAGCAACGGATTGGGAGGCGATCGCCGCCCTCTACAACGTCCTGTTCGCTCTGACCGCGTCTCCCGTCGTCATCGTCAATCGCGCCGTGGCGGTGGCGCATTCGCATGGGCCCGCGGCGGGACTGGAATTATTGGATCAGGTAGGGGCGAAGGACGGGCTCGGCGGGTTCGAGCCCTATTGGGTCGCGCGAGCCGATCTTTGCGCGAAACTCGGCGAGGTCGAGGCAGCGCGCCGCGCCTATGAGCAGGCGATCGGCCTTCAAACGGATCCCGCTGCGCGCGCCTTTCTCATCGATCGCCTGGCGGCCTTGGCCTGACCGTCCGCCTCGCGCCTCACGTCACAAGCCGCCAGAGGCCCGGGTAGGAGCGGACGAAGCCGCTGGGGGCGATCTCCAGCAAAGCCCGATAGGAAACCGTCGGCGCCTCGTACCAGTACGACATTTCGCTGCGTCGTTCGTAGCTCTGCGGCAGTTCGATCAACGACGCGCTGTCGAAGTCAAACCAGACAACCGGGACGTCAGCCCGTTGACCGGGTGCAAGCGCGATGCGCGAAAGTTGCAAGACGTTGGTCGCCGGCGTGAAGCCGTAGTCAAGGTCGACCAGATGCTCGAGGCCTTCGACGGCGACACCGTTCAGTCTCCAGCCCGAGTCGTCGCGCCGGAACTGGTGCGCAATCGTCTTCGCGCCGAGAAAGCCGCTTATCGCCCCCCGCCTGGTCTGCCACCGAGCGTCGACTTCCACCTGATAGGCGACCGCCGCCGGTCCGCCATCGTGGTCGAATGCGGCGGCGCCCCGAAGCAGCCAGCCTCCGTCGCCTGGCTGCAACAAGGCGGAATCGCGGCCCGCCCGGTCGAGCCGCATCCATGCTGCGAATTGCCCGCTCACGCCCCCGCCACCGGATAGGGCGCGCCTTCGAAGCACTGGGCGTGATAGCCTTTCACCCCGACCTCTCTGGCGAGCGGGCCGCGGATGTCGCCCGTCGCGCGCATTCGTTCGACAATCGCCGTGAAATCCCACTTTGGCCGCCACCCGAGGTCGCGGCGCGCGAGCGCATTGTCGTAGACGCGGTCGATGCTCGAGAACATGCGCCAGCCGCGCCTTGCATATTCGTCTTCCCACCCCGGCGCGCGCAGGCTCACGACCGCCGGCGCTTCGAGGCGCAGGCCGGCGCAATCCTCGGGCAAGAACGGCGTCGTCGCGCTGATGATGTATTTGCCGAAGCCGATCGTCGGCGCTCGCTCGATCGCCAGGAGGTGCGCGTCGACGACGTCCTCGATGGCGACGCGGCGAAAGAGATATTCGTTCGCCTTCGCGTTGTCGTCGGCGTAAGTCCTTCGCGCCGCCGGATCGTCGTCCTCCTCCGGAAAGAAGCGCGAGGTCCTGAGGATTATCGCCTTGAGACCCTCGTTGCGATGAAACAATTGGCAGAGGTCCTCGGCCGCGGTTTTGGTCACGCCGTAGATGTTCTTCGGGACCGGCGCGACGCGCTCGTCGATCCAGGCCGCGGGCTGACCGGGCGGCGGTTTCAGTGCGTCGCCAAAGGCGCTCGTCGTCGAGGTCATGACGAAGGCGCGGACACGGGCGCGCGCCGCCTCCTCGAGCAGGATCAGCGCGCCGCGAACATTGGTCTCGACAAAACCCTCGCGCGCATGGGTCGCGACATGCGGCTTGTGCAGCGTTGCGACATGCAGCACGGCATCGACGTCCTTGATAGCGCGCGCGACCAGTGCGCGGTCGGCGATCGAGCCGATCTCATCGGTGAACGGTCCGGGGATGAGGTCGAGGCCGATCGCCGCGCGACCATGTCCGCGCAGAGTGCGCATCAGCGCTTCGCCCAGATGGCCTGAACTGCCGGTGACGAGCACGGTCATTCTTGCGTCCCTGGTCCAAATCTAAGCCCGCCTTTTAGGTTCAGGAATGGGGCGCATCAACCGGCCGCGCACAAGTTTACGCGCATCAATCGTTTCAGTGGCTTAGCTGCGCTTTTGCGCAACTTTTTTCGCACTCCTTCTGGATCGCCGCGTCGCCATAGCCCGTCGAAAGACGGGCGTCTTTCGACGCCCTATGGCTTCCTCGCGATGACGATGCACCCACATCCCTCGCGTCTCGTACGCCGAAGCGGACCCAGCGCGCTTACGATGCAACCGTAGCGCGCCGGGGTTCGTGTCTTCAGAGCTGCACGAAACCGATCTTGCCGTCAGCGCCCTTCTTCCAGACGTACCAGACATAGTCGACGGTCGTGCGGTCGCCCTTCTTGTCGTAGGAGATGTCGCCGATGACGGTGTGGAAGGGCATGCCCGAATGCATGACTTCCGCGACCTTCTTTGGATCGAGCGAGTTCGCCTTCTCAGCCGCCTGCTTGATGATCTGGACCGCGGCGTAGGAATAGAGGGTATAGCCCTCCGGGTCGAACCCCTTGGCCTTGAATGAAGCAACGGCGTCCCTGGCGTTGGGATTGTTGCGCGGCTCGGGGCCGAAGGTCATCAGCGTGCCTTCCACGCCCGGGCCGCCGATCGCCGCGAACTCGCTGTCGGTGATGCCGTCGCCGGAGATCATGACGGTCTTCATCCCCTGGTCGCGCATCTGACGGACGATCAGGCCGCCTTCGGTATGCAAGCCGCCCCACATCAGATAGTCGGCGTTCGCTTCCTTGATCTTGGAGACGATCGCCGAATAGTCCTTCTCGCCGGTGTTGACGCCTTCGTACAGGACCTCCTTGACGCCGAACTTGTGCATGTTGTCGAGCGCCGCGTCGGCGAGCCCTTTGCCGTAAGTCGTCTTGTCGTGGATGACGGCGATCTTCTTGCCCTTGAGCTTGTCGCGCGCGAGCTCGGCCCAGACCATGCCCTGCTGATCGTCGCGCCCGCAGGTGCGGAACGCGTCCCAGAGCTTCCGGTCCGTGATCTTGGGATTTGTCGCCGAGGGCGTGATGAACAGGACGCCGTTCTCCGCATAGACGTCGGACGCAGGCATGGTGACGCCGGAGTTGAAGTGGCCGACGACGAACTTGACCCCGTCGCCGACCATCTTGTTGGCGACCGACACCCCCTGCTTGGGGTCGGAAACGTCGTCGCCGACCTCGACTTCGATCTTTTGCCCTAAGATACCGCCCGCCTTGTTGATGTCCTCGGCGGCTTGCTGCACGCCCTGGGTCAATTGGGCGCCGAACGCCGCGTTGGCTCCGGTGACGGGTCCGGCGACGCCCAGTTTGAGCTGCGCGTGAGCGGCGCCGGCGAGCAGTAGCGACAGAGCGATGGCGCCCATGGACTTCAGGATGGCGGTCCGCATCTTAACCTCCTACATGCGCTTTGAAAGGTTAGCTTGCGAACCCTAGCCAGCGTGGCATAACTTGTAAAGACGGTAATGACGGTTATTTCCCCAGAGCTTCCTCTGTCCCGCGCGGGCTCGCTGCCGCTGATCGCCGACGATCTCGCGCTCGACTTCGCCAACACCGAATCCGGCCGCGGCTTTCCCTCGCATGAGAACCATTTCCGTGAGGCCGCGAATGTCGTGGAATGGCTGAGGCACGCCAAGGCGTTGGCGAACGAGGACGCCGACTGGCTCAGGAAACGCGTGTCCGGACGGGCGGATCTGGGCGGAGATCTCCTGGCGACAGCGCTCGAGCTTCGCGCGGCGATCCATGATGTCGGCGCCGCGCTCGGCCGCCACGCCAAGCCGCCGGAAGCGGCGCTCGCGAGCCTCTCCGCGCTTCATGCGCGATTCGTCGCCAAGGCTGAACTCAAGCCTGACGCTCTCGCGTGCCGATGGCTCTGGAGCGTGCGCTTGTCGCCGGTCGAGGCGGCGCTGGGTCCGGTCGCGCTTGCGGCGGTCCGGCTGTTCACGGAAGGCGATTTCCACCGCATCAGAGAATGCGGCGGCCACGCCTGCGGCTGGCTGTTCTATGATCGCAGCAAGAACAACCGCCGGAGGTGGTGCGAAATGGAGGTTTGCGGCAACCGCGCCAAGCAGCGGAGGCTCGCGGCGCGGAGGCGCGGAGCTTGAGCGGCCGTCTAGCCATCCTCCTCATCGTCCTCATGGCCGCTGCAACGCTCGCCGGCTGTTCGCCGGCGTTGGAGACGGACCAGGCGCGGCTCTGCCGCATGGCCCTGCCGGCGCTCATGGCTGAAGGGGCGCGGATCGCCATTCTTTCGCAAGAGCCTGAGCCGGACGGGCGGGGCTTAAGCGTCGCCTTCACAACTGAGACGCGCGGCGAAGAGCCTCAATACCATTCCGCCGCCTGCCGCTTCCGAGAGCCAGGCCGGCCGCGCGAGTCCCGTGACTTGACGTCACTGACCCTCGACGGCCAGGCTTTATCGGAGACGCAGCTCTTTTTTCTCATCCGCTATTGGCTGGCGACGCCGGAGGGGCGAGCCGCCGATCCCGCGCCCTTGGGCGACTTGAGCGCCCTGCCCCAAGCGCCGCATGGCCTCGCCTATGGATTGCAGATGGCGCTGGATGGGCTGCCGCTCGCGTCGATCTACGCGCTCTTGGCGGCGGCCTATTCGCTGATCTACGGCTTGATCGGGCGCATCAACTTCGCCTTCGGGGAAATCGCAGCCGCCGGAGGCTATGCGGCGGCGATCGCGGCGCTCGCCATGCTGGGCTCACCCCCTGCCCCCTTGCTGATCGTGGCCTTCGTGCTCGCGGCCGCGGTCGCTTCCGCCTGGGGGTTCGCATCGGCGCGCGTGGTGTTCATTCCGCTGCGCCGGGCGCGGGGTCAGCAGGTGCTGGTGGCGACGGTGGGCCTGGCGATCTTCTTGCGCGAGCTCTTGCGTCTCGCGCAAGGCGACCGGTCGAGCTGGATGAGCCCTGAGCTCAACCAGCCGTTCGCGCTCACGCGCTCAGGCGACTTCGTGGCCGTCGCCACGCCGATGGCGTTCGTGGTCAGCGCCGTCGCGCTCGCCGCGGGCTTAGGCCTCGTCGTCATCTTTCGCTATAGCCGCCTCGGGCGCGAATGGCGCGCCTATGCCGACGACCCGCTCGCCGCCGAGATGATGGGGGTCAGTCCCACTGCGATCACGGCGCGCGCGTTTGCGCTGTCGGGAGCGCTGGCTGGCCTCGCCGGCGCGTCGATGACGGCGGCCTTTGGCGCGGTCGGCTACGGCCTCTCGGCGACGCTCACGCTTGAAGGCGCTGACGGCCGCGATTGTCGGGGGCATCGGTTCGCTGCCCGGCGCCTTCCTTGGCGGACTTATCGTCGGCGCCGCCGAGACCGGCTGGTCGGCTCTGTTCCCGATCGATTACCGCGACATCGCGGTTTATGTGCTTCTAACCATCTTCATCGCGCTGCGCCCTTCCGGCCTGCTGGGCAAAAGCGAGGCGGTCACGCACAACCTATTCCCACGCCGGTCTTGACTTGACGTGGGCCGCTCCCACATCCTGACCGCGCTGGGTGAGCCCGCGTGAGGAGGCTCTTTATGTCCAATGCCTATGCCGCGACGCCGCCAAATGCGATGCGCGCCGATGCGCTCGCCGGCGTCCGCACGCGGCGCATTCTTGCCGTCTGCATCGACTTCGTTCTGGTCAGCCTGCTGGTGGCGGCGATCTGGTTTGCCTCGATCGTGCTGACGCTCGGCCTGGCGCTATTCTTCCTGCATCTGACGCTCTGGCCGATCGTCGCTTTCTTTTACAACGGCCTCACCGTCTCGGGCCGCAACATGGCGACGCCCGGCATGCGGGCGCTCGATCTCGAAATGCGCATGCACGACACGGGCGCCCGGGTCCCGTTCATCAACGCCGCTGTCCAGGCCGTGCTCTACTATGTCAGCTGGTGCTTCCCGCCGATCTTCCTGGTGTCCCTGGTCGATTCGGAGAAGCGATGCCTGCATGACATCATCGCCGGCGTCGTGATCGTGCGGAGGCTGTGATTCGTCGCTTGGGCTTGAAAATCGTGAGGACCGCTTAACGCTGGCGGCGGATATTGGCGGAGAGTTGGAGACCGTGTGAGCAGGGAAGCGCGCGACGCGCCGCAGTTTTACCTCACCGCCCCGTCGGCGTGCCCTTACCTGCCCGGCCAGCAAGAACGTAAGATTTTCACCCATCTGGTCGGCAAGCGGGCGGCGAGTCTCAACGATCTCTTGACCCAGACCGGATTCCGCCGTTCGCAGACGATCGCCTATCGGCCCGCCTGCGAGAGCTGCCGGGCCTGCGTGTCGGTCCGCGTGCTGGTGGACCAGTTCCGTCCGTCCGAGAGCCAGCGGCGCGCGATCCGGGCGAATGCGGACCTTGTCGGGGCCTTTATCGCGCCGAAACCGACCAACGAGCACTACGCGCTCTTCCGTTCCTATCTCGACGCCCGGCATCCCGAGGGCGGCATGGCCGACATGTCCTCGCTCGATTTCGCCATGATGGTCGAGGACACGCATATCGACACCGTGCTGACCGAATATCGCGTCCGGAGCGGAACGGGTGATCAGCCGGGCCCGGGGCCATTGCTCGCGGTCTGCCTCACCGACCGCCTCGCCGACGGCCTGTCGCTGGTCTATTCCTTCTATGATCCCGACATCGCGCGCCGGTCGCTCGGCGAGCTTCGTCATTCTCGATCATATCGAGAAGGCGCGCCGCCTCGGGCTTCCCCATGTCTATCTCGGCTATTGGGTCGAGGGCTCGAAGAAGATGGGCTACAAAGCCAGCTACCTGCCCCAGGAGCGCCTCGGCCTGCACGGCTGGGCGCGGGTGGAGCGGTAGAGACGCCGGCTTGCAACTGTTGGCGGTCATTGACTGACGTACGCGGGATGGATTGCTTCGCCTTCGGCTCGCAATGACGGCCATGGCGACGGCACCCTGCCGTCATTGCGAGGAGCGCAGCGACGAAGCAATCCATCCCCGCCACCTCCGCCGAGAAGGACTAGCATCCTTTGCCGCGCGAACCGTGCGTGTACATCCTCGCCAACCGCCGACAGGGAACGCTTTACACCGGCGTCACCTCGAATTTGGCGGAGCGCGTCTTCCAGCACCGCGAGGGCCTGACGCCCGGATTTTCGAGCCGCTACGGTTGCAACCGGCTGGTCTTCTACGAAAGATATGAACGCATGGACGAGGCCATCGCCCGCGAGAAGCAGATCAAGGGCGGCTCCCGCGCGAGGAAAATCGCGCTCATCGAGGCGATGAATCCGGACTGGAAAGATCTGTATAGGAGCCTGGCCTAGCGTCGGGGGATGGATTGCTTCGCCTTCGGCTCGCAATGACGTCCCATCGGCCTCAGCACTCCACGAAATTCACCGCGAGCCCGCCAAGCGACGTCTCCTTGTATTTCGACTGCATGTCGGCGCCGGTCTGGCGCATGGTGGCGATCACGCCGTACGTTCGATTTGGATCAGGATTCTGCCCGTCTCCTCGGCGGGAAGTGACGAGCGCTTGGCCAGTTCGATCACGACGAGGCTCCAGGCGGCGGTCACGACGACGGCTGGCCAGAACCCGAGAACGCCGTCGCCGCCCAGATCGTGACCGCTCAGCGCCGACACGATCCACATGCCGCCGAACCAGGCGCCCAGCCACCATATGTTGTCCCAACCGAAGTTGGTGTTTTGCTCACGCGCGACCAGGTAGAAATAGGCCAAATAGAGGAGGAAGATGATCAGAACGATCGCAAACATCCAAGTCACAGTGGCAAAGCCGCTCCACAGAATGATCAGGTTGCAGCAGATGAACGCGATCGGGGCGACGATGCTCGCCGCGACCAGGCGGAACGGGCGCTGCAGATCTGGATGATCACGGCGCAGGATCAAGAGCACGATCGGTCCGAGACCATACGTGAGCGCGGTGATGTCGCTGATGTAGTCGACCATCTTCTGCCACGCCGGGAAGGGCAGAAGGAAGATCACCCCCACGACCCACATGACCACCACCGAAACCCAGGGCACCTGTCCGCTGTTGAGCCTGGTCAGCACGCGCGGGCCGGCTTTCATTTCGCCGTTGGCGAAAAGGATTCGTGAGCCACCCGTCACATAGATCAGGCCGGTGCCGGCCGGCGAGATGGCTGCATCGATGTAGAGCAGGGTCGCCAGCCAGCCGAAGCCGAGCACCATGGCGAGGCCGGCGAAGGGCCCTTTCACGCCGGGGAAGTTGAGCTGCCCCCAACCGTTGGCGATATCCTGCGGCTTCACAGAGTTCAGGAAGCCGAGTTGCAGGAGGATGTAGACGACCGCCGAAAGCAGCACGGCGCCGATCACCGCCAGCGGAATGTTGCGGCCGGGATTGGCGCTTTCCCCACCGAGGTCGATCGCGGTTCGAAAGCCGAGAAAGCTGAACACAATCCCCGCGGCAGGAAGGGCGATGAAGACGCCGTCGGGATCGTAGCTGCTTGACGCGGCGGTCCAGACGCTTGTGCCTCCGGTCCAGAGCGGTCCAACCTGATGAGTACCGGCGACGATGAGAATGATTGCCGTCAAGAGCGGCACCGCGATCTTCCACCAGGTAACCGTATTGTTGACGGCCAGAAGCCAACGAATGGCCAGAAGATTCAACAGCGCCAGGATGCCGACCAAGACTGCGCAGGCAACGAAGCCGGTCGCCGTCAATACGCCCTCGGCGCCGACGAGATGGGGGTAAAGGTTGTTGGCGTATGTCACAATGCTTTCCGCTTCGACGGAGGGCACCGCGACATAGGAGAGAAACAGCATCCAGCCCCAGACCCGCCCCAGGCCTTCGCCGTGGCTCGCGTGGCTCATATGAACGAGCGCGCCTGCGCGGGGAAACAGGGAGGCGAGCTCTGCAAAGCAGAGCGCGATGAGCATGATGATGACGGCGCCGAGGATCCAACTCAACAAGCTGAGCGGCCCGGCGATCTTTGAAGCGTGAAGCGCGCCAAACAACCAGCCGGAGCCGATCATGCTGGTTGTGCTCGCAAAAAGCAGACCGATGATGCCCGCGTCGCGACGAAGGCCCACCGCTGTCGCCGTTTCAGATGAGGTTGACATGACCGACACTCTCCCTTCGCGGCTGTTGTTCGTTGCTAAGCGCACTCTGCGCTTGTCACCAAACGTTCACAAGCTCCCCGGAAAGCACTTCTATGATCATCACCACCAACCTGGCCTTCGATGAATGGCCTAACGCAACCCGTCTTGACTGTCAGGACCGTTGCACCGGGGGCGCCGTCCACCACCGCCGCAAATCCGTGAATCAGAATTATCGACATTTTCTTGCCGGAAGCCGCGCGGCGGCCTCATGATGAAGGGCTTCGGCACTGGCGAACGACCCAGCCCGGATCGAAGGAGAGCAATCCCTGACGGTAATGTGTGGAATATCTGGCTCGCTCTTTTTGGGGGCGTCATGGCCGGCGGAGCGAAGCCTCGCGGACCGGCGGGCGCCGCCCTTGACGACCAGGAAACGGGCATCAAAATATTTCCGCCGAAAATCGCCCGTAACCCATTGAAAAGGCTCAATTCGGACGAGAGAATCCAAGGAAATCCAAGCTTTTCCAACCCCCAATTCTGACCCTTTTCGCGCCGAACTGAGGCCCGCCAAGACAATCCAAATCCTGCGGCGCGCCCCTCAGCACTCGACGAAATTCACCGCGAGCCCGCCTAGGCTCGTCTCCTTGTATTTCGACTGCATGTCGGCGCCGGTCTGGCGCATGGTGGCGATCACGCTGTCGAGCGAGACGAGGTGGCGCCCGTCCCCGTGCAGCGCCAGCGACGCCGCGGTGATCGCCTTGACCGCGCCGAAGGCGTTGCGCTCGATGCATGGGATCTGCACGAGCCCGCCCACCGGATCGCAGGTCATGCCGAGGTGATGCTCCATCGCGATCTCGGCGGCGTTCTCGATCTGCTCGTTCGCCCCGCCGAGCGCGGCGCAGAGACCCGCGGCGGCCATCGACGAAGCGACGCCGACCTCGCCCTGGCAGCCGACCTCCGCGCCCGAAATCGAGGCGTTGAGCTTGAAGAGGGCGCCGATCGCGGTTGCGGTCATAAGGAAATCCGCCATGCCCGCTTGGCCAGCGCCTGCGCAATGGTCGCGGTAGTAGCGCAGCACAGCGGGAATGACGCCCGCCGCGCCATTGGTCGGCGCGGTGACGACCCGTCCGCCGGCGGCGTTCTCCTCGTTGACCGCCATGGCGTAGACGCTGACGAAGTCCATGATCTCGTGCGGCTGGTGAAAGTTGCGCTTCGAGGCCTCGGTCAAGCGATCGTGGATCGCCTTGGCGCGGCGCATGACCTTCAAGCCACCCGGCAGCGGGCCGGAATGTGCGAGGCCGCGGTCGATGCAGGCGAGCATCACTTCGAGGACGCGCTCGACATGGGCGTCGGCGGACCCTTCAGGCAGCGCCTTCTCGTTCGCACGCATGAGTTCGGCGATCGACAGTCCGCTCTCGCGTCCGCGCGCGAGAAGCTCCGCTCCCGAGCGAAACGGATAGGGAACCCGAGGCTCGGGCGCGGACCCGCGTTCGTCCACGCCGTCGCGAATGATGAACCCGCCGCCGACCGAGAGCCAGGTCTCGTCGGCGAGCGCTCTGCCCTCTGCGTCGCGCGCGACGAGCCGCATGGTGTTGGGATGGCGCGGCGCCGGCGTCAGAGTGTCAAACCGAATCGCGCTTTCGGCGTCGAAGGCGATGATCCGCCGTCCGGCGAGGTTCAGCGCTTTCGTCTCGCGCACCCGCGCGACAAGCGCCTCGGCGGCGTCGAGATCCACGGTCTCCGGCGTCTCGCCGCTAAGGCCGAGGATCACCGCCTTGTCGGTCGCGTGGCCTTTTCCCGTGAACGCGAGCGAACCCAGAAGCGTGACCTCGAGCGAGGCGACCCGGTCGATCGCGCCCGTCTCGATGAGCCTGCCCGCGAACGCGGCGGCGGCTTTCATCGGCCCGACCGTATGGGACGACGACGGACCGATTCCGATCTTGAACAGTTCGAAGACGCTGATCATCGCTCAAGCCTCGGGCGGTCGCCGGCTTCCAAGCAGCGGCTCGAGGATCTTAGCTCAATTTCGCGGCTCGCGGCCCGCCGTTCGCCTCGCGCGGAACCTTGCCCCCGCTCGAGCAGTTGCGCGATAAACGCGTCGAGCGACGAAAGGGAGGAAGACGATGGCCGACACCGCGACGGAATCGCCGGGGATCGACGTCAGCGCGGACCGCGAGACTTTGTACCGCGAAGGCATCGTGGCGCTGAAGCGCGCTTTCTCGCGCGACTGGACCGAGCGCATGCGCGAGGACATGATGACGGCGTTCTGGGAGGCGATCCAGCGCCCGGGCGGCGCTGTCGGCCGCGGCCCGCGGCGCTGGTATGTGGAGATCCATCCTGAGGGCTTCGGCGGCTTCGCCGACCTCTGCGCGCACCCCTGGGTTTCGGCCATGTGCAACGCCGTGCTCGGCCCCGAATACAAGATCGTCGAGATCGGCTTCGACACCCCCTTCGAGGGCGCGATGAACCAGCCCTGGCATCGCGACTTCCCCTCGCCGCCCGAGAGCTGGCGCGACCGCCGCATCACTTCGCTGGCCTTCAATCTCACGGGCGTCGACGTAACGCCGGACATGGGTCCTTTCGAGATCGCCGCCGGCACGCAATGGGACGACGGGCGCGCTTGGAAACACGAAATGTTCCCGCCCGAGGATGTCTGGCCGCGTTTCGCCGAGCGGGGCGTTCGCAAGTTCCCGCAGATGGGCGACATCTCCTGCCGCTCGGCGCTCACCATCCATCGCGGCACGACGCATCGCTCGCCGATCGCCCGTCCGGTTTTGGTGCTCGGCGTCGACGCGCCAGGCGCAGGTCACGACAAGCTGCACGACCTCATGGTGACGCAGGATTACTATGACGCGTTGCCGGCGGTCGTGCGCGACCATCTCGTATGCAGGGTCGTGGATCGGCTCATCCCGGTCACGCAGAAGCACGACATCGAGGGGCTCGTGATGGGAGTGGCGTAGGCCGGCAAGCGGCGTGGACCTTTTGCATTTGACGGCGCCACAAGCCGACGGTCGGACGCATAAATCCGCGCAGGGCAAGGCTCACGCGGGGTCCGGAAACACGCAAGCCCTGCCAGCACATCCGTGGACAAGGCGATAATGAATTTGCCGATCAGGTGGCGCCGCCTTGAATGGCTCGCTTTCGCCCTGTGTTCCTCCGGCTCCAAAACGGACAAGAGCATCTCATGAGCAACAGACAACAAACGCCGCGATGGAGAACTGACGGGTCCGCGCCAAGCGAAGTGCAGTGTCACCCTAACCAAAAGGGATGGCGTCGAGACCTTGGCGATCAACGATGTGGCGCCGCGCGGGATTGCTGATTGGGATTGCACGCTGACCATGAAGGGCGAGCCGACAAGTCGCTGGAAGCGGGACCACGATGGCTGGCGCCGCCTTGGATGAAAGCGCTTGTCGGCGCCCGTCCGCGGTCAAACGTCGAAATAGCCGTCAAGCTCGGGTTTTGCCTCGATTATCGCCCGAGCGCGCTCCTGCAGATTGGCTTGAACCTGTTCGAGCGAAGCATCCGTGGGCTGCTTCCGCGTAATGCCGTCCACGACGGCCTCCAGCTCGGGTCGATTTTTCAGCGCCCCGTCGATCTTGCGTCTAAGACGCGCGTTTCGATATCGCAGGTCGTTCTCCGCCATCGCTGCTTCCCATATCTATTTTTCTTGGGGAGCAGGGTAGCCTAAAAAAGCCGAAGCCAGCAAAGCAGACAAGCAGCATCGCCCGAGTCGATCCTCACCCGGCGGGGCCGTCGCCGGGGAAGCTCAGTCCTTAAGCTCTTCGTTGTCCGCTGGCGCGCCGGAACTCCTCATCCGCTGTCGCGTTGTGACCACGAACGAAGAGCGCTTGCGCCGGCGACGCGTTCCAATATCCGTAGGCCTCTGACACGTGCCTCACGCGCTGAATATCCTCAGGCGACAGGGGGAGAACACCGCGCCCGGCGCAGCGCGCAGGCCAGCCTCGGCGAGGAAGGTCGGCGGTCTGCTCGGTTGGCTGGCGGACGGCGTGCTTGACGCCGTCCGCCAGCAGAATGCTGTGCAGCGGCACAAGCTTGCCGGCGCCGCGCTGGGCGCCATTCGTCAGTCAGCGCGAGCCGTCAATCGCGCTCCAAAAGTTCCGCTTCAAGGACTATGTGACGAGCGGATTTTTTGTCGTTGGCGCAGTCGATAAGCACGCGCGCCGCCTCCTGACCAATACGATAGGCTGGTTGCCGCACGAGCGACATATGAGGATGGAGCTCGAGCGCCCAGGGAAGTTCGTCGAAGCCGATCACTTTCATCTGATGAGGAATTGCGACGGCCTGTTCTTGAAGCGCGCGCAACACGCCGACAGCCATGCGATTATTGGTGACGAAGACGCCGTCCGGGCGCGGATTGAGGGCCAGGATTCGCTGCATGGCTTGGTACCCGCCATCCTCCATGTAGTTCGAGTAAACCAGGAGATCCAGGCGGCGTCGAAGTCCGGCGTCCGCGATGGCCCTCAAGTATCCGACCCCGCGGTCGTATGCGGTCGCGTTCTCCGCTGGCCCCGTGATGCATGCGATGAGCTCGCAACCTCTTCCTATGAGATGACGAGTCGCTAAGGCGCCTGCTTCCTTGTTATCGACGAGGACGGATCCGGTCGCCGTAGCGAGAGCCATGTCGACAGCAATGACAGGCAGGCGCCGCGCAGCGAGTTCGGAAATGTCCGTTTTGCGCGCGGAGGCAGGGCTGATGATCACCCCCGCCGCGTTCTGGTCGGCGACAACGCGGATGTACTGCCGTTCCTTGTCTATGTCGCGATCCGCGTTGCACAGGATAACCGAATAGCCGGCGATCCACGCTGCGTCTTCGACCCCGCGGCAAATCGCCGTGTAGAACGGGTTCTCGATGTCGGTGACGATCAGCGCAATGATGTGACTTAACCTCCGCCGCAACCCGCGAGCGACAAGATTTGGGCGGTACTTAAGCTTCGCAATGGCCGCGAGGACGAGCTTCTTGGTCTTGGGATCGACCTCGGCAGAGCCAGTCAGCACCCGAGACACAGTCGCTGTTGACACCCCCGCCTCTCGCGAGACGTCCGACATCCTAACCACGGAAGCCGCCTCAGCGGCTTGGCGCCGCCGTCGCGGCCTCCTCGTAAGCCGATGTCGTGTGCGTGCCGGCGCTCTTCGTGTGGATCGCGCAGGCGTTCCAACTTTTTCCTGCGAAGAGCAGTCTCGTTGATCGATCTGACATGAGGCAAATCCGTTGGTTGATGTGGATTTCCGCGCAGGACCTGATGGGTCGAAACGTGGAATTCAATGGGACGTCGATAGGAATCTTTCTATCGCTTCAGCATGAGCGACAACCTGGGCGAGTTCGATCGCCTCGTTGGGCTTGTGAATGCGGTCTATGTCGCCAGGGCCGAAGATCACCGTGGGGCATTTGAGCAGCCGGCTGATCAGCCGGCCGTCCGAACCTGCCGGAAAGCCCCGCGGGCTGACCCGCTCCTGACCGAGCGCGCGCGCCAGCGACTTGACCGGAGTGAGAGCCGGATCTGTCGAGAAGGGTTTGACGTTATGGAGTTCGCGGACGTCGAGCGTAATCGCTGGATTCTGACGCGCCCGCCAGCTCGCCACAATCGCGTCCGTCTCGGCCAGCAAAAGAGGCTCGTCGTCCGGATGATAGGTGAAGCACACCTCCATTCGGCAGTCCGAGGCCACGCTCGTTGCGCCTATGCCGCCTTCGATGCGCCCGATATTCACGGAGGGCGGACCCAGCAAGGCATGAACCTTACGGTTCGGCATGTGAGCCCACGTCTCGAGATCTCGGGCGAGCTCCATCGCCGCCTCGACGGCGCTCACGCCTCGATGCTTCATGTTGGCGTGCGCCTGCAAACCCTTGATGGAATAGGTCACCGCACGGCTGCCAATCTGACTGGTCGCGATCTCAACGCCTGTCGGCTCGCAGACGATCACGAAATCGGGAATGCGGCCCTGCGACAATAGCTCATGGACGCAGGCGAGCGTTCCGGTCCCTCCCCCATCCTCCTCGTCCGGCACGGATTGCACTTCGACATAGGCGCGCAAGGTTCCGCCGGCCTTCGCCCGCGCTGCCCCAGCAATGGCGCCGAGGAGCCCTGCCTTCATATCGGCGGACCCCAAACCATTCATCCAACCATCAGTGACCCTCGGCTCCAGCGGATCCGTCGTCCAGCCCGGCGCCGCCGGAACGGTGTCGATGTGCCCGTTGAGGACGATGAACGGCGAAGTCTCGGGACGACCCCATGCGCCGACGACGGCGAACATCCCGTGGGTAGGCGTCGGGGTCACAAACCCATGAGCTTTCCGCAAGGTCTCGGCGTCGACCGGCACGGCGCGGACCGCGTCCGCCCCCGCTTCAGTCATCAGCTCTTTGACCAGCGCCTGTGCAGCCCCCTCTCGCCCGGAAAGAGAACTCGTCGAGACGAGTCTCGCGAGCCAAGTTTCAATCCATCGAGCGTCCCCGATCATCTCAATTTCCCAGACGAAAGCGATCGAGCAAGACGGCCAGAATGATGATGACTCCCGACAGGATCTGGATGATGAAGGAGTTCACGCCCATGAGGTTGAGCCCGTTCTGAAGCACGGCAAGAATAAGCGCGCCAAACAACGTTCCAAACACGCTGCCCCTGCCGCCGAAAAGGCTCGATCCGCCGAGGATCACCGCTGCGATAGCATCGAGCTCCATTCCCTGCGCGGCAGTCGGCAGGCCGGCGCCCAGGCGGCCGAGCAGAACGACTGCGGCCAAGCCACAGAGCGCGCCGCTGACCACGAACACCATGAGCTTCGTCAGGCTTACGGGAACCCCGGCGATATGGGACGAAGTCTCATTGCCGCCGATCGCATAGATGTGTCGTCCGAACACGGTCTTTGAGAGAATGAGCGCGACCAAGACAAATACGATCGCCGCGACGATAAGCGGCATTGGAACTCCACCCACAACTCCGAAGCCGAGGAATCGAACTGCATCGGGGATGCCAGAAATTGGATAACCGCCCGTGAAGGTGAGCGCCGTCCCTCGGAGCACGGTCATCATCCCCAAGGTCACGATGAAGGAGTTGATGCCGCCCCAGGCGATGAGGGCGCCTTTGACAGCGCCAATGACGGCGCCGAGGCCGATCATCGTCGCAATCGTGAGAGGCGCGCTCAAGCCCACATTCGCAGCCAAGCTCGCCCCGACAACGGAACACAGCGCAATGGCGGAACCAACCGAAAGATCGATCGCGCCAGAGAGAATCACGATTGTCATTCCGCAAGCGACGATGACAAGCACCGACGCCTGGCGGCCGATGTTCAGAAGATTGCTTGCCGTGAAGAATTGCGGCTCAAGCAGGGCTATCACCGCCGCTATGATCAGTAGCGCCGCCAATGCTGTTCCGCCGAAGACATCGCTGCGCGACAAAACAGAACGAGCCGACGCTGCGAAGCGATGGAGTTTGACGTCCGCCATCGTCACGCGGCGACCGCCGTCATTGCGCGCAGCAGGGTCTCACGGGTCATGTCCTCCCGTTCCACCTCCGCGACAGAAGCGCCGTCGCGCATCACGAACACCCGATCCGCCAAGCCTAAGACTTCCGCCAGATCGGACGAGACGATAAGACACGCGCCGCCGGCGGCGGCGTACTCGTCGAGAAGCCGATAAAATTCGGCGCGCGCTCCCACGTCGATCCCGATTGTCGGCTCATCGATGAGCAGAAGTTGGGTCGAGCGCGCAAGCCACCGGCCGAGAACAACCTTCTGCTGATTTCCCCCGCTCAGGGCGCCGACCATGACCGCGGACGAAGCGGTCTTGATTTGAAGGGATCGTATCGTCCGGCCCGCCAGATCGCTCTCGCGTCGCGAGGAGATAAACCCAAGCCACGCGTACTGGTTCTCGCTGCCGAGAACGATATTCGCGGATACGCCCAAGTCGAGAACCAATCCTTGCTGCTTACGGTCCTCCGAAACGAACCCAAGACCTGCGCGGATCGAGCTTCGGGGCGATCTCGGCGCGAAGGGAGCGCCGTTCAGAAAGATCTCTCCGCTCACGCGTTCATCGAGGCCAAAGATTGTCCGCAGACATTCCGTCCGCCCCGATCCCACGAGGCCAGCGATGCAGACGATCTCTCCGCGGCGCACGTCAAGATCGACGCCTTTGAGCCGCGACGAGCACAAATTGCGGACCCGCAGCACCTCTTGCTTGGATGACCTTCCGGTTCCTCGGATAACCCAATTCCAGGGTTCGCCCGATCATGTAATGGATGATGGCCTGGACGTCCTTGAGGCCAATTTCGTGCGCTACGACCGCGCCGTCCCTGAGAACAGTGATCTCGTCGCTCAATGCGAGAGCGTCCTCCAGATCATGGCTGATATAGACGATCGCAAAACCATTCGAGCGCAAGCGCCGAATCTGAACAAACAGCGCTTCGCGCTCCGGCGGCGTCAGCGACGTCGTCGGCTCGTCAAATATGATCAAGCGACAATTCCTGCCGATCGCTCTTGCGATCTCGAGCAGCTGCTGGCCGGCTGGGCTTAGATTTCGGACCGCCTCTTTCGGGTCGACGCGCACCCCAAGGTCAGCAAGCAGGCGACGCGCGCGCTCTGTCCATTGGGCGCGGGAGAAGGAGGCCCAGGTCGGCCCAAGATGTCCAAGGAAGAGATTCTCGGCCACCGACAAATCGTTCACCAGCGTCCGATGCTGATGAACCACAGCGACGCCCTTCCGCTCCGCGTCGATTGGCGCGCGCAGACGCGCCGGCTGGCCGCCGAAGAGAATCTGCCCATCGTCCGGCGCGTAGATGCCGCTTATGATCTTGACCAGCGTGGATTTGCCCGCGCCGTTTTCTCCCAAGAGCGCATGAACCTTGCCTGGCCTGAAGGAGACCGAGACGTTTCGCAGAGCCACGACGCCGGGGAAGGTCTTGGTGATTCCACGGAGCTCGACGAACGGCGAGGCGTCGCTCATACGCTCGTCATTAGCCTCGCCGCCGGTCTGCCGATTATTTCTTGAGGTAATTGGCGTAATTGGATTTGTCGACGAGGACGACCGGCACAGGGATCAATTTGTCGACCTTGTCGCCTTTCAGCACGGACAAAGCCGTTTGCGTGACGATCTTGCCGATCTGGACCGGGTCCTGGGCGACTGAAGCCTTGAAGGCGGAATTACCTTTGGCGATTTCCTTCAGGCCCTCGCTGCTCGCGTCGAAGCCGATGATGCTGATCTTGTCCTGCCGGCCGGCGGCGATGACGGCCTGTAGCGCGCCGAGCGCCATCTCGTCGTTCACCGCGAAGATCCCGACGACGTTGGGGTGAGCCTGTAGCAGATCCTCGGCGACTGCCTGGGCTTTCTCGCGCTTGGACTCGCCGCTTTGGCTCGCGACAATCTTGATGCCCGGGGCGATCTCCGCCAGCTTCGCGGCGAACCCCTTCTCGCGGTCGACAACCGAAACGATCGCCGGATTGTTGATGACCAAGACTTCGCCCTTGCCGTTGAGCAGATCGGCCATTTTCTTCGCCGCGATCTCGCCGCCCTGATGGTTGTCGGACGCGATGTGAGCGACCTGCCCCACGTCTTTGGTGATCGCGATGTCGACGGTGATGAGCGGGATATGCGCGCTGGTCACGAGACGCCCTTCCGCCTCTGCTGCTGTCGAGTCGATCGGCACGATGGTGACCAGGTCGACTTTCTTCGAGACGAAATCCTCTATCTGCGCGGTCTGCGCGGCGAGGTCTCCGTTTGGGTCGCGGAAGTCGAAGACGACCTTGTCGCCTCCGGCTTCCTTCATCCCCTTCTCGATATCCTGGTAAAACTCGAAGCTGCGGCTGTAAGTGGTGGCGCCAACCTTGTAGGGGTCCGCGGAGGCGAAGGAAGCCGAGCCGACAAGAGCAAACGTACACAAAGCGATCGCGGTGGTGAGCCTCATCGTTGATGTCATTGGCGCTGCCTTTCTCAATCCCCGACGCGTCAGGACGCCAGGCAAGTTGGACACCAGATCCGCATCATGAAATCGATTTCATCCCTGTGTCAACGGAAGGATTTACGTAGGTGCTCACGGCCTAATCTGGCTATCCAGCCGAGAAATCGACTTATGCCTCTGATGAGCTGGCAGAATCGCCGCCGTCGCCTCCCGGCTCGAGAAAATCCCAGGGGTTCGGCATTTTGACGACCGGCGCTTCGATGATCACCGGGCCCTGTTGGTCGAACGCCCAATGCAGGGCCTCCGAAAGAGCCCGCGGGCCCTCGGCGCGTCGCGCAGCGGCGCCGAAACTTTCGGCGAAGCGTACGAAATCCGGATTCCTCAGATCGGACGCGATGACGCGGCCGCCGTAGAGATCCTGCTGCATGCGACGCACATTTCCGTAAGCGCCGTCATTGAACACGATCGTAACGGTGCGAATATCATGTTGGACAGCTGTTGCGAGCTCGTTGGCGGTGAAGAGGAAGCCGCCGTCTCCGCACAGCGCCACGACAGGCTGGTCCGGACAGCCGACCTTTGCGCCGAGAGCGGTGGCGAAGGCGAAGCCGAGCGTGCCCTGATAGCCAGGCGTGATCATTTGCCGCGGGGCATAAACAGGGAGAGCAGCCGTCGCAACATAGCCGACCTGAGTGTAGTCGGCGACGAACACGGTGTCTTCGGGAGCAGCCTCGCGGATTGCGCGCACGAAACTCATTTGCGGAGCAAAGCTTCTGTCAAACTCGGCCGCGACCTCGGCTTTGACCTTGGCGACCCACTGTGCTCTGGCCGGCGCTTCGCCGCTTCTTGCGCCGAGGCCGGCGGCAAGTTCCGCGAGCGCCGCGCGCGCGTTCGCGAGGACCGCGACATCGGGAGGCGCGCCTCGGCGAAACTGAGCCGGATCGAAATCGATACGGATAACACGCTGCCCCGGTCTTAGTCCCCAGCGTCGGCGCGGACTGTTGAAACGCGTTCCGACCGCAAGAATGACATCGACGTCGCGCCACATTCGAAAGGCCTCTGCGCGCCCAACCGACAGCGGGTGGCGCGAATCGAGTATGCCCCGCCCCTGAAGGTGGCTCACGACCGGGGCGCCAAGCCGCTCCGCGATCGCGCGGAGGTCGTCGCCAGCGTCGATTGCGCCGCTTCCCACGATGATCATCGGCCGATTGGCGCGCTCCAGCAGCCTGACAGCCTCGGCGACTGCGAGAGGGTCCACCCGCTGAGAGTCAAGAGTTTCGGTCTCGCGCCTGTCGTTAGAAGTCAGCGGCAAGCGCAACACATCCGCCGGCAACTCCACCGCCACAGGTCCTTGGCCAATGGCGAGGCGCGCGAGGGCGCTGGACACCAGGCGCGGCGCATCTTCAGGCGAGAGAGCGAGTCCATTCCACCGGGTCAGTCCGCGGACGATGGCTGTCTGATCGGGAAGCTCATGCAGCGCGCCGTGACCGGCGCCGATCTCGTCTGTCGCAACCTGACCTATGAGCGCGAGGACGGGCGCGTGACACGCATAGGCGGTCGACAGCGCCGCTGTCGTGTTGAGGAAACCCGGACCCGGGACGCAGGCGTAGACGCCGGGCCGGCCTGTCGCCTGCGCAAAGCCAAGCGCCATATAAGCGACGCCCTGTTCATGTCGGGCGTTGATGACTCTCAGCCGCGAGCGCGCGTCGTAGAAGGCGTTGAAGAGGGGATCGAGTTGAACTCCAGGGAGACCGAAGAGCGTCGACACCCCGCGTTTCACGAGAACGTCGACGATCGCGTCGGCTCCCGTCATTGGCAGGCCCGAATCCATGGCCTCAATCTCAATCGCGATAGGCCGGCTGCTCGCGGTCGAGCTTCCGCCGGAGAGCCTGCCAAGGCAGCCAGCCCTTGTTCGCGTCGGAGGTGAACTGATTGGAGGTCCTCGCGAGCACGTTCTCCGAGGGCAGCGCAAGCGGCGCGCCGGTCGCCTGCGCCGAGATCTGTATTCGGCACGCCTGCTCCAAATAATACATCCAGTAGAACGCCTCGGCGACCGTTCTTCCCGCGGTCAACAGTCCGTGGTTGCGCATGATCAGGCAATGTTTCAAGCCGAGATCGCGCACAATGCGCTCCCGCTCCGTGAGGTTGTCGTCGGCGGCGATGCCCTCGTATTCGTGCAGACCGACCTGGTTGTGGAATTCCATGCTGATCTGGTTAAGCGGCAGCAGCCCGCCCGTCTGAGCGGCGACCGTCATGCCGGCCAGCGTATGCGTATGCATCACGCAGGCCGCGTCGGGCCGCGCGGCGTGGACCGCCGAATGAATGACGAAGCCAGCCGGATTGACGGGCCAGCTCGTCTCCTGCCGCGGCTCCCCGTGGGCGTCGACCTCGACAAGCGAACTCGCCGTGATCTCCTCAAAGAGAAGCCCATAGGGGTTGATGAGAAAGCGATGCCCCTCGCCCGGAATTCGCGCTGACAGATGCGTGTACACAAGATCCGTCATCCCGAAGAGCGCAAGCAGACGATAGGCCGCGGCAAGGTCCTCGCGGAGTTCGCCTTCGCTGGGGGCGTGATCCGCCGGAGGAGGCTTTGGAATGGACAGGAGACTGTGCTTCATCGGGTCATCGGATCTCGTGGGATTGCAGGGGATCGTCGCAGGATATCACGGCACGGTCCATTCCCGGCCGCGTGGGGTGTCGACATATTCAGGCCAGCGGTATTCGACGGGCGCCTTGAAGTCGGCGGGCAGCAGCGGCGCGACCCATTTGGCGCCGCCGACGCCTCCGCCCGTACGGTCGCGGAACTCCGCTTGGGCCTTTTCGAGCAAGCTCGGATCGCTCAAGAGGTCAATAAGGGTCGTGGCGATGACCGCGGAGGCTTTGCTCCACATCGGATCGATGCAGGCCGGCACGCCTCCCATCGCGTGCCGGACCCATTCGGGATAGCGATATCTGGGCTTCGGCGCTTGCAGCGTCGGGCGGCCTACATAGAGACGCACGGTCGGCGCATGCCAAGTGTAGTCGACATAGTCGTCGGCCGCGTAGTTGAGCTGCCAGGCCGGCAATTGCGCGCGGAAGGCCTTTTCCGCTTCCCACGGCGGCGTCAGTTTGGTCAGTCCCTCGAAGAATGGCTCCTGCATTGGCTCGAGGTCCAGCGACTTCTGCAGTTCTCGCGCGAAGACCTTGGCTTCCTCCGGCCACTCGGGGGCGCCAAGCTTCTCGAAATTGCGGAAGGTGACCTCCGCCATGGCGTGATTGGGCAGGCCGGCGCGGGTCCTGGTGATCCAGGCTTTCGTGACCGTGCAATGGGTCATCGCCGCGACATGATCGGCGTTCCGGTCGAGCACGTCGAAAGCCGCCTGACACATCGGCAGAGTTGGCGCGCGCATCGCGTACTGAATTTGCCCAATTGCAGGGGCGATGTTGTCGGCGGCCGCCTGTCCGGCGACGGGGATGAACTCGTTCAGAGTCCAGCTGCCGGCGTGGGGCAGCATCGACTCCTTCATCATCTTCGAGTTTGTATACATCAAGCAGACGGCGTCGAGCGCGCCGGGCGCGCGCGCAATTGCGTGCGCGTGAGTGACCGCGCCGCCAGCGCCTTCGCTCTGCCACGTCTCCGGGTGCTCACACTCGAACGTATAGATGCGGCTCCAATAGGGGGCGCTGGTCGTATCCCAGAAGCATCCATTCGTGAGCGCCGGAAACGAATGCGGATGGAAGCTTATTGCGGCGTCGAGGCCATCGTAATATCCATGAGCGGCGTGCACCGGCTTCGATCCGCACATCTTCTCGGCCGGCTCGCCGAAATAGACGAGCGTCCCTTTCAACCCATGCGTCTCCATCGCATGCTTGGCCGCGAGAAAGCCGCCAAACGAGCCGATGCCAAGCGCCGAATGCGGGTCGGTGTGGCCGGCGGCGCGGAAGCTCGTTCCATCTCGCGGCTTTCGTCTCGGCTCAGGCGCCTGGCTCTGCCCGGGCACGGCGTCGTACTCGGCATAACCCGCAAGCGTTGGTCCCTGCCCGTTTGACCAGCGAGCCCGAAAGGCTGTCGGCATTCCCGCCGTGCCGCGCTCGACGTCGAAGCCCTCGCGCTTAAGCCGATCCATGTACCAGGACGACGATTTGTACTCGCGCCACGACGGTTCATGGAAATTCCAGATTGTCATGTGATCGGCTGACAGCGCCGCATGATTGCGCTTCAGCCAATCCAGCGCCGTAATCTGGGCCGCGGTGAACCCGCTCGCCATGATCAAACCTCGTCGCGAACGAGGGGAGCGGTTGAGCAGTGGAGACCGCCGCCGCCAGTGATCATCTTGTCATAGGGAATCGTGATGACTTGCACCCCCGCCAACCGAAGCTGATCCTGCGTGTGCTGGGAAACGCCTTCGGGCATGATGACCCGACCTGGCGCGATCGCAAGTGAGTTGATTATGGAGGCGTCGTCTTCGTGATGGACTTCAATGCGTCTGATCTTAAGCGCATCAAGCCGTTCAAGAAACCAGAACGGCAGCAGCGTGATGTTGGCGAGCGCGAGGTCCGGCGCGATCATGACAAAGAGCCCGTCAATGTGAAGCCGGTATCCCGTCAGGGCCACTTTTATGAGTTCCACGCCCTGCGACCTGAGGACTTCCTCGACCTGTCGGGCGCCCTCCTCGTTCACTCGTGACGAGAGGCCGATGACCGCCGTCTTGCTGTTGAGCCATGCGAAACTTCCGCCTTCCGCCACTCCGCTGCCGGAAATCGTGCGAAGAATGGGACATCCCAGTTTCGCGAGCGTGCGCGAGACCGCTGGTTCTTCGCCGCGCCTGATGCGCGGCCCCAACCGCATGACGATTGCGCCACCCCCGACGCCCACGCAGGAATCCCGGGTGTAGCAGGACTTCATTCGTCCGGCGCCGATATCGTCGAGATAGACGACGTCGACGCCCTCCTTCTTCAGCAAGGCCGTATAGGCGTCGTGCTGCGCTTGCATTCCCGGCAGATCAGGACCCACGGCGCCGCGCCAGTACCACCCTGCCTGGGTGTCGCCGAAGGCGCGGTTGTCCAACCGCTTCGACGTATCGACAACATTAATCTCTTCGCCCGGCCGGTGCATGAGCACGACACGCAGACGCCCAACGTCGTTGGTGCAACCCCACCTCCGGCCCCACCAACGCTCGAGCTCATCCGAATCCTCGAACGGAGGATCCGCCTCAGAGGGGAACAGCTTGATCAGCTGATTGTAGCGCCACTCGCCTTCGGTGATCGCGCTCAGGGCTTTGCCTCCTCAAACCGGCGCCTATGCGTCGGGAAGCCGGACGTCCGAACGTAAAAGGGCTCGCGAGGGCGCGCAACCCAAATTTGGAGTCTACTCCATTCTTGCTCGCCGTCGCGGCCTGGATCGCTTCTCGAGGAGAAGCCCTCGCAGGATCAGCGCAATGTGCGGCAGGCCGAGGCGCAGAAGATCCTCTATGGTCCCGCTGGACCCGTAAACGAAGCGGGCGAAATTCATCGTGGCGACCCCGACGATAAGCTCGGACAGCATGCTCGCGTCGACGTCGGCGACGAGTCGACCCCGAGCCTGGTAAGTTCGAATGATCTGAACATATTGCCGTTTGATCAGATCGTTCAGTCGCGCTCCCGTTCTGGCGGCGCGACCGCGCGGTTCGAGAATTTGTGCCGCCATCATGGTTCGCCAACACTCGCGCGACAAGTGCCGAAGCGCCTGCTCTGCGAGCAGTCGCTCGAAGGCTTCAATCCCTTGAAGCGGGTTTTCCGGCAGATTTTTGAGGAACGCCCGTCGCTCCGGCAGCGCGGCGCGGACATGACGAAGGGCAAGCTCCATCAAAAGGTTCGGCTTCGTCGAGAAGTAATTGTAGATCGTGGCGGGGGCGACGGAGGCGGATTCCGCGATCTCCGCCACGAGCGTCGCCTCGTATCCGCGAGTGGCAAACAGCTCCTGAGCCGCGTCGAGGACCTTCGCCGCTCGCCGCTCCCTCGGAGTTTGAGCCGCTCTCTTTCCCGCCATAGCGTTTGCCTCCGCGGCGCCGCAAAATCGAGCGCGCTGTCGATTTAGAGTTCACTCCAAAGGCAGAGTTGACACAACGCGTGGGCGTCCACCAATATCGAGACAACAAGTTCTTTGCCACTCTTCGACGCGGGCGCGCGAAGGGAAAGCGTGGAGTCGATCGTTTGGGATCGCAAGGCGCGAACGGCGCACAGCCGGAAATGCTGAGGCTCATCAACAATCCACCCCCTTGGCCCAACGGCGCGCGGTGCGCCGTGTGCTTCTCCTTCGACTTTGATGCGGAAAGTCTTCTTCACCTCTACTATCCTGAGGATTCGCGGCGGCGGATAAGCGTGTCGTCTACTTTGCGCTATGGCGCGCGCGTGGCGGTGCCGCGCATCGTCGAGATCTGGAAGCATTTTGGCGTCAAGCAGACAATGTTTGTGCCCGGTTGGTGCGTGGAAACCTATCCGAAGGCGATTGAACTCCTGCTTCGCGACGGTCACGAGATCGCTCACCACGGTTGGCTGCACGAGAGGCCGAACCAGCTGTCGCGGCAGGACGAGGAACGCGTCCTGAAGAAGGGCATGGAGATCATCGCAGCGGTGACCGGCAAGCCGGTCGCGGGTTACCGCTGTCCATCCGGGGCTTATTCCGAGTACACGCTCGATCTCTTGATCGACAACGGCTTCCTCTACGATGCATCGCTCGGCGGCGATGATATTCCCTATCTCATCGAAGGCTCGAACGGCCGTAGGCTCGTCGAATTGCCCTCGGATCACTCGCTCGACGATTGGCCTCAATATGTGAACATGCGCGAGTTCAATATGGGCATCCCGACGAAGTCGCCCGCCCAAGCGATGGAGGTTTTCCGCGCCGACTTCGACGCCGCCTGGAGGCATGGCGGGCTTTGGGCCGCAATCTGGCATCCATTCGTCTCGGGGCGGCTTGCGCGGGCGGAGGCGATGGTCACTCTTTTCGAGCACATGCGCGAAAAAGGCGGGGTCTGGTTCGCCACGCTGGCTGAGATTGGCGCCTATGTTCAAGGGCTCGTAGATCGAGGAGAATGGACTCCGCCGGTCGAGCGAATTCCGTTTTGGCAGGAGCCTGTGCCGCAAGTCGCGCGGCCCAGTCGGTAGCCCCGACGGCGGTACGAAACTTGCTTCGCTCGCCACGAAAGCAAGGCTTCAGCAAAAGCCCAAAGGCGATCGCGGCGGAAGGGAGCAAAGCCATGTCGAAAACGCGCCTGCTAGGTTTGGGAGCGGCATTCTGCCTCCTGGTTTCGATCGGGGCTTCCGAGGCGCAAAAGCTCCCGGATGACATCGCCGCCAGCAAGGTGATCAAAGTCGCGGTCAATTCCGGTTATCCTCCGATGGAAATGAAGGATGCGAAAAGTGGAGACCTGACCGGGTTCGACATCGATCTGATGGCTGCGATGGCAAAGGTGCTCGGCCTCAAGGTCGAGTATCAGGATGGCGCCTTCGAAGCGATGACGCCGGCGCTGCAGTCCGGACGGGTCAACATGATCATGAGCGGATTTTATGACGTGCCCAAACGTCGGCCGATGTTCACCTTCATCGACTATCTTCGTGCCGGCGCGCAATTCTACACATTGACCAGCCTCCCCGAGATCAAGGAACTGACAGACCTGTGCGGCAAGACGATCACCACGAGCCGCGGCACGAGCTATCCAGATACTGTGAAGGCATGGTCGAGCAAGAACTGCGTCGGCGCCGGCAAGCCGGCAATCGACGTCATCGTCGACACCGACCTCGGCCAGCAACTGACGAATCTGAAGACCGGTCGCGCGGTAGCGGCGGTCCAGGGACTCGAGGCCGTTCCGACGATTGTCGCAATGGACACGACTCTTTATCGTCCGCTCGGCAAACCCTTTTCGTCGACGCTGATGGGCATGGCTTTCACCCCGGACGAAACGACGCTCCGCGACGCTTTCGCTTTCGCTCTGAAGAAAGTGATCGCGGACGGCACGTATGATGAACTGATCAAGAAATGGAAGCTTGATCTTAGCCCCTACAAGGACGTCAGCTTCGACGCCGGACCTGCTCCCTGAGGGCTGCTGAATTGACGGGTCCGGCGGAGCTTTCGTTCGCCGAGGAAGTCGATGTTGCTCGGCTACGTCACATCCGCCCGCGTCACTACGGCCGGATCGTCGCAGTCGTAGCGATCCTGGCTTTCGTAGCCTTCCTGATCCGTGCCTTCGCCATCGGCCGCATCGACTGGTCGACGACGCGCGAATATCTGACCTGGCCCAGCATTCTCATGGGTCTCGTCAATACGTTGTGGATGTCCGTCGCCTGCATGGCGATCGGGATCGTGATCGGCGTGCTCTGCGCCGTCGCTCGCGGCTCTCCCAATCCGGTGCTGCGCGTGGTCGCCATTGGTTACGCCTGGTTCTTTCGTGGCACGCCGGTCATTCTGCAACTCTTGATCTGGTTCAATCTTGGACTGGTGTTCCCCTATCTCGGAATTCCGGGCCTGTTCACCGTTCGAACCGTCAATGTCATCACGCCAGCGATCGCGACGTTGCTGGGGCTTGGGCTGAACGAAGGCGCCTATACCTCCGAGATCATGCGCTCCGGCATGCTTTCAGTGGATCACGGACAATACGAGGCGTCCAAGGCGATCGGCATGTCCTACCTGCAGTCGCTGCGCCGCATCATCCTGCCGCAGGCGATGCGCGTCGTCGTTCCGCCGCTCGGCAACGAGTTCATCGCCCTGATCAAGACCACATCTCTGGCGAGCATCATCGGCTTCAGCGACGTTCTTCGCAACGCTCAGGACATCTACTATGGCAACGCCAAGGTGATCGAACTCCTGATGGTCGCCGCATTCTGGTATCTGGTCGTCGTCTCGCTTCTTTCTGTCGGACAAGCCATGCTGGAGCGGCGCTTCGGTCGAGGATTTCAGAGCGCGGCGAAGAGATGACGACCCACCTCGTATCGGCGGTGAAAGTCGGCAAGCGCTTTGGCGCCGTTCACGCGCTCGAGGACATCACCTTGGACGTCAAGGCAGGAGAAGTCGTCTGCATCATCGGCCCTTCGGGATCCGGCAAGACGACGTTCCTTCGGTGCATCAACCAGCTCGAGCGAATCGACTCCGGCGCGCTTTGGCTCAATGGCGAGCTGACTGGGTATCGACGCGTCGGCGATGCGCTCCACCCGCTCAGCGAAAGGGAGATCGCCAGGCAGCGGCGAGCAACCGGCATGGTGTTCCAGCGCTTCAACCTCTTTCCGCATATGACCGCGCTGGAGAACGTCACGGAAGGTCCGATTCAGGTTCTCAAGCAGAAGCCGACTGAGGCGAAGGATGCCGCCATGGCGCTTCTGGATCGAGTTGGCTTGGCCAATAAGGCAGGCGCATATCCGGCGGAGCTTTCAGGCGGCCAACAACAGCGCATCGCGATCGCTCGCTCGCTCGCCATGCGCCCAAGTCTAATGCTTTTCGACGAGCCGACTTCCGCGCTCGACCCCGAGCTCGTTGGCGAAGTCCTGACTGTGATGCGCGCCTTGGCTCGCTCGGGCATGACGATGGTGGTCGTGACGCACGAGCTCGGCTTCGCCCGTGATGTGAGCGATCGCGTGGTCTTCATGGACGAGGGTCGGGTCGTCGAATGTGAAAGCCCTGAGACGCTCATGAGCAAGCCGAGAGAACCGCGGACAAGGGACTTCTTGCGCAGCATTCTCCAAAAGGCCTGATGAGGGCGCGCAGCGGCGCGAGACGCCGCGAGCGATCGTCCACCTCGAGTCCATAAGCTGAGAGAGCTAGATCGATGTCCGAAAACGTCCTTCTCTTATGTGGTCGGGTGCTGCCGATGACCGGCCAAAAGCCCGAGGGGCCGCAAGTTATCGAGATCGCGGACGACAGGATTGTCTCAATCCGAGCCGTCGATGAGAGCGCCCGCTCGGCGCGAGGTATCCGCGACTTGTCGCGCTTCACCGTGCTGCCGGGCCTCATCGACTCTCACACTCATCTCGACTTCGATGTTCTGGCGGGCCTCGAGACGCAACAGGCCGCGGTGGACGACGCGGAACTCGCGATGCGCATGGTCAATCGCGGCCTCGTCAACATACAAATGGGCGTCACAACGGTGCGTCTCGTCGGCAGCCGCAATTTCATCGATCTGACCTACAGACGCGACGTCGAGGCCGGACGCCTCGCTGGCCCTCGAGTTCGTCACCGCGACGCGGGCCATTCAGACGAGCCTTTGCGGGCGGCACCCGAACCTGCTTACGCTCGACGCGGCGGATGCTATGCGGGCTGCGATCCGCGAGAACATCGTTCGAGGCGCGGACCTCATCAAGATTTTTCATAGTGGCTTTGTCGGAGTTCACAGAGATTCGACGCTGCCCGTGATGTCGCCGCAAGAGCTCTCAGCCTGCGTCGAGGAGAGCCATCGGTTCGGCCTCGAAGTGACCGCGCACGCCTATGGCGGCCTGAGCGTCGACCAGTGCCTGGAAGCAGGCGTCGACTGCATCGAGCACGGCTTTTTCATGAGCGCGCGCCAGTATGCTCGCGGAGCTGAGCTTGGCCGCTGGGTCGTCCCGACACTCGGCGTCTTTCTCGCCGAGCCCGGGATACCTGAGCTTCCTCACTGGTCGCCGCCGATCCGCGAGCGCCTGCGACGCGCCAGGGATGCGACGTGGAAATCCATCGGGCTGCTCAAGGCGTCGGGGATGAGGTTCGCCCTATCGACGGACGCCAACCACGGCGGCCTCGCTTATGAGGGCGTCTATGCGGCGATGGGTGGCATGACCAACGAGGAGGCCCTAGCGGGACTGACGGCGCATGGTGGACGGCTCTGCGGCAAGCCCGACGAAATCGGCGTTCTGAAACCGGGCGCATACGCTGACATTCTCGCCGTCGAGGGCGACCCGCTCCGGGACCTGCGAGCCTTGCTCGAGGTTCGGTGCGTGTTGAAGGGAGGCGTCGAAGTCTATCCGACAATCGAGCAGCGCGGCCCAAAGCCCTTGGGCGGATGCCCTAGAACCGCTTACCAGGAGACCAGCTCGGAGACCGGCCTCGCGTTGCAAGACGCAGTCTGATTTTCGCCCGCGCTCAGTCCGTGACTTGATGGTCGTAGGAGTCGCCGGGCGTGACGAACGGAATGATCTTGACCTGGCCGTCCCCGCTCGCCTGAAATCCGCGCAAGCCCGCGTAGCTGACCCCGTTCGTTTCGAGCAGCGTCTGCGCCGCTGCTTCCTGGCCGACGGGGACATAGAGGAAGAAGTGCCGAACTTTTGACGGAGTGTCCGTATCGGCTATTTCGGACGTCGCCTTGAGGGTCGCGGCGGAAATATCGGAGACGTTCATTTCAACTTCGCCGATTTCGCGCACGCGTCCCGTGCCGTCGAGGATGACGATGTCGGGAAAGTGCTCACCGCCAGGAATTTGGATCCCATGTTTGCGGTCGGGAGCGTTGGTCAAGGTGCGATAGTCCGGCGCCCAGGTCTTCTGGCCGGGAAAGGGAAACCTTGTCCTTGCAATGTAGGCCACGACGGCGTCGTGCACATTCTCGCCCATGAGATCGTCCTCCTTCTTACTGAACCTGCCCCGCCATCCCGGCGCCCTGCCCTGGCGGCCCCAATCTCGCGCGTCCGTGCTCCACCATCACCACGACAAGTCCGGACGTGAGGATAAGCGCGGCGCCGAGCCAAACTCGCGGGGTCGGCGTTTCGCCGAACATGAGATATCCGAGGGCGAACGCGCTCAGGATGGAGGTGTACTCGAGCGCGGCGAGAACCGGCGCCGCGATGCGGCGCGCAGCGTCGTAGAGGCAGAATTGCGCCACGCCGCCGACAAGCCCGATTCCACCCATCCAGGCAATCGACACAGGAGTCGCCGGGAATCCTTCGGCGAGAACAGGAACAAATGTGACCAGCACAAAGACTGCGTTGCAAAAAGCGACTTGGGTTAAGGCGCCCTCTTCCTTCGCTGCGTTTCGCAACATCAAAAGCGCGATGGCCCAGAAGCACGCCGAAGCCAAGGCGAGAGCGACAGCGGATGAAAATCGGAATTCAGAGATTCCGCTTGCGAGTCCGACTCCGGCGAATCCCAGCGCGATCGCCGCCCATTGCGGCCATGGCGTCTGTTCACGGAGAAAAGGCTTTGCCGCGAGCGCCACCAAGATCGGCGAGACAAAGTAGATCGTGACCGCCTGCCCAAAACCGAGGCTTCGGATCGAAAGATAGAAGGCTACCCAGCCGCACAGCATTACGCCAGCGCGAATCGCGAGGAATCCCTTCCAAGGCGTGACGAGCACATGCCGGACAAGGCGCGCTCTGCCGATCGCCAACGTGCCAGCGAGGACCGCGGCGCTCCTGACAAAAAGCACGGCCCAGACAGGAAGCGTCGTGATCAACTGCTTGGTGAGCGCGTCTTGCAACGGAAAGAGCACATTGGCGCAGAGGGTCAACAGGACCGCGAGCATGAAGGAAGCGAGCCCCTGGTCGCGGGCGATTCGAACCATATGTCGACTTCCATTCGGCTTGGCGTTCCGACCCCGGCGCTTGAGGCGATCGCGCTCAACGCGCCAATATGCATTGAGCAATTCGTTGAACGCAAACAAAATAGAGTCCACTCTAAAATACTCTGATATGATTTCCGCGTGGGCGTCAATCAGCGGCCAGGCGCGCTGCGTTCGGGTGGAATCGTCATTGCGAGGAGCGCAGGGACGAAGCAATCCAGAGAACGTAGGACACCCTAGGTTGCCTGGACTGCTTCGCTCGCAATGACGATCGCGGCTCGACCCTGCTCTCGCGGGATCCAGCTTGACACCTGATCGACCGAGCGCCTATCGTCCGAATCCGAATAAAAGTCGCTTTCGTTCGAAGAGGAACCGCGAGGAAACGAGTTCGCCCGAGAAGTCCAGCAGCCTCTCGAATTTGGACTACTCCCAGATGTCGCCGCTCATCGGCACGCTCGACTTGAGATGCGGCGGTCGAATCGCGCGCGAACGCCGCGCGGATTTTTAAACCGAGTGAGGGGACGCGGACGTCCAAACGACCCTCCAACAAAACACTCGGCGGGCGCGAAAACCAGCCGGACTTTCATGGGAGGTTGCGATGAGCCTGAGCGCGGGCCAGGTGATTGCCGATAGGACAGCATTCGGCAACCGAGTCGCTCGCAACCAGAAGGTTTTCCTCAGCCTTTGTGTCTGCGCCCTGCTTCTCAACTACCTTGACCGGGCTAGCATCAGCATCGCAGCGTCGAATGTCAGAGCCGATCTGAGTCTCTCGGCAACCCAAATCGGCGGTCTGCTCTCGGTATTTTCAATGAGCTACGCCATCGCCTCGCTTCCGGCCGGCTTTCTCATCGACCGGTTCGGCGTTCGCTTCTTGTCGAGCGCTGCAATTTTTCTCTGGTCGCTCGCACAAGGCGCCGGTGGCCTTGTGGCGTATTACCCGCAGCTTCTCCTGACGAGATCCATTCTCGGCGTCACGGAGGCGCCGATCGGCCCGTCCAACGTGCGGGTGGTCGCGAGCTGGTTCCCCAAGGATCGCCGTGGCCTCCCGACCGGCATCTACGTCTCCGGCACCCAGATCGCCCCGGCCTTCGCGCCGCCCCTCCTGACCGGCCTGATGCTCTGGCTCGGATGGCGCGGCATGTTCATGACGATGGGCGCGATCGGGGCTGCATTCGCGATCGCCTATTGGACGATCTACCGCGACGTCGAGAAGGTCGATCTATCGCCGGACGAGCGCAAATGTCTTGGTCTGCAAGGCGCCGAGCCGCGTGTCACAGCGCGCAGTTGGCTGCGGCTCTTCCGCTACAGGACCTGCTGGGGATTGATCCTGGGAGCGTTCTGCCAGAACTGGACGTCATGGATCTTCATGGGCTGGCTTCCGCTGTTTCTAGAGACGCAATTCCACCTGAGCGTCGCGCGAACTGGGATTCTTGCGATGCTGCCCTTCGTCGGCGGCGTCGCGGGCGCGATGTGCGGAGGCCTCGTTTCGGATTTGGCTGAGCGCCGCGGCGTCTCCACCGTCACCAGTCGAAAGATTCCGATCGTCGCTGGCACCCTCGGTCTCGCGGTCTTTACCGGGGCGACGGGCTTCGCCGATAGCCTCCCGACGGCGCTCACGCTGAGTTTCTTCGCCCTTTTCTTTTGGGCGGCCGCGCTTGCCGGGATGTGGACGGCGACGTCGGTGCTGGTGTCGCGAGTCCATGTCGCCTCCGTCACCACGATCTTCAACAGCGCAGGGTTCATCGGCGCCACGCTTTCCCCTCTGGTGACGGGCCGCGTGCTCGATCTGACGGGGTCCTTCTTCATCACATTGCTGATCGGGGCCGGAATAGGCTTGGTTGGGGCGGCCGTCATCGCGATCATGATCCGCGCGCCGATAACCGAATCGACTGACTGAGTTGAAATCCGCTCGCGCGAAATCAGAGCGGATCGCGCGCGAGCGGCGCCGTCGAGCAGTGGATCCCCCCGCCGCCGAGCTCGACGCAGTCGTAGTCCACCGGCAACACGGTTATGCCGCTCTTGTCCAGCTTATCGGCAAGGCGAGGGCTGACCGAAGTGTGCATGATGACGCGCCCCGGCGCGACGGCGAGGCAGTTGACCGAGAAGGCGTTGTCCTCGGGCGGGACCGATATCAGCTTCATCTTGCGGCTCTTGAGATAGTCGATGAAGACATAAGGAAGCTCGTTCATGTTGATGATCGCGGTGTCGACGTCGACCATCACGAAGGCGCCGTCGATGTGGATGCGATATCCAGGATTGTGAACAGGAATGAGCTCGATCCCCATCGTGCCGAGGATGTTCTTCATCTGCCGCACGCCTTCCGCGTTGCATGCGACGCTGAGCGAACAGACCGCTGTCTTCTCATCCAGGTTTGCGAATCCGCCGCCTTCAAACACGGCTTGGCCGTGCAGAGTTCCAAGTATCGGACACCCCGCCTTCGCCAGCGCGCGAGTGACCGGCAGTTCCTCCCCGCGGCGCACGCGCCTCGCAAGGCGGGCGACGACAGCGCCGCCCTTCACGCCGATGACGCTGTCGCGCGTATAGATCTGCTTCATCCGACCGGGAGCCGCATCCCCGACATAGACGATCTCGACGCCTTCCGCCTTGAGCACGCCCGCGAGCGCGTCATGCGCCGCCTGCATCGCCGGCAGATCCGGCAGCGTCCGGCCCATCCAGTACCAGCCCTTCTCGGGGTCGCCGAAACCGCCAATCTCCGGCATAGGCTTGTTCTCGACCACATGAAGCTCATCACCCGGCCGATGCATCAGGACGACCCTCAGGCGTCCCACGTCGCTTGTGCAGCCCCATAAGCGCCCCCAGCCGTCGGTCTGCTCCTCCAGGCTGTCAAAGGCAGGCTCCGGAACGGAGCCGAAGATGCTGAAAAACGTATTTTCCCGATATTCGGACTCACTCATCACCGGGGTGTGTTGCGTCACAGGGAGAACCTCTCAAATTGGAGGGGTAAGGCGATGTCCGCGGCGTTCGCTGAGCCTCAGGCGCCGAGAACAATTCCTCGTCCAAAGCACAAACCGAGCCGAGGAGGCCTGCCGCATTGTACGTTCAATAAGAGGGCGTCAGCAGGCGATACATGGCCAGCCGCCAGCGATGGCCGTGACTTTACGCTCACGCGCGGCTGAATTAAAACAATGGCCTGCCGACGAGGCGTCGAGATGAAACGCACTCTCCTTGGGATGCTTGCCGCGGCCGCCCTCTCCGCTTCCGCCGCGGCGCAGAGCGACCAGCAGCCCACGCACGCGGAGCTCGTGCAGCGCTGGGCGGAGGCGTCGCTCGACGCCCAACTCAAGAGCATGAAGACCAGTCTCAAGCTGACCGCTGACCAAGAAAAGGACTGGGAGCCGTTTGAATCGGCAGTCAGGGAGGGCGGCAAGGCGCGCGTGCTCGCCCTGCAAAAGGAGCAAAGCAGCGACTTATCGCCGATGGACCGCAACTTGGCGAAGGCGAACCGCCTCGCGGAGAGCCAGGCCAATCTCGAGAAGATGATCGAAGCGGCCAAACCCCTGTACGCGAGTCTCGATGATGCGCAGAAGCACAAGTTTATCGCGCTTGGACGCATGCTCGTGCCCGAACGCGGGCAGTTCGCGAAGGAGATGCGGCATCTTCATTGAAATCCGCTTTGGCCTCCGCCCGGCCAGCGCAACGAAGAGCCGACGTTGGCCTGTCGACCCCCGCGGCTGCTAAGAGGCCAGTCGTACGCGGAGAGGACGTGGCCACCGTCACCCCGGCGGGCTATGATAGTTAGATCTCGTTTTAATTGGCGACTCCGGCAGGGCTCGAACCTGCGACCTGCCGCTTAGAAGGCGGCGAAACGAAGCCCAAACCGGCGAAAAGCCGCGAAAAACAGACCTTGCCAAACCTCTGATATGCCTTAAGTTATAGCCCGTCGTTAGCCCAGTTTTAGCCGGTTTGCCAGCCCGAAAAATGTTAGCCGGCGGTTAGCCCGAGGCCTGAAAAGACCATGCGCAAAACTCTCACCGACGCCGGCGTCGCAGCCCTCAAACCGCGCGCCGCCCGTTATGCTTTTCCGGATCCCGAGTTGCGCGGCCACCTCATCCGGATCCCGCCGTCCGGGGCCAAATCCTATACCGCCGTCACCCGCGATCCGGCCGGCAAACAGGTGTGGGTGACGATTGGTCGCGTCGATCTCCTCACCATCGAGGAGGCGCGAAAGCGCGCCCGCGAGATCCTCAAGCGCGTCCAGGCCGGCAAGCCTGCCATCGAGCCGAAGGCCGACACCTTCGCCGACGCGGTCGCGTCCTGGCGCAAGCGCCACCTCGAGGCCAACGGCCTCCGCGCCAAGCGCGAGATTAACCGGCTCCTCGACCGCCACCTCCTGCCGGCTTGGGGCGCCCGCGAGCTTACGTCCATCCGGCGTTCCGACATCGCCGCCCTACTCGATCACGTCGAGGACAACCACGGCGCCCGCTCGGCCGACTATTGTCTCACGATTTTCAGCGCCATTGCGAACTGGTGCGCGACCCGCCACGACGACTACGCGCCGCCCGTCGTGCGCGGCATGAAACGACAATCCACGAAAGCCCAAGCCCGCGAGCGGGTGCTCGACGACGACGAAATCCGCCGGGTCTGGACCGCCTGCGAGGAGCTGGGGAATTACGGCGCCCTCATCCGGATGTTGTTGTTGACCACCCAGCGATTGGACAAAGTGCTGACTATGGCGTGGGCCGACATCGACGCGGACGGCGTGTGGCGCGTCCCGACCGTCTCGAAAAGGGAAAAACCGCACGGCGGAGAGCTTAAGCTGCCGCAGTTGGCGCGCGATCTCCTCGCCGCGATACCGGTCCTAGAAGGCAATCCGTTTGTGTTCGCGGGCCGCGGACAAGGCCACAGCAACGGCCACTCGAAGAACAAAGCGCGGCTCGATAAAGCGAGCGGCGTAACCAATTGGGTGGTCCACGATTTGAGGAGAACCGGCAGATCGCTTCTGTCTCGCGCCGGCGTCAATTCGGCCGTCGCCGAAAGAACGCTCGGCCATGTCCAGCCTGGCGTTCAAGGCGTTTACGACCGGCACCGCTATTTCGACGAGAAGGCTGACGCTTTACGGCGCCTGGCGGCCCTCATCGAGCGGGTTCTCGCGCCTCCGCCCTCGGCGCAAGTGGTCAATTTGCGCTAAAGTTGGCGAAAGCCGAGCGGGCCGCCCGGCGCTGAGACGCCGGCGCAGCCCTATCCAGAGCCCGGAGCTGACCCGTGCGCGAGGACGACCCCAAGATACCGCCTTTCGGCCCCGCGCGCATTCCGGCGCTGGCGACTCCCGAACTCACAAAAGGGCTTGCGGCCATTAAAACGGAGGACGCGCTGCGCGCCAGAGCAAAGCGCGAAAGACGCCAGGAGGCCGTCTGGGCGCCAGGCGGCGAAAGCTACCGAGGCCGAACTCGCCGCTCACATCACAGCCCGACGAGCCGCGGCGCCCGCGCCGGCCGCCCCCGCCAGGCCGCCTTCGCCAACGCCAGAGCCCGTGCAGATCGGCCTCTCGCGCCCGACAGGGAAATACCGGACGGCCCGCAGGCTGAGCTGGTGCGCCTTTTTTTCCAGGAAGCCTACTCAGGCCATCCGCCCAAGAAGATGGGCTACCGAAGGCTGCGCGAGCGGATGGAGGTTTGGGCCGTAGAGAAGAACAGGCTCGACGGCGGCAACCGGGTCGCGGCCTCGGAAAGCACCATCCGCCGCGTGCGCAACGCGCTCTGACCTGTGCGCGCGCCATGGCGCATCGTGGCGCGCGCCGTGGCGAAGCATAGGCTACGCCATGCGCGCGCCAAATGAAGCATGGCGCGATTTGGCGCGCGACAACCTGCAAAACACGCCTAAATATAGGCTCCGGTTTTCAAGCCGGAGCCTTCCCCATGCCCCGCTCGTTCTCTCGATATCGCGATCTCAAGGCGCGCAAGATCGTCGAGGAGAATCGCACACAACTTAAACACCTCATCGAGAAATACGGCTTCCCGTCCGGCGTGATGCTGGGGCCGAACACGCGGGCCTGGCCCGACGACGAACTTGAGCTTTGGCTCAGCGCGCGCCCGGTCGCGGGCGCCGCCGACGTCGCCAAGCCTTTACGCGGCCGCGCAAAGGCCCAGCGGGAGCGGGCTCGCGCGAAAGCCGAGGAAACTTCCGCAACCCCCTGATGTTTTAAGCGCGCTCTCTCCGGGAGGCGCGTTTTTTCGGCTTGCCCGGATGAGGCCGCGCGCCGGGCGGGAGATCAGCGGCGAATGAGAAGGCCGACCCTCTCCGGTCAAAAGGAAAAAGGGTCGGCCCCAAACACCAAGGAAGGAAAGGTGTGATGGGCCAGATAAGCGATCCCAATAGCAAGATCAAGAAACTCGCCAGACGGCTCCGGGCGGTCGCCGCATGCCGCCAGGAACTGACCGATCGCGACGTCGAGCAGTTCGTCGTCGGTCGTCGGCCTCAGCCGCGTCTGGAAAACCTACCGAGAGGCTCACCGCGTCGCCGCGCGCTGCGGCGCCGGGCGAATAGACCACAGCAGGGCGTCGTTTCCCCCCAAAGCGGGGGAACGGGGCCCTTTTTTATTGGCGAGGTTGGTCCCTTATGAACGCCGAGCGGATCGCCAAGCGTTTCGACAATGCCCGCCGAGAAGGCCGCACCTGGCGCTTCGCGTGTCCGCTATGCGGCAAGCCGAAGGCCTGGGCGCGCGATCACCATAGCAAAATCAAGCTCGGCTGTTGGGGTTGCGGCGACTGGAAAGAGCTGCGCCGGATCGCGTTCGGCGATGAGCGGCCCATCAAGACGGCGGAGAGCCTGGGCCGCGGCAAGTGGTGGGCCAAGACGGCAGATGAAGCCGCCGCCGCCTTTAGCGAAGTGCGGCTCGCGCAAACGCTGGCGCTATGGCGCCGCGCTCACTCGATCGAAGGAACGCTCGCCGCGCGCTATCTGCGCTCGCGAGGCCTCGACCCGGACCTCTTTGATCTCGAGGCGCTGCGCTTTTCCTCAATGCAGTGGCATTGGCCAAGCCGTTCGACATGGCCGGCGCTGCTGGCGCTCGTCAGCACGCATGACGGGCGCGAGCTTAGCGTGCACCAGACCTTTTTGAGCCTCGACGGCGCCGGCAAGGCGGCGATCGAGAAGGCGCGTCTCTATCGCGCCGGATTGCCGATCGCCGGCGGCGGTGTGTGGTTGGGCAAGGCCAAGCCCAAGGGCGAGTTTGTCATCACCTGGGCCCGAACCGTGATCGCGGGCATCGGCAATCCGCCGAGCACGGTTCGGGATCGAGCCGTCGTCATTGATCTCAAGCGCAAATTGTCTTTCGAGAAAGTCTGGCCATTGCGCGAGCGGGACGGGGCCGACCTCGGCGCCCTCAAGCGCAAGATCGCGCGGTTCGTCGCTGATAATCAGGACCAACTGCGCCAGGTCGAGCCGCCGCCGCTCGCGGTCGACAACGACCGCGCCGAAGACATGTGGGAGCCATTGCTCGCCATCGCGGACATTGCCGGCGGCGAGTGGCCGAAGGGCGCCCGCGAGGCGGGCAAAGCGCTGGTCGAGGCGCAGAAGTCCGAGACCGCCGAGGCGGATATCAAACTCGTGCTGCTCGTCGACATCCGCGACGTGTTCAGAAAAGAGTTTCCACCGGAAGATCCCGCCCATGAAGCCGCGCGGGCGGGACGACCCGACGATGGGCCGCGCCTCGCGAGCAAGCGCCTGCTCGAAGAATTGCATGGGCTCGAGGAGCGGCCCTGGGCGCTTGGGGCAGGGCGAAAAAGCCCATTACCGGCAAGGCGCTCGGCGATCTGTTGCGGCCCTATGGCGTCCGCTCGGGCACCGTGCGTGTCTATGACACCTTGGGAAATTCCAGCACCCCCAAAGGCTATTATCTGCGGTCCTTCGAAGACGCTTTCACACGCTACCTCCCTACTTCCGGGGTTTCAAAGCGCCACACCGCCACAAACCCTGGAAAACAAGGGCAAAGCGAGGATTTCGCAAACGCCACAAATTCTGTTGGTGGCGGATTGAAAAATGCCGAAAACGCCAGCAAATCCGGGATTTGTGCCGGTGTGGCGTTTCAGAAGGGGGAGGATAGGCGGAGAGAGGGCGCAAATACCTTCACGCCGCCGATGACGGTGCTCGGGCCCGCTCCGGCCGGCGAGCGGTGCTCCCTCTGCGGCGGCGGCTCGCCTCGCCCGTCAAGGATCAAGCGTGGCGCCCAGGTCGAGATCTGGCACGAGGACTGCGCTGCCAAATACGTGGCGACCGTGGCCGATCCGCCTCAGCCGCCGCCCTCGGGCCGCCTCCTATTGCCGCAGGAGCGCGTCGAGGCGGCGGAGCGGCTCGGCTTCGAATTCATCCTCGACCAGCCCGGACCCGGGTTTTCATGGATTTACGCGCCCGGCGCGGATGAGCGTAACCCCATGGTCAAACACGTCGCGGCGGGGATCGACGCGCACCGCAGCGCTGTCGAGGCGTTCCTGCGCTGGCGCGCGGCGCGCGGAGGGTGACGCGATGGGCGAAGCAAGGCGCCGGCGCGGCAAGGCGAACGACACGTTGGACGGCGGGCCGCCGAGCGACGAAAAGATCGCGCTGCAAATCGACGTCTTCGATCCGCTGCAAGCAATATGCGCGTGCGATGACAAGATCCGCCTTGCCGCGATCCGCGAGACGGCAAGCAGGGCGTTTCGTCGCCCGACGCCTATTTGCGGGGCGTGCGACTACGAGTTCGGCTACGGCGAGCCGCCGGCGGCGCTGTTCTGCCTGCGGCCCATGTTTCCCAAGGGCGAGGCCTTCACGTTTCTTTCCGGTGTCATTTGTCGACGCTGCGCCGGGCGGCCATCGGACGAACTGATGACGGCCCTCGTCACCCATCTGCGCGCCCTGAAGCCGGACGCCACGATCATCGAGGGCGGGACCGCATGACCGCGGATGCCCTATCGTCGCCGGTTCCTGGCGAAACCGCGCAGCGAGCCGGAGCTGCGCGCCTATGCGGCGGCGCACGGCTATCAGCCCGGCTGGGTCTGGCATCGGTTACGCGAGCAACAAGCGCGAGCCGAGGAGCGCGATCGGACAGCAAGGGAGGAAAGCGCATGACGATGGTGGATGCGATCTACAACGCGAAGCGAGACGAGCTCGAGGCCGCGATCGCGCGCCTGGCGCGAGGCCAGCGGAGTCCGGTCGACCTGGCGGAGGCCGACGATCGCGCGCTCGAGCTCCTCGCCGGCGCCGATGACGCCGCGCTTGTCGCCGCCGCGGCGACGCGGCCCGGGCGCTCGCCTATGTCGCGAGCCTCGCCCTGGCGCTGCACGAAGCGTTGCGGCGCCAGGTTGCGGTTACAGCCGCTCTCGCGGCGCAGATCGACGACGAGCTCGACGAGGACGAGGAGGCCGAAGTCGCTGCGTTTGCCGAGTACCTGCGCCTCGAGGCTGAGGACGACGGAGGAACGGGGCGATGACGGACCGCAGCGGCGCGATCGCGATTTCGTGGGGCGGCGACGGCGTCGGCCTGATCGGTAGCGTCAAGCTCGACGGCGTAACCTTCGCCCGCGTGGAATGGTCCGAGAAGCGGGGGCAATGGTGCATCGAAGACGCAGCGGGCCAATGCTTGCGCCATACCGCCTCGATCAAGGGCCAAGCCGCAGCCAAAGAGGAGGCCGTCGCGCTGGCGATTGCCATGGTGCGCGACGGTCGAATGCCCGATCCTGACACTGCGCACGCCGAGCACCGGGCGCGCGCCAAGGCGGCGAAAGAGAAAAAGGCGAAGCAACCGGCCGAGATCGCCAAGCGCGCGGCGAAAAAGGCGCTCGACGACGCATCGACCAAGTCGCTCCATGTGGAATGGGAGGCCAAGGAAGCGGACAAGGAAGCCGGGCCGCTCTATGAGGCGTTGGCGTCCGCCTTCGATTTCGCCGATCCGGCGCTTTGGCAAAGCAACTCTTTCGCCATGTTGAGGCCGCGCCTCGTCATCCATCTCCGCGCGGTTGTCGCGAAGCTCGAACAGAAGCTCGCCTATGAGCGCCGGCGCAGCCCTAATCCTTTCACCATGTACGCGACGAGCGCCGAGGACCGGAAGGAACTGGCGGCCGGGCGCAAGGCCGAGATCGCGGGCGCGATCGGCGCGATCGAGGGGCCGCTTGCGAGGGCGCGGGAGATTATGGCGCTCCTCGTTTCCACGGAGCGCGGCGAGGCGGGCCCATGAGCGCCGAGCGGCGCATTGCGGATATCATCGTCGGCAAGCGGCATCGGCGCGAGCTCGGCGACGTCGCGAGCCTGGCGCGGAGCATCGAATGAACGGCCTGTTGCATCCCGTCGTCATTCGCCGTGACGGGCGGCTGATCGCCGGCGAGCGCCGCCTAGAGGCGTTCAAGCTGTTTAGGCCGGACCGAGATCCCGGTGACTGAAGTCGATCTGCGAGGAGATCGCCCGCGGCGAGCTGGCCGAGAACAGCCGACCGCAAGGACTTTCTGCCGAGCGAGATCGAGGCGATCCGGCGGACGCTCGAGCCGCTTGAGAAGGCGGCGGCGAAGGCGCGCATGAGCGAAGGCGGCAAGGGTGCGAAAGTTCGCAACCTTCCCGAGCCACGCGACAAGATCGGCGCCTTCGCTGGCGTCTCCGGCCGCACGGTGGAGAAGATCGCGGCGGTGTGCGAGGCGGCGGAAGCCGAGCCTGAGAAATACCGCAAGCTCGCCGCCGACATGGACCGCAGCGGGCGGGTCGATGCGCCGTATCGCCGGCTGCGAAACATCAAGGCCGCGGAAGCGATCCGCGCCTCGCCGCCGCCATTGCCAGATGGCCCACATCGCGGCGGCTTTGTCGACGTTCCGTGGGCTTACGAGCTTTTGGGCGAGCCCGCCTTAACGCGCGGCGTGCTGCCCTATCCGACCATGACCCTCGCCGAGGCGTGCGCCTTCCCTGTCCCGTCGCTCCTCGAGCCCGACGCAGCGGTGGGCGTCTGGGTGACCAATCTCATTCTGCTCGAGGGGCTGCACGTTGAGCTGCTGAAGGCCTGGGGCCTAAAGGCGGCGGCGCTCATCACCTGGCCGAAGGATCACTTCAGGCGCGGGCATTGGGCGCGCGGACAAACAGAGCACTTCATTATCGCAATTCGCGGCAAGCCGACGGTCACGCTCACCGACCAGACGACTTTGCTGAAGGGGCCATTTCATCTCGTCGCGAAGGGCGCCCACTCGGCGAAGCCGATCGAGGCCTATGACTGGTTCGAGAGCCTCGTTCCCGCGCCGCGCTACTTCGATCTTTTCAGCCGCTACCAGCACAATGAGCGCTGGGACTGCCACGGCTTCGAGGCGCCGGCGGAAAGCGCACGACGCGGCGAGTGGATCGAAGTAGACTGACTGAGCGCAAAGGAGATCGGCATGCGCGACAACGGCGGCGACGGCGAAGCGCCTGGCGACGGCAGCGGCGCGGAGATCGACCGGCTCGCCCGTGTCGCCAAGTCCGTGGCCGTCCGCGACGGCCGAGCCAGACCTGTCGCCAGCGGCGGTCAATCAGCGGTTGTCCGCGTTCGTTAGCGAACACAAAGCGGCCCTGGCCAAGGGCGATCCGCGCGCGTTCCGCGAATCCGATCGGCTGTTGTGCGCGTGGGCGGAGGAAGCCCTTGAGGCGCAAGCGAGGAGCGAGCGCGCGCTCGCCGAGATCGAGCGCAGGGAGCTTGAGGCTCGAGGCGGGCGACTGCAATGATCCGGACGCCAAAGCGAAACGTCCACTTGCGCCTGCCCCAGACCGACCGGCCCGACGTCCGCGTATTTTTCGCTGAGGAAGCCGCGGCCCGCCGCCGCAGGGAGAAGTCGATGCAGGTGGAAACTCTCCATCTCGCGGCCGCGCTGATCGCTCGCGGCCGGCGGAAAGAGAGCGGCCCGCAATGACCGAACCGCCCCGCTTGGTCGAGGTCTTCACGTTTGGGGCCGGCAACGAGGTGCTCATCGACAACCTCGCTGTCCTGATCGCCGAGGCGGAAGAGCGGGCGAAGGCGGCCCAGACCGCCGGCGCAACGGAGCCGAAGCCGGCAGAGGAGCCGAACCGGCCAGTGATGCGGTGGCGGCTCGGCGGCCTGGCGAGCGGCTGGTTTTAGGCGAGCGGAGGGTGTGGTGAGCGCGACCGAAAACGTCAACCGTCCTATGACCGAAGCCGAGATCGTCCGGCTCAATCGCGACCTCGCCGTCCAGCTTCGCGCTCGCGCTCGCGGCGCCCGCGCTCCGTCAGAGGCTCGACGCAACGGCGCCCGGCGGCCCTTAGGCCTGGCGCCGGCGCCCGGCGATGACGATGCGCCGCATGAGGCGAGCGCGCCGACGTGGAGGCCGCAGCCAGGCGTGCCCGCGATGCGCGATGACCTGGCGATGGCGATGGACGTGATCCGGGACATCGCCGAAGCACTGGTCGAGGCGCAGGACCGCGCCAAAGCGAAGTTTGACACGATGCAGGCGAGCTTCGACAACCAAGTCGCCGCGCTGAAAAACGAGAACCAGGCTTTGCGCCTCATCCTCGAAAATTTGCGGATCACGCAACGCGGCGAGCGCGGAATTGACGGCGATCGCGGGCCGCCCGGCCGTGATGGCCGTGACGGCGTCGGCCAAATCGGGCCGCGCGGCGAGCGCGGCGAAAGAGGCAAGGCAGCGGCGAAGATCACGGCCTGGACGATCAACAGCGACGAATTCACAGCGACGCCGGTCATGAGCGATGGCAGCGACGGGGCGACACTGCACCTCAGGGGCCTGTACGAGGCATATCACAACGCCGTGTCGTATTTGGAAGACGCCGACCTAGTCGAAGCGGCGCGTCAGGCCCGTATCGACAACGAGCGGCAAATCGAGGCGCACCGCTGGGCGAAGTGAGCGGGAAGCCGTCGCGGACCTTCGCCGCCAATTCGGGCGTGTGGCGGAGGATGGCGCGGGCCTGGACCAGTAGCGTTTCGCCAAAGTCCCGCGGCGACTGCGGGACTTTATGCCCGCGTCCTGTCCTTTTGCCCTCGGGGAATAGCGACGCATAGGCCATCGCCTTCTGGCCCTTGGTGATGTTGCGCCGCTCGTTGCGATCAAACTGTCCCGAGCCGGGACGGTTTTCGCTTGGCCGGCCGCCCCGGCCCGCCCCCCGACGGCAGAGCCGGCGGCGCAACATTTGTTACAGTTGTGGGCTTCGGCTCGTTGATCTCTTTGGCGTCTTTTTCGCCAGGCGCAACATTTGTTACGAGATCGCGGCCGACGGTCATGGTGCTGACGTTGAGCGTCTTGGCGATCTTGCGGTTGCTGAGCGAGCTTCTGCCAGCGCGACGATTGGCCTTTGGAGATGCCGAGATCGGCTAGGGTTTTTGACGCGGTTGCATCGGGCGACCGCGTGGAGCCGCGATCGGTGCCAGGCTCAGCCGCGCCCTTGGCCTTCTCCATCTGCTTGAGGATGCGGCCGGCCTGACGCTCGGCCCTCAGCGGGCGGCGCCAGCCGCCGCCCCGCTGTCCCAAGGCCTCGCGCGCCAAACGGCCGCCAGCGGCCCGCCCTGGCCCGCCTGGCGCGGCCGTCAGCTTACGTTCATGTCGATGTCGGATTTTCTCACGGTGGGAAAATTGCCGCTTTGGGCTCAGCCGATCAACGACGCGATATCGGGCTTCCCGGCGCGCTCCGTTAGCCCAGCCGGCTCAGGCGCCGCGCCAGCCGTCGTCCCATGCGACCGCTGGCGGTCAGCCGCGGCCGGCCTGGCGCGGACGGTTTCCAGATGAGGCCGGGCCGCCTCCCCATCCGCCGGACCTGGTGGGCGCGTCCCCACCAGGTCGCCGCGGGCTTTCCTCGCCCGATAGGCGCGTTGCCGGCAGCGGTTCGCACAATATCGCGCGTCGCGTCGAGTTGGGATAAATGTCGCATCGCAAACGGCGCAGAACTTGAAGCTGACCATCGGTCGTTACGGCTCGGGCAGGCCATCTGTAACGCCGATCGAAGGGCCTGGCGAGGCCAGTTTCGGCTTTTCACCCGGTCATGAGCGCGCCAAAAAACGCGGCGACGTTTTTCCTCGGTCGAGGAAAATCCGGCGTACCGCCCTGATCTGCCGTCAACAACCTCGCCCGAACGACCCTAACCCGCCCGATCCTTCGCCAAACCCGCCCATCCAGCCGCGTTTCGCCTTTTCCGCATCGCCTCCCCGGAAATGTGCAGCCGCCAAAACGAGACGAGGGCCGCGCCCGCGAGAGAGGCGATCGATAATTTATCGACCCGCCCCCCGGCCCTGTTCCGTACGCGGCGATAAGGGGAGAATCTAACGTGTCTGGTCCGCGAGGTGAGATATAACGTGAACCTTGAGACCCGGGATGAGGATGTTGTGTGGATTGGGGAACACGGCCCATTCCGTCGTCACATCGGTTGACTGATCAATATCCTCGCCTTCGGGTTCTGGCTTGCCAGAAAATTCGTATATGCGCTCAGACGGCAGCTCTAACGAGAGCGTGGACTTATCGAATACTTCGTCCCCGTCGGACGTCCTCGCCTTGTCGAGAGCCCGCTGCCGTTCAACATAAGGCACACGGAAATGGACCTCCATTGGATCGAGCTGAGCGATTTCCGCCAGGACCATGCCTTTTATGGCCTCGACGAAAGCGCCAGGAGCTACAAGTGGCCGCCCGATGGTTCCCGAGAGGGGGGCGACGACGCGCGTTCGCGACAGTGCTAACTGGGCTTTGGCAAGCGTGCCTTCCTTGTGGGCAACAACAGCGCGCGCAATTTCGACCTCGATTTCGCTCTGTCGCGCAAGCTGTTTGACGGTCGCATTTTGCCTTAACAATTGGGCCTGACGTGCGGCTGCATCCTCAGCCAAACTCAGACGAGCGCGCGCCTCGTCGAGTTCCGATTGCGCTATGCGTACATCGATCGCGAAATCATTGGCCTCCATCTCGAATAGGACGTCCCCTTTCGAAACGTGTTGCCCAGGCGCAAATAGGATCTGACTTACGACACCGTTTACCTGGGGCACGACCTGGACCCATTGGCGTGGCACGACGACACCGTCGAACTTTTGTTCGAGGGCCTCCGAAGCGCTCCCGACGCGCGGGATCAACCAAAACTATCGACAGTGCAAGGACGCGAGCGGCTCTCGCTCGGCTGACGAACGCCAGCACCCGCCGGGCCTCGACCCCGGTGTTGCGGATCATGGCGACGATCTTCGCGGCCAGGCGGCGCTCATAGTCGTCGACATCTTGGCGCTCGCTGGCGATCTCGGCTTCGTCCGGCATGGTGGCCTCCCGGTCCATTTCAGCGATCACGGTTCACGCGAGGACATCAACCGTACCTTATGCCCTCGACGAAGGTCGTCTCCCGCCTCTCATAGCATGAGAGCGGCTTGACCCATCGCGATTGCGCCTGGCGTTTGGGCTCGATGCGTTCGGGTTCCGGCTCCGCCGCCGCCGTCAGTTCGGCGACGGCTGCTGAGGGCCCGGCTCTTCTCCCTTCAGCTTCCATCGCCCAGTCACGCTCTTCTCGACCACGCCGCGCAGCGCCATCTGGCGCAAGCGCTCGCCGGTCGCCGATCGGCTCGAGCCCGCGGCATTGGCGAGCGCGACGACGCTCAAACCGGGATTGTCCCGCATCGCCTCGATGAGTTTGCGCTCGGCGGTCTTCGCCGAGAAGGTCGACTTGCGGCGGCGCGCCTTGGCCGGCCGAAGCTCGCTCGCGATCGTGGGCGGGTGAGGATCGTGGCCGTTGGGCTTCGGCGCAAGGGTTCCTGAGCCATTGGTTAAACACGTGAGCATGGCCCGACGCACGTCTTCAATGTCTTCAACGAGGGCGACGTATTTGGCCGCTAGAGCCTGCAAGTCGTCAGCCATGATCGCTTCTCTCCCTCGTCATATACGTGGAACCACATGGCCGGCGGGAACCGCGACAGTCATCTTCCGACCAAGCAAATCGATCAGCACCAGCTCCCGCTCCTGCGCCGTCATGCCGGTGTAAATCGCCGCGAGGCCGCGAAACGGGCCGCCGGCGATCGCCACCGGAGCGCCCTTTTCGAGGACGCGTGAGAACGACGACAGCGGACGAGGAGCCAGGCGAATGATGCCGTCGCGATCACTTCGCGCGAGCAATTCGGCGACGACTTCGTCGGGGCACCGCGCCGGCGAGGCCCCAAACTTGATCACAGAAAGCACGCCCATCGTGCGTTCAATGGCGCGCCATCGGTCGACCACTCGAACGAAGAAATAACAACCGAACAGCGGCGTCGTTCGCCATTGGGCGCCGACCTTCACCCGGATCCTGGGGACAAAGGTTTCGAAGCCGGCCAACCCGACGCTCTCGACGGCGAGCCGTTCGTGGTGGGGCGCGGTGCGGGCGACGGCCCAATATGGCGGCATGGGCCGGAATTCAGCGCGAGGCGCGCTGCCGGTCAAGGCCCGGAATCGCCAGAACAGCGCAGGCTCGCGGACGACGTGCCCCTACGCCATGCGGTCGATTATAGCGTCTCGTATCTTGTTGACGGTGGACGTCTTAGTCCGGACGGTTACAGGAAACTGCGGGAGCCAAGTCGTGTCTCCTCGCCGCCAGCTCACAGAAAACCGAACGCGCTGATCGGTAAGGCTGAGCTTCCTGGTGCCCTCAAAGCGATCACCTATGGCGAACTCGGCGATTCCCTTCGGCTCAATGGGCCAATAGGTAATGCCCGAGAGTTGATCTTCCATTATCGTTCGTATGTCCTTGCCGCGGCTCAGAAAATATACGTTCGGCGTCAGCTCTGTCGAAAGGATAAATATCGAGTAGTCGCCGGGGTTACTTATACGTAGCACGACGTTGTCGGCCCCAGGAGCGAGACAGGCGATCGGACGGCCCCTCGCTAAACGATCCCAGAGCGTGAAGATACCCGTTAGAAGCCCGACAAACGCGCCAAAGTCCGTAAAGGTCATTTTCTTGCCCGGATAAGCCGTCGCGCCTCGCGCTCGACGATCTTGTCCACCGCGTCGATCCAGCGCTTCGTAACCACCGGCGCGTGCAGCGCCTCGAACTCCGCCTCGGTCAGGCTGGCAAAGAGCCGCGCGCGGCGCAGCATGTCCGGCGTCAGGCCCGCGGCCTTGATCAGGGAGCGAAGATCAAGCCGCTTGCCGAGCCCGCCGGCGACGTCCTCGCCCCGCTCAAGTTTCTCTAGCCTACCCCGGGCGACTTCAACCCTCTCAGCCGCTTTCGCGACTTCCGGCGCCATCTCGGCGATCTTCGCCTCGGCTTGGGCGATCTGCGCCTTGTGGCCCTCGATGTGCGAAGCGTTGAGATCCCGCATCGTGTCCCAGAACCGTTCGTCGTCGTTGAAGCTCTCCGCTTGAACGGCGCGCTGCTCGTCCGGCGTCACCATCGGGATGCGGCTATGCAGAGCGGCGTAGATCTTCGGATGCTCGTCGGCGCCGAGGCGATTGCCGAGCGCGGCCAGGCGCTGCGACAGTTTGGCCCAGAAGGCGAGACGGGAGCGAACCGACACCTCGGCATCGACGGACCCGAGCGCGCCGATATGCTCGGCACTGCACCTTCCCGGCAGCCCGTCGACTCTGGACGAGGCTGGCCTGAAGTCGGTTGCCCTGAAGTCGGAAGCGGACGAACATGTCGTGGCACAGTAGCCCGCGATCTCGCCTTTGCAAGGTTTCCATGCCACTACGGTTTTTCGCCCTGAGCGAGCCGCACGAGACCGCAAGGGTGACCGATGGTAAAACGACCAAAGACCAAGACCAAGACGCCGATCATGACGCCCGACGAGGCGCGCTTCATGGCCCTTGAGGGCTTGGTCCAATGGACGCAGGCCATCATCACGCAATCCGCGCGGGTATCAGAGGCAGACGCTCGCCAGTCTCCATCGCTCCACCTCGCCCGGCGAGCACCCCGCAGCAGCGCCTTCCGGTCGCGCAGCAGCACCGCCAAGCCGTGCACGCCTTTCATTCCGAGTGCCATTTCTTCGCCATCGCAGCGTACAAATTGCTCGAATATCGAGATTGGGTCCGGACCCTCGGGTTGTGCTCTTCCGTTGATTTTCGCGAAGTGGATGCGTTCTCAGAGCAGGACATTAAGGACCTCCGTGACATGCGGGAGCACGTCATTGGCTACTTCAAGGGAGAGGGGCACTTCTACGATCAGTGGACCGTAGAGACGCCGGAGCATCGAGCCGACGCCAGCGCGCGTTCAGGTCCTATGATCGGCGGCCGGTTGGATTGGGTGGCGTTTGGGGCTGCCGCCGCACGGCTATTGCCGCAACTGCTCGGCGAGCCAATTCCTTACCCTCCCCGACCTCATTCGGCTGCTTCGACCCCGTAGCACCATCCTCTTGCTGGCGACGGTCGCCTTGGTGCGCAGGCGTCGCGCGGCGCGATTCGAGAGCTGACGATCGCCTGCCGCGCGCCAACGGGGCGCTGGGCCCGCCTCGCGCCTGGCCCGACCTCCTCCGCCGCCGGCGCTCGAAAGGCCGCCAGCGGGCCGCCCTGGGGCAATACGCCACGGTCAAGCTCGGAAAGCTAAAGCCTTCGAACGTTGCCTTGCATCCTCTCGCCGGGGCCGCGAGGGCCGCCCGGCCCGATCGAGCACGCCGTCAGCGCGCTTTCATGCTGTCATTCGTCCGTTTCAATGGCCGTGATCACTTCGCCTAGCCATTTCTTCGGTTCGGGCAAGTCTCCGACATCAGCGACAAACTCTTGTCCGACGACCACGCGAAGCGTGCCGTCCTCGAGCCAGCGCCAGGCTCGTTGGGTAAGCTTAGCTTTGCGCAAGCATTGGGGAACGCACCAATACGAGGCCGGGCCGCCGGGTTTCGTCAGACGCAGAATGTCGCAGGCTTTCTTCGCCTTCCTTCCGTGGCCGAGATAAATGGCGTTGTTCTTGTGCCACTTTCCGCCATTATCCCATTTATCGATAGTGTGCGGATGCCGGCGTGGTGCGCCCTCTGCCTCTAGCCGGCGCGATACGTCTTCGTCATTTCCGTGAGCGCCAATGTCGAACCTTCTGTCGACCTTGAGATAGCCAAAGATGCGGTGGTGGCGATCATTCTCGTCAGGCTCGGCGAACAGACCGAAGAACAGAAAGACATCACCCTCTCCCACCCGCCGGTTTTCCAAGAGACCTTGCGCGCCGCCCGTCTGGCCGAAGGCGCATCTGCCGTCCCAAAACATTGGGTCCTCATGGCAAGGACTATCGGCGGTCAAATTGCTTTTGACCCTGGACAAAGCGTCGCCGAGGCCGAGGTCTCCGTAAGTCGAGTTGCTCGGATAATCGCGAGTCGGGATAGGAAGGCTAACGGGCGCCCCGGCAATGATGGGCGACGGCGCCCCGCCAGACTTAGACCCACTGTCGAAGCCCTTCCGGCTGAAAACAATCTTCAAGTCGGTCATCTCCCAGGGTCGCTTACTGGGGCAAGCCGCAGAATGACGTCGCTGTAGCTCTCGCCGGGGCCGCGCATCGCCTTGAGGCGGGCGAGGACGGCCGGATCAAGCCAGATCAACCGCTCGCCCTTCTCGTTAGTCGCGTTCTCGTAGCCTACGCTGCCGAGCGGCAGGGTCGCGGCGATCGCCTCGAAGGCAGCGGGTGTGATCGCGATACGGATCATCAGACATTCGCCGGCGAGGCGCGACGCTGAGCAAGATGCGTCATCACCTCGAATAGATGCGCCCCCCCTTCCAAGGCCCTCGGGTCCCGAATCGCACCGACTGCCTGGACGACCATATCGAGCAGCATCCCAGCGTCCTCGCGCGCGAGGGCAGGATCGAAGTCCGCCGACCATTCGTCGCTGTAGAGCGCGGCCTGCTTAGCCTTGTCGAGGACAGTCATTTCGATGAACTCGCTCAAGCGGCCTGGAGGCTCTCACTAGCGCTTTTGCGCCGCGCTCGATCAGTTCCTGGTTCAGCGTCTCGTGGTCCCCAAACTCCTTGTCGATCCACTGCGACATGAGCAACGCGCCCACCGCCCGCTGCTTGACGACGTGCCGGTTCTTCTTTGGCTCAGGCACGCCCCACAGAATGAAGAGCAGCTTGCCGACCTCCTCCGAGGCGAGAATCGCAAGGGCGAAGGCGCTGGAATATCGCTCATGCTCATTGAGCAGCTTGGCGTCTTCCACAAGGCGGAAAACGTTGCGGGTCACGTCCTTGGCGCGTCGGAGGGCCTCGGCGGTCATGCCTCGCCCCGGCGGAGCTCAACCACTTTCCCGCCAGTCAGGAATTTCTCGGCGGCGATGGCGATGCGGATCATTGGCTTTTTCGTTAGCCCGTCGTTAGCCGGTCGTCTTCTGACCAATCGCCCCGTAACGCTTACTCATTGATATTATTGGCGACTCCGGCAGGGCTCGAACCTGCGACCTGCCGCTTAGAAGGCGGCTGCTCTATCCAGCTGAGCTACGGAGCCGAACCCATGAGCCGACCGGGCCTCGTCTAACGCTTTAGTGCGACCAGGGAACAATACGGTTCGGCGCGAAATTGTCGGAATAGGACAAGATCTTGGGCGCGACTGGCTTCGGCTCCTCGACGCGGTAGGCAATGCCGCTGCGCTCGGCGTAAGCGATCGCCTCTTCCTTGGTGTCGAACCTCAGCTTCACCTGCGAGCGCATGTCGGCCGAACTCGTCCAGCCCATCAAGGGCTCGATCTCGCGCGGCTTTTCGGGCTCGTATTCGAGCAACCAATCGTCCTTCGACTGCACTGACTGCATGGCGCTGCGAGCCGGCTGGTAGATGCGCGCGGTCATGATGGCCCTATTCTTCTCCCAATCGTGCTGGTCGGGACGGCAAGATTTGAACCCCGTCGGCGTTTGACAGTGACAACAATGGTTTAGGAACACACCCGGCTTGCGCGAAACGCGTTGAGGGAGCTTTAGCTCCCCGATTTTAAGAGTTTGGCCCCGTGGAGGACCGTTGGATTGTAGTCAGATCAGGCAGGCAGCGCAATTTCGATCTGAGCCGGTCCGGGAATTAGCCCGGTCGCAACCTGGCTGGCGTTGGAAAAGTAGCGCGCGATGAGGGCCGTCTCGGCAGCGTCGACCTCATCCAAGAGCACAACCCGGACATGGGGCGAGGTTCGGTAATCGCCATGCACCAGGTCGGCGTGATCAAGCAGGCCCTCGCGCCGGCAACGGCTGTCGCGTAAGCCGCGGCCAATGGTCGACGTTGAGCGCGGCCAATGCCTGCGGCTTGAGGCTAATGAGGCAAACGGCGTCGGCGGTACTCTCCGGGTCGAGCTGATCGACCCGCGCGACCACCTCGAGTGAGGCCCGCCCAATCAACTCGTTAGGTTGAGGAGAGGCAGCGGGCGAGCGCCGTATGGCCCGGCGAGCGCATCGGCCGGCGTGCCGCTGGGTGCGGTACAGAACAGCACCCGATGCAGCGCGTCGACCTCAGGCCACCGTTAGCCAGTCGCGTTAGCCAGTCGCCCGCGCGAGCTGGCGGAACTGCCTTCGGGTCGGGGCAAAGGCGGCGATCTCGTCTAGGCCGGTCCCAGCCCTATCAGCGTGCCGCGCCCTTTGCTTAAGAGCGCGCTTGTCTTGCTGCCGCCTCAAGGGCCGTCATCGACGAAAAGCAAATGCGAGATCGCCGCGACCGCGCCCAGATATTTGTCAGTCCAATCGAGCTCCGCCTGGGTTAAGAGTTGCGCACGGCCATTGTCGATGCGCGCGGCCATGCGAAAGCCGTCCCGTTTGATTGCGTCGACCCATTGTGGCCCCGACGGAGGCTTCTCGACCGGCTGCGAAGCTGCGGTGGGATGAACTACGGAAAGTAAACGCCGCGGCGCGACGAGCCGCCTCGACGGCCTGCGAGGCGGAACGCTTGACGACAAGCGGTATGAACGGGAACCTAGACTCGAATGGAACTCTCTCGCTTAACGCATGTAAAGCGCAATGCGGCAGTCAAGCGACTCTTCGCCTGAAGCGGCGATCGGCCGTGTCCTGGCGCACAAGGATGCCTTCGGAATAACGCGCGTCGCCAACCTTACCGGCCTCGACCGGACGGGGATTCCCGTCGTGATGGTTTGCCGTCCAAACTCTCGCTCGAGCGCGGTGTTCAATGGAAAGGGCCTCGATGTGAATGCCGCGAAAGCTGCCGGTCTCATGGAGGCGGTCGAGACCTGGCATGCCGAAAACGTTCAACTTCCGTTGCGTTTCACGAGCCTCGCCGACCTACGCGGCAGGGCGAGTGTCGTCGATGTCGACGGGCTCGCCCATCGGCCAGGTCCGGTTTTCGACGACCAAGCGCCGATTCTCTGGGTCGAAGGACGCGATCTTTTCGACGAAACGCCGACGCTCACCCCGTTCGAAGTCGTGCACGCCGATTCGCGAATGTGCGGTCCGCCTATGAGCGGCGCGCTAGCGATGAGTACGAACGGCCTCGCCTCCGGCGCCCAACTTTCCGACGCCATCCGCCATGCGCTCTGCGAACTCATCGAGCGAGACGCAACCTCGCTCTGGCATTGGCGCTCGCCCGCCGAGCAGAACGTACGCCGGCTCGATCTGGCGACGGTCGACGACGCGTCTGTGCGCACGGCGATCGGGAAGCTCGCGACCGCCGGTCTCGACGTCGGGGTCTGGGACATTGCGACCGATGTCTGCGTCCCAACCTTCTATTGCCTCGTCGCGGACCGTACTGAAGAGATCGGGCACATCGGCGTCGGCGCGGCCTGCCATCCGCGACGCGGCGCTGCCCTTGCGCGCTCGCTGGTGGAAGCCGCCCAGGTCCGAACGACCTACATCATCGGTTCGCGCGAGGATATCGAACCCGGCGATTATGCCCCGGCCACAATCCTACAAAGGAACCGCGAGGCGCGGCGCCTGTTAGCGTCGCCGACGCAGACGCGCAGCTTCGCGTCTGTCGTCGACGTCGCGCTCGCCAGCGCGGAGGCCGAGGTCAATTGGCTGCTCGGGCGCTTGCGAGCGATTGGGGTGAGGCAGGCGATCGCTGTGGACCTGACTCAATCCACATACGGCATTCCCGTCGTCCGCGTGGTCGTCACGGGGCTCGAGGGCTCGGACCATCATCGGGCGCAATACCTCCCTGGATCACGGGCGCGCGCCATTCAGGGGCGGGCTTCTTGACCACGGCAATCTTCGTTGGCCCGACACTCGCAGCGGCCGAAATCGCGACAGCGGGGGACTTCGTCAGCCTGCCGCCGGTCGCGCAGGGCGACGTTTATCGCGCTGTGCGACGCGGCGCGCACATCATCGGGATCATTGACGGCTTCTTCTCCGGTGCGCCGTCCGTCTGGCACAAGGAAATATTGTGGGCGATGGCTGAGGGCGTGCCGGTATTCGGTAGCGCCAGCATGGGGGCGCTCCGGGCGGCCGAACTCTGCGCGTTCGGCATGCGTGGCGTCGGACGCATCTTCGAAGCCTATCGCGAGGGCGAACTCGAAGACGATGATGAAGTTGCGGTCGTACATGGTCCCGCGGAGATCGGCTACCTTCCAGCCTCAGAGCCCATGGTCAACATCCGCGCCACCCTGGAAGCTGCCGAAGCTGAGGGGGTGATCGACCGACGCGCGCGGGAGGCGCTGGAGCGCTTCGGAAAGAGCCTGTTCTTTGGCGAGCGGAATTGGCCCGCGCTGCTCAACCTGCCGTGCGAGTTCGGCGTCCCGGCGTCGATGCTCGCCGCCCTCGGTGCCTGGCTGCCTGCAGGGCGCGTCGATCAGAAACGGCTCGACGCGCTCGCCATGCTGGCCAAGATGGGGGCGAGCCAAAACGCGACGCCGTCCATACCGACTTTTCATTTCGAATGGACCTATCTTTGGGACGAATTCGTCGCCCGCGCGGGCGAGGTTGCGGACCCAAGCGTCTCAATTGCGGAGCGCATCCTCGACGAGCTAAGACTCGAAGGGCGCGGGGCCTATGGTCGGACCGAGGCGCGGGCGATGATTGCGCGCAATTGCGTGGAGCGGTACGCGCGCCGAGCGCGTTGCGCGGCAAGCGGAGAGCGAATGGCTTGTCAGATTCCGCAGCGACCGCGGCCTCTTCGCGCGCGCCGATCTCGACCGCTGGATGTCTGCGAACGATCTCGAGCCTGCTGCGCTCGAGGCTCTCGTCAGGGATGAGGCTGCGATCGAAGCGCTGCGCGGCCGCTTGGGACGTGGGGTCGATTCCTTCCTCGTCGACGCGTTGCGACTCAGCGGCGACTACCCGCGTTTGGCCGAGCGCGCCCGCCGCAAACATGAAGCGCTCGCGGCTGCGGGCCAAGCGGAGGCGCGTCCGACGCGGCCTCGCCGTCCCCGCCTTGCGGCTGTGGTGGTTCGAAACGCGACTTCGCCGCCACGCGCCGGACGACATCGCCGCTTTCGCGGCGGGCTTAGGCTTTGCCGACGCGCACGCCTTCGACCTCGCGCTCTATCGCGAGCGCCTTTTTCTCGAACTTCACAAGGATTCTAGTTGACAGCAATGAGTGTTGCGGCCCAATTTACGTTGAGGAGAGGGAGACTTGCTGGGGCAATGCTGCGAGGGCGGCGTCAGGTTCAGGCTATTCCCAAAACCGCCTTACGTACATCCTGAATGGCCGCCGGAGACGATCAGCGTCTCCGAACCGCCGGGGGCGATAGGCCCGGGTCCGGCGGATGAGCGGATGCGTCTCATTCTGCCGGTCGACAAGCGCTACTCCTATGGCGTCAATCCTGGGCCCCTCGGCACGCCGCGGCTCGATTTCCCACCCTTCCGCGGACGGATCCATCGTCCTGTCTGCCCAAATGACGAAGGGCACTTCGACACAATCCCCGTCGGCACGCCCGAGTTCGCCGAAGCGCATGTCTTCGGGACGGTGCGCTTCGTGCTCGACGTCTGGGAGCGCTATTTCGGCCGCCGCATCGAATGGCATTTCGCCGACGATTATCAGCAGCTCGAGATCGTGATCCTGCCGGGGCTCGATAACGCCTACGCCGGCTACGGGTTTATGGAGATTGGGGCGCATCCGCAGCCGGACGGTGCGGTCCTGCCCTATGCGCTCAACTTCGACGTGATGGCGCACGAGCTCGGCCATCTCATCATCTATTCGACGATCGGCCTGCCGTCGCCCGCAGGGGCGAGGGGTGAATATTACGGCTTCCACGAATCCGCCGCCGACACCACAGCGCTCATCGCCTCGCTGCATTTCGAAACGCTCATCCGGCATCTGCTCGAAGAGACACGCGGTAACCTCTATGTGTTTAACGAGCTCGACCGCTTCGCGGAGCTGTCCCCGCACGACCAAATCCGACTTGCGAGCAACGATGTGAAGCTGTCTCAGTTCGCCGAAGGCTGGGACGACGAGCACAAACTGTCGCAGCCGCTGACCGGCGCGCTGTTCGACGTCTTCATCGACATTTTCCAGGAGCTGTTGGTCGACAGGAGCTTGATCCCACGCGACGTCGCCGAGGCGACGCGGCGGGTCCGCGAGGAGCCCAAGCTGGCCGAGATTGTGCAGCCTGTTTTCGAGGCCGCTTATGAAGCGCGTTACGAGGAGTTCCGCACGGCGTTGATCGATGCGCGCGACTACGCGGGCGCGGCGCTCGCGGAGACCTGGCAGCGGCTCAAGGCGGACAATTTCTCCTTTCTCGACGTTGCGCTGATTCTTCTCGAAATAGACCGGGCGAAGAGCGGTGGCGCTTCCGACGGGCGATCGCCGAGAGCTTCGACTGGCGCGAGATCGGGCGCGTGACCATCGGGCCGCGCCTCAAGCCGCCGGGACCGCGCAGCCACTCGCATTCGGCGCGCACGATCACGCCGGACCTCGGCCGACGGCTGCCGAGAATGACTTACCGCGAAAGGGCGATCGCGGCTGGATTAGTGAGGTGATTCGCTCGAATAGTTAAGCGAGGAGAAGAAAATGCCATTTGAGAATTTACTGACGCCATCGAGTATAAAGTTGTTTGGACGAATAGTTCGGGATTTATCGTTCCATTATGATCCAAACACTACCGTCATCGGCAACAATAACCTTTTACAGCGGCAGCTAGAATTGGGTAGGAATTCCCGACCGGTCGCAGTTAAAGTTACGATAACGCCAGTTATGGACGATTATGGTAAGCCGACTACCGATGACAATGGTAACCCGCTCTACAGCACGCTTATTAAGTACCATGATTTGAAACGCGGGGATTTACTCACACCGAATATGGAAGTTTCTGTTGAAGGTAAGGATAAAGATGGCAAGTCAGTGCGCTTGTTTGAAGAGAACACTGTTATTTGGTATGTCGACCCGACCGACCCGACTAAGGGTGAATTTACAGTAGGTCGTAATCCAATAAACGCGGGTAACGCAATACAGATAGTTGCAACAGCTCCAACCGGTCCAACGCTAGCCAGAATATACGGGTTCACCTTTGAGGGTACGTACTATGGGCTCCCGAGGCCATCGATCTTCCTCGTGCATGGCGGGGGTAACCAAATCGGCAATTGGGCCAATAACTCGACTTTAGAGCAGTCCGGAGTTATGGGACGAGAGTGGGACTTCTCAAATCCAGATCTCTTTAACAATCCGCTCGTATACTGGGAATACGAAAAGAGCGATTTCTCCATCCGGTTCGACACCGAGGCCGGCCCGTTCGAGCAAATCCTGCTCGTCGCCATGCTGCGCGCCGGCGCCGATATGGCCGATCGCGCAACGCCGCGCAGCGGGGCGAGCCTCTCCGGCGCAAGCCTTGCCGGCGCGAGCCTCAGCGGCGCGAGCTTGAGCGGGGCGAGCCTCTCCGGCGCAAGCTTGAGCGGGGCGAGCCTCAGCGGGGCGAGCTTGCGCGGGCGTTAAGGGGGCAATCGCCTGCAGATTAGAACCTGCTGCGAATCGATCAAATCGCAGCTGGCTCTGAGGTTCGCGTATATTTCAGATTTCAGCGACAGTTTACTTGAGCCCCAATTCGATTGCGCGCCGTCGAGCCGGTAATTCAGTGAACTGTCACCGAAAATCCAGGCCGCGGAAGGCGACAGTTTTCCACGTCTGGAGCGAGCTGCTTTTGGATCGAGACGTCCGAAAGGAACCGGCTCGGACGACAATCTCTTGCGGAAAAACAGAAACAAGATTAAGCTCGCCACATGAGCAATAGTGCGCTTCCGCATGGCCTCGACCGCACGCTCCCGTCGCGGCGCCTATCTCAACGTCCGGAAAAGGCGCGAGAAAAATTCCTCCCGCGAAAAATCCGTGTAAACCATTGAAAAGTCTAGATTCGGACGAGAGAATCCAAGGAAATCCAAGCGAATCCAAGGCTCATAAACGGGACCTTCACGGCGAAATCGCCACGCGCCAAGAAAACCCAAACCGAGCCGCTGACCGATGTCGCGGCCCTCTCCCGAGGCGGAGCTAAGCCCACTCCGATCAGCCGCGCCGACCCAAATGCAACCTGCCGTAGGGCGCGACGCGCGCGTGCAACCGCGGAGGCGGTTCTGGTCAACCGCGTGTCGGGCGCCGGATCATTTGGATCTTGTCCGCGTCCTGCCCGTATTGCTTGAAGCCGAGTCTCAGGTAGAGCGACTTGGCGGGGTTGCCGTGGATGACATCGAGCGTCACCGGCTTCTTCCGCGCCGCTGCGCGCTGGAGCAGGTCCTCGATCAGCCGGGTCCCGATGCCGGCGCCGCGGAACGGGCCGATGAGGTGAATCTGGCGCAGGTGCAGCCGATCGGCGAATTCCGCCACTTGGATCCAACCGATCTCTTTGTCTCCAGCGCAAATCACTTGGACTTGCGCCTGTTTATAGCCCTGCCGAAATCTGATGGTCGTTCGCCGCCGGTTCCATCGGCCGATTTTCGTTAAATGTCTTTCGGCGCCGTCGAGGTAAAGCCCGATCGCAAAGAAATAATCCCGCGGTTTCGGCGGACGCAGCCAAAATTCGCCCGCGTTTTGCGGCGCATAAGTCGTTTGCCTCCCGGGGGCGCGCTCGAGGGACCGCAGCACGCGACGATTGTCCACATTCGCCGTACCGCGCGCAATATGATTCAAGACCGATTTTTTTGGCTGGGGGCCATGCAACTTTTCGTTACCCGGGGGTGCGATTCGGTTAATGTCGGTTCAAGTCTGGATTGGCGGCGAAATTTATGACGTCCCCGGAGCTATCGACCACCCCGGCGCCTGAAGGACGGCAGACGATCCGTGCAGCGGTTCTTCTCGCCGATATGGTCGAGTTCACTCGACGCATGGAGCAGGACCAGGCCGGCAGCGCGAGCCAAGTTGTCCGGTCGATTCAGCTCTTCAAGGGGCTAATCGGCGATTACGGCGGTCGGGTCACCAACATCGCTGGCGACGGCATTCTGGCTCTGTTCGACGACGCGGACGAGGCCCTGCGGTTTGCAATCCATATTCAGACGGAATTTCGCGATCAGTCGGTTTGGGCAGATGGCGAGCCGATCGAGTTTCGCATCGGGCTCAATATCGGCGATGTGACGATGCACGAAACGGTCGCTTACGGCCATTGCATCAACGTGGCGGCCCGGCTGCAGGCCATGGCCGAGCCGTGCCGCATTCTCGTCACTGGCGCCTTTCGGTCCGCTGTTGGGAGCGTGCCCGGCGCGCTCTTGCGTTCGCTCGGTCGACCCCGCCTCAAGAACGTTTCTGAGCCGATCGAGGTCTATGAGGTCGAGCACGGCGGCGTGGATATCAGTTGGCGCAGCGATCCGCGCGAAGTTCCGGCGGCGGAGCCGGTCCGCTATCCGACCATTGCGGTGCTGGCGCTTACGAATTTGTCCGGAGATCCCCGCAACGATCACCTTTGCGAAGGAATTGCCGAGGACATTATTATGAGCCTCAGCCGGTTTCGAAACCTGATGGTGATCGCCAGACACTCGGCCTTCTTGTTCAATCTGGGTACAAGCCCCGCCCAGGAAGTCCAACGACGCTTGGGGGTTCGTTATATCCTCAGCGGCAGCCTGCGCAGAGCTGACAAACGCCTTCGTATTGCCGTCGAGCTAATCGATGCCGCATCCGAGAGCGTGCTTTGGTCCGATCGTTTTAAGCTCGAGCTCGAAGACGTCTTTGATCTCCAGGAGGAGATCGCGGGCGCGGTCGCCGCGCGCCTTTCGATTCAAATTGACCTTGCCGAGCGAAGGCAAGAATTTCCTCATCCCCGCGACATGCGCGCCTACGGGTTGGTTGTGCGGGGTCAACAGATGATGTTGCAGTTCACCAAAGCGGCGAACTGGCACGCGCGCCGACTGTTCGAGGAGGCGGCGGAATATGCCCCGGATTACAGTCGGGCCTTTAGCTCCCTTTCTCGGACGCACAATCTCGATTGGCGTTACGCGTGGTCGGGCAAACCCCAAGACTCCCTCGAAGCGGCTGTGTCCTTTGCGCGCCGTGCTAAGGAACTTGATGTACTTGACGCACGCGGATTTTCTGAATTTGCGTACGCAAGGCTCTATCGACGGCAACATGACGAGGCTCTCGCGGAATATTCACAGGCCCTCGCGCTCAATCCGAATGACAGCGACATCATCGCTGAATATGGCGATGCGCTTGCCTACGTCGAACGCGCGGAGCAGGGCGTCGAACACTTGCACAAGGCGATGAGGCTCAATCCATACTATCCCGATTGGTACCTGTGGTACCTGGCCGACGCCTACGATGCGATGGGACGCAGCGAGGACGTGATCGCAACCATCCATCGCATGCATGATCCCTCGGAGGGCCAGCGGCTTGCCGCCGCCAATTACGCCCACCTCGGGATGATGAGGGAGGCTGAGGCCGCCGCAGGCGAGGTGCTACGGCTACACCCGCAGTTTACCATCGGCCAGTGGCGTGAACGTCCGCCCTATCGCGACCCAGCTGTCCTAGAACGATTTGTCGAAGGGCTACGAAAAGCGGGCCTTCCGGAGTGACCTCAGGTCTCGCCTCTCACTTCCCTTGAAAAATAGAGGCCACTGAGATTGTTGTGCCTTTCAAATGGCTTAGTCTTGGAGACACAACTTAACGCGGGCGGCGCAGATGGCTATAACTGAAAGTGGTCGGGGCAGCAGGATTTGAACCTGCGACCTGAAGTACCCAAAACTGAATTTGTCAGTTTCCGGTTCTTTCATCAACTGCTACGACCTTTGATATTATTGGACTTTGATGACAGCGCAACCGCCCACAACCTGCCCCCTGTTTCCTAGATATTCCTCGCGTTAGATGCAAGCTGCTTACCGAAACGCTTACCGGGAAAGTCCAATGGCGACGCGGCGAATATCGAAATCGACAGTCGATTCCCTTTTCTGCTCTGGCGGAAAGACCGCGACATCGTTTGGGACGACAAACTAAAGGGGTTTGGCGTCATCGTCTACCCCACTGGCTTGAAGACCTATGTGGGCCAGTACCGGAAGGATGGTCGATCGCACCGTGTTGTCATCGGCAAGCACGGGCGGCTGACGCCCGACGAAGCCCGAAAGGAAGCAAAGGCGCTGCTGGGAGACGTCGAGAAGGGAGCAGATCCAGCCTTCGAGCGCAGAACCAAGCGTGAAGCCCCTACCCTAGACAAAGTAGCCGAGGGCTTTCTCACCCACACCTTCGCCAAAAAGAAAACCGGGACGGCGAGGGGCTATGACAACGCCTTGCGGCTCCACATCTTGCCCCAGCTCGGGACCAAGCGCCTAACGAAGATTACGCACGCGGATGTCGAAAGCCTCCACGCCAGTATGTCCGACCGTCGTCCGCAGGCGAACCGGACGCTTGCCGTTCTCTCGGCAGTTTGGAGCTGGGCGGCAAGACATAGGCATGTGGACGCCGCCAGCAACCCGACCAAGGGCGTCGAGAAGTATCGAGAAAGCGCGCGGGAACGGTACCTGACCAAGGACGAGCTTGTCCGCCTCAGCGACGCGCTCACAGCCGCGGAGACGACCGGTCTGCCCTACTCCGTCGACGAGTTCGAATCCCAAAGCGAAGCACGCTCCAAAGCCCGAGAATCGGCGTCGTAAGTTCGACCGCCATTCCGTCGCGGCGATTCGTCTGCTGACGCTTACTGGAGCACGACTCCGCGAAATCCTCGACGCCAAATGGGAGCATGTTGATCTTGAGCGCGGCATCGTCTTCCTTCCCGACTCAAAGACCGGAAGAAAGCCGATCTACCTTTCTGCTGCGGCCACAGCGATCCTGTCCGCCCTGCCCCAAATTGACGGCAATCCCTACGTCATACCCGGCGAAAAAACAGGACAGCCTCGCGCGGACCTTAAGAGGCCTTGGGACGCAATATGCGAGGTGGCAGGCCTTGATGGAGTCCGCCTCCATGATCTGCGCCACAGCTTCGCCTCTGTCGGCGTCGGGGCGTCTCTGGGACTCCCGATTATCGGGAAGCTACTCGGCCATTCGCAGCCGTCCACAACACAGCGCTACGCGCATCTTGACGCTGATCCGATGCGGCGCGCGGTCGAAACGATCGGCTCAACGATCGCGGCGGCGATGGCAGGCAAACGGCAATAAAGGTCAATTGATCATGTGCGCGCCGCACTCTGACTCCGTCAATCTTGGTTCGAATCCAGGTCCCCCGGCCAAATCTCGGTTTTCGCCGATTTTGGCTTTATCGCCCACCCAACGTGGGTAGCGTCAGTCGTGGCTTCCTCAAGTATATCAAAAGGTTGACGGAAAGTGCGACGACTTCGCCATCGTCCCAAGTGCAGTTCGATAGCACGAAGTTCAGCAGGCGGCGCTTTTCGCGAGGTTCCTGCTTGGCTAACAGCCTTTGGGCGTTCCGGCGAGTCGAGAAGCGCGACTCCTTCGTCCAGAGAGGATTTGTCGGCGGAGAAGGGCATTACCGCCTACTTCCTTTTAACTGACGCTATCCGCTTTTTCCGCCGCTTGGATCGCGTTAAGCACTACCTGCGCATCGGCTGGCTCTGCCAATGCCTCCGCCACTTCGTCTCGATGATTGCCTTGGTTCGGGTCGTTGCGCCGAAATTCTTCCAAGAGCGCTATGATCTTCGACGATTTCTGTTCGCTAAGAATGGCGAGCTCCAGCGTTATCTGCTCCCGGCGCATAGCCATCTCATCGTCGTGGCGCTGGGTCATGAGGATCATTGCCGCGAGATAGAGGGCGATGGCCGAGACGATCGTAGCCAGCGATGGGAATGGAAAAGGGTCGATCGCCGCTCGTCCGAACTCGGGAAGAGCGAGATTGAGCGTCAACCAGATTCCGATCGCTAGAGTAATTAGAATTAGCGTACCGGGCTGTGCGATACCGCTAGTCGCCCTCGATACAGCTTTTTGTAGCGCTCGGGCCTCTCGATGATGCGCCGGATGAATCGCGGCGATCGTTGCGGCCGCGTCCTCAACGTGGTGGGGCACCCCCGGGGGCTCCTCGGTGGTCACGAGATCGCACGCACCACAGCGCTGGCGAGAAAAGGTGGCGTTCGCCGTCGCGCCCAGCCACGAGTCTTCGCTCAAGGGGAGGCGCTTCCATCAGCTTTCCCGGGCACCTGCCCATCACGTCGGCGGTCGCGTCGACTAAACGACTTGAAAAGCGAAAAATGGCGAGCAAAAAGACTACTGAAGAGACGAACTGCCCGGTTAATGTCGATCTCCGCTGAGATTTGACTGGGGAATTCCATTGAGAACTGACCCGGCTTGATGATGATTTTGGGGTCAGACGTTCGTCAAGTTCCGAAATCTCTCTTTTGCGGGTTTGACGGCTTTCTCCCAGCTGTTTTGACCGACATATATCGGTATCGAGAGGACTGGACTCGACGTTCGCCGGTCATCACAGACCGGCGTTCAACCGGGGGATGACGTTTCGTGCCCCGCTTCGCGGTCCGAATCCAAGATTGGCTTGATCGGGCCCGAAGGTACGGCGACGGGATGTGCGTTGCCTCGGGGTCGCGCGCGTCGAGTAAGTACTTTCCGAGGCTGCCGCGTCTCGAATTTCTCGCCTACCGTCTCAATGCCAGACGCTAGAGCAGGATGACTTTGGGCAGAATCGGTTTGGATTCCCGAATTCGGGCGTATTCTGATTCACCGTGCTGACTCGGCAGGAGGCCAGCATGGATGGGCAAGCCTTATTCGATGGATCTTCGCGAGCGCGCGGTGGGGGCGGTTTTGCGAGAGGGGCTGTCGCGGCATGAGTCGGCGGCGCGCTTTGGGGTCGCGCCGAGCACGGTGATCAATTGGGTGCGGCGGTTTCGGGAGACGGGGAGCGTCGCGCCTGGCCAGATGGGCGGGCATAAGCCCAAGGCGATTGCTGGCGAGCATGCTACGTTTCTGTCGCGGCGGGTCCGGGGCGGGGCCTTCACCTTGCGTGGGCTGGTGGCCGAACTGGCTGAGCGCGGGCTCAAAGTCGATTATCGTCGGTGTGGAATTTCGTTCACGCCGAGAAGCTCAGCTTCAAAAAAAACCGTGGTCGCCAGCGAGCGCGATCGGCCTGACGTGGCGCGGCGGCGGGCGCAATGGACGAAGCGCCAGAGCGGTATCGACCCCAAGCGCCTGGTGTTCATCGACGAGACATGGACGAAGACCAACATGGAGCCGCTGCGCGGCTGGGCGCCGAAAGGCGAAAGGCTGGTCGCCAAGGTTCCTCACGGCCATTGGCAAACCATGACCTTCGTCGCCTCCCTCCGTCACGACCGCATCGAGGCGCCGTGGTTGATCGACGGTCCGATCGACGGCGAAAGCTTTCGAACCTATGTCGAGAAAGCGCTGGCCCCGACGCTCAAGCCGGGCGATGTGGTGATCATGGACAACCTCGGCAGCCACAAGGGCGAGGCGGTTCGCCAAGCCATCCGCTCAGCCGGGGCGAAGCTGTTCTTCCTCCCCAAATACTCGCCCGATCTCAACCCGATCGAGCAAGTCTTCGCCAAGTTCAAGCATCTCTTGCGCAAAGCGGCGGCGCGAACCCTCGAGACAGTCGTCACCGCCATCGGCGAACTGCTCGACGCCTACTCCGCCAAAGAGTGCGCCAACTACTCTCACTCCTTTCCTTTGATATTTGAAAACAAGAAATTCTCGCCCCGTCAGTTCGCCCTGTGAAGTAAAGAAGTTCTTCGCAGCAACTACATTGTTTTGTATATAAATCGTAAGTAACCCCTTCCCGCTTGTCCGTTCTGACAATCTCCACCGAAGACTCTTTCGGAGCGATAGTATCGTTTCCCATGTCCTGGACCTGAAATTTCAATATGCGGTATTGAGCGTGGGCGCCGCGACTGGTACTACTCGATTACGTCTTGCCGAACTCATTCGTTCCTAGCCGTTTGAGATCGCGGGACTAGTTGCAATCATATCATAGACCTTGACTGCGCCGCCATATTTGTAGACCGGCTATCCCCAAGGAAAGCCGAGCGTCTGACTGCGGGCTCACTGGCCACATGTGCGTCTGCCAAATCCGGTACACCCTCAAATCTCATCCGTAGCAAGACGAACGGGCTCCCATTGACGGCAGACGCTTCGGGGGGGTGCAACGGGTCAGCGTTCAAATGGGCAATTGCGCGCTGTCATTGTGGGCCGGGACTTGTCTACAGATAATGGGACGGGGCTAGTGGTTAAAATCAATCGGAAGAGTCCCGTGCGGTCTCAGGCATGTCAGTGACTTGCATGACAGACCGAGGGTTCGAAGTGTCTGATTCTATCCACTAGCGCGGCACCTCGCTATGCTGTTGGCTATGACCGCTATTTGCGCATTCCGGCCGAAGACTGGAGCCGGGCGGCAGCGACTCAAGCCAAATCAAATGGTTGCGTAGGGGAGCGGACAATGCTGCTGCCAACTGCGGGCTAAATTGAACACAATTGACTGCTACGTTTCAAAGTGACGGGGGCGACGCTGGCCTCACCCATGAGGCGCTTCGCTAAAGCATTCCAGAAGCGATGTGCCGAAGGGACGACAATTGACGTATGTCGTCGACGAGAACTGCATTCGTTGCAAGATCATGGATTGCGTCGAGGTGTGTCCTGTGGACTGCTTCTATGAGGGCGAGAACATGCTCGTCATCCATCCCGACGAGTGCATTGATTGCGGGGTTTGCGTGCCGGAATGCCCAGTTGACGCGATCAAGCCGGACACCGAGCCAGGGCTAGAGAAATGGTTGCGGCTGAATGCCGAATTCGCGAAAGTTTGGCCAAACATTACGATGAAAAAACCGTCTCCGCCTGACTGGAAGGATTGGGAAGGGAAGCCGGACAAACTCCAATTCTTCTTACCAAATCCGGGCGCGGGTGATTGATGCGAACTCGACGGAGAGCGGCCGATCTGATGTGAGAAGGCGCGGTGGCTGTCGAACGGGAAGCCAAAGCGGCACTTTGGACAAGTCGCGCCGAGTGGCTGTGACTGGGATTCAAGTTTTGCGATCCACTGCTAAAGCGTAATCGTGGAGGAAGGCAGTCGGTGTTCTCGATCTCCGTGGAAACAAGAGCAGGCGTGACCCGGCATCATCTGGACAGCGCAATCGATGCACTTGCCATCGTGGAAGACATGCAGAAAGAGACACGCTTGCCCATCGCAATAACAAACCGCGCGAGAGGGCATGTGCTCACCGTCGAGGAACTTAGGCACCTCGCAAACTTAGAGCGCTCCCGTGCCCACCGGAACTATTCCCGTTAAATGATCTCGGCAGTACGCAACAGGCTTGGCGCTCGAGCAAAGGGCAACTATCTCAGGACCTTTTGATCATGAAGGAGTCCGACGTCATGGGTGTGATCGAGGGCGCAAGCGCTACGAAGAAAAAGGCGGCCTGACGCCGCCTGTTCCCTCATCTCAAACCAGGGATTGAACATCATGCCCGCCAAAGACGTACGCTTCTCCTCCGACGCGCGCGACCGAATGCTGCGCGGCGTCGATATCCTCAATAACGCGGTCAAGGTGACGCTCGGTCCGAAGGGCCGCAACGTGATCCTCGACAAGTCGTACGGCGCGCCGCGCATCACCAAGGACGGCGTCACCGTGGCCAAGGAGGTCGAACTCGAAGACAAGTTCGAGAACATGGGCGCTCAGATGGTGCGTGAAGTCGCCTCGAAGACCAGTGACAACGCCGGCGATGGCACCACCACTGCTACGGTGCTGACCGCCTCGATCATGAAGGAGGGCCTCAAGCTGGTCGCGGCCGGCATGAACCCGATGGACTTGAAGCGCGGCATCGATCTGGCGGCGGCAGCCGTCGTCAAGGACATCGAACGCCGCGCCAAGAAGGTCCAGTCCTCAGAAGAGATCGGTCAAGTCGGCACGATCTCCGCCAACGGTGACAAGACGGTCGGCAAGATGATCGCCGACGCGATGAAAAAGGTCGGCAATGAGGGCGTGATCACGGTCGAGGAAGCTAAGACCGCTGTGACCGAACTCGACGTGGTCGAAGGCATGCAGTTCGATCGCGGCTATCTCTCGCCCTATTTCATCACCAACGCTGAGAAGATGATCGCGGAGCTTGAGGACCCCTACATTCTCATCCACGAGAAGAAGCTTTCCTCACTACAGCCAATGTTGCCCATCCTCGAGGCTGTCGTTCAGGCTGGCAAACCTCTGCTCATCATCGCCGAGGACATCGAGGGCGAGGCACTCGCGACACTGGTCGTCAACAAGCTGCGGGGCGGCCTGAAGGTCGCGGCCGTAAAGGCCCCTGGGTTTGGGGACCGGCGCAAGGCGATGCTCGAAGACATCGCGGTCCTCACCGCCGGCACCATGAACGCCGAGGACCTTGGCATCAAGCTCGAGAACGTGACTCTCAACATGCTCGGCCGCGCCAAGCGCGTTCGGATCGAGAAAGAGAACACCACAATCATCGATGGAGCCGGGTCCAAGAAGGACATCGAGGCGCGGATTGCTCAGATCAAGGCGCAGATTGAGGAGACCACCTCCGACTATGACAAGGAAAAGCTGCAGGAGCGGCTCGCCAAGTTGGCGGGCGGCGTTGCGGTCATCCGCGTCGGCGGTTCGACTGAGGTCGAGGTCAAGGAGAAGAAGGATCGCGTCGACGACGCGATGCACGCGACCAAAGCGGCCGTCGAGGAAGGCATCGTGCCCGGAGGCGGCGTCGCGCTGTTGCGCGCCAAGGCGGCAATCGGCAAACTCAGCGACGACAATGCCGACATCCAGGCCGGCATCAACATCGTGCTGAAGGCGCTTGAGGCCCCAATCCGCCAGATCGCGGAGAACGCGGGCGTGGAGGGTTCGATCGTCGTCGGCAAAGTGCTCGAGAACAAGTCGCAGACCTTCGGCTTCGACGCACAGACCGAGCAGTATGTCGACATGCTCAACGCGGGCATCGTCGATCCGGCGAAGGTTGTGCGCGTCGCCCTGCAGGACGCTGCGTCGGTCGCCGGTCTCATGATAACCACCGAGGCCATGGTCGCGGAGACTCCGAAGAAGAAGGAGCCTCCGGCCATGCCGGGCGGCGGCGGCATGGGTGGCATGGACTATTGATCAGCTAGATGTCGGGGACGGGGCCGTTGTCATCCGGCCCCGAAGCCGACGACGCGCCGACACGGGCGGGCGCGGAGTGCGAAATAGGCTCGGTGAGTTGACCCGGCCTACCCTCGGCGGTTTACAGGCTTATCAGGCCGATCAAGGCTCGGGCCTCGCCGAACCGCGATCGCCGCGCCATCGGCGGATGGCCGCTATTTGCGCATAGCCGCCGAACGCCGCATGGTCGTTGTGCGGCGGTACTCCAATTGCGCACTAGGTCGACAAAATGTCTGGCCGGCGTGAGCATGAGGCGCTCACGACCGAAGCTTGGAAAGCAAAGCGGAGTCGACGGCTGTGGGAGCGCCCTTAGGCGCACTAACGAAAGGGAAACGGCTTCGCTTGGATGATGAGCGGCCGGGATTTTAAGGCTGGCTAGCAGCGCCAGCCACTAATGATAATACATACCGTACATGAGGTTGCTGCTCTCCGGCGTCGGAGGAGACCCTTCGCTGGTGATTCGTGAGCAACGAATGGAGAGCAGCGATGAGGATGTATGCAGGGTTGGATATCGGCGGCAAGCGAACGGCGATCTGCGTGATCGACGGGTCGGGCAAGGCGGTGTGGCGAGGAACCGTCGATACGCATCCGGAAATGATCGACGGCGCCTTGCAGCGGTTTAAGGGATCGCTGGATAAGGTCGGGCTCGAGAGCGGCCCATTCACGCCGCACCTGTTCCGGTCGCTTGAAGCGATCGGCTATCCGATGATCTGCATGGACGCGCGCCGCGCGGCGGATGCCATCAAAAGCCGACGGATCAAGAGCGACAAGGGCGACGCCTGGGCGCTGGCCGAGATGTTGCGGACCGGCTGGTTTTCCTCGGTCTACGTCAAGTCGGTCGACACGCATCGGTTAAAGGCGCTGTTGGGCGCGCGCGATCAATTGGTGAAGCTGAAGCGCTCTCTGGGCAATCAGGTGCGTGGCCTCCTTCGCCCGTTCGGCATCAAGCTGCCGTCGCGGGCTGGCGGGAAGAAATTCGACGAGGGGGCCTATCTTGCGACGCGGAATGATCCGATTCTGCACACGGCGATCAGAGCTCTCCTGGAATCCTTGGCCTCGATCGAAGGCCAGCAGGCGCGGCTGGACGATGAGCTCGACGAGCTTGCAAAGCGCAACGAAATCGCCTGGCGGCTGATGAGCGTGCCCGGCGTAGGCCGAATAACCGCTCTGGCCTCTATGGCGGCGATCGAGAACGTCGAGCGGTTTCGCAGGACACGTGACATCGGCGCGTACCTGGGCTTGACCGAGCGACGATATCAGTCGGCCGAAACGGATGTCGGCATGGGCATTTCCAAGCAGGGCGACGCGATGGCGCGGCACTATCTCTATGAGGCCGCCAATGTGCTTTTGACGACGGTCAAGAAGCGCTTCGCCCTGCGGAACTGGGGTCTGAGGCTGGTCAAGACGATCGGCCCGAAGCGCGCCCGAGTGGCGGTCGCGAGAAAGCTGGCTGTGCTGCTTGGACGACTGTGGAAAGATGGCGCGCACTTTGAAGTGGCCGTTGCAGCGTAAGCCGCGAACGAGCCGGTCGATGAACAGGAGGATTTAAAAGAGATCTAGCGTTCCGCCCCTCGGCAATGCAGCGGGTGCGGATCCATGAGGGTGAGCGCGCGACCTTTGGTTGCAGGTAGAGCCTGCGTTTAATACATTGCGCCGCCCGAAGGGTCAGTGCCAGCGTCGCCCCGGACTGTTGACGCCGGCCTCGGCCGGACGTCGAAAAGAACCATCGATGCGGGCCAGGCTGAAGGGTGACTGCGAACAAACCACTTGACGCAGCAACCTCATGTAAAGAACCAAAGGCCCCTCTGACTGACTCTATGGAGGGGATTCCCACAAGGCGAGATTTCTGACTCCTTTGGGCGCGGGAGATTCGCGCCATGCCATCAGCGGTGAGATTGCGAGAAGACTATTCGGCGGAAGAGCTTCGCACGCTCGCTCGCCGATCGAAGGACGTCAGCCAGAGCCGTCGTCTTCTGTCGCTGGCGGCGGTTCGCGATGGAATGGACCGGGCGGCGGCGGCGAAGATTGGCGGCATGGATCGCCAGACGCTGCGCGACTGGGTTCATCGCTTCAACGTTTCGGGGCCGGAGGGCCTCATCGACAACCGGACGGAAGGTCCCAAGCCACGCCTGTCGGAGGAACAGTTGGCTCAGTTTGCGAAGATCGTTGAGGCCGGCCCGGACCATGAGAAAGATGGCATCGTCCGCTGGCGGCGCGTCGATCTCAAGCGTGTCATTGCCGAAAGGTTCGGCGTCGACTTTCATCCGCGCTATGTCGGAAAGCTCCTGAAGAAGCTTGGCTTCTCGCACATCAGCGCCCGGCCGCGTCATCCGGCTCAGGACGAGCGGATCGTCGAAGGGTTTAAAAAAACTTCCCGCGCGCGCTGAAAGCTCATCTCGCAGGGTTGTCCGAGACGACGCCGATCGAAATCTGGTTCCAGGACGAAGCCCGGATCGGCCAGAAGAACGGCCTCGTCCGCCAGTGGGCCAGGCGCGGAACGAGACCAAGACAGCCCGCCGATCAGCGCTACGACAACGCCTATCTGTTCGGCGCGATCTGCCCAGCGCGGGGCGTCGGAGCGGCCTTGGCGCTTCCCTATGCCGACACCGACATGATGCAACTTCACCTCGACGAAATCTCGAGCAACGTCGCCAAGGGCGCACACGCCGTGGTGCTTCTCGACAGGGCCGGGTGGCACATCACCAGCAAGCTCGACATGCCCGAAAACATCACACCGATCTTCCTGCCTTCGCGGGCCCCGGAGTTGAACCCGGTCGAGAACGTCTGGCAGTATCTCCGTCAGAACTGGATCTCAAACACCGTCTTCGAAAATTACGACGCAATTGTCGACGCTGCCTGCGACGCATGGCGGAAACTAACCGCGCAGCCCGAAACCATCACCTCCATCGGAATGCGCGACTGGGCTCACGTCGGTCAGTCGCTATGACCTTTGGTATAATTCCATGAAGGCCGCGTTTGGAGGTGACGCCGCTCGAAATAAAAGGCGCCAAGCTCAGGCGGACTGCGATCCAACCAGAACGTTCTCCGGAAGCGCAGTTTTGTATTTGACCTGCTTGAGGGCGAAGCTCGATCGGATGTTGGCGACGCCGCGCGCTCTCGTCAGCCGTTCGATGATGAAATGCTGAAGTTCGACGGTGTCGCGAACAACCACGCGCAGAAGATAATCCAAGTCGCCCGTCATCAGGTAACATTCCATCACTTCTGGAAAGCGTTTGATCGACTGCTCGAAACTCTCCAGCATCTCCTCGATCTGTTTTTCCAGGGTCACTTGAATGAAGACGCTCAGGCTCGGGCCGAGCTTGGCGGCGTCAAGAAGGGTCACGCGCCGGGCGATAACGCCCGTTTCCTCAAGCGCTCGAACGCGAGCCAGACAAGGCGAAGGCGACAAGCCGACTCGTTCTGCGAGCGCGACATTCGTGAGGCTGGCGTCCTCCTGGATTTCAGTGAGGATCCGGATGTCTGTTGGATCGAGAGCCTTTTTCAGCAGATTATGCCTTCGATACGAGGTCTAGCAGCATTTTCGGCTTAATATTCCGCAGATCAAGCTATCTTTGGCGCCGTCTGCCGTGAGCCGCGCCTTAAGCTCAAGCATCGCCGTCGAGATTTGGTCCCACCCCATGAACTTCGCAAAAGTCGCGCAGGCAAACCGCCCTGGAGACGCCGATCCGGAGGAGACGGCCGAATGGCTGGCTGCGCTTGAGTCGGTTGTCCGAGCCGCCGGGGAGGACCGGGCCGAGTTCCTTCTGTCGACCCTCGACCGCAAGGCCAAGGAGCTCGGGGTCGGAACGGATCTCGCTCCCTATCTCCCTTACCGCAATTCCATCCCGCTCGAACGGCAACCTCCATTTCCAGGCGACATCGCCATGGAGGAGCGGATCACGGCCATCATCCGGTGGAACGCGCTCGCCATGGTGGTTCGCGCCAACAAGGCCTATGGCGAACTCGGCGGCCATATCGCGAGCTACGCCTCCGCCGCCGAGATTTTTGAAACTGGCTTCAATCACTTCTTTCGCGCCGACACAGGCGCCGACAACGGCGACCTTGTCTTCTTCCAACCGCATTCGGCGCCGGGCGTTTACGCGCGCGCCTTTCTCGAAGGGAGGTTGTCGGAAGAGCAGCTGAAGCGATACCGCCAGGAGGTCAACGGCGGGGGTTTGAGTTCCTATCCCCATCCCTGGCTCATGCCCGATTTCTGGCAGACGCCGACTGGCTCGATGGGCATCGGGCCGATCACGGCGATCTATCAGGCTCGTTTCCTGCGCTATCTGCAACACCGTGGCCTCGTCAATACCGAGACGCGACATGTCTGGGGCGTTTTCGGCGACGGCGAGATGGACGAGCCCGAATCGATTGCGGGCCTTTCGCTTGCGGCGCGCGAAGGGCTCGACAATCTTACCTTCGTCATCAACTGCAATCTCCAGCGCCTCGACGGGCCGGTGCGTGGCAATGGGCAGATCATTCCGGAACTGGAGAGCCTGTTCCGCGGCGCGGGCTGGAACGTCATCAAGGTCCTGTGGGGCTCGGAATGGGACGCTCTCTTCGCGCGCGACAAGAAGCATGCGCTGCTTCGCCGGTTCGCCGCCACGGTCGATGGCAAGTATCAGACGCTCGGCGCGAGAGACGGCGGCTACAATCTCCTTCACTTCTTTGACGAAGACCCAGAAGTGCACGACCTCGTCGCGCATATGTCGGACGGCGACATCGACGGGCTCAAGCGTGGCGGCCACGATCTTCGCAAGCTCTTCGCCGCCTTCGAATTGGCGCGAGCGACCAAGGACAAGCCGACCGTTATCCTCGCCAAGACGAAGAAGGGTTTCGGCATGGGCGGCGCGGGCGAATCCCGCATGACCTCGCATCAGGCCAAGAAGCTCGATATCGACGCGCTGATCGCTTTCCGCGACCGCTTCGCCCTTCCGCTCACCGACGAACAGACCGCCGCGCTCGAATTTTACAAGCCCGCCGAAAACAGCGCCGAGCTTCGCTATCTTCGCGCGCGCCGCGAGTGCTCTCGGCGGTTATCTGCCGGCGCGCCGGAGAACCGCGGAAAGCGTGCGCCGTGCCTCCGCTCAAGGCTTACGCGGAATTCGCGCTTCGAGCCGAGGGCAAGGAGATGTCCACGACCATGGCCGCCGTCCGGCTGTTCAGCAATCTCCTGAAGGACAAGACGCTCGGCCCGCGAATCGTGCCCATCGTTGCGGACGAGGCGCGCACGTTCGGCATGGCGAATCTGTTTCGACAGGTTGGCATCTATTCGCCGCATGGTCAGCTGTACGAACCCGAAGACGCGGGCTCCATGCTCTACTATCGCGAAGCGCGCGACGGACAATTGCTGGAAGAGGGCATCACTGAGGCCGGCGCGATCTCGTCCTGGGTTTCCGCCGCCACGTCCTACAGCGTCCACAACGTCGCGATGCTTCCCTTCTATATTTTCTATTCGATGTTCGGGTTCCAGCGGGTCGGCGACCTGATCTGGGCCGCGGGCGACCAGCGAGCGCGCGGCTTCCTCATCGGCGCGACCGCCGGACGAACGACGCTCGGCGGCGAAGGGCTTCAGCATCAGGATGGATCGAGCCATGTGATCGCCGCGACCATTCCAAATTGCCGCGCCTATGATCCCGCCTTCGCCTATGAAGTGGCCGTCATATTCGACCATGGCGCGCGCGCGATGATGGAGGAGGCGAAGGACGAGTTCTACTACGTCACCGCCATGAACGAAAATTACGCGCAGCCCTCGATGCCGGAAGGTGTCGAAGAGGACATCATCAAGGGTTTGTACCGCGTCGAGGCGCGCGCCCCTCAGGAGTCGTCTGCTCGCGTCCGACTCCTCGGCTCGGGCGCAATATTCCCGCAAGTGCTGGAGGCGGCCCGGCGGCTCGACGCGGACTGGGGCGTCGCTTCGGAAGTGTGGAGCGCGACCAGCTTCTCCGAGCTTGCGCGCGACGCGCGTGAGGTCGAGCGACGAAACCGGCTGAACCCGGTCTCTCCGCAGGAGACGAGCCACGTCTCCCGCTGTCTTCCGGGGACAAGTCCCATCATTGCCGCAACAGATTATGTGCGCGCCTATCCGCAATTGATAGCAGCCTATGTCGAGGCCCCATTCACCGCGCTCGGCACCGATGGGTTTGGCCGCAGCGACACGCGTGCGGCGCTTCGCAGCTTTTTTGAGGTCGACGCGGGCCATGTCGTCGTTGCAGCGCTTGCCGCGCTCGTAACGGAGGGAAGCGTGACCCAGGAGACCATCGCCGAGGCCATCGTGAAGTATGCCATCGAGGTGGCGCATGAAGCGCCATGGTCGCGTTAACGTTCGGGCGTGACCTCGCGCTAAGTCGCCTCTTAATGTTCTTCCGCCTCGGAAGACTCGTTTCGGACCGCCGCTCGTTCCGTCCCGCGTCCATTGGGTCAAGCCGAAGCTGGTCGCCGAGATCACCTATTTGACTTGGGCAGGCGATGGGGTCCCTTGCTCGCCCTGTCGGCGCGCCCCGCATCACGGCGCTCCTTGCCGCAGTCCTGGACTCTGCCCTCGCGTAGGGTGGAGGACAAGGCCAACAAACAACTTTAACGCCCCATCATACGTTCGCGGTCGATTAATCACCAATTCACAGAATGCCCGGTTCTCGGCTCAGTCCTGCGTTCACGGAGCAAACCTGGAGGTCCGCAAAGGGTCGCAAGGCCAACAAACAACTTTAACGCCCCATCATACGTTCGCGGTCGATTAATCACCAATTCACAGAATTGCCAGGTTCTTGGCTCAGTACTGCGTTCACGGAGCAAACCTGGAGGTCCGCAAAGGGTCGTCTTGACCCCTTCGCCGCGCCCCCGCTTGCAGGGATTGAGTTCCGTCACGGGCAGATGTATCTCCCACCGTCGGGCGCTTTGAAACAGCCGACCGACTCCGGAAACAGCGCCTTCGGCAACCAGAGCACCGCGTTCGGGAAAAAGATCGCGAAGGCGATCGTTAAGAAGAAGATCACATAGATCGGCAGCGACGCCCGCAGAGCTGACGAGAAGCGAACCCCGATGAACTTGGACGCCATCAGAAGCGACAGCCCGTATGGCGGCGTGATCAGGCCGAAGGCCAGCGTGATGATGAGCACGATGCCCATATGCACGCTGTTGATCGACGCCTGATCGGTCAGCTGGTTGACGACCGGCATGAAAATGATGATCGCCGGGATCGGTTCAATGAAGTCCCCGACGATGGTGAACACCGCAACCAAGAGAAACATGATGGCGCGCGGATCGCCGTGCGCCACATCGCCGATCCACCCCGAGACGACGATTGGACCGCGCAGATAGGCGAGCAGCCAACCGAACGCGGACGCCGCAGCAATGGTGATCAACGGCAGCGAGTAGATCAATCCGGCTTGCACGAAGTCGCTCCACACCGACCGCATGTGGCGCGGATTGAGCGCCGGAATCACGACGATGAGAATGTAGGCGACGGCGACCACGCCGGCTTCGGTCGGCGTGAACCAGCCGGTCATGATGCCGCCGAGCAGGATCACCGGGATCAGTCCCGGGAGCGCCGCGGCTCGCGCAGCCGCAACAAGATTGAGGAAACTCGAGCGCGGCCGGCGAAAGCCGACGGGCCCGAAAAAATAGCAGAACAGCATGAGGCCGGCGCCGATCATAAGGCCCGGCAAAATGCCCGCGAGAAAGAGCCCCGCGATCGAAACATTGCCGACCGCGCCATAGACGACCGCCATGATGCTCGGCGGCACCAGATTGGCGATGGTCGAGGCGGCGGCGATGAGCGCAGCGACAAAGGCCGGCGAGTAGCCTTCCATCGCCATCGGGCGAGCCATCGTCCGGCTCAACACCGCAACGTCCGCCGACGATGAGCCCGACATGCCGGAAAAGAACATGCTGAAGACCGTGGTCACTTGAGCCAGTCCGCCGCGAATATGGCCGACCAGCGCCTGCGACACTTCTGCGATGCGCACGACGACATTCGCCGATGTCATCAGTTCGCCGACCAGGAGAAAGAACGGGATCGCCATCAGAGCTTCAAAATCGACGCCATTGAACGCCTGCCCGACGATCGACTGCAGCGAGACCGGCGTCAGCATCGTGCCGACGATAACCCCCGCCATCAGCGAGAACGCTACCGGCACGCCGAGGTAACCGAGCGTAAGAAAGAGCGCCGTCATGATCAAAAGGATGGCGCTGTTGGGCATCGGGATTTAGGCTGCGGGCGCGGGGGGCGGAGCCTCGAAGCCGTGGCGCAGGCCGTTGACGATCTGCTCGAGGCTGAATAGCGCCACTAGCGCGCCGCAGAGCGGAATGGGCGCGTAGAGATAGGCGATCGGCAGCATCGACGGCATGCGGAAGCTGCCGAAGCCAGTCAAGAAATTCTGCCAGCCATAAACGACGAGGAAGACGCCGACGCCCATGACGACGGCGCGATTTAAGACCTCGAGCGCCCGTCGCGTCGGGCCGCTCATCGACTCGGTCAAGGCGAGCAGCTGCAGGTGATCGTTGCGCCGCGTCGCGACCGAGGCGCCGATGAAGACGCCGTAGATGAAGAAGGCCGACGTCACTTCCTGCGGCCAGAGCAGCGGATGGCCCGCGATCCTCGCGACGACGTCGAGCAAGGTCGTCGACGTGAAGCCGACCAGGCACACGCCGCAGAGCTGCATGAGTACGCGCTCAAGCGGGTCCAGCGCCGGCCACTTCAGGTGGCGATCGGCGGCGAGGACGAGGTCCGCGCGCCCGTCCATCGCTATTGGATCGAGCGGCAGACTTGCAAGATCTTCTCGGCGTGCGGGCCCAGCGCCTTGGCGAGCTTGTCCTGCAGCGGTTCGGCGATCTTGATGAAGCTCGCCTTGTCGACGTTGGTGACGACTTTGACGCCCAGCTTTTGTAGCTTGGCGAGCGACCTGTGCTCGAGCGCGATCGCCGCCGCCGGCTGCTTCAAGCCGACTTCCGCCGCCGCCGCCTGCACCCAGCCCTTCTGTTCGTCGGTCAGCGACGACCACAGTTTGTCGCTGACCCAGATGACGCTGTTGTTCGCCTCGTGCTCGGTCATCGACAGCACCGGCGCCACTTCATAGTGCTTGTTCGAGTCGTAGACGTTGACGCCATTCTCGGCGAAGTCGACGACGCCGGTCTGCAGCGAGGTGTAGACGCTCCCAAACGGCATGTGGATGGTCTGCGCGCCGTAAGCGGGGAACAGCGTGTCCTCAGTCGGCGTCGCCTGGACCCGAACCTTGAAGCCCTTAATGTCGGTAACCGAGGTCACCGGCCGCTTGCCGTAGAGATCGCGAAGGCCTAGCGTGGCAAGCGCCAGCACGTGCCCGTCCTTGACGGTCGCGCCGAACATCTCCTTGACCGCCGTGACCAGCCGTGGGTCGGCGATCGCCTTGATCAACTGATCTTCCGAACGGAAGAGATAGTGGATCGACAGCACGCCCGATTCCGGCGCGACGGTCGCCGCGTTGGCGGTCGAGCTGATCATGAAATCGATGTCACCGGTGCGAATCTTTTGCAGCATCTGGGGCTCCTGCCCCAGTTGCGCGCCTGGAAACTGGTCGATCGCCATCGACCCGTGGCTCAACTCCATGAGCTTATTATTGAAGAGGTCCGCTGCGACGCCGTAGCCGGTCGAATGCGGCTGGTCATAGGCGAAACTCAAATGGCGCGTCTGATCCGCTCGCACCGCCGCCCCTGCAAGAGCGGCCATTGCGACTGCGATGACCGCCGCGCGCAACCGCCATCGGCCCATCCGCTTTCCTCCCGCTCGCCGCCGCATGGGTGAGGCTGCGCCAACTTTTTTGGGCTGAGCGTAGCCATACGCGCAACCCGTGTCCACGTCGGCTGAGCGCAGTGATAACCCGAGGATCGATAGAGCCTGGCAAACCGCCTGCGAGGCGACGACACGGTGCCACGCGAAGAGCGCGAGCGGCGCACTTCGGCTGCCAAGCCACAGACGAGGTGACAACGCCTCCTCCACACATTTGACCATTGGCAATCGTGCTAATCAGCGGCTACTCCGGTGCACCGATACTTCACCGATATGTCTTAGTCCAACGCGACGACAGGGCGAGTTTTTGGCGACACAAAATCCGGGACCGGCGCCGCACATGAAGAGCAGAAGATACCGATTTTAATTGGTTACTCAGCCCGTTTAGATGGGAGCGATGCGTAATGTATGAGGACGAGGACGTTTGGCCCATTCGGTGCCCACACTGCGGCCACGGGTTCACAGCAAAGATCAGACATTTAAAGTCGGGTGTTGTGAGTAAATGCGTGGGTTGCTCCAACGATCTCGGGCATTCGACAGGGGAGTTTCATCTGGCGCTCTCCGAGGCGAGAAAGGGTAAGCTCAACCCGTGGTGGGACATGGTCAGGAGGATGGCCCATTATTCACACTGTCAAGATGTAATCAAGTGGGGTCACGTCAGCCAAACCAGACTTTGATCTGGTCGAACAGGCGTTCAACTTATTCCTGCTTAGGGACGCGGAACAGCGCGTGAGACTGATAGCTCGCCGACAGGACCGCATGGTGAAGGAGCCAGCACTAACCAGCCTCGCCGTAGCCCCGACTAACGGAAGCGGGTTGATCAAAATCGGTTTACCCAAGCTCTCGACGCGCCGATGATCTTGATCGCTCGAAACGGTATATGAAGCGCCACGCGAGGTCGACGAGCGCGGCATCTATAATCTTCCAAAACCCATTGACTGAGATCGCGTTTGGCGAGGAGAGCGGAGATTTCCGCAATCCGTTGCACGCGCAAATGGTTCGACGGGCGTCGTCGAGCTATCGCCCCATACCGCGCGTTATGCGAATCGCATCGAACACCGCCCAGCGGACCAGCATTCGCTTTGCGTCGTACATCTGGAACATGCAAGGAGGGCCGTTGCCTTGATCGCCACATCCGTACGGTTCTTGGCTCGCAGTTTTTTCATGATATGGCGAACATGCACTTTTACAGTGCTTTCGCACATGTTCAGTTCGTAGGCGATGATCTTGTTCGGCTTGCCCTGATGGATCGCGCGGACAACGGCGAGTTCGCGGCTGGTGATGGCGCCGGACGCCGCGGGGCGCGACGGCGTGACGGCAGTCGGGATGGCGGAGAGGAGGCACTCCGCCGGGACGTATGTCCCACCCGCCAACACAAAGCGAACCGCTTCGACCGCGATTTCAAATCCCATGGTCATTGGGATATAACCCTTTGCTCCGCAGCCCATCACGGCCCGCATCACCTCGAAATTATACTTGGAAGAAAGAATGATAGTCGGTAGAGACGGGGCTAAATCGGAAATAATACTCAATGCCTTGGCGTTTTCCTGGCCGCCCGTCTCGTCAAGAGAAATGATTACCAATCGCGCCGATCCAATAGTCCGCTTGGTTACCCAACTCCGAAAATGAAGACAATGTCTCCACGGGCATCGACAGCGCCGATTCGATGCTTCTCTGGATACATTCCCGCAGGAAAATCCGGCTTTCGACGATAACGACCTTCTTTTCAGTTGCTTTACTGCCTTGTAGATCCAAGCGACGCGCAACACGTTCGGCCGATAAGGTCTCCCCTCGGTCGAACTGAATCGCCTCTCGTTCGGGGTCTATCGTGTAGAATTGGTCGGCTGGGCAACCGCCGCTATTGACGATCGACGGCGCTAAGCGACCGCCCTCAGGGATCTCATTTTGCGACAACGGCTCATTGAAATCGTACCCCTCGCCCCGCATCGCCACTCCCCGATGATTATTAGTTGATTACGTAGCTATTTCAAACCTGTCCAACATTTGGGGAGCACGGCAACGGGCCAACCGAGAATGGGCCGAACCAACAACGGATCGAGATTGATAAAATCCCCAGCCAAACGAAAACGCCTCTCGCGCATACAACCGCACCAGACTGACGCTAGTCACCTGCGCTCGATCTTGGAACCAAAGCCCAATCTTTCCAATGAGCCAACATCCCACAACCGGATAGTTCAATTTACCCATCGTGAAGAAAATGTAAAGCATTTATGAAGGCCGCCGGCCGATTTCCGATAGCCGGAAGTGGTATGCCTCCCTCTTTTGAACTACCTGCGCGGTTTGGGAAGCTCTGCTGCGAAACGCCACGTAAGGGCACAAGTCAGCTGGTTGGCGCCCGCTGAATGTGCAGTTCGCGCCCTGACCGTCGGTGTGAGCACACCTCATCGGAAAATCCATGGCGGGCGCAAAAGCATGCGCCTACCACGACACTCGCTGCACCCTTTGGCGCGCGACGCGGCGCGATAATAATCATTAGTAGTATAGCGTAAGTAGAGGAAATCTTATCGTCCATCGGAAATTGGGCAATCAGAGCAGGTTCGCTTGGCCGCTGGCCGCTGTATTGACTTGGTTACTTGACAATCAGACCTTGCCGATGAAGTAAGGATCGGCAGCACGCCAAAACGCGCACATAGTCATAGCCGGGCGGGTCGACTGACGACGGGCTCAAAAAACAAGTCGCCCGGTGCTCGTTCAAGCTTAGGCGAGGCCGACGATGGAAGCCGACGATAGAGTGGTGGGAGATGGGGCGCAGCCATCGCGTGGCGCCCTAGTGGTTGGGATCGGAAGCGCAAGATGGCCAGGCATGAGCTTGAGACCGGGCTTTGCGAGTTAGGGAGCCGAATTTGGGAGGCGATACAGAGCGACGACGCAATCGCTGATACGCTTTTCAAGCTTGTCGACATGAAGCTCGCCTTGGACCATGTGACGCTGGATGACTCACGTCTCGATCCCGATGCGGCAAAGACGATCCTCATGGATGTCGAAGACGACGCGACAAATTTAGTGCGACCGAAGAAATTCGTTCCCCCAAGCGAATGGGCGAAGCTGGCTTTATACACTCTTGCGATGGATTGGGTTATCGACCAGGCGCTCGTGAGGATGAAACTTGAAAGCAAGTGGCCGTTTCAGCAAAAAGTAGAATCGCCAAAACCATAGCTGGTTCTTGGAAGAGCTCTTTCGAAGACGTTTGACAGACGCGCTTGGCGACGATCTTCGCCCTGGGGCTCGTCGGCGTTGTGGACGCGCTTGCGGCCCTGAAATGCTCAGCGCGAACGCGAACGCGTCGTCGGCCTGCGGAAAACGTTCGCGCGATTGTCCGGCATTGGACGAGAATAGACGGATGGGTGTGCTGTGACCCCTGATGTTCATCCAGTCGGGGCTAAGAGTCTTGGGTTGAGGTGGTCCGCTCCCAAACGTTGGACCGCCGGAAGGTAGAGTTTTCCGGCCTTTGTCACGCCGGCGGGCTGGATGCGCCGACGGGAGTCATGAGGGAAACCGGGGGCTTGTTGCCGATTGCCCCGTGCGGCCGAACCTCGTTGTAGTCCTTGCGCCAATCCTCCAACTTTTTGCGGGCGTCGGCAAGCGTCAGGAACCAGTGGGTGTTCAGACACTCGGCTCGCAGCCGGCCATTGAACGCTTCAATGAACGCGTTGTCGGTTGGCTTGCCAGGCCGTGAGAAGTCCAGGGTCACGCCCCTCGTATAGGCCCAAAGATCGAGGTCGCGGCTGACAAACTCGGAACCTTGGTCGACCCGGATCGTCTTCGGATAGCCCATTGCGTCGCAGACCCGTTCCAGGGTCACGACAACGTCTTCGGCCCGGTAGCTGAACCTCGGATCAATCGCGGGCGAGAACCGGCTGAATGTGTCGACGACGGTGAGGACGCGGATCTTCTGACCGGTAGCCAATTGGTCATGGACGAAGTCCATGGCCCAGACCTCATTGGATGTGGAAGCTGCGCGACGATCGTCGCGCAGCTTCGCCTTCACTCTTCTCTTTCGCGTCTTGTTGCGCAATTGCAGGCCCAATTCATTGTAAATCCGATGGGTCTTCTTCAAATTGATCTCCCATCCCTCGCGTCGCAGGAGAACATGGACACGCCGGTATCCGTAACGGACGCGCGTGGCGCAGATCTCCTTGATCCGGGCTTCGAGGCTGGCCTGCTCGCGGCGACGGGCTTTGTAATGAAAGGTCGAGCGATCAAATTCGAGAAGGCTGCACGCCCGTCTGATCGATACATCCCATTCACCACAAACCGCCGTCGCCAGCTCGCGCTTACGAGCAGGCCTCAGAGTTTTCGGCGGATCACGTCCTGAAGCATCTCACGGTCCAGCGACAGGTCCGCCACGATCTTCTTCAGCTTCGCGTTCTCGTCCTCGAGCTGCTTCAATCGCCGCATCTCAGGCGGCTGCATGCCTTCGTATTTCTTCTTCCAATTGAAATAGGTCGCTTGGCTGATTCCGGCCTTCCGGCAGATGTCGGCAACCGGAACGCCATCGTTCCCCTGCCGGAGAATGAACGCCTTCTGCGCATCCGAGAACTGTGACGCCTTCATTGTCTTCCGCTCCTCCCAGCCAAGGGAAATTACCGCGGAAAACTCTAACTCTGAACGGTCCAGTTTTCGGGGAGCGGATCACTCGACATCGTAGCGTCGCTTTCATGTGTGATCTAAGGATGATCAAAGACCCGCGGGCGATCCGCGACTTCGCCGCACCCTGCTTCGATCCCCGGCGTCTTTCCCGACTATTTCGCCCGATCGTCAGCGACAGGCCAGCCGGCGCGCGCGAGATGGCGCCGGCAAATGACGCGCTTGGCTCCAGCGCCCATTGCCAAACGACGCGTGAATACCCCATACAAAGTTGCGCCAATCATAAAAGAAAGGTGATTTAGTGGCGTTAAATTTCCTAGAACAGCTCGTCGCCGGATGGTACGAATTTCGCGGCTACTTTGTTAGACGAAAAATCAATGTTGGGCCTAGCCTTAAAGGGAAATTTGAGTTCGAATTGGACATTGTAGCGTTCCAATCCAGGAAAACGGCATCTTGTTCATATTGAGCCCTCAATGACGCGGCCTCCTGGGATCAACGCGAAAAGCGTTATACGGCCAAATTCGGAGCGGGCAGAAAACACATTCCTTCCCTCTTTTCTGGCTTCGACCTCCCTGAGATTGATCAGATTGCGCTTCTCGTGAGCCCCTGACAGCGCATGATCGACATCGGCTTACGATATTGCCCGTTCGTCGCCGGTCACGCTCGTCGCCGGCGCGGCATCAGCCAGGCGCCCAACTCCGGTGGCGCCGCTTGACGCGGTTCAAGATGAGACTACGCCGGCGTCCCACCCCAGGGTCTAGGGATAGGGTCGAGCCGCCTGGGTGGGCACAGCGGGCCCTTGGCGGCTTTCACGCGGCGGGTGCACAGCTTCTTATCTGCCGACGGGCCGTTGGCGCGCCAGGGGATTCGAACGGTAACCTTCGTCTTTCGAGGGCGACGCGTCGTCATCAACCGAATGTCCCCGTTGGATCGATTGATCCATTAGCCAGACCATTACCGAATGGCCGCTATTTGCGCATTTGAGACGTTTGAGCGACGTCGTTTCGCCGGGTGGGGTTTGCACCCACTGGAAAGCGCCGCCTTGTCACGGCGCACACGTGAAGCGCGGACATTGCCAATCACGCGACCCTGTGGACAGCAGCTCGGCGAAGAGCGGTCTCCACCGGCTTGGGTCAGCCCTGACAACCTCATCGTCCTCTTTGAGAAAGCGTCCAAATGCGGCGGTTCGGCAGGATTGTCGAGAACCGTCTCGGACGGACGGCAAAGCTTGAGGCCTTCGGCCACCGCTGCCGCAGTGATTCAGTTCCTGCTGCTGACGGGTTGCCGCCGCATGGAAGCGCTTGCGGCGCACTGGAGTTAGGTCGATCGCGGAGGCGCGCTGCCTGCGCCTGCAGGATAGCAAGAGGGGCGCTCAACTGCGGCCGCTCGCCAAGACGGCGCGGGAGTTGCTAGATCGCCAGCGCTATCGGGCTGGTTGTCACTTCGTTTTTCCGTCGGAGGACGGCAATCCTGCACGCCACTTCGCTTGAGTGACCGCGAGGTGCGGCTGCCTTTTCCCGTGCCCAAGTCGGCTCTCCTGCTTACCGAGTGCTTACCCGATGAAAGACGAGCTTCATATGCACCGACTGCATCATTGAAATCATTGATCAAATTGGTCGGGGCAGCAGGATTTGAACCTGCGACCTGAAGTACCCAAAACTTCCGCGCTACCAGGCTGCGCTATACCCCGATTTTCGCTCGCGTGGCTAACATGAGCGCAAAGCGCGAACAAGGGCGCGCCTGCAGCCGCAAGGATCGACGGAGATTGGCGCTCATCCCGCCTCCCGCAAAAATCGGATGAGCGCCTCGGCGGTCTCCCGCGGCATGAGATCCGGAAAGAAATGACCGCCCGGCAGCGACGCGGCCTTCACGTTGGCGGCGCGCTTGCGCCATTCGGCCGGGATGTCGAACAGCTTGGCCATGAGCCCATTCGCGCCGTAGAAGGCGAGCAACGGCGCCTCCACCTTCCGGTGGAGATCGGCCGCGTCGTGGTCGAGGTCGATTGTCGCCGCCGCGCGATAGTCGGAGCACGAGCCGTGGATCATGGCGGGGTCGCGCCAAGCGTCCCGGTAGGCTTCGAGCTGCGGAGCGTCGAAATCGGCGAGCTTCGCCGCGCCCCAGCCGACGAGGCAGGTCTCATAGAAGAAGTCCGGATCGGCGCCGATCATGCGTTCCGGAAACGGCTCGGGCTGGGACAGGAAATACCAGTGCCAATAGGCGCCGGCGACTTGCCGGTTCGTCTCCATGAACATCGCGTAAGTAGGCACGATGTCGAGGACGGCTATGCTCTGGACGACCCTGGGATGATCCAGCGCCATCCGATGGGCCGTTCGCCCGCCCCGGTCGTGCCCGATCACGTGAAACCGTTCATAGGTTAGCGCCCGCATCAGACGGACCTGATCCTCAGCGAAGGCGCGGAAGCTATAGTTGGAATTGTCCGGCAGGCGCTTCGGCTTCGAAGATTTGCCATAGCCGCGCAGGTCCGCGCAAACCACCGAGTACCCGGCTTCCGCAAGGCGCGGCGCGATGCGCGCCCACATCGCGCGGGTCTGCGGGAAGCCGTGCAACAGCAGCACCGGCGGCCCGGCTCCCGCGGTCGCGCAAGCGATTGAAGTCTCCTCGTCGACTTGAACCACGTGGCGTTCGAAGCCCTCGAACATAGGCTCACTTCTCCGGCGCGACGACGCGGATGTGAAGCTCGCGCAATTGCTTGGGCGTCGCCGGCGACGGCGCGCCCATAAGCAGGTCCTCGGCCCGTTGGTTCATCGGGAAGAGCGCCACCTCGCGCAGATTCTGCTCGCCCGCGAGCAGCATCACGATGCGGTCCACGCCGGCCGCCATGCCCCCGTGCGGCGGGGCGCCATAGTGGAACGCGCGATACATGCCGCCGAACCGCTCGACCACCGTCTCCTCGCCGTAGCCTGCGATCTCGAAGGCTTTCAGCATGGCCTCGGGGCGATGGTTGCGGATGCCGCCCGAGGCCAGCTCGTAGCCATTGCAGGCGATGTCGTACTGGAAGGCCTTGATCGCGAGGGGATCCTTGCCGAGAAGCGCTTCCAGTCCGCCCTGCGGCATCGAGAAGGGGTTGTGGGAGAACTCGAGCTTTTTCTCCTCTTCGTCCCATTCGTACATGGGGAAGTCGACAACCCAGGCGAATTCGAACCGGTCCTCGTCGACCAGCTTGAGCTCCTGGGCGACCTTCGTGCGTGCGAGGCCGGCGAATTTGGCGAACTTGTCCGGATCGCCCGCGACGAAGAATGCGGCGTCGCCTGCCTTGAGGCCAAGCGCAAGGCGGATCGCCTCGACGCGCTCCGGACCAATGTTGTTGGCGAGCGGCCCTCGTCCGCCCACTCCCGCCGCCTTCGGGTCGGCCGCAACCGATGTCTCGTCCTGAGAACGGTCGAAGAACAGAATGTAGCCGAGCCCAGGCTGGCCCTCGCCTTGCGCCCAGGCGTTCATCCGATCGGCGAACGTTCGCTGGCCCACCGCCGGGCGCTGGAATGGCCCAGACTTCGTTTTTCTCAATTTCGAGCAGCCGCGCGAACACCTTGAAGCCCGACCCGCGGAAGTGCTCTGACATGTTCTGCATGACGATGGGATTGCGGAGGTCCGGCTTGTCGGAGCCGTATTTGCGCATCGCCTCGGCGTAGGGAATGCGCGGCCAGGGCGAAGGCGTGACCGGCTTGCCGCGAGCAAACTCGTCGAACACGCCCCGTATGACCGGCTCCATCGCCGCGAACACATCCGCCTGTTCGACGAAGCTCATCTCGACATCGAGCTGATAAAACTCGCCCGGCAGGCGGTCGGCGCGGGGATCCTCGTCGCGAAAGCACGGCGCGATCTGGAAATAGCGGTCGAAGCCCGCCATCATCAGGAGCTGCTTGTACTGCTGGGGCGCCTGTGGCAGCGCATAGAACGTGCCCGGATGGAGACGCGACGGCACGAGGAAGTCCCGGGCGCCTTCGGGGCTCGAGGCGGTGAGGATCGGCGTCTGGAACTCGAAAAACCCCTGCCCTTTCATCCGTCTACGAAGCGAATCAACGATTTGTCCACGCAGCATGATGTTCTGGTGGAGCTTCTCGCGCCTGAGATCAAGGAACCGGTACCTGAGCCGTGTATCTTCGGGATAGGGCTGGTCGCCGAACACCGGCAGCGGCAGATCGCCGGCAGGCCCCAGCACTTCGATCTCGCGGACGTAAACCTCGATCAGCCCCGTCGACATTTCGGGGTTTTCCGTCCCCGGTGGGCGCTTGCGAACCTTGCCGTCGATGCGGATGACGAATTCCGAACGCAGCTTCTCGGCCTGGCTGAAGGCAGGCGAATCCGGGTCGACCACGCATTGGGTCAGGCCGTAATGGTCGCGCAGATCGATGAACAGCACGCCGCCGTGATCGCGGATGCGATGGCACCAGCCGGAAAGCCGAACATCGGCGCCGTCCTCGGCGAGGGTCAGGGCGCCGCAGGTGTGGGTGCGGTAGCGATGCATGATAGGTCTTTTTCGCGTCAAACGGCGTTGAACCGCGGTGCGTAAACGAAAACGGAGGGAGGGGAAAGCGCGAAGTCGATCGCAATCGCGACGCGCCGGAGCGCCGGAGCGCCGCGGAAGCCTCTTCCCATTTACTGTCGGCGTCCTGGCCAGTAGACTTGAGGCCGCATTGCCGCTCAGTTTTTGCCGAGACGAGAACAGATGATCGCCCCCTCCTCCGTCGCCGCCGCGTCGCCCGACCTCTTCACGCGCGAGAACTTGAATGGCGTCGTCACCCTCACCTTGAACACGCCGCGCAACCTCAACGCGCTGAGCCTCGCCATGCTCGACGCGCTGATCGCCGAGTTCGAGGCGATCGCGAGCGACGATCGGGCGCGGGTCATTGTGCTCGCGGGCGTGGGGTCGGCGCTCAGCGCCGGCCATGACCTTAAGGAAATGCAGGCGCACCGGAACGACTGCGACCGGGGGCGCAGCTATTACGTGGAACTGTTCGCGCGCTGCTCGGCGCTCATGCAGGCGATCGTCGCGCTGCCGAAGCCGGTCATTGCGGCGGTCGAGGGCGTCGCCACCGCGGCGGGTTGCCAGCTCGTCGCCGCCTGCGATCTCGCGATCGCCGGCGAGAAAGCCCGCTTCGGCCTCTCGGGGGTGAATTTCGGCCTCTTCTGCTCGACGCCGCTGGTCGCGGTCGGCCGCGCCATCTCGCGCAAGCGGGCGATGGAGATGGCGATGACCGGCCGGCTCTACAGCGCCCGGGATGCGGAGCATTTCGGCCTCATCAACCGCGTGGTTCCCGAGGGCCACGCGCTCGAAGAGGCGCAGGCGCTGGCCGAGACAATCGCGCAGCAATCGGGACCGACGCTGGCGATCGGCAAGCGCGCCTTCTATGCCCAGATCGAGCAGCCGCTCGATGAGGCCTATTCCGTGGCGTCGCTCGCGATGATCGACAACCTCGCCGAACGCGATTGCGTCGAGGGCATGAGCGCGTTCCTGGAGAAGCGTCAGCCGACCTGGGAGCGAGACCGCGGCGACTGAAGACGCTTAAGTCACAACCCACGGGCGAAATCCTATCCAAATAAACGCAAGCTAAATGAGCCTAAACGAGCCTAAATGGGCCTAAACGCTAGTAAATTTGCTAGCGTTTACTAATGTTTATTTTTCCGAATCGAGACTTTTCAATGACTTGCGGCCGAAAGAAATAGCAAAATCTCCGATCCCGCTTTCGGGCCGCTCCGGTTCGCGCGCTAGGTTGCAGAAACACCTCATCAGCCATCCCCTTCCTTTCATACGCGCGCCCAGCGGCGGCGATATGGCCCATCAGAATGGGTAGCATGGATTTCTCTTTTGCGCAATGATTTGGTGACATGATTTGGCGGGCCCTTATAGCGGTAACGTCGGGTGGGGAGAGGGAACGGTGGCGGCTCTGAAGCGTGGATGGCCGGCTTATCCCGACCACACGTCTTTAGCGAGTTGAACTGGCGGCGGGAGAACTGTCAGAAGGGGAGAGCTTCGCTCCTAAAGTCTTTGCCCGGCTGAGGGAATGCCAGACTTGTCATTGCGACGGCTCCACGTGGGTGGCCGGGTCGCTTGTCGGCCTTCCTGCGAAATCACCGTGGCGCGCCCGGCGAATAGCCAGGGAAAGAAGCAAAAAAATGCCCCGCGTAGGGAGGGCCGACGCGGGGCAAAGCGGCGCGCTGGGCTGGGGGGCAAATTAGCGCGCCGAACCCACTGAACCCGCGTCGCCGAGGATTGTTCCGCCCCGAAATCATTTTTTCAAAATTTTTTTGCGGGCGGCCGAATCTGCGGAGACGCCTAGTAGCCTGAGTCAGACGAACTGAGGGTATAGCCTTGCGAGCTTGAGGCGGGCGTTGGCGGTTGTGAATTGCCAATCCGCCTTGGCATGCAGGGTGTTGCGGCGCTTTTCCCAGGCGGCGATTTCGGCGATCAGATCCGTCTTGTCGGAGATGCGGCGATCGAGGCATTGGGTCGAGAGGACGGCGAGCTCGGATTCGGCCATGTCGAGCCAGCTTCCGTGCTTGGGCGTATAATGCCATTCGAATCGTTCGACGAGACGGCGCGCTTCGGCGGCGGGAAAGGCTTCGTAGAGCGACGCAGCCGTATGCGTGCTGAGATTGTCCTGCACCAGAACGATCTTGTCCGCGCCGGGAAAATGCATGTCGGACAAATCCTTGAGCGCGTGGGCGTAATCGAGGGCCGCGCGCCGGTCCGTGACCTTCACGCGCCGCCAGCCTTCGAGCGGCGCGAACATCATGAACAGATTGGCCACGCCATTGCGCTCGTATTCGTAGTCGTAGCGCTCCGGTTGTCCCGGCGTGGCCGCGATCGGCGCGCGCGTCTCGGCGATGAGTTGCTTCGACGTTTCATCGAGGCATACGAGGGGGCGCTTGGGATCGTGCGGCCTCTGGTAGACTTCCAGCACGTCTTCCATGTTGGCGACGAAGGCGGCGCTGGCCTCGGGCGCGATCACCCATTGCTGCTTGCGATGGGGCTGGAGAATGTTTTTTTGAGCGTTCGCCCGATCGTGTTGTCACTGACGCTCCCGACGATCTGCAACTCGACGACTTTCTCCTCCAAAAGACGCAGCGTCCATCTGGCGTGGCCAGCCGGGGCCGATCCGCAAGCCAGAGCGATCAACTTGGCTTCCGCGGCGCCGTCGAAAATCCGGCGAGGGGCCGATTTGGGATTGTACTTGCGCGTGAGGACGGCTTCGAAGCCTTCCACGACAAGTTGCCGTCGCGTTCGCTCGATCGTCGGGATGCTGGTGTCCAGCGCCTCGGCGATCCGGCTATCGCTCCATCCCTCGCCGGCCTCCGACACGTCCGCTTTCAGAAGGACGCGAGCTTTCGTCAGCAAATGCGCGGCGCGCTTGCCCCTGCGGATAAAGTCGTCGAGCCGGCCGCGCTCCTCTTCGCTCAGCTTGACTACGGACTTCTTGACGGCAACCTCTCGCCTGGCCACGAATCATCTCCATCGCGCAATCGCGAAGGCAATGATTCAGACAATCCCATCAAACTCAATGACGGGAGCCACTAGGTTAGGTCGGGCGTTGGGCCTGCTTTTAACGGCTAAAAGACCAACACGGCTCTGATACCGCCCACGGTAGGCGGCCGGGGAGCGGCTGGGAAAAACAGTTCCAGTGGCGCTCCGAATCCCCATGGTCGCCACGGGCGCGGTTCCGGTGAAGCCAAACGCTCCCCGAAATGGCCAAATTCGCCCGCTAGCGCACGGGCTTGCCGACAGGTCCGGGCTGCCCTCCCGCATGAGTTTCCCGACGAGAATGAAATCCTTCCTCCCGACCCTTGTCCTATCCCTGCTCCTGGCGCCGCTCAGCGCCGGCGGCGCCCAAGCCGCGCCGGACGATCGAGCGATTGCCGTCACCGCGGACAATTTCGTCCGCGCCGAGTCCGATCTCTATTTCAGCGGCGTGGTCAAGGACGGCGGCTTTGGCAAATTCATGCATCGCCGCGAACCGACGGCGATCGCCAAGCAAACAATCATCCGGATGAACCGCGACACGCTTTATTCGGCGGCGGTGTTCGACCTCGATGCGGGTCCAGTGACGCTTACCCTCCCCGATCCGGGCAAGCGCTTCCTGTCGATGCAGGTGATCGACGAAGACGAGTACACGCCCGAGGTCCACTATGGCGCCGCGGTCAGGACGCTCACCCGGGAGCAAATCGGAACGCGCTATGTCCTTGTTGGCGTCCGCATCCTGGTCGATCCGAACGATCCGAAGGACATCGAGGCGGTTCACGCGCTGCAGGATGCGATTCAGGTCACTCAGCCCGGCGGGCCGGGGACCTTCACGATCCCCAATTGGGACGCTTCGACGCAGGTCAAGGTGCGGGACGCCCTGCTCAGCCTCGGCGCGACCTTGCCCGACACCAAGGGCATGTTCGGTCCCCGGGGCAAGGTCGACCCCGTGCGGCGCCTGATCGGATCGGCGGTCGCCTGGGGCGGCAACCCCGAGGACGAGGCCCTCTATCTCAACGTCACGCCCGCCCATAACGACGGCAAGACGATCTACAAGCTGAACGTCAAGGACGTGCCGGTCGACGGCTTCTGGTCGATCAGCGTCTACGACGACAAGGGGCATTTCGTTCCCAATTCGCAGGACGCCTATTCCTTGAACAACCTGACCGCGAAGCCGGCCGGCGACGGCTCGTTCGCGATCCAGTTCGGCGGCTGCGACGGAGCGGTCCCCAATTGCTTGCCCGTGCCGGCGGGATGGAACTATCTCGTGCGCCTCTATCGGCCGAAGCCCGAGATCCTGAACGGCGCCTGGACCTTTCCCGAGCCGCAAGCCGTGCACTAAAGCCGCGGACTCGCTCGACCTCCACGCTTTTAGCGGGCCTCGACCTCATCCTTCGAGACGCCACGTTTTGCGCGGCCCTCAGGACGAGGCGGCGGGGCGAAGAGTGACATCCCGCTGCATCGGCATAACTGGCACACGAGCGCGGAGTTGATTTGACTTTTCGGCCATATGATCTATGGGGAGTCTCGCCGAGAGCGAATGAAGGCTCCGGCGCGGCGCGAGGCTTGCGCGCCAGGATCCGCCAATACATTGACGCGGTCCACCGAGGCCCCCATATCACGACACAGCGAACGCGAGGCGTTCGCGCAAGCGAGAACAGATGAAGTTTAGCGAACTCGGCCTGAGCGAGAAAGTGCTCAAAGCCGTTGAAGCGTCGGGTTACGACACGCCGACGCCGATTCAACAACAAGCCATTCCCTACGCCCTTGAAGGCCGCGACGTCTTAGGCATCGCCCAGACGGGCACCGGCAAGACAGCCGCCTTCACCCTGCCGATGCTGTCCATGCTGGAGCGCGGACGCGCCCGCGCCCGCATGCCGCGCACGCTCATTCTGGAGCCGACGCGCGAGCTCGCCGCTCAGGTCGAAGAGGCGTTCGGCAAATATGGAGTGAACCACAAGCTGAACCTTGCGCTTCTGATCGGCGGCGTCTCGTTCGGCGATCAGGAGGCCAAGATCGCGCGCGGCGCCGACGTGGTCATCGCCACTCCCGGCCGCCTGCTCGACTTCACCGAGCGTGGCGGCTTGCTCCTGAATGCGATCGAGATCCTCGTCATCGACGAAGCCGATCGCATGCTCGACATGGGCTTCATCCCGGACATCGAGCGCATCTGCAAGCTCGTTCCGTTCACGCGCCAGACTTTGTTCTTCTCGGCGACCATGCCGCCCGAAATCACCCGCCTTGCCGATACGTTCCTGCACAATCCGGTGCGCGTCGAGGTCTCCCGCGCCGCCACGACCGCCGAGAATATCACCCAGACGCTGGTCCCCTCGGGCGGGTCGCCGGAAGAGAAGCGCGAGACGCTGAGGCGCATCATCCGCGGCGCCGAGAATTTCAAGAACGCGCTCATCTTCTGCAATCGCAAGCGCGACGTGCAAGTGGTCTACCGTTCCTTGCAGAAGCACGGCTTCTCGGTTCTGGCGCTGCATGGCGATCTCGATCAGCGCATGCGCATGGCGGCTCTCGACGCGTTTCGAAGCGGCGAGGTCCAGCTCCTGGTCTGCTCCGACGTCGCCGCCAGAGGCCTCGACATCCCCGACGTCAGTCACGTGATCAATTACGATGCGCCCCATCACTCCGAGGATTACGTCCATCGCATCGGCCGCACCGGACGCGCCGGCAAATCGGGCCAGGCGCTGACCATCGTCTCGCGCATCGATCAGAAAGCGGTGGCCGAGATCGAGAAGCTCATCGCGCGCAAGATCGACTGGCAGGAGGGCGCCCAGTTGCCCGCCGAGGCCGACGAGGCCGAGGCGCCGGCGCGCGACCAGCGATCGCGCGGGCGTGGAGGCGCTCGGACGCGGTCCCCGCGGCGCCCGGCGACCCCGGAGGTCGAGCGTCCCGATCGGCATGCGGCGGACCAGCGGCCCGATTCCCGCCATCACCACGCCGAGCGTCCGGCGCGCGAACGGATCGCCGCCGAGGCGGAGCGCCACTCCCCCGCACGCCCGCCGACTTACGGCGACCGGCCGCAACGGCGCGAGCGTCCGGCCCGTGAGGACGAAGCGCCGGTGATCGGGCTCGGCGACCACGTGCCCGACTTCCTCCTGCGGCCGGTGAAGGCGCGCGCCAAAGCTGCGCCCGAGCCGATCGAAGCGGACGAGTAACGGCCTCGGCTTCGCGTTAAGGGCGGCCGATAGGGGGCGCTTCGATGGGGAGGCTCGGTCTTTATCCGGCCCTGATCGTCGTGGTCTTTGGCGTTGTCGCCCCGTTTTTCATTTTCAAGCTTGGCCGCTTCATCGGATTTGCGCCGCTCCTCGCTTTGGCCTTCGTCCTGGGTCTTGGCTACGGCGCGGTGAAAGCGGAATACCCTTGGGTTGCGAACGGACTGATCGGAAACGTCGCCTTCATGGCGGCGAGCGCGTTCATCCTCGTCGCCTACGCCGCGATCAGCTACAGCGCCGGCGGCCTGATCGACAAAACGATGTCGGCTCTTCGCCGGGAGTGAGGGCGGATGCTACTTGGCCTTCGCTTGGCTCTTCGTCCGCTTGGCGCCCGCCTTCGGCTTCGCCTTGGCGTCGGCCACGCGGCGCGCCGCCTCGAGCCCTACCGTCGCCCAGCGGCGGAGTTCATCGCCATCCTCATGCGCGGCCGCGGGTAGACTCCAGTAGGACGTCGGCCTCGACTGGCCCTTCGCCACATAGACGAATGGCGCAGACCCGGCAGAGGAGAAGCTTGCCTGCGAGAGCGCGTCGGTCTTGAGGAAGACCTCGCCCTTCAGTTCGATGGCGAAGCACAAGCCTTCGGCATAGATCCCCGAGCCGCCGAACATCCGTTTGACTGTGATGGACCCGAAGGGCTCGAACAGCGCCCTCAGAGCCTCCGCGTCCATGGCGCCTGGTTCAGGCCGGCGCGTGAAGCGCCTCGGGGCTCGCGGGCGTGATCGCGACGCTCTCGCCGCAGCCGCAGGCCGAGGTCTCGTTGGGATTGGAGAAGGCGAAGGTGGCAGACAGGCGGTCGACCTTGAAATCCATCTGCGAGCCGAGCAGGAACAGAACCGCCTTGGGGTCGATCAACAGCTTGACGCCCTTGTCCTCGACGATTTCGTCGGTCGGATTCGTCGTCTCGGCCAGCTCCATCGTGTAGGACATGCCGGCGCAGCCGCCGTTCTTCACGCCGACGCGAAGACCCGCAATCGGTTTGCCCGCCGCTTCGGTCAGCTCGCGCACGCGCGCCGCCGCCGCGTCGGTAAGGGTCATCACCTGTCGCCGTAACAGCCGAGAAGCCATCGAGAATCTCCGCCAACCGGGCAGGCCCGGCCGATCCGCTAACATATAGCATTGGATCAGTCAGTTTCACAGGGCGGTCCCTTGCTCATGGCAATTTGCCCGGGGGCGAACCCTATCTGGGCGCCGCCTGCAGAATCCAAAACGCGAGCACGGCGACCACGGCGGCCACGACGAGAACCGAGCGGGGTCCGACGACGAAATAGAGGTACCCGCTTCGATTCGCGGCCATCACGAGCCCGAGCGCCATAAGGATGCAGCCGACGGCTATCAACAGGACGTTCATGGCTCTCACCCGGCGAGGCCCGAAAGAGCCCACACTAAACGAAGGCGCGCCAAAGAAACGTAAAATTTCGATCTGAGCCCCGATCCCGGTTTGGGGCTGAGAGGTCGCGGGCGCGTTTGCGCGTCGCGCCATTCGTGTTAGCGGGAGATCATGTCCGCTGAGCGCCCTCCGAAGAAACGCCTGCTCACCATGCACGAGTGGGAGGCCAAGCATTACGTGCTGGCGGCGGTGATTATCCTCGTCGTCATGGGGCTCTTCGCCTACAGCTGGGCTTAAGCACCGCCGAGATCTTATTGAAGACGCGCGCTTTTCGACGCAAAGGTCAGAACGTAATCCCGAGCGGCGTGAGGTCCAGCGCGGACAGCCCGTAGGGCCCCGCCGGCGGGTCCGCCTGGGCTCCGCGCCATGACGCCACGATGAGCTGAAAGGGACCGGACGGGCCACCCGGAAAGCCGTTCGGAAACCACTTGGCGTGGTTGCAATTGTAGATCGTGCTGGTGACCTGCATGGCGGGCTTCGAGCCGCCGTAGTGATAGAGGTAGATGGCGTAGAGGCCGTTCGCTTCATATTGCGACGGCCGGTTCGATTCGAAGACGATCCACTTGCCGTCCGGCGACCACCAGGGCGCGCGGCCCTGATAATTCGGATCGAACGGCCCGCTTGTGGGCGCGCCGGACTCGAGCGGCGCCGGCGGATTTGAGCTCGATCTGTCCATCACATAGATATAGTTCTGGTCCTGATTGTAGGTTGAGCCTGCGACCGGCTGGCCAGCGAAGGCGATGAGGTTCGGACTTGCGGGATTGACGCTCGGCATCCCGCCCCACAGGCCTTTGCCCTCAAGCGCCGTCTCAATGACCGTTCCGGTCGAGGCGTTGATCGTCGTGGTGTTGGGCGACGGCGTCCCGTTCATGTCCTCGGTCGCGAGCAAAGTTCCGTCCGGGAACCACGTCGGATAGTTCATCTCAGCCGTCGAGGAGCCGAACAAGGTCGCGGCCTGACCCGGCGCTTGCAGAACGCCAACCATAACGGAGCCCGTGTAGTTGAAGGCGATGCGCCCCGTGCCCCAGGACCAGTCCGGCCGGGTCGAGATGTCGATTCCTGGCAGGAGGAACGTCGGCTCGGCCCCGTCTTTCGTGAGATCGAGCAGACAGAGCTGCGGTCCGACCGAACCATTGGCGGTGAATGTCGTACGCTCGAAAACGGCCATAGTCGCGTCCGCGTTCACCGCGCAACGGTAGTCGCTGACCGGCGCCGGATAGGAAAGCAGGAACTTGGGCGTGATCAGGGTCGGCGGCGCGCTCGCCATTGGCTTGCCCCCCTTTGTCGTCCTTCGCCGAAGTTAACAGAAGGCGCTTCAGCGGCAAGCGCGCCGCGTCTGGAGCTTGGGCCCTGCTTGTGGCAAAGCCTTCGCTGAGATTTGCCGCGGCCAGCCGCCCCATTCCGTGCTTTGCGAGCCTTCATGACCTCTCAGCGCCCCTTGATGAGCCGCGTCTCCGCACGCGACGCATGGCGCGCCTCGACCCTGGCGCTCAGAATCCTGTTCGCCGCCCAGGCGTTCGTTTGGGCTTCTCTGGCAGCTGCCGACAGTCTCGTCGCGAGCGACGTCTATGCTGTTCCGCAACGTCTGGTCGCAGTGGACGGACCGCGGCGTCTGAACCTCTATTGCGTCGGCTCCGGCAGCCCGACCGTCGTCCTTGACGCCGGCTCGGGCAACTCGATGGCGACTTGGCGACATGTGCAGGCTGAGATCGGCCAAACGACGCGTGTCTGCGCCTACGATCGCGCCGGCCTTGGCTTCAGCGACGCGGCGGAGCGTCCGTCCGATCTCCGCAACATCGTCGACGACTTGCGCCGGCTGGTCAAAGCCGCGCCCATAGCGGCGCCGTTCGTTTACGTCGGCCATTCGCTGGCCGGCGCGATCGGCCTTCTCTATGTGGCGACCTATCCCGAGGACATCGCCGGCGCCGTCATGGTCGAGCCCGCCTTCGCCGGCGAAGTCGCCGCGCTGGAAGCGCCTCTGCCTCCCGACAAGCGCAACGTGATCGCAGACGCCTTCCGGCTAAGCCTCGCCTTCGACGACGCCTGTCTTGCCCTCGCTCGCCAGGGCGCGCTCGCTTCGCCCGCGACCGTCGAGGCGCGCGCTTGCGTCGATGTCAGCGGTAATCCCGACGCGCTCGACGACGTCCTTCGTCAGGTCACCGTCCATCTGCAGACGCTTCCGCGCGTGTGGGAAGCGCAAAGGTCGGAGCTCGCCAGCTTCACGCCCGAGAAGAACGAGCCGGACGTCAATACGCGGGAGCTTGACGCGGTCCATCCATCCTTCGGCGACAAGCCGCTGATCGTCCTTTCCCGCGGCGTTGAAGAAGGCGCGCCGGGCGTTCCGCCCGCTTATCTGCCGAAGGTCGAGGCGGCTTGGCGGGCGGGCCATGACCGAATCGCCGCGCTCTCGAGCAGGGGCGCCAACACAATCGTTCCCGGCGCGCGCCATTATATCCAGATCGACCGGCCGGAGGCGGTGGTCGACGCCGTGCGGCTGGTTGTCGAGGCGGCGCGGTCCCCGTAGCGCTTTGATGCTTTCTCGCCGTCGATGTATTTAGACGGGAATACCAACGCGATTAAAGCGTCCATGGCCGCGCTTCGTATTCGCCGCCCTTTGTGGCAAAGCGGGTCTTTCACTTGAACCGGATTCTCCCTTGCCGCCGCTCGAGAGCCAAGCCGACCTCCTCCGCCGGATCGCCGAAGCGCTTGAGCGCGCTGCACCCCCTACCCCGGCGAAACCCGATTTCGAAGCGGCCGAGGCCTTCATCTGGCGCGCCGACAGCGGCGCGCTCGCGCCGGTTAAGCGCGTCAACCGCGTCGACCTTTCGCTCCTGCGCGGAATCGATCGGGTGCGCGATCTTCTGGTCGAGAATACGCAGCGCTTCGCCCGCGGCCTGCCCGCCAACAATGCGCTTCTCTGGGGCGCGCGCGGCATGGGCAAATCGTCGCTGGTCAAGTCGGCGCACGCCGCGATCAACCGCGAGCAGGACGTCGCGGGGCGCCTCAAGCTGGTCGAGATCCATCGCGAGGACATCGACGGCTTGCCGGCGCTGATGAGCCTCGTGCGCGACGCGCCTTATCGGTTCATCGTCTTTTGCGACGACCTGTCGTTCGACGCCGGCGACACGTCGTACAAGTCCCTCAAGGCGGTGCTCGAGGGGGGCGTCGAAGGCCGACCGTCGAATGTGCTCTTCTATGCGACGTCGAACCGGCGCCACCTTCTCCAGCGCGACATGCTGGAGAACGAGCGTTCGACCGCCATCAATCCGGGCGAAGCGGTCGAGGAGAAAGTGTCGCTTTCCGACCGGTTCGGCCTCTGGCTCGGCTTCCACCATTGCAGCCAGGACGATTACCTCGCGATGGTGCACGCCTACGCCAAGCACTTTCAACTAAACCCGTCCGATCAGTTCGAAGCCGAGGCGCTGGAATGGGCGACGACGCGCGGCGCCCGATCGGGCCGCACGGCGTGGCAGTTCATCCAGGATCTGGCCGGCCGGCTCGGCAAGCCGCTCGACGCGACGGGTTGAGCGGAGCGATCTGCGCGGAGGCCTCGAGCCACGAGGATGGCAGCGATGCGAGCACGATCCACGAACGCGATTGTTGCGCTGCTATTGGCGACGCTTGCGGCTTGGCCCGCCATTGCCGCGACCGTCGGCGAGCGTCATCTCGTCGCGCATGAGGCGTCGGCTGCGCTGCGCAACGCATCGCATAGCGACGAGCTCCGGATCACGATCTGGTATCCGGCCGCGCCTCAAGCGGTCGAAGCGCCGCTCAACGTCGGCCCTCCCGACAAGCCCTTGTTCACGCCCGGCTCCGCGGCTCCGAACGCGGATTTCGAGGACGCCCGCCCGCGCCCGGTGATCCTGCTGTCGCATGGATTCGGCGGATCGGCGCGAATCATGGCGTGGTTCGGAACGGCCTTGGCGCGCCATGGCTATGTCGTGATCGCCGTCGATCACCCAGGCAACAACGGGCGCGACCCGATGACGGTCGGCGGCGCCGTCCTCTACTGGGAGCGGCCCGGCGACCTCAAGGCGGCGCTCGACACGGCGAAGACCGATCCGACGATCGGCCCCCATCTCGACCTCAACCGGCTCGGCGCCGCAGGCTTCTCCGCCGGCGGCTTCACAACTCTCGTCGCAGCCGGCGCGCGTGTGGATTTCGATCGCTTTGTGCGATTCTGCGACACCCACCCGGACGATGGGATCTGCGCGCCGCAGAAAGAGTTTCAGTTCTCGCGCGCCGACGCGGAAGCGTTCTTCGCTCAGCCCGCCGGCGCTTCGGAGCTCGCTCATGTGAAGGACGATCTCAGCATCCCGGACGTGAAGGCCGCCTTCGTGATGGCTCCCGGCATTGTCCAGAGCCTCGATCCGGATAGTCTCAAGGGTCTCCGGACTCCGGTCGCGATCGTTTTGGGCGACGCCGACAAGGTCGCTCCGCCCGGAACAAACGGCGAAGTCGCCGCGGCGCTCATTCCCGGAGCCAAACTGACCGTGCTGCCGCGCGTCGGCCATTACGACTTCCTCGCCGAATGCACGCCGGCAGGGGACGCCGCCGTTCCGGTCTGTCCCACCGACGTTCCGCGCGCCGCGACTCACAAGGCGGCGATCGATGGCGCCTTGGCTTTATTCGGCGCGACGCTCGGCGGGGATTAGCCGCTTGCGGTCTGCGGCGCGCCCATGACGAGCAGCGACGCTCATTTCGATCGGGCGCGAACGAAATCAGCGGCGGGCTGGCCGAGCCATTGGGTGAGCGTCATCACGCGCGGGAAACCGATGAGCGGTCCGCTGGCCAAGTTCGTCAGCATGCCGGGCGTAAAGCCGGAAAGCTCGCTCGCGACCTCGCGCCAGGTCAGGCCTCGCTCTCGCCGCTTGGCGTCGAGGGCGGCATGTAGGGCCGCGGTATCGAATCGCAAAATCTGCGTCGGTCCCGCTTCCGGCAGCGCCTCGCCCGGCGCGGGCGCTTGATCGCGCCCCTTAAGGAAACTTTCGGGCGATAGGCGAAGCCAGCGCAGGGCCTGAAGCACGACGGCGCTGGTCACCGATCGTTTCGCCGTCATGGTCCTCAGCGTGCCGACGCTGATCGGTATGGACGGGGTGTGCTTGAACGGCGCGTTGATCTCGGCGGTGAGCTGATCCCATGTCAGCTTGCGCGCGCGCCTCTCGTCATCGAGCGCGGTCTCTAGCGCGCGCATGTCGAACTCGAACAAGCGGCTCACCTCGATGGCTCGGCTCCTCACGCCGCCCGTCGCCCGCGCGGCCAGTTGACGAGCGCGAGGCCAGCAATGACCAGCACGATCGCCAGAGAAAAGCCCCAGCTCAAAGTCTCGCCGAACACCAGCCAGCCGGCGAACACCCCGACCAGCGGAGTGATGAAAGTGAAGGCCGAGAGCTGGGCTACGGCGTAGCGAGTGAGCGTCCAGAACCAGAGCGCGTAGCTTATGCCCGCGACGACGACGCCTTGCCATAGGAGAGCGCCGACCGATGTCGCGCCGAGATGCGTCGGGGGCGCTTCGCCGAAAGCATAGGCTGCAAGCGGCGCGGCGAGCGCGGCGAATCCGATCTGATAGAGAAGGACCTTCACCGGATCGATGCGCTTGAGCGGCGTCGCCTTGATGACAAGGGTCGTCGCCGCCCAGAGCGCTGCGGCCAGGAGCGCGAGCGCGTCGCCGGTCAGGCTGCCGCCGCTCGTCCGCCCGAGGAAGCCGCAAACGACGCCAAGGAACGCGAGGGCGAGCCCCACCCACTGGATCGACCTTAGCCGCTCGTCCTTGAGCAGGAACGCCGCGCCGAACGCGACAAAGAAAGGCGCCGCATAGAGAAAGAGCGTCGCTCGCGCGGCAGTGGTGAAGCGCAGCGATTCGTAAAGCGCGATGAATTCGGCGGTGAACAATGCGCCGGCCAGCGCCCCCGCCGCCTCCGTGCCGTCAATCTCGAAGATGCGGCGCCTGGTGATGAGCGCGTAGGCGATGACGCAGAGCGCGCCGACGCCCGAGCGGACGCCGGTCTGCGCGATTGGCCCGACATCAGGCAGCGCGAGTTTGACGGCGACTTGATTGAAGCCCCAAATGATACAAAGACCGAAGACCAGCGTGGAAGCGAAGGCGTCGAGCGGGCGGGCTTGCATCGCTCTCCCTCTCCGCTCGGACACGCAAAATCAAGGGCGGCGGGCCTTTCTTTGGACCCGCCGCCCTCATTGGCCCTCGAAGATAATTTTCTGTCGCGGAGGTCTCCGAGGGTCAGGCTTTGCCAGACGAGCGTCTGAACCTGTCCATCCGGGCGATCAGAGCCCGGCGAGATAGCTCGTCGGGTCGACCGGCGTCGATCCCTTGCGCAACTCGAAGTGAAGCTGGGGCGAATTGACGTTGCCGGTGTCGCCGGACTTGGCGATCACCTGACCGCGCGCGACCTTGTCGCCGCGCTTCACGTCGAGTTCGCCATTGTTGCCATAAGCCGTGACGAAGCCGTTCGGATGCTTGATGAGGACGAGGTTGCCGTAACCTTTCAAGCCATCGCCCGAGTAGACGACAGTGCCGCTCTCGGCCGCGCGAACCGAGGTCCCCGCGGGAACCGAGATGTTGATGCCGTCGTTGCCCCCGGCCTTGAACCCCTGGATGATGCGGCCGCGCGCCGGCCAGCGGAACTCGGGCTCCGTGCCGGCGGCGTCGGCCTGCGCGCCGGTCAGCGGGGCCTTCTGCGACCCGGCCGATTCGAGGTTGCCCGTCGGCGTCTTGTCGATCGCCGGCTTCTTGGCCTCTGACTTGGTCGGCTCGCGTTCTGCAACCGTCGCGCTCTTGGATTCCTTAGCGTCCTTCGACGCGGACTTCTCCGCCTCCTTGGCGGCTTTGTCGGCTTTGGCTGTGGCCTTGTCCTTCTCTTTTTCCTTGTCCCTGGCTTTCTTGCTCAACTTGGCGGGCTCGGCGTCGGCGACGTCCGATTCGTGCTTCTTCGCCGCCTTCTCCTTTTCAGTGCTGGCGACCTCGCGGCCGTCGGCGTGATAGACGGGGACCACGAGGCGCGTCCCGCCCTTCACCTCAGAGGCGCTCGAAAGGCCGTTGGCTGCGAGAAGCGCGGAGGCGGGGACGCCGTAACGGCCTGAGATCGTGTCCAACGTCTCGCCATTGGCGACGACGATCGGCGAGCCGCCGGCGGCGGTCCAACCCGCGGCCGATCCGCCAACCGCCTGCGGTCTCCCGAGGGAAGCGGTTTGCGTCGTCGCGCTCCGGGGCGCGATCTGCGCGAGCGGCGAGGCCGTCACCCCATGCGCCGGCGCAGCTGTCGTCGTATTGCTTGCGAAGGGATTGGAGAACGGACTGTCGCTTTGCGAAAAGCGGGTGACGTCGGACGAACATCCCGACAGAAAAAGAAGGCCTAAGCCGGCCAGCGCGACACGCGAAAACGCGCGTGCATTTGTCCCTTGAACGCAATCACTCATCGGCTTCCACCCACGCCCACGCCCACGCAACTGCACATTGAACGCAGTTTGCGCCGATCGAGTTAAGGGAAGGTTTAAGATGAATCGTCGGTTGACAAATTATGTCGGGATCGGCGCGTCCAATAGGCGCCTTTGCGGCTATAGCGCCCGCGCCAACCCGCGCTCGAGCGGTCTCATGGCGTGCGCCGGGCCCATATCGGCCGCGTCGCCCGCCCCGCTCGTCGCGTCGGTTAATCTCACGATATGCTGCTCGCCTCGGTCCGGGCCGGCGACGACCGCAACCAGAACGCCGCCCGGCCGAATCAGGCGGCGGAACGCCTCGGCAGGCGGCTCGATGAGGCCGTGGACGATCACCCGATCGTAGCGGTCCCCCGAAATGTGATGCTCGAATCCGTCCGCCCAATGCACCGTGACATTGGCCAGTCCGAAGGCCTTAATCCTTGCGGAGGCCTCGAGCGCCAGCGTCTGGAATTGTTCGAGCGACACGACATTGTTCGCAAGCTGGGCCAAGAGCGCGGCGCAATAGCCTGTTCCTGTTCCGATTTCGCAGACGTGGTGGGCGGGCTGCACGTTGAGCGCAGCGATCATCGCGGCGACGATCGAAGGCGGCGGCGACGTCTGTCCGCAGCCGATTGGCAGGGCAATGTCGCGCGCCGAAATGTCGGCGAAGCGCGGCGGCATGAAGAGGGCGCGCGGCGCGCGCTCGAGCGCCCGCAAGAGCTTAAGGTCGTTGATGCCCCTCGCCCGCATGGCGAGCGTGAACTGGGCGCGCTCTTCTGATTCGGCCACCGTCATGACGGGTCCTTATCCCGCCGATCAGTTTCGTTTGCGTCAACGGCGGGCGAACGCCTCCTCGAACCGCAGACGCGAATCATGGTCGGTGAGATCGAGCCTCAGCGGCGTGATCGAGATTTTGTTGGCCGCCAGCGCCGCGAGGTCCGTCCCTTCCCCCTGCTCGAACGCGCTGCGTTGGAACATGAGCCAGAAATACGGAAAGCCGCGGCCGTCGCGCCGCTCCTCGACCCGCATCAGTTCGGCGTTGCGCCGTCCCTGGCGGGTGAGCTCGATCCCCGTCACCTGCGACGCCGGGCAGGCGGGAAAGTTGATGTTGACGAGTCCGCCCGGAGCGATTCCGGCGGCCAGAATCGTGCGGATGACCGGCGCCGCATGCGTTTCCGCTGCGTCCCACTCGATCTTGGCCCGCCCGACCGCGCCGCCATAGGCCTGCGACAGAGCAATCGACGGAATGCCAAGGAGCGCGCCCTCCATCGCGCCGGCGATGGTGCCCGAATAGGTGACGTCCTCGGCGACGTTCTGCCCACGGTTGACGCCCGAAAGGACAAGATCCGGTGGGCGATCGGCCAGGATTTTCCTGACCCCCATAATGATGCAGTCGGTCGGCGTGCCTTTCAACGCAAAATGCCGCGGGCCGATTTCCCGCAAGCGGAGCGGGTCGCTCAGGGATAGCGAGTGCGCCACGCCCGACTGGTCGTTTTCCGGCGCGACGACCGTCACGTCGTCCGACAGCTCGCCCGCAATTAATTCAAGGAGCTTAAGCCCCGCCGCGTGAATGCCGTCGTCGTTGGTAAGCAGGATTTGCATGGGGATGCGTTTTCGCACGGAGAATGCGTCGAGGCGAGCGCGTTCTGCCGGAAAAAACGATTCGCGACGCGCGGGCGGCGGCGCGCCGAGAGGCCGCTCGCTATTGCGGCAGCCTATTGCTTGACCAACACGTCGGCGTTTCCGACCCTCCGCAGGACATTGACTGACACATCGGACGCGTGGCGCTGCAGGAGGATATCGACTTGGCTCGCGCCAACGGTCAGCGAGCGAATGATGACCCGATCCATAAAATCCGGCAACGCCGGTCGCAGAAAGCAGACCTGCTCGGCCTGGAAGTCGAAGTCGAGGCCGAGGCAGGCTTGCAACAGCGCCAGAGGCGCGGCGCTCGCCCATGCCTGCGGAGAACAGGCGACCGGATAGAGCGTCGGCCCTTTGCCGGGCGTGCGCCTAAGCCCGCAGAACAATTCCGGGGGGCGACGCAAGTCCATATAGCGCGAAGTGCCGTAAAGACCCGTCAGAAGCCGCTGAGCTTGCTGCCTCAGGCCATACCGGGCGAAGCCGAGGCCGATGAGCGCATTGTCGTGCGGCCAGACCGAGCCGTTGTGATAGGACATCGGATTGTACCGCGCTTCAGAGGAAGCGATCGTCCTGATCCCCCAGCCGGTGAAGAAGGTCGGGCCCAGACAGCTGCTCCGCGACCGCCGCCGCTCTTTCCTGCGCGACGATGCCGGCGAACAACAAGTGACCAGCGTTTGACGACCGCACTCGGCAAGGGCGCTTCCGCCCGTCGAGCGCGAGCGCGTAGGTGCCGATATCGTCGCACCAGAACGCCTCCTCGAATCGAATCCTGAGATTTTCGGCCTCGCGTTCAAGTTCGTCGGCGCGTTTGGCGAGGCCGCATGGCGGCGGCCAGCTTCGCCGCGAGCCGCTTTGCGGCGAAGACATAACCTTGCACCTCGCAGAGCGCGATCGGATGCTGCCGGGTCGCTGCCGTCGGCGTGGAAAACGGAATCCGCAGAATCCTTCCATCCCTGGTTGGTGAGGCCGGTCTCGCCTCCCTGATATTCGACGAATCCGTCCCCGTCCCTGTCGCCGTAGTCGTCGATCCAATGCAGCGCAGCCTCGATGTTCGGCCACAGCTCCGAAATGGTCGCCAAATCCCGGGTCCGCTCGTAGTAGAGGCCTGCGAGCATGACGAACAAGGGCGTGCTGTCCACGGAGCCGTAGTAAAAGGCGAACGGGACCTCGCCGAGGCGCGCCATCTCCCCTGAGCGCATTTCGTGCAATATTTTTCCGGGTTCGGCTTCCGACTCCCGTCGTATGTCCTTGGCCTGGGTCGCAGCGAGGAAGCGCAGCACGCCCTTGGCCACCGTCGAATTGAGCCACATCATTTCGATCGAGGTGATGATCGCGTCGCGGCCGAACGGCGTCGAGAACCAGGGGATGCCGGCGTAAGGGATGGCGCCCTGCGGAGTGTCGGTCATCAGCATGTAGAGATCGGCGACCGACCGGCACAACACTTCGTTGAATATGTCGTTGGACGTCTCGACCGAAGCGGCGCGAGCGGTCGATGCGACCAAGGCGCGACGGGCGTCGCGCAAACCGACGAAGAATTGGCGGACCGGGCTCTGCTCGTGCGCGCGCTCCTCGCACGCGACCGTCATGAACAGGGAGGCGCGCTCGCCGGGGTTGAGTTCGACCAGAAAGCGGGCGCTGTCCTTGCCAATCTCCGCCGGCCTCGGATCGAATCCGATCGTGGTGCGGCGCACGACGCCGTCGAGACCGTGGTACAGGAACACGACGCCGTTCTCTCCGCGCGTGCTTTCGATCGTCCCCCGACGCTCCCGACGATGTCCGCGAAGCTCAAAGATATCAGCGAAGTCCGCCGAGAAATAAAACACAAACTCGAAGGCATGCGCATCCGAGCCAAAGTTGTGCACGCCGAGCCGCTCGTAGCACGCGCCGTCGAAGAGAAACTTTGAGCGAGCGATCTGGAGCGTGTCTCGCGCAAGCTCGAGGTTGCCGGCCTTGAGAAGATCGGGGTTGGTGAGGTCCGCAGCGAGGAGCGCGTTGTTGTCCTGGACGGTCGAGCTCAGCAGGAGCGGCCGCTGCCCGTTGACCAGAACGCGCAGGTCGGAAAGGAAGCGGGTGTCCTTGTGAAAGATGCCTTCCGGACTGCCCCCGCGGGAGGAGACGTCGCCGTAATGGTCGAACACGGCGAATGTGTCGCCGTGCTTGAGGGTCCGCGGACGCCGCTCCAGGATGGAGGTCGTCGCTGAGATGTAGAAAGGATTTGGGACCGCTTCCGCCTTGGAGGACTCCAGCGCTGCGTGGCTGCTCAGGTTCGTTGCTGTCAAACCGTCATCCCCTGTTTCTTCTGCGTGGTCGCGCGCAGAGGCGACTGTTGTCCATTGATCTCGCGCCCAAGAGGCGTCCGAAGCGGCCGCGATTCGGCGCCGCGCCACGCCTCCTGCCGCCGGAGGCAAGCTGGATGGGTTCGGCCGCGAGCGATTGATATACGCGCACATAATCGTGGGCCACGCGCTCGATGGTGAATCTCTGCTCGAAGCGCTTGCGCACGGCTTCGCGGCTGAGCGAGCCGACTTTGTGGACGGCGTCGACCGCTTCGTCGATGTCCCTCGACCATGAAGCCGGTGACGCCCTCATCGATCACTTCCGGGACTGAGCCTCGGCGCCAGCCGACGACCGGGGTTCCGCAGGCCATCGCCTCGATCTGAACGAGACCGAACGGTTCTGGCCAGTCGATCGGAAACAACAGCGCCGAGGCCCCGCCGAGGAAGGCCTGCTTCTCGCTGTCATTGATTTCGCCAATATATTCGACGCCGGGTCCTTTGAGGAGCGGACGGATCATCTCGTTGAAATAGCTCTCGTCGGCCTTATCGACCTTAGCCGCGAGTTTGAGCGGAACGCCCGCGCGCTTGGCGATCTCGATCGCCCGATCAGCACGCTTTTCCGGGCTGATGCGGCCGAGAAACGCCAGATATCCGCCCTCCCCCGCCGACGAGAACGAATAGAGGTCCGGAGGGAGACCGTGCAGCACCGTCGCGATCCACTTCGCCGGCAGGAGCCTTCGCTGATCGTCAGAGATGGAAACGAGCGGCATCTCGGGAAATTCGTCAAGCAGCAGTTGGTAGAAGGGAAGGTCCAGCCGGCCGTGCAGCGTCGTCACCGAAGGTGTTCCCAGGCTGCGTACGAGCGGAAAGTGCAAGAAATCCGAGTGAAAATGCGCGATGTCGAAGTCGCCTGCGCGCCGGCGGATCTTCTCGAGCTGCAGCACGGCGTAGGGCGCCGAGTTCGCGACTTGCGCGAGGCGAAGCGCCGTCGGGGCGCAGGCAACCAGTTCGGCTGCCGTCACGGAGTCTGCCGCTTGCGAAGAGCGTCACCTCATGTCCCTGCCGCACCAGCTCTTCCGTCAAGTAGGAAACAATCCTCTCGGTGCCGCCATAGAGTTTCGGCGGAACGCTCTCAATCAATGGTGAAATCTGCGCGATTCTCATCCCCGGAACTCCATCTCGGCATGCTGCCGAGGGGAACGACGGGGAGCCCTCTGAAGTTCCGTCACGCCAAGAGCGCGCTTCTGCCCAGAGTCCAACAAGGGTTGTTGGCAAAGGTATGGCGAGCGCTGGCGCTTAGCCGCTCTCCGCTAGATCGTCGTCCAATCCTGGCGCCCAGCATTCAATTCGACGGACTTCGGCGCTAAAGTTCGCGGGCGCGCCCGACATTGGACACAAGGGGCGCGCCGACTCATCGTCAACAGCGCAAGGGAGGACGGCGCCGCACATGGATGTTCAGGATATCGCCAAAGAGGTCTTCGCGGTCCTGGAAACGGGGCGCCAAATCGCGCCCTTCTCCAAAGCCAATCCCGATTTCGGCCTCGATGAAGCTTACCGGGTCACAGCTGCGGTCCGGGCGAAGAGAGAGGGGCGAGGCGAGCGTCCCATCGGCCGCAAGATCGGCTTCACCAATCGGACCATCTGGGCGGAATACGGCGTGTACGCGCCCATTTGGGGCTATGTCTACGACCGCACGGTCCGCGACCTCACGCGCGAGCCGCTCGAGGTTTCCTTGAATGGCCTGGCCGAGCCCCGCATCGAGCCGGAGATCGTGTTTGGCCTTGGCGCGCCTCCCGCGGCCGGCATGGACGAGCAGGCGCTCGTTAATTGCGTCGATTGGGTCGCCCACGGCTTCGAGATCGTTCAGTCGATCTTTCCGAATTGGTCGTTTCGAGCGCCCGACACCGTCGCGGCCTACGGGCTCCATGGGAGACTCTTCATCGGACCCCGCCATTCGGCTGCGACGCGCCGGAAGGAGTGGGCGCGCGAGCTTTCGCGCTTCGAGATCGATCTCATCCGTAACGGAGCGCATATTGATCACGGAATCGCGGCCAACGTTCTCGACGGGCCTCTGTTCGCCTTGCGCCATCTGGCCGAAACGCTGGCGCAAGACCCGCTCAGTCCGCCGCTCGCCCCAGGCGAAATCGTGACCACCGGAACGCTCACCCGCGCCTTTCCAGTCGCGGCAGGCGAGGAATGGAGCACGAAGCTGAGCGGCGTTCCGCTGGAAGGCGCTCGAATCCGCTTTGTCTGATCGAGCGGGCCTGGCTTGGAGGCAGCTTTCGACTCATCACATGCGATTCAAAATGATTTCAATGTGATTCGGGCCCCGTAACAGCCCTTTGACCAGTCCGCGCGGTAAAAGGGGGTCTACACAATTGGACCTTGACTTGTGCAGCGCACTCCCCGCAATCTTAGGTTGTAGAGTGATTCTCGCGTCCAGTTTGACGCTTGAAGGTTGCAAGGCGCGGAGGCTAAGACTTTGGACATTCTCGCTGTTTACGGCGTGGGCAGCGCCCTTACGACGCTTGCATTCCTTGTCTTCTGCTTTCGCGCAGGCGAGGCGCCGTACAATGATTGAGGTTTCCCCGGACTTCCTCAACGTCGTGTTCACGCTGCTCATCGTGGTCGCAACCGTTAGCCGGTCAAAGCAGCGGTCCGCCGCCGAAAGGGCGTTCGGACTCTAATTCCGAAGTTTTATCGCGGGCGGCCTGTTTGCGGCGGACCCATTCCTCCGGCCGCACACTTCCCTGTGAATTGGGAACTCTTCCATTTTGACGGCGTTGACCGGTGAGCATGGCCTTTGATGGAGCTCACCGATGCGAAACACCATGAGCAGTGCGGCGATAGCGGGTCTGGCCGCGTTATCCCTCGCGGGATCCCCTATCGTCATGAGTGAACCGGCGGCGGCAGCCTTCCATGGAGGCGGCGGCCATGGAGGCGGCTTCCATGGAGGTGGCTTCCACGGCGGCGGTTTCCGTGGCGGCGGCTTCCGCGGCGGCGGCGGATGGCATGGAGGCGGATGGCGCGGCGGCGGCTGGGGTGGCGGCGGGTGGGTGGCCCAGCGGTCCTCGGGGGCTTGGCGGCCGGAGCGCTGCTCGCGGCTCCTTATGCCTACGGCTACGGCTATGGACCCTACGGCTATGGCGGCTATGGCGGCTGCACATCCTATCAGCCGATGTATGACGCCTATGGCAACTACGTTGGCCAGCAGCTGGTCAACGCCTGCTAGCGAGCAGCCTCGATCCGCGTAAGCCCGCCCATATAGGGCGCCAAGACGTCCGGGACGGCGACTGAGCCGTCCGGCTGCTGGTAGGTTTCGAGAACCGCGATCAGCGCGCGGCCGACCGCGACGCCGGAGCCGTTGAGCGTATGAACGAAGCGGGTCGACTTGGCGTCCGCGCCTTTGGCCCGGGCGTTCATGCGTCGGGCTTGGAAGTCGCCGCAGGTGGAGCAGGAGGAGATTTCGCGAAATCGCCCCTGTCCCGCCAGCCACACCTCGATGTCATAAGTCTTCTGGGCGGCGAAGCCCATGTCGCCGGCGCAGAGAGTGACTGTGCGGAAATGCAGGCCCAGGCGCTTGAGCACCTCCTCCGCGCAACCCGTCATCCGCTCATGCTCGTCGCGCGACTGTTCGGGCGTCGTGATCGAAACAAGCTCGACCTTCTTGAACTGGTGCTGGCGGATCATACCGCGCGTGTCGCGCCCCGCCGCGCCGGCCTCCGCGCGAAAACATAAGGTCCCGGCGGTGAAGCGCAGAGGCAGGGTCTTGTCGTCGACGATGCTCTCGCGCACGAGATTGGTCAGCGGCACTTCAGCTGTGGGGATGAGCCAGAATTCCTTGCGCAATTGATCGACTTCAAGCCTGCCACCAAATTCGGTGGTATCAGGCGAGCCTCATAGTGTTGCGCGATCGTCCGTTCGACTGCTTCGCCTATTATCTCCTCCGCGCACGCCCGAATTGGTCGTCCTTGAACTTCGGCAATTGCGCGGTGCCGAACATCGCAGCGTCCCGAACCAAAACCGGCGGTGAGACCTCGACATAGCCATGCTCGCTCGTGTGCAGGTCGAGCATGAACTGCTCGAGCGCTCGCTCGAGCCGCGCCAGCGCGCCCTTGAGCACGACAAACCGGGCGCCCGACAGTTTCGCCGCGACGTCGAAATCCATGAGGCCCAGCGCCTCGCCGATCTCGAAATGCTCACGCGGCTTGTTCATTCCGCCGAGATCCGGCGGAGCGCCATGGCGGCGGAGCTCGACATTGTCGTTCTCGTCCTTGCCGTCCGGCGTATCCTGGAGCGGCAGGTTGGGGATGGCCGCCAGCTCCGTTTCCAGCGCCCCCGCCGCCTCCCGCTCCGCCGCCTCTAGCTCCGGCATTGTCGCCTTGAGCCCCGCGACCTCCGCCCGATAGTCGTCGGCCGCGACAATATCCTTGCGCGCCATCGCCAATCCGATCTGCTTGGATGCGGCGTTGCGCCGCTCCTGGGCGGTCTGGAGCGCGAGGATCGCCGCCCGGCGCTTTTCGTCCAACGCGAGCAGCGATTCCGCGCGCGGGCTAAGACCGCGGCGGCGCAAACCCTCGTCAAAAGCTTCAGGATTCTCGCGTATTGCTCGGATATCGTGCATGACCTGACCTTAAGCGGCGGCGCGCGGCGCCGGCGTCGCCGCCAGGAGCTTAGGCCGAGCCCGCCCATAGCAGAACCTCATCGGACCGCTCAACAGCTCGCCCGCCCGCATGCCGTCGAAATCCGCTCAACGCGCCAGATTTCCTCAGCGTTAGCCTCCGGCGATTAAGGTCGACGCAAGCCCTGCGCGCGATTCCGTCCGCGCCGTGGCGTTCAGCCAGTCTGTCCTAGGCTTCTAAGCGACGCGCGCCAATGCGACCGGGCGCGATGTGCGCTGGACCCTCGGCAGGGTGACCAGCGCCGCGGCGCCCCTGTCGGGCCTGGATTGGAGGCGCAGCGTGCCGCCATGCAATTCGACGAGTGAGTTGGCGATGGCGAGACCGAGGCCCGTTCCCTTCATCCCGTTGATCATGACCGGGGCGGCCTGTTCGAACGGCCGACCCAGCCGCACAAGGTTCTCGGCCGCAATTCCGGGGCCGTTATCCTCGACGGTGAAATGGATGAGCTCGGCGCCGGCGGCCGCGCCGATTGAGACTTCGCCGCCCTCAGGCGCGAATTTCACCGCGTTGCGCATGAGGGTCGTGAGAATGCGCTCGACCGCCAGGGGGTCCGCCTCGACCGTCAACTCGGCGCCGACGTCGACCCTGACCGCAACCCCCTTCTCGCGGGCGGTCGACGCGATATCGAGCACCGCCCGGCTGACCGCCTGTTCGGCGCGGAAACGCGCGTAAGTCAGGCTCTCCCGCCCCGCCTCGAGCCGCGCCATGTCGAGGACGTCGCTGACCACGCGCAACAGATATTCGCCACTCGACAGAATGTGGGCGCAATACTCGCCGTACTTTTTCGAGCCCAAAGGCCCGAACGTCTGGCCTCCCATGATTTGCGAGAAGCCGATGATCGCGTTGAGCGGCGTGCGCAGCTCATGGCTCATGTTGGCGAGGAATTCCGCCTTGGCGCGGTTGGCGGCCTCGGCGCAGGATTTCTGCTCGTGATAACGCTCGGCGAGGTCGGCGAGCTGCTGGGCCTGCTCCTCGAGCGACCGGCGTGATTGCTTGAGCTCGGCGACGGTGGCCAGAAGCAGTTGCTCGGAGGCAACCAGCTTTTGCTCACGTCCGTCCCCGCCCTTGAGCGCACAGAGCCCCGCCGCCGCGACCATGAGCCCAAGGGTCAAGGCAAGCAGGAGCGCCGTGGTCAGCGCCATGCGGCGCCAGGCGAGGAGATGATCGTCGACCGGCGAGGCAAACGCCACCCTGGTCAGAGTCCCCGGCAGAACCCGAACAGCGGCGAATTGATCGCCGCCCCGCTCGGTCTGGATGCGCATCGCGCCGCCCTGGATGTCGCCGGCTGCTGGGGGTTTTGCGCGGTCCGCAAGGGCGGTCAATTCGGGGGCGTCCTGCGCCCCGTCATATTCGACCACTCGGCCCTCGCGGTCGATGAGCATCGATTGCGCGAGGCGCTCATCCGGATGAGCGTTAAGAATGCTGCGAAAAGCCTTGGCTTCGGACGCCTGCGGATCGGCGCTCAGCGCCGCGCTGAGGCGCTCCGCCAGCAGCGTCGCGCGCATATCGACCTCGCGCGCGCCGGCGCTGAGCGCCAGATCGCGCTCGACCCGCAAATGCTGAGCCACGAGCGCGACGACGCAGACAATCGCAAAGGCGAGGCCAGCCAGAACCGCCGCGGAGACGCGCCGTCGGCGGCCCGCGGCGCCTGGGACGCGAGCATGCGCACGTTTGGGCGCCCTCGTCGGCCGGTGAGCCCATGCCTCGGCGAAGCGAAACGCCGTTTCCCCGCTCAGTATCTCAGCTGGTCCCACTGGATAAGCGTCCCCGTTTGGCGCGCTTGCGCGCGTCATCGCCATTCCCAGACTTCGCCACAAATTACACTCGGACTGCCGCCTTAACGCCCGAATCACTACGATAAGAATCCTTGTGCGAATCTTTGTCTAGTCCTTGACAACGCGTAAGTCGGAAAAATTGTGGCCGAAGGGCGCCAGTAGAATAGGTCAGTAGCGGAGTGGACCGGAGGGGCGCACCCTTCCCTTCTCCCTCCGGGCGACGGTGGCGCCAGAGGGCGTCGGAGGACGCCCGTCCTTCGACGGGCTATGGCGCCGGATGACGGTGTCCCCGCCGGCGGCGCGCTTCGCGCGAAACCCTCACCCCCGTAGGAGAGCGGAGATTCAGCCCAGGCTGCGGGTCACGATGTCGCGGACGTCCGGCGACAGCGACGGCTTGGCGGCGATGCGCCGCAGCATCGCCTCGGCATGGCCCCGGCGGACGCCCTCGAGCGAACGCCAGGACCGCATTGCGGTCAGGAGCCGCGCCGCGATCTGCGGATTGGTCGGATCGAGGGCCGTGACAATGTCCTCAAGCAAGGCGAAGCCCGCGCCGTCGGCGCGGTTGAATTCTCTCTGGTTGGCCGTGAACCCCCCGATCAGCGAACGGACCCGATTGGGATTGGCGAGCGAGAAGGCGTGGTGGTTCATGAGCCCTCGCACGCGTTCCAGCGTCTCGCGCTCGGGTATCTGCGCCTGGAGCGCGAACCATTTGTCGAGGATGAGGGGCTCCGCCGCATAGCGCCGCCCGAATGCATCGAGCGCATGTTCGCGATTGTCGTCCGGCTTGAAGGCGATCGCCGACAGCGCGCCGAGGCGCTCGGTCATGTTGTCGACGTCGGCAAGCTGGCGATGGGCGAGCTCCAGTCCCTGGATCACGTCGCCGTCGACAAACAGGCCAAGAGCCACGTTGCGCAAAGCGCGCCGGCCGGCCGCGGCCGCATCGGGTGCGAAGGGCGAAGCATCGGCGAGTTCCGCGTGCAGCGCGGCGAGCGCGCCCGCGTATGTGCGCCCGAGCGCGCCGCGCATGGCCTTCCGGGCAGCGTAGATCGCGTCCGGATCGACGTCCTCGCCGATCTCACGCGCGATGTCGGCCTCAGTCGGCAGGCTCATCGCGAGCGCCGCGAAGGCGTGATCGATGCGCCCTGCGCGGACGTCCTCGATCAGCGCGCCGAAGGCGGTCGCAAGTCCGCCGTTGCGCTCCGGCGCGCGGCCATCCCGAATCGCCTTGACGCCGCGCAAGAGGATCCGCGTCGCGAGACTTTGCAGCGACTGCCAGCGGTTGAAATCGTCGCTGTCGTGCCGCGAGAGGACGATGAGATCCTCCTCGGTCAGGTTGTCGTCGACCCGCACCGGCGCGGAGAAACCGCGCAGGAACGACAGGGTCGGCCGCTGAGGGACATCGCGAAAGACGATCGACCGCTCGGCGTCCTTGAGCTCGAAGACGCCGCTCTTAAGCTCATCGGCGCTCGCGTCCGATGACGTCAGCGGCATATCGCCGCCATTCGAGCCGACCAGGCCGAGCGCAAGCGGCATCGTCATCGGCAGCTTGACATTTTGTCCCGGCGTCGGAGCCAGCGATTGCGCAATGTCGAGCCGATAGGTCTTGGCGGCGGGATCGTAGGCGCCGCGAACCGTGACCTTCGGCGTGCCGGCCTGATTGTACCAGCGCATGAATTGGGAGAGATCGCGTCCCGAGACCGTCTCGAAACAGCCGATGAAATCCTCAACCGTCGCTGCTTGGCCGTCATAACGCTCGAAATAAAGATCCATGCCGGCGCGAAACGCATGTCCGCCGATCAGGCGCTTCAGCATGCGCACGACCTCGGCGCCCTTCTGGTAGACGGTCGCGGTGTAGAAGTTGTTGATCTCGTGATAGACCTCGGGGCGCACATTGTGCGCAAGCGGCCCCGCGTCCTCGGGGAATTGCGCCGCGCGCACCGTGCGCACGTCGCCAATGCGCTCGACCGGCGCCGAGCGCATATCGGCGGAAAAATCCTGGTCGCGGAAGACGGTCAGGCCTTCTTTGAGGCAGAGCTGGAACCAGTCGCGGCAGGTCACGCGATCGCCGGTCCAGTTGTGAAAATATTCGTGCGCGATCACGCCCTCGATATTGGCGTAGTCGTCGTCGGTCGCCGTCTCGGGCGACGCGAGGACGTATTTGTCGTTGAAGACGTTGAGGCCCTTGTTCTCCATCGCGCCCATATTGAAATCGGAGACGGCGACGATGTTAAAAATGTCGAGATCGTATTCGCGGCCATAAGCTTGTTCGTCCCAGGCCATCGATCGCTTGAGTGCATCCATGGCGTAACGCGCGCGCTCCTCGCGGCCATGCTCGACATAGATCGCGAGCGCGACGGTCTTGCCCGACGCGGTGACGAAGGAATCCGAAATATGGCCGAGATCGCCCGCGACCAGGGCAAACAGATAGGAGGGCTTCTTGTACGGGTCGCGCCAGATTGCGAAGTGCCGGCCCGGCGCAGTCCGCTTCGCCCGCGGCTTCGAGATTGCCGTTGGACAGAAGCACCGGCGCCTCGGCTCGATCCGCCTCGACCCGCACGCGATAGGTCGAGAGCACGTCCGGGCGATCGAGAAAATAGGTGATGCGGCGAAAGCCCTCCGCCTCGCATTGGGTGCAATAGGCGGAGCCTGAGCGATAGAGGCCCATGAGCTTGGTGTTGGCCGCCGGATCGAGACGCGTCTCGATCGTGAGCGTGAACGCGCGTCGCGGCGGCCGGCGCAGCAGGAACCCGGATGGGCTCGCCTCGAAACTGGCCGCGTCGATCGGCTCGCTGTCCAATCGGGCGGAAACGAACACGAGCTCGTCGCCATCGAGCGCAAGCGGCGCGCCTTCCCGGCCGGCAGGATTGGGACGTATCGACAGGGTCGAAACAACGCGCGTCGCATGAATGTCGAGCGACACGTCAAGCTCGACGTGGTCGATCAAATAGTCCGGTACGCGATAGTCGCTGAGGCGAACAGGTTGTCCGTCCGAGGTGCGCATGGGCGCGGGCCTTTCGAAGGTGGTGCTATGACAGGGCTTCGTCGGGTGGCGCGAACGCTAAGTCAAGGTCGCTAATGGGGCGCGAGGTCCTTGCCGATGCCGACCAGATCCTTGGTGCGCTGCTCGATCACCCCTCCCCGGCACTGAGGAAAGGAGATGACCTGACCCTCTCGGCCACTCTCGCCATTGGCGTAGAGCAAGCAGGACTTCTCCTTATACGCAATCCAGGCCTGTTCCTCGGCAAGGAGGTCTTTCGCGGTTTGGCCCGTCGCAAGCTTGTAGGTTTGCTTCCAAGCTGCGTTCAGCGCGTCATCGGCCCGCTTGACATAGGCGCCGCCGCACTGGCCGAAGTCGAAATTCGTCGTCGCGGTCTTCATGCATGCGTCATAGGCTTCGTCCGCGTGAGCAGCGCTTGCTCCTATGACAAGCAGACCCAAAAAGACCGCCAGCAGCCTGACCATCGTCAAGACCTTTTGTGCGCCCGCCCTGTCGTGAGTTCCGCTCAGGCCGGAGCGAAGCCGATCATTGCGGCGGGGGTAAACATGAGCCCATAGCGGCGCAAGGTCTTTTGCAAAGACGGCGGGGGCTCGTCGCCGCTGGTAAAGATCGCAGTCCCTTCCTGGCTTGCCGCCGCGCCGGAGCCCATGCCGATCAGCGCATCGAGGCGGCGCGCAATCGCCGGCGCCGGATCGACGAAGCCGACGGCCCATGGCGACAGGCGCTCGAGCCGGTCGGCGATGAGCGGAAAGTGGGTGCAGGCGAGCACGATCTGGTCCGTGCGCCGGCCGTCGTGTTCGACAAAGCACGGCGCGATCTCGCGCTCAATCTCAGCGTCCTCGACAACTTCGTCGCGCATGACGCGCTCGGCGATGACGGCGAGAAGCGGCGAGCCGACCAGCGTCACTTCGCAATCGGCGGCGTGATCGCGCACCAAAGCGTGGGTGTAGTCGCGCGCCACCGTCCCGCGCGTCGCCAGCACGCTGATCAGGCGCGATCGCGACGCCGCCGCCGCCGGCTTGATCGCGGGCACGGTGCCGACGAACGGCAGGCGCGGATAGGCGGCCCTCAAGGGGGGCAGCGCGAGCGTCGAGGCGGTGCTGCAGGCGATGACGACAATATCGGGCTCGGTCTCGCCGATCAGCCGCGCCATCACCGTCTCGACCCGGGCGACGAGCGCCGCTTCACTGAGTCTGCCATATGGGAAGGCCGCGTCGTCGGCGGCGTAGACGATTTCGACGTCCGGCCTTAAGCGCCTGATCTCGGCCAGCACCGAAAGCCCGCCCAGTCCGGAATCGAACACGAGCGCCCGCGGCGCGCGCGTCGGGGGCGCTGGGCTGGCGTCCAGTTCGGCGATCAAACTCAGGGGCGTCTCGCCGCCCCCACCCCGGCGGTTCATGGGCGAGGACATACGCGAATCCGGCCTACGCGGCAAAGTGACCAATTCGGCCATTGACCGAATGTGAACGATTCAGCCAAGGAAACACAGAGCGCCTTCGCGAGAGGAATTGCGGGCTGACCGCCACGTTGTTGTCCGAGGCCGATTTCACGGCCGAACCGGTAGAGCGCCTTGACGCGCCTGACCCGCCGACGCCTGCCGAGCGCCGGGGCCATGTGCTTGCGCTCATTTTGGCGGTTGCGCTCCACCTGCTGATTCCGGTCGCGTTCTTCCTCTACTATTGGCTTTGGCCGCACCCGGTTCCGACTGTCGTACAGGAAATTCCGGTCGAGATCGTCCAGGAAGAGCCGCCGCCTCCGCCCAAGCCGAAGCCGCCGCCGGAGGAGAAACCGAAGCCGCCGCCTCAGCCCTTGTCTGAAAAGCCGGCCTATGACGCCCCCGCGGCCCCGACCGAAGAGAAGGTCAACCGGGAGTCGCCCGACAAGAAGACGGAAGCCAAGGCGACGCCCGACGTCCCTCCTCCGCCGAATCCGGGGGCGTCGCCGAAGGCGGACGCGCCAGCGCCCGCGCCTCACCCGGCTGAAGAGCAAAAGGGCGAGGCCGCGCCGCCCGCGCACGACCTGAAGCCTGAGCCTGAAGGCGAACTACCCGCGGACCAGAACCCGAAGCCTCAGGACAATCCCGCTCAGGCGGCCGCCCCTGCGGCGCCCCCCGCGCCGCCTGAGAAGGCCCCGGTCGGCGAGCCGCTGCCCACCATCGAGGATCTGCCGCAGTACAAGTTCGCGCGTTCGATCGAGAAATCGCCGATCGCCGGCGGAAATGCGGAGTCTCGGTATCTGACGATCATCTACGGGATGATCAAGGCCCATCTGCACGAGAGCCCGGGTCTCCACCTCGATCTCGCCAACAGGCACGGACAGGTTGATTTCTATGTCGACGAAGGCGGCAATCTCGTCGGTCGCAGGCTGATCGCTTCAAGCGGCTCTTCGGATCTCGATATGGCCGTCATGAACGCGATCACCGCGGCCGCGCCCTACCCGGCCCCGCCGAACTGGAGTCCAATTTCTTTAAACTACAACTTTGGCCGAGTGCCGAAGCCTGGCGAGCGCGATCATTGAACGCAGAGGTAGTTCACCCTGACGCGCTCGAAATCGGGATAGTAATTGCTCCAGTTATAGGACGCTCTCATTCCGTATTTCGCGCATTCCTTTTCCGCCACGGCGTAAAACTCGGACCGGGTGGGAAAGGTCGGGCGATACGGCGCGTTGGGATAATAGATGAACGAAACATCGCGGTAGCTCGCGCAACCGCTCAGCGCCCCCAGCGCCCCGATTAGGAAGACAAACCGCCGCATTCTCGCCCCACGCCTCGAGAACCGCCGGGCCGTCCCGAAAGAGCCCGACTCTCTCAAGCCACTTTGCCCGCCCGCCGGCTATCGCGCAAGACTTTCTCCGAATCTGCGGAATTTGGGACCAGCGACCGGCGATTGTCCACTCGGGAGGCGGGTGCGCGCCAAGACCCTTCCGTTCACGGCAGCGCGTCAGAGCGCGGGCTGCCCCTTGCGCCGACGTGCGCGGCGATCATGCGGCCGATGCGGCGTCTTCACCTAGTCTTGAATTGACGACCTCGGACCAAATTCACATCGTTACGCGGGACGGCGTTCAAGCCTCCAATATGTCGCGGACGGATGAGTTGAAATCTCACAGGTTGGTGCTTAACGGCGGCGGCAGCTATCGTTTGGGCTTCGGCGGCGCAAGCTCAGGAAAGCGCGGCCGTCACGACGCCGCACGCGACCGTGACTCTAGCCTCGGAGACGGCGGCGGTTGAGCCGGGCAAGCCGTTCCGGCTCGGCCTCCATTTCAAGCTCGCCAAAGGCTGGCACATCTACTGGACGAATCCGGGCGCAGCGGGCGAGCCGCCTGAACTCGATCTCACTTTGCCGGAAGGCGCCAAAGCCTCGGACATCGCCTGGCCGACGCCGGAGCGCGTGCGGCAAACCGACGAGGTGATGAGCTACGCCTATCTCGATGAGGTTTTGCTGCCGGTCACCGTGACCCCGCCTGCCGGCGTCTCGTCGTTTCCGATCAAGGCCAAGGCGAGCTGGTTGATTTGCGAGAAAATCTGCGTGCCCGAACAGGGCGACCTCAAGCTCGACCTCCCCGTCGGCCCAGCCTCACCTTCTGCGGAGGCTCCGCTTTTCGCCGCTGCCGACGCGCGCATCCCCAAGCCGACGGCCGACGCTGCGGCAATGTCCGGCGACGGCGTTCTCACCGTGACTGGCTCCGACCTCTCCCCCGAAGCCGTCCGCGAGGCCTGGTTCTTGCCTGCTTCATGGGGCGCGATCGACGATCTTGCGCCGCAGACGCTCAAGGTCGCGCCCGGCAAGCTTTCGCTCGCTCTCAAACCGGGCCAGGCCTTCGACCCCAAGGCGACGCTCGCGGGGGTGCTTGCGCTCAAGGACGCCGAGGGGCGCGAACGCGACCTGTCGATCGTCGCCGCGCCGCAGGCCGGGAGCGCATCGGCTGCGGGCCCCACGGCGCCGCGTCGGGTAGACGGCGCCGTCGCCCCGACCGCGCCGAGCGATAATCTCAGCCTGCTCTCCGTTTTGGCTTTCGCCTTTCTCGGCGGCCTGATCCTCAACCTCATGCCTTGCGTCTTCCCGATTCTCGCCGTCAAGGCGATGAGCGTGGCTGGGCTCGCTGGCCGAGATCGCGGCGTCGTTCGATCGCACGCCGCCTCTTACACGCTCGGCGTTCTCGCCGCCTTCGGCGCTCTCGCAGCGATCCTCATCGTGTTGCGGTCGGCGGGCGCGGCTGCGGGCTGGGGCTTTCAGTTCCAGTCGCCTGCTTTCGTCGCCGCCGTGGCCTGGCTTCTGTTCGCGATCGGGTTGAACTTGTCGGGCGTTTTCGAGATCGGCGGCGGCTGGGTCGGCGTTGGGGAGGGGCTGACCCGGCGCGGCGGGCTCATAGGCAGTTTCTTCACCGGCCTGCTCGCGGTCGTTGTTGCGACCCCTTGCACCGCGCCCTTCATGGGCGCGGCCATCGCGGCGGCGGCGACGGCGCCGCCAGCGACTGTGCTTCTCATCTTCCTCGTTATGGGACTCGGCCTTGCCGCGCCTTATGGCGTCTTTGGTTTCGCGCCTGGACTTGCGGCCGCGCTGCCGCGGCCGGGAGCCTGGATGCTGATCTTACGGCAGGCGCTCGCCTTTCCGATGTATGCCGCGGCCGTTTGGCTCACGTGGGTGGTCAGCCAGCAGGCCGGCGCAGACGGCGCGCTCGTCGTGTTGAGCGGCGCGGTGCTGATTGGCCTCGCCGCTTGGATTTTCAGCACGACGCGGAACAATGCCAGGCGCGGCCGGGTCATCGGCGAGGCGCTCGCGGCGGGAGTCACGCTCGTGGCCCTCATAACCCTCAATTGGCTCGCCGTCGCACCGCAGGCCATGACCGCCGCCGAGGACGCTTCCGCCTATTCGCCTGATCGTCTCGCCGCCCTGCGGGCCGAAGGGCGGCCCGTCTTCGTCAACATGACTGCGGCCTGGTGCGTCACCTGCCTCGTCAATGAACGACTTGCGCTCTCGTCGGACAAGGTCAGAGACGCTTTCGCCAAGCGGAATGTCGCCTATCTGAAGGGCGATTGGACGCAGGCCGATCCGGCGATCTCGCAATTTCTCAAGGACCATGGCCGCGACGGCGTGCCGCTTTACGTGCTCTATCCCCCGCATGGCGAAAAGCCCGTGGTCCTGCCGCAAATCCTGACCCAGACGGACGTGTTGGACGAACTCAATCGAATGGGAAGCTAGACACGGAGACGACGATGCGAAAGATGGGACTTGGAATGATGATGGCGGCGCTCGGCTTCGCTGCAATGCCGGCGCTCGCTGGCGAATCCGTGAAGGTCGGCAGCCCCGCGCCCGACTTTGTCGCCACGGACAGCAATGGCCAGGCCGTCCGTCTCGCGGACCTCAAGGGAAAAGAGGTGGTCCTCGAATGGACCAATGACGGCTGCCCGTACGTCGGCAAATGGTACCGCAGCGGCGCGATGCAGAACTTGCAGCGCGAGGCGGCCAAGCTTGGAGCCGTTTGGCTCACCATCGCAAGTTCGGCGCCCGGCGAGCAGGGCTATGTCGACGCGGCTCAAGCCAATGCCGACACCAAGGATCGCAACGCCGATCCGGCCCACGTGCTGCTCGATCCAAAAGGCGCGATCGGCCGCCTTTATGGCGCGCAGACGACGCCCCACATTTTCGTGATCACCGCTGATGGCGCGCTCGCGTACATGGGCGGCGCGGACTCGATCGCCACGACCCGCATCGAGGATATGAAAAGGGCGGAGCCTTACGCGCGCGAAGCGCTCGAGGCGGTCGCGGCCGGCAAGCCCGTCGAGCATGCAGTCACTCGGCCATACGGCTGCTCGGTGAAGTATTCGAGCTGATCGCCGGCGCGGATAGACCCGCGCGCCTCGCCAACGTCGTGGCCATCGAACTCCTCCCGAGCGGCCCGGAGAAACCATTGGCTCCGGGCCCGCACAATCGCGTAACGATCAGCTTGGAAAAGTCGATGGCGGTCATTGCCGCTAGCTTAGCGCCTTAGCCCCAGCACTTGGCCAGCCCTTCCTTCGACGAGATCGAGGGAACCCCTTCGACCGGCTTGTCGGTGACAAGCGAAACGCCGGTGTTGAAGAATTCAAGGCCCGGACTCGGCTGAGGCTTCTTGCCGGTCTTCGCGTATTCGACAGCCGCCTCGACGCCCTTGGAGGCCATCAGCAGCGGGTATTGCTGGGCGGTCGCGCCGATGACGCCGGCGGCGACGTTCTTCACTCCGGGGCATCCGCCGTCGACCGAAACGATGAGGACGCCCTTGTCCTTGCCCGCGGCCTTGAGCGCGGCATAAGCGCCGGCCGCCGTCGGCTCGTTGATCGTATAGACGACATTGATGTTCGGATCCTTCTGGAGCAGCGTCTCCATCGCGGCGCGGCCGCCGGGTTCCGCGCCCTGGCCCCACTGATGGCCGACGACGCGCTTGTCGGTCTCGTGCCCGTATTGCTTCCAGTCCGAGTTCTCGATCCCAAACCCCTTCGAGAAGCCGAAGTCGCGCAGGCGATCCACCGAAGGCTGATCGACGAGCGCGTCGACATAAGCGACGCGGGCATCCTTGGCCTTGTCGCCGAGCGTCTTGGCGGCCCATTGGCCGATCAGCTCTCCGGCCTTTTCGTTGTCGGTCGCGAAGGTCGCGTCGGCGGCGCTTGGAGGATCGAGTGGCGTGTCGAGCGCGATCACCAGAATTCCAGCCTTGCGCGCCCGCTCGATAGACGGAACGATACCCTTGGTGTCGTTCGGCGTGATAAGGATCGCCTTGGCGCCAACGTTCATTAAGCGCTCGATCGCGTCCACTTGGCCCGTGTTGTCTCCATCAGACTTGCCAGCGAGGCTGCGAAAATCGACCCCGAGCTCCTTCGCCTTCGCCTCCGCGCCTTCCTTCATTTTCACAAAGAACGGATTGGTGTACTCCTTGGTGATCAGCCCGACGATGATCTTATCCTCCGCGAAGGCAGAAGCGGACGCGAGCGCCCACGCGGCGAGAGCGCAGGCGGCTACAGTTGTCCAGCGCGCGCCGCGCCGGTTACGGACCTCGGTCATACGTTCCTCCTTCTGACGCTTCGCCGTTGTTGCTCGCCTTTGCCAGCGCCGACGATCAGCCGCATGAGGCTATGTCCTCAACGGGCCGCTGGCAAACGCCAATCTCGATTCTTTCAGGACTATTGACACTCGCCGATTGTCTTCATGTCCGCGTGAATCCGCAGAACGGATCGCCCGCCGGAGAATTGGGTTGAACTCTGCGATGGAGCGAAACGATGTTGAGACCGGGGATTTCAGCGGCGACGGCTTCCTTGTGGGCGCCGCGGCGGCGGGCGCTATTGGCGCAAACGCGGCGCGCGCGCAAAACCGGTCGGGCTCGATTCAAACGGACGATAAGCCGAAGGAACTGGCGGGCAAGCCCATGCCAGAGCCTTCGCCGCCGCAAAGCTCGGGCCCGATCGCGCCAGGGCGCGGATCCAATCTTGCGGGCAAGGTCGCGGTCGTGACCGGAGCGGCGCGTGGGATCGGTCGCGCGATTGCGGTCGAACTCGCCGCGAACGGGGCCGACATTGTCGCAATCGACATCGCCGGACCTGTTTCCCCCGCCTCCAACGCAGTCCCCGCCACGCCTGAACAATTGGAGGAGACGGGCAAGATGATCCGCGCCTGCGGCCGGCGCGCCGAGACCGTCCGCGCCGACATCCGCGATATCGCGGCCCTCAGGCGGATCGCCGATCAGACCGATCAGCAGTTCGGCAAGATCGACATTGTGGTCGCCAACGCGGCGATCCAACGCTGGAAGCCGCTCCTGGAAATGGAAGACTCCGACTGGCGCGACGTCATCGACAACAATCTGAACGGCGCCGCCAACACCATTCGCGCCTTCGCCCCCAAGATGGTCGCGAAAAAGAAAGGCCGGATCCTTGTCCTCTCCTCGATGCAGGGCAAGCATGGCACGAAAGACGCCGCGAGCTATTCGGCCTCCAAATGGGGCATCTCGGCCTCATGAAGTCCGCGGCCCTCGAGCTCGGCCCATATGGGATCACCGTCAACGCCGTCATTCCCGGCCTCGTCGACACCGCGCTCACCCGTTACGAAAAACGCTTGTCGGAAAGCGTCGGTGAGACAGGCCGCAAGGAGGAAAACCCGACTCCGCAAGAGGCGTGGGACATCCGGGCCGCGACGGTCCCGTTGCGGGTCGGCTGGCTGCAGCCCGATGACATCTCGCCGGTCGCTGTGTTCCTCGCATCCGACGCCGCCAACCTCGTGACCGGCGCCGAATACGAGGTGACGGCCGGCGACAGCGCCAAGGATATCTGAGGTTCCACAGGCCGCGGCTCCGGCGGAGTTCGGGCTCAAGCTCCTATCGAGACACGCTCCAACGCGCGCCTTCCGTGAGCCAAGCGACCGTGCCTGCTTCGTAAACGATGCCGGCGCCCAGCAGGATCAGCATCCATGGGACGACGCGGCGCCCCCATCGCTGGAGGAACGTTCCCCATAGAGGATGGCGCGCAAACCCGCGCGCCATCGCTACCCACGCGACCGTCATGACGAGAAAGACAACGACGATCGTCGCCATTTCGAAAACCGTCCGAACGGCGGCGAAGAAGGGGACATAGACGGCGAGGTTGTCACTCCCATGAGCAAGCGTGACGCTGCCGACCGAAAGAATGCTCGCCGTCGCCGACCCGACCGTGTCTTCGTCGCTTTCGCTTTGCGGACGCATGAGCCGAATGAGGCCAACGCCAATCGGCAGGACGCCGAGCGTCCCCAATGCGGGTCTTGGCAGGAAAAGGCCCATGACGCCGAGCGCCAGACTGATTGCGACGAGCGTCCCGATCCCGAGAAGCTGTCCGAGAAGGATGTGGCTCGTCCTGTATCTCCGGTCGGAAAACCATCCTGCCAACAGCGCAAGATCATCAATGTCGGTCGAGACGAAGACGACCGCAGCCGCCGCCATGAGCGAAATCTCAGGCATCCATGAATTGAAGCGCATGCTCGGCCGCTATGAGACGCGCATGGCGGAGAGCGTCATCGTGAAGGCGATTTCGCCCGCAGATCGGGAGCCGGGCGCCCGCGCCCCCACCCAGCCTCAGCCGCTGCGGCCCAAGCATCTCAAGAATTCTGCACCGAAGCCAGGTGCCTGACCTCGACCGTGACGTGCGAGAGCGACGGGAACGCCGCCAGGCGCTCGCGATAGAACTCAGGCTCCCGCCCGTGCCGGGTAGCGACAGAGACAATTGCTCCCAGATGGCCCGGCCCCAGCCGCCATACGTGCAGATCGGCGAGCGCGTCGCCGTCGCGCTCGATCGCTTCCTGCAGATGGCCGCTCATGCGCCGGTCGGGGTTCATGTCGAGCAGAATGGCGCCGGTGTCTCGAATGAGGCCATAGGACCAACTGGCAATGACGCATGCCCCGACAATGCCCGCGAGCGGGTCCATCCATAACCAGCCAAAGGCGCGGGCAAAGACGAGCCCGACAATCACCAGCACGGAGACAGCCGCATCCGCCATGACATGCACGATAGCGGCGCGCATGTTGTTGTCGCGGTCCGCAGCATTGCTCGTGATCATCGCCATGATGATGGCCGTGTCCGGGACCCTCTGCCCCGTGATGACGATGGCCGCTGCTCGACAGCAGCCATGCGGACAGGATGTTGACCATGAGACCCAGTGCGGCAATCGGGATCGCCTCGGCGAATGCAATGGGCGCTGGCTCGATGAACCGCGTGACCGCTTCGTAGCCGATCAACAGCGCGATCAGAGCGAGAATGACGGCTGAGGTAAATCCGGCAAGGTCGCCGAGCTTGCCGGTGCCGAAGGTAAAACGCGCGTCATGCGCGTGGCGGCGTGCGTAAGCGTAGGCGAGCGCCGCCAGCATGAGCGCGCCCGCATGAGTCGACATATGCATGCCGTCAGCGACAAGCGCCAGCGACCCGAACGCAACGCCGCCAATGATTTCGATGAGCATCATGGCGCCGCAGAGGATAATCACCGCCCATGTTCGCCGTTCGGCATGCTGATGGCCTTCGCCAAGGAAGACGTGGCTATGGGCCGCCTCGGCCAGCGTGTCGCGGTCGTGATGATCGTCGTGGTCGTGATGATCGTCCATGGCGGTTCATTTCAGATAGGTGCGGACAACCTCGATCAGCTCCGCAGCCCCGCGCGCGCGGTCTGCGTCGGTGTCGGTGTCCGGGTTCGCAACATGATTGCGAATGTGATCTTCCATGACCTCGGCGCTAAGGCCGTGGACGGCGCCGCGCAGCGACGCCACCAGCATCAGCACATCGGCGCAGCCGATCTCCGCCTCCAGCGCGCGCTCGACGGCCTCGGCTTGCCCCTTGATGCGTCGCACCCGGGCGATGAGCTTGCTCTTGTTTTCGATCGTATGCGCCATACGGCAATATAGGGTGAGGGGCTATCCTATGTCAAGGGACGTTCCCGGAGGAAGGGCCGCAAGGCGAGAACCAGTGGAATGATCGCCGCCGCCGTTAGGGCTGCTGCGATAACGCCGGCCGTCCTGCTGGAATGGTCGGCGATCACGCCATAGACGATCGGCGCCAATCCGCCCGATCCTATGACGCCGGTGTAGAACAGCGCGAAGGCGCGGCTGAGTTCGCCTTTGCGCGCGAGTTCCGGCACGGTTCCGTAGAGGATCGAGGACGTGCCGTTGAGCACGACGCCCAGCACCGGGAGCAGAACAAGCAGGGGCGCCAACGGCAGCATCAGGGTCGCCAACATGAGCAGCGCCGTCGCGGCTTCCGTGACAATGACGCTCCAAACGACGCCGAGCCGCTGGCCGAGCCACCCGCAGGACGCTTTGCCTAGAGCGCCCCCCGCGAACAAAAGCGCGAGACCGACGCCGACCGTCGCTTCATGGCCGCCCCTGTCGCGCAACAGAAAGGGCAGGAACAGGAGATATCCCATGCGAGTCGCCGTATCGAGCGCGCCGATCGCAAAGAGTAGGTTGAAGCCGCGCCCATCGTGGCCCCGCGCCTCGGTCTGCTTTTCGGCCGGAACGACAAAGGGTCGCCGCGGCGCCAGCACAAGCAAGGCGAACCCGGTCAGAAGCCCGGCTACGGCGGTCAGCCCCACGACTGGCCGCCAAGCCATGAAGGGCAGCAGCAGCGCAACGAAAGCCGGAAAGGTCGCCTTTCCCAGATCGCCAGCGAAATTGTAAATGCCGAGCGGCCCTCGCGAGGCCGTCCCATAGCTGTTCGTAACCAGCAACGAGGCGCGCGGATGTTGCAGGCTCGATCCGACGCCCGCGAGGATCAAGCCCAGGCAGACGCCTGTGAACCCGAGCGGAAGGGCGACAACCAGATAACCGGCGGCCGCGACGAAGGTCGCGATCGCCAAAGCGGCGCGCGCTCCGAGCTTGGCCGTGAACCTGTCCGCGGGCATCTGCAAAACGCCCATGCGTGCCATTGTAAAGCGCGCGGACGACCGCCAACCCTGCGTAAGATGAGACCAAACTCAGACTGCCAGACCGGCAGAAGCGCGTAGAGCTGGTCGGTGTAGCCGTCATGCAGGAAATGAGCGAGGCACGCGGCCGCGAGGTTGCGCCGTTCAGGCCGCCAACCCTCCATCCAATCCTTTTGCGCCAGCTCGGCCGTCGCCGTGTCCTGCATCGTGAGGCTCGCTTGGTGGGGCTCGCTTGCTCTGCGATCTGGCTTTACACTCGTGAGTTTTCGTCGAATAGACTGTCTTTCTTCACGTATGTTGTCGAATTTTCTCACGGGTCAGGAACATGCGCCGCCCTCTCCCCCTGAACGCTTTGCGGGTGTTCGAAGTCGCCGCCCGCACGGGCAGCTACGCTCGAAGCGGGAGCCGAACTTGGGCTCACCCACGGCGCGGTCAGCCGGCAGATCGCGCTTATTGGAGAGCTGGCTCGGGCAGCGCCTTTTCGTCCGGACCGGCCGTCGCATGACGGCGACGCCGGCGGCGCGCGCCTTCGCCGCTGAAGTCAGTCTGTCCTTCGATCGGATGACGGCGGCGGCCGAGGCCTGCGGGCGCCCGTCCGCGCGCCATCTCCTGCGCGTCAGCGCTCCGACCACCTTCGCCCTGCGCTGGCTGATCCCGCGTCTCGAGCTTTTTCATGCGCCAGCGGCCGGAAGTCGAAGTGGCGGTGACAACGACGACGACGCTGCACGAAGAGCTGCGGGGCGGCTTTGACGTCGCGATCCGCCGGGGTCCGGCCGAGCGGGGCGCATGGCCGCAGCATCGGCCGACGGTTTTCTTGTCGGAGGCCGATACTTTGATCATCAGTCCGGGCTTGTTCGAACGCGCGCCCCTTCATCACCCGAGCGATATCGTGAGCCATGTGCTCCTCAGCAGCGAGACGCGCCCCGGCGATTGGGCCGACTGGCTGGAATGCGCAGGACTGCCGCACCGGCCCGAACAGCGGCGGCGCGTTTTCGACCATTTCTTTGTCACGCTGCAAGCCGTGGTCGACGGTCTCGGCATAGGGATCGGCCCCCTGCCCGTGCTGCAAACGGATGTTGCGGCGGGACGACTCCTGACGCCATTTCCGGCGATCCAGGTCCCGAGAACAGGCTACGTCGCCCTCGTTCCCTTCGACGCCAGCAAAACATCGGTGCTGACGAGTTTTCTGGATTGGCTGGTCGCGGAAGGTTCGGCGTGAGCTTTATGCGATGCGTACCGACAGGCGGAAGCTCGCCGTTGATCAGGAGCACTGCGCCCATGAGGCCGGCGGCGGCTTGGGCGCGCGTGAGCTTGTCGTCGTCGAGCCGAACTGACTGGTTTCGACCCGAATGCGGACGAACAGTGTAACTTACGAAACGTCCGCTTGGCTGAAGGGTTTCGGACGCCGGCCCTTTGCAGCCGCGCGGGGACTTGGCGCGGGGCCGGCGTCCGAAAGCCTCGCAAGGAGGAAACCGCGGGTAGGAAAGGGCGTTGTTTGGTTGGCGCGGCGCGACCTATGGGGATTTTGGGGTCGCGGACAGAGCGCTGGTAGGGCTTCGGAGGGTGGTGGGGCGCATTGTTCTGGACGGGAACGAAGGGCGACGAGCTTTTTCGAGGTCGAGGATGCGAGCGGCGGGTGTGAGCGCGGCGCCTGGAGAGAGTTCTGGGGAGGTCGTATGGACATCGCCTTCCTGGCCTGGCACGCGGCTGGAGGCGAGGCGGAACGGCGTTGCATGGCGGGAAGCGCGGCGACGGTCATGAGGTGTCGACCCTGATCCGGGTCGGCGATGGCGAGCGCGCAGGGCGCGCGCCTTGGAACGTTTCGACGATGATCATCCGGCCGCCGCAACACGGACATTGACGCGCAGGCGAAGCTGTTTCGGTCGCGCTGTCCGCCTCGGCGCGTGGGCGCTCGGGCGAGCTCTCGGGGGCGTTCAGCAAATGGCGGGCGCGCTCGATGTTGCGCGCTCGAACCGTTCCAGCGAACAGGCCGTAGTGGCGGATGCGGTGGAAGCCGCTCGGCAGCACGTGGAGCAGGAAGCGGCGGATGAACTCGGCGGCCTCGAGCGTCATGGTCCTAAGCCGGTCGCGGCCTTTGATCCGGTAGTCCTTCCACTTGAAGGTGACGCCCTTGTCGTCGAGCGCGATGAGCCGGGAGTTCGAGATCGCGACGCGGTGGGTGTAGCGGGAGAGATAGGCGAGCACGGCTTTCGGCCCGGCGAAGGGCCGCTTGGCGTAGACGACCCACTCGCAGCGGCGCAGAGGCGCGAGCGCGGCGTCGAATGCGCGTTTGTCGGCGAGCGGCGCCAGATCGCCGAATAAGGCCAGGCGTCCGGCCTCGTTGAGCGCGGCGAGGCCGTCGAGAAAGAGGCGGCGGAACAGGCGGGAGAGGACGCGCACCGGCAGGAAGAAGCCGGGCTTGCAGGCGATCCAGCGCGAGCCATCCGGCGTCAGGCCGCCGCCGGGAACGATGACATGGACATGCGGATGATGGGTCAACGCCGAGCCCCAGGTGTGGAGCACGGCGGTGAGGCCGATGCGCGCGCCCAGATGCTTGGGGTCGGCGGCGATGGCGGTCAGCGTCTCGGCCGCGGTCCTGAACAGGAGGTCGTAGACGATGGCCTTGTTCTGGAACGCGATCGCGCCGATCGCCGCCGGCAGGGTGAAGACGACATGATAATACGGGACCGGGAGAAGCTCCGCCTCGCGCTCGACGAGCCATTGCCGCGCCGCCGCGCCCTGACACTTCGGGCAGTGGCGGTTGCGGCAGGAATTGTAGGTGACGCGTTCGTGCGCGCAGTCCTCGCAGCGCTCGACGTGACCGCCGAGTGCCGAGGTGCGACAGGTCTCGATCGCCGACATGACCTTCAGCTGTCCGAGGCTCACATGGCCGGCGTTGGCCTTGCGCCACGCCGCCCCATGGGCGCGAAAGACGTCGGCGACCTCCACGGGAGGCCGCGCCATGCGGCGTTCGTCAGGCGGGCGGCGATCGGCTCGCGAAGTTGAGGCCCAGCCGCTCCAGGGGACTCGTGACGTCGCGGATCGTGTTGACGGCGACGCGGGTGTAGAGCGCGGTCGTCTCCAGCTTGGCGTGGCCGAGCAACACCTGGATCACCCGGATGTCGACGTTCTGTTCGAGCAGATGGGTGGCGAAGCTATGACGCAAGGTGTGCGGCGAGACGCGTTTGGCGATCCCCGCCGCCTGTGCTGCGGCGTGGACGGCGCGCACCAGTTGACGGGCCGACATAGGGTTGACCGGGTTCTGGCCCGGAAACAGCCAAGCCTGCGGCCGCGCCGATCGCCACCATTCACGCAACAGTTCGAGCAGTTGCGGGGAGAGCATGACGTAGCGGTCCCGCTGCCCCTTGCCCTGCTCGACCCGAAGCGTCATGCGCTGGCTGTCGATGTCGGACACCTTAAGCGCCACGACCTCGGACACCCGCAGGCCCGCGCCGTAGGCGACGCTGAGCGCGGCCTTGTACTTGAGGCCGGGCGCGGCTTCGAGGAGACGCGCCACCTCCTCCTGGCTCAGCACGACCGGCGCCCTGCGCGGTTGGTTCACGGTCGTCAGATGACGGACGAGGTCGGGCCGTTCGAGCGTCACCTTGAAAAAGAACCGCAGCGCGGCGATGGCGGCGTTGATAGTCGCAACGCCGATCTGCTGCTTCGCTATATGCACCTGAAAACGGCGAAGGTCCTCGCTTGTCGCCGTGTCCGGCGATCGGCCGAGAAAGGCCGCGAAGGTCCTGACGTGGCGGACGTAATCTTTTTGCACCTTCTCCTTGACCCGGCGCGCCGTCATGTCGTCGATCATGCGCTGGCGCAGAGGGCTGACGGGTTTGTCGATCATAGCGAAAGCTCCTGTCTCGCATGGGGTTGAACCCCATGATTTTGAGACAGTCCGGGCTTTCGTATTCCTCCTCAGCTCAATCGAGCATCCACGCGCCCCTCGCCACCCCTACCGCGCGAGCGGTTTAGTCCTCGCGCAAAAAGCGGCCATTCCTAATGCTGACTTGCAATGGCTCAACTCGACCCTTTGCCGCCCTTCAAGATGGGCGCCGTGAACGCGCGGGAAGCACCAGAAAGCGGACTTTGGCTGAAGGCGTGGGTTGCGCCAGGAGCGGTCGTCCGCGAACCCGCCGTATACAGACTGGGCGGTTTTGGTCGGTCGTTGTGCTAATGTGAACGGCGGCCGAGGGCCATGACCGAGACCCCCAAGATTGCGCAATCCTGGTCGCCGATGTCGTGCTCGCGGGCGCGGACGATGACCGAACCCTTTTGCGGGGGGCGGCGATGGCGGGGACACCAGACCTGAGCGTCGTAAGCGTGATGTGACGGCCGCGGGCCACTATGCGGCGATCGCCTGCGAACCGGCTCCGCTCCATTTCCAGGGGAGCAGTTCGTCGATCTTCGTGTTGGGGTGATCGGCTATGCGGCTGATGACGTCGCCAAGCCAAGCCTCGGGATCGACGTCGTTCAGGCGAGCGGTCTCGATGAGCGTGTATATGATAGCGGCGCGGCGGCCGCCTTCATCCGAGCCGGCGAACAGATAGTTTTTTCTTCCGAGGGCCAGAGGCCTCATTGCGCGCTCGGCGGCGTTGTTGGACATTTCGAGGCGCCCGTCACCGACGTAGCGCGTCAGCGCGGTCCAGCGCGATGCGGCGTAGCGGAAGGCGCCGGCGAGACTGCTCTTGCCGCTGATCTTTTCCATCGTCGCGTCGAGGAAGGCGCGCAACTCGGAGAGGATCGGCGTCGCCTTTGCGCGACGCGCGGCGAGGCGCTCGGCCGGCGGTCTGCCCTTGATGTCGGCTTCGATCGCAAACAGCCGCGCGATCATTTCGAGCGCCTGCGCCGCCGCGGGCGATTTCGTTTCGACATGGATGTCGTAGATCTTGCGCCGCGCATGCGCCCAACAGGCGACCTCCGTCAGCGGGGCGGGCGCGCCCGTTAGGGGATCGGCTTCATAAAGCCCGGCGAAGCCCGCGTAGGCATCGGCATGGAGATGGCCGCGACAGCCCTTGAGCAAGGCGTGGGCGCGCTCGGCCTTGCGATCGGGCGAGTAGAGATAGAAGGCCGCCGGCGGCGCCGTCGATCCATAGGGGCTTTCGTCTCTCACCGCCGTCCATAGTCGGCCGGTTTTCGTTCGGCCACGGCCGGGATCGAGCACGGGAACCGGCGTATCGTCGGCATGGAGCGCGGCGCCGGCGCGCACGTGACGCGCGATCCGCTCAGCCAGGGGCTCCAGGAGCGCCGCCATATGACCGACCCAGCCCGCCATGACGGAGCGGTCGATCTCCACCCCGCTGCGCCCGTAAATGTCGGCCTGGCGATACAGCGGGAGATGATCGCAATATTTGGAGACGAGGACGTGGGCGAGCAGCGCCGGCCCAGGGCGTCCCTTCTCGATCGGCAGCGTCGGCATGGGCGCCTGCACGACCGTCTCGCAGGCGCGGCAGCTCATCTTCGGGCGCACATGCAGCACGCGCTTGAAGTGTGAGGGCACATATTCCAGGACCATGCGCTCATCGGCGCCGATCCGGCCGAACTTCGTTGCGCCGCAGGTCGGGCAGACGCAGGGCGCTTCGTGCATGACCGTCTCGAGCGGCAGATGATCGGGCAGAGGCGTGCGGACGGACGGCTTCTTCGACGGCAGGGTGGAAGAAGCCTCGCCGTCGGAAGCCTCGGTTCGCGCCTGCCGCTCGGCGTCGCTCTCCTCGATGTCGCCGAGCAACAGCTCCAGTTGCTCGATCTCGCGGTCGAGCTTCTCCGACGACCGCCCGAAGCGCGCGCGCCGCAAGATCGACAGCTGCATTCGCAGCTTCTCGATCAGCAGCGTCTTGGCGTGAACTTCCGTGGCAAGCGCCGCCGCGAACCGCCGCAGTTCGGCGGGATCTTCAGGCAAATCAGCGGCGGAGCGCGACATGCTTACGGCTATCACAATATGTGCGTCGGCGCATTCGAGAAAGCGCGGAATCTAGAGGAAAATCGGGCGCTCCGGCGCTTCAGGCGCAACGGTTCTGCGCCAATCGATTCCTTCGATCAGCAGCGCCAGTTGAGCCGACGTCAGGTGCAGCGCGCCCTCAACGATCGGCGGCCAAACGAACCGCCCTTTCTCCAGACGCTTGGCGAAAAGACACAGGCCGGAGCCGTCCCAGGTCAAAATCTTCACGTAGTCGCCGCGCTTGCTGCGAAACACGAACGCCGCCCCCGAATACGGGTCGGCGCGCAGCGTCTGCGCGACATCCGCGGCCAGCCCGTCGAAGCCGCGCCGCATGTCCACGGGCTTGCAAGCCAGATAGACCTTCACGCCCGGCGCGAACTGGAGCATCAAGCGACGCCCAGCGCCGACAGAACGCGACGGAGCGCCTCGGCGTCGACCTCAGCGTCGAGCGACACCTTGGCGCCGTTCGGCAAGCTGATCTCCATCGCGCCGCGCCTCGCGCCTCGGCGCGTCTGACGAGCCGGCTTCGCCGTGACATCGGAAGGCGGCTGTCAATGAGCACTGAACCGGGACCCCAGATTTGCACGGAATAGGGACCCTCTTTGAGACGCGCGCTGACGGTAGCGCTCGCCGCGGCGAAGCTGGTCTGGGTTGCGTAGCCGGGGCGAGCGCGGATCGGCGAGGCTCGGATTTTTGGGGAGTTCAGGCGCGGTTCTTGAAGCGCCAACTCTCATTGCCGGTCTCGACGATGTCGCAGTGGTGGGTGAGACGATCGAGGAGTGCGGTGGTCATCTTTGGGTCGCCGAACACGCTCGGCCATTCGCCGAAGGCGAGATTGGTGGTGACGACGATCGAGGTGCGTTCGTAGAGCCGGCTGACGAGATGGAATAACAATTGGCCGCCGGCTTGGGCGAACGGGAGATAGCCTAGTTCGTCGAGGATGACGACGTCGAGGCGCGTGAGATAGTCGGCGATGCGTCCCTGGCGTCCGGCTCGACCTTCGGCCTCGAGCTGATTGACGAGATCGACGGTGGTGAAGAACCGTCCGCGGGATCCAGCGCGGATGCAGCTCCGCGCGATGGCGATGGCCAGATGCGTCTTGCCTGTGCCGGTTCCGCCGACGAGGACGACGTTGCGCTGTTGGGCGATGAATACGCCGCCGGCCAGACCGCGCACGAGAGCCTCGTTGATCGGCGTATCCTTGAAGGCGAAGTCTTCGACGTCTTTGGCCAACGGCAGCTTGGCGACGGTGAGCTGATATTTGATCGAGCGCGCTTGTTTCTCCGAGATCTCGGCCTTCAGGAGATCGCCAACGAACCGTTGCGGCTCGTGCTTGCGCTTGAGCGCCGTGGCCAGCGTCTCGTCGTAGGCGCTCCTCATCCCATAGAGCTTGAGGCCGCTCATCATGTCGAGGACTTCGGTTCGTTCCATGGTTCAAGCGCTCCTGAGTTGATCGTAACGGGCGCAGTCGGCGGTGGGGGCGTGGCGGAGCCGCAGGGCATCGGGCGTCAGGATTGTCGCCGCCGGTACCGGATCGCGCTGACGCGCGAGGATGTTGATGACGACGTCGGCCGAATGGACGCCCTCGGACAATGCCTGGAGGCAGGCCGCCTCCACTGCGGGCAATCCATCGGTGAGCACGGCTGCGAGGATTTTGACCATCTGCCGGTCGCCGTCGTCGGACCCGGTCAGCTTGCGCCTCACCCGCTCCAACGCCGTTGGCAACACCCAGTCCTTGAACGGCGCGCCGTTGCGCAGAGCGCCCGGCTTGCGAGCCAGAACCGGCACGTAATGCCACGGATCGTATACGGTTGCGCCGCGCCCATAGCGGCGTGGATGTTCCGCCACGATGCGCCCGTCCTGGCGGATCACGACGCGCTCGGCGTAGGCGTGAATGTCGACAGGGCGGCCGACCGCGCTGGCGCTCACCGAGTATTTGTTGTTGTCGAACCGGACGAGACACGTCTTCGACACTGAGGCCGGCAGCGCATGGAACCCGTCGAAGCGGCCGCGATGGGGAATGAGCTGGGGCCGCTCCTCCTCGAACACCTCCCAGATCGTCTGGTCGGGCCGCTCGGGATGGCCGTGCGCCTTGGCCCAGGCGATGCATTTGTCCATGAGCCAGGCGTTCAGCTCGTCGTAGCTCTTGAACCGCAGCCGTGGCGTGAAGAAGCGCTCACGCACGAGCCCGACCTGGTTCTCGACTTGGCCCTTCTCCCAGCCCGACGCTGGCGTGCAAGCGACCGGCTCGACGAGATGATGCGAGCACATCTGCAGGAAGCGGCGATTGTATTGGCGATCCTTGCCGACGAAGATCGTCTCCACCGCCGTTTTCATGTTGTCATAAATTCCGCGCGCACAGGCCCCCTTGAAGAACCCGAACGCCCGCTCGTGGGCGTCGAACACCATCTCCTGCGTCTCGCGCGGATAAGCGCGCACGAACATCATCCGGCTGTGGCAGAGGCGCAGATGCGCGACCTTCACGATCGTCGTCACCCCGTCCATCACAACGATCTCGTGGCTCCAGTCGAATTGATAGGCCTCGCCCGGCGCGAACGTCAGCGGCACAAAGGCATCTGCCGTCGCGCTCACGCGCTTCTCGCGCCAGGCGATCGCATAGCGGCGGACAGCAGCGTAGCTGCCCTCAAAGCCGAGGCCGCGTAGCTCCTCGTATAACCGAACGAGCGTCAGCCGCTCACGGGCCGCCTTGCTCTCGTTCTCCTCCAAAAGGGATTCAAGCCGCTGTCGCCAAGGCCCAATCCGGGGAAGCGGTTGGCGCGAACGTTCGTAATGGAACTCGGTGGCGTTCGAGCGAATGACCTTCCGCACAACCTTGCGCGATAAGTGCAGCTCGCGGCAGATCTCCTTGATCGGCTTACCAAGGGAAAAGTACGCCCGGCGTATCTTGGCGATCGTCTCCACAACCAGCATTCCAATCGCGGCCTCCCAAAATCCTGGAGGCCAGTGTGGACCCAACGCGACGGGGTCCCGATTGGATGAAAATCACCCCCGTAGCGGGGTCCCTATTCCATGAAAGAACACAGCTGGACCTGGTAAGACAGAATTCGTTCCCGCCGCGGCGGTCCGCGCGTCTTGGTGCTGTCCATGCACGAGGGGCCCGTTATCGCCCAGCGCGCATTCGCAGCCCGCGCGCACGGCTACGTCGCCAAGCGGGAAATGACGGAGACGCTGCTCATCGCGATCCGCAGCGTGCTGCGGGGCGAGACCTACGGGGCGCCCGCGGCCTGACGCGCGCGGCGCAGCTCACCAATTAACGAATGGCGCGGGCAGACGCTGCCGGACCCAGCTCGAGAAGCTACGGGGGATTCCCCCAATGGCAAAAGCAGGGCGCGGCCCTGATGCTCGCGAACTGCCCCAAGGTCACGCTGCGCACAGCATCGGCAGCGACCAAAGGGAAGCCGCCATGCGGGGCTATGAAATTTACTTCCAAGGAGCACGGCAAATGGGAATACCTTACTCGGCGACACTCGCAATCGACCAACCGACGAGAGCGTTTCTCAAAACCAATGGATACACGCTCTACCTATTCAAGGGAATCAACGCGGGCAAGGGTGCTACGAGTACGGTCTGGCTTACCGTAACGGGTAATCAGCTGTACGATCAAGCGGCAAATACCATTACCTGGTCCGAGGATTATTACATTGGCGAAGAAAGCACCGAAATACAGAACGGAGCTGCAGTAGACGGCACCAATCCTTACATTACGTCAAACAATATCCAATCGGTGAGTTTAGGTAAAAATTACACCTTCCCAGGCACTGCATGGAACCCGCAGGCAACAGATCAGCCATCTAACGACACATTTACGATCCTAAACACAGAACAGTCCGTAAACAATTTCTATGTTTCACAGAAAACCACGAGCGGTCCGGAAGATTATATTGTTGTTAAGTCATTACTTGGGTCCGGAGAGTTGGGCACGTTTGAACCAATTGAGACGGTCGCGATGATATTAGGAACACAAGCTTATTCGACAGGCACGATGATTACGCAGGCTTTCTCACCCGGCGCCATCGTGACATTACCCGGTATTACAGCGGCGTCTCTTGCATATGATCAGAGTACCGGTTGGAGTGCAACTGCGGGGGAGTTGGCGCATATGCAACTTGGCGATGCTGTATATGATTCAATGCTGAATGCTGCTGCGGCTTCAGTTGCTACACAAATGGCGCGGGCTCGGGCTCGTTGGCAACGACTAGGAGGCGGCGACCAACAGAACGACACCGTCATCAATGTAAAGTGGAACGCGCCCGTCTCCGAAAATGGAGGGGGCCTTATATCTGGAACTATTACCGTTAAATCAGCTCTTGTGTTTGGATTTACTGCGTTCATCATCGCTTCTATACATTGTCGAATCAAGCGCATCACCAGAGGAACAATAGTTGACTTCGAATACAACGGTCCGCTTACCCTGCATCAGCTACAGGAGAAGTTCGTCCAGGGTGCGATAGCGCTTTTTACTACAAAGGAATGAAGGGTAGGCTCAAGTTGCGACGAGAGCTGGTATCCCTCTAAGGCTGTTCATTGTTGGCTGTCGCCAGCTCTCGCGTTCGCTCCCGATTTTCCCTTTGTTCGCGATTCCAACCCGGGCTCGGGGTCAAAGCTGGACTTCGAGCCCGAAGAACGACGCGCCGATGCGTTACCCGAAAGAGTTTATCCGGGCGACCTGCCTACTGGGCAACCCGGAGTAAGGCCCGTATCGGATCCCCCACAACGTCTGGTGATGTCATGCAAAGCAATACCGCGCTCATCTCGATGTCGCCGGACACCCTGCAGGGCCTGCGGAACTCCGGCTACACCCTGGAAATGTTCCGGGTGGTCAACACGAACGACGACGGCGCGATGCCGACGGTTTGCTTTTCCTTCAAGGAATTCCTGGAGCACACAGCCCTCACTTGGACCGACCAGGCGAAGGCTTACACCTCGACGACCGCGATCAATGTGGGCGCCGCGATCACGGTGGTCTTCTCAATAGCGATCGAGCCCGGCCAGATCCTGACCATTGACGAGTCTGGCGTCGGCTCTGTGACGGCGGACGGCATTCCGGGAACGATCTGCGTGCGAAACACCTCGGGAAGAAGCTTCACCACGGGAGTCATGTCGTCCGGTCTGGACGCCCCGCTCTGCGCAGTGGCGCTTCATGGCCAGGACCTCAAAGTGATCGAGCTGACGACGAAAGTGCTGTTGCTGTTCAGCGGCTCCCACGCGATTCCCGGCACAATCGTGGATCGGTCGCAGGGCCCGGGCGTGATGGTGGACTATGCCGATGCGCCTAGCGGCGGGCAAGGTCTTGAACGCTCGCTGAATTTTGACCTGGATAAGGGGTGGTCCTGGGACGGCGCGGCATGGGCGCAAAGCGTGCCGCCAGGCGCCGATCTCAAGTCGCTTCTGTGCGTTCGATCGGAGCGTCTCGCGACGACCGCGACAGCCTATGGTCGCAGGTTTCCGGCTTGAGGTTTCCTTACCCCGCCCTCGCGCTTCGAGCTCTGGCGGCTCAAGGTGCCGCCGCCAACGGACGTCGACATCCGTGCGGCGATCACAAGTGGGCTCAAAAAAAGAAGTCTTGAGAGATAAACCGCCGGATGATCGAGAAAGATGATCCCTTTAACAATTCGTCGAAGTTGCAAGGGAGCTTTCAATCATTAAGGAGAAAACTCTTTTGGCCGCACGTCTTTGCAACGACTATCGTAACCTCATCCACCAGGCCGAGCCCGGCGGCTCGGAGAAATATGCAACCGAGGAACTGCCCCTCCTTACCGTCGCCGCACTGGAGCACGTTGTGGCCGACCTCTCACCACAGGAGCGCTTCGCATAATGGTCGAGGTTTGCGGCTGTGCGGTTTTTTGACCGCCTCAACAGGGCTGCAACGAAGGTGTACGCCTTGTCGCGCCCATTTTCAGCGTTCTCAGCCGCTCATTTTCTGGCCTCTTGCCTATTCCACACGGACTCCTCCCCTCGCGGCTTCTCACGGCGCCGCCATGAGAAGCCTCGCCCGCTTCATGTTCATCGCCATCGCGACGAATTGAAGGTGGCAGTTGTTGCGATCCAGGCCGAGATAGCGAACCTTCGCCATCCCATACCAGTTCTTCATCGTCGCGTTCGCGCGCTCGACGCCGACGCGAATGCGCGACGCCGTCTTGTTGAACCATACCTGCCAGTTGACCAACGGCCTGTTGCGCTTGGCCTTGTAGGCGATCCTGTCCTCGATCCCGAGTTCGCCGAGCTTGTCGCGCAGCGCCTGGCTGTCGTAGGCTTTGTCGGCATAGTAGGCCAACTCGTCGCCCTGGATCATGGCTTCGCCCCGCTGACTGTCGTGCAGATCGGCGCTCGTCATCTCCGCTTGGCGCACAAGGCCGCTCTCCTCGTCCACCGCCAGATGCGCCTTGTAGCCAAAGTAGGTCTCGTCGTTCTTCACCGTGAAGCTCGCGTCGGGATCGCGCTCGCTGACCACGCCTTCCTCGAAAAACGGCGGCTTCACCGCCGCCGCGATGATCGTGGCGTCAACCAGCGTGCCGCGTTTGACGATCAGGCCTCGCGCGTCGAGCTGACGGTTGACCTCGGCCAGAAGCTTCTCCGACAGGCCGAGCTTCTCGATGCGCTGGCGGAAGCGCCAGATCGAGGAATGGTCGGGCGTCTCCTGATCGAGCGGAATGCCGCAGAAGCGCCGAAACGACAACCGATCGCGCACGGCTTCCTCCGCGCCGGGGTCGGAGAGCCCGTACCATTGCTGGAGAAGCACGATCTTGAACATGGTCAGCGGCGGGTAGGCTGGGGCGCCGTCCGAAGAAGAATGTAATGGACCCATCAAGACGTCGAACGCTGCCCACTCGAATGTCTTGGCGATATCTTCCAACAACCCGCCCACACGAGAATAGGCCTTGACCAAGGCGTCGGCCAGCGATGGTTGGCTGAAGTTACGGCGCGACATCGGCGACTCACGTTCTCGGAGAAGCCGAGAGAATCACGGGTCAGACCGTTTCGCAAAGGGCTCCACAGCTCTAGATATACCGATCAATCCAATCGCGAACCATCTCGAAGGTGGTGCCCAAAACGCGGCTCACACCCACGATAGCTATACCCCCGTTGGAACGCATGAGGAACCTGCTCACAAGAACGGAAGGCGTACGGATCGGCGATCGGTGGCTGGGTTTTTGGTCGTGAGCGCGGCCGAAGAACAAAGTGAACCACAAAAGGCGAAGGCGGGGTCACTGGCAGGATAACCCATACCTGGCCTGGGGCGCATTTGGCCGGCATCCAGAAAACGATAAGCCTTCTCAACGAATGTACGCGAAGATCGTTAAATAGTTCGTCGCCGTGAAGAATGCGCTCACGCGCTGGCGAGCGTAGAGATCTGATCGTCGGGTTCGGCCGCGAGGGCGGCCAGGAAGAGGCGCAACAAGAGCCTCAGCCATTTGAGCAGGCGTCTGAAGTTGTAGCCGGCGGCGGCGAGCACGGCGTTGGCGGCGTCGCCTTGGGTTCCGGCGAGGTGGTTTCGGCCCATGCGGTGCTCGGCTTTGGCGTGTCCGATGACCGGTTCGACCGCCGAGCGGGGGCGCAATTCCCGCTTGATCGGTTCGGTGACCCTGCGTCTCTGGCCTGAGATATAGACCTTGAACTTATAGTCGGGCGGGGCGTTGTGGCCGCGATAGCCGCGGTCGGCGACGATGCGGGTCAGGTTCGCGCCGAGTTGGGCTTCCATCTCCGGAATCACGGTCGCCAGGGGGTGGCCGTCATAGAGGTTGCCGGGAAGCGCCTTGGCGTGGGCGATGAACTGTCCGCCCTTCGAACGATACAAGGTCGTGGCGATCGAGACCTTGACCCCGAACTCGTAAGGGCGATGCGCCTTGCCCTTGCCGATGCATTCGACCTCGGGCGCATGTAGAGAATAGACCTTCCGTCCGCGCTGATGCTGCCGCGGCTCGCGCACCCGGCGCGCCAGCATGAGTGGGTGGGCGAAGACGCTCTCCAGTTCGGCTTCGCCCCCGATCTTGCGGCCGATGTCGCGAACGACCCGGCCGAGATAGGTGCGCAGCGTCTTCAGCGCCCGGTTGGCCCGCTTGAACTGTTTGGCGTGGGCGTAGCGCTGATGGGCGATCAGCGCCCTCTTGCCCACCCGCTCGTACGATTGGCGCAAGCTCACGCCGGTCTTCTTCGCCAGCTGCACCAGGCGCTCGCGCGCCCGGTGCATCAGTTTCGCGTCGGTCGGAAACGCCACCGCTTTCGGCTGCACGGTCGTGTCGACAATGACCTTGGCGAAGTCCGACGGCTTGGCCGCGCCGGTGCGGGTCGCCGTTGCAAGGCTTTCCTGGATCAGCGCGACAAGCTTCTCCTCGCCCATGCGCTGGCGCCAGCGCGTCAGCGACGAGCGGTCGAACGTCGCCTTGTGCTGGAAGAATTCCTCGCCGCAGAACAGCTGATAATAGGGGTTCTCGACCCAGCGCGCGCACAAGTCCTCGTCGGAGAGATTGTGCATGTGCTTGAGGATCGAAAGCCCAGCCATTAGCCGGGTGGCCAGCGGCGGATGGCCGGGTTTGTCGGTGTAGACCGCCCCGAACCGCTCCTCGAGAAACCGCCAGTCGATGACCTGGCCGAGCTTCGCCAGCGGATGGCCCATGTCGACGATCTGGTCGAGCCGCGCCCGGAAAAGATCGCTCTGTCCGCTGTCCCGCCGCTCTTTCGGCCGCATCGAATCAACCTCCGCCAAGCTGACGGAGCAGGGAATCACAGTCAAACGCCTCTCTCAATTCGCAAGAAATCACGCCCGCAAACGCTGCTTTCCTGCAATTGCAAAGACTTCGCAGAAACCCGCTATCCCGTGGAAAATCAGGCGTCTCCTGATCCTTCACGGAGGACTAGTTCCGTTCTAAATCTGAGGTGGGGACTTTGGCAGCGGCAGCCACGACCGCAGGCGGGATTCGAGCTGGTCCCGCCTCACGCCATCACCATGCGCGTGCTCGACGGGGACGATATGGCCATGGGTCAGCGCGTTAGCGGGAACGTCTGAAGTTCCTTGCGAGCCGTGCCAAAAGTGCCGAGCTGGTAGACCACCGCGCCGACCGGCGCAAACGTGAACGCCTCGAACGGCTCGGCGAACATCTTGTCGAGATAGGTCTGAGGGGCGACGCCGATCGTGACGTGCGGATTGAACTTCTTGCCGGCTGCGACTGTCACGAAATTCGCTACGTAGTCGATCAAACCCGGTTGGATGTCCCTTCCGTCCTCAGTGCTCGCGAAAGCTGCAGGCGTTCCGGTCTTTTCCGTGAAGGGAGCAACGGCATCGAGCAACTCCTGCTGCAGCCGGATCAAATCTTCGGTCGGCTCCACCACAATGCCTGCAATGCCGTTCGGCGGCGCGGGGATGTAATAGTACTTGAACGCCTTGAGTTTCAAGTCTGCAACATCTTCTTTAATCAGAACTTGTTTGGCGGCGCTGTAGACCTTGTCGAGGTCAGCTGTGCGGACGAACTGCTGGAGCATCGTTATATGCGGATGGTGCGTCGCGTCCAGAGCAAAGCCGTCCGGGAAGTCCTTGAGGAGGCGGGCGTTGTCAGCGCGCGCATGCTGAACCATCGTCGCATCGGGCTCTAGCGCGATGTCGATCGCTGTGACCGTATTGTCCTGCTCGTGGGACGTCTCAGTACCGCCGAGCAGCCACGCCAAGCCGATGCCGAACGCGGTGATGCTCTCCAAGTATCGGCGCATACCTACCCTTTCTTGCTCGCAAGCGCGCCGGGCGCTCGGGAATCATAGCAGAAGTAGGATCTTGCCGCGACGATTTCCCCAGCGCGGCATCGGGCACGAGGTTCATTCGGCGAGCAGGGCGACGCGCGGCAACACTGTTCCTCCCCTTGTTACCTATGCGTTACCTTGACGTGGAGGTCGGCACGCATACGCCGTCTTAACCTATTGATAGGATTGGCGCGCCCGACAGCATTCGAACCTGTGGCCTCTGCCTTCGGAGGGCTTCTGGCTAGCGCAAATAATGCCTTTACATCAAAGGCTTGATTTTTCTCAGTCTAGTTTCCGTCCAGTCCGCGGTTTTGGCCAGCAAGCGCTAGGCGTGGCGCGGCCCTCTGGGTCCAACCCGGTTCTGACGAAGATCCGGCGGCGGATCCCAAAAATCACGCAGCACCGTGCGCGCGGTCCTGTGCAGCGCGCCTGGTCCGATGGCGGCCGGGCCTGCCGCCTCGAGCTTCGTCGTCACAGCTCCCATAAATTCAGGGCGACGGTTGGGGTCGATCGGTGCGGCCAGCGCATGCAACATGGCAAGCTCGGCGTCGGTGAGGGGCAACGGCATGCGTGCGTCTCCTTAGGGCGCAGCGGACACGAGCTCGAGCTGCGCGCCGCTGAAAATGTGCAACACGCCATCGGCGTTCTCCACGACATAGCGGCGCTGCCCGCCAAGCTTGGTGAACGCCGCGACGACGACGCCGGCGAAACGGTAGTCGCCGCCGGTCTTGGCGACACGATCGCCAACATTGAAGACGATCTCGTCCGGCAACGGCATGGTGCGATCCTCGAGCGCGGGGCCTCATGACATAGCCGATACCGGCTCTTGACCGAAACCAAGGTTGCGGCAGTTTCCGCGCCATGCCGTTCTGGGGTGTCGTGCGCAGCCAGCCGAAGCGCGAGGCGTTCGCCTCAGAGCGCCTGCGGGACGGCGGCTTCGAAACCTTCCTGCCGGCCATCCAAACGAAGCGCGCGTCCCAGCCGTTGTTCGCCGGCTATCTGTTCGTGCTGATTGTCGATCGTTGGAGATCGATCAATTCCACTCTTGGCGTCTTGTGCCTGGTGCGGACAGGCGATTGCCCGGCGCGCTGCCCCGATCGCGAGATCGCCAGCCTCAAGGCAATGATCGACGGTCATGGGTTTGTCCGCTTGCCGGAAAGTCAGGGATCCCCGGTCAAGCGCACGATTGCGATCGGCGCGAAGGTGCGAATTGCGGCCGGCCCGTTCGGCGGGATGTCGGGGCTGTACGCTGGGCAGTCGACGCGCGAGCGCGAACTCGTGCTGCTCGACCTTCTCGGCGGCCAGCGCCCAGTCGCGATCGCCGCCAATCTTGTCGTTCCGCAATGAGCGAAGGGCATGCAGGTGACGCGCGAGGAGTTCGGCGCGGTGTGCGCGACGCGATCGACATGACCCTAGCTGTGTCGGTCAGGATCATGTCGGCGGAGGGACGGGAAAGCCTAATCCAGCCAGCGCATTCGTGTGAGCCACGCGGATTTCGAAGACTGCTAGGACTATTGTTATTTGACTATCGCTTTTGATCGAATTTTCTGTTGAGTATGTTCCATGACCTGTTCGAACGTCACCCCGGGCGATTTCCCAACTAGAAAGACCTTTGAGTATTCATGAAACATTTCCGCCGATGGCTCGATTCTTTTTCTTATGGCGGCCAGCACCTCTGGTCTTATGTCTGAGGTCCTAACACCCGATTGCGCTATCACATTAGTGATTCTCTTTTCGACCGCGTCGCCCATGCAATATTTGGCGAAATAGTCGGACATAGCTCTAACCAACATCTCCTCGCAGTGGAGGAGACGCATCTCCGCACTCAAATGAGTTTTGAAGGCATCCACGATCTCGCTGGTTTCGAATACCTGTTTGTAAAAAGCGAACAATGCACTTTCGACGAAAGAGAAACGCGTTTTTTCCTCTGGGCCTATGAGTATATAAAATATAGACGGATTTAGTATTTCTGTCTCAAGCACCTGGCGAAATCCGAAACACGCCGCCGAAATGACACAAAGATTGTTACCGGTGGCAATATTGACACGGCGTAGGCTATCTCCAAATACATCCCAACCGACAAATTCCGCATTTTCAAAGATATATATGCCATCATCTTTGTTTCCATGAGTGTCAATGTGGATCATCGGCTTCCCGCCGGACTTTGCAATGGCCGCTATCTCTGCTAAGTTTTGTACAAGTTCTGCCGCCGATTTTGGGGTCATCATCGTAAAGGGAACTCCGACCCCCTTTAGATATGGCTCCAGATCGGCGAGTACTTTTTGAGTAGATGCTTCTTCGTGAGGTTTTTGCGAATTTAATGATTTGATCCAAAATAGCGAATTGATCCTCGCTTCAGTCTGTATCGTCAGGGCCATTTGTTCCTCCAGTTTTTTTGACGAGACAATAAACCGTCGCCAGCGCGGCGTGCTCCGATCGGTTGTTGACCTCAGGGGCAATCGACCGGTCCTGCGATAGCACATAACGAGCCCGACCCTTCACCATGAACGCCCACTTGGAAGGGACGTGTAGAAGTGCATTGCCAGCCGCTGCAAGGGCGGCCCAAGCCGAAACTGGCTGAACTGCCGGGACCCAAATCTTGAGAGGCGATGATGACGCCGCGAGATCTGACGTCGCTCTTGCTCTCTTTACGTTCCTATTCGAAAATGGCGGATGCATCCGCCTCTCTTTCGTAAGACGCACCGCCTATCGGACTGGCCGGAGTGCGTGATCGAATTGCATTGCGTGCATTGCCGAGGCGGTTCGGTCGGCTATCCCGTGCGCCTGCTGATCAAACGCGAAGGCGACATGACCTTTGAAAATCTGCGCCGCCTGCGCTGTAGACGCTGCCAAGCCGTCAAGCCCGCATCGTCCTTTGATCTCGTCAGGCTGCGCCTCACGCAGCGACGAGCGGAAACGCCGCTCGTTTCGATCTATTTCTTTGGTTCCGCACCGGCCAGCGTTTGGGGCATCGCGGCTTCGCAGGTGATGTATTCGAGAGTGTCAGCGTCGCCCCAAGCCGAGCAGCGCGGATCGTGCTTTGGCAAACGGCTCCAACTGCCATTGATCAAAGTCGCTCCGTCGATGCCGTCGCTGAACTCGCAAAGGCCGACTGGAGCGGTCGCGTTCGGGAAAAAGCAGCGGGTGTGTTCCCCGTTTGCTTTGTCGTAGGTTGCGAAAGCCTCAGTACCCTTAGCGGCGCCCCGAACCATCTGGCAGGTCGATCTTTCGCCCGGATCAGAACAATGGAATTCCGGAGCCGGATCGGTTTTGGCGATGGCGTCGACTTCCGCCAAGCGCGGCGTAAGCGATTGCCCGGCAAGCGTGCGCTGTGCCGATCGGCGCGATCATGACGAGCGCGGCGAAAGCGGCGGTGGCTACAAACAGGGTCTTCATTGTCGTGTCCTTTCCGCGAGCGGCCCTCCGCTCTCGGATGAAAGGACCCTGACATCGTTTTGGCACTGCGCCATGCGCTCGCAGGCCATTCGCTTGCCTCCGCAGGCCAGGGCGTTGCGCAGCTCGAGCCCGGGGCGCCATGCCGGACCGGCCACGACCCGTCGCACGCCGTTCCTCGTTGGTACGTATCCCCCTCCCCGGGGGGGGGCATTTCCGAAAATATCGGCCCCTCGAGGCGACGGCGCGGGGCCTGTTTTCTTTCGCTAACGTGCATTATTTCGTGGTTGGGGCGAAGTTGCGCGAAGTTGATTGAGGATGCTGTCCTTTCAACGGGTTGCGCGCCGGGTTTTCGGCTTTTGCGGCAGGATGGTATAGGGTCTCGCCATGCCTCGACGCTCCGCCGCCGACCTTTCGATCGTGCCGCTGGTTCCCGGCAAGGGCCGCCCTGAGCCGCCAAAGGCGCTCGATCAAATCGAGGCACGCGCCTGGAACGACGTGATTGACGCCTTGCCGGACCGGTTTCTCGATCCTGCCGGGCAGCTAGTCCTTCGGCGCACGGTGACGCAGGTCGCGATTGCCGAGCGGCTCGAGGATCGGCTGCGCCGCTTGGGCGAGATGGAGGACGATCCCGAGGCCTTGGAGGCCGAGAAGACGATCGCCGCCATGCATCGCGAGACCGCAAAGGCGGTTATCGTCGGTCTGACGGTATTGCGGGCGACGCCGCGAAGCCGGATGGCTGCGCGCGAGAGTCGATCGCGGTTCGAGCGCGACGCGGGGGCGTTGAGACCGTGGAATATCGTGGCCAAGAAGAGCGATGGCCAGGCCTCGTAAGCAACCTGCGCCGTCTGGGCCGGTCACCGCGGCTGATGTGATCGAGTTCATCGAAACGGTATGCTTTGTTCCCGAGGGCAAGTTCGTCGGCCAGCCGCTTAAGCTGCAGGCGTGGCAGAAGGATATCCTGCGGGCGATCCACGACAACCAAGCGGGGACCCGGCGCGCCATCATCTCGATGGGACGGAAGAACGCGAAGACGACCCTGTCGGCGTGCTTGCTGCTCGCGCACTTGTGCGGTCCGCCGGCCAGGAACCGGCCGAACTCGGAATTGTACTCCGCCGCGCAAAGCCGCGACCAGGCCGGCATCATCTTCTCGCTCGCAGCGAAGATGGTGCGGCTGAACCCGATGCTGGCCCACGCCGTGCGCATCCAGGAAACCGCCAAGACGCTCGCCTGCCCCGAACTTGGAACGCGCTATCGGGCGTTGTCGGCCGAGGCGACGACGGCTTTCGGTCTGTCGCCGAGCCTGATCATCCACGACGAGCTGGGCCGCGTTCGCGGGCCGCGCTCGCCCTTGTATGAGGCCCTTGAAACCGCGGTAGGGGCGCAAGAGGCCCCGTTGAGCATTGTCATCTCGACCCAGGCCGCTACCGACGGCGACCTGCTCAGCATCCTGATTGACGACGCGCTGAGAGGCTGCGACCCGACGACGGTCGTGAGGCTCTACACCGCGCCTCCCGAACTCGACCCATTCTCGGAGGAGGCGATCCGGGCTGCCAATCCTGCTCTCGACGCCTTCATGAACAAGCGCGAAGTGCTGGCGATGGCGGCCGACGCCAGGCGAATGTGTTCTTTCATGGAATAGGGACCCCGCTACGGGGGTGATTTTCATCCAATCGGGACCCCGTCGCGTTGGGTCCACACTGGCCTCCAGGATTCTGGGAGGCCGCGATTGGAATGCTGGTTGTGGAGACGATCGCCAAGATACGCCGGGCGTACTTTTCCCTTGGTAAGCCGATCAAGGAGATCTGCCGCGAGCTGCACTTATCGCGCAAGGTTGTGCGGAAGGTCATTCGCTCGAACGCCACCGAGTTCCATTACGAACGTTCGCGCCAACCGCTTCCCCGGATTGGGCCTTGGCGACAGCGGCTTGAATCCCTTTTGGAGGAGAACGAGAGCAAGGCGGCCCGTGAGCGGCTGACGCTCGTTCGGTTATACGAGGAGCTACGCGGCCTCGGCTTTGAGGGCAGCTACGCTGCTGTCCGCCGCTATGCGATCGCCTGGCGCGAGAAGCGCGTGAGCGCGACGGCAGATGCCTTTGTGCCGCTGACGTTCGCGCCGGGCGAGGCCTATCAATTCGACTGGAGCCACGAGATCGTTGTGATGGACGGGGTGACGACGATCGTGAAGGTCGCGCATCTGCGCCTCTGCCACAGCCGGATGATGTTCGTGCGCGCTTATCCGCGCGAGACGCAGGAGATGGTGTTCGACGCCCACGAGCGGGCGTTCGGGTTCTTCAAGGGGGCCTGTGCGCGCGGAATCTATGACAACATGAAAACGGCGGTGGAGACGATCTTCGTCGGCAAGGATCGCCAATACAATCGCCGCTTCCTGCAGATGTGCTCGCATCATCTCGTCGAGCCGGTCGCTTGCACGCCAGCGTCGGGCTGGGAGAAGGGCCAAGTCGAGAACCAGGTCGGGCTCGTGCGTGAGCGCTTCTTCACGCCACGGCTGCGGTTCAAGAGCTACGACGAGCTGAACGCCTGGCTCATGGACAAATGCATCGCCTGGGCCAAGGCGCACGGCCATCCCGAGCGGCCCGACCAGACGATCTGGGAGGTGTTCGAGGAGGAGCGGCCCCAGCTCATTCCCCATCGCGGCCGCTTCGACGGGTTCCATGCGCTGCCGGCCTCAGTGTCGAAGACGTGTCTCGTCCGGTTCGACAACAACAAATACTCGGTGAGCGCCAGCGCGGTCGGCCGCCCTGTCGACATTCACGCCTACGCCGAGCGCGTCGTGATCCGCCAGGACGGGCGCATCGTGGCGGAACATCCACGCCGCTATGGGCGCGGCGCAACCGTATACGATCCGTGGCATTACGTGCCGGTTCTGGCTCGCAAGCCGGGCGCTCTGCGCAACGGCGCGCCGTTCAAGGACTGGGTGTTGCCAACGGCGTTGGAGCGGGTGAGGCGCAAGCTGACCGGGTCCGACGACGGCGACCGGCAGATGGTCAAAATCCTCGCAGCCGTGCTCACCGATGGATTGCCCGCAGTGGAGGCGGCCTGCCTCCAGGCATTGTCCGAGGGCGTCCATTCGGCCGACGTCGTCATCAACATCCTCGCGCGTCAGCGCGATCCGGTACCGGCGGCGACAATCCTGACGCCCGATGCCCTGCGGCTCCGCCACGCCCCCACCGCCGACTGCGCCCGTTACGATCAACTCAGGAGCGCTTGAACCATGGAACGAACCGAAGTCCTCGACATGATGAGCGGCCTCAAGCTCTATGGGATGAGGAGCGCCTACGACGAGACGCTGGCCACGGCGCTCAAGCGCAAGCACGAGCCGCAACGGTTCGTTGGCGATCTCCTGAAGGCCGAGATCTCGGAGAAACAAGCGCGCTCGATCAAATATCAGCTCACCGTCGCCAAGCTGCCGTTGGCCAAAGACGTCGAAGACTTCGCCTTCAAGGATACGCCGATCAACGAGGCTCTCGTGCGCGGTCTGGCCGGCGGCGTATTCATCGCCCAACAGCGCAACGTCGTCCTCGTCGGCGGAACCGGCACAGGCAAGACGCATCTGGCCATCGCCATCGCGCGGAGCTGCATCCGCGCTGGATCCCGCGGACGGTTCTTCACCACCGTCGATCTCGTCAATCAGCTCGAGGCCGAAGGTCGAGCCGGACGCCAGGGACGCATCGCCGACTATCTCACGCGCCTCGACGTCGTCATCCTCGACGAACTAGGCTATCTCCCGTTCGCCCAAGCCGGCGGCCAATTGTTATTCCATCTCGTCAGCCGGCTCTACGAACGCACCTCGATCGTCGTCACCACCAATCTCGCCTTCGGCGAATGGCCGAGCGTGTTCGGCGACCCAAAGATGACCACCGCACTCCTCGATCGTCTCACCCACCACTGCGACATCGTCGAGACCGGCAATGAGAGTTGGCGCTTCAAGAACCGCGCCTGAACTCCCCAAAAATCCGAGCCTCGCCGATCCGCGCTCGCCCCGGCTACGCAACCCAGACCAGCTTCGCCGCGGCGAGCGCTACCGTCAGCGCGCGTCTCAAAGAGGGTCCCTATTCCGTGCAAATCTGGGGTCCCGGTTCAGTGCTCATTGACACCGATCCGCTTTTCCGCCAAGTCCGCGGAAGGGATTGGGCGCGGACCGATGGGCAGCATTTGTCCAACATTTGGCATCCATGGCCATAGGAGAATTCACCTCCGCATCCACTCAGATGGACCCCGCCAGCACCGAGCGTCAGGCGGACTTGCGCGCCATGGACGTGGCGCTCGGCCTCGGACATGCCAGAAGCGACACGGTCAACGGCGTAGGACCGATCATCAGCGGGGACTATTCGGTGATCCTTCGGGACACGTTTGCCCCTTTAGCCAGTACGACCTTGACTGAGTTCCTGAAGACGGTTGATCCCGAACGCCTCCGCACGGTGACGCGATACTTGTCGGCGCTGCTTCAGTCGATTGCAGTCGCTTCGCAGGCATTTGACAAGACCCTGGAAAAGGACGCGTTTGGATTGGATCGCGTGGCATTAATTGCCGGCAGCGGTCGAAACTGCACGCCCAAATGGGACTGATTTGGACGTTAATCCTCGAAAAGAGCACCGAGAAGTTTCGTGACCTAGGCGGCATGATAAACGCATTTAATGCCGCGGCGCTGGCGGTCGGGCAATCGGTACAACCTAACGCAGACGGTTCGAACGCCCCGATTTTTCGCCGAGGGCCGACACGAAAACCAATTAAATAATTCCGCTGAAATTCTGCGAAAATCGCTGAATATTCCTCGAATGGAGTAGGAATTTGCATTACAACTAAAGCTGGGGATTAATCGCCCTATATTTTCGGCGTGTACCATGACGATAATTGCGACAGGCAAAACAATTGGTGGGCGCGGCCTTGCACCATCACCTGCTGTTAATTCGAAGAGCGCCTGGGCTACGAGAAGCGAAATTTGGCAAAGCCGTGTCGAGCGGGCTTCCATACGGCGCACCAAGCGAGCGAAACCGCAATCCGCGTTGATCCTTGCAGGCCATGGCGTTTATTTCCGCATTCATGGCGGCGCGCTCGAAATCCAAAATGGGTTGACCCATTATCCGCAGAAGCGCGAAACCTATTTGTTTTTCCGCGGCGACGCGGATTTACCAGAGCGAATTATCCTCCTCGACGGCAGCGGCAGCATTTCCTTCGATGTCCTGTCCTGGCTTAATGAGCAAAACGTGAGCCTCACCCGAATTGATTGGAGGGGCGAAATTGTTTGCGTCGCGCGGCGCGTCCGGATATTCGGCCAATCCATTTCGCGTGCAATGGCAATTGGAAACCCGCGGAAATCCAGGCCTTCGAATGGAATATTGCCGCTAGCTCATTTCGAGGAAAATCGAGGCGAGCATAGTGACGCTCGAAAAATCAATTCGCCGCTCCGAAAAATGGGAGCGCGCAATTTCCGCCGCCTATGCGGCTCTAACAAAACTCGACGAAAAATCGCCGGAGACAATTATCGAATTGCGCGCCTTGGAGGCGAACTGCGCCGCCGCTTATTTTCGCGCTTGGCAGGGCATGCCGATTAAATGGCGCGGGACGAGCCGGCGACCAGTCCCCGATAATTGGCATTCAATCGAGCAGCGTTCTTCGCCATTTCATCTGGCGGGCAATCGCAACGCTGCGCACCCCGTCAATGCGATTTTGAATTACGCCTACACGGTGCTTGAGAGCGAGCTGCGGATCAAGGCGATTGCCGACGGTACGATCCAACCATCGGCATCATGCACGAGGGCCGAGACGGATCCTCGAAATTCGTGTTCGACCTCATGGAGCCGGAGCGGCCGAAGGTTGATCGAGCCGTGCTCGGATTTCGTCAAGGCGACCGTCTTCGATCCGGCAGATTTCACGATCCGCAGCGATGGCGTCGTCAGGCTCAATCCGCAATTGGCGCGGCATCTCGTGGGGCTCAGAGCGCACTTTTCCTCCGGTGCTTTGGCAGTGTGAGTCACATCACGGGCGCAGCCTTGTCGAGCCG
>CAVRXX010000002.1:0-168387 GCA_963725195.1 uncultured Alphaproteobacteria bacterium | reverse complement strand
TTCCTCTCTCATACGGATCGATGTTGCTATCGTCGCAGCCCGTGTTGAGCCGATACGATTGAGGCTGTCGGCCTTGTATTCATGTACCATACCTCCGATGGACGAAGGGCGGATTCGCAAGATCATCCACGTCGACATGGACGCGTTTTATGCGTCCGTTGAACAACGCGACGATCCGACTCTCAAGGGCAAGCCGGTGGCGGTCGGCTATCCGGCCAAACGCGGTGTCGTTGCTGCGGCGAGCTATGAGGCGCGACGTTTCGGAGTGCGCTCGGCCATGCCGTCAACCATCGCGATGCGGAAATGCTCCGAACTCGTGTTTGTCCCGCCAAGGTTCGACGTTTACCGCGAAGTGTCCAACCAGATTTCATGCGATCTTTAAGGGCTACACCCCGTTGGTCGAACCGCTCTCTCTCGATGAAGCTTATCTGGACGTAACCGACAATCTTAAAGGCATCCCGACTGCGTGGGAGACTGCAAAGGAAATCAGGGCGCGCATCTACGAGGAAATCAAACTCACAGCCTCGGCTGGAATTTCCTGCAACAAGTTCCTCGCCAAGCTCGCATCGGACTATCGCAAACCAAACGGTCAGTTCGCGATCATGCCCGACCAAGCGGAAGCCTTTGTTGCGACCCTACCGGTGGCGAAGTTCCACGGCGTGGGTCCAAAGACGACGGTCAAGATGCGCGCCCTCGGCATTGAGACCGGCGCGGACTTGGCACGGCAAACCCTTTCTTTCCTGCAGGACCACTTCGGCAAGTCAGGGAGTTGGTACTACGACATCGCGCGAGGTCGGGACGACCGATCGGTCCAACCTGACCGCGAACGAAAGTCGTCGGGATCGGAGAGGACTTTTCCAGAGGACTTGACCGATCCCGTTCAAATCGAGGCGGGAGTGATAGCGATGGCCGACGATGTCTGGGCCTGGTGCGAGAAGACAAATTCTCGCGGTCGGACGGTCACGGTGAAGATCAAATGGGCCGACTTTCAGTTGTCCACTCGTAGCCGATCGATGGAAATGCCGATCCAAACAAGGCACGGGCTGCATGAAGTCGCCCTCGACCTGATCCGTTCCGTGTTCCCGCCGCCGAAGGGCATTCAACTCGTCGGCGTGACCCTCTCGAACTTTCAATCGCAATCCGGCGGTGAAGTGGCTGAACTGCCTTTTCGTGAAGTGTAATCGCCGCCTACCGACCCGCGCCCCATCCGCTGGCGCCAAGCGAGCGCAAGATTGCCCCCGACGCCGCGTTGACGGCCAGACCGGGAAGAAAATCGAAACAGGGTAGAAACCACTCGCCAATCTTCGGTCCCACGATGCCGACGCATCCGTCGGCAACAAGTCCACAGCCTGCCCCTTTATGCGCACGTGTTGAGCGCCACGCTTTTGAAGACCTTGCACTTCCGCTTTGCGCAAATAGGAGACATTCGCCGACCGCTGTCGGGCGCGCGGTGTGACCGGAGACACCGACCCCGCCGCTGGAACTTCACTTGAGCTGATCGGCGACCTTGTCCAGGCCCGCCTGGACGCAGGGTTCATCGACGCCTGGCGAGCCGGAGAGGCCAACGCCGCCGATAAAATCATCGCCGGCCTTGATCGGAAGCCCGCCCGGGATAGCGATGACGTTCGGCAGTGTCACTTGCTCGCGCACCACGGGGTCGCCGTCAGCGAGCCGCTTCGCATACGCGGTGGTCGAGGTGCGAAAGCTGAGGGCTGTGTAGGCTTTGCGGCGCGCGTTTTCCATAGCGTGCGGGCTGGCGTTGTCGCCACGGAGGGCCACTATGGTCTCGCCGTCGCGGTCGACGACGACCGCCGAAACCCGGTAGCCGCCTGCAGTGCAGCTCTCGATCGCGGTCTCCGCGATTGTCTTGGCGATCGAATATGAAAGATCGCGACGAGGGAGCAGCTGGGCGTGCGCGGCCGAAGTTTCAGCGCCAAACACGATGGCGAAGACGAACGTAGCTACTTGCGAACGCATGTCGCCTCCTGTCGGAATATTTCCGCGAAGTTCATCGTCGGACTATCTTAAGCCGAACGCCGTTCGGCGATGACGGAGATCGATGTCCGTTCGTCACCAATTGCCCAATGGTCCACCCTTTGTAACTCTGAAAAGCACGGTTTGTCTGCGCTCACCAGCAATCCAACCCCACGTCTCACAGTTTACCTTGCAATCGGGTGATTCGGGGGAAACAGGCCTCCTCACGAATGTGGAATTGACCGCCCTGTTCGCGTTTCGCTAACAAGCTTGGCAGGGTCGGCAACAGAGGTTGGCGCTGGCGCCTTTTACTTCGATGCGCATGAATGCTGCGCGGGCGAAGATCCGCTTCATCGATTCTCGCAAGCGACCCTTTGAGGAAAATATTTATGAGAACCGCTGCGATCATGTTGGGCGGCGTCTGCGCGTTCCTGTCCTCGCTCGTCGCTATCGGATCAGGCCCGTCTGCGCACGCTGCGGATCTGCCGTCCTACTTCAATGAGATTGTCGGAACCGAAACGGCAAGCCCGGCCGAAATCGGGACCAAAAATATCTTGCAGCTCAACACGACAATGTTCGAGCTTTACGGCGATGCCGGGCAGGTCTTCAAGAAGAACATTCTTGCCCAGCACCCGCTCATCCTCGGATTGTTCTCGGGGGCCGGCGGACGGTTCATCCTCTATCGACCCGGGATGGCGCCGATTGACGCGCCGCCGGTACCGATTGTTTATCAATTGCTCAAGTCCGTCGCCCACAGCACGATGGCGTTAGGCCGAAGTCGTCGTTCCTTATCTGAACAGTCCCGACGACTTGACTTGGCGTAGCTCGCTGGCGGCGTACCGCGACCGGATGCAATCGGCGCTCGACGGCCTTGACGCGACCGCCATGCGGGACGACTGGCGGCCGAACAACCGCAGCATTCTGCAGAACAACATCGCGTTCATGGACGAGTGTCTGAAAAGCAACGTGATCTCGGCGGACGCGCTACAGGAATTTGCCAAGAAACAGTCGCCGCTACTGAAGAAGAACATCGCCTGGGCGGCGCAGACCCAGGTCGCCCACTGGATGGACGTGATCGGCGGCTGGAAGCAGATGCTCGGCGACGACTGGGACAAGACGTACGCGGCAAGCAACACGATCTACGTCGCCCGCCAGAACAACGTTCTGTTCAGTGTGCTCGCGCAGTTTTTCGGGCCGGAGGCCATCAACGACCGTCTGATCCTGATCGAGACGGTCTCATTCACCACGACCCCAGACGACATGCTGGATTCGCTGACTCGAATCATCGCCGACCGGGCCGTCGGCGCCGCGTTCTTCGGCGACTACCATCTTATGGACTACGAGCTGATGGGCGGCGACGCGCGTCAGGCAATCATCGACCAAGACGCCAAGCGCAACATCGCCATAACCCTGCCGCCGCAGGTGCCGTTCGGTTCGCACCAGTGGCCGACGTTGATCACGCCCGGACCTGGCGCCAAGAGCTTGGCCGACCTTCCATGAGTTTAAGCATGACGGTCGACGCCATGACCCGGAAGGCGCGGGAGCAAGGCTTCGTCGCCGGCTTGGCGCTGTTGCTCGCCGTTCAGTTTACCTCCGCGACCTTGGCGCAGGACGGAATCGACCCCGTCACCGGCTTTGCGCGTGAGCCGGTCCATGTCGCCGCATGGCCTGGCGGCAGAAAGGTCGCCGTAAGCTTCGCACTGTTCGTCGAGGAGTTCGGGTTGGGTCAGGGCCCGGTCTTCCGGCCAGACCTGGCGAGCCGCAACCCAGACCTCGTGAACGAGGCTTTTCGACAATATGGGATCGACTGGGGCATCGCGCGCGTCGGCCGGCTGTTCAAGGAACTGGATGTTCCGTTAAGCGTCGTGTTGAACGCAGAATTTCCCGGCGCCTACACGTCGGTGTGGAAGGAGTTCCGGGCGGCGCAGCCGAACGCGCCCATAATCGCGCATGGCATGAACAACACCAGCCACATGCTGCCGCTCGGGCGAGGCATTGCCGAGCAAAAAGCCTACATCCGCCGGACGCTGGACATGATCGACGGCGCGACCGGCGTCAGGCCCGCCGGCTGGTCGAGTCCGAGCGTCTATTCCGATGGCGACACAATGCAGGCGGTAGCCGCGGAGGGCATCGCCTACACCCTCGACCAGATGGATTCGGACATTATTTCGCGCCTGAAGGCCCCAGATGGGTGGGTGGTTCTGCTGCCCTATCCAGTCGTCACCGTCGACATGGGGCAGCAGCTGGCGCGGATGAAATCTCCTTCGGAGATCGAGGCCCTCTGGCTGGACTATGTGTTGGAGCTGGCAAACGAGGCGCGCGCCGACCCTTCGCGAGAAGCTACGACAGTGGTCATCGGAATCCATCCCTTCGTGGTCGGCACGCCGGACGGAGCTGCGGCCCTGCGGCGAGTGCTTTCGCGCCTCAAGACGGATGACGCGGTCTGGTTGACCGACACCGACGCAATCCTAAAGGCGGCTGTTCCCAAGTGACCGCCTGGCTCGCTCACGCGGAAGTGGTCGCCGACGACCTGGCATCGACGGACGGTTGGCGGCGCCCGCGCAGTGAAACCAGCGCCGATATGCTCACAACGGCGATGACCAAATGGTGGGAAGCATGAGGACCTCGCGACGCGAGTTCGTCAAGTTGGCGATGGCAAGCGGCATTGCGCTGAGTGTGTCGCGCCTGGCAATCGCCAAAGAGCCCGGATTTGCCGCGCGTGAGACGCTGCCGGGACGGCGGGGCTGGAACCCAGCCGCCACCGGTGTGGGCCGCGTCGACGGCGTCGCCAAGGTAACCGGAGCCAAGCTCTACGCGTCCGATTTCCGCGCTGCCGATCTCCCAGGCTGGCCGTCGAAAACTTCTCACGCCATGTTGCTTCGGGTGGCGGATGCGACCCATATTTATGCTGGCCTCGACCTCTCCGCGCTTCCGGGAACGGTCAAGCCTTTGGTGGTGGTAACCGCCGCCGACCTCGCTCGAACCGGCGTACGGGTCCCCGAATACTATGCCGGCGACTTATTTTGCCCGGTGGGAACGACCCCGCTCTATCTCGGCCAGCCGGTGGCGTTGTTGATCTTCGAGGACTTCGACACCTTCGATCAGGCGCGTCTCGTGCTCCGCGACGCAACCTTCGCGAAGTTCGGGGAGGAAACGGGCCCCGTCAAGATGCCCAACTACGGCGCCTTTCGCTTCACTCGCGTCGGCGGCCCGACTCCCGAGGCGCCCGACGTCTTCTCGCCGTTCAAGAACGGCTGGGTTAGTCCGGCGCGTTTCGAGGACACGGGGCAGCCGATATGGGCGCGACTCCCGATCCAGACCGGGCAAGCCTATGCCGAAGCCGCGGATCATGGCGAGCAGATCCGTGCTGAACTCGCGGCGGACAATCCGGCGCTTTTGGTGCTGGACCGTGAATTCGAGACCCAGTCGGTCGACCCAATGTTTCTCGAGCCGGAAAGCGGCCTTGCCTGGTTTGACGAGCCGCGTAAGAACCTCGAGCTCGTTGTCGGCTCGCAGTCGCCCTACGAGGTCGCGACTGCGGTCGCATATCTGCTCGGCAACGCCGAGGCGGCCGTCAAGCCGGCGCACATCAACACCAATTCCGCCTATTGCGGCGGCGGATTCGGCGGACGCGACCACACGCCGTTCCCACTTTACGTCGCATTGGCGGCGATGTTCTTCCCGAATCGTCCAGTTCGGCTCGCGAACAACCGCTACGAGCAGTTTCAATCGGGGATCAAGCGGCACGCCTTCAAGATCCGCACGCAGATGGGGGTTGATCGGGCGACCGGCAAAATCGTCGGATTCGCCGCTGACCACGCGCTCGACGGCGGCGGCCTCGCGAATTTTTCGGTCAATGTGGCGACCGTCTCCGCCAACATGGCGGTCGGCATTTACTATGTCCCGAAAGTCGACATCACCACGTTTGCGTACCACTCGCGTGGGGTGACCGCGGGCTCGATGCGCGGTTACGGAACCGTGCAGTCGACGACCGCGCTCGAAGTGATGGTCGATGAGATCTGCACGGCGCTGCCGCTCGACCCATTCGAGTTCCGGCGCCGCAACGCCCTCGCGGCCGGCGGTCGGATCATTGCTGGAAACACTTACAGCGTGTCGATCCGCACCCCGGAAATCCTGGATAAGTTGGAGAAGCATCCGATTTGGAATCAGCGCGCGGAGGAGAAGGCGCGCGGACAGCAGGCGGGAATTCTTGTCGGCACCGGCGTCGCCTGCGCCAGCAAGAACTACGGCACCGGAGGGGACACTGTGTTGGGATCCGTCGAAATCACTCCCGACGGCCTTATTACGATCCGTTGCGACGCCACCGAAATTGGCAACGCCGTCGGGACAGCAGCCGCCAATCGGATCGCAGCTCACCTGGGCGGCGTCGCTGACGAAATCGCCCTCGCCCAGGTCGACACATTCGGCCCGCTGGATCTCGTGACCTCCGGCAACTCCTACACCATCGATCAGACGACGCAGGACGCGGCGGCGCGCGATCCGCGCTGGGTGCCGGCGATCAGTTCAGCGACCGCCGCCTCGACAGGCGCCTTTGCCGGGACACACGCGGCGGCCGAGGCCGCGCGAGTCATTTTCCGCTTTGGCCTGTGGCCGGCGGCGCTCGAATTGTGGGGCATCGCGCCGAGTGATCCCAAAGCTGGGGAATGGGAGAAGGCTCGCTGGAAGGACGGGCAGCTCATCATGCCCGGACTTGTCCCGCTGGCCTTAGGGGCGGTGGCGGCTAAGGCTCATGCGCAGAATGGCGTGACCGGAGCGATGGCCCATGGCTTCAATCGCTGGGCATGGTCGCAAGCGACCTTCACGGTGGCTGGACAGGAGTGGACGGCCGACATCGACGCCCTTGCTATGCGCCACGGCGGCGGCGATTTCGTTCGTCTTGATCGCACCAGCGTCAAGTTTCCGCCTACCGTCTTCAACCAGAGCGGTCCCACCTATGCGACATTGTGCGGCACCGTGGTTCGCATCGAGATCGATCGCGTAACCGGCGCGCTGCGTATCGCGAACGCATACAGCGTGCTGGAATGCGGCCAGGCGTTAGTCCCGGAGGTCGTGCTGGGACAGGCGCAGGGCGGCTTCGCAATGGGCGTTGGTTATGCGTTGCTCGAGACCCTGCCGCCTTACGAGGACGGGCCAGGCAACGGGAAATGGAACCTCGGTCAATACCTCGTCGCACGGGGATCGGACCTGCCGCTTGACGGGCTCGAGGTCGAGGTATTGCCACCCGTTGACGCCGACGAGCGGCCGAAGGGCATGGCGGAAGTCGTGATGACCCCGATAGTCCCTGCGCTTCTCAACGCCATCTACGATGCGACCGGTCACCGCTTCCAATCCTTGCCGGTGACCCAAGCCATGCTCAAGCAGGCCGTGCTCGGGAAAGCGCCCAAATGACGTCACTCACCGTCACCATCAACGGTCGCGCCTACGGCCCACAGGACGTGCGCGACGACCTGACAATGAACGATTTCCTGCGCGAATATCTGGGCATGACCGGCACCAAGTTCGGCTGCGGCGCCGCGCAATGCCTGAGTTGCGCGGTTATCATCGATGATCCCGACCGGTCTAGCTATACGAGCCCGACCTGCATCGTCCCGGCCGCAAGCTTCGACGGCAAATCGATTCGCACCGTCGAAGGCCATGCGAAGGACGGTGAGCTCACTCCGTTGCAGAAGGCTTTCATTAATAATTTCGCCTTCCAGTGCGGCTATTGCACGGCGGGCTTCCTCAACGAGGGCCAGGTCCTTCTCGAGCGCCTGACGAAGGCGCCGATCGCCCGCGCCGATCTCGAGAAGACGATTGCCGAGGCGCTGGACGGCCACCTCTGCCGCTGCACCGGCTACATCAAATATCATCAAGCGGTGCGTAACGTGATCCTGGCGGATCCGGCGCGCTACCTTCGAAGCAGTTGATCATGCGGATTGACCTGCGGACCACGCTCTTCGTCGCAGCCGTGGCGCTGCCGGCGAACGTATTGACCGCCTACGCTGTTTCCGGCGTCGCTTCAGACAATCTCGCCAGCGTCGAGAGCTTTTCGTCGATCAGCGATCCGGCTGCGCGGTCGGCCGCTTATTTTACTGAGCTCGGCAAGGTGCTGACCAGCCCCCGCTGTCTCAATTGCCATCCCGCCGGCGACCGCCCGCGCCAGGGCGACACGGCGCGACTTCATCAGCCTCCGGTCGAACGGGGCGCCGACGGCTTCGGCCTTCCGGCGATGCGATGTCCGATTTGCCATCAGGCAGCAAACTTCGAGCCCGGGCGGGTGCCGGGCAACCCGATCTGGCATCTCGCGCCGCGCGAGATGGCTTGGGAAGGCAAGACGATCGGCGAGATCTGCGCCCAGATCAAGGATCCCGCGCGCAACGGCAACCGGTCGCTGGCGAGCCTCGTGGAACATATCGGCGAGGACCATCTGGTCGGCTGGGCGTGGGCGCCCGGGGCCGGCCGCAAACCAGCGCCAGGCACGCAGCAGCAAGCGGGCGCGCTCGTCGAGGCCTGGGTGACGAGTGGGTCGGTGTGCCCGAAACCATGAGATTCAACGGGGGACCGTCATCCGCGCCTTTGGGATGGTTATGAGCAGCGTCAGCGCGCTCCTGTCGCTTGTGCTTACGATTGCGTCGCAGGCATCCGCCGGCGCCGAGACCCCGAGTCCAGCCGAGGTCGGCGCCAAGAGCATCCTCGCGCTCAACTTGACCACATTCGACCTCTGCGCGAACGCGGCGCAGATTTTCAAGAAAAACACTCTCGCTGAACACCCGGTCATCCTCGGGCCGTTTTTCCCTCGCATGGCGCCGCTCGAAACGCCGTCAGTTCCGATCGTCTATCAGCTAGTGAAGTCTGTCCGCCACAGCGCGACGGCGCTGTCGGAAGTGGTCGCGCCTTGCCTCAATAGCCCCAACGACCATCGGCGGCTGCTCCGCAACTCGTTCGCGACGACGTGAGCCGAGTTGACAGATTTCGGTCCAAAGGCGCGATGGAATCGTGGGCGAGAACAGTCGCCAGGCGCTCGCTGGCGGGTTCCGATCTTGTGAAATTCCCTGCCGCAGCAGCGTTGCGGGGCTCGCTCGCCGCCTTGGTCTGCGAAACACCCGCAAAGGCTCAGGACGTAACGCAGGGAATAGCCGGCAATCCGGGCACGGTGGACGTTGAGCCAGGGACGGGAGCACTGGGACAGTTCCTCGGTTTTGGCCCCGACAGCGGCGTCAGGTTGGGCGGGGTGGTGGTCAGCAACGCAAATTCCCTCGCCGCCGGGGGCAAGGATCCAGGGACCGCGAGCTTCAACAATCTGGTGGTGATCGGCGGCGACGCCAGTCTCGACAAACGTGCGCAGATTCCAGGCGCGACGCTCGGCGTCTCCGTGCTCCAATTCGACGGCCAGCGAACGAATCAGCAGTTTGGCGCTGTGACCGGCTAAAACAGTCTGCCGGGCGCGCCCCCGCTCGACCGCACGGAACTGTATGAACTCTGGTGGCGCCAGTCCTTGTTCGCGGACTCGGTCGTCGTGCGGTTCGGAAAGCTGGTTCCAACGAACGATTTCGACAACGTCGTGCGTCCAGTGCCGGTACAGGACCCTTCGCTCAAAATTCCTGCGGTTAGCGGGCTTCTCTATACGCCGATCTTCGTGAACCCGACGATTCTTGGCGTCCTTCCCGGCTATTACAACTCGGCCTACGGAGTGACCGTCACTCTCGCGCCGACCAAAAACTGGTATCTTTCACTTGGGTCTTATGATGGCAATCTGGCTGACCGCGTTCAGACGGGTTTGGAATTCACCCCTACCTTCAACAGCTATCGCTTCCAGATCGGCGAGTTCGGAGCCGCCTGGCTCCTTGGCTCGCAGCGCCTTCCAGGCGCGTTCGCCATCGGCGCCTGGGACCAGACTGGACTGCTAAAGGTAAACACCGGATTCAGCCAGGACAATAGTCCGAGCACGATCACCCAGGACGGGAGCCAGGGTGTTTACATGTTTGCCTCGCAGCGGCTGTGGTTGCGCTCGCCCGAGGGAGACGGGCTCTCCGGGTTCATTTAGCTGGGGGTCAACGACTCGCGGACCATGATCGCGAATCGTTACTTTGGGTCGGGTCTTACGGCGTTCGGGCTTGTTCCCGGGCGGCCAAGCGATTCGTTCGGCGCCGGTTTTCGCTTGGTCGGGACTGAACACGCGCTTGGGGTTCCGGCGTGATGAGGCGTTGTTCCAGGCGTACGACCAGATCAAGATCAAGGATGCATTCTATCTCGAACCTGCAGTGACTGTGGGGCCGGCTCTCGGCGAAAAGGGCGCTCACGAACCTGCCCTCGCATTTACCTTGCAGACGACGCTCCTCTTCTGAATCTCCATCTCGAACGCTTTTTTTCGGGCCCGCTAGAGCGGGCTGCTTTTGGCTAGAAGTTGAGGTTGGGATTCCCGAATCAGCGAGATTTTGATTCAACCTGTTGGCTGGGCGGAGGCCAGCAGGGAATGCCGAAGCCTTATTCGCAAGACTTGCGTGATCGCGTGATTGACGCGGTGGAGAGGGGCGGAATGAGCCGGCGCGCGGCGGCGCGGCGCTACGAGATCAGCGAATCCGTGCGCGATCAAATGGCTTGAACGCCTTGAACGCGCATGGCTCGCGAGCGCCTGTCGGGCAAGGCGGCCATCGGGCGTCCAAGCTGATGCCGCACCGTGATTTTCTCGCAGGCTGCGCGGACCGAGAAGACGGACATCACGCTTTCCGCGCTGTGCGATCGCCTTTTGTGCGAGCGCGGCGTCAAATCCGACACCTCGATGATGAGCCGCTTCTTTCGCCGTCTGGGCGTTACGTTTAAAAAAAGACGCTTGTCGCGCGCGAGCAGGACCGCCCGGACATAAGCCGCCATCGCGCGCGCTGGCGAGCCTATCAGGGCCGCATCGATCCCAGGCGATTGGTGTTCATCGACGAGACCTGGACGAAAACCAACATGACCCGGCTGCGCGGCTGGGCGCCGAAGGGACAGCGCCTCGTCGACAAGGTTCCGCATGGCCGCTGGAAGACCGAACGCGCCGCTAGGCTGGCGCGGCCTGCTTGCCTTCGCACACATCTACGACTGGCGCGACGAACGCTCCTTTGCGGAGCGGCGAATAACGGCTGCAACCCCCGAATGCAACGTCCGCGGGCGGCGTCTGCAATGTCCGCTTAACGTGTGCGCCGTGAGAAGGCGGCGCGTTCCAGTGGGTGCAAGCCCCACCCGGCAAACGCTCCAGCCGGAAGCAACCGGAGCAGTCATGGAGGTGACGAAATGGCTGAAGCCTTCGGTGTAGCTGGTCACATATAGGTGACGGCGCGAGTGTGCGGGCCGCAACGCGAGTGAACGCCGAGCAAGCCTCGAAAAGGACGATGGGCAGGCCGACCCGACGACGTTTTCGGGGAAGGCTGTTACGGCTGGGTGAGATGAGCGAAGACGACGCCCAGTCGCTGCACCGGGGTAGTGGCGGCAGCACGTACATGAAGGAAAGCGTACCCAACACGGGAAGCCCCATGGCGTGGTCAGAGATGATCAACCGGACGCCCGTGAGGGACGGGCCGGGCGCTCTGGGGTGGCGGAGAGGTCTGTAGTACCGCTGAAGCCGGGTAACGCCGGGGGAGGGAAGGGGCCTCAGTTCAAGACAGACGCAAGACGTAGTGAAGGACCGGGAGATTGGGCGGCCTATCAACTCCGAACAGCGTTCAGAAACTGCAGACGGCGTTGCACGCGAAAGCGAAGGCAGAACCCGGTTACCGCTTCTACGCCCTCTACGACAAGATCAGCCGCGAGGACATTCTGGCGCACGCCTATGCTCAGTGCCGCTCCAACAAGGGCGCGCCGGGCGTGGACCGTCAGGACTTCGAGGCCGTCGAGGCGTACGGGGTGGAGCGATGGCTGGGCGAACTGGCGCTTGCGCTCAGGCAGGAGACTTACCGACCGGACCCAATCAGACGCGTGTACATACCGAAGGCCAACGGCAAACTCAGGCCGCTGGGCATCTCAACCGCGGGATCGGGTCTGCATGACGGCAGCGATGCTGGTGCTGGAGCCGATCTTCGAAGCCGACCTTCCATCGGAACTCTACGCCTACCGTCCGGGACGAAACGCCCAACAGGCGGTGGTCGAGGTGGAAGAGCTGCTGTTTCGCGGCCACCCGGAAGTCGTGGACGCCGACCTCGCGGACTACTTCGGAAGCATTCCGCATACCGAGCTTTTGAAGTCGGTGGCGCGCCGGATCGTCGATCGGCGCGTGCTGCATCTGATCAAGATGTGGCTGGATTGCCCCGTGGAAGAAACCGACGATCGAGGACGGAAGACACGCACGACCGAGGCGCGAGACACGCGGCGCGGCATTCCGCAGGGCTCGCCCATCTCACCCGTGCTGGCGAACATTTACATGCGCCGGTTCGTGCTGGGATGGAAGATGTTCGGGCTCGAGCGAACCTTGGGCACGCGGCTCGTGACCTACGCCGACGACCTCGTGATCCTGTGCAGAAGGGGCAAGGCCGAAGAAGCCTTGCAACGACTGCGGAAGATCATGGGCAAGCTGAGGCTGACGGTGAACGAGGAGAAGACGCGCGTCTGCAAAGTGCCGGAGGGTGAGTTCGACTTTCTGGGGTACACGTTCGGGCGAATGTTTTCGGCGAGGACCGGCGAGGCCCGTATCGGCTACCGGCCGTCAAAGAAAAGCATTCAGCGCGTGGTCGAGAAAGTCCACGCCCTGACCGACCGAGCGGGAACATGGCAAGGGACCACAACGCTGGTGAGTAAGGTGAACCGTGCGTTGCGCGGATGGGCGAACTACTTCCAAGTAGGAACCATCAACAAGGCGTATCGGGCGCTCGACGCTTACACAGCAGTGCGGTTGCGCCGGTGGTTGCGCTCCAAGCACAAAGTCAGACGACGAGGGGGCGGGAGCTATCCACTCTCGCACCTCTACGGGCACTACGGGCTCGTACGCCTGAGCCGGCTTGGGCACGATGTGTCGTGGACGAAGGCGTGAGGTCTTGTCCGAGAGCCGGATGCGGGAAATCTGCACGTCCGGTTCGATGAGGGGGGTGTGGAAACGGAGCTACGGCTGAGCCACTAAGGCACCGCCAGACGAAAGGGCGGCAACAGACATGCTCAACCTAACGCCATCGCGCCACACTCCTACTCTACCGATTCCTGACAGATACGGGCGTCGCGTTTGCGCAAACTGCGGTCATTGGCTAGCGGTTTGAAAAATGCTGCCAACAGACAGAGAGATTGAACGTTGCCGGCAGGCTGTCACCATTGCTAGTTTCCACGATGGGTGTCGCCTCACCCGTCGGCGCGGCCGCAAGCGGCATGAATTGTCTCTTCCATTCGTGTGGGATAGCGATGCAGAAAGTCAGCTCAATGGCCTGCCATGACAGGCAATCGTTCGATAGCCCGGAGACCTGCTCGCGTGCGCCAGCGAATGCTCGAATCCTCTATGGCCAGCTCGAGCTTCGGCCGACGCTCGAACAGGGCTCGTAGCGCGCACTTGCCTTCAATTCGCGCGAGCTGATGGCCCAGGCAAAAATGAATCCCGGCGCCGAAGGCGACATGCCGATTTCGGCCTTCTCTTAAGATCAAGCTTTCCCGGATGTTCGTTCGGTTGCGGATCGAAGTTCCCGGCTGCCAGCATGGGCATGATTTTGTCCCCCTTCTTCAACCGGACGCCGCCAAGCTCCACGTCCTTTCGCACGAAACGCGGCTTCGAGAACTGCACCGGCGAAACGAACCGCAGAAATTCCTCAACGGCGAGGTTAGCGCGACTCCAATCCTCTTCCAGCCAATCGCGTAGTCCAGGGTTGCGCAGGAGCTCGTGAACGGACCCACTAATCAAATGGGTTGTGGTTTCGTGACCGGCGAACAGCAGCAAGAACAGCATCGCCACCATCTCGTCGCGGCTGATGCGCCCCCCTTCCTCTTCGACGCGGACAAGCTCGGCGATCAGTCCTTCGCCGCCGGTCTCACGCGCGGCGCCCAGACGCTCCTCCATGTAGCTTTTCATGGCGAAGATCTTCGGAACGACGGTGAGGAAGCCAAAGGCGCTCGTGAAACGCGTGAAGCCGCTTGCCCAGGCCGTAAACTTCGGCCGATCGGCGAGAGGCAGCCCAAGGAGCTCGCAGATCACCGACAGCGGCAGCTTTCGCGCATAGCGGTCGACGAGATCGGAGGGGCTCCCTTCCGCAAACAGCCCGTCGGCCAGTTCGCCAGCGATCGCCAGAATGCGAGGCTCCATTTCAAGCACGGCCTGCCGGCGAAACGCTTCGTCGACGATACTCCGCAAGCGGGTGTGATCCGGCTCGTCGGCCGACAGCATGTTGTTGGCGATCGTGCGCACGATTTTCGGCATCCACCACCGAAATCCGACGACGTCGCCGTCGTCCTTTCGCAGGGTGAATGTCCCGCTGTCTCTCAAGACCTGATTGGCGAGGTCCTGCGTCGTGGTCGTCCAAACCGTCCCGACGAGCGGGAACCGAACCTCGACGACTGGCCCCGCGGCCCTCAGCTTCTCGATCTCGGCGGTTGGGTTACGGAAGTACTCCTGACTGGTGAAATCCGCGTGGACAGTCATGGCCGATCCTTGCAGGCGGCGTGGGCGTTCCAGCGAAACGCGCTCTGCCGACGCCTCATGTAATCCCTCGTCACCGCTCAAGGCAGAGCTAAACGGGAGACGGCCGCGGCGACAATCATCAGCGAGAAGACGAAGAAGATCAGGTCGACGACGCTGCCCACCGATAGCTGATGGCCGCCGTGACAAGCACCAGGCCCCAAAACAGGGTCGACCGCAGAGTCATTGCGACGCTCAAACCAGAATTGGCGCGGCCGATCCAAGTCCTTCAAGATGCAAATCGCTGAGCCGGAGTGAGGAGCGGAGTCGCGCCATCCAGCTCGAGGCCGTTCGGCACCATGACGACAGACTGGGGACGCCGCTGGCATTCGTACATCGCAAAGTGGATCGCCTCAGTCTGGTTGGCGAACAACCCGCCACACCGGCATTGTGCGTCTCTGACGACCCAGCGCCCAAGATGGTCCTGCCCGACGTAGAGGCACGAACCGATCGCGGACACCGGTTTGATGCTCTGTTGCTGAATCATTGGTTTATTCCTCGTTTGGGCGCCGAGGCTCGCTGCCCCCGTTGCTGGGTCAGAGCCGTCGTCGCCGTCGTGATTGACTTGTGGGGCCTTGGTTGAAGGGCCCGTCAGTGGGGCATGCTGGCCAAAAATTGTACGGCCAGTCCGAAGCCGAGCGTGATCAGCAGCAGCACGCCGAGACGAGTGAACATTTGCAAAGGCGTCGGCGGATCGCATTCGCCCGAAGAGTACAGGTCCGTATCGGCGTGCCGGCGGTCCAGAACAGGCGCCCAGCTCGTCGCGTCGGGCGGGGAAGCTCGCATGAATTAACCTCCACAAGCCCCTGCGACCCTGAATCTGGCGGCGACCACATAAGCTTTCGAGAGGGAATGCGCTTCTCCGCCATAAGAGAGCGATAAAGGTTCGAACTCGGATAATCCCTGGGGCAGATGCTTGGCCTATCACGAGGTTTTGATATGAAGATCCCCCCGAAACGGTCGTGCGCTAATGACTTCAGCGGCTGATATCAGGCACTGCGAAAACGGATCGACCGCGATCTTGGTTCGTGTTCCTGCAACCCTACTTGCCGATTTGGACGCGTGGGCCGACGGCCAGAGCTCCGGTCGGCTATCTCCTCCGGCAATTCGCCGTCTGATCGAGGAGCGTCTAGCTCAGGGCGATATCAGCGAGCTCAAACGGCCAACGTTGCCCTCATCCCGCGGGTCGGCGTGCTCCTCGCGGGTCGAAGTTAGAGCCATAGCGCGAACCGCGGCCTTATGGACGCTTTGACACTCTTTGGTCTGGCCTCAGTCACAGCCATGCTGATCTTCTACCCGCTGGAGGATCGCAGCTCCTGGTATATCTTGGCCTTTGCAGGCGCATGCGCACTCGGCTCAGGTTACGGGTTCATGCAGGGAGCTTGGCCATTTGGCGTTGTCGAGGCCATATGGTCGGTGATTGCCATTAGGCGATGGCGAATAAAAGTGATGAAGGGCCCAGAGGCCACAAAGAAGCAAGAAGATCCGCGTCGAGGCTATCAAGGCGCCCGCGGGACCGCCAGGTCGCGCGGAGGCGGTAATTCCGAGATACCGCGCCGCTAGCACGGCCTCAGCTCGTTTTTGGACGTGCAATCAGCAGAAGATGCGTGGCGTGATCGACGAATGTCGGATTGCGGCGGAAGCGGTGCTCCAACACGCGCAAGGCATGAATAAAGTTGGCGTCGGGCGTCGCCTCCGCGGGATTCCAGTCCGGGTCGGTCGCGAAGCGGTTATGGAATAGGTCCAGGCCGCTCAGTTCCTCGATCTCGAGTGCAGCCTTGGCGAGAGCTCGGATCTCGGCTGCGCTGAACAGATGTGAGGGAAACGAGGTCTGGCTACCATTCTGGAACTCTACCTCCAATCGGCCATGCACGTTGTCCTGATGGTACGCCTTGGCCGCTTTCACGCCATCCACGTAGATCGTAGGCGTGCTGCCGATCGCTCGAACTGTGGCGACGAACTTGCCCTTTGTAACGCGAGCGACCTCACCGAATACAGTCGAAAGGTCCTCGGCTGGAAGGTGGTTGAGAACGCAATACAGGCACAAGCAGATATCGACACTGCCATCTGGCTCCGACATCGGCTCCCGGATATCGCCGACCTCGAATCGAAGAGTGACTCCAGCACGACTTGCGAGATCTTGTGACAGAACGCGAGCGCGTCGAACCTGCGTCTGCGCAAGGTCAACGCCACGCGCGGTGATTCGGGTGAAACCCATTTTTCCGGCCCAGTCGACAATACGCCGAATCCAAGTGCCCGGGCCGCAGCCCAGATCGAGCACGGAGAGTTCACGCCGGCCTCTCGCCCGCAGCGTGTTCAGTGTGTTTCCCAGAATTCTCCAGATTTCCTGATCGCCGTAGGCATATTGGCTGTCGAACTCATAAAGCTTGTCGACGTCGCCATCCGCGTAGGCACGGTAGCGCTCACCGGCGCGGTCGTAGTCCAGACCGACATTGGGATCTTGAACAGCGGAAACAAGACGAACAAGGGATCTCACGGAACAGTCCTTTCACAGAAGGTCATTCGGAGCAGAGCCAAGTTGGGATGGGAGGAGGTTCGCGAGGGCTGTTGCTCTACGCGCGAGCCGAACCGTAGGCTGCGATCAGCGGCGTTCAATCTGGTCGCATGAAAGCTCATCCTATTTCGAGGGCGGACAATAGCGCGCTCCCTTACCGAGGCTGAGACACGTGTCGGCGTTTTCGGCCGCCATTTTCCGAGCAACAGTCGGGGAGCCGTTACAAATCACTGTCAATGATCGCAGAAACGGGACCCCACATTTTCGCCGAATAGGGACCCCTCTCTGGGGCGAGCGCGGGTCGGCGAGGCTCGGATTTTTGGGGAGTTCAGGCGCGGTTCTTGAAGCGCCAGCTTTCGTTGCCGGTCTCGACGATGTCGCAGTGATGCGTGAGGCGGTCGAGCAGGGCCGTGGTCATCTTGGGATCGCCGAAGACGCTGGGCCATTCGCCGAAGGCGAGATTGGTGGTGACGAGGATCGAGGTGCGCTCGTAGAGGCGGCTGACGAGATGGAAGAGCAACTGACCGCCGGACTGGGCGAAGGGGAGATATCCGAGTTCGTCGAAGACGACGAAGTCGATCCGGGTGAGGTGATCGGCGATGCGGCCCTGCCTGCCGGCTCGAGCCTCGGCTTCGAGCTGGTTGACGAGGTCGACGGTGGTGAAGAACCGTCCGCGCGATCCGGCCCGGATGCAGTTGCGCGCGATGGCGATGGCCAGATGGGTCTTGCCGGTTCCGGTTCCGCCGACCAGCACGGCGTTACGCTGCTGGGTTAGGAAGGCGCCGGAGGCGAGGTCGCGCACGAGCGCCTCATTGATCGGGGTGTCCTTGAAGGCGAAGTCGTCGACGTCCTTGGCGAGCGGCATTTTGGCGACGGTGAGCTGATATTTGATCGACCGCGCCTGCTTCTCGGAGATCTCGGCTTTGAGCAGGTCGCCGACGAAGTGCTGCGGCTCGTGGCTCCGCTTGAGGGCGGTTGCGAGCGTCTCGTCGTAGGCCGCCCTCATGCCATAGAGCTTGAGCGTCCCCATCATGTCGAGGACCTCGGTTCTTTCCATCGTCAGGCGTTCCTCAAGGCGTCGTAGCGGCCGCAATCGGCGACCGGCATATGAACGAGACGCAGATTGGCCGGCGTCATGATGGTCGCGGCCGGCCCCGGATCGCGACGCCGCGCCAGAATGTTGAGAACGACGTCGGCGGAATGGACCCCCTCGCTCAGCGCCTGGGCGCAGGCCGCTTCGACTTCGGGCATGCCGTCGGTCAGCACGGCGGCGAGAATCTTGACCATCTGCCGGTCGCCGTCGTTAGAGCCCGCAAGCTTGCGCCGGACCCGCTCCAGGGCGCCTGGGAGGACCCAGTCCCGGAACGGCGCGCCGTTGCGCAGCGCGCCCGGCTTGCGCGCCAGAACGGGCACGTAATGCCAGGGATCATAGACCGTCCTGCCGCGACCGAAGGAGCGCTGATGTTCGGCGACAATCCGGCCGTCCTGTCGGATCACGACCTGGTCGGCGTAGGCGTGAATCTCGACTGGGCGTCCGACCGCGCTGGCGCTCACCGAGTATTTATTGTTGTCGAAACGGACGAGGCAGGTCTTCGACACCGAGGCCGGCAGGGCGTGGAAGCCGTCGAACCGGCCGCGATAGGGAACGAGTCTCGGCCTCTCTTCCTCGAAGACCTCCCAGATCGTTCGATCCGGCCATTCGGTATGGGGATGGGCCTTCGCAAAGACCAGACATCGGTCGAGCAGCCAGGCGTTGAGCTCATCATAGCTTTTGAAGCGGGGCTTTGGGATGAAGAACCGCTCGCGGACAAGCCCGACCTGGTTCTCGACCTGTCCCTTCTCCCATCCCGACGCTGGCGTGCAGGCGACCGGCTCAATCAGATGATGCGAGCACATCTGCAGGAAGCGGCGATTGTACTGCCGGTCCTTGCCGACGAAGACCGCATCGACCGCCGTTTTCATGTTGTCGTAGAATTCCGCGCGCGCAGGCGCCCTTGAAGAACGCGAAGGCGCGCTCGTGCGCGTCGAACACCATCTCCTGGCTCTCGCGAGGATAGGCGCGCACGAACATCATCCGGCTGTGGCACAGCCGGACATGCGCGACCTTCAGGGTCGTCGTCACGCCGCCGATCAGCGCGATCTCGTGGCTCCAGTCGAACTGGTAGGCCTCGCCCGGCGCAAAGCTCAGCGGAACATAGGCGTCCGCCGTTGGGCTCGCGCGCTTCTCCCGCCAAGCGATCGCATAGCGCCTGACCGCCGCGTAGCTGCCTCCATATCCAAGAGCGCGCAGATCCTCGAAAATCCGGATCAGCGTCAGACGCTCGCGAGCGAGCCGACCATCGTTCTCATCAAGCAGGACCTCGAGTTGCTCCCGCCAGGGACCAATCCGTGGCAACGGTTGCTGCGAGCGCTCGTAGTGAAACTCGGTGGCGTTCGACCGGATGACCTTTCGAACCACTTTCCGGGAAACATGCAGGTCCCGGCAGATCTCCTCGATCGCCTTCCCCTGCGAAAAATAGGCCCGGCTTATCTTCGCGATCGTTTCCACAACAAGCATTCCAATCCACGCCTCCCAGTCATCGGAAGGCCAATGTGAACCCGGCGCCGCCGGGGTTCCGATTGGATGAAAATCAGCCCCGTAGCGGGGTCCCTATTCCATGAAAAATCACACCCGGCCAGAACCCGGTCAACCCGATGACCGCCCGTCAGCTCAACCGCGCCGTGCACGCCGCCAAGAATCTCGCGGGCATTTCCAAGCGCGTCTCGCCGCACACCTTGCGGCATAGTTTCGCGACCCATCTGCTCGAGCAAAATGTGGACATCCGTGTGATTCAGGTGTTGCTCGGACACGCCAAGCTCGAGACGACCGCGCTCTACACCCGCGTCGCCGTCAATACGATCCGCGACATCAAGAGCCCGCTGGAGCGGCTGGGGGTCAACCTCACGAGCCGATCCTCGCCCGCCTGACCGACGCCGCATGGCGCGGCCTCGCCTGGAGGTCGCCGACGTCTTTCGCGCCCATGGCGCGGCGTGGCGCAAGGCCAACGCCGGCCATGTCGGCCTCGGCCAACTGAAGGTCATGTCGGCGATCGAGACTTGTCGCACCGCCGCGCTCGGCGGACATGTCGAGCGCTGTGAGGACTGCGCGCACGAGCGCGTCGCTTACAATTCCTGCCGCAACCGTCACTGCCCGAAGTGTCAGGGCGCGGCGGCGCGGCAATGGCTCGCCGAGCGCGAGGCGGAGCTTCTGCCGGTTCCCTACTATCACGTCGTCTTCACATTGCCGGCTTCGATCGGCGCCATCGCGTTCCAGAACAAGGCCGCCCTCTACGACCTCCTGTTCAGGTCTGCGGCCGAGACGCTGATCGCCATCGCCGCCGACCCGAAGCATCTCGGCGCGCGCGTCGGCCTCACCGCCGTGCTGCACACCTGGGGCTCGGCACTCACCCATCATCCGCATGTCCACGTCATCGTTCCCGGCGGCGGCCTGTCGCCGGACGGCGGGCGCTGGATCGCCTGCCGGCCCGGCTTCTTCCTCCCCGTGCGCGTTCTGTCGCGTCTCTTCCGCCGCTTGTTTCTCGAAGGGCTCGCGGCCCTGCACAAGACTGGCCGCCTCGCGTTCCTCGGCGATCTCGCTCTGCTCGCCAACCAGCGCGCCTTCGACGCCGTCCTAACGCGAGCGCGCCGAACAGAGTGGGTCATCTACGCCAAGCGCCCCTTCGCTGGGCCCCGGGCCGTTCTCACCTATCTCGCGCGCTACACCCATCGCGTCGCCATCTCCAACTCGCGGCTGATCGCGCTCGACGAGGCGGGCGTCACCTTCAAGTGGAAGGACTACCGGATCAAAGGCCGCGACCGGCTCAAGACCATGACGCTCGACGCGGCCGAGTCCATCCGCCGCTTTCTCCTGCACGTGCTGCCCAGCGGCTTCCACCGCATTCGCCACTACGGCCTCTTTGCCGGCACCGTTCGAGCCCGCAACATCGAGCGCGTCCGCCAAGCGCTCGCCGCGCCCAAGGCCGCACCGGGGCGCTCGCGGGCCGAGGCCGACTGGGACGAAACTCCTTCCCCTTCGTGCCTATGCCCCTGTTGCAGCGGCCGGATGATCATCATCGAAACCTTCCAAGGCGCGCGCCCCGCGCCTCCACCATCGCCCAGCCCGATCAGGATCGACACCTCATGATCCGTCGCCGCGCCCTCCGCCTTGCAACGCCGTTTCTCCTGGCCTCTAGCCGCGCGCCGGAGCAGTAGGGCGATGCACTTACAAGGTCGCCACACCCTCTTGATGCGCCGCCCTCGGGCCTGCCCCTCGTACCCCAACGATCAAACAAGCTCTTCAGCGCCCTCCCTAGCGCCACGACTTTCCGCCTCCCGCTCCAGCGCCGAAGCCCGCGCTCCGTCCACGACCTTCAAATCCCCATAGGGCGCGCCTGCGCACAGCCCCATGCTCCCCGCGGTTTCCTCCTTGGGAGGCTTTCGAACGCCGGCCAACCCATCTTGCACGACCGGCTCGCGAGGGGCCGGCGTCCGAAACCCTTCACCGAAGGCGATCTTCGATCCGATGGGTCGCGGGCGGCAGAGTCATGGTACCCTCAATTTCAGCGCCGCGGTCGGCGGCCATGCTACGGGCGGAGACCGCCGCGAATTCATTATGGCCTCAGGCGAGATGACCGATAACCAATTCTTGATCTTCAAACGACCGGATCAGCGCGGTCTTGCCCTCTCTGATGACGGAGGCATGTTAGGAGCCGAAATGTCCGGTAGATGGGCAACACTAGCCTGAACCTGAGGGGCGGGGTCGCCCGAATCCCAACCGGGCTGAGGCAGGCTGCGCGTACGAAATCGGGCTTAGACGGAACAACCAAACGCTTTAGCGTGTCTATTCGCCTAAAATGCGTGTCAGAACGCGCTTGATGTCGGCCTGCAGATTGCGGACCGCGCCTTTATCGCCGGATAGATGCTTCAAGAGATAGTTCTGGAACAGTCCGTCGACAACCGCATAGCACGCGGAGGGCGTGAGCGTTGGCGTCATGTCGCCAAGCTGGGCGTAGCGTTTGACGATGCGCCAGATCATATCTTCCAGACTCTTGTCGATCTCCGTGACATCGGGCTGGAAAGCTGCCTCGAACATTGCCTGGGCCCGAATATCGTACCAGAGGCGATGCAGATGCGCCTCTTCGCGCAGCGTCTGGGCGAGCGCGCTCGAGAAACGCACGGAGCAGTTCGTCGCGAGACTTCGCGGCTGCTGTGACCTGGTCGTAGCGTGTGACACAGCGTGACTTATACTGTCGAACGCTGCACAAGATGACATCGACCTTATCGGCGAAATAATAGTGCAGAACGCCGTGCGTGAAAGCCGAGTTCTGGGCGATTTCGCGCAGGCTGGTCCGCGCGTAGCCAAGCTCCGACAGCGTCTGCAGGGCGGCTTCCGCGAGTTCGGACCGGCGCTCGGCGAACTTGTCGACCGGGCGTCGAGGAAGTCTATCCAGTTTCGAAACGGTTCGAAACGTCATCCCGACCTGCCGCCAAGTCCTTTCGATGCGAACTGAGAGATAGCACGCGAGGAAGTCGGATCAAGCGGACCATCGCCGCCAAAACGCACAACCAAAGCTCCCTTGACATCTGTATAGAAAAATCTTGACGAGCTGTCAAATTATGAATCTCTCTTTCGCGGCTAGCCCCGCACGGCGGCGGGCAGTGAGGGAGGAACTGGATGGGCCAATTGACGGGCAAGTGCGCCCTTGTGACCGGCGGGGCGCGTGGTCTTGGGGCGGGCATGGCGGAGGCGCTCGCCGCGGAGGGGGCGTCGGTCATGATCGGCGACATCCTCGTCGACGCCGGCAGGGCGACCGCGAAGGCGATCTCGGACAAGGGCGCGAAAGCAGCCTTCGTTTCGCTCGACGTGACCGATGAGGCGAGCTGGGAGAAGGCCGTGGCCCAGATGATTGCGGAGTCTGGGCGGCTACGACATCCTCATCAACAATGCCGGCGTCGAGATCACCTCGCTCGTTGTCGACGTGAAGCCCGCCGACCTGCGCCGGATGTGCGATGTCAATGTCGTGGGCGTCGGCCTCGGCATGAAGCACGCTTTCCGGGCGATGAAGCCCGGAGGGGCCGCCGGAAAGGGCGGCGCCATCGTCAGCATTTCATCGGTCGCGGCGACGATCGCCTTTCCAGGGATCGCCGGCTATTCCGGGACCAAGTCTGCGGTCGACCGAATGACCCGGGTCGCTGCGATGGAAGCCGGCAAGCTTGGCTACGGCGTCCGCGTCAACTGCATCTATCCGGGTCTCGTCCCGACCGACATGGGCATGCAGCTCGCGGGCGACGTCGTTGCCGTCGGACTCTTTCCCAGCGCCGAGGCCGCGGTCGGCGCAGTCGTCGAGCAGACGCCGCTCGGGCGCCTCGGCAATGTCGCCGAGATGGCCGACGCTGTCGTCTTCCTCTGTTCGGATGCGGCGAGATTCATCACCGGCGTGGGCCTTCCCGTCGACGGCGGGATGGGAACCTAGGCCCGGCAGCATCAACACGCTGCAAAGAGGAGGAAACCCTATGAGTGAAAAGAAGCCCGTCATCGTCTACGGAGCCTCAGGCTATACGGGACGTCTCGTTTGCGAATATCTGCGCGAACTTCACGTGCCCTTCATCGCCGCAGGGCGCGACAAGGCTCGCGTCCAGGCGGTGGTGGACAAGATCCCGGGCATCGAAACCGCCGACTACGAAGTGGCTGAAGTCGGCCACGAGGTCGGCGCGCTTACCGAACTCTTCCGCGGGGCGAAGGTCGTCAGCAACATGGTGGGTCCGTTCAGCCAATATGGACCGGAGGTGGCGCAAGCCTGCGCAGCGGCCGGCTGTCACTACACGGACACGACTGGCGAGCAGGACTGGGTTCTCGACGCCAAGACCCGCTTCGGAGACAAATTCGCTGCCCAGGGTCTTCTGCTTGCGCCCGGAATTGCGCAAATGTACACGACCGGTGAGATTGCAGCGAACATCTGTCTCGAGACGCCGGGCCTCGACACGCTTGATATCCTCGTGTTGTGGAAGGGATTTCCGACTTACGCCTCGACGCAAACCATCTTCGCGATCCTGCAAGCCAAATGGTACTATCTGGAGCAGAACAAGTTCGTCGAATGGGCGCAGAACACCCATTATGAAGTCAACGTGCCGGGCCAGCACGCCCACGCGCTGGTGACGCCCTGGGCCGGCACGTCGCATCCCGTCTGGTTCAAGGATGACGCCCGCGTCGCGAACTGCAAGGCGATGGGCGGCGTCTTCGCGCGCGAGGTGATGGAAGGGTTCGTCGCAACGCAAAAGATGTTCGAGGAGCAGATCAAGCCGCTGCCGCCGGACAAGCAGAAGGCCGCGCTGGCCGACATCGCCGCTTCGATCCAGGCGGGCATGCCGCCGCGCGAAAATCCGCGCGTGAATATCTCACTCGATTCGGTCTATGCGTCAGGGCCGCTCTGCCGCGCGCATTGCGTGATCCACGGCAATAGCAACTACAAGCAGACGGGTCTGCTACAGGCCTACGCCGCGGCCTCCCTTGTTCAGACGGCGCCGAAGAGAGCCGGCTTCGCGTCCGCGTGTCAGGCCTTCGGGCACCGCGAGTTACTCGGCGTCCTCAAGAGCTTCGGGCTCGTCATGAACCCGACGCTCACGGTCCAAGCCTGAGCCCCAGGGGAGTGGGACGAGCATCTTGTCCCGCTCTTCCATCCGGAGCCATGACAATGCGGCTGATCGACTACCTCGATAAGGGCACCTCGCTCGGCGAGGACGCGCCGTGCTTCACGACAGGAGGCGCGAGCCTTTCCTACGCCGAGGTCCAGCGTCACACGAATCGCGTTGCGCGCGCGCTAGGACGAGCGGGAATTTCGCCAGGCGACAAGGTTGCCGTGCTATCGGGGAACGACCCAATCGCCTTCGCCTGCGTTTTCGGCATTTCGCGCGCCGCCGCAGTGTGGTGCCCGATCAATCCGCGTAACGAAGCAGAAGAGAATCGCTTTGTCCTCGCCGCCTTCGACTGTCGCGCTCTGATCTTTCACAGCGCCTATGAAGCGCTGGTCCAGCGCATGGTCCCCGACCTGCCAAAGCTTTCGATCCTCGTCTGCCTCGACAGGACGACTGCGGCCGCGCCGTCGCTGGAAAGCTGGCTCGAAGGCGCTAGCGACGATCCGGTGGACGTCGCGCCGCTCGATGATATCGCTATGATCGCTGGTACCGGCGGCACCACCGGGCAGCCGAAGGGCGTGATGCTGTCGTGCCGCAACCTCGAGGCGATGTCGGCCCTGACCCTTATGAGCTATCCGTTCGAGGGCCGGCCGGTCTATCTCGCGCTCGCGCCGCTAACCCACGCCGCGGGCGTGCTCTGCCTGCCGATCATGGCTCTTGGCGGCCGCATCGTCATCATGCCCAAGGCGGATCTCAGCGAGTTCTTGCGGCTTATCGCTCATAGGCGCGTCACCCACACGTTCCTTCCACCGACGCTGATTTACATGCTGCTGGAACATCCCGCATTGCAGGCGACCGACCTGTCCTCTCTGCAGTGCTTCTGGTACGGCGCAGCGCCGATGTCGGCGATGCGGCTTGAGGACGCGTTGACGAAGATAGGCCCGGTGATGGGCCAGCTCTTCGGTCAGACCGAGGCGCCCATGATGATCTCGACGATGGCGCCGAAGGAACATTTCAACCCGGACGGGTCAATCGCAAGGGCGCGCTTGAGTTCAGCCGGACGGCCGACGCCTCTCGTTCAGGTCGGCATCATGGACGAAAACGGTCACCTGCTGCCTCGAGACGAACGAGGGGAGATCGTCATCCGGAGTTCCCTCGCCATGGAGGGTTATTACAAAAACCCGGACGCGACTGCCGAAGCGTCGCGGTTCGGGTGGCGCCACACCGGCGACATCGGCTACCTGGACGATGAGAACTATCTTTTCATCGTTGACCGCGCCAAGGACATGATCATCACCGGCGGATTCAACGTCTATTCGATCGAGGTCGAAAACGCGCTTCGACAGCACGCCGATGTGATGGATTGCGCCGTGTTCGGCCTCCCTGATGATAAATGGGGCGAGAAGGTCTCTGCCGTCGTCCAGCTTCAGACCGGCTGCACAGTCAAACCAGACGATCTCATCGCCTTCGTCAAGACGAGGATCGGGAGCGTCAAGGCTCCCAAGCAAGTTGAGATATGGTCCGAACTCCCGCGTTCAAAGGTGGGCAAAGTGCTGAAGCGGGAGATTCGCGAGCAATTGGCCGGCGCGCGCGCAGCGGAAAGCAGAGATAGTCTTCGGCCCGTTGAATGAGGAATGATTGCCGGTCCGCCGCAGCGGGCAGATTCAGAGCCGGTATGTTAGCGCGGCCGCACGGGTCGCCAGTTCGGGCCAAGTCAGCCGACCCCTGCCGCGTTCGAATTCCGAGCTCGTTCGGCAAGCGGTTGAAGCTGATGAGCGACCCTCGGCTTCTCGTTGCCGTTTGGATTTCCGCTGCTGGCGCATTCCTTCCGTAACGGGATCGAACGGGGAACGCGCGCTTCGGGGTCGACACCGGCTCTTCGTTGTGTGCTCTGCCGAGTCAAATTGGGCAGTTCAGAGTTAACTCTCGGAGATTGCGCCCCCCCGCAACCATCTTTCATGAACGCCTCGCTCACGGTCATGTTCTGATCTCGTCGGCTCGACGGGCATCGCTTCGAAGCTGGACGCGGAAGACTGGGGCACCGGGTCAACGCCTACCTCGATGAAATGTCGAAGGCCGTGATCGGCCTTGTCGGGCATGTGCTGAAGAAACTCGGGGACGGCCTGATGGCGCTCTTCAGGTATGACGCCGCGCAGGAGAACCGACGCGGAACGCACCGCGCGCCACTTCGATGAGCGAGGCGACAAGATAGAGCGCAAAAGGAATTCGAGGCGAGGCTTTCGGTCTGGGCAACAAGCGCTCCCGTGGTCGACTTCTTTCGCGCCGTAGAAGCGGCGCTAGGCCTGCCTCGACGGGGCTCGGAAGCAGAGGGCAACTCGCGCTCAACCGATCAACGCGGCCATATCCACCTTGGCCGTCCAGGCCGTAGGCGCGGCGGCGATCGCCATGGCAAGCGCCACCGCGCCGTCAATCCTCCCCGACGACCGCTTCTTTGACAGCTTGCGATTTCCGGCGGCGTCGCGCTCGACGGTCGCGTTGGCCATGCACATAGTGAGAACCGGATGATTGCCGTGCCGGAGCTTCCGCCCCAAGACGAGGCCCTCGAGGTCGCGCAGCGCCGGGCTCATCGACTTGAAGCCCTGCCCGAACTCGACGAACGTCCGCTCAAGAAGTTGTTCCGAAAAGCCTACTTTCACTAGCCACGGCCGCAGGTGAGGATAGTTCCATCGATCGAAAGCGATCTTCGTCACATGATAGTCCTCGAATACATCCTTCAGGCGCTCGGCGATGAACTCGTAAGAGATCGATAGAGGAGCGCCCAGAACGGGCTTTGGTCGCTCAGATTGGCAATGATTTTGTTCGGCTCAAAGCGAGGGCGCCACGGCAAATTGGTGATGAAGATCGTATCGGGCTCGATCGCGTAACTCGCGGTTCGAGCATCGATCGGCAGATCGGAGGCCGCAATGCAGACGTGACCAGCGGATACGAGATGTCCGACCAGGTCGCCAGCGCCGCAGCACGGTTCGATGAACTTGGCGCCGGGCTTGAGATGCGGGAGCAGCGGGACGACCGTCGGCCAGGGGGTGGGGTAATCGTCGCGCTCTCGGCGAGGGAAGTTGGTCCGCTTGCCCATTGGCGCGTTACCCCTCCACCATCTCGCGGACGAGCGCCTGCTTGAAGCGCCGCCACGCCCGGTCGGCTTCCGCGTCGAATTCCTGAAAGGCGTCGGCGGCCGCTTCCGACGCGACGTCAAGGCTCTCCAGAAGGGCCCTGAGCTCCGCCGCGTCGACGCTGATCGAGCCGTCATCTTCCTTAGTGAGGATGTCGTCCTCGGCGTACTCGTCGATACCGATGATGTTGGCGATCGCGTTCTCGAGATCGACGCGCGGTCGCTCGAGGTCTTCCCTTAGCTCGCGAAGTGCTGCCTTGAGCGTCACGTCGGTCATTGCAGACGTCCCACGTGATCGTCTTCGTCGTGGGCTGCGATTGCCTGATGGATCGTCTCGATGGCGATATCGACCTCATGGTCCTCCGCGACATCGGCGAGGACCATGCCCAGCACTACGCTCAGCGCCGAGATCACAGCACGGGAGTCAGCTCCGGAGCGCTCGCACGTTTCGACGAGCTTGAGGGCCAAGACTCTTGCGTCGTATCCGCCGTCACTCGGGCGTCCCTCAGACGGGCGGCGGTGGGTCACTGATCGCCCCCTGTGCCCTGCGAAGACCTGCGGCCGTTGTTGTCCAAGGGGGGCTGTGATATGCGGGACATCGAAGGCGTGTTCCTTCCTGGCCCTGAAAGCGTTGGTCGCGCTTCGAGGCTGTGGTTTTGCTCAAAAGGTTTGGTGAGAGCCGGCGGTCGAAGTGACCGCCGGCCTTCTTTATGCGCTAGGCGTCGTTGATCGGCCGCGCGAGATCCAGCGCGTCCCCAAGACGCACTCCAATTCGCTTGGCGGACAGCCTCACAATCAAGTGAGAGAACTGCCTTTTAAAGGTATCGGTGGAAAGGTTGTTGATTTCCGCGGCCCGGGCACGGGAATGATCCGCCTGCGCTCGACGGCCGACAGGAGTTCAGCAGTGCTCCTAAACGGCGTCTCGCTGACGCTGGCGGGAAGCGCGGCACGACGCTGTGCACGGAGTAGCATGATGGCTCCTGCTCGAAATCGACCGCTTTCGGTGCGGTGCGTAGATGCGAGCAGGCGCGCTTTTTTTTATCCTTGCAAAATCATTTTTGGGACAATTGAGACGCGTGCAAAACCAGGCCTCTCCGGGCTTTCATCCTTTTAATTATACTCAAGAGGATGATAGCGAAGGTAATTCGGCGAGCCGTTTCACGCGTGGGGTTTCCTGCCTGGCCTGGCGAGCGTTCCCCCCGCTTCTGCCCACAGGCTCCTGCCCTTCAACAGGCGCTTGTCCGTCGACAGAATGTTCGAAACAGACTGAGGCTTCTCGTTTGGAAGCGCACGTCTTGCCCAGTCCTTGTAGCTCTCGCCCGACTTCGGCCGGAGCTCGCGGTTGCCCAGCGCTGTCTTGATCCGCCGCTTTAGTCCGTCTTCGGACCTCGAAGCGACGGGATCCGTGAACGCCGCCGCAGCAGCCCCTGCTTCTGCAGTTGCTCGGCGGCGCGATCGGCCAGGTTGCCGAAGTCGCGCCCCAAGGTGCGGAGGAGAGGTCCGGTGCGCAGGTTGATAGCCCCGAAATGAATCTGGGCCTGCCAGCGCGGGTCGACGAAAGTTAGGCTGTTGGGGATGACCAAGGGCGGACATTTGGGAGTGATGACGCCCTTCGGACCGCTCACCTCGATCCACGCGGGCAGCCAAAGCAACGGGCCGCGATAGATCGCCTCGTTACCCCTCACATCAATTATCGCGCCGTTCCTGGGAGTGTGGGCCTCTTTCCAGAGCCGAACCTGCATGGCCCTGGTGAATTCCGCGACAAACGACGGCTGGGCCCGAGCGCCCCCCACCGCGGCGATGATTCGGGTGCCCCACGGCCGGCAGCGCCACTCTTCCGGCGGGAGTTTGGACATGTACTCGATGAGGTAGGATTCGGCTCCGACGACGTCGTCGCCCGGCGAAGCGATGCGAACCAGCTCCCGGGCGAGAGTGTGCGGGATCCAATCGTCAAAGTCCGAGCGCTCGGGCATGGGGACTCAGCGAATCAAAAAGGCCGCCCGAACTCCCCCGCTGGGCGACCTTTTAATGCTCTGAGTCGCATCTGCCTGCAACAGGGCGCAGCTAGCGCAGACGTTGCCAACAGCCGTTTGGTGTTCCCCACGTGCTACCCAGCGCCGTTTTCTGGGGAACACCGATTTGGCTAAGTCGTTGAAATTATTGGCGCGCCCGAAGAGATTCGAACTCCTGACCCCCAAATTCGTAGTCTGGTGCTCTATCCAGCTGAGCTACGGGCGCTTAGGTCCACCCGGGGCGGTGAACACAAACCCTGAGTGGAGCGCGGGCTCTAGCCGCTTTTGGCGAGGCAAGCAAGAGCGCTGGCGAAAGCGAATGTCGGGTTGCGGCCCGGGCGGCTTGCGCGGAGCGGCGCCCCCCGGTAGTCAACGGCGCGCCTCATGCCTTCAGCTCCGCCGATCGTTTTCGTCAACGCGCGTCTCGTCGATCCCGTCCAGGAGACCGAGACGCGCGGCGAACTCATCGTGATCGACGGCGTCATCGCCGGCGTCGGGCCCAAGGTCACGCGCGAACAGGCGCCGGCTGAGGCGCGGGTCGTCGACTGCGGAGGCGATGTCGTTTCGCCGGGCCTTATCGACATGCGCGCCTTCGTTGGCGAGCCCGGGGCCGAGCATCGCGAGACCATCGCCAGCGCCAGCGCCGCCGCGGCCGCGGGGGGCGTGACCACGCTGATCACGCGTCCCGACACCAATCCGCCGGTCGACGACCCCGCGGTGGTCGACTTCATCCTGCGCCGGGCGCGCGACGACGCAAAAGTCCGCGTCCTCCCCGCCGCGGCCCTGACCAAGGGGCTTAAAGGCGAGGAGATCGCCGAAATCGGCTTGCTCGCAGAAGCAGGCGCGATCGCCTTCTCGGACGGACCCTATTCGGTCGCCGACACGCTGACCATGCGCCGCGCCATGACATACGCCCGCGACTTTGACGCGCTGATCGCGCCGATCTGCGAGGACCGGTCGTTGAGCCGCGAGGGAGTGATGGCCGAGAGCCTGCGCGCGAGCTGGCTTGGCCTGCCGGGCGTGCCGCCCGAGGCGGAAACCATTGTGCTGGACCGCGATCTGCGTCTGGTCGCGCTGACCGGCGCGCGCTACCACGCGGCGCTGATCTCGAACCGTCTGTCGCTCGAGGCGATGGCGCGGGCGCGCCAGGCGGGCCTGCCGGTCACCTGCGGCGTGTCGATCAATCACCTCACCCTGAACGAGCTTGACGTCGGGGACTATCGGACGTTTCTCAAGCTCAAGCCTCCCGCTTCGCGGCGAGGATGAGCGCCTGGCCTTGGTCGACGCCCTCAGCGCGGGCCTCATCGACGTCATCTGCTCCGACCACGATCCCCAGGACGTCGACACCAAGCGGCTGCCGTTCGCCGAGGCGGCGGCGGGCGCGATTGGCGTCGAAACCATGCTTTCGGCGAGCCTGCGCCTCGTTGCGGGCGGACATGTCGCCCTGCCGCGGATCATTCGCGCCATGACTTTGCGACCCGCCGAGATCCTGCGGCTGCCAGTCGGCAGGCTTAAGGTCGGCGCGCCGGCCGATGTCATTCGGTTCGATCCGGACGAGCCCTATGTGCTCGATCCCGCCACGCTCCATTCGCGCTGCCGCAATACGCCCTTCGATGGGGCCCGGCTCGAGGGCCGGATCAAGATGACGCTGGTTGCCGGGCACGTCGCGCACGAATAGTCTCATAGAAAATCTTTCGTTCAACCCGCGTCGGCTGGAAGCGCGCATGTTCGGGGTTTGGTATGGCGGGGCGTTGGCGCTGGCGCTCGGCTATTTGCTGGGATCCATTCCGTTCGGTCTCGTGCTGACGAAGCTTGCCGGGGCAGGGGACCTGCGTTCGATCGGCTCCGGCAACATCGGCGCGACCAATGTCCTGCGCACCGGCCGCAAGGGGCTTGCGGCCGCAACGCTCGCGCTCGACGCGCTGAAGGCGACGCTGGCGATCGTCTTGGCCTGGTGGGTGTTTGGACCGGCGACGGCGCTTGCGGCGGCGGCTGGCGCGGTCCTCGGCCATATGTATCCGGTCTGGCTCAAGTTCCGCGGCGGCAAAGGTGTTGCGACCTATCTTGGCGGTCTTATCGGCCTTGCTTGGCCGGCGGCGATCGTATTCGCTGTCGTCTGGCTCGCAATCGCGGCGCTCACGCGTTACTCGTCGGCGGCGGCGCTCGCCGCGACAATTGCTTCGCCGCTCGCCATGCTCGCAATGGGAGAGAGCAGCGCGGCGATTGTCTTCGCGGCGCTGTCGGCGCTCATCTGGTTCAAGCACAGCGCCAACATCGTCCGCCTTCTCAATGGCTCCGAGACGAAAATCGGGCAGAAGAATTAGAGCGGATGGCGAACAAGCCTGAGTTGCGCCTTACCGACCAGCAGCGCTTCGATTGGCTGCGACTCGTCCGTTCGGAGAATGTGGGCCCGCGAACCTTTCGCGCCCTCGTCACCAACTGCGGCAGCGTCGCTTCGGCATTGAAGGCGCTGCCGGATCTTGCGCGGCGCGGGGGCGCGAAGCGTCCCATCCGCGTCTCTTCGGTCGAAGAGGTCGAAAAAGAGCTGATCGCCGCCCGTAAACTCGGGGTGCGCTTCGTCGCCCTTGGCGAGACGGACTATCCGCCGGCGCTGCAGGAGATCGATTCCGCGCCGCCCATTCTCGCGCTTCGGGGGCAGGCGGCCGCGCTGCGCAAGGCGGCGGTCGCAATCGTCGGCTCCCGCAACGCTTCCGCCGCGGGACTAACTTTCGCTGAGCGGCTGGCGCGCGGCCTGGGACAAGCCGGCTACGTCGTCGTCTCTGGGCTGGCGCGCGGCATCGACCAGCGCGCCCATGTCGCGAGCGTCGATACCGGCGCGGTCGGGGTGCTGGCCGGGGGACATGGAAAGCCCTATCCCGGCGAGGCTGTGCCGCTGATGGAGCGGATGATCGAATCGGGCGCGGTCGTCTCCGAAATGCCGATCGAGTGGGAGCCGCGAGGGCGAGACTTCCCGCGCCGCAATCGCATTGTCTCAGGGCTGGCCTTGGGGGTTGTGGTGGTCGAGGCGGCGCGGGGCTCGGGCTCGCTCATCACCGCGCGTTTCGCGCTCGAGCAAAACCGTCAGGTCTTCGCCGTGCCTGGCTCTCCCCTCGATCCGCGCGCCGAAGGAACCAACGATCTCCTGAAGCAAGGCGCGTCGATCTGCACGGGCGCGGACGATGTGCTGACGGCGCTCGAGCCAGTGCGCCCGAACGATCTTGCCGCCATGCGCGAGACGAGCGGCGAGCCTGGCGAAGCTCTTTGGGGGGAGCAAGCTTTATACGGGGTCGACCCCAAATCGACGCCGCGAACCCGGCCCGGGGAGGAATTCGACGATGCGAGCGGAGCGCCCTACAGCGCCGGGGACGACGCCGAGGCGGCGCGCGAGCGGATCGTTGCCTTGCTTGGCCCTTCGCCAATCACGCTGGACGAGCTGGCGCGGGCCGCGGAGGCTTCAGCGCGGGCGGTGCGGGTGGCGCTGCTCGAGCTCGAAGTGGCGGGGCGCGTCGAATATTCAGGCGATCGCGTCGCGTTGCGCGGAAACGCCAACGAAAGTTGAGAAGCTTGGGAGCGTCAGTCGAACGAATTGTTCCCGTGAGGCAATCCAACCGCAACTTCGAAGGGCTCTTCGTCTGGGTGCTCGGCTTCGGCGACGGCGTTGGTGCGAACATAAATCTCGCTTTCCGCTTTGGCCATCCCAAGAAAATAAGCGAGCAGGTCGAGGCGGGCCGCGATCGCCATGGCTTCGAGCTGGGCGGTCATGTCCGTGATGTAGCGAGCGACATCGAGCGCTTCGTGTGTGACAGCCCGCTGAGACGAATCGTTAGCCCTTCTGGGCAGTCTCCCCGACCCGTTTCTTCCGGCTCGCCCTTGTTCTCCACGTATGCGTCTCGGGAAACCCATTTCCTCAATCATACGACAACGCTGTCCCGTTCGGCGGAGAGAGGCGGACCCTTTCAGGCGCTCTACTCCGGGGTCGATACCCGTACTCAACGCGCGGCTCGCGTTGATTCGGGCACAACCTCAGTCTACACGGTAAAAGACGCTGATTTTCGTCCGAAAAACAAGACGTTCCCTACAATATTGGCGAGTTCGCGCTTCCACAATAATGTAGAGACAGGAGAGAAAAAGTGTTGGGAACGGCTACGGCCCGCCCGTTTGCGGGCCCCCCAGGCGGCCGAGACGGTCCAGCGCGCCCTGCAGAATATAGGCCGCCGCCATCTTGTCGATTACTTGCGCCCGCCGGGCGCGCGACACGTCATTGGCGATAAGCGACCGGGTGACGACGGCGGTCGAGAACCGCTCATCCCAAAAGACAATCGGCAGAGTCGTCCGCGTCAATAGATTGCGCGCGAAAGCCCGCGTCGATTGGGCGCGGGGATTGTCGCGCCCGTCGAGATCGAGCGGCAGCCCGAGGACGATACCGGCGATATCGAATTCGGAGAAGATCGCGATCAGGCTGTCCGCGTCTCTCGCGAAGGCGCCGCGCGGCAGGGTCTTCAGTGGCGAAGCGAGGCGGCGCTCGACGTCGGAGATCGCAAGCCCGATGGTTTTCGAGCCTAGGTCGACGCCGATCAAGCGCGCCTTCGGAGGAAGGTTGAGGGCGAGATCCTCGATTGCGATGGGACGACGCATCGGCGCGACCGGCCTATCATGGGCCGGCGCGCAGGTCGACCGACGGCGTCGCGAGCCAGCGCCGCCCAATCTGAGCCGCGCCTCGCGGCGCTGTTTGCCAGCCAAATATTGGCGATGTATAGGGGCGCGCCCACGTTCCAAGGTGTTTCCAGGAGCTTTGGATGTCCGTCGATCTCAACGCCGTCCGCCGCATCGCGCATCTCGCGCGTATCGAGGTGAGCGACGCCGAGACGCCGCATTTGCAACGCGAGATCAACGCCATTCTCAAGTTCGTCGAGGCTCTCGATTCGGTCGACGTCGAGGACGTCGAGCCGATGACCTCGGTCATTCCCATGCGGCTGCCGATGCGCGAGGACGTCGTCACTGACGGCGATATTGCGCCGCTGGTGATCGCCAATGCGCCGCTGACCGAGGATGGCTTCTTTGTCGTTCCCAAAGTGATCGAGTGAGCCGCTGAGGCGGACGCTCGTCTTCAAGGATTCAATTTGACCGACCTGACCACGCTCACGCTCGCCGAGGCGCGCGATCGTCTCAAGTCTCGGGCGATTTCCAGCCTGGAGATCACCAAGGCGCATCTCGAAGCGATCGAGCGCGCCAAGGGGCTCAACACGTTTGTCGCGGTCACAGCGGACAAGGCTCTGCAGATGGCTGAGGCAAGCGACGCGCGCCTCGCTAGGAAAGAGGCGGGTCCGCTCGAGGGATTGCCGATCGGCGTCAAGGACCTTTACGCCACCGAAGGGGTCCATACCCAGGCGTGCAGCCATATTCTGGACGGCTTCAGGCCGACATACGAATCGACCGTCACCGCGAACTTGTGGCGCGACGGCGCGGTGATGCTGGGCAAGCTCAATATGGACGAGTTCGCCATGGGCTCCTCCAACGAGACGTCATATTACGGACCCGTCGCTTCGCCCTGGCTGCCGCCCAACTGGAGCCGCGAGCAGGGGCGCGCGGCGGCGCTCAGTTCCGATAAGCGCGGTCTTCTGACTCCGGGCGGCTCGTCCGGCGGCTCTTCCTCTGCTGTCGCGGCGCGCCTCTGTCTTGCCGCCACGGCGAGCGACACCGGCGGCTCCATCCGCCAGCCTGCGGCCTTCACCGGCATTGTCGGCGTCAAGCCCACCTATGGCCGGTGCTCGCGATACGGCATGGTGGCCTTTGCCTCGTCGCTCGATCAGGCAGGTCCGCTTGCGCGCACCGTTCGCGACGCCGCGATCATGCTGCGGTCGATGGCCGGGCCCGATCCTAAGGATTCCACCTGCTCGCCGACCCCCGTTCCTGAGTACGAAGCCGCGGTCGGACGCTCGGTCAAGGGCATGAAGATCGGCGTGCCTAAAGAGTATCGGCTCAAAGGCATGAGCAGCGAGATCGAGCGCTTATGGGCGCAAGGAGCAGAATGGCTTCGCGCCGCGGGCGCAAGCGTCGTTGACGTCAGCTTGCCCCACACCCCCTACGCGCTGCCTGCTTATTATATAGTGGCGCCCGCGGAGGCCTCGAGCAATCTCGCCCGCTACGACGGCGTGCGCTACGGCCTCCGAGAACCGGGCGCCGACGTCATCGAGCTTTACGAGAAGACTCGCGCCAGGGGCTTTGGGACGGAAGTGCGACGGCGCCTCATGATCGGCACCTATGTCCTCTCCGCCGGCTATTACGACGCCTATTATGTAAGGGCGCAGAAAATCCGCACCCTCATCAAGCGCGACTTTGAGCGCGTGTTCGCCGACGGCGTCGACGCGATCCTGACCCCCGCCACACCATCCGCCGCCTTCGGGATCGGCGAGAAGGGCTCGGACAACCCGGTCGAAATGTACCTCAACGACGTCTTCACCGTGACCGTCAACATGGCGGGTTTGCCGGGACTTGTCGCGCCCGCGGGGTTGTCGAGCGAGGGCTTGCCGCTTGGGCTTCAGCTCATCGGCCGGCCGTTCGACGAGGAGACGCTGTTCGCGCTCGGCGAGACGATCGAGCAGTCGGCAGGTCGTATGACGCTTCCGGAGCCCTGGTGGGCGTGAGGCGCTGGCGCGACACGCCTAAGGACTTCGGACGAGAGTAGAGCTGACGAGCATGGCGACAGAGAAGGCGAGCGCAAAGCTGATCAAAGGCGCGACGGGCGACTGGGAGGTGATCGTCGGTCTCGAGGTCCACGCCCAGGTGACCTCGCGCTCCAAGCTGTTCTCCGGCGCCTCGACGGCGTTCGGCGGCGAGCCGAACTCGCATGTTTCGCTCGTCGATGCGGCGATGCCCGGCATGCTGCCCGTGATCAACCGGGAATGCGTGGCTCAGGCGGTGCGCACCGGCCTTGGCCTCAAGGCCAGGATCAATCGTCGCTCGGTCTTCGATCGCAAGAACTATTTCTATCCTGACCTGCCGCAGGGTTATCAGATCTCCCAGTACAAGAGCCCGATCGTGGGGGAGGGGGAGATTCAGGTCGATCTCACGCCAGACCATTCCATCAAGGTCGGGATTGAGCGCCTGCATCTCGAGCAGGACGCGGGCAAGTCGCTGCACGACCAGTCGCCGACCATGAGCTTCGTCGACCTCAACCGCTCCGGGGTCGCGCTTATGGAGATCGTCTCCAAGCCCGACATGCGCTCGGCCGATGAGGCCAAGGCCTATGTCAGCAAATTGCGCACCCTCCTGCGCTACATCGGCTCGAGCGACGGCGACATGGAGAAGGGCAATCTGCGCGCCGACGTCAATGTCTCGGTTCGCCGCCCCGGAGAAGCTCTCGGCACGCGCTGTGAGATCAAGAACGTCAACTCCATTCGCTTCATCGGCCAGGCGATTGAGACCGAGGCGCGCCGGCAGGTTGCGCTCATCGAGGATGGCGGGGTCGTTGAGCAGGAGACGCGGCTGTTCGATCCTGCGCGTGGCGAAACGCGTTCGCTACGCTCCAAGGAAGAGGCGCACGACTACCGCTATTTCCCCGACCCCGACCTGCTGCCGCTCGAACTCGATCAGGCCTTCATCGACGCGCTGGCCGCCGGGCTGCCGGAATTGCCTGACGCCAAGCGGGCCCGCTTCATCGCCGACTACGGTCTCTCGGCCTACGACGCCTCGATCCTCGTCGCCGAACGGGAGACGGCGGATTTCTTCGAGGACGCCGTCAAGCATGGGGGCTTGAAGCGCGACGCGAAGGCGGTCGCCAACTGGCTGATGGGCGACATCGCCGCGCAGGCCAACGCGCAAGGCGTGGCGGTCAAGGACGCAGGCTTGAGTCCCGCGTCTTTGGCTGCTCTCGTCGATCTCATCGGCGAGGGCGTCATCTCCGGCAAGATCGCCAAGGATCTGCTTGTGAAGCTGTTTGCCGATGACCGCGGCGCGGATCCGCGCACGCTGGTCGAGACGTACGGTCTGCGCCAGGTGACCGACACAGGCGCAATCGACAGCGCGGTCGATGCGGTCATCGCAGCCAATCCCGACAAGGCCGAGCAGGCCAGAGCGAAGCCCGGCATGTTGGGCTGGTTCGTGGGTCAAGTGATGAAGTCGACCGACGGCAAGGCCAATCCGCAAGCGGTGAGCGACGCGCTCAAGAAGCGACTCGGCGTCTGACTTCGAATCGAATCGCGCTGCGAATCACTTGCTTATCAGCGCGATTCGCGCGGTGAAGTCCGCGGTTGCAGCGTCTCATCGACAGAAATTTGATAGTGACGACGAAGAAAAATTCGATTGCGATGAGCATGCGCGCCGTTTCGATTTGATACGCTCGTCGCGGCGATTGTTGTTGTTTCGCGCGTTGCCTCATGCTGATGCGACCCGTTTCCTGAGCGCGATGAATTGCTCCTGCATGAGCAACAACGATCCTCGGAGACGCCCATGATTTATGGGAAAATTAGCAATCGAGCGAGCTTGCGTCAGCTGCTGTGCAGAAGCTTCGCATGCGAACGCGCGCGTGGTTGTGAACGGAGTGAACAGCGCGTGCGAGCGCTCTCGTCAATCAATGATCAGACGTCCGAGTGCGCGCGATAATTCGATAGTCACCGCGTTCTGCGCATGTCGCGTGCGTGTGCAACGCTTGCGTGAAATCAAAACGAATGTACTTTCGCTCGCGCATCTGCATGGCGCGCACGTTGCGCTGAGAGCGGATGATTGAGAGGGACGTGATACATGCCCAAAGCTGCCACCAAGAAGACGGCGAAGAAGTCCGCCGCCAAAAAGCCCGCTAAGAAATCCGCCCGCAAGGTCGTCGCGAAGAAGGCCACCCGCAAAGGCGCAGTGAAGAAAGCCTCCGCGAAGAAGACCACCGCCAGAAGGACGGTGGCGAAGAAGTCGGCGGGCAAGAAGGGCGCTGCGAAAAAGTCGGCCGCCAAGCGCGCGCCAGCCAAGCGCAAGAAGGCCACTCCAACGTCTACCCCTTCGTCGGACACGCCGCCGGCCGCCTGATCCGCTTGCGCGGTCCGGCGTATTGGCTGATCAGGCGCGGTTGCCAGCAGTGCAGCCTCGCCTGATCAGCCTGTTCGTGTGTTGCGTTTGAAATAGCGTGCATACGCATACTGAAGTTCGTTGATGCATTATTGCGCCGCCCGATCGCGCAAAGACGGACTTGCATCGCCTGGCCGCTGCCGCCGTTAACCACCTAATCCCGACCAACGCCTTCGGCGCGTCGCCGGCTTTTCCATCGGCCCCCGCCCGCGACACACTTGGTCGAGCCGCCGCTAGTCTCGACCGTCAAGCGCTTGCAATGGAGGGGCGCGTCGGGCATATGTCGCATAGATCATTGCGCCCGGAGATGTGGCCGAGAGGCTGAAGGCGGCGGTTTGCTAAACCGTTATAGGGTTGTAAAGCTCTATCGAGGGTTCGAATCCCTCCGTCTCCGCCAGAACCCTTCTGCGAAATACCCGACCGATTTTCATCCATGCGCAAAAAGGCGCTGCGCAACGCCGGGAAGGCTCCATCTCGGCCGCCAAGAAGCCGTGATACTTCGCCAAGCCTCTGCCCGATGGCTCGCCGGGGGGACGCGCGTTCGGCGCCACCTGACCTCGTCGGGCGCTGAAAGGGAAACGCTTAGCGATGGAACGCATTGCTTTCGGCGATCATCACGTCTCTTACAGGTTTGGCGCTCTGACTTTCACCTCTTTGCGTGACGGCTATGTCGATATGCCGGTCACGCGATTGCGCAAGCCGCAGAACACAATATTCGAGACTGACTTGCCGCCGCAGACAAAGCTTGTCGACGGTAAAGTGAGGCTTTCTGTCAACGCCTTTGCCCTGGACGATGGCGAATCCGTCACTTTGATCGACACAGGCGCCTCGAATGCGTGGCTTCCGAGCATGGGCGCTCTTCCTCAAGCCCTGTCGGAAGCGAAGATCGCGCCTGAGCGGATTCGAACGGTCGCCTTCACCCACACGCATATCGACCATATCAACGGGCTTATTCTCCCGAATGGCCGGGACGCGTTTCTTCAATTGTCGCGGTTGCTCGTTCCCAAAGCGGAACTCAGCCTGTTCCGGGCGGAAGCGCGCCTCGAACGCTTCCATGGAAGCGCGGAATCTTTCGAGCCGGGGCAGCGTTTGGGCGCGAATATCGAGGCTCTGGCCGCGGCCGGCCATGAGATCGGCCACACATGCTTTCGCGTCACGAGCGAAGGCGAAACCGTTCTGGTCTGGGGCGACATCGTGCACGTCCCGTCGCTTCAGTTCGCGAGGCCCGACATCGCCTGGGAGTTCGACGCGGATCAGGATCAGGCGCGCGCGAGCCGGCTGCGGATCATGGCCCTGGCCGCGGACGACAGGGACACGGTCGCTGGCGCGCACCTCGATTCGCCTGGCGTCGGCCGCGTTTCCCGCTTGGGAAACAGCTTCCGCTTCGATCCTTTATAGCTGAGCCGATTGGGTAGGCGGGGAAGGAAGCGTCGGCGCCGCCCTCATTGCGGACCCGCGCCCTCACTCCCTGAGTAGCTCGTTGATGGCCGTTTTCGCCCGCGTCTGGGCGTCCACGGTCTTCACGATCACGGCGCAATAGAGCGAGGGCCCGGGCGAACCGTCGGGCAGGGGCTTGCCGGGCAGGGTTCCAGGGACCACGACCGAATAGGGCGGCACGTAGCCGATATGGATCTGCCCGGTCGAGCGGTCGATCACCTTGGTCGAAGCCGAGATGAAGACGCCCATCGAGAGGACCGAGCCTTCGCCGACGATGACGCCTTCGACCACTTCCGAGCGCGCGCCGATGAAGCAGTCGTCCTCGATGATCGTCGGGTTCGCCTGAAGCGGCTCGAGCACGCCGCCGATGCCGACGCCGCCGGACAGATGCACGTTCTTGCCGATCTGCGCGCACGAGCCGACCGTGACCCAGGTGTCGACCATGGTCTTTTCATCGACATAGGCGCCGAGATTGACGAAGCTCGGCATCAGCACCACGTCGCGGGCGATGAAGGCCGAGCGCCGAACGATCGCGCCCGGAACGGCGCGGAAGCCCGCGTCCTTGAAACGGTTCTCGCCCCAAGCCTCCAATTTGGAGGGCACCTTGTCCCACCAGGTCGCCTGGCCCGGACCTCCGTCGATCAGCGCATTGTCGCTGAGGCGGAAGCTCAAGAGCACCGCCTTCTTCAGCCACTGGTTGACCTTCCACGAATTGGGCCCCGCCGCGCCGGGCAGCTTTTCGGCCACCCGCGCCTTGCCTCGGTCGAGCAGATCGAGCGCCTCTTCCACCGCATTGCGCGCTTCGCCCTTGGTCGAGGCCGTGATTTTGGCGCGATCCTCGAAGGCCTTTTCGATAAGCGTCTGAAGGCGAACGTCGGTCATTGGCTGTCCTGATTTGAAGCGCAAGGGTATCTTGAAGCGCGGGACGTTTCGTCGCCCAGTCCGGCCTTGTCAACGGCGGGACGCAGGAGACGGCTCGAAGACAACTCGCCACATTTGGTGAAAATAGTAAGCGCGGCTCAATGATATTTGACCTTGTCGGGCGCTTGAAACCAAGGCAAAGGAGCGCAATCTCCAGCGCAAGTCCTCTTTGACGAGGGTCGGATCATGACAAAATTCACAGTCATCGCCGCCTTCCTGTTCGCGGCGAGCGTGGGCGGCGGTGCTTATGCGCAAGACAACAATCTTGTGGCGCCGGAGGTGAGCAAGCCCGCGCCGGGCCATCTTCTGGATCAGGACTATCTGGCGCCGACCGGCGCGACCGTGCCCAGGCCAGGCGTCCCCCAAGGGTCGGGCCCGACAGCGCTCGATCGCAAGATCCAGCAGGAGAACAACCGCATCGACAACAGCATTTGCCAGGGGTGCTGACGGCGCTGGCCGTGGCAAAGGCGATAGGGGCTCAATGCCGCGGGGCATGGCCTGTCGATACAGGCGTCGCCCCACATACGGCGTTCGGAAGGACGCCCGTCTCTCGACGGGCTATCGGGGCGGGAACGCCGCTGCGCGCCACCAGCCTATTCCACGATGACCTCCGTCCTCACCGAATTGGCGATGAAGCAGATGTCGTGCGCCTGGTGGTGCAGGCGAGTCGAGCGCCTCCTTTTGGGGCGCGGGGCCCGCCCAGTCGATTTTCGGCCGCAGCGTGACCTTGGTGATCGCCTGCCGCCCCGGCGCGATCTCCTCCAGCACCCCGTCGGCGTGATCCTCGTAGGCCGTGACGATGAAGCCAGCGAGGCGAGCGAGATGCAGGAACGACAGCATGTGGCAGCTCGACAGAGACGCGACCAGCATTTCCTCCGGATCGACGGCAGCCTCCGCCGCCCATCTGCCGACGACATGCGGCGAGGCTGACCCCGGAACCTCCGTCCCGCCGTCGAAGCTTATCGTATGGGCGCGGCTGAAGCGGCCCTTGAGGAACTCCTCGCCGCTTTCCTTCGCCGCCCATTTGATTGCGGCAACATGGGTCGCCATGATTCCTCATCGTCTTTGAGCCGGGCCGCAACATTAGCAGACTGGCGCCCGTCCCGTGACCCCGACGACAAGACGCGCCCTGTCCGCCGCCCATGGGCCCCTCTCGACGGGCTGCCGCCGGCGACGTGGGCCGAGCGTATTGAATCCCAATAACGTTCTATGGCATGGTCCGCCGCGACGCGACGACGGCGAGGAACGCCGGCTCGCAGGGAGGAAGTCATGACTGATACAAAACTGGTTTCGGAAGATCGCCGCAAGTTGATGAAGGCTGCGGCCGCAGGCGCAGGGGCCGCGGCCTTGTTCGGCGGAATGGGTTTCAACCCGCTGATCTCGCAGGCGCTGGCCGAGGCGGCCGGCCGGTCGGGAAAGCCGCTCAAGGCTGCGTTCTCCAACGCCGGATTGCAGGCGACCTGGTGCGCTCAGGGCAAGCAGGCGGCCGAATATTGGGGCAAGCTGTTCAACGTCGACGTGACCTGGTTCGATGGCCAGCTCGACGCCGTCAAGCAGCGGGCGGCGATCGACAACATGGCCTCGCAGAAGTGGGATTTCGTCGCCATGCAGGCCTTCGGCATCGGCACGCTGACCGCGCCCGGTCAACAAGATGATCGACGCCGGCATTCCGGTCATCGACATGGATACGCTGATCGCGCCGCTCGACACGATCAATGTCCTGACCTTCCTCGCGCCGAACAATGAATTCATGGGCGCGTCGGTCACCCAGGCGCTGGTCGACGCCATCAATGGCGAAGGCAATATCATCATGACCCAGGGCGCGCTCGGCCACACCGGCGCTCAAGGACGCGCCAGGGGCTTCCACTCCATCGTCTCCAAATACCCGAAGATCAAGGTGCTCGACGAGCAGCCGGGCGACTGGGACGTGACCAAGGTCGCGCGCATCTGGGAGACGCTGCTCACCAAATATCCGAAGATCGACGCCGCCTACTTCCACAACGACGACATGGCGCTCGCCGCTTACAAGGTGATGCAGGCCAAGGGCCGCACCGAGATCAAGGTCGGCGGCTGCGACGCGATGCCTCCGGGGATCAAGGCGGTGCAGGCGGGCCAGATGCTGGCCACTGTCCGCAATCCGTCCTGCCGCATTCATGGCGGGGCGATCGTCGCCGGCGTTCAGGCCGTGGTTCAGGGCGCCAAGACCGGCAAGGATATCCCCAAGAACATCGTCACCGACGGCCCGGTGGTCACCAAGGCGAACGCCGACGGCATGCTGTGGATGGAGGAGCAGTTCCTCATCTGACGTCGTCGAAAGCCGATGGCGCTGCTTGAACTGACCGACATTTCGAAGGCGTTTGGCGGGGTCCAGGCGCTTCGGAATGTCGACTTCACCCTGAACGCCGGCCAGATCCATGGACTGGCCGGCGAGAACGGCGCCGGCAAAAGCACGATGATGAAGATCATCGCCGGCGTCCATGCGGCCGATTCCGGATCGATGCGCGTCGATGGGAAGGAGGTTCATTTCCGTTCGTCCCGCGACGCGCTCTGCCGCCGGCATCGGCATGGTGCATCAGGAGCTCAGCGTCGCGCCGGAATTGAGCGTGGCCGAGAATGTTTTTCTCGGCAGTCAGCCCGTGAATGGAATGGGCGTCGTCGCGTGGCGGCGGATGGCCGAGCGCGCCGCGGAAGAACTGAAGAACCTCGGGCTCGACATCAACCCTCGCGCGCGGCTCGGCGATTTCCCGATCGGCGTGCAGCAGCTCGTCGAGCTGTCGCGCGTGCTGTTCTCCGGCGCGCGCATCATCATCCTCGACGAGCCGACCTCGGCCTTGTCGCCGCCTGAGATCGAACGGCTGTTCGGCGTCCTCGCCAAGCTGCGCGAGGAAGGCCGAAGCATGGTCTTCATCTCGCATTTCCTCGACGACATTCTCAAGATCTCGAACGCGATCACCATCTTCCGCAACGGCCGCAAAGTGGCGACGTCGCGAAGTCACGCCCTAAGATCGACAAGGGCTGGATCATCGAGCGCATGATCGGCACGGGCCGTGAGGAGCTGGAGGAGAGCTATCTCGACGACATCACGCTCGATAGCCGCCCGGAGGCGCCGGTCGTGTTGCGCGCGAAGGATCTGACGCTCGCGCCTTCCTATCGCAATCTCACGTTCGAGGCGCGCGCCGGCGAGGTTCTCGGCATTTACGGCTTCATGGGTTGCGGGCAGCTCGAATTGGCGCGGACCCTGTTCGGCAAGTATCGTCCCGAGAGCGGGTCGCTCGAGATCGACGGCAAGGTCGAGGCGCTCAAGAGCACGACAGCGGCCAAGAAGGCGGGCGTCGCCTATGTCGCCGAGAGCCGCCGCGCGATGCTGTTCGGCGACGAGCCCGTGTACAAGAACGTGTCGATCGCGGTCCTCGAGCGGCTGTCGAAGTGGCTGTTGAAGCCGGACCGCGAGCGGGAGATCGCCGAGGTTCAAGTCAAGAACCTCGACGTCCGTCCGCCCGACGTCGAATGGCGCCTGGGCGGCCTCTCCGGCGGCAATCAGCAGAAGGTCGCGCTGGCGAAATGGCTCACTCATCCGCCCCGCATTCTCCTCCTGGCTGAGCCGACGCGCGGCATGGATGTCGGCGCCAAGGAGGACGTCGTGCGGATCGTGCGCCATTTGCGCGATTCTGGCATCGCCATCGTTGTCTTCTCCACCGAGCCGGAAACCGTGCTCTCGCTCGCCGACCGGGTGCTGGTGATGCGCAAGGGCGAGCTCGCGCATGAGTTCGCCGGCGAAGCGATCAGCAAGGATCAGCTGCTCGCCGCCGCCTGACGATAGGAATAAGTCTAAGCATGGATATGCAGAGCGCCGAGGTCGGATCCACACGCGCCTTTCGGCTGGGCGATTTCCTGCGCGATCAATTGCGCAACATCGCGCCTTTCATAACCCTGATCGCGCTCGTCGGCTTTTTCAGCATCGCGAGCCCGAGTTTCGCCACGCTCGGCAACCTCGTGAACATCCTGCAGCAGGTGTCGGTCACGGCGATCATGGCCGTCGGCCTCACCTTCGTCATCCTGACGGCGGAGATCGACCTTTCCGTCGGCGCGATCGCCAACGCGACCGCGATCGTGCTCACCTTCTTCACGCTGCAGCCGGACTACGTGAACATCGCCAATCTGCCGATGCCGGGCGCAATCGCCATCATTCTGGCGCTTGCTGGCGTGTTTCGCGCTTGGCCTGCTCACCGCCTTCGGCGTGACCCGCATCGGCATTCCGTCCTTCATCATGACGCTGGCGATGATGCAGATCGGCGCTGGCATCTCCGCGGTTCTGGTGCGCGGCCAGATCGCCTACACCGTTCCGCCGCTCATTCTGACGCTCGGATCCAAGTCGATTTTCGGCGTGCCCTGGATCATCATCGTCGCGGCGATCTTTCTGCTCGTCGCCCATCTCGTGCTGACCTACACGCGCTTCGGCCGCTACGTTTACATGGTCGGGGGAAATCGTGAGGCGGCGGAATATTCCGGCGTCAATGTCCGCTTCATCATCGGCGCGGTGATGGTGATCTCCGCCGTGTGCTCAGGCTTCGCCGGCATGATCGGCGTGCGCCTATTTCGGCAGCGCCCAGCAGAACGAGTTCGACACCTTCCTGCTCGACGCCATCGCCGCGGTGGTGGTCGGCGGCACGAGCCTCTTCGGCGGGCGCGGCGGCATCGGCAACACGATCGTTGGCCTCTTCGTGCTCGGCGTCCTCAACAACGGCCTCGACTACGTCAAGATCGACAGCTTCCTCAAGATCCTCATCCGCGGGCTCATCCTGCTCATCGCGCTCATCATCAACGTCTACGCCGAACGGTTGCGCACGGCGCGCAGCGGCGAGCGGGTGGGGTAAGCAAAACTCAATCAGTTGGACCGGTTTCGATCCGTTGCTCCCCGCCTTGAGCGGAAATCAGCCGAGCCCGGACTTCCGGTTCGCATCATTGCCGCGCGCGAGGACTTGGAAGTCTGGGTCGGCTCGCCCTAAAGTGTCTATGGACCCCAGAGGCGCCTACAGGAGATTGTGCTGAATTCCGGAGCATTGCGTGGGATAAACAGCGCCCTTGAAAGGACGCGCGCGACCCGGCCGAGCTTGCGCAAATCGGAGGCCAAGGTCGCCGACCTCGTGCTTGCGGACCCGGCCCGCATCCTCGATTCGAGCCTGGCGGGGGTTGCGGAGCTGGCGGGGGTGAGCCAGCCGACCGTCATCCGCTTTTGCGTTGCGGTTGGCTACTCAGGTTTTCAAGAGTTCAAGTTGCGCCTCGCCCAGAACCTGGCGCTCGGCCGGTCCGCGACCCATTCCGTGATTTCCGACCGCGATGGGCTCGGGGCGGTGACGGACAAGATCTTCGAATATACGCTGACAAGCCTCGACTGGGCGCGGCGGCATCTTGACCGCGCGGCGCTGGAGCAGGCGGTCGAAATCCTCGCGGGCGCGCGCTCGATCGCTTTTTTCGGCTACGGCGCCTCCGCCATCGTGGCGATGGACGCCCAGCAGAAATTTCCGCTGTTCGACGTTCCGAGCCGCGCGGAAGTCGACGCCCACCAGCAGATCATGGCGGCCTCGATGATGCGCGCCGGCGACGTGCTGGTCGCCATCTCCAACACCGGGCAGACGCGGCAGATCCTCGAGGCGGCGGAGATCGCCAAGCGCGCTCGCGCGACCCTGATCGGCGTCGTCGGCGCCGAAGGGCCGCTCAGCGCGCGCTGCGACGTGACGCTGCTCGTGGAGACGCTCGACAACACGAACGTCTATACGCCGACGACATCGCGCATCGCCGCGCTGGTGCTGGTCGACATCCTCTCGACCGCCGTCGCCCTCAGGCGGGAGCCGGACCATCTCTTAAGGCTCAGCCGCATGAAGCAGCGGCTCAACGCCTTCCGCTCCGGCGAGAAGGACCCATCCGGTTGAGCGGGCCCGCCGCGCACAAAGTTACGGGCGCCAATGGTTTCAGCGGCTTAGCTGCGCTTTCGCGCAGCTTTGTAATTGTCCAGGTACGGGTTCCGGAGCGGCTGTGCCCATGACCCTCATGTGGAGGAACCGCGCGGAGACGTCAGTCGCAGGGAGCAGAGCCTCCGGCGCTCGCGTAGGGCCGCCATTGGGCGCAAATCCGTGATAGCGGTCGAGCACGCGCACGATCTTGACGACCCGATCAATCGCCTCGACGTTCGCTCCCGAAAAAGACCGTCGCGCCCGGCGATCTCGGCGAGCGAAACGCCGCGATTGAGCAGGCTGATGATCCGAGCCTCACGCCCGGCCCTGTTCAAGCGCGCCGCTCTTCGCGCCGCGGCGGCTTCTCCGGGCTTGTTGACGACCGGGAGTTGAGCCCCAATGTCTGGTGGCGGCTGCGTCGAGCTTAAGACCGAGGCGTGCAACAATGAGAATGGGCAATCTTGCGATCTGGATCGGCGTTTTGCTCTTTGCGGCGGCGGGAGCGCCGGCCGCGCACAGCGCCGGCCGGGTTCTCACGACTTCGGATGTCGTCGCCATCCGCATCGTCGACCATCCCGATCTGGACACGACCACGCGCGTCGAGCCGGACGGCACGATCAACTTTCCGTACGTGGGCCGCATCAAGGCCGCGGGACGCACGGAAGACGACCTCGGCCAGCGAGGTCGAACGGCGGCTGATCGAGCTGAAAATCCTTGTGGGGCCTTGATTTAGGGCGAGCTGCGATCGACCGCCGCCTGAGGCGGTCTCCACCGCGCTCGAGCGAATCTCGGTCGCAGCTAGCTCCTTGACATCGAAGTCTAAGGCCCTGAGTCCGGCATGCTGTACATCTGTCTCAGCGTTCGACTCATATGAACACAACTAAGAAAAGACCAGAACCAAATGCCTGCTCACCATAGCTACTGCTCGCGCAGAGAGCGTCCCCGCTCATCGTGAACGACCTCTGCGCGCAACTTGCCCCGCTCAACCGCTATGGCCTTCCCAGTCTCGGCGCGGCGGTCGTCGACGGCTTGCGCGCCTCATCGGCGTATCGCGCAAGGCGGTTGGCGCTGTCGCGGACGCGCTCCGATCCCACGAAGCGCACTGACCGCGTAACGCGGCGTGCGGCTATCTCACCAGCACGTTCTTGAACTGCCAAGGATCGCCCTGGTCGATATCCTCCGGGAACAGGCCAGGGCGATTGGTCAGCGGCGTCCAATCTGTATAGACGCCGACGACCGGCCCCAGGTAGGGCATCTGAATCTCGAGGCACCGCCGAAAGTCCAGTTCGTCGGCCTCGACAATTCCTGCCTTTGGATTCTCGAGCGCCCAGACCATCCCGGCGAGCACCGCCGACGTGACCTGCATGCCGGTCGCGTTCTGGTAAGGCGCGAGCGCGCGCGTCTCCTCGACCGAAAGTTGCGAGCCGTACCAATAGGCGTTGCGGGCGTGGCCGTAGAGAAGCACCCCCAATTCGTCGATCCCGTCGAGAATCTCCGCTTCCCCAAGAATATGGTGCGCGCTCTGGATTTCGCCGGCGCGGCCGAACAACTCGTGCAGGCTTAGCACCGCGTCGTCGCACGGATGATAGGCGTAGTGACAGGTCGGCCGGTAGATCGCCTCGCCCTTGTCGTCGCGCACGGTGTAATAGTCGGCGATCGAGATGGACTCGTTGTGGGTGACGAGAAAGCCGAACTGCCCGCGAGCGGTCGGCGTCCATGAGCGCACGCGCGTATTGGCGCCGGGCTGGTTGACATAAATCGCCGCGCCGCAGCCGGTCTTGTGATAGCCGGCGTTGGGCGGGGACCATTTCTCATGGCTCCCCCAGCCGAGTTCGGCGGGCTGCATCCCTTCCGACAAGAAGCCTTCGATCGACCAGGTGTTGACGAACACGTTGCGCGGCTTCGGGCTTTTGGCGCGCTGCGTGTCGCGCTCCGCGATATGCACGCCCTTGACGCCAAGACGCTGCGCAAGGCGAGCCCACTCATCCTTGCTCTTCGGCTCCGGCGTCTTGTCGCCTAGATCGTGCGCGAGATTGACCAGCGCCTGCTTGACGAACCACGACACCATGCCCGGATTGGCGCCGCAGCAGGAGATCGCGGTCGAGCCCCCCGGGTTCTTGCGCCGCTCGGCCAGCACCGTCTCGCGCAACGCATAGTTCGTGCGCGCGTCGTTGCCGAGCGACTTGTCGTAATAGAAGCCCGGCCAGGGCTCGACGACGGTGTCGATATAAAGCGCGCCGAGCTCGCGGCAATGGCGCATGACGTCGAGCGATGAGGTGTCGACCGACAGGTTGACGCAGAAGCCCTGGCCCGAGCCCGCGGTCAGATATTTGGTCAGCACGTCACGATAATTGTCGCGCGTGAGGCCCTCGTGCACGAAGCGGACGCCGCGCTCGTCCAGGATCTTACGGTCCGAGTCGCTCGGATCGATGACGACGAACCGGTCCTGGTCGAATGCGAAGTGCCGCTCGATGAGCGGCAAAGTTCCCTTGCCGATCGAGCCGAAGCCGATCATCACGATCGGACCGGTGATGCGCCCGTGCCGCGGCCAATGGGTCATCATGTCTCCTTCAAGGACGAGCGTCGTCGAAGGGGGGTTAAAGCCATGGGGTTTTAGGCGCGTCAATAGCGCGGCGGAGAGGGTTTCTGTCGCAAAACTGTCGCATGAACGGGCCCGCTTGACGCCTGTTATCATTCGGCGCAGGCTCGCGCCCACTTCAAGATGCTGCAGGTGGCCCATGAGGGGTGAGCGCTCGCGGCATCGGACCTCTGAATTGCGCGGACCTCGGCTTTGCGCCGGGCCTGTTGCCGGTTCCCATCATTTAGGTCGAATTCGCGCGGCTTTCTCGCTGGCGCGCAATGGCGCCGATGAGCGTCAACGAACGGAGGGGAGCGCTATGTCGAGCATAAGGACCGCAGTCGCCATTGTCGTCTTGCCCTCGCTCCTGGCGGGAATGGCGCTCGCGGCGCAGGATCGATATTCCTTGCAGGTTCCAGGCGGTCTCGCCTTCTCCGAGTTCAGGGGATATCGAAGATTGGCAGCTCATCGCCGTTACTCACAACGGCGATAAGCTCGACGCGGTGCTCGGCAATCCCGCGATGATCGAGGCCTACAAGTCGGGCATTCCCGGCAACGGCAAGCCTTTCCCCGACGGCGCCATGATGGCGAAGATCCATTGGATGGCGAAGAAAGCTGAGGACCAGCCCAACGAACCCGTGGTGCCGGGCGCGTTGCACGATACAGACTTCATGGTGAAGGACAGCAAGCGGTTCGCGGACAGCGGCGGATGGGGATGGGCCGAGTTCGAGTATGACCCCGCGTCCGAGACGTTCAGGCCCGGCAACACGTCCGACGAGCCGCCGCAGGAGCACGACGCCAAGTGCGGCTTCGCCTGCCACACGATCGTGGCCGACAAGGACTACGTCTTCACCGCCTATCCGAAGCGGTGAAGCGCCGCTTTTAGCGCGGCTTTCCGGTCAGCTGGGGGAATGACTATGGCGACGCCAGAAGTTGGACAACAGACGAGCATCGACCAAGACCGCCATTCGTCCATTCCGAGTGAACTTTCCGGATTCGGAGCTTACCGAATTGCGCAGGCGCATAAACGCAACCCGTTGGCCTGATCGCGAAACCGTCGCGGACCAATCGCAAGGCGTACAGCTTGCGACAATTCAGGCGCTCGCACGCTACTGGGCGAGCGAATATGACTGGCGCGAGATCGAAACGAAGCTCAACGCCCTGCCGAACTTCATCACCGAAATCGACGGGCTCGACATTCACTTCATCCACGTCCGTTCGAAACATGACGATGCGTTGCCGCTGATCGTGACGCACGGATGGCCCGGTTCGATCATCGAGCAAATGAAGATCGTCGATCCGCTGACGAATCCGACCGCACACGGCGCGGGCGCTTCGGACGCCTTCGATGTCGTGATCCCGTCGATGCCCGGCTACGGCTTTTCAGACAAGCCAACGAAGACAGGTTGGGACCCGCGTCCGTATCGCGCGCGCCTGGGACGCGTTGATGAAGCGCCTCGGCTACAATCGCTACGTGGCGCAGGGCGGTGACTGGGGCGCGATCGTCGTCGATCAGATGGGTGTGCAGGCGCCTGCTGGACTGATTGGTATTCACACCAACATGCCCGGCATCTTTCCGGCCGAGATTGACGCGGCGGCCTTCTCCGGCGCGCCGGCGCCATCGGGTCTCTCAGCCGACGAGAAGCTCGCTTACGAGCGTCTGCAATTCGTCTATCAAAAGGGAATCGCCTACGGGTTCCAGATGGGGCTTAGGCCGCAGACGTTGTACGGAATCGCGGATTCACCGGTCGGCCTGGCAGCGTATTTCCTTGATCACGACGCGCGCAGCTACGAGCTGATCTCACGCGTCTTTCAAGGCCAGGCCGAGGGCCTCACGCGCGACGACATCCTCGACAACATCACGATCACCTGGTTGACGAACACGGCGCTTTCCGGCGCCCGTCTTTACTGGGAATATTTTGGCAAGGGGTATTTCAACGCCAAGGGCGTCTCCATCCCGGTCGCCGTGAGTGTCTTCCCTGACGAACTCTACCCAGCCCCGCGGAGCTGGACGGAGCGGGCGTATCCGAAACTGATTCACTACAATAAGCTCCCCAAGGGCGGTCACTTCGCGGCCTGGGAGCAGCCGCAACTCTTTTCCGAAGAGGTCCGAGCCGGGTTTCGATCGCTGCGCAAAGCCTAGCTCGCAGGAACGTCGATCACGACGTCGTGCGGCGCGCGCCCCAGCCGCGGAGCCCACGCCAACAGACTTCTCGGTGCTGAAACAAGCCGACGCTCCGCCCTTGATGTTTGCACGCCAGAGGAAAGGCATGACGGCGCAGCAGGGCCGAAGACAAAGGAGGACGCGATGCCGCAAGGACACCTGCCGGGCCAATCCGCCTTCCGATCGGTGCTCCCCGAGGACATCGACTGGAAGCCGTTTCCCGCGTTTCCGCCGTCAGTCCGAACTCGCTGTCATGGTCGGCGAGCCCTCAAAGCCGGGCCCCTACCTGATCCGGGTCAAGGTCCCTCACGGCGTCAAGCTGATGCCGCACAAGCATCCGGAAGATCGAAATCTACACGGTGATGTCCGGCGTCTTCTATATCGGCTTGGGCGAGCAATTCGACGGCGATAAAGTGAAGGCATATCCGCCCGGAAGCGTCATTGTTCTCCCCGGCAATACGCCGCACTTCCATTGGGCGAAGTCCGGCGAGTACGTCACGCAAGTGTCGGCAATCGGCCCGCTAGGGCTCGACTATCTGGACCCGGTCGACGATCCGCGCGAACAACATGCCGCCCGAGGCGACAGTTGAGAAAGCCTCGAAGCGGATCCCTCAGTCCCTTCTGCGCCCCGAGCTCCAGCCGTCGAGGCCGATGAGCCGGTCGAGCGAAATCGCGCCGGGGCCGAAGGTAATGATCGCAAGCGCCATCGCCGCCCAATACAGATGGAAGTTCGCCCAGCCGTCCGGATAGGTGAGCTGGATGACGCCGGTCATGCCGAGGAGGCCGAGCGCGGCCCAGCGGGTGAGGAACCCGAAGGCGACCAGGATCGGCAGCACGATCTCGGCCGTGCTCGCCATCGTCGCCACCAGTTCCGGCGCCGGAAACGGGATCTCGGCGCCGAAGATGTGCAGCTTGTATTCCTGCGAAAACAGGATCTTCGTTCCGAACGATAGCGTGAACCAGCCGTCCCAGCGCGTCAGCCCCGAGGCGAAGAACGGCCGCGCCAGCGCTAGCCTCAGGACAAGCAGCGGGAGCCATGCGGGAACGAGCCCGAAGACAAGGCTCGGTGATGCGGGCGATGGGGTTCGATGGGGCGAGCAAGCTCGCGCGCGCGGCGTCGGCGATCATGATTTTTGTCCAGGGATGACGGAGGCGACGGCGCCGGACTCGACCAGTCCGACCAGATGGGTCCCGAAGTCGAAGGCGGGATCATTCATCGCCGCGGCGGCTTCGATCAGGGTCGCGCCCTCGCGCAACTCGAAGCGCGAAATCATAAGCAAGCGGCGGCAGCACGCGCACGCGGACGTCGCAGTCGGGACGCGTGACGAGCGCGTCTTCGGGCCCCTCGATAAGGGCGGCTGGATGCTCCGAGTTCTGCGCCGAGGCCCAGACCGAGGCGGCGGGCGTCGCGAAGCGCAGGAGCCGCGCCGCAGGGTGAAAGACAATCCGCGCTCCAGGGCACAGAATCGGGACTGAGCCCGGCGAGTTCGTCGACGGTCGCCACGCTTGCGTCCTCTGCGTGGTAGGCCTCGACCCAGGCGTTCTCGAGCCGCGCCACGTCGACGAGGCAGGCTATCAGATGCGTTGAACCCCCCTCGTCATTGCGAGCCATAGGGCGTCGAAGGACGCCCGTCCTTCCGGACGGGCTATGGCGAAGCAATCCAGGGGACGATAGGGCGCCCGACGCTCTCTGGATTGCTTCGTCGCTGCGCTCCTCGCAATGACGATTGCATTCGCGCGCGTTTTCCAGGCCCGGACCGCCCGCCAGATACTCAGCCACGAACTCCGGAAACTCCCCGCCATAGGCGATCATCACCGGCGAACGGGGCTTGCGGGCGTGCGCGAACGCGCGCGCCAGGGCGCGGAACAGGTCCTCGCCCGCGATCCTCCGCGAGACGGGATAGCGCGCCTCGAGCGCGCCGATCAGGCCGACGGCGACATTGTTGCGATAGACGGCGAACCGGCGAGCGTCGGGCGCGCCCATGCGTCCGCGGGTCATGGCCGGCGTCGCGGCCGAAGGATCGTCGAGCGCCGCCGTGAAAGCGCGGACCGTTGTCTCAAAGGACATCGACGCGCTCCGGGATCGCCGCGGTCTCAACAATCGCGCGCTCCGCACGGCGCGCCTCGCTGAAAAGCGTGGGCCACGCGGGCACGTCGTTGTCCCATTCGATGAGCGTCGGCGGCGGCCCCGAGCCTGCGGATCGCCGTAGCGTAAAGAGACCACACGGCGTCGCGAACCGGCGAATTGTGGGCGTCGATGAGGAGCGGCAGGCCGGCGTCGTCGCTGTCTTCCGCGTAGCCCGCGAGATGAATCTCGCCGACCGCCTCGAGCGGGAAGTCGGCGAGATAAAGATCGGGATCGCGCCCATGATTGACGGCGCTCACGAACACATTGTTGACGTCGAGCAAAAGGCCGCAGCCTGTCCGCCGCGCGATCTCGCGCAGGAAATCGGTCTCGGCCCATGTGCTTTCGGCGAACACGACATAGGTCGATGGATTTTCGAGCAGCATCGTCCGGCCAAGCGCGTTCTGGACCTCGTCGATATGCTCCGACACCCGGGCGAGCGTTTCGTTGGTGTAGGGCAGGGGCAGGAGGTCGTTGAGGAACGCGCCCTCGTGGGTCGACCAAGCGAGGTGCTCGGACACCAGGGTCGGCTCGAAGCGTTTGGCGACGGCGGCGAGCCGCCCAAGATGGGCGCGGTCGAGCGAACCCGGCGAGCCGATCGACAGGCCGACGCCGTGCAGCGACAGCGGATAAAGCTCGCGGATCTTATCGAGGCGGCGGTGCGGCGCGCCGCCGTCGCCCATATAGTTCTCCGCGTGGACTTCGAAAAACCCAAGCTTCGGGCGCGTGTCGACGATCGCCTCGAAATGCTCGGGCTTGAACCCGACGCCGACGCTCGGCGCGGCCAGGCCCTTCGGAGAACGGCGATCGGCGACGGTCATGGGGTTTCTCCAGGCCTGATGTGCCGCGGTGAACTTGTGCTGGCGACTTCGCCCGCGCCCCGAGGCATGTTACATCGGCGATCAATTCGTGCTTCGAGCAAAATATTTCCCCGGACCTGTAACGGCAGACGAAACGAAACGAAGCCCGTATGAAAGCCCAGCCCATCAAGGGTCCGCCGGACGACCCTTGGTCTCGGATGATGACCGCCTCGATCGCGGGCGACGAGGGCGCGTACCGGCGGCTGCTCGAGGACATCGGTCGGTCGGTGCGGGCTATGGCGCGCGCGGCTTTTGCGCGCGCGGGGGTGGGAGACGCGGACGTCGAGGATGCAGTGCAAGAGACCCTGTTGGCGATCCACCTCAAGCGCCATACCTGGGACCCCGAGCAGCCGCTCGCGCCCTGGGTCTATGCGATCGCGCGTCATAAGGTCGTCGACGCTCTGCGCCGCCGCGGCCGGCGGCGGGTCGAGCCGATCGAGAATTTTGAAGAGTTCCTGGCCGCGCCCGAGGCGGAGGACCCGCACGCGCTGAGCGACGCGCGCAAGCTTCTGGAGGCGCTGGCGCCGCGCCAGCGCGACATCGTGACTTCGATCTCCCTTGACGGCCAATCGATCTCCGAGACGGCGAAGCGCCTGTCGATGAGCGAGGTCGCCGTCCGGGTGGCGCTCCATCGGGCGCTCAAGTCGCTCGGCGCGGCCTGGCGGAGGTCGGTCGAGTGAAAACCTCCGAATTCATCGCCGCGCTGCCGCCGATCCCGATTCCGGAGCCGATCCGGCTCGGCCGGCGGGTCGTGGCCGCGCTCGTCATCGGCTCTCGTCGGCAGCCTGGCGATTTACGGGTTGTTGATGGGCCCGAGGCCGGACATCGCCGCAGCCTGCAGACGATGCGCTTTTGGCTGAAGTTCGTCGACTCGTTCGCGTTCGCCTTGCCGTCGCTTTTGCTGACGCTGCGGCTCGCGCGCCCCGACGCCAAGCCGAGGGCGCTCGCGCTCTGGCTGCTCGCGCCGCTTCATTCTGCTCGCCGCCGGAGTGGTCGTCGGAATTGTTGGTCGTGCCGCGAAGCGAGTGGATGTCCCGGCTCATCGGGCACGACTCGATGTTCTGCATGCGGATGATTCCGCTGCTGGCCGCTCCCATCCTCGCAGCGCTGATCGTCGCCTCTTCGCGCCGGCGCGCCGCTTCACCCAGGCCTTGACCGGCGCGCTCGCCGGCGCTGCCTCAGCGGGGATCGCGGCCCTCGCTCTACGCCTCGCACTGCCCCGACGATTCGCCTTTGTTCGTGGCGACCTGGTATCCGCTCGCGACCCTCATCTGCATGGGCGTCGGCGCGCTGGCCGGCCGGCGCTTTCTCGCCTGGTGAGGCGGCTAGCCTCGGATCAATCCGCGCGCTCGCGGGTTGATCGGCTTCATGCGGAATGCGGAGCTTGCCGCCCATGAAACTCTCCGGCGCCGAAACGGAACTTAAGCTCGCGCTTTCGCCCTCGGTCGCCGAATCCGTGTTCTCGGTTCCCGCCTTGAAGCGGAAGGGCGTCGCCAAGCCAAAGTCGCAGCGCCTCGTCACCACCTATTACGACACCCCGGAGAAGGATCTCGCGCGGCGGGGCGTGTCGCTGCGCATCCGGCGGGAGAATGACAAGCGCATCCAGACCGTAAAGGCGACCGGCGACGCGGGCGTCGCCAATTCTCGCGGCGAATGGGAATGGCCGGTCAGAACGCGATAACGCCTGACCTTGCGGCTTCTCAAGGAGGCGCCGGTCGCAAAGCTCTTCGCCGACGTGTCCGAGGATCGGCTCGAGCCCGTCGTCGTGACCGATGTTGTTCGGACCAAGCAAAACTTGGAAGTCGACGGCGACGTCGTCGAGGCGGCGCTCGATCTGGGCTCGATCAAAGCGGGAAAGGCGAAGCAGGACATTCGCGAGCTCGAGCTCGAGTTGCGCGAAGGCATGCCGGCCTCGCTCTACCGATTGGCGCTCGAGCTGAATTCGGCCATTCCGTTCGACATCGAAGTCGAGAGCAAGGCGGCGCGCGGCTTTCGACTCAAGGAAGGCTTGCCGCCGCAAGCAAGCAAGCCGTCGGAGATGCGCCTCAACTCCGACGAGCCGGCGATTGAGGCTCTTCGCGTGATCATCGAGGAAACGCTCGGTCACCTGCTCGCCAACCAGCCGGCGGCTCTCGCAGGAGATCCGGAAGGCGTCCATCAGGTGCGGGTCGCGGTTCGACGCGTTCGATCGGCGCTCCGGCTTTTTTCGCCGCATCTCGAGAGCCACGCGAAGCGCCTGTTCGAGGACGAGCTTCGCCACGCCGGCCAGACGATCGGCGAGGCGCGCGACTGGGATGTCTTTTGCGACGAAATTCTGCCGCAGGTCTCCGAAACTCCGGAGGCGCGAAAATTCAGCGAGATGATGAAGCCGCCCGCCGAGGCGCGCCGCGCGGCGGCGCACCAGACCTGCGTGCGGCAGCTTCAAGACCCGTCCTTCCGGGCTCTGGTGCTGGGTCTCGCCGCCTGGATGGAAGAGGGGCGCGAGGACAGCGGTCAGGTCGGCGACGATGGTTTGAAGCGCGACATCGGGGACATTGCCGGAAACCTGCTCGATCGGCTCGACGCGAAGGCGACGAAACGGGGGCGGGCGGTCCGTCCGGACGCGTCTGCCCGCGGAGCTTCACCCCTTGCGAAAGTCTCTGAAGAAGCTTCGCTATAGCGTCGAGTTCCTGGAATCCATCTTCCCTCCCAAGAAGGCGAAGCGATTCCTACGCCATCTCGAGAAGCTGCAGGAGGCTTTGGGCGAGATCAACGACGCTGCAATGGCGACGCGACTTGCCGAAGGCCTCGCGGCGGACAAGCATCTGGAGCTCGCCCCGTCAGTGGCGGCCATCTCCTTGAGCCGAGGGCGCGCGGCTCAAGACGCGATGAAGGCCTTGGCGAAGAAGTGGCAGGCTTACTCAGACGAACCTCGTTTCTGGAGGCGCGCCTTGCGCTCGGAATAGGACGGCGTTGGCTACTTCTTGATCAACGGGTCGAGGATCGCCTTCAGCTGGTCCATGCTGAGCTCGCCGCCAAAGACCTTGCCGTCGATGACGAAAGTCGGCGTGCCGGTCATCTTGATCTCGTCGGTCGCTCGCTTGGCGATCCCCACGATCGCATTGGCCTTGTCTTGATTCTTGAGGCACGCCATCGCCTGGTCGTGGGTGAGGCCGGCCGGGCGCATCGCGGCGATCAGCGGCTCGAGCGGCTTGTCGACAAACGCCCATTTGTCCTGCTCATTGAACAGAAGCTCGATGGCGGCGAAGGCCTTGTCGTCGCCGATGCAGCGCGCGAGCAGAAAGGCTGCAACGTCGAGGGAGTTGCGCGAGAACTCGCGAAAAATGAACCGGACCTTGCCGGTGTCGATATAGTCCTTCTTGAGTTCAGGAAAGACCTCGCGGCTGAAGGTCGCGCAATGGGGGCAGGTGAGCGAGCCATATTCGATGACCGGGATCCCCGAGGGGTCGCCCATCGTGAGTTCCGGCAGCGAGCCTGGCTTGAGCAATGTGGCCATATCGACCGTTCGATCGGGCTCAGGCGCCGCGCCCGCGGCAAAAGCGCCACTCGCGGCGAGCGCCGCGACGGAAAAGACGGCGGCGAAGGCAAGCCGGCGAAGCGAGGCGAGGGCCAAAGCAAGCTCCTGAGGTAAGGCGACGGTCGGGACGGCGGACTAATGCGCACAAAGCTCTGCGAGCGGCAAGTGCATGGGTCCACGCCCATTTACGCGAACGATCGGCTTTGGGGCCGTCGCTCACAAGCGCGTTATCGGCCCGGACGGCGACCTTGGCGCATCTCAGCTGGAATGTTAGTTCGTCCGCGAAGCCATACGGGCGTCGAGCGAGGCAAGGCGATGGAATATCGGCAGCTGGGCAATTCAGGCCTCAAGGTCTCGGTGCTGACGATGGGCACGATGACCTTCGGCGGAAAGGGAAACTTCGCCAAAGTCGGCAACGTCCAGCTGGACGAGGTGCGCAAGCTGATCGACATCGTCGCCGACGCCGGCGTCAATCTCATCGACACCGCCGAATGTCTATTCCGGCGGCGGCTCGGAGGAACTGATCGGCGAGGCGATGGGGCCTAAGCGGAAGCCCGGCATGCTGATCGCGACCAAGGCCCGCTTTCCAATGGGGGAGGGGCCGAACGATCGCGGCCTCTCGCGCTGGCATCTCATCCGCGCATGCGAAGCGAGTTTGAAGCGACTGCGCACCGATGTCATCGACCTCTATCAGGTGCATCAGTGGGACGGCTTGACGCCGCTCGAGGAGACTATGGAGGCGCTCGACAGTCTCGTGCGCTCGGGCAAGGTGCGCTACATCGGCTGTTCGAACTGGTCCGGCTGGCACATGATGAAGGCGATGGAAGTGGCGCGCCGCGACGGCCGCATCCCGTTCGTCTCGGAGCAGATTCACTACACGCTGCAAGCGCGCGAAGCCGAATACGAACTCATTCCCATCGCGCTCGATCAGAAGCTCGCGGTCCTGGTGTGGGCCCGATCGCTGGGGGTCTGCTGTCGCGGCAAGTATCGCCGCAACAAGGCGGCGCCGGAAGGAACGCGCCAGGTCGCGGGCTGGGGAGAGCCGCCGGTTCGCGACGAGAACGCGCTGTGGGATATCGTCGACGAACTCGTGGCGATCGCCGACGCCCATCGCGTCTCCGGCGCGCAGATCGCCTTGGCGTGGCTGCATCGGCCGGCCGGCGGTGACGTCGCTGATCATCGGCGGGCGCACCGAGGCGCAATTCCGCGACAATCTCGCCTCGCGTCAATGTGAAGCTCACCGACGACGAGCGCGCGCGCCTCGACAAGGTGAGCCAGCCGCCGCTCATCTACCCCTACTGGCATCAGTCTCAGGCCGCGAAGGACCGCCTCGGTCCCGCCGACCTCGCGCTGCACGCGCCGTATCTGAAGGGGTGAGGCGAATAGTCGGACATTGCCAACAAGCACGATGCTCTTGTCGCTCTGCCGCCCTTTGGCGTGACGCGGCTCGAGGTCTTTGGTTCGGCCGCGCCGGCGCTTTACGAATCGAAACCGTCTGCTTGCCGCACTTGCACCCGCTGCTCGAAACGATCTGACGGCCTTGCCGATCTTGAAGGACGCACGCTGGAGGAACTTCTTGGGCGCCCCGTCGAGTCACTTGTCGAGCGCCAGGCCGTTAACGAAAAGTAGCGTCGCATGCAATTTCATCCGCAAGCGGGCATTTTAAACGCGGTCGAAACCGTCTATGGCTGAATTGCCCGAACGGGATTCGTCTCTGACTCTGATGTGCTCGTCGTGCCCAGACTGAGCCTCAGGAATTTGCGCTGAACGGTGCTCGACGACGCCGGCCTTTTCTCGAGCCAGCAGACTGCACCAGAACGCCGCCATTCGATCGCTGGAGATTATCGGCGAGGCCGCGGGCAAGGTGTCAGCCGCCACCCAGGCCGCCCATGCTGAAATTCCGTGCGCGCGAAATCACGGGCATGCGCCACGCTCATCCACGGTTATGGCGACGTGCGTCTTGACCTTGGAGAGTTTGGCGGATCTTGTCCTTAGCGATCGCTTCGACCTGCTCTGCTCGCAATTTTGCGAGGACCTTGCGCCGCGCGAAGAGTGAGCGGCCACCGAGCGGGGCCGCGCGCGCCGCGAAGGATCGCCGGACACGCCGACCTCGCGCGCATGCCCCGTTCATGAAGCTGATACGGCGGACCAACGCCCGAACTCAATCCGCAGACGGTCGCCATGGCTGACACGCGCTTCCCGCCCCTCAAGCGCGAACCTCTGTTGGAAGAGGAACTGCCGTCCGCGAATCCGACCGTGCGCCTGATCAAAGGCGCTCGCATCAAATTCGCGCCCGGGGCAGCCGACCGGATTGCATCGTCATCCGATCTCGACCGTGGGCGTGGTGACGGCGGGAAGCTTTAACCTCCAGCTGGAAGGCAAGCCAGTTCAGCTGCTCAAAACCGGCGACAGTTTCTTCGAGCCGGCTGGGCACACAATTCTCAAGTTCGACAACGCGTCGACGAGCGAGCCTGCCGAAATCGTCTGCTTCTATCTCGCCGACACGAAGGAGCGTCCGCCGATCGAAATGCTCGCGGGCGGCATGGAGAGCCAGCTGGGAAAAAAGTAGCTCCACTCTCGCCGCCCTTCGCCTCGTCCTGAGGGTCGCGAAGCGCGGCGTCTCGAAGGACGCTCCAGGGCGGCGCGGACCGTTTGCCCTAGCTGAGCATTCTTCGAGGCCCGCTGATGCCGGGCGCCTCGAATGAGGGCGAGTGGGAGCACCCGAAGTCGACCGGCTCTTATCGGCTCGCCTCAATGTGGTTGCGCAGCACCGGATAGACCTGCGCCTCCCAGCGCCTGCCGTTGAAGACGCCGTAATGGCCGACGCCGGCCTGCAAGTGATGGGTCTTCATGTAGGGCCTTAGGCCCGAGCACAGGTCCTGCGCGGCGAGGGTCTGGCCGACGGCGCAGATGTCGTCCTTCTCGCCTTCGACGGTCAGAAGGAATGTCTTCTTGATCGCGCGCAGGTCGATCGGCTCGCCTTTGTGCTCCATCTTCCCGAGCGGAAGCAGATAGCGCTGGAACACCTGATCGACGGTTTCGAGATAGAAATCCGCGCTCATGTCCATGATCGCGAAATATTCCTTGTAGAAGTCGCGGATCGCATCCGCCTTCTCGATGTCGCCGGCGACGCGATGGTGGAAGAGGTCGATGAAGGATTTCGAGTGCCGCTCGGCGTTCATGCTCATGAACGCGCAAAGCTGCAGAAATCCCGGATAGACGCGCCGGCCGCGCCCCTCGAACTTGGCCGGCACGGTGCCGATCATATTGGCGCTTGAACCATTCGATCGGCTTTTCCTGGGCAAGCTCATTGACTTTGGTCGGCGAGACGCGCGCGTCGATCGGGCCCGGCCATCAGAGTGAGGCTCGCCGGCTGGATCCCGTCGCGGTCGCGCGCCATGACCGCCGTCGCCGCGAGCGCCGGGACGGCGGGCTGGCAGACCGCGACGACATGGCAGTCCTCGCCGATGAAGCGCACGAAGTCGATGAGATGCTGGGTATAGTCCTCGAGCGCGAAGCGGCCGTCTTCGAGCTTGACGTTGCGCGGGTTGATCCAGTCGGTGATGAACACTTGGTGGTCGCGCAAGAGCGTGCGGAGCGTGCCGCGCAAAAGCGTGGCGAAGTGGCCCGACATGGGGGCGACCAAAAGGATCTTGGGATCGTCCTCGCCGCCTGCTTTGCGGAAGCGAAGCAACTGGCAGAACGGCGTCCATAGGACCCCGCGTTCCTCGACTGGGACGGGGGCGCCGTCGATTTCGATGCTGTCGAGGCCGTAATCGGGGCGCGCATGGGTGAAGCCGGCGAGCGCGACCAGTTCATAATAGGCGCTCATCCGCCGCCAGGGCGACGCGTTCGGATGCGTCGACCAGGCGGTGAGGATCGCGTGGGCGTTCTGGGCCAGGAGACGCACGCGATCGCCGACATCCGCCATGCCTTGATATGCGTCATACATCATGAAGGCGCCCGAACTCTGCCCCAAAGGATAGCAAAGCGTATGCCATCCGCGACTGGCACGCCCTTTGCTCGATCCGCCTGCGAAGGGATGCGGGCCGCCTAATGTCGCAAACAACCTTGACCGTCAGCAGCAAGAACTACTCCTCGTGGTCGCTAAGAGGCTGGCTGATGACCAAGCTCGCGCGAATTGATTTCGAGGAAATCCTCGTCGCGCCCGATGACGCCGGCGCCCGCGCCGAGATCCTGCTGCTGTCGCCGTCGATTCTCGTTCCCTGCCTCACCTATAATGGAATACGGGTGTGGGATACCCTCGCGATCGGCGAATTCCTGAATGAAATTGCGCCAAAGGCCCAACTTCTGCCTAAGGATCAGGCAGTTCGCGCCCACTGCCGCTCCATTTGCGGCGAGATGCATTCCGGCTTCGTCTCGCTCAGGCAGGCGCTGCCGATGAACATCAAGGGCCATTTCCCGGACTTCAAGATCTGGTCGAAGGCGCGCGCCGACATCGACCGCATCGTCATCATCTGGAGCGAGTGTCTTCAGGCCTATGGCGGGCCGTTCCTGTTCGGCAAGATCACCATGGCGGATGCGATGTACGCGCCGGTGGTGAGTCGGTTCCGCACCTACGGGATCAAGCTCGACGGGGAACTGAAAAGCTACGCCGAGCGCATCTGGGACCTGCCCCCAATGCAGGAATGGCGCGAAGCCGCGCTGGCCGAAGAGGAAGAGATCGAGGAGCTCGAGGCGGAGTTTTGACCGAGCCCCCGCGAATCGAGCGATTGACCGAGCCCGTCAGTCGTTGTTCTCGTACTTGAAGGACACTTTGAGCTTGGTGCGATAGGCCTCCACCTTGCCGTTCTCGATCACCAGGTCCTGCTGAACGACCTCGGCGATGCGCAAGTCCCTTAAACTCATCGCCGCGCGCTCGATGGCGACCGCAGCCGCCCTCTCCCAGGATTCCGAGCTCGTGCCTACAAGCTCGATGACTTTATAAACGCTCTCGGCCATCTCTTCCCCGTCGCCCGCGCTGAAGCTTCGCCTCGAATCGCGCAAATTGTTTCAGGCTCACGGGCGAACCTGCGGCGCGAACGTCTGCGGGGTCAAGCAGAGCGCGCCGCCAAAGCGGAAAACATCTGCGTGATGAGCCGCCCCATTTCGGGGGCCAGGCGCTCGGGCTCGAGACCCTCAAAGGGCAGAGCGCGGTCGACCCACAAGGTCGCAAAGCCATGCACCGCCGACCAGGCGACCAGCACGAGCCCCGTGGCGTCGCCCTTCGGCGCTTCATCGGCCTCTTGGCAGGCGACGACCGCGTCGCGCAGGATATGAAAGGCGCGCAATCCTGCCTCGGTCGGGCCGGAGGATGTCGAGTCGCCGTGAAACATCACGCGGAAATAGCCGAGCGACGACACCGCGAACGTCACATAGGCGAGGCCGAGCGCCTCGAGGCGGGCGCTGGCGTTGTCGGGCGCCGCTTCGCGCGCGGCGATCAGCTGAGCCTCGAGCCGCGTGAAGCCTTCCTCCGCGATCGAGGCCAGGAGTTCGCTTCGGTTGGGGAAATGGTGGTAGGGCGCGCCCGGACTCACGCCCGCTCTGGCCGCCAGCTCGCGCAGGCTCAGCGCGTCGATCCCGTGCTGAGCGATCGTTTTGACCGCCGTCTCGATGAGCGCCTGGCGCAGGCGCCCATGGTGGTAGTCGCTCTTTCGTTTCGCGCGCATGGGGCGAGGCTCAGGCGGCGTAGGCGTAGCGGCCGCCCCGGAATGCGCTCTTCAGGACGCGACCGGCTCGCGCCGCATGATCTGGACGCCTAGCGCGGCGAGGATTACGCTGACGCAGCCGAAGGTCACGGTGAGGCCGATGACTAGCGGCAGATGCAGGACGCCGAGCACATATCCGAGCCCGCTGATCGCCGCCGCAATTCCGATGGCGATCCCCACATACGACACCGCCCGCGGCAGCATCGGCTCGCTGCGGCTGAGGTCCGCCCACAGAACTGCGATGAAGCCCAAGCCATAGGGGACGCCGGCGGCGGCGAACAGAAAGTCGAACCAGGACTTTACCGCCAGGAATGGCGCGGGATCGGCGTCATGCGCCAGGGGAAAGAACAGCGCCGCGGTCATCGAATCGAACACGATCGCGAGCGCGACGCTGACCCCCATCAGCGCCCAGCCGGCTGGCGCAAGATCGCTGAGGCGCCCGGTCCGCGAAGCCAAAACGATGGACGCCGCGAGCAACAGGCAATCGCCGAGGAAGGCGAAGCCCCCGGCGAGGGCCAACGCCTGCGGCCCGAGCTTGAGCGCGTCGGCCATCGCTTGCGTGCGCTCGGCGGCCAGAGCGGGCAGCCCGAGCTCAGGCGTCAAACGGGCGTAGAAGAGCGTGCCGACGAACAGCGCCGCCGCTCCTGAAGCCAAGAGCGCGCCGGAAAAGACATCGCCCGATACGCGCGCTCTTCGCGCCGCTTCCGCTGCAATCGCCGCCATGACGCTCTCCTCCGGTCAACGTTGGACAATCGGCGTCGCTCGATCTGAGCAATGATTAGATCGAGCGGCGCGGCGAGTCAAGGATAATCTGATCGGCGATTAGATCTAACGGCGAACGGTCCGGCGCGTCGTGCGGGCGCTAGCCGGGCTAGGGCAGGACGACTTCCAGTTGTCTCAGACGCCGTCATTGCGAGCGAGCGAAGCAATCCAGGGATCGTGGGACGCCCTTCGGCCCCTGGATTGCTTCGTCGCCATAGCCCGTCGAAGGACGGGCGTCTTTCGACGCCCTACGGCTCCTCGCACATGACGGCGTCTTTCGACGCCCTATGGGGTCCGCGCCATGGCGGCGTCGGTTATCATCCCGCTGATTTGCGGGACCTTGCGAACAGCTTGAAAGTGCGATCATGGCCGATGAACTGACCAAGCCGGCGCTGGCGACGGGCCCCTCCGCCCTCGAAGCTCCTGCCGTTGATCGCTCGCCGCGCGCCCAGGCGCGAAATGCCGAGCTCTTGGCCGCCGCTCTCGCGATGATCGCGGGTTTCATCGACGCCTATGGCATTATCACCTATGGCGTGTTCGTCTCCTTCATGAGCGGGAACACCACCCAGACCGGTTACCAGACCGCGGAGGGCGCGTTCGGCCCCGCTTCACTTTCGGCGCTGGCGATCCTGTTCTTCCTTGTCGGATCGTTTGCGGGAACCTTGCTCGTGCAGGCCGCAGGCCGCCTCGCGCGCCGGGCCGTATTTGGCGTCGTCGCGGCTGCGCTGGCCGAGGTCGTCGGCCTGACCCATTTCGGCTTCCTGTCCGTCGGGTTCGGCATCGCGATCGTCAGCGTCGCGATGGGAGTCATGAACAGCGCGCTCTCGCGCGTCGGGGCGCAATCGGTGAGCCTTACTTTCGTAACCGGAACGCTGAGCCGCGTCGGGTCGCATCTCGCGTTGGCGGCGAAGCGCGCGCCGCTCGCGGACGCGCAAGGGCCGTGGGACACCCATCTGCGTCGCGCGCTGATGCTGTCGCGCGTCTGGGCCGGGTTCTTCGTGGGGGCGGTGTTGTCGGGCGCCGCCACGCCACGCTACGGCGCCTGGGTTCTGTCGGCGCCGGCGCTGATCCTCGCGGCGCTGGCGGCGTTCGACCGGCCTGGCGACGCGGTTGGGTGACGGCGATATTCGGATCAAGGCGTCACTCTTCAAAAGACGCGGGCTCAAGGCCGTGACCAGCGCGATTGGCCTAAATCGTAATCAGCGCGGCGAGCTTGGCCCGGACTTGCCGCGCTGTTTCCGGAGGCACGACAGCCCCTACGGCATGAATTGGGCGGGCCTGAATATCGATGCTGCGCAGGTGGCTGAGCAGGATTTCGCCGGCGATCGGCAATCCATCGGGCAAGACGACACTCGTGGGAAACGGCCGGATGCGAGACGTAATGGGGCAGACAAAGACAAAACCGGTGTTCAGGACGAACGCCCGCGGCGAGACCGCGAGCGCGGGACGTCGGCCGGCCTGTTCACGACCTAGAGACGGGTCGAAATCCGTCCAGATGAGATCCCCCGCTTCAGGCAGGAACTCGGTCCCGCTCATTCCCCGACGCGCTCGCGGCCCCGATCTTCGCCCCAATCAAAGGCAGCGCGGTAGAGCGCGCGCCAGTCCTGGGAAGGCGCGTCAGAAAACATCAATTCGACCGTCAATTTGGCGGGGAGCTTGCGGACGATCACTTCCTTGCTTGACGATACGATCTCGACCCGCTCGCCCTCGCCAAGACCGGCTTTCTTGGCCACGTGAGCAGGAAGGCGGATCGCTAGGTTCTTTCCCCAGCGTCCGATGACGGCTTCAGCCATGATGTATCTCCTCGTGGGGATATTCTTGGCATATCCCCCTATCGATGTCCAGGGGGTCGGCCGGCCGGGCGGCCGAGTCAAGGCTTGCGCCCGCTACTCCGCCGCCACCGCAGTCACCGGCGCGTAGTTCAAGACCGGCCCGAGCCAGCGCTCGACTTCGGCCACGTCCATGCCCTTGCGCGCCGCATAGTCCTCGACCTGGTCGCGCTCCACCTTGGCGACGCCGAAATAATGCGCTTGCGGGTGCGCGATATAGACGCCGGAGACCGACGAGGCCGGCCACATAGCATAGCTCTCGGTGAGCTTGACGCCGGTTAAGCGCTCCGCGTCGAGCAGGCGGAACAGGGTCGCCTTTTCGGTGTGGTCGGGCTGCGCGGGATAGCCGGGCGCCGGGCGAATGCCCTTGTACGACTCGGTGATCAGTTCGTCCGGCGTGTACGCTTCGTCAGGCGCATAAGCCCAGAGCTCGCGACGCACGCGGGCGTGCATCGCCTCGGCCAGCGCTTCGGCGAACCGGTCGGCGAGCGCTTTCACCATGATCGACGAATAGTCGTCGTTGGCGTGCTCGAAGCGCTTGGCGATGGCGTCATCGGCGAGGCCCGCGGTGACGACAAAGGCGCCGACATAGTCGTGGGCGCCGCTGGAAGCGGGCGCTACGAAATCGGCAAGCGCGACGTTCGGCTTCCCGTCGCGGCGGGCGAGCTGCTGGCGAAGCGTGAACAAAGTCGCGAGTGGGGCGGCCCGCGAATCGTCCGCGAACAGGCGGATGTCGTCGCCGGCCTGCGCCGCCGGCCAGAAGCCGACCACCGCCTTTGGCGAGAACCATTGCTCGTCGATGATGCGCTTGAGCATCGCTTGCGCGTCATCGAACAGAGCGCGCGCCGCCGACCCCTGTTCCGGATCGTCGAGGATGGCGGGATAGCGGCCCTTGAGCTCCCAGGTCTGGAAGAACGGCGTCCAGTCGATGTAGCGCGCGAGGTCGGCGAGATCGTTCCACTCATAAGCGCGCGGCCCGAAGTAGGTCGGCGCCGTGGGGCGATAGGCGCTCCAGTCAACTTTCAGCGCATTGGCGCGCGCCTTGGCGAGCGGCACGCGGACCTTGTCGGCTTCGCTGCGCTCGTGAGCCTCCGCCACCTTGCGGTACTCGGCGCGCACCGACTGGATCGTCGCGGCGCGCGTCTCGGGCGACAGCAGCGAAGCGACGACGCCGACAGCCCGGCTCGCGTCGTTGACATGCACGGCCTGAGAGCGCGCGTAGCGGGGATAAATCTTGACCGCCGTGTGCACGCGGCTCGTCGTCGCGCCCCCGATGAGGAGAGGAATGTCGAAGCCTTCGCGCTCCATCTCGGAAGCGACGTGCACCATCTCGTCGAGCGACGGCGTGATGAGGCCGGAAAGGCCGATCGCGTGGGCATGTCTCTCGCGCGCGACGGCGAGAATCTTCGACGCGGGCGTCATCACGCCGAGATCGATGATCTCGTAATTGTTGCAGGCGAGCACGACGCCGACAATGTTCTTGCCGATGTCGTGCACGTCGCCCTTGACCGTCGCGAGCACGATCGTGCCCGCGGTCTGGCGCTCGTCGCCGCCAGCGGCCTTCTCCGCTTCCATATAGGGCAGGAGGATCGCCACCGCCTGCTTCATCACCCGCGCGGACTTGACGACCTGCGGCAGGAACATCTTGCCGGCGCCGAACAGGTCGCCGACGATGTTCATGCCCGCCATCAGCGGGCCTTCGATCACGTCGAGCGGGCGCTTGGCCTGAAGCCGCGATTCCTCGGTGTCGGCCTCGATGAACTCGGTGATTCCGTTGACGAGCGCATGCGCGATGCGCTTGTCGACCGGCCACGCGCGCCATTCGAGGTCCTGCGGCTTCGCCTCCATTCCGCCCTTGCCGCGGAAGCGCTCGGCGAGGCCAAGCAGGCGTTCGGTCGCATCCGGGCGACGGTTGAGCACGACGTCCTCGCAGGCGTCGCGCAATTCCGGCTCGATCGTCTCGTAAACCGCGAGCTGGCCGGCGTTGACGATGCCCATGTCCATCCCGGCCTGGATGGCGTGATAGAGGAAGACGGCGTGCATGGCCTCGCGCACCGGCTCGTTGCCGCGGAACGAGAACGAGAGGTTCGAGACGCCGCCGGAGATGTGCGCGTGGGGCAGGGTCTGGCGGATCTGCCGCGTCGCCTCGATGAAGGCGACGCCATAGCCGTTGTGCTCCTCGATGCCGGTCGCAACCGCGAAGATGTTCGGGTCGAAGACGATGTCCTCGGGCGGAAAGTCGACTTTTTCGGTGAGGAGCTTGTAGGCGCGCGTGCAGATCGAGACCTTGCGCTCGAGCGTATCCGCCTGGCCCTGTTCATCGAACGCCATCACGACGACTGCCGCGCCGTAGGCGCGAACCAGCCGGGCCTGGCGCAGGAATTCGTCCTCGCCTTCCTTCATCGAGATCGAGTTGACGATCGGCTTGCCCTGGACGCACTTGAGTCCGGCTTCGATCACCGAGAACTTCGACGAATCGATCATCACCGGCACGCGCGCGATATCCGGCTCGGAGGCGACGAGGTTGAGAAACTCGACCATCACCGCCTTCGAGTCGATCAGGCCCTCATCCATGTTGATGTCGATGACCTGCGCCCCGTTCGCCACCTGATCGCGTGCAACGACGAGCGCGCCGGCATAGTCGCCGGCGGTGACGAGCTTGCGGAATTTGGCGGAGCCCGTGACGTTGGTGCGCTCGCCGATGTTGACGAACGGAATGTCGGAGGTGAGGGTGAACGGCTCGAGGCCGGAGAGCCGCATCAGCGGCGCGACGGTCGGCGCCGTCCGCGGCTTGTGAGCGCGCACGGCCTCCGCGATGGCGCGGATGTGGTCCGGCGTCGAGCCGCAGCATCCCCCGACGATGTTGACGAGGCCGTCCGCGGCGAAGGCGCCGATCTGCTCGGCCATCGCCTCCGGGCTTTCGTCATATTGGCCGAAGGCGTTGGGCAGGCCGGCGTTGGGATAGGCGCACACGAGCGCATCCGCCGCGTTGGCGATCTCCGCCAGATGCTCGCGCATCGCGCTCGCGCCAAGCGCGCAATTGAGGCCGATCGAGAAGGGGCGCGCATGGCGCACCGAATGCCAGAACGCCGTCGGCGTCTGGCCGGAAAGGGTACGGCCCGATCGGTCGGTGATGGTGCCCGAGATCATGAGCGGCATTGGAGAGCCGCGCTCGGCGAACGCCTCGAAGCAGGCGAAAATCGCAGCCTTGGCGTTCAGCGTGTCGAAAATGGTTTCGATGAGGAGAATGTCTGCGCCGCCGTCGATGAGCCCCTTGATCTGCTCGCCATAGGCGATGCGGAGTTCGTCGAAACTTACGGCGCGGAAGCCGGGATTGTTGACGTCCGGCGACAGCGACGCGGTTCGGTTCGTCGGCCCCAGGGCCCCGGCGACGAAGCGGCGCCGTCCGTCGGCCCTCTCCGCCTTGATCGCCGCCCGCCGCGCCAATCGCGCCCCGTCGCGATTGAGTTCGTAGACCTGCTCCTCCATTCCATAGTCGGCCTGCGCAATCGAGGTCGACGAGAAGGTGTTGGTCTCGAGAATGTCCGCCCCGGCTAGCGCGTAAGCGAGATGGATGTCCTCGATCGCCTGCGGTTGGGTTAGCGTCAGCAGGTCATTGTTGCCCTGCAAAAGGCGGTCGCAGGAATGAAAACGCTCGCCGCGAAAGTCCGTCTCGCCGAGATTGAGGCACTGAATCTGGGTGCCCATCGCGCCGTCGATAAGCAAAACGCGTCGGCTCGCGGCGCTTCTCAGCGCCGTCAAGGCGTCCTCGCGGGGCGCCAAGTCCGTGTCAAAGGCGGGGTTGGGAGACCAATTCATTCCGCGTTCCGCTCAACTCGCTGCACTGACATAATGATATAAACATGTCTTTATATCAAAGCAAGAGACTTTGCTGCTGCGCGCGGGCGCCAAAAGCCTTTGCTGCCGCACGGGCGATCTGCCAAAAGCATGAGGCCCTCTCGGTATGCGCCCAGTTAAAACAGCCAACTGACCTTTTGCGAAATGAGAGGGTCACCGGAGGAAAGGGTTCGAAACGGCGGACATTGTCCCGCGAGCGATCAAACGACCGAATTGCGCTCAGAACGGCAATGCGGGCTTCCCGTTCAGGATCCAGGCAGGGTTTCAGTTATGAATGACAGGGTCGACGCACCAAACGCGCGCTTCTCGATTACCGATCAAGAGGCGCTTCAATTCCACTCGCGAGGGCGGCCAGGCAAGCTCGAGATCATGCCGACCAAGCCGATGGCGACCCAGCGGGACTTGTCGCTCGCCTATTCGCCGGGCGTTGCGGTTCCGGTCAAGTCGATCGCCGCTGATCCCTCGACCGCCTATGATTACACGACGCGCGGCAACATGGTCGCGGTCATTTCCAACGGCACGGCGATCCTCGGCCTCGGCAATCTCGGCGCGCTCGCCTCGAAGCCGGTGATGGAAGGCAAGGCCGTCTTGTTCAAGCGCTTTGCCGACGTCGACGCGATCGACCTGGAAGTCGGGACCGAGGATCCGGACGAGTTCATCAACGCGGTGAAATATCTCGGCCCCTCGTTCGGCGGGATCAATCTCGAGGACATCAAGGCGCCGGAGTGCTTCTACATCGAGGAGCGCTTGCGCGAGATGATGGACATTCCCGTCTTTCATGACGATCAGCACGGGACCGCGATCATCGCCGCTGCGGGGATGATCAACGCCATGGACCTGACCGGGCGTGACATCAAAACGACGCGGCTTGTCTGCAACGGCGCCGGCGCCGCCGGCATCGCCTGTCTCGACCTGATCAAGGCGATGGGATTCGAACCCGCCAACGTCATTCTGTGCGACACGAAAGGCGTCGTCTATCGCGGTCGCCAGGAAGGTATGAATCAGTGGAAGTCAGCGCATGCGATCGAAACGCCGCTGCGAACGCTAGAAGAAGCGCTCCAAGGCGCGGATATTTTCTTCGGTCTTTCGGCCAAGGGCGCGCTCACTCCGGAAATGGTGCGAGGCATGGCGGCCAATCCGATCATCTTCGCGATGGCGAATCCGGATCCTGAGATCACGCCGGAAGACGCGAAGAAGGCGCGCGAGGACGTGATCATCGCAACCGGACGCTCCGACTACCCGAACCAGGTCAACAACGTGCTCGGGTTTCCCTACATTTTCCGCGGCGCCCTCGACGTGCGGGCCAAGACGATCAACATGGAAATGAAGATCGCCGCGGCCCAGGCGCTCGCCAACCTCGCGCGCGAGGACGTGCCGGACGAAGTGGCGGCGGCCTATCGTGGAGCAAGGCCGCGCTTCGGCCGCGACTACATCATTCCGGTTCCGTTCGACCCGCGCCTCATTCATGTGGTGCCGATCGCGGTCGCCAAGGCCGCAATGGCCTCCGCGGTCGCTCGTCGACCCATCGTCGATCTCGAGGCCTACAAGGCGCAATTGTCCGCGCGTCGCGACCCGATCGCAGGCGCAATGCAGCTCATCATCGAACGCGTCCGCCGCACGCCCAAACGCGTGGTGTTCGCCGAAGGCGAGGAAGAGCAGGTGATCCGCGCCGCTTATTCATTCGTCAATCAGGGCCTTGGCGAGGCGATACTGGTTGGCCGGGAAGAGCGCGTGCGCAGCGTCGCCAAGGCCACCGGCCTCGATCTTTCGGACAAGGGCATCGAGATTCACAACGCACGCCTCTCGCAGCGCAATTCGATTTACGCCCAGTTCCTCTATGAGCGGCTGCAGCGGAAAGGCTATCTGTTCCGCGATTGCCAGCGCATGATCAACCAGGATCGCAATTATTTTGCCGCCGCCATGGTCGCGCGCGGGGACGCGGACGCGGTTGTGACCGGCGTCACCCGCAACTTCTCGATCGCGCTTGAGGAAGTCCGGCGCGTGATCGACGACAAGCCGGGTCACCGGGTCGTCGGCGTCTCGATCATCCTGTCGCGTGGGCGGCCAATCTTGGCCGCCGACACCGCGATCACCGAGACGCCGACCGCCGAGGACCTCGCCGAAATCGCGATCGAAGCGGCGGGCGTGGCCCGCCGGCTCGGCTACGAGCCGCGCGTGGCGCTGCTGGCCTTCTCCAATTTCGGACACCCGCCCGGCGAGCGCGCCCTGCGGGTCCAGGAGGCGGTGCGCATACTCGACGCCAAGCGGGTGGATTTCGAGTACGATGGCGAAATGGGCGCTGACGTCGCGCTCAACAGAGGGCTGATGACCGCCTATCCGTTCTGCCGGCTGAAAGACACCGCGAACGTGCTCATCATGCCGGCCTTCCACTCCGCCGCCATCTCGACCCGCATGCTGCAGGAACTCGGCGGCGCCACAGTCATTGGACCGTTGATCGTGGGGCTCGAGAAGCCGGTGCAGATCGTCTCTCTCGGCGCCAAGGATTCCGACATTGTGAACATGGCGGCCCTGGCCAGCTTCAATATTGGCGGCTGAGTCGCATCCGCGAGGAGTGCAGAAAAAGCCGCCTAAACGATTGACAGGATTAAGTCGCTGCCAGAATTGCGCGCCATTCGAGCTGCCGGGGGTGCTGGCCGAAGCCCGGTTGAGCCTCACTGACATCGGGGGCTCGATCGCTTCGCTTGGCGACGATCCGAGCCCGGGGATCAGCTCCCGCCCGACCTCGAACTTGATTGTCGAGCCGCTCAGCGGATCAGCCTCCGCGAGGAGTGAGAGAAAAAGGCGCCTAAACGATTGACAGGATTGAGTCGCTGCCAGAACCGCGCGCCTAGGCGCGTTGCTCTTCGATTGAGGCGGCCGAAAGCGAACGGCAGCGGCGATAGTTTCGGGAGCGACAAGACAATTTCTGTCGGACGACAATCTCTTGCAGAAAATCAGAAACCGCACTAAGCTCGCCCCCATGAACGATCCTCTGCATGCCAGGCGCCGCTGGCGCCCGTTCCGGCGCTGCCCGCCGCCGCAAAGGGCGCGAGAAAATTCGTTCAGCGAAAAATCCTCGTAACCCATTGAAAAGTCTCGATTTCGGACGAGAAAATCCAAGGAAATCCAAGGAAATCCAACCCTCCTGCGAGGGGGTTTTCGCGGCGAAACGGCGACCGGCCAAGAAAAACCAAAACCGGATCGAACGCGCCCCAATTCGACCAGCCGCCGAAGGAGCCAGACCGATTACACCAAAATACAAAGCGCTTTAGCCGTTCGCAGCGCGGCGTTCAGCCAACTCCGACCGTCGTGGTCTCCAGTCCCAGAACCGCCTTCTGATAGGTCCATTCCACCAGGCCCGCGGCCTGATTGGCGAGACGAACGCCCTCGCGACCGAGTTTCTCGAGCGCTGAGGAGCGACGCAACGGCGCGCTCCCGTCGGTCGCAGCCATCGCGGTTGTGAATGTCTTGCCGCCCTGGTTCGGCTCAAGAAGGTGATCCTGGATCGCGATCGCGGGAATGAGCTGATAGATGCGCAACCCGAGGCGGCGGGGGTGATTGGGGAACAAGGCATAATCGGCCGGCAGCGAAGCGCTGGCCGTCAAGTCAAGGTAACGGGCTGCGCCCTCCCGGGTGACGACGTAGGCGGCGCTGCTTTGGTGGCGCGAGTAGAGTCTCGCGACCTGGCGATTCCCCACCGCGACATGCTTTTCTCCGAGTTCCACCCTCTGCAGATAGGTGTCGAGCTTAATGGAATGGGCGTCCCGCGGTATCCACGAGGCGCTTTCCGTCAGCGCCGCGAATCCCGGCCATATGTGGAGGTCGTCCTCGACAATGCAGGCGCAGTCCCCTGGGCCGTTCAGGAACTGGCGCCAGGCGATCCGGTGGCTCTCCAGGCACGCCAGTTCGAAACGAGTGAGGCCTCTTGTGGTCGGCGGCAGGCTTGACCCGTCGACGGCGGAAATGCGCTCGAACGCAACGCCGTTCAACTGACCACGCATATGCCCGAGGCGAGAGGCGTCGCGATCGAGGTTGATGAGGTAAATCTTCATGGGCGGGCCCAGCGCTTCCGCTCCGGCTCGTTCAGCGTCGAGCGCCTGCTCTTAAGATTGTCTCGCGGCGGTTCATCCAGCGCACAGCGCTCAGACCTTCATCTGCGCGCCAAGCTCAACGACGCGATCGGAGGGCAGGTTGAAGAAGTCCGGCGCGCTCGCGGCCTGTTTCGTCATGGCGATGAACAGTTTGTCCTGCCACAGCGGCATGCCCGAGTTAGGCGCCGCCTTCAGTGTGCGGCGGCCCAAGAAGAACGAGGTCGTCATGATGTCGAACTTGAGCCCAGCCTTCCGCATCGCCGCCAAGGCTCGCGGGATATGCGGTTGCTCCATATAGCCGAAATGAAGCGTAACCAGCATGAAATCGGGCGACAGGCTCGTCATTTCATAGCGGTTGGCGGCAGCCACGCGGGGAGTCGTCTCGGTGCGCACGTTCAAGAGCACGACGCGCTCGTGGAGCACTTTGTTGTGTTTGAGATTGTGCATCAGCGACGAGGGGGCCGAGGTCGGATCATTGGTGAGGAAAACCGCCGTGCCCGGAACCCTGACCGGCTTCGACTTCTCGAGCATTTTGATGAGATCCAGCATCGGGATCGAGTCGCGATGCGTCCGAGCGAGCAAAATGACGCTGCCGCGCGACCAGGTCCACATCAGGAGGAACATCGCCACGCCGATGGTGAGAGGCACCCAGCCGCCGTCCACGACCTTATAGAGGTTGGCGATGAAGAAGCCGACGTCGATGGACAGAAAGGCGCCTATGAGCGCCAGCGCCGCCCAGAGCGGCCATTTCCAGAGCTTCCAGACGACAAAGAAGGCGAGGGAGGTGGTCGCCACCATGGTGCCGGCAACGGCGATGCCGTAGGCATTAGCTAGCGCGTCGGACGAACGGAACAGCAGCACCAGGCCAAGGACTCCGATCAGCAGCACCCGCGTGACGCGGGGAATGAAGATCTGCCCCTCCTGAGTGGAGGAGGTGTGGATGATTTCGAGCCGCGGCAGCAATCCGAGCTGGATCGCCTGGCTGGCGAGCGAATAGGCGCCGGTAATGACAGCTTGGCTCGCGATCACAGTGGCGGCGGTCGACAGAACAACGAGCGGAACCAAGCCCCAACCCGGCGCCAGTAAATAAAAGGGATTCTCGACCGCCTTCGGGTCGCTGAGAATTAGCGCGCCTTGGCCGAGGTAGTTGCACACCAGCGCCGGCAGGACGATGAACAACCAGGCGGCCTGGATCGGCTTTCGCCCAAAATGGCCCATGTCGGCGTAGAGCGCTTCCGCCCCAGTCACGGCTAGAAACACGCTGCCGAGAACAACGAATCCAACGGTTCCGCGGACATGGAGAAACTCCACCCCCGGAATTGGGCTCAAAGCCTCCAAGATCCTCCAATCGGAGGCGACGTGCACAATTCCGAGCACGGCGTTGACGGCGAAAAACACCACCATGATCGGGCTGAAGAAAGCCGCAACTCTGGCCGTGCCTCGGCTCTGGGCGGCGAACAGCACAACGAGGATGACGATGGTGGCCGGCAAGATGTAGGGCGTGAGATTGGAGTCGACCTGCTTCAGTCCTTCGAGCGCGGAGAGCACAGAAATCGCCGGCGTTATCACGGCGTCGCCCGAGAACAGGGCGGACCCGGCGACCCCGAGCAAAAATGCAATCGTCGTCTTCTGCCCGAGCGCCCGCTGCGCCAGCGCCTTGAGCGAAAGAATGCCGCCCTCGCCCTTGTTGTCGGCCTGCATCAGGAACAGCACATATTTCGCCGTGACGACAATCAGCAGCGCCCAGATGATGAGCGAGACGACGCCGATCACTTCGGGGGGGCCGAGCGGCCCCTTGAACTGACCGAGCGCGGTCTGCAGCGAGTAGAGGGGACTCGTGCCGATATCGCCGAAGACGACGCCGATCGAGCCGAGCGTGAGAACCCAGAAACGTCCGGACGAATGCGTGAGGTCGCCCTCGGCGCCATAAATTGGCGGCTGGACAGCGTCCTTCGAAATGGGGTGGGACATGCTTAAAGCGAACCTCGGGGCCGCCGGCTCTCGGCAGCCCTGAAAAACGGCGGCTGTCTATACCCTCTCATCCCGAGGACGGGAAGTGAGGGAATCTTTGCATTTCGTTAACTCCCGGCAACCTTGTTTTGTGTCGCCCGCCCGCGGGCCGGTCGCCGTCGAGCTCAAGAGCCGTTCCGCCTGGCGTGTTCAGCGATCCATTTCGCCACGACTTCCGGCTTTTCGACATTTGGCAAATGGCCTGCGCCCTCAATGATTTCAAAGCGCGAGCCGGGGATGAGTGCCGCCGTCTCCTTGACCAGGGCGGGGGGTGTGGACCCGTCCTGGTCGCCGACCAGACATAAGGTCGGGGCTTGGATGCGTCCAGCATAGGGCCGGAGGTCCGCGCGCTTCAAGGCCCCACAGGCGGCCAGATAGCCTTGCCGCGGCGTTCGCGTGAGCATGGCGCGCATGCCGGCGAGCTCTATCGATCGTGCGGCGCGGAAATGGGCGGTGAACCACCGTTCCATGACGGCGTCCGCGAGCGCTTCAATGCCGCCGCGCTCGACCTCTCCGATGCGTTGGTCCCAGACTTCGTCGGTTCCGATTTTCGCCGCGGTGTCGCAAAGCACGAGCGCCGCGACGCGCTCCGGGCTCTGACGATAAAGCTCCTGCGCGATGAGGCCGCCGATGGACAGTCCGACAATTGTGGCGCGTCCGACGCCGACAACGTTCAGGAGCGCCGCGAGGTCGCGCGCATAATCGGCGATGTCGTTCTTGTCCGGGCCGGATTCGGAAAGCCCGTGACCGCGCTTGTCATAGGTGAGGATGCGGAAATCAGGCGCGAGGATTTCGGCGACCTCATTCCAGATGCGGAAATCGCAGCCCAGGGAATTGATGAACACGAGCGGCGGCCCGTCGCGCCGGCCTTGGTCGGAAAAGTGGATGACGAGGCCGTTGGCCTTCACGAATTTCATGGCGCAGGTTTCTCAGGCGGACCGGGGCGCGCGTCGCGGAAGAAGGTCCACCAATACCAGATGAGAGCGAGCGGCGCCCCGAAATCGACAATGGCGTCGAGACCGGGGATCGGGATCGCGGGAATGACCAGCATCCCAGCCGCCGCCGTGGCGCCGACGCGGTAACTCAGCGCGACCAGCACCCGCTTCAGCGGATTGTCGTTCGGCATCCGCGAGATGATCACGAGAAGCGCCGAGAGGACCACGGTCATCGCGACGATGAAGACGAGCAAGTCGCGGATGATGTGTTCGACCGCGTTCAGCGCCTGCATTGGCTTCTCTCCATGCGTCCGGCGGCCGATATAGGCGCCGCTTCGCCGCCCTCACGCCGTGCTCGACGCCTTCCTGCCCAGCGAAGCTTGCGCGGCGGCGAGGCGGGCGATCGGGATGCGGAAGGGGGAGCACGACACGTAGTCGAGCCCCGCCTGTTCGCAGAAGGCGATCGAGGCCGGGTCGCCGCCGTGCTCGCCGCAGACGCCGAGCTTGAGGTCGGGCCGGGTCTTGCGGCCGCGCTCGGCCGCGATGGTGATGAGTTCGCCGACGCCTTCGGTGTCCAGGGTCACGAACGGATCGGCCTTGAGTAGCCCCTTGACCGTGTAGATCCCGAGAAAGGACGCTGCGTCGTCGCGCGACAGGCCGAGCGTGGTTTGCGTCAGATCGTTGGTGCCGAACGAGAAGAACTCGGCGCTTTCGGCGATCTCGCCCGCTCTCAGCGCAGCGCGCGGCAGTTCGATCATCGTGCCGACCTGATAGGGTACTTTGACCCCCGTCTCCTTGGCGACGGCTTCGCCCATGGCGACGATGATCGCTTTCACCAGGTCGAGTTCGGGCCGCCCGATCGTGAGCGGGACCATGATTTCCGGCGTCACCGGTTTGCCCGTCTTGCGCCCCGCCTCGACCGCGCCCTCGAAGATCGCGCGCGCCTGCATCTCGGCGATCTCCGGATAGCGGATAGCGAGGCGCACGCCGCGGAAGCCGAGCATCGGATTGAATTCATGCAGCTCGGCTGCGCGCGCGCGCAATTTCTCCGCGCTCACCTTCATCGCCTTGGCGACCTCGTCGATCTCCGCGTCGGTGTGCGGCAGGAATTCGTGCAGCGGCGGATCGAGCAGACGGATCGTGACTGGCAAGCCGGTCATAATCTCGAAGAGATCAGCGAAGTCCTTGCGCTGCATCGGCAACAGCTTCGCGAGCGCCGCCCGGCGTCCCTGCTCGTTGTCCGCGAGGATCATCTCGCGCACCGCCACGATGCGCTCGCCGTCGAAGAACATGTGCTCGGTGCGGCAGAGGCCGATGCCCTCGGCGCCGAACGAGCGGGCGGCGCGCGCGTCCGTCGCGGTCTCGGCGTTGGCGCGCACCTTCATGCGCCTGACCGAATCCGCCCAGGTCATGAGCGTGGCGAAATCGCCGGTCATCTCGGGCTTCACCATCGGCGCCGCGCCGGCCATCACTTCCCCCGAGCCGCCGTCGATGGTGAGGATGTCGCCCTTCTTCAAGCTCACGCCGCCCGCATTCATGGTCTGCGCGGCATAGTCGATGCGGATGGCGCTCGCGCCGCAAACGCAGGGCTTGCCCATGCCGCGCGCGACGACCGCGGCATGCGAGGTCATGCCGCCGCGGGTGGTCACGACGCCTTCGGCGGCGTGCATGCCGTGAATGTCCTCAGGGCTCGTTTCGACCCGGACGAGGATCGATTTTCGTCCCGACTGACGCAACGCCTGCGCCTCATCGGCGGAAAACACGATCTCGCCGCTCGCCGCGCCGGGCGAAGCGGGCAGGCCGGTCGCCAGCGCGGCCGGCTTGTTCTTCGGATCGAGCGTCGGGTGCAGGAGCTGATCGAGAGCGGCAGGCTCGATCCGGCTCACCGCATCCTCACGCGAGATGAGGCCTTCGTTGGCCATTTCGACCGCGCAGCGCAACGCGGCCTTCGCCGTGCGCTTGCCGTTGCGGGTCTGCAGCATCCACAGTTTCCCGCGCTCGACCGTGAACTCGAGGTCCTGCATGTCGCGGTAGTGCTTCTCGAGAAGCTGGGTCGTGGCGATGAATTGGCCGAACACTTCGGGCATCAGCGATTCGAGCGAGGGCTGGTCGGAATGGGCTGCCTTGCGCGCCGCCTCGGTGATGTTCTGAGGCGTGCGAATGCCGGCCACCACGTCCTCGCCCTGGGCGTTGACGAGAAATTCGCCGTAAAGCTCCTTGGCGCCGGTCGAGGGATTGCGGGTGAAGGCGACGCCGGTCGCCGAGGTCTCGCCCATATTGCCGAACACCATCGCCTGCACATTGACCGCAGTGCCCCAGTCGGCGGGAATGGCATTGAGGCGCCGATAGGTGATGGCGCGCTGGTTCATCCAGGACGAGAACACGGCGCCGATCGCGCCCCACAATTGGTCGCGCGCGTCTTGCGGGAACGGCTTGCCGGTCTCCTCGATCACCCGCGCCTTGTAATCATCGATGATTGCGCGCCAGCCTTCGGCGCTGAGATCGGTGTCGAGCGCGTAGCCCTTGCTCTCCTTGTACTGCTCGAGGATGTCCTCGAAATTGTGAACGTCCAAGTCGAGCACGACATTGGAGTACATCTGAATGAAACGGCGATAGGAGTTGTAGGCGAAACGCGCGTCATTCGAGATTTTCGCCAGGGTTTCGACCGAGTTGTCGTTGAGCCCGAGGTTGAGGACCGTGTCCATCATGCCTGGCATCGAGGCGCGCGCGCCCGACCGGACCGAGACGAGCAGCGGATTGGCCGCGTCCCCGAAAGCGCGTCCGGTCTGGCGGCCGAGTTCGACGACTGCGGCGTCGACTTGAGGAACGAGATCCGCCGGATAGGTTTTGCCGTTGGCGTAGAAGTGGGTGCAGACCTCGGTGGTGATGGTGAAGCCCGGAGGCACGGGCAGGCCAAGCGACGCCATCTCGTGCAAGTTCGCGCCCTTGCCGCCGAGGAGGTTCTTCATTTCGCCGCGGCCTTCGGCGCGCTCGGCGCTGAAGGAATAGACCCACTTCGTCATGTCTTACTTCCCCAATCTCAGGCGGAAGACCAAGAGCGCGCTCAGGCGCGCGCGTGCAATCCGACGCCGAAGCTCACCCATCCAACGCCGTGGAACAGAAGGTCGACGCCGAGCAGGGTGCCGAGCACATAAACGCTGTCGAGCGGCCAGTGAGTGACAATGATCAAACCGAGCAGGATTGTTACGGCTGAGGCGAGAAAGACAAGAGCGCGCGGATGGTCAGACGGAAGCTGGAAAGCAAGGAAGGCCCTCACCACGCCGGCGGCGATCAGGCCAGCGCCGAGCAGAACCGTCAGCGCGACCGAAGCGAGGACGGGATTGACGATGCACAAGATTCCGGCGGCGATATAGACGAGGCCGCCGATCACCCAGAGAAAAAACCGGCCCCATTCGCGCGAATGCATGCCGATGCCGATCTCGGCGGCGCCAGCGATCAGGAACAGGACGCCGTTCAGCGTCACCGTCACGATGGTCGCGATGAGAGAGAAGAACAGCGCAGCCACGCCGAGCACCACCAGAAGCACGCCGAAGGCGGTGATCGCCGCCCATTTTTCACGCAAGCGCTCGACGGCTTCGCCGAGATTATGCGCGGATGTCCCAACGTTCGACGCGTTTGACATTGCGTTTCTCCAAGCGGCGAAAACAGAAGACGGGCTAGCGCGGGCGTTTGAGCTCGCCAAGCACCTGCGCAGCATATTCGACCATCGGCACGATGCGGCCATAATTGAGGCGGGTCGGCCCGATGACGCCGAGCACGCCGGCGATGCGATGGTCGTTGTCCCTGAGCGGCGCGGCGATCATCGATGAGCCCGAGAGCGAGAACAGCTTATTCTCCGAGCCGATGAAGATCTTGACGCCCTCGCCGGTCTCGGCGCGATGCAAGAGCTCGATCACGTCGGTCTTGGTCTCGAGGTCGGCGAACAACGTGCGAATGCGCTCAAGGTCGTCCGAGGCGCGCACGTCGCCCAGCAGGTTCGCCTGCCCCCGGACGATCAATTGATCGCGCGATCCGCCAGCGCCGGACCACGAGACGAGGCCGGCTTCGACCAGGCGCGCGGCGATCTCGTCGAGCTCTTGCCGGGCCTCACCGCGGGCGGCTTCGATTTCCGCCGTCACTTCCACCAGGGTGCGGCCGCGAATGCGCGCATTGAGAAAGTTGCTGGCTTCCACAAGGGCGGAGGCGGGCATGCCGGGAGGGGTCGTGACGACGCGGTTCTCGACCGAGCCGTCCTCAGCGACGAGTATCGCCAAGGCGCGGGTCGCCTCCAGGCGCACGAACTCGACGTGCTTCAGGCGCGCGTCAGTGTTGCTGGTCAACACCACGCCCGCGCCGCGAGTCAGTTCCGACAATAGGCTCGTCGTTTCGGCGAGCGCGCCCTCGAACCCGCGTTCCTCCGCCGCCGCCCTCACTTGGGCGTCGATGCGCGCGCGCTCCTCGCGTCCCAGATCCCCGAATTCGAGCAGTGCGTCGACGAACAGCCTCAGACCCTGCTGGGTTGGCATGCGTCCGGCGCTGGCGTGCGGGGCGTAGATGAGCCCGAGCTCCTCGAGATCCTGCATCACGTTGCGCACCGAGGCCGGCGACAGCGACATCGGCAGCATGCGCGACAAATGCCGGGAACCGACGGGTTCGCCGGAGGAGAGATAGGAATCGACGATGTTGCGGAAGATTTCACGTGAACGCGCGTTCAGCGTCGTCAACGCGCTCGTCTCAGCGGGGCGTTCTGTGGGAGCCGACATGCAACAAGAATGGCTGGAACTGCGCCTCACGCGCAAGGCGAGGCCCTTTTTTGGCCCGCGATTGAAATGAACAGCGCGAACTGTCAAAGATTGCCGGCAAATGTGACCGGAAGCGAGGAGCGGTGTTGGGCGAGACTTTGCGATCGGGCGGACAGATTCTTGTCGACCAGCTCGTCGCGCAAGCGGTCGAACGTGTCTATTGCGTTCCCGGCGAATCCTACCTCGCCGCCCTCGACGCCATGAACAACACGCCGATCGAACTCACCGTCTGCCGGCAGGAGGCGGGCGCGGCGATGATGGCGTTAACAGAGGGACGCCTTACTGGGCGGCCAGGAATTTGCTTCGTCACCCGCGGCCCCGGCGCGACCAACGCCGCGCATGGGCTGCATATCGCCGAGCACGATTCGGCGCCGATGATCCTATTCATCGGCCAGGTCGAGCGGGCGATGATGGGACGGGGCGCCTTCCAGGAGATGGACTATCGGGCGCTCTTCGCCTCGACGACGAAGCTCGCGACGCAGATCGAGTGCGCCGCGCAAATCCCGGAGATTGTCCAGCGCGCCTTTCACATCGCCATGCAGGGCCGGCCGGGCCCGGTCGCGGTCGCGCTGCCCGAGGACATGCTGACGGAAATGGCGGCCGTGCCGGACGCGCCGCGCGCCGAGCGGGTCCCGATCTGGCCGGGCCTCACGCAAATGGCCGAATTGCAGAAGATGCTGTGGGCGGCGGAACGGCCGATCGCCATTCTTGGCGGAGGGGGATGGACCAAGCGAGCGAGCGCCGCCTTCGCCCGGTTCGCCGAACGCTTCGACTTAGCCGTCACAGGCTCGTTTCGGCGCTCGAGCACGTTCGACGGCGAGCACGACAACTTTGCCGGTGAGGTCGGCCTCTCGATCAATCCCAGGCTGAAGGCGCGCGTCGAAGCGGCCGATCTGGTTCTTCTGGTTGGCGGGCGCATGTCGGAGGCGGCGGCGCAAGCCTATACCCTGTTCGGCATTCCTGAGCCGCGCCAGCGCTTCGTGCATGTCCACGCCGACGTCAACGAGATCGGCCGAAACTATCATCCCACGCTCGGCGTCGTCGCGACGACGCCAGAGTTCTGCGCGTCGCTGGAAGGCGTTCAGCCGCCGACGAAGATCCGCTGGTCGGCTGAGACGCGCGCCGCCCGCGCGGATTATCTCGCCTGGAGCGAACAGGCGCCGGCGAATCCGGGGCGGGTGCAGTTGAGCGAGATCATGTTCGCGATTAGGCGACGCTCGCCCGAGGGAATCTTCACCAACGGCGCCGGCAACTTTTCAATTTGGGTTGGCCGTTTCTTGCGCTTTCGCGCGGTCGAACAGCAGTTGGGCCCGACGTCGGGGTCGATGGGCTTCGGCCTGCCGGCGGCGATCGGCGCGCAGCGTCTGTTCCCGAAGCGGACGGTCGTCTGCTTTGCGGGCGACGGCGACTTTCTCATGAACGGGCAGGAATTCGCCACCGCCGTTCAATATGGCTTGCCGATCATCGTGGTGCTGATCGACAACGGCATGTACGGCACGATCCGCATGCATCAGGAGCGCATGTATCCCAAGCGCGTCATCGCGACGGCGCTGCACAATCCCGATTTCGCGGCTTACGCGCGCGCATTCGGCGGTCACGGCGAGACGGTGGAGGAGACGGCGGAGTTCCTGCCCGCATATGAACGCGCGTTGGCCTCCGGCCTGCCTTCGATCCTGCATGTCAAGGTGGACCCCGACGCGATCACGCCGACGACGACTTTGTCCGCCATCCGCGCGCAGGCGCTCGAGAAGAGCGCAAAGCACGCTCCGGCCTCGTCCTGAGGAACCGCGAAGCGGCGTCTCGAAGGACGGTCCTCAAGCGGAGCGCCGGCGGCTCAACTGGAACGTTCTTCGAGGCCCCGCTTACGCGGGGCGCCTCAGAATGAGGCCGTCGAATTCGCCGTCACTCGTCATGCACCTCGCCACGGGTGACGTCCCCACGGACGACGTCGCCGCGCGAGACCTCGCCGTCGGTCGGATTGGGGAAGCGGTTCGACGTGAAGCGGATGACGAGGACTGCGAGGGCGAGGATGAGAATGGCGCCTGCGAGGATGACGACGCCAAGATCCGCCACCTCCTCATGCTGGACAATGCCGATCAAGTGGCGGGTCAGCGCGGTGATGCCGACGTAGAGCAGGAACCGGACGGGCATGTGATTGGTGCGAAAATAAATCCCGACCATCGAGCCGATCTCGAGATAGATGAAGAGAAGCAGCAAATCCTCGATCGTGGCGCCGCCCTTCTGGACCATGGCGTAGAACGCGGCGGAGGCGGACCAGACGGTGGCGCCGCCGATCGCGAACAGCGCGAGAATGTGGAAGCCGTCGGTCAGCAATCGACCGATTGGATCGACGAACGCCAGCATTTGCTGATCGAGCGTCTTGGCGGGGTTTTTCCGGTCCGTCATTGCGCTGCTCCTCTGTCGCAAGCACAAAGCGCGATCACTTTATGCGGCCGAACGTCGCTTCGCCAATGCGGAGCTACAGCGATAGAGCCGCTAACGAACGGCGCCGAGGCGCCCGGTCGCGGCCCAATCAAGCCCCTGTTCGAGCCGGTCGTTGCCCCAGAACACTTCGCCGTCCTCAGTGACAAGACACGGGGCGCCGATGACGCCGATCTCTGCGGCGCGGGCGCACTCGGCCTTGAGCCGCGCCTTGTTGGCCTCGCTTTCGGCCCGCTCGAACGCCGTCGCCGGATCGACGCCGCAAGCAGCCAGTAAGGGGCCGAGCGTCGCCCGATCGCCGATCGGCAAGCCCTGGCTGAATTCGGCCGCAAAGACCAGGCGCGAGAAATTGACTCGGCTATCGCCTCCAAGCGCGAGCGCCACCCGCGCGGCGAGCAGGCTCGGCTGCGGGAAGGGCTCAGGCCGTTTGAGCGGAAGGCCCATGGCGGCGCATGTCCGCTCGAGGTCGCGCCACATATAGCGGCCCTTGGCCGGATAGATGTTGAACGGCGAGTCGCGCCAGCCTTGCGCCATGAAGATCGGCCCGAGCAGGAACGGGCGCCAGACAAGCCTCACGCCTCGCTCTTCGGCGAGCGCGGCGACGCGAAGCGCCGCCGGATAGGAATAGGTGCTCGCGAACTCGTACCAGAACTCGGCGCTCGCCATTGCGCCTCCTTGAAGCCCCGCGCGACTTTGCCACGCGCGCCGGGCGAGGCGAAAGCGACAGGCTCGCGTGAGACGAAAAAAGCCGCCCCATCCGTCGGATGGGGCGGCTCCTCTTCCTGACGTCGATTGTCGCTTTGACGAATTACTGCGATTCGCGGGAGCGGCCGGCGCCATCGCGTCGGTGGACTTCTTCGCCTTCTTAGCCATATGCTTCTTGTGCTTCGTGGTCTTCTTCATCGAGTCCTGGCAGCCGGCGCCATGTTGTCGGTGGCGCGGGGCCGCGCCGGCGGCCGGAGCCGTCGTGTCGGTCTGCGCGATCGCGGCGAGAGGCGCGAGAGCGATCGCGGCGCTGATCCCGATCGCGGTCAATGTCTTCCTCATTTTTACAGTCTCCGTGTTGTTCGAACTCTTGGCCGTTGGGCGGGCGAGGCATGCGCCCCCCGAGATGAATTTGCAATGAATATTGCGTGGCGGGAATTGGGCGTCGCCACGGGTTTGACGCGGTGGAGGAGCGCTCCGTATGAACCCACAGGTTCATCATGTCGCATAACACTTTCGGACATCTCTTCCGCGTCACCACCTTTGGCGAGAGTCACGGGCCAGGGATCGGCTGTGTCGTTGACGGCTGTCCGCCGCGCATTCCCTTGGAGGTCGGCTGACATCCAGGCCGAACTTGATCGGCGACGACCTGGAACTTCGCGCTTCACGACGCAACGCCGCGAGCCCGACGAGGCGCGCATTCTTTCCGGCGTGATGATCGACGAAGCGACCGGCGGTCAGGTGACGACCGGAACGCCGATCGGCGTGTTCATCGACAATGTCGATCAGCGCTCGAAGGACTATAGCGACATCAAGGACAAGTATCGTCCCGGACACGCCGATTACGCTTACGAGGCGAAGTACGGGATCCGCGATTACCGCGGCGGCGGCCGCTCCTCGGCGCGCGAGACGGCCGCGCGCGTCATAGCCGGCGCGATCGCCCGCAAGGTGACGCCCGGCGTCATCGTTCGCGGCGCGCTGGTGCAGATCGGCAAATTGAAGATCGATCGGACCCGCTGGGATTGGGACGAGGTCGGGCGCAACCCATTCTTCTCGCCCGACGCCGCGGCGAGTGAGCGTTTCGCCGACTATCTCGACGACGTGCGCAAGGCGGGATCTTCGGTCGGCGCCGTGATCGAGATCGTCGCCGAGGGCGTTCCGGCCGGGTGGGGCGCGCCGATCTATGGCAAGCTCGACGCAGAGCTCGCCGCGGCGCTGATGAGCATCAACGCCGTCAAGGGAGTCGAGATCGGCGACGGTTTCGCAGCGGCCGAACTCTCGGGCGAGCAGAACGCCGACGAAATGCGCTGGCGGCAACGAAGGGCATCCGCGCTTTCTCTCCAATCACGCGGGCGGCGTTCTCGGCGGCATCTCAACCGGACAGCCGATTGTCGTTCGCTTCGCCGTCAAGCCGACGTCGTCGATTCTGTCGCCTCGCCACACGATCACGCGTGCGGGTGACGAGACGGAGATCGTCACCAAAGGCCGCCATGACCCGTGCGTCGGCATACGCGCAGTGCCGGTCGGCGAAGCCATGGTCGCCTGCGTGCTGGCGGACGCTTATCTGCGCCATCGTGGGCAGGTGGGCGCATAGCGATCGGCCGAGCGCCTCGCTCCTGTCGTCAATTCCAGGGCAAGAAGCGGAGTGTCGCGGCGCCGCTCAATGCGTAGTCGTTCGCTCGGGCGTCATCGAGCGATTTCGATGATCCTCCGATACGAGCAAGAGGATCCATTTCCATGAGCAAGCAAGACGACAACAAGGCCGTGGTTGGCCGCTGGTTCACCGAGTTCTGGGGCAAGGACGTGAATCTCGCGGTCGTCGACGACATCGCCGCTCCGGACATGCTCTTGAAATATTCGCTGCACGCGCCGCGCCGGGGCCGCGGCGACATCAAGGCGTTCATGACCGACTTTCCGCGCCGCGTTCCCCGACCTCAACTTCTGGGGGACCGCGGATCTCATCGCCGAAGGCGACTATGTCGTCGGGCAGTGGGAAGGCGGCGGAACCCACACCGGTCCTGCCTTCAACGACTTTCTGGTCGGAAGCCTGTCCGCCGCCACCGGCCGCAAGATGCGCTTCACGGGCACGACGGTCCTGAAGGTGATCGACGGCAGAATTGCGGAGGAGATCGGCCTCGACGACGGCGTCACCGCGCTGACCCAGCTCGGCCTGCTCAAGGCCGCCTGATCGAGCGCCGGCCTCAGCCTAATGGCGAGACAAGCAAACGTCCGGCTGGGCTCTCTTCAGAGCGCCAGAGCTGGTTGCCTGGCCTGTGTCGCTCGTCTCGCCGACGGACCGGTAGTTGCTGTTAGCCCGTCGTTATCAGGCGCAGGTTTCATGGGGTCGAAAGGCTCGATGCCGAGAGACGTCAGATGCGCGCCGGCGGGAACGCCGAAATCCGTGCGAAAAGCATTCGTTCCTCCCGCGTGACGGCGCTCTTGGTCCACCCCCGCGGGCCAACGCGACGCTGCAGCAAGCGTAAGGGGCCCTTCGCAGGCCGGCCAGCGTCGGATCGTTCAACTGTCTGTGATCGGCGGCGGTTTCCAAACCATCCCATTGCGGCTTAAAGCTTCGTCGCATCCATGGCCTTTTCGTTTCATGACGGCGTCATGACGAGGCCGTTTCCTGCAGACGAGCGAATTGGAGGTTGGGACATGTCCGAGCAGCAAAGCGATGGAATGACCCGGCGCGACGTGCTGATCGGCGCCGCGAGCGGTCTTGCGCTTGCCGCGATCGAGCCGCGCCGGGCCGAGGCGCAGGCTTCGCCGGCGGCGCAAGTTTCCGGCCAAGTCTCCGGGGTCGTGTTCGAGGATAAGGACGGCTCGGGCGTATCCAGCGCCGCCAATCCGGGGCTCGCGGGCGTTCTCGTATCGAACGGCCGCGACGTCGCCGTCACCGGCGCCCGACGGCCGCTACACGCTGCTGTTGCCGGATGAGGCGACGATCTTCGTCATCAAGCCTGCCGGCTTCATGCCGCCGGTCGAGCCGCTTACCAATCTGCCGCGCTTCTATCGCCATCACTATCCCAAAGGCTCGCCGGCCGAGCTCAACCTGACTTTCGAGGGTTTGGCGCCGACCGGGCCATTGCCGCTGTCGGTCGATTTTCCGCTTCGCCGCCAGGACGAGCCCAAGGCGTTCAACGTCGTGCTGGTGACCGATCCGCAGCCGGAGACCGGCGCCGAAGTCGACTTCATCCGCGAGGACCTGATCCAGGCGCTCGCCGGGGTCGACGCCAAATTCGGCCTCACCGCCGGCGACATCATGTTCGACGATCTCTCGCTCTACCCGCGCTCGAACGCGATCATGGGCACGATCGGGCTTCCGTGGTGGAATGTCGGCGGCAACCATGATCTCAATTTCGAAGCGCCCGATCGCAAATTGAGCCGCGAGACCTTCAAGCGAGTGTTCGGCCCGAACTATTACGCGTTCTTCTATGGTGAGACGCTCTTCCTCATGCTCGATGACGTGAACTATCTGGGCTTTGACCCGCATAAAGCCGGGGGAGGGGGCAAGTACGAGGGCAGGCTTGACCAGGGCCAACTCGAGTTCGTGCGCAACGTGCTCGCGCACACGCCGGACGAGACGCTCATCGTGATCGTGATGCACATCCCCATCCGCACCTCTCTCGACGATGAGCCCTATCAGAACCTGCAGGACCGGCGAGGCGTTCTTCTCCCTGTTCGAGGGGCGGCGCTACACCGTCAGCTTCTCGGGTCACACGCACACGACCGAGCATCATTATTTCGATGGCCCTGACGGCTGGAAAGGCGCCGCGCCCCACCATCATCATGTGCTGACGGCGCTCTCTGGCTCATGGTGGAGCGGACCGTTCGATCATCGCGGCGTGGCCTCGGCCGACAGCCGCGACGGCACGCCGAACGGCTTTCACATCCTTTCGGTCGACGGCAATGGCTATGCGACGCGTTTCATTCCGGCGAAGGAGCCGAACGGACGCCAGATGCGGCTCTCGATCGACAGCCGCTTCCATGGGATCAGCAAGGACGCGGACCGCGATTTCCGTCAGCTCCGTCTCTTGGGCTCGCCGGTTCCGCGCGATGCGCTCAGCGCCTCGACCCTGATCGCCAATGTGTTCGACGGCGGCGAGAAGACGAAGGTCAAGATGGTCATCGGCGATCGGGCGCCGATCGAGATGACCCGCCGCGCCCGTCCCGATCCATTTGTCCAGGAGGTGTTCGCGCGCAACGAGGCGACGAAGAAGGCCTGGGTCAAGGCCGAGGAGTCTTCGCACATCTGGACCGCCCGCCTGCCCGGGGATCTCAAGCCCGGAACCTATCCGGTGGTGGTCGAGGCGATGGGCGAATACGGCCAGCCGCTGAGCTGGCCGGCTCGCGCTCGAGGTGACGGGGTAGGGCGGAGCGCCGCGGAGCCTCGCAACTCGACAAAAGTGCCCGTGGAGCCCAGAGCCTCGTCCTAAGGTGCTGGCAGCGCCTTGTCATTTCGACAGACCGATAAGGGCGACGTGCGGGCCAATTCAACCTGCGTCATCGTTTGCGCATGAATGTCGAAAGCCCCGCTTAGGCAGGCGCACGAATACCCATACTGGCCGTTGGTGGACACGAAATGGCCGGGCGCCGGCTGGGGCAGTTTTTCGACGCCTTCTGCGTACAGCCCGCCTTGTGCAGAGATGATCCAAAGGCCGTGCGGATCTTTCAGCCACCAGTTGCCTGGAGTGGGATTTTCCAGCCAACCGCAGCGCTCCTCAGCAAGGACGGGACGCAGAGGCGCCTATCATTGTCAGCCCGACAATCGCGCCGGCTCTTGCGATGCGGCATGCGCGCGCGACAGCAATTCGGACCGGCGAACATGCCGCGACGCGGGATGTTTGCCGAGAGAAATCTCATCCGGCTGTGTAACTGATCGCCGAGTAAAAATTGTGCCCATAGAGGGCAATCGCCTGAGCTTTATCCAAGCCGTTGATTATCTTGCGAGCGTTGACCCAATCCTCGTTTGTCGTGCTAAAGTAATCGCTTAGCGACTTGCCGGTGAACAATCCCTTGATCATGCCGATGAACATGATGTGTGTCGCATTGTCGAGCTCCAGCGCCAGCTCCGGATGATGAACGAAGTCGACTCCCAATAGATCCGACATCGTTTCGTAGTTGCGTTCCCAGGTTAATTGCACAAAACCCCGCCCGTAATAAACCTGCCCTGTGGTCGGATCAGCCTTTCCATATGGCATCCCGCGTCCTTTGCCATATTCGCGGATCGGCTGCATGTGCTGATCGGTCTCATGGTAGGTCGTCGCAAGGGCGTAAGCGAGCCATCGGTCGTCATCGGCCGTATATTTCGCCTCCCATCCATCGAGAATTGCGTTCATTCCATCCACCTGCGATTGCTGCAGGATGTTTGAGAACATCATTCGGCGCACATGTGTGAAGAAAAACCCGCGATTGATGAGAGCCATGCGAACCCCGAGGTGGAAGGTGGTCTGTGTTTCTGACTATCCGAAGCATATCCTCCATTTCGCGTTTACGCCACAAAATGTTCTGTGTTTGTTCTAGTCAACGTTAATCATCAAACCATGCGAAGCATGGTGGAGGGGGCAGGGCGAAACGGACGGGATGGACGGACCATGGTGAGATTGAACGAAGTCCGCCGAAACGAGGTCGCGGTCGAAGCGCCCTCTTCGTTCGACGCCGGACTCACCTTCATCGGCGTCATCCGCACGCCCTGGACGTCGCGGCTCGATTGTCCGCGCCAGGGACGAGCCGACGGGCCGATCTGCCGCATCGAGGTCGCCGAGCCCTGGGTCGCGGCGCTGGACGGGATCGAGGCCTACGAGCGGATCGAGGTCCTCTATTGGCTGCACGAGTCGCGCCGCGATCTCGTGCGCCAAAGCCCGGCCAATGACGGCGCGACGCGCGGCACGTTTTCGCTGCGCTCGCCCGTTCGCCCGAACCCGATCGGGACGGCGCTCGCGACACTCGTCAAGCGCGAAGGGGCGACCTTGCGTGTCAGGGGCCTCGACTGCCTCGACGGGACGCCGCTCGTCGACCTCAAGCCCGATCGCTGCCAGTTCACACCACTCGCCCCGCCCCAGAGAGGTGATTTCGAGACGGGGTGAGGTCTCGGCGGTGACGCCGGCCCTGCGCATCGCTTTCCGTGATGCTGGTCGTCTCCATGCGCGTTCGCTGATCGATTTCTCGCGCCCTGCGACTGCGAGCCGGCGGGTGGCCATTTGCGAGTCCATTTTGAGCGATTCCAAAGGCTTGAGGCGCGATTTGCGAGTCGTTGTCGCTCCCAACCCCTCGTCCTGAGCGTCGCGAGGCGGCCTCGAAGGACGGCCAAAACGAAACGCTCATTTCGCCCTGCGAAACGAAACGTTTCGCAGGGTCCGGCGTAAGTTGTTGAAATCATTGTGGACGCCGAATCAGTCATTTCGCCGGATTGTTTGTTTTCAATGACTTAACGGGCGTTTCGTTTCGTCATTTTCGCGGGTTGTTTGTTTTCAGTGACTTAGCGCCCCTTTTCGTTTCGCAGCGGTCGTTCTCCTGCCGTTGACCGCCAAGGCCCGCCTTCGGGGCGCGCTCCTGAGAAGCGCGAACGGGCATCGCCATGTTTTCTGTAGAACAGTAACATCGTCTGAGCCGGTTCGTCAAGAAAAAGTCGGTTTTTGAACGCCGCCCTCGGACGGCCGCTTTCGCCGCCGTGGATCTTGCGCCCCTTCAGGCGCGGTAGCGTCTCAGTTCCTGGGAGCCCCGGTAGTGTTTCGGTTTGAAATTTGGAATGATTGACGCACTCGCGCCTCTCGACGTGGCATGGTATGCTTAGTAGAAAACAGAGCGGGGCGGGGGACAAATTGCAGAGCTACGCAGTTAAGAGTATTGAATTGAAAGGTCTGCCGTGATACCTCGCGGCTCTTGGCAAACCGAGACACTAACCACGGGTAGTATCTCGGTTTGAAAATTGAATGGTTGACGCGCTGCGCGCAATCCTTGCAATCCGTGCTATGCTTGACGGAAAGCGTGGAGGCGGCCAGTGCGGCAACCCAAAGGCCAGAGTATAAAATGCGGTGAGGCGGAGGAGCATTTTCTCCGCCGGCTAGGTGGTGCAGTCATCATGCTTTGGGACGAGTTACCAGAAAACGTGAAGCAACTGCTATAGCCGAAATTCTGAATATACCCATACGGTTTCCTGGTAGTTTTTGGCTCAATGAATGTGAGACTTTAGCCAATCAGTCCCTGTTTGGCGAGCTTTCAGCGCCGCCCAGTCGCCGGTAGGGGATAATTCTACAACACCTATTGTATCGTCAGAATGCATATGCGTTTTCATTGCATCACGCAATTGAGCTGCGGTGCTGCTTCTATCAACAAGCCAGACTGAATTTTGTAGATGGGCAGCCTTCCACGACTCCAATGGTTCATAAAGCTTGGTGTAGTCGTGATTTTTTTCGCGAACATCGTAAGTTAGTACGTATAATGCCAAGGCGCTATTCCCTTCTGTAATAACCCTACCCTAAGCATAAAAATTCAGTTTCGCAAACTGAGACACTACCTTCGCGAAGCCCGTCCTTGACTCCCGCGCTCTTTCGGTCCAAAACAAGAACAAAGAGCGAACTTATAGGACGCGGGCCGAATGTCGCCAAGCGGCAGAGCGGAGGGGATGGCGCGTCTGCGGCGCGTCATCGCTGAGATCGAGGCGGAAGCCGGCCCAACGGGCGATCGGCTCGCGCGGCGCTTGCCGCTTGCGCGCGCGTTCGATTCCGCCCTTGGCGGCGGCCTCGCGGACGATGCCCTGCATGAGATTGCCCCAGCTCGACCAACAGACGGGGCGGCGGCGATGGGCTTTGCGCTGGCGCTGGCCGGACGGTTCCTGAGTGGGCGGCCAGCCTCGGCCCTCATCATCAGCGAAGGCTTCGCCGATCAGGAGTCGGGCGCGCTCTATGGGCCGGGGCTCGTGGCGCACGGGCTTAGTCTAAGCCGCCTCGTCTTCGTGCGCGCGCCTGATGCGGCTTTAGCCCTTTGGGCGATCGAGGAGGCGCTCAAATGCGGCGCCCCGGCTGCGGTCATTGGCGAGATCTGGAGTCTCAAGGGCTATAGTCTCGCCGCCTCGCGGCGCCTGCTTCTAGCCGCGCGAAAAGGCAGAACGCCCGCGCTTCTGATCCTGGCCAGCGCCTATGGCCAGGCGGAGCGCATCTCCAGCGCCGCCGAGACGCGGTTCGAGATCGCCGCCGCGCCCAGCGCCACAACGCCGGCGGCCGCTGGTCCTGACCTGCCCGGACCATTCGCCTGCGGGGCGCGGCTCATCAAGGCGCGCTTCGCGCGCGCGGGGCCAGAGCGGCCTTTCCAGGCTTTCGACAGGGAGCGCGTTATTCGTCTCGAATGGCGAAGCCAGGACCTGACCTTCAAAGACATGACTTTCAAGGACATAGGCGTTGACGACCAGGCGATTTCTCTCCCTCTGGCTGCCGCGTCTGGCGACCGACCGCGCGCGCCGGCTCGGCGACGTTGACAAGGCGGCGCCGCTTGTCGCGGTCGCTAGAATCGACAATGCGCAGAGGCTCGTCTGCGTCGACGCCGAGGCCGCGCGGCTCGGCTTGACCATAGGCCTTTCGCTCCCCGACGCGCGCGCCCGCTTTCCGGGTCTCATCGCGGTCGAGGCTCAGCTTGCGGAAGAGGCGCGGCTTCTGACGCGTCTCTGCGATTGGTGCTCCCGCTTTACCCCGCTCGCCGCGCTCGATGGACGCGACGGGCTGATGCTCGATATTTCCGGAATCTCCCATCTGTTCGAAGGCGAAGCGGCCCTGATCGAGGATTGTCGCGCCCGGCTCTCCGCGCAGGGAATCACCGTCTTCATCGGCGCCGCCGGCAATCCGCGCGCGGCTTCAGCGCTGGCGCGGTTTTCGCGCGTGAAGACCGCGCCCGAGCCCATGAGCGACAAGGTCTTCGCCAAACTCTTTTATGATCTGCCGCTCGCTGCGCTTGGCCTCGACGAGAAAATCATCGCCGACATGGCCCGAGCCGGCTTGAGACGCATCGGCGACATCGCATTGAGGCCGCGGGCGCCGATCACGGCGCGGTTCGGCCCTGTCTCCGATGGCGCGGCTCGACGCGCTCAAAGGCCTCGAGCGCTCGTCGATTGCGCCGCGCTTCAGGCCGCCGGATTTCTGCGCCGAGCGGCGGTTCGTCTCTCCCATCCAGACGATCGAGGCGATCGAGGCTCAATTGCGCAAGCTCGCCGACGATCTCGTCGTGCTGTTGGAGCGGCAGGCCAAGGGCGCGCGGCGGATCGAACTCAGCCTCTATCGCGTCGATGGCGCGATGCGCCGCATTCGCATCGGCGCCTCCCGGCCGCTCAACGAAGCGCGCGCCATCGTGCGGCTCATCACCGAGCGGCTCGCGAGTCCGGACGAAGACGAAATTGACGCCGGCTATGGCGTCGACCTCATGCGCCTCGCTTGTCTTAAGGCCGAGCCGCTCGCGCCTTCCGAGGCCGAGCTTGAGCGCGCGCACGAGGCCGAGCGCGCCCGCTCGCTGGCCGAGCTTCTCGACCGGTTGAGCGCCCGCCTCGGCGCCCGCGCGGTGACGCGGCGCGAGCTCATCGATGCGCATCTGCCCGAGCAGGCCGAGGCGGCGGCGCCGGCGACGCTTGGGCATGATGCGATTGGGTTTACGCGAGGAACGGCTCGGCGCGCACCCGCCCCCTTTTGTGGGGGCGGGCATAGCCCGTCCAATGGACGGGCGTTCTTCCGAACGCCCTATGGGTGGGGGGTCGCGCGGGCCGCGGAGATTATTGAATGCGCCGCTCCCGTGTTGCGCAGGACGGCGCGACCCCCCTCCTTGTTCCTCCCCCACAAGGGGGGAGGAGACGCGCGTATGCGCGAGGAAGAGCCGGACACGGTAGCAAACAGCGCCCCCGCGCGGCCGTTGCGTCTCTTCGCTCGCCCGGAGCCGATCGAGGCCATGGCCGAAGTGCCCGATGGCCCTCCTTTGCGCTTTCGCTGGCGGCGAGTCCTGCATGACGTCACGGCAATTGAGGGGCCAGAGCGCATCGCCGCCCCCTGGTGGCGACACGCGGGAGCGCCCACGCGCGACTATTTCCGCGCCGAGGATTCCGAAGGCCGCCGCTTCTGGCTCTATCGCGAGGGCCTATGGGGCCGCGAGACGGCGCAGCCAAAATGGTTTGTGCATGGCCTGTTCGGGTGAGAGGTCGACGGCCGAAAGCGCTCTTGACGCGCCGCCGCCGGGGGACAACATGTCGCCCCGGGCCTTAGCGGCACATTGAGCGAGTCGAATTGCAGTCCGGCAGGGCCATTTTGAACGTCCGCCATCTGACGACCTACCGCTACAAGCGGCCGGTCGAATTTGGCGATCACCGCATGATGATGCGCCCGCGCGACGGGCACGATCAGCGGCTCCTGGCGTCGGAGCTCGAGATCGAGCCCGAGCCGAGACGGCTGCGCTGGCTCTATGACACATTCGACAATTGCGTCGCCGTCGCGTCGTTTTCCGGCTCCTGGACGTCGCTCCGGGTCGAGAACCGCTTCACCGTGGAGCGGATCGAAGACGACCAGCCCGGCGGTGAGATCGACCCGCGGGCGCAGTTCTTTCCCTTTTCCTACACCCCCGAGGAATTGCCTGATATCGCGCGCGCGATGGAGCGTCTGCACAGCGATCCTGGCGGGGATCTCGACCGCTGGGTGCGCCAGTTCCTGACGCCGGGGGCGACCACGCTCACCAGTCATCTCTTGATGACGATGACCTACGCGATCAAGGAAGGATTCTCATATGAGCGCCGTGAGGCGCCGGGGGTCCAGACGCCGCTGCAAACCTTGGAGCGGCGCCGCGGCTCCTGCCGCGACTTCGCGGTCCTGATGATCGAGGCCGCCCGCGCCATTGGCGTCGCCGCCCGTTTCGTCTCCGGCTATATCTATGTTCCGCGCGGCGACGACGAGCCGGTCCGTCTGGGCGGCGGGGCGACGCACGCCTGGTGCCAGATCTATCTGCCGGGCGCGGGATGGGTCGAGTTCGACCCGACCAATGGGCTCGTCGGCAGCATGGACCTCATCCGGGTCGCGGTCGCGCGCAATCCTGCCCAGGCGGCGCCGCTGACCGGCGCCTATTTCGGCGCTCCCGGCGATGAATTGGGCATGGAGGTCACCGTCGAGGTGACGCAGCCCAAACAGGCCGAACGCGTCATCCTCGCCGGCGCCTGACTTCGTTTCCAAAACGCTTAGGGCAATACGCTCGCATCCGCGCATCCTCACCCCGCGCGCGCGATGCCGCCGACCATCTCAACCGCGTTCGGCCAGCCGGTCCTGAAGCGCTTCAGGCGACCGCCAAAGACGAGGCCGCCGCCTGACCGACCGCCTTGTCGAACCAATTTGTGGAACGATCCGTGCGGACCGAGGCCCTCGCCTCCCGCGGGAGGCGCTCCGAGTTCCGTCGGTTGAGCAGGGGCGGCCGAGCGCTTTTCGGCGCCTCTGCCAGCAGCCGGCAGTTACCGACGTAACGCAATACCCAATTCCTGAAATTCTCCGGTAGCCAGGCTCGCCCAGGGTGCTGATCGTTCGCTCGGCTTCGCCGATCGGAGTTCGTCCGGTTCTGAACCAGGCCGTCACCACCGGCGCGGGGAGATGAACGTGAAAAAGCAAGCCCTCACAATGATCGAGATTGAGACGTTGGCGCCGACGACTTTGGCCGAGTTCGACGAGCGGCAACCACTTTCTGAGGACAGCGGAGCCGATCTTTCGAGGCCGAAAACCCGCCGGGGTATGACGCTGCGCTGGTTTATCGATGGCTTGGCCTTCGCCGGCGGCGCCATGGCCGGGGTCTATGTCGGCGTCTGGCTCGACCCGCTGAACTTCGACCCTAACTCAGAAGATACGGAGGCGAAGGAATGATCGCGCAATTCCTTCTTCACAGCTGCCGATCGTCTCTGCGCCATGGCCGGATCCGATCTCACGGTGCCCCAGCCTTGACCGCGACGATGAAGAGCCGCGGGTACGCAAACAGGGTTCGGCCGTCAGGCTGAGCGGGATAAGCGTCCTTGAGGCCGGCGCGGTAGCGGGCGAGGAATTCGCAGCGCTCCTCGTCGCCGAGCCGCTCCAGGAACGGCTGCAGGGTCGAGCCGGCGAACCAGTCGGCGATGCTGTGCGGCCCGTCGAGCGGATGAACGTAGGTCGTCATCCAGATGTCAATTTGCGAAGCCGCCGGCCTCAGCCAATCGTAATAGCTCTCGAAGTCGGCGATGAGCGGCTGCGTCTTGGCGATCGGCACGAGCCGCGTCGACCAGGGTCCTTCGGCGGCGACCATGCGCATGAGCGCATGCGACGATTCGCGCGCTATGTTTGGCATCTGCGCCGCCAGCGCGCCACCAGGCGCCAGATACGACATCAGGCGCCGAAACAGCCGGTCGTGATCGGGCAGGAACTGCAGCGCGGCGTTGGCGAAGATGAGATCCGGCTTATCCTCGGGCGCCCAATCCGCAATGTCCTGCTTGACGAACTTCGCCTGCGGCGCGCGCACGCGGGCATGGGCGAGCATGGCGTCAGAGGTGTCGAGGCCGACGATCCGCGCGTCCGGAAACCGGCGCAGCAGCAGTTCCGCGCTGTTGCCGGGCCCACAGCCCAGATCGTAGACAAGACTCGCCCTCTCGAGCGGAATCCGCGCCAGGAGATCGCGCGCCGCGCGCATCCGCTCGGCTTCGAATTTCGAGTAGAGGGTCGGGTTCCAATCGGTCATGGCTTGAGTCTTCGAAGCGTCTCGAGACGGCGCTCCGTCCTCCCGCAATATCAAGGCTGAAAGCGGGCGCTTCTAGCCGAGCGGAACGAACCAATTGATGACAATGAGCACCGCAAGCAGCGCGAGACCGACGCCGAGACTCCAGCCGATCAGCTTCTTCTCGATCGGCAGCAGCGGCTCATAGGCGCTCGTCGCTTCGCGCAAGTCGGGTTTGGGCATCGGAAGTTCCCTCGATCAGGACGTGAGCGGCGGTTTCACGCCGGCGAAAAAGAGCCACGAGATGACAAACCCGACCCAGACGACAAATCCGAACAGCGAGACCAGATAGACCGCCGCCAGCTTGCCGAACCCGTCCTGCCAGAGCTGGCGGAAATTCGACATGACCCCGATCGAGAAGAAGGTGAGCACGAAGAACATCACGCGCAAGAGATTGGCTTCGTCGATCGCCGCGGCGAGCTTGCCGGACGAGCCCGCGGTCGTCGTGAGCGCAAGTGCGAGCGCAATGAGGAACGTCGCAACGAAGCCGAGGATGAATTTCGGGAATCGCTCCCAGATTTCGGCGAGCCTCGCCTTCTCTCCTCCCACGCGCGGATTGATGTGATTCGTCCAGATATAGGCGAGAATGAAGGCCCAGACGCCGATGAAGATGTCGATGAACACTTTCACCGTGGCCGTCACGGCCAGCATCCAGCCGGGCTGCCAGGCGATTCCCTCGGCCGCCGCCTTGGCCTGGATGAGCGACTGCGTGATGCCCCCCGCCGCCAGCGCCGCCCCATCGCTCTTCACCGCAAGCCCCATCCACGCCGCTGCGACCAGGGGCTCATGGGCCATGAACGCTTGCGCGATCAGCGGCAGGATCAAGACTTCGATCACCGCGAACACGACGACCAGCGACGACACCAGAATGGGAATCTGAGGCCGGGCGCGGATTGCGCCGCCGGTCGCGATCGCCGCTGAGACCCCGCAGATCGAAACGCCGGAGGCGAGCGGCGCGGCCCATTCGCGGCTGAAGCCGAAGCCCTTGCGCGCGATCAAATAGACGATCGGCCAGTAGATCAGATAGGCCTCGACGATCGCCGCGAGGCCGCGCAGCATCAGCGACGACGCCAACGTGACCTTGCTAGCGACAGTGACCGCAATGGAGGCCCCGAGGATGACGATCGCAATCTTGATGTAAAGCTCGGGCCGGATCGCGCTCCTCAGCCGCTCCGCGAAGCCGGGGAAGACATTCGCGATCACGAGCCCTGCGAGAAGCGCGACGACAAACCCGCCTTCGCCCGTGAGCTTGAGCGACCACGAGACGCCGAACTTGGCCTGATCGGCCGGGGTGACAGCGGCGAGACGAGCCCAGCTGCCGACGAACCAACTCGCATATGCGAGCGCGAACACGGCCGTGAAGGCGAGCGCGAAGCGTCTGGCGTCGTCGCCAAGCAGATAAGCGGTGGCGGATAGAACGGCCGTGAGAATGATGTAAGTGACAAGGAGCGAACCCAACGCGCCGAGGCTCGCATAGGCTTTCGAGGCGGGCGCAAGCGCCGCCGACGGGTCGGCCCATACCGATGTCTTGACAAGCCAGCCGAGCGCGTCCGTGCCGAGAAGCGAAACCAGCGCCAGCGCGAAGACGCCAAGACCGAGACCGAGGGCGACAGCATCTTCGCTGAACCGGGGCGGTGCCGCGGCCTGAATCGGGAGGGTTGCTTCGGACATTTCGGAGCCTTTTCGACCCAATGCCGAGAATGGTCGGCTACTATTTGATTCATTCTATAGACTTCCGGGAAACAATCAATCTAACTCACGAACCGAGCACGGGCCTTTTCTTGTATATCCTTCTGATCATGTATTTTTAGGACTCTCGGCTTTCGCCGCGAGCCGTTCCCACCGGCGGCGGACATCGTTGCCAAAGATCTAACGGCGACCCGGATTATTCTCACGCTCTACTTTACCATCTTCCTCAATCAGTTGGATATTCTCTCTCCTTACACTCCAAATGGAACAAGCCGGTCCGTTCCACGTTGAACCGGGGGCAGGCTTCTCATGGTTCGGTTTGAGGAGACCGATGATGTTTGGACGGGTGTCCGCCGCTCAAAGGTTTTCGCAGCTGTTCAGCCGGCCGCGTTCCGAAGGCGCGGGCTTGGTCGCCTGCGCTTCGGCGGCGCCGCTCGTCGTGCTCGCTCTGGCGGTCACCGCTGATTACGCAAACGTCTCCCATTTCAGGAGCCGCGTTCAACTGGCTGCGGACACCGCGTCCGTCGCCGCGGCGGAGGCGATCGCGGGGCAGCCGGATGTCGCAAACGACAGCGATGTCCGCGCAGCTCAAATTGCTGGTTCCGTCTTCCTGAGTCACGCCCCGCGCGGCGCCGGGACGCCAACAGTCGCCGTGAAGAGCCGGGCGGCCGCCGTGACCGCGACTGTTGGCTATGCAGGCGTGGCGCCGAGCAATTTTGGCTCCGCTCTCGGCTATGACGTGGTCAGCGTCGATGCTTCGTCGACCTCGCTCCCGCGCGTCGCCGATCTCCGATCGAACTCTTGCTCGCTGAACCCTTGCGCGTTTTGGCTTGGCGTTAACGCAACTCGTCGTACACCTTGGCGGCTTGGCCCCGCTCGGTCGCCCCGCGCCAAGCCCGGGAGGTCGCATGACCGGCTATGTCGATCCCACCAAAGAGGCGTTCGCCGCCTTTCGCGCCGACGACCGGCCGGGTCCAATCCATATGCTCAATCTGGTTAGATTGCGCGCCGATGCGGCCTATTCGGACGGCCGGAAGGCGACCGGGGCCGAGGCCTATGCGGCTTACGGGCGCGAAAGCGAGCCGGTGTTCTCCCGCATCGGGGGATCGATCATTTGGCGTGGACGGTTCGAGCAGATGCTGATTGGACCGCCGCAGGAGCGCTGGGACCTTTGCTTCATCGCTCAATATCCGACCGTCGCCGCCTTCGTCGCCATGATCCGTGACCCCGTCTATCGCGAAGCGGTCAAGCACCGGCAGGCGGCGGTGGAGGATTCGCGGCTCGTGCGCCTCGCGCCTGGCGCGGCCGGGGTTGGCTTTGGCTGAACCCCGCAGGCATGAAAGCCACAGAAATGGATTGCCTCTTGCCGCTGGCCCGGGCCTCCGCTAGACCCGACCCATGACCAAGCCAGTGCCATGGATTTTGGGCATTATCGGCGTCGTGTTCATCGGCATCGCGCTGGTCTATTGGCTCACGCCCGCCGGCGGTCTTCCCCGCTTCCTACCGGGGTTCGATGCCGGCTCCGATCACTTTCACATCACGCATGCGCTTGGCTCGCTGATCATCGCGCTCGCCCTGTTCGCGATCGCCATCATCTGGTTTCAGCTTATCTCGGATAATGATTAGCTCACCCGGCGTGAGCGCTCGTTCGCGCCCGCGCCGCTGCATTGCGCCACTCTCTCCGGCCCATCGGAGAGGCCGCCTGGACCGAGGCTTCGGTTGTCGCCAAACCGTCATGAACGGTGCTTACTGATGTTGTGCGACACACGAGACGCCGGGACGGTGCGCGCATGGACATGAAAGTCAGCCAGGACGACGGTGAAATCGCTCACGTCGTGCTCGACGGTCGCTTCGACATTCAGGGCGCGCAAGAGGTCGATTCCCGGTTTGACGAACTTGCGAAGAGCAGCAAGGCCCTGGTTGTCGACCTCGCCAAGGTTTCGTTCCTGGCTTCCCTCGGCATACGCACGCTGATGCTGAGCGCCAAGACGCTTATTCGCAGTGGCGGCGAAATGGCGGTCTGCGGCGCCAGTGAGAGCGTCGAGAAGGTCCTGCGAACAACTGGCTTCAACGAAGTCGCCGGGATTTACCCCGACTATCCATCAGCCGCTGGCGCCCTGCGGGAAAGGCTCGGCGCCTTCTCCACAAAGAAAGCATGAACCGCCCGCGAACCTGCTCGCGCGACTTTCCCGGCACGGTCGAGGCCGCTTCCGACGCCGAGATTTGGGTTGCGGCCCAGGCGAGCGCGCTGGGCCTCGGCCAGGAGGCGGAGTTCGCGATTGGCCTGTGCCTCGAGGAAGTGTTCCTCAACGCGGTCAAACACGGCCACGCCAATCGCGCCACCATCTCCATGTGCGCCGAGTTCTGACGGGGTCACCGTCGAGTTCGCCGACGACGGCGCGCCATTCGATCCGGACTCTCGCCCCGGCCAAGCGGATCAGCGGCCCGACGCAGGATTTCGACATCGGCGGCTACGGCACTGGGCTCATGCAGAAATTTTCCCGCCGCATGAGGTACAGCCGCTTTGAAGGCATGAACCGCCTCGTGCTAGAGTTCGACGCCGGACGCAACGCCAGTCCGGATTCGTTGAGCGCCCCATGATGACATGAAAGATTCTCCGGAGCTGCGCGCCGCCATTCGGGCGGCGAGCGCCTTCCGTGAGCTGTCCGACAACAACCTCGCGATACTGATCGAGGCGGCCGAACTCGAGACATTCGACCCTGACGCTGTCCTCATGGTGCAGGGCGATCCTAGCGATTTCGCCATGCTGATCCTTGAGGGGGAGGTGACGGTCAGCGCCGAGAGCGCTCGCGGCGCTATTCCCATTTCGACTCTTCATGCGCCCTCGCTGGTCGGCGAACTGGGGGCGCTCGCCCAATTGCCGCGCAGCGCCACGGCGCGCGCCTGCACGCCCGTCACCGCGCTCCGCTTCGGACGCGAGGCGCTGGTCGAGGTCGCCTCTGCGACGCCGTCCTTGCTCATCGACGTGATCGGCCGCATGGGCGACCGCATGCGCAAGTTCAACGGCGCGATCAGCCTCTATACGGAGGCGCTCGACGCGCTTGAGCATCACAAGCTCGATCCCGCGCTGCTCGAGGAATTGCGCAATCCGCTTCCCGATCTCGCCGATTTCGGTCGGACCTTCGGCCGCATGGCCGAGCAGATCATCCTGCGCCGTCAGCGAGACGACGAGATGGCGAGCGCGGCCGTCATTCAGCGCGCGCTCCTGCCGAGGGTGCGGGAGTTCGCCGATGAATCCGCCCTTGACGTGTGGGCGGCCATGACTCCAGCGCGCGACGTCGGCGGCGATTTCTTCGATCTCGTGCCGCTCGCCGACGGGCGCGTCGCTCTCGGCATCGGCGACGTCTGCGGCAAAGGCGTGCCTGCGGCTCTGTTCATGGGCATCACCAAGAACTCTCATCCGCATCAACCTGCGCGAAAACCCCGACCTGCCGGGAGCGATCATCAAGGCGAACGCCTTTCTCGCCGATAACAACGCCGGCCAGCTGTTCGCGACCGCCTTATACACGGCCTACGATCCGCGCTCGGGCGAGCTCGAATATTGCAACTGCGGCCATCTTCCCGGGCTGATCCGCCGTCCCGGAGGCGCAGTCGAGACGCTGCCCGTCGGCGGCTTGCCGGTCGGCCTGTTCGAGCCCATGAAGGTGACGGTGCACAACGCGCAACTGCGGCCGGGCGACCTTTTCTTCCTCTACACCGACGGCGTCACCGAAGCCGAGGACCCGGGCGCGGTCCAGTTCGGCGAGGAGCGGCTTGCAGATCTGCTGGCAAAAAAGGGCCACGGCGCGCGCGCGTCCCAATGGATTGCCCGCGTCGAGGCGGCGGTGGGGGAGTTTGCCCGCGGACGGTCCCAGTTGGACGACATCACCTGTCTCGCTCTGAAGCGGTGACGGATTCCGAGAACGCCGGGCGGGCGCGCGGCCGCGCTCAGGGACAAGCGCCTGCATCGCGGAGGCGAAACGCAGCTTCTTCCTCCGCCGGTTGAATCCAATCGCCATTGACAGGGTTTTCCCGCTCGTGGGACGCTGCGTCGTCACCTAAGCTTGCCAAGCGCCTGAGGCTTTCGCGAATTCCGATAGGGGAAATTCGACGATGCGACGTCTGCTCGGCAGAGGAGTTCTCGGCGGAATACTCGTTGTTGCGGCAGCGCTTTGCGGCTGCGAACGGCGCCCGACCGCCGACCAGGCCTCCGCTCCGGCGACCCCGCCTGCGGTTACGGTGACGGCTGCGGCGCTCAAGAGCGTCACGCCCTCCGGAACCTTCGTTGGACGCGTGCAGGCGGTCAACACGGTCAATCTGGTGGCGCGCGTCGAGGGCTTCCTGCAAAAGCGCGCCTTCACCGAGGGCCAGCAGGTCAAGACCGGCGACCTCCTGTTCGTCATCGAGCAGGACACCTATCAGGCCGCGGTCGACCAGGCTCAAGCGCAGCTCGCCAGCGCCCAGGCGACCGAGCGCAACGCCGCGATCGCGCTGCAAAGATCGCAGGAACTGGTCAAGACCAACGCGGTCGCGCAGGCGACGGTCGATCAGAACCTGGCCAACCAAGGCACGGCGGCGGCGGCCGTGCGCGGCGCCCAGGCCGCCCTCGAGCAGGCCAACATCAATCTCGCCTTCACCGAGATCAAGGCGCCGATCGACGGGCGCATCGGCATGGCCAATGTGACGGTCGGCAATTTCGTCAACCAGACGACAGGCACGCTCGCCACCATCGTCAGCCAGGATCCGATCTACGTGCTCTTCCCGGCGGCCACGCAGCAGGTCCTTGACTATCGGCAGCGGACCGCGAAGACGCCCGGCGGGGGCTCCAACGTCGTGGTCCGCGCGACCTTTCCCAACGGGACGGAATATCCTCACCCGGGGTCGGTCGATTTTCTCGACATCCAGGTCAATCAGGCCACCGACACCCTGACTGTGCGCGCCGTCTTCCCCAATCCTGACAATTGGCTCGTCGCCGGCCAGGTCGTCAACATAACCGTCGCGGCCAGCGAGCCGACGCAGACGCTGATGATCCCGCAGAGCGCGTTGCAGGTCGATCAGTCAGGCTCCTACGTGCTCGTCGTCGGAGCGGACAATAAGGTTGTGCAGCGGCGCCTCAAGCTCGGGCCCGTCCAGGGCGCCGACATCACCGTTTCGGATGGGCTCAAGCCCGGCGAACTGGTGATCGTCGAGGGCATCCAGAAGGTGCGGCCGGGCGAAAAGGTGACGGCGACGCCGACCGTTCAGTCGAGCCCATGATCTCCGACATCTTCATCGCGAGGCCGCGTCTCGCCTTCGTCGTCTCGGTCGTGATGGTGCTCGCGGGCCTCATCGCGCTGACCCGCATTCCGGTCGCGCAATATCCCGACATCGTGCCTCCGCAGGTCACGGTCACGACGACCTATCCGGGCGCGAGCGCGACGACGGTCGAATCAAGCGTTGCGGAGCCGATCGAGGCGCAGGTCAACGGCGTCGACAAAGCGATCTACATGACTTCGACCAGCGGCAATGACGGCAGCTATACGCTGACCGTCAGCTTCGAGGTCGGCAGCGATCCGAACATCGACGCGGTCAACGTCCAGAACCGGGTCAATCTCGCCGAGGCCCAATTGCCGGCGGAAGTCAATCAGCAGGGATTGACGATCCGTCAGCGCTCCTCGGCGATACTTCAGGTGGTCGAGTTCTACTCGCCGAACCAAACCCGCGACTCGCTCTTCCTCAACAATTACGTGACGATCAACGTGCTCGACACGATCGCGCGCGTGCCCGGCGTCGGCCAGGCGCAGCTGTTCGCCACCTTGAACTACAGCATGCGGATCTGGCTCGACACCGACCGGCTGACCGGCTTCTCGATGGTTCCCGGCGACGTGATCAAGGCCGTGCAGCAGCAGAACACCCAGGCTGCGCTAGGACGGATCGGCGCCCAGCCTTCAGGACCCGAGCAGCAGCGGCAATTGCCGCTCGATACGCTTGGGCGCCTCACCACCGCAAAAGAATTCGAGAACATCGTGGTGCGCGCCAATCCCGACGGGTCGCTGGTCAGGGTCAGAGACGTGGGGCGGGTGGAGCTTGGCGCGCAATCGTCCGACACCTTCAGCCGCTTCAATGGCGCGCCCGCGGCCTCGCTCGCGATCTTTCTCGCGCCTGGCGCCAACGCCGTCGCGACCGCGGATGCGATCGGCGCCGCGCTCGACAAGTTGGCGCAGCGCTATCCGGCCGATGTCAAGCATCAGATCGTTCTCGACAGCACGACCTTCGTCAAGGCGACGATCGTCGAAGTGTTGCGGACGCTGGCGGAAGCCTTCGTCCTGGTCGTGCTCGTCGTGTTTATCTTCCTCGGCAGCTGGCGCGCGACGCTCGTGCCGATCATCGCCGTGCCGGTGTCGCTGATCGGCGCCTTCGCGGTCCTGTTCGCGCTCGGCTATTCCGCCAACACCATCACGCTGCTCGCGCTAGTGCTGGCGATCGGCATCGTCGTCGACGACGCGATCGTGGTGGTTGAGAATGTCGAGCGCATCATGGAGGAGGAGGGGCTGCCGCCGGCCGAAGCGGCGCGCAAGGCGATGCGGGAGATCACCGGGCCGATCATCGCCATCACCCTGGTTTTGCTCTCGGTGTTCGTTCCGGTCGGCTTCATTCCCGGCATCACCGGCGCGCTCTATCGGCAGTTCGCCGTCGCGGTGTCCGCCGCGGTGATCATTTCGGCGATCAATGCGCTGACCTTAAGTCCGGCGTTATGCGCTCTGGTGTTGCGTCCGGGAGGCCACCGCGGCCTCATGGCCTACCCGCTTGGCGCCATCGCACGGATCCAGAGCGGCTATGCGGGCGCCGTCGGGAGCATGGTGAGGTTCGCGGCCTTAAGCGTGCTTGCCGTCGCGATCGCCGCCGGCGCGGCTTTCTATTTGTTCGGCTTGATCCCGACCGGATTTCTGCCGGAAGAAGACCAGGGCTTCTTCTACGCCGAGGTCGACCTGCCGCCTGGAGCGTCGGTCAATCGCACCGACGCGCTCGTGAGCCAGGTCGAGAAGATCATCCGCGCCGAGAAAAGCGTCGCGGCGCTGACTTCGATCATCGGCTTCAGCCAGCTCAACAGCGTCGCGCTGTCCAACGCCGCATTCCTCGTCGTGCGCCTCGCCCCGTTCGAGGAACGCACCGATCCCTCGCAATCGGTCAACGCGCTCATCGCCAAGATCAAGGAGGAGACGGCCGGCATCCCGGGCGCAAGCATCCTGCTCTACAACGCCCCGCCGATCATCGGGCTCGGCTCGACCGGCGGGTTCCAATACGAGCTCGAGTCCATCGGCGGCGGAAGCCCGGCGGATCTCGCGGCGACCATGCGGGCGCTCGTGTTCGAGGCCAATCAGCAGCCGGAGCTCGCGGGCGTCTTCAGCACCTTCGCCGCCAACTCGCCCCAGGTCTATCTCGATATCGACCGCAACAAGGCGCAGATCTTAGGCGTTGCGGTCAGCGACATCTTCCAGGCGCTGCAGGCGACGATGGGCGGCTTCTTCATCAACCAGTTCAACTTGTATGGCCGAATCTGGCAGGTCAACGTCCAGGCCGACGCCAAGGATCGAAGCCGCTTCGACGACATCTATCGTGTCAACGTGGTGAGCCCGAAGGGCGGGATGATTCCGCTGCGCGCGCTGATGAGCGCCAAGACCGTCGTCGGGCCCCAATTGATCACCCGCTACAACAATCTGCGCGCCGTCAACATCAACGGCTCGGCGGCGCCGGGTCGCAGCTCGGGCGAGGCGCTGGCCGCGATGGAGCGGGCGTCGCAGAAGGTGCTGCCTGCCGGCTACACATTCGAATGGACCGGCACCGCTCTGCAGCAGCAACAGGCGGCCGGGCAGACCCTTACCATTCTCGGCATTGCCGTCGCCTTCGCCTATCTCTTCCTGGTCGCCCTTTACGAGAGCCTCGCCATGCCGCTCGCGGTGCTGTTCTCGATCGCGATTGCGCTCCTGGGCGCGATGGTCGCGCTCAAGCTCAGCGGCCTGAGCGGCGATCTCTTCGCTCAGATCGGCATTGTCGTTCTCATCGCGCTCGCCAGCAAGAATGCGATTCTCATCGTCGAATTCGCCATGGATCAGCACGCGCGCGGCGCGTCGGTCGAAGAGGCCGCCATCTCGGGCGCGCGCATGCGGATTCGTCCCGTGCTGATGACGAGCCTCGCCTTCGTGTTGGGCCTCGCGCCGCTCGTCTTCGCGACCGGCGTCGCCTCCCTCACCCGGCGCGGCGTCGGCACCGCCGTGTTCGGCGGGATGATCGCGGCGACCGCGCTCGGCGTCTTCGCGATCCCGCTTCTCTACATCGTGTTCGAGCGCGCCCGCACGTGGCGATGGCGCAGGGCGCCAAAGTCCTCATCCTGAGGAGCCCGAGAAAACGGGCGCCTCGTCGAAGCTTTTCAGGTTCGGACGTTGACGGCTTTCCATGATCTGAAGGAAGAACTTATGCGCGCAGTTGGACTATTCGCTCACGGCGGTCCTGAAGTTCTTCAGGTCGTCGAATTGCCCGAGGATCACGCCGGCCCGGGGCAGGTGCGAATCCGCGTCCATGCAGCGGCGGTCAACCCGACCGACGTCGGGGTCCGCAACGGCACGCGCGCCGAACAACAGAAGGCTGATCCGCCACCCTACGTGCCGGGAATGGATGCGGCGGGGATCATCGACGAGGTTGGAAGCGGCGTTCCCGACAGGCTCAAGCTTGGCGACGCCGTGATGGCGATCATTGTCCCGAAAGGCAGCCATGGCGCCTACCGCGAGCAAATCGTGCTCGACGCCCGATCGGTCGTGCGCGCCCCTGTCGGAAAGACCCATGTCGAGGCCGCCACCTTGCCGATGAACGGGCTGACGGCGCGCCTCACGCTCGATCTGCTCAACCTGTCTCCGGGTCAGGCCATCGCCGTGACCGGCGCGGCGGGCGCTTATGGCGGCTACGTCATCCAGCTCGCCAAGACCGAAGGGCTGACGGTCATCGCCGATGCGTCCGAGAAGGACGAAAAGCTGGTCGCATCGCTGGGCGCCGACATTGTCGTTCGAAGGGGCGATGATGTCGCGTCGCGGTTTCGCGAACACTTTCCTCAAGGCGTCGATGGGCTCGCGGACGGAGCCGTGCTTAACGAGCTCGTCATCCCCGCCGTCCGCGACGGCGGCGCGTTCACCGCCGTCCGCGGCTTCCAGGGCGTCCCGCAGCGGAATATCCGCTTCACGACGACCTTCGTGCGCTCCTATGCGCACGAGTGGGAGAAGCTCGACCGCCTCCGGGAGCTGGTCGAGGCCGGCAAAATCACGCTTCGCGTGGCGGACGTCTATCCGCCGGAAAAGGCGGCCGATGCCCACCGCAGACTAGAGGCTGGCGGCACGAGAGGACGGCTGGTCATTCAATTCTGATGAGACAGACGAGCCTTCGCGGGAGGCGAAGTCATACGAAATCCGCTGACCGCGTCGCCTCGTTGTCATTCCCGGCAGACCGGAGGTCTGACCGGGAATCCAGGCGTCCGAGAGGATCTTGCGGCCGTCGGGAATGACTAGGGAATTGATCAAAGCCGATTCGGTATCCGCTGACTGATGGATGGGTCCGACCGTCGGCCGTTACCGTTGACACAAAGATTTTTCGACAATTTCTTTCAGAAAATCAAAATCAAATGTATGATGTGTTTTAGTCGTCGAGGCGGTTGTCCACAAACGGCCGACGCGGTCGACCATCGAGTTATGCAATCGAAGCATGGGGCGAGCCTATGAAACGGGGCTTTGGGCGGAGGGGTGACGGAGCGGAATTTTCCTCTTTGACTCGCCTGTAACCTATTGAAAAGTCCCGATTTGGAAAAATAAACGCTAGGGAAGGCAAGCAAATTTACTAACTGTTATGTCGTTGAGGCTCTGTTTAGCGCTCTTTTGTCTGCTATGGGCCGGGCTTCTAAGAAAGACCTAGCCATGACATGGAGGAATAGGTGGAGGATTTGGAGGGCATGAACCGGCGTAGCGACGACGAGGAGCGCTCGGACCATTTCCACGCCGGAAACCTGGACCGGATCAAGGACGCGCCGCCCAATGCCTGGGCGACCGTGCATCGTCTTGATGAGATGACGATGAGCGAACTGGCGCGGCGCGGCTTTCACCTGGTCGACATGAGCGGCGAGGTCTGGACGATGCGCCGCGGCGGGTAGGGCGCTCGCTCTTCGATCAAGCGCATCCAAGTCGGGCAGGTGACTCGCAAATGCCGCCGCAACCGATTGAAATCCCAACAAACGGACTCGCAAACGGCAAGGTCGGCGTGAGCTTGTGGCCGCGAGGCGAAGGCGGCGGCTAGTCCTCGCTCAGATCCTCGAATGCGCCCTTGTCGACGCCGTTGCCGATGAGGATCTCGCGCTTGCCCGAATGATTGGGGGCGCTGACCACGCCCTCCTTCTCCATCCGCTCGACCAGTGAGGCGGCCTTGTTGTAGCCGACCGAGAGACGGCGCTGGATGTAGCTCGTGGAAACCTTGCGGTCCCGCAGCACGATATTGACCGCGCGGTCGTAATAGTCGGCCGATTCCTCGGCGTCCATCGAGCCGGGGGAGGGCAGGGGGGCCTCGTCGTCGTCCTCGCTTGCGCCATTGTCCTCGGTAATGGCGTGCAGGTATTCCGGCGCGCCCTGCTTCTTGAGGTGGGCGACCACCTTCTCGACCTCGGTGTCCGACACGAAGGGGCCATGAACGCGGGCGATGCGGCCGCCGCCCGCCATATAGAGCATGTCGCCCTGGCCGAGCAGTTGCTCCGCGCCCTGTTCGCCGAGAATGGTGCGGCTGTCGATCTTGCTCGTCACCTGAAACGAGATGCGAGTGGGAAAGTTCGCCTTGATCGTGCCGGTGATGACGTCGACCGACGGGCGCTGCGTGGCCATGATGAGGTGGATGCCGGCGGCGCGCGCCATTTGCGCGAGCCTCTGGATCGCGCCTTCGATGTCCTTGCCCGCGACCATCATGAGGTCGGCCATTTCGTCGACGACGACGACGATATAGGGCAGTTCGTCGAGCGGGATTTCCTCGGACTCGTAAATCGCTTCGCCAGTCTCGCGGTCGAAGCCGGTCTGGACGGTGCGGGTCAGCGGCTCGCCCTTGGCGACCGCTTCGGCGACGCGGGCGTTGAAGCCGTCGATGTTGCGCACGCCGACCTTCGACATCTTCTTGTACCGCTCCTCCATCTCCCTCACCGCCCATTTGAGCGCGATGACGGCCTTCTTCGGATCGGTGACGACGGGGGTCAGCAAATGGGGGATGCCGTCGTAGGCGGAAAGCTCGAGCATCTTCGGATCGACCATGATGAGCCGGCATCGCTCGGGCTTCATGCGGTACAGGAGCGAGAGGATCATCGTGTTGATCGCGACCGACTTGCCCGAGCCGGTGGTGCCGGCGACCAGGAGGTGGGGCATGCGGGTCAAGTCCACGATCACCGGCTCGCCGCCGATGGTCTTGCCGAGCGCGATCGGCAGGCGATGGTTCGATTGGCCGAAATCTTCGCTGGCGAGAAGCTCGCGCAGATAGACGGTGTCGCGGCGCTGGTTCGGCAATTCGATGCCGATGGCGTTGCGGCCCTGAACCACCGCCACGCGGGCCGAGACCGCCGACATCGAGCGGGCGATGTCGTCGGCGAGCCCGATCACGCGCGAGGACTTGATGCCGGGCGCCGGCTCGAGTTCGTAAAGGGCGACGACCGGGCCTGGGCGCACGTTGACGATCTCGCCCTTAACGCCGAAATCGTCGAGAACGCCTTCGAGCAAGCGCGCGTTCTGTTCCAGCGCGTCCTGCGAAATCTTGGCGCCGACCGATTTCTTCGGCTCGGTCAGCATCGTGATCGTGGGCATGACCCATTCGCCGCGCGGCCGGGCCGACATGTCGAACGCCGCCCGCCCCGCGTTTGGGCGACCCGAGGTCGGGGGGACGACGCGCGGCGCAACCGAAGCGAACGGCGCCAAATCCGGACCGCGAGGCGCGAGCGCGGCGGCGATGGTCGAGATGTCGTCCGCGTCGCGTGGGCTCGACCACGGCGCGAGCGAGGCTGGCGCCGGCGCAGAGCTCGGGGCCCGGCTCGCAGTCCTCGAGCCGCGAGACGCGATGCGGCGCAGCGCCGCTTTCGCTGTCAGCAAGGCGTGGATGACGGCGCCGATCGACACCATGCCGAAGCTTGGCTCATCCTCGTCGTCCTCATCGAAGCGCGCGATCGCCCGGGCGCGGACCTTTGCGGCCGTATCGTCGGAGGCCTCCTCCGCGTAGCTCGGCGGGCCGCCAGCGCCGGATGCGGCGGCGAGCCCGAGAATGGCGATTGCGGCAAGGCTGCAGCCCAGCGCGATTGTCGCCCAAGGCGAGCCCGGAAGGAGGCGATGCGGCAGCGCCAGAACGGCGTCGCCGACGACCCCGCCGAGACCGGTTGGCAGCGGCCAGCTTCCGGGCGCGGGAAGGAGGGAAGCCAGCCCCGCCGTCGCGATCACTCCGATGAAATAGAGGCCGACCTTCAAGCGCGGCCGCTCTAGCCGCCGGTTGGCGACGAGGCTCCAGCCCCAGAACGCGGGCGGCGTGAGCAGGGCCACCGAGGCAAGGCCGATGAACTGCATCACGAGGTCGGCGGCGATCGCGCCCGGAGCGCCGAGAAGATTGTGGACGCGCTCGTTCGTCGCGTGGTTGAGACTGGGATCGCTGACCGACCAAGTCGCGAGCGCGAGGGTGAGGCTCGCCACGCCGGCGAGCGCGAAGAGGCCCGCGATTTCGGCCGCCCGCCGCTTCGGGAACTCTCGCACCGAAGCGGGCACATGGTCGATAAATGAGAATGTCGTCGTACGCATCGCTCACTTGCCGGGTCGAAGCGGCGGCCGCCCGCCGCGCCCTTGTTGACCCTAAGTCGCGTCGAGTTAATGCGGTCCTAACCTTAACGGGCAGCAGCGGCGGCGGGCCGCTCAAAACGCCCGCGGCGCGCAATGAAAAATGGGCGCCCCGAAGGGCGCCCAAGGTCCGCGGGGAGGAACTTTCGCCCGGCGGCCGCCAAAAGCCGCCGGGCGCCGCAGATTTAGTGAACGACTTCGCCGTGCAGGGCGAGATCGAGACCGTCGCGCTCCACCTCTTCGGTGACGCGCAGTCCGACGGCGACGTCGACAATCTTCAGGATGATGAAGGTCACGATCCCGTCGTAGACGATGACCGTAACCACCCCCTTGATCTGATTGATGAACTGCCCGACATCGCCCTCGAGCAGGCCGGAGTGGCCGCTGAACTCGTTGACCGCGAACACGCCGGTCAGGAGCGCCCCGATGATTCCGCCGACCGCGTGCACCCCGAAGGCGTCCAGCGCGTCGTCATAGCCGAAGGCGGACTTGAGCGAAGTTGCGCCAAGGTAGCAGCCGACGCCGCAGGCGATGCCGATCACCAGCGCGCCGATCGGACCGACGAAGCCCGAAGCCGGAGTGATGGCGACGAGACCGGCGACAGCCCCCGAGCAGATGCCCACGACCGTCGGTTTGCCGCGATGGCGCCCATTCGACGAACATCCAGGTCAGCGCCGCGACCGCGGTGGCGATCTGCGTGACGGTCATCGCCATGCCCGCCTGCAGGCCCGCGCTCACCGCCGAGCCGGCGTTGAAGCCGAACCAGCCGACCCACAGGAGGGCCGCGCCGATGATAGGTCAGGACCATGTTATGGGCCGGGCCCGGTTCCTTTCGCTTGCCGAGGAGGAGGCACGAGACGAGGCCCGCGACGCCCGCATTGATATGGACGACGGTTCCGCCGGCGAAATCAAGGACCTGGAACCAGCCCTGGAAATTGCCCTTGGCGTCGACGTTGGCGGCGCTCATGAAGCCGTCGGGACCCCAGACCCAATGCGCAACCGGCGCATAGACGAAGATCGCCCACAGGCCGATGAACCAGAGCATCGCCGAGAACTTCATGCGTTCGGCGAACGAGCCCGCAATGAGCGCCGGCGTGATGATCGCAAAGGTCATTTGGAACATCATGTAGACGGTCTCGGGGATCGTCGGCGCCAGCCCATTGGGCGTGTTCGCGCCGCTCGCCAGGTCATAGTGGATGCCCTGGAGAAACACGCGCGAGAAGCCGCCTATGAACGCGCTGCCGCCGGTGAACGCCAGACTGTAGGTCAGGACGAAGTAGATCACCGTGACCAGCGCCGTGATGGCGAAGCTCGTCATCACCGTGTCGCCGACATTCTTCTTGCTGACCATGCCTCCGTAGAAGAGGCCCAGGCCTGGGATGGTCATCATCAGAACGAGCGCGACCGAGGTCAAAAGCCAGGCAGTGTCGCCGGAGTTGCCGGTGCACTTTTCAAGCACTGTGGCCGAGCAGCTCGGCGGCGCTGCCGGCGCTGCGGGGGCGGCCGCGGCAGCCGGAGCGGTGGCGGATGGGGCAGCTGTGGGCGCCGCAGGAGCGGCGGCCGGCGCCGCTGGCGTGGCGGCGGGAGGGTTGTTGTTCTGCGCTCTGGCGCCGGGCTCGGCGAGGCCGATGAACATGGCCGCCGCGAGCGCTAGCGCGGGGGCGAGGCCAGTCAGTAAACGTGTCAGTCTCATGGTCAGGAACTCCGAAATCTGGAAAGGGGGAAGCGGTGGCGCCTAAAGCGCGTCCTTGTCCGTCTCGCCCGTGCGGATCCTGACCGCCGAGTCGAGGCTGTAGACGAAAATCTTGCCGTCGCCGATCTGGCCCGTGCGCGCTGCGGCGATGATCGCTTCGACCACCTTGTCGGCGACGTCGGCGTTGACCGCGACCTCGATTTTCAGCTTGGGCAGGAAGCTTACGGCGTATTCGGCGCCACGATAGATCTCGGTATGCCCCTTCTGCCGCCCGTAGCCCTTAACCTCCGTAACCGTCAGACCGTGCACTCCGATGGCGGTGAGCGCATCGCGCACCTCCTCCAGCTTGAACGGCTTTATGATCGCCATTACGATTTTCATAAGCTCGCCCCATGGTGCGCCGCGGCGGTACTGGAACCGTACCGCTTTCGTGCGGTGAAATCGGAACGCGAGCGCGTCCCGCCCATGACGGCCTTACAAGGCGCGTGCCATGATTTGGCCACGGGTCTAACAATCTGAAAAGCAACTGGTATTTGGCGCTTGGAGAACCCGCTAAAGTCCGTCGCCTGGCCCGCGTGCGCATCTGATCAGAGAATAGGCGCCTAGGATGTAATCATCCTTGAGATTGCGGCGGTCTCCCCAAGTGGTTCAAAAGGGTGCTGAGGATTCTCAAACTTGGTTAGATCGCCTGACCAGGGAACAACAGCGCCTGAAATGGATTCGTGTAATTGACGAGAACCGGACGTGCTCCATCGAGGGCCAGTGTACGCAGGTTGTCGGCCATCGGATGCTTCGATGTTCCTACTTTGAAAAGGAAACTGTCGCCGCTGCTGGCAAAGGATGGCGTCGGGACTCGAATGACCGTCTTTATCAATTGCCCATGATGCAAAGTGAAGGTGAGTATGTCGGTCGGCGGCGCTGGAACCGAAGCGTCGCGTCTTCCTTCGAGCGCGCAGATGGTTTCGTGACCTTCATCGCGAAGAACAGTGGAGAACGTCTTGCATTCGCTGCTGACATCGATGGCGGCGACGAATTTGTTGTACCCCCAAATCTCCCGGCCTGCTCGACACGCGACTGCGGTGCTCACGGGAAGGTATATGACATAGCTCGCCGCGACCGGGTCGCCCGGCGCCAGCGCCCGGACAGTCAAGCCGACTTCGTTATAGGGGCCGATATCCGTCTTGCGATACTCGATGCAATAGAGATCGACTACCGCTCTTCCGTCCTCCTGCAAGACCGGTTGCAGTCCTGCGCCGACTAGCAGTTCGGACGCTTTATCGGGCGGCGCCAAAAACGTGGCGACGAGGCATTGAACGTCAAAGTAGCGGATGGGCAAAAAGCACTCCGCTCCGTCGCTGAGAACGCGCCGCTGTAATGTGAGGGGGGCGGCCGGGGTCGATTTCAAGACTGACCGATGGGGCAGCAACCTCGCTCGCAAAACTCGCCCGCTTGGCGAAGCGGACGGCGTCGCCGCTCATCTTGTCTTCGCCGAGAATAGCCAGCGCACGCGCCAGAAGATTCGTCGGATCAGCCAAGGGTCTGCCCTGCGCGGAAGGGGCAGCCTGATTGGGTTGAACCCCGGCGAGCCTTCGGGCATTCCCAGCTATATCTGGCGCTTTCGGGAACGCGTCTCGGTTCATAGGCTCCTCGCCGCATTCATTTGACGGTCTGAGACCTCATCGCGCAGTTCGGCGAGCAACGACCTTGCGTGCCGCAGGTCAAGGGTGTCGAAGCCTTGCGTGAACCACCCGTAAACGGGAGCGAGAATTTCGTCCGCGGCCTGCCGGCTGCCCTCCGCGTATAGCAGCCGCGCCATGCTCATCGCGGCCCGAAGCTCCCAGGACTTTGCCTGGCGCCGGCGCGCAACCTCAAGCGCATGGGAGAAAAAAGTCTTCGCCTTCGCCACATTCCGCTCCGGCTCCAGCAAGGCAATTTCTCCAGCGACTCGATTGATCTCGGCTTCGCACCAGTTCTCCTTCGCCGTCTCCACCGCGGTCATCGCTTCGTGAATGTTGGCCCAGGCCTGATCGAATTGACGGATTTCCGCGTTTGCCAGGGCCAGAGATGACAAAAACAACGGCATCCACAGCGTCGTCCCCGTTGCGCGCATTTCGCCGATGCCGGAGGCGATGTTTTGGACCGCCTCAGCGACTTTCCCGGTCAGGGCCAATATGCAACCTCTTTGCACCGTTCCCCATCCACCCCAGAACCCCGATTCGATCTGATCCTTCAGCGGGACGAATTCATCAATGAGAGCGTTTGCGGCCGCGAAGTTTCCGCAAGAGAGATGCGGGAAAACGCTGAAATTCAGCACGTAAACCAGCGTTGCGGAGTGGCGGCTCTGGCGCGCGAGCTCCAGGGCGCGCACGACGTCGCCCAGCGCGTCCTCCGGGTAGCCGAGCACCCAGGACGAAATCGATCTCCAGGAAAAACTGGCCGCGCCGACGTCCTGACCGAACCGCGTAGCCAACGGGAAATGCTCGGCCGGGTCGTGGAGCGCTATCGCGCGATCGAGGTGCGCGCGTCCTTCTTCGATGTTCCCGGCGTGCAGGAGGGTCAGACCCATTAGGCGATGCCCGACCATTACGGCCGCACTCGCGGTTTGCTTTTGCGCTAAGGCCAAAAACTGCACGGCAAGCTCCCGCATCACGTCGCCGTTGAACGCGACAATGTTTGCAGCCCAGGAGCCATAGAGAGCGGAAAACAACAGGAGTGGGTCTTCTGGAGGCTCTCCGAGCGCCCGCGCCTGTTCAATCAAAAGGAGGGCCCGCTCCTCAGCAGCCCTGGTTTCCGGCGTTGCATAACCGCTCACGTGGATAAGCGGGGTTATTAGCTCCACCTGAAGCTTGATCTCTTCGCGACGTAAGGCGGGCGTGTGGGGTAAGGACTTGATCAGGTTGAGCGCGCGCTTAAGCTGTTCCGCGGCTTCGACTAAAGCCGAGCGCTCCGCCGATCTCTGCCCGGCTTTCCCCCAGAGAACTGCGGCTTTTTCGATATCGCCCGCCTCTGCCCAGTGACGCGCCAGCATTTCGGGCTTGTTCTCAGCGGTCTCGCTGAACTTGCTCTCCAAGGTTTCGGCAATTCGAGCGTGAAGATGGCGTCTCGGCTCGCGCAGCAGCAGGCCATACGCCGCGTCCTGAACGAGAGCGTGCTTGAACAAATAGGTTGCATCCGGCGGCGCCCCCTGGCGGAACAGCAAACCCGCCCGAACGAGTTTGTCGAGCTGCATTTCCAGCTTCGCTTCTGGTCTCAACGCCACTGCGGCCAGGAGTTCGTGCGAGAATTCGCGGCCGATCGCCGCTCCGATTTGCGCAAGTTCTTTGGAGCCGCCAAGTCGGTCGAGCCGGGCCATCAACGATGCGTGGAGGCTTGCCGGGACGGCCATCGCTGGAGAGGGAACCGAACCGGCGATTCGTCGGGCTGCGTCCTCTGACGCCGTCTCGAGGACGGCTTTTGTCATCTCCTCGACGAACAACGGAATCCCGTCCGTTCGCTCGATGATGTCCTGGCGGACCGCCGCAGGCAGCGCGTTGTTGCCTATGATGTGGTCGATCATGACGTCGATGTCGCCCGGGGCAAGCCGGTTGAGGGTGAGCGCGGTCACGTGCGCCTGCTCGATCCAGGGCGCCTCGAATTCCGGCCGGAAGGAAACGACCATCAGCACGCGATGGTTCGCGATATGACTCGCTAGCCGACCGATCAACTCCAAGGTCGTAGGATCGGCCCAGTGCGCATCCTCAAAGACGATGAGCAGCGGGCCTAAGTTCGAGAGGATTTCCACTTGCCGGACAAGCGCGTCCATCGTTGCTTGGCGGCGCTGCCGGGGCGCGAGTTCAAGAACAGGATAACGCCCATCGCTGGGCAGCGAGAGCATCTCGACGAAGAGCGAGGAATCCTCAGCCGAAGACCAAGACTGTCGGAGGACCGCGTCGAGCTTGTCGAGTTTCGTTTGCAGCGTGTCATCGCGCGCAAAGCCGGCGGAGCGCTCCACGTGGTCGATGATAGGAAAAAACGCGCTGTTCGTGTGCTGCGGAGAGCAGAAACAACGAACGCGGAGAAAGCGCTCGCCCTTGAGACGTTCGGCGAAGGCGACCGTCAGATGCGATTTTCCAATGCCGGCCTCGCCCGACAGAAGCACGGCTTGGCCTTCTCCCTCTTTTGCCTTCGCCCAGCGCCGCCGCAGCAGCTCATATTCCTCTTCCCGCCCGACGAGGGTGGTCATGCCGCTCGGGTGGAGCGCCTCGAAACGACTCGTCGAGGAGCTTGGCCGAAGCACCGCCCAGACCTGCACGGGCGCGGAAATTCCCTTCAAGTCCCGTGTTCCTAGGTCCTCAAGCTCGAAGAGATGCCCAAGAAGCCTGCGCGTGCCCTCGCTGATAACGACCATGTTGGGCTTGGCGATGCCTTGGAGACGCGCCGCAAGGTTCGGGGTCTCGCCGACGATGCTCGGAGTCTGATTGCCGACCACGACCACTCCTGTCGCGATGCCGACCCTCAGCTGCTGGGGTACACGCGTTTTTAGTCCAGCAACCGCTGTGATCAGTTCAAGCCCCGCCCTTACCGCTTGCGCGGCGTCGTCTTCGTGAGCGTGCGGATAGCCGAAATACACGAGGATGCCGTCACCCATGTATTGGGCCACGTTTCCACCAAACTTGCTCACGGTTTCTTCTGCGCAACTCGAATATGCTGCAAAGACGTCTCGCAGATCCTCCGGGTCCATGCCGGTGGAGAGCGTCGTCGACCCGACCAGATCGGCGAACATCACCGTGACTTGGCGTCGTTCAGCCTCCTCGAGCGGAGGCGATCCGGGACTAGCCGGGAGTTGTGGCTCGGGGGCGAGGTCCGCAATCAAACGCAGAATTCGCCGACGGTCCCCCAGTAATACGCCGAGCTCCTTGAGATCTTCGTCCGTCAGATCAGGCAGGATAGAAAGATCTATCCGATTCTCGGCAAAGCGATCCGCGTACTCGGATAGCCCATGCGCACCCAACCACTCTCTAATCCCCGGCATCCGGCTCTCCGCAGCTTTGGGGCTCTACCCTTACTTGGGCCCCTCCGGCGCAACCTGCTCGAGGTAACGCTCCGACCCCGGTCGAAATCCATCGAAAGCCGATGTTTTCAACCGGAATTATCGGATACAGAACACACTATTATCACACTGCTCGATGCGCACAATTGCCCACTACGCATCACGCCGCACGAGGTAGTCGACGCAAGCGCGAAGCCAGTCAAGGTCGGGACTTGCGGGCGCTCCGGCGAACGCCGAGGCGTCGAATTCGCGCGCCGCGGCTTCCGCAAATGCGTTCGCCGCTTGACGCGCCCATTCGATGCTCCCCGTGCTTGCGATGATGTCGTGCAGCCGCAATATTTCGCGCGGCAGACGGCGCTCGCGCGGCCTCGCCAGAAAACTCCTTATCCACGTTCGGTCCGTGCTGTTCGCTTGGCTGAACGCATGCGTGAGCAGAAGGGTGCGTTTGCCCTCCCAGAGATCCCCGTTGATCTCCTTGCCGTATCGCGCAACATTTCCGTTGAGGTTCAAGACGTCGTCGGTGATCTGGAACGCCGCCCCGATGAGGTAGCCGAAGCGATCGAACCGGTCCAGATTCCTATCGTCGCCATTAGCGACCAGGGCCCCGATCCGCAGCGGGTGAATGAAGCTGTACCAAGCCGTCTTCTTCAAGACGAGACGAAGATAGTCATCCGTCGTGACTGTGAGATCGTTGTCTCGCACCCAGCCGAGCTCCATGGCCTGCCCCTCGAGGGTCTCAACGACCAAATGATCGACCTCCTCGAAGATCCGCATGCCCGCTGCGGGTCCCAGTCGCTCGCCGGCCTTGCGAAAGAGGCGCATGGCGAGAGCGTTCATGGAATCGCCAGCGTTCAGGGCGATGGGAAGTCCCGCGCTGCGGTGCATCGTGGCGGCGCCGCGTCGCCAATCGCTGCCGTCCTCTATGTCGTCGTGGACGAGAAACCCATTGTGCAGCATTTCCAGGCCGGCCGCGGCCGGAAGCGCATCTTCACCGCGCCCCCCCAGCGCCCTCGCGGCCGCAATGCAAAGGGCAGGGCGCAGACCCTTCCCCGATCGCTTGAGGAAATCTCTCACAAGCCCGTAAAGGTGGCGCTCAGGCTCCCCGCTCGGTATTCCCTCGGCAAGCGTGTCGCTGAGCATGTCGCGGTACCAGCTCAGGCGCTCGAGAAACCCCGCTGGCCCGAGAACACCGCTCGCGCCCGACAGAGGCTCCAGCATCGCCGCCTGGGGCGCGGACAAACCGGCGAACCGGCGTATCTCGACCGAATCGCCCGCGCTCAGTTCGCGCACGTCCGGCAGGACGCGATCGCCGGCTTCGAGCACGCCGGCGGCGGTGTTGAGGAACGGCGCGACATGCTCAATCAGCGGCCGCGCGCGCTCGAGCAGGGGCGAGGCGCCGCGGATCGCTTGGGCAGCGACCTGCACGAGGGAATTGTCCCATGGCAGGCCAGCCTTGTATCGCGCTGCGTCGTACAATCGCCAGGGCTGGAGAATGTCCGGCTCATGCAGCGGCCACAATTCGCAACGGCTTCCTCCGAAATTGACAGCGTCGAGCAGTCCGTTCACCGCCCGGCGCGCCGCCTCATTGGCGCCCTCCATCGTGGCGAGGTCGGTGTATGTGCGCACGTAGTCCGACGCGAGAAACAGGTTCGGAATGCCGGTGGTCGCCTCCGGACGCAACGCCCATGTGTCGGTGAGGTTGACGAGCAGCGGTTCGCCATTCGTCAGGTGAGCCGGGCGCGCGGGATCTTTGGTGATGTCCGGGTCAAGGAACCAGGAGTGCAGATCATCGTCGCGCAGCAATTCCTCGCTCGCATTCATCGAGCGCTTGAGCTGGCTCCAGGTCTCGCGCACCACCTCTTCTCGTGAGCAATCGATCGCGGCGCGCCCTGTCGATCCCGGAGCCGTCCAGTCGGAAACGTCGACCGAAATCACGCTGTGAACGTCGCTGTCTTGAAAAAAGTCGGGTGGGACGTCATGCCAGAACTGGAGCTGGGAGATGCTCGTGAGAGCCCATTCCGTATCGATGTGAATCACATGCCCGTGCGCGGTCGGCAGGTTGCGATGCAGATAGAACTGGATGCCGTTCATCCATTCCACATTGGCGGCGAGCGCGCGCAAGTTCCCAAGCGCGGGGTCAGCCGCCAACATGCCGGCGCTCACTAGCGGCGCGATTCTCTCGACCGGCAGCGCCGCGATATAGTAGTCGCCAGTCGCTACGGCCCGCTTCCCCTGTTGGCTGACCGCAACCCCGGTGATCCGTCCGTTCTGAAAGAGAATCTCCTCGATCTCAGCCCCCTTCACGTAGCGTACCCCGCGCGATTCGAGATACGCGAGCCAGGGATCGATCCAGACAAGGTTGGTCGGGCCGTCGAGCACGCGGTCGCTCGCAACCGCCGTCGGACTTATGATCGAGAGCACAAGCTGCACAAATATGTCGCCGATCGTGCGCGTGCTCGCCTTGCGCGCCTTGGCCGCGACCAGCGAGCGCGTAATGCCCACGGCGAGGAACTTCTGGTAGGCTGCCGATCGAACTTCTGCGCCCGTGAAGTCCCACCAGCTTGTCCGCTCGTACTCTCCGAACCTGCGCTCCTTGCACGAGGTGAGGATTTGCCACACGCGAGCGCCGAAGAAAGCCAGATCATCCGGCGTGAGGTGCGTGATTGGCTCAAACATGAGCAGAATGTCGCGCAGCAGAGCGCCAGCGTCGCCGGGCGTCAGCGGAAAGACCGACGGCGCGACGAACATCGGCTTGGCGTATTGAGTGAATCCAATCCGCGTCGTCGGCGCTAGATGGTCCGCTGCTTTTCGTCCGTCGAAAGACGGCGTTCGGCGCATGGTGTCGACGACGTGCTTGTAGAAACCTGGAAAGAATTGAAACCCATGTTCGCCGGGCAGCCGGTGCTCGATGGGCCCGAGGGCGCCGCTGGCGAGCTCATGTCCGCTTGTGTCCGTGCCGTCATCGACGACGGGAATGCTGCGGGCCTTCCCACCCGCCAAGTCGCTACGCTCGAGCACGACGACCTCGAAGCCGCGCTCAACGAGCTCGTGGGCGGCGCTCATGCCGGCGACGCCGCCTCCTAGGACAACGACCTTAGTCGGCATGAATCATAGCGCCATGGCCTTCCGTCCCCCTGTCCTCTGATGGTCTTGCGCGACGAGTTCTATGGCGCTCTTCGGCGCGCCCGGCCGGAAGGCGGCGCGGGGGTCTCTTCTTCATCTTCCTCGGCGAGTTCGCCCTCCTCTGCGAGTGCGCCCTCCATGGCGAGCTGGACGATTGCGTCAGCCTCCTTGATGCGAAGCGCAATCTTCTCGGAGACGCGAAAGAGGAAAACGGGCTCGGAGCTGAGCTGCAGGAACTGCAGGTTCATGTCCGTGGCGACGATGAGCTCGATCGGCGCGCCGCCGAGCGCCACCACCACGCCGGTCGGGCCGTCAAGCGTCGAGGAACGGAGCAGCGGGCCTCCTCCCAGGAATGGGATGATGCGGTCCTGCGGCAGGACGAGCGAGCCGGGGTCCGGGGTCTGAGCAACAAGAAACAGTTCTTGACCCAGCACGACCGCGAACGGACCGAAATGTCCTCTCTGTTCCAGTCGGCCAACGGCGTCGGATATCGCGCGGACGAGCCGCCTGGCTCTTTGCCGGGTTCCGTCGATGGGTATCGATGGGCGTCCTGGCCGGGAGAGCGACGACCAAAGCCCGGGAGCGACCGACGCGCCGGTGATTTGCCAGATGGGCGGCAAACCGACAAGCCCTGCCGCGGGAGGAGCAAAAGGTCCCCCAGGCCCGCCGCTCGGCGCCAACCCCCGGAACACGATGGCGTCCTCGAGACGAGCGACGACGTTGGCGGCGCGGCGAAACAATGTGAGCGCGCTCGCCAGCTCCGGGTCGGCCATCTGCGCATTCCGGACGGGCACAATCACCTGCAGCGTCGCGAGCCGCATCGTATCCCGGTCGTCGATGCCGAAGGTCTGCCGTCCCGCCGAGGCTTCGGCGGCGACAAACTCCGCCTCCGCCGTCGATGCGGCGGCATCGTCTCCGTTCCGCATAGCGCTGTCGTAGGCTTGCAGCGCGGCGCTTACATCGGGGTCCGGCCCGCTTGGCGCCGGCGTGGCCGGGGGGTAGTGAATCTCCTGCCGGCGCACGAAATCAGCGTCAGCGTCCAGCGGCCCGTATAGTGGGAGGAACGTCGCGGCCACCCGGGCCCGCTTCGCTTCCTCCTGAATGACCTGGTTGACGCGGGCCCACTGCTCGTCGGTCCAAGGAACTTGCGGGTCGTTTGCCATGTTGGCGCCCCTCCGTTTAACTCGCCCTCACGTTCGCTTATCAGCCGAACGGAATGCCTTCCATCCGAAGCACGATGAAGCTCGGCTCTCAGCCGATAACGCCGCCGCGCTCCTGATAATTTTTTCGTCCCCCAACCTCAATAAATAGGCGCCAGACTCGACCATGAGCGTCTTCATGTCCACCGTGCCGCCGATATTCGACCGCGACGCTGTCACCTGGCCGCAATCGGCGAAACAGCCGCCAAGAGAGGCGCTCCAGCGCCGGAAGCGACGATTGGCGGTGGTCCGGGAGTGTCGACGCCTCCCACCATAGCGCTGAGCCGTCTCGCGCTTGACGCTTTGACCCGGAGCGGCATGTCCTGCTCCGCTGCGAGCACGCTGCGCCCCAACCGCAGACGACAGAGTGTGGCCGGTTCTGTCAAAGATCACTGGTCTCCCCGCCCCACAATGGCGATTGCTGCACAGTCTGCGCACATGCGCAAGCGCAAAAGCGCAATCGGCGGGCGTTGTTCCCCCGGGCCCCAGGCGATCGGCGCTGCTCTAGTGGGCGGACTTTAGAAAGCTCGCGCGGGGCGCATCGGCGCAGGAGGCCCGCTCGGCCCATGGAGGTCAGTTTCGGCGGGTCGCGCGCTCGGCGGAAATTTTTTGCGTCTGAGAGTTGGCGAATCGCAACGCGAAGTTGGCCCTCATAGCGCGAGTTGTCAGCAACCAGAAAATTCCAAATATTGGGGCGGCGCGAGACGGACCTGACGCGTCATGGCCGGGCTTGTCCCGGCCATCCACGCAGCGCCGCCTCCGCGACGAGTCCCGGAAGTGTCGCGGATGGTCGCGAAGTTTTTGACCTCGCCGCCACCTCGCGGTCGTTCTCTGCGCCGAAACACGTGGGTGGCCGGGACAAGCCCGGCCATGACGGGCAGGGCTCCGAGGCGAGTCCGAAGCAGCCGACCAACAGCTAGCGCCATAAGAGCCGCCATTCATATGTCGTGAATCTTCTTTGCAAAATCGGAAAAGTGTGTTACCTGTATTGGCGTCGGCGGAATCAGCCCACGCTCGGCGCCGGCCAGGCGAGGGGGTGGAGGCCGGCAGGCTGTTTGGCAGGTTTGGTCCACAACCCTCGAATGCAAGCCATGGATGGGAGGCTTTTCCTTATTTATCTCGCGTGTAACCCATTGAAAAGTCCCGATTCGCAAAAATAAGCGCTAGTAAACGCTAGCCAATTTACTAGCGTTTAGGCCCGTCTGGCTAGCGTTTAGGCGCGTCTAGCCACGTTTGTTGCGGAAAGCCGGGCCCAGCTACACGCCCAGGTAGCGCTGCAGGAGGTCGGGCTGCGCCTTGAGCTCCGCGGCGGGGCCTTCATGGGCGATATGGCCGTTGTTGAGGATGTAGACGCGCCCCGCCAGCGCCAGCGTCGCGGCCAGATTCTGCTCGACCACCACGATCGTCTGCCCGCTTCGCGCCAGCTCACGGCATGTATGCACGAGGTCCTGGACGATGATTGGAGCAAGCCCCTCGAAAGGTTCGTCAAGCAGGATGATCTTCGGATCGCGCACCAGCGCCCGCGCGATCGCTAGCATCTGCTGCTCGCCTCCGGAAAGGTCGGTGCCGCGGCTGGCGCGGCGCTGCTTGAGGCGAGGGAACATGGCGTAAATGCGCTCGAGCGGCCATCGGCTCTCGGCGGTGAGCCCGGCGAGAATGATGTTCTCCTCGACATTAAGACTGCCAAAGATGCGCCGATCCTCGTGCACAAGCTGCATGCCGAGACGCGCGATGCTGTGAGCCTTGAGCGCGACGAGCTCGACGCCGTCGAGCTTGATGCTGCCATTGCGCCTGGCGACGATGCCCATGAGACTCTTGAGCGTTGTGCTCTTGCCCGCGCCGTTCCTGCCAACAAGCGCCACCGCCTCGTGCTTCTCAACCCGCAGAGAGACGTCGAACAGGATGTGGCTGTCGCCGTAATAGGCGTTGAGGCCGGTGACTTCGAGCAGGCTCACGCCGCCTCTCCCTGAACGCCGCCGAGATAGGCCTCCTGCACCTTCGGATTGATTTTGATCTCCTCGGGCGTGCCCTCCACCAGCACGCGGCCCTCCTGCAGCACGGTCACTCTTTCAACCAGCTCAAACAGCGAGTCCATGTCATGATCGATGATGATCATTGTGCGCCCGCGTGCAATCGATTTGAGCAAAGCGACCGTCTCGACGCGCTCTTTTGGGCTCATGCCCGCGAGAGGCTCATCGAGCAGAAGCAGCCGTGGTTCGGTCGCAAGCGCGAGCCCAATTTCGAGCCGCCTCTTCTCGCCATAGGCCAGTTCGGACACTGGCGTGTCCGGTCGGCCGGTCAAATTGACGAGCGCCAGCGTATGGTCGACGTGGTCGTCCAGCCCGGGAACGCTCTGGAGGCTTCGGAACAGATCGAGCTTGAACTTGCCCCGAATTTGGCCAAGCGCAGCGATCCTCAGGTTCTGCCTGACTGTGAGGCGATCGAAAAGCTGATTGATCTGATAGCTCTTGGTCAGTCCGAGCTGGCAGACGTCGGTAACGCTCATGCCCGTGATATCTCGGCCGTCGAATACGATCCTGCCGGACGTCGGCGCCGTTTCGCAGGTCAGCATCTTGAAGAAGGTGCTCTTGCCTGCACCGTTTGGTCCGATTATGCCTCGCATTTCGCCGTGATTGACGACGAAATCGATATCGCTGTTGGCGGCCAGGCCACCATAGCGCTTGCTGAGACCCGTCGCCTCGAGAATGGCTCCGGTCGTGCGTTCGGCCGGGCGGGGATTGGCCATCGTCATTCTCGCAGGCACGGGCGACGCGGCGGCTCCGACCCTGGTCTCGACCGGTTCAGTTGTCTTCGCATGGCCTGTCGCGAGCTCGTAAAGATCGATGATGGCGCCTACTATTCCGCGCCGCAGGAAGCACACGAGGAGCACGAACACGATACCGAGCACGAGCTTCCAGGTCGAACCAAGGTGCAGCGCATTCTGAAGGAAGTCGCTCAGATAAAGCCATACAATCGCCCCGACCAGCGGCCCGAACAGCGTGCCCGCGCCTCCAATAGCGGTTTGCATGACGAGTTGGCCGGATGTGTCGAACATGAACGCGTCCGGCGGCATGAAACCTTGCATGATGGCGAGCAGGCCACCGGCGAAGCCGGCGTAGGCGGCAGCAACAACGAAGGCGGTCAGCTTGTAGCTATGGATGTTGTGACCAAGGGCCGATGCGCGCAGCGGATTATCGCGGAGCGCACGGAAGATCGCCCCCACTGGCGAGCGCACGATGCGCAGCGCAATGACGAGGCCGACGAAATACCAGAAGGCCAGGAAAGCGTACATTGACAGGTCGGTGTCGAAGCTCAACTTCGTAGAGCCGAAGTTGAAGCTTGGCGTTGGGACGCCGGGCAAACCGTTCTCTCCGCCCGTGAAGGCGGACAATGGATTGAACTCGGCGAAGAAGAACACCTCTGCGATCGCCACCGTGATCATGGCGAAGTAGATCCCGGTGCGCCTGAGGGCGATGAGGCCGACCAAATAGCCGACGACGGCGGCGACCGCCGCGCCGATCACGATTGACGTTAGGACGTATGGAAAGTTGGCTTCGGTGAGCAGGTAAGCGGCGAACATGCCGCCCGTGCCGAAAAAGGCGGACTGACCAAACGACAGGAGGCCGGTGTAGCCGAACAGGAGATCGAAGCCGAGCCCGAACAAGCCCCATACCAGAATGCGGTTGATGGTGGTCAGGGAGAAGCCGAGGTGCGGCAGCACAAAGGGTGCGGCGACCAACGCGATAATCGTCAATATCTCGGCGATGAAGGGATGTTTTATGTTCATCGGCGGGCCGCGGTCACTCGCGGCCCGCCACGCCGAGGAGTCCATAGGGGCGGATGACCAGCACCAGCGTCATCGCGACGAACAGCATGACATAGGCGTAGCCCGGGTTGAACATCGAGGTGATGCTGATGATCTCGCCCGCGATGAGGCCGCCAAGGATCGCACCAGGAAAGGAGCCGACGCCGCCGATGACGACGACGACAAACGCCTGAACGAGGATCGATTCGCCGACGTCCGGCGAGATCGAGACCACCGGAGCATTGACGATGCCCGCGAAGCCGGCGGCCATGGCGCCGATGCCGAACACCAGCGTGAAGATCTTGTAAACGTCGATCCCCAACAACTCGACCATGACCGAATCTTCGATTCCCGCGCGCACGATCATGCCGAGGCGAGTGCGGTAAAGGACGAAATAGAGGACGAGGAGCGCCACAGTGACCAGGCCGAGCAGCGCTAATCGATAGGTCGGATAAACCATGAAGCCCAGTGAGGTGATGCCGGAGATCGGTGGCGGCACTGTTTTCGAAAGGCTGCCGAAGAAGAAGCGCACGGCCTCTACGAAGACGATGCCGAGCCCGAAGGTGACAAGGAGCTGATCCTCGTTCGGGCGCGCGTAGAAATAGCGGATGATGAGCCGCTCCATCAGCACCCCAACCAGCATCACGAAGAGCGAACCAGCGACAACCGCCAGGATAAATGACCCTGAATAGGTGTAGGCGACCCAGCCAGCGTAGCCGCCAAGCATGAACATTGCGCCGTGCGCAAGGTTGAGGACGCCGAGCGTGCCGTAGATGATCGTCAGGCCGGAGGAAATCAGCGCGAGAAGCGCGCCGAGCACCAGCCCGTTGAAACATTGCGAGATGAAGGCGTCCCAGTTGATCACGCTTGCGCCCGTTTTAACGCCGGTGTCTAGTTTGTTTCCTTGCCACGGCGGCTCCTATCGTGAAAGGCCATCCGCTAGCTCCCGAGTGCGAGCCGGCGGATGCCCAGGACGCAAAGCGCGGCACGCCGACTAACTTCAGTCGTGTCGGGACACCTTCTCCGCGCGGACAAGCGCGGAGAAGGCGTCAGCGCTCTTCAGGTATAAGAGCCGAGGTCGCAGCCAAAGGCGTCCGGCTTCTGCATCAGCGGCTCGCCCGGCACCACTTCGAGCACCTCCCAGTAGTCCTCTTCGTTCTTCATGTCCTTCGGCGCCTTACCGCGGACAATGACGACCGGGCGGATCAATTGATGATCCTGAGGGCGGAAGCGCACATCGCCCACCATCGATGGAAAAGTCTCGCCCTTTTCATACTGCTTGATCACATCCGGCGGGTAAAAAGTTCCCGCCTCGGAGACCATGCGAGCCCAGATCGCGAACTGCATATAGCTGTTCTCGGCGCCCCATTCCGGCCGGTAGTTGTATTTCTTCTGGAAGGCGTCGACGAACATCTTCGCCAACGGGTACTTGTCCTCCAGCGTCCACCAGAAATCCGTGGCGGCGAACACGCCCTCCGTCAGCTCCGGACCCACCTCCTTGGCGAGGAATGGGATCTGGTAGGGGATGACCATCTTCATTTTCGGGGTCAGGCCGAACTGCTTGGCCTGTTGAACCGACAACACCGCGTCGCGTCCCCAATTCACATTGATGATGAACTCGGCGCCGGAACTGGCGATATTGGTGAGATACTGGCTGAAATCCTGCGTGCCGAGCGGCGACACCTGATTCGTCACCATTGTCCAACCGCCCTGCGAACTCAGGTAGTCGTTCACCGACTTCGTCACCGTGTGGCCGTAGGTGTAGTCCGGCGTCATGAACGCCGCCTTCCTGCCCTTGCCGAAATTCTTCACGAGCACCGGGCCGATCGCGTTGGCCGCGGTCTCGCCATAGAAACACTGGCGGAACGAATAGCGCGTGCAATCCTTGCCAGTCGTGTCGTTCGAGCCCGAGATTCGCGATCACGTAGAGGATCTTCTCCCGCTGAGCGAATTTGTTCAGCGCCACCGCGACCGCCGACGAGGTCGCGCCGGTCATCAGCGATTATCTTGTTCTCGTTGATGAAAACTTGCTGCTCCTGCACGGCGTTGTTCGGCTTGGCGGCCGAGTCGGCGACGACAAGATTAACCTGCTTGCCCAATACGCCCTTGGTCACTTTGGGCGCAATCTGCCTGATCAGGTCATGGCCCTCATTCAGGTGTTCGACGGCAAGCTGCATGCCCTTAAGCTCATCCTCGCCCTGGACGGCGTAGGCGCCGGTGCGGGGGACCGTGGCGCCGATCGTGACCGAGCCGCCCTGCGAGCCCGCCGGCCAGGTGCCAAGCGGAGGCTTGTCATCCGCGTACGCCCAGCCGACCTGGCCGAAAAAGCCGGGTATCAGCAGGGTCGCGCCGGTCGCGGCCGCCCCAAGCTTCAGCGCGCGGCGACGCGAAATTGCGCCGGCGCCCTCATTTCCAAATACGAATTCGGTCATCCTTATCCTCCCATCGACGGCTTGATTCCGGCCGCGACCTGGAATCCCGTACTTGCTGCTTCCCTCTTAGCCCGCAATCGCGTAAATCCGCGGCGGTTGCAGGCCGGACGACCGGGATTAGTCAACGGACAGCCGACGCGCGTCAATGCAACTTTCGTTCGACATTGTCGGGTCGCTGCCGCAATCCGCTTGGGCGGCGGCGTGAGCGCGACCTCCGCACTGGCAGGTCGAACAGCGCTGAAGGTTTGGCGTGTTCATAGCAATTGGCTCCCCGGGCTGAGCGAAACTGCGAACTTTGCGCTGCCGATGCCTCTCCATGCTACGCCAGAACCCGCCATCAAGATTCGTAAGCGCGATCGCGACCGCACCGAGCGGATCCGGCTGGCCCGGGCCCGAAGCCGTCGCTTAGAAAGCGCGCGGGTCGCGCTCGCCCTGGAGATGGAACTAGTCCGGACGAAAGACCTGACCGATATTGGCATTCCTCGCTGCTATCTGGCCCGCATGCGTAACGAAGGCTTGCTCGTCAAAGTGGGCTATGGGAGCTATCGAGCGGCAGTCCGCAAAAAGCAGCTTGATGCGCGATACGAACACCTCTTGGGGGCGCAAGACGCCGATGCGGTCGTTACAGGATGGGCGCCCGACCAGGAACACGAAACACTGATGTTCGCTCTTCTTTGGGCCGAGATCGCGGTCGCCCGATCGGGGATGCAGCACGGCGCAAAAGCGCATTGCGCAGCGCCGCTGGGTTTGTCAGGGGTTCAGTGCGTCAAGTTCAGCAATAGGGGGTCATGGGTAGGCTGGCTATGCGGCTTGGCGGAGGTGGGTTTTCTTGTGCTCCCTGAGATGGCTCATGTTGAGGTAGCGGTGGGCCTCGAGCCAGTTTTCGTGGGTCTCGACAGCTAAGGCTCGGAGAGGCGCAGGCAGGCCTCGGCATTGGGGACGATGCGGACAACGTGGGCCCGGCGTTTGATCTCCTGGTTGAGGCGTTCGAGATGCTGGGCGACGAGATCCTGAAAATCATGGACCGCATGAGCGCTTCGTACTGTCAACGGCTGGGGGCCAAGCCTGAAGCGATCGCCAAAGCGCACCGCGCATTTGTTGATAACCTATTCAAAGACGGCCCATGATTTGCGTTCGCGAAAATCGGAGGGCTTCCGCGAACGAACAACTCTCCTTGCCGGGAGAGTTCGCTCTCGCGATGCGGTTTCCAGTTCGACCTCAAAACCTGACTGTGGTGGCGGGCTGGCACAATCGGCCCTCGAGTTCGCTGAGTTTGCTATGTCCATGCGGCGCTCGATACGCGTGTACTTCTGTGAGGCCCCCGAATTGCTGGCCGTCCGAAGCGTCTGCACCCGAAAACACAAAGACTCAGCGCCATCACAAGGTCATCGTGCTTGCCTGGCGGCGCGGAATAAAACACGGACCCGCTCGCCCGCACTGAACGCTCGATGGTCGAGAGTTCCTCTTGCAGAACCTCCCAGTCCCCAACGCGGGCGATGCGCAGCGAATTGTTGCCCAGTTCGGCGGCGATGGTCTCGACTAACTCGCTCTTGCTCAACGTCCATCGGCGGACGGCGCTCTTCAGGCCGCCGATCGCTATCGGCATCGGCGTCGGTTGGGCGGAGTGAGACAGGGCGCCGGTTATAGCGGCGGCGATCAGCCAGTTTACCGCCGGCTGGGGCAACCGGGCGGCGAGGACTCCGGCAAAGGCGCTGTTGTTCGTAGAGTCGAACACCACCGTCGCCCGATTATCACGAGCAACCGTCGCGACGACATCAGCTACGTCTTCGAACGGCGTCCCAAGCGCGAACTGTTTGGTGTCGACGACCCCGATCGCATCGGACGCCTGCGGCCAGACGCCCGCTAGAACGAATGCGCTATGATCAGCGTGCATCCCGACGTCGAGGCCGACGACGAAGCTCGAGGCCGCCTGGGGCGACCATGTCGACGGATCCACTGGGCTGTAGCTCATGCGAAGGCTCGCGAGCCGAAGGCTGCCGCCCGTGAGACAACCGGATCCGGGTCGCCATGGGCTAGTGGCGGAGTAGGGCCGGCGACCGCTCCGAACGCGGCAGCGATCGCGTCCGCATTGAAGAAGCGCGCCTCGAGGCTATCGAATGCGTTTTCATACTCGCGAGCGAACACGGCTGGGGGCATGGAGCGGCGCTCACGGTCGAGGTCCGCTTTCGAAATGTGCTGGCACTCGTCGACTCGGGCTTCGATCTTGACCGAGTTCTGCGGGTCGCCTTCAGTCCAAATCCGATAGAAAAACCCTTGCCGCGCCCATGCGGTGCTCAACAAGATCAATCGGGCGGTCGCGACGTGACGAATCAGCATCGGTCTTGCAGCTTCGTAGAGAGCGTCGGAAACCCTCGCCGCCTCATCGACCACGCAGTCGCCATCGATGGAGAGGCCGCGGATCGATGCGTCATCGGCGCCCGGCAGCGCCAGCGCCCGCGATCCCGTAGCAAGCTCGATCGCGAACACGTTGTCGACGGTGAGCCGCTCCCTGGCGGCGAGGAGCCGGCCGCGCAGGTTGCGGATCAACTCGGAGCTTTGCCTGAGCGTCGGCGCCAAAATGAGCGAAGTGGAGCCGGGCTGGCGCCACGTCATGGTGTGGGCGACGCTGACCGCCGCGGCGGAGGTTTTGCCTGCCTGCCTGAACGTCAGCGCAATGACGCGCGAGGCGGCCGGGGCGTCTACCATCCGGACTTGCCAGGGATCGAGCGCCAGCTTCAGCTCACGCCGGCACCACGCCGACGGGCTGAGCGTGTAGAGCGCCCTGCGCGCGATCTCGCGGGCGGCGTCACTCGCCATCGACGACCGCCTCCAATCTGGCAAGGGATTCCGCGGTCACGTCTGCGGGCCCAAGATGAATGGCAAGCTTGGGAGGGATCGCCTTGTCGGGAGGGGGCCGCAGAGCGGCTATGATTTCCTTCACCGCCGAGCTAAGGTCAACGTTGACTTGGGTGTTGACCTGGACTTGCGCGCCCGAGCCGATGTGGCCAGCGAGCTGCGCTTGCGCTGTCACCGTGGCCCGCAGCTCCTTGAGGCCCATCAAGGCCACCGCGAGTGAGCCATCCCGCTCCGCTTTCTCGGCGATGGCGTCGATGCGCGCGCCAATCGAGGAATAGGCCGCGCCAACCTCGTCCAACGAGGGGAGGGAAGCGAGCGCTTGGAAGGCTCTGCCGGTGCGCCTGGCGGCATCAACGGAATTTAGAGAGGCGCGCGGCGGCGACGGTTCTGGCGGCCGGCCGGTGCCTACGTGTTGGCGGTGCCGTTGCACCGAGGAACGCGCCAGGCCGTAGCGCTTGGCGATCTGCACGGCGTTGACGCCGTTCGCCAGGTCGGCGGCGATCTCCAGCAGTTCGGGGTGCGGGCAGACGGTGCACGGGCGCGGCATGATGGGAGAAATAGCACGCGGCTGACGCGGGCGCCTGCCCGCCCGCCCGTTATTTCGGGGAGGGGTTTTGAGTTTGCCGGCCTAGCCGCCGCTCTCCGAAAAGCCGTATAGGTTCATTGTGCGCGGGTTCTGGCGGCAGGGCCGGAAGTCAGGGCGCTGGCGGCGGGGATGGACAGCCATCGTCGCGAAAACCGCGGTATCTCTCGACGGCAGCGCCCCCATCCCCGCCGCTTTTCCTCTTCGCTGCCCGTTGCCCTCAATGCGGGCGCCGATCCGCAAAGCTGACTAAAAGGCCGCCCGCTGGGTAGGCCCCTGGTCCATAACCGGACCGGGTGGGGTGGGGGCGAGCGACGCCGGAATCCATTGCGGCTCGAGATCGAAGTGCCCCGCGCGACGCGATGACGTCGAGCCGAAGCAGCAGGGCGGCTTTGTGGGCCGTGACCGCTTCGCGCTGGCGCCTTACGGAGAACGGTTGCTAGCGTTCGATGCTGAGCGGCGGGACGTCACGGCTTCGCGGACTCCCAGCCCGCTTGGCGGAACCGCCGCTCGCCTGCCTAAGTGGAGGCGGTTCCGCGCCCCACAAAAAACCAGTTTTTCGCTCCAGCGCACGTACGGCGCACGTACAGGACCGAAACGCCAAGGCCAGCGGCGCTGCAATTTCCTTCTAAGTATCTGAAAACGGTGGCTCCCCGAGCAGGACTTGAACCTGCGACCATTCGATTAACAGTCGCATAATATGTTGTCTCGCACAGTATCTGGCGGTATCGCCGAATCCCTGCAAGTCGCCACGTTTTCTTGACACTCCACGAAAACAGTGTATCGTGTGGTATCGCGTGATTTCGGCCATTAGCAGTCGAAAATGTTGTCCCTGCGTTGTCCCGATAAGCCATGCGACAATTAGTCGGAGAGATCGAAGATGGCGGCCAAGAGGGACTTTACCGACCGGTTCTTGAAGTCCATCAAGCCAACCGCGCCGGGAAAGCGAGCGATCTTTTTCGACGCTCAAATTCCTGGCTTTGGCATTCGCGTGACCGAGCGGTCAACCGATGAGTGCAAGGGATCATTTGTGCTCGTCACGCGGTATCCGGGAAGCTCAAATCCCGCGCCGCGGAGAATTGGTGACTATCCGGTCATGAGCCTCGCCGAGGCGCGAGAAGTTGCGCGAGAGTGGCGGCGAGATATTGCGAAGGGAATCGACCCCAAGGAAAAGGCGGCTGAGGCCCAGCGAGAAAAGCAGCGGCTCAGGGCGAACACATTCGGAGCAGCTTTCGCAGACTTCGCTGAGGATCACCTTAAGACGCTCCGAACCGGAGCCGTGGTTGAGGCTCAAGTCCGCAAGCATGTCTTCCCAACACTAGAAAACCGGCCCATGCGCGAGATCAAGCGCGCAGAGATTTCGGATCTAATCAAGCAGCTCAAGAAGGACGCCCCTGTCGGCGCGAACCGCATCCTCGCTTACGTCAAAAAGTTCTTCTTGTGGGCGATCGACAACGATTTGGTCGACGACTCGCCCGCTGCATCGATCAAGCGGCCCACATCGGAGAAGGATCGCGGCCGCGACCGCGTACTGGACGACTGGGAACTGCGCGTGTTTTGGCGAGCGAGCGGTGAGATGGGCGCATTCGGCCGAGCATTCCGGTTTATGCTGGCAACCGGACAGCGCCGCTCGGAAGTCGGGGCCGCGACCTGGAGCGAGATCGACAAGAGCGAGGCTCTGTGGACCCTGGGGAAGTCACGGACGAAGGCGAAGCGCCTGCATGATGTCCCGCTGTCCAACGTAGCCCTATCCATTATCGAAGACTGTCCTGAGATCGGGGCTTTCGTTTTTGCGTCGGGACGATCTGGCGTTGCGCGCGAAGGCCAGAATCCCGGACTTGTAGCCTTGTCGGGTTGGGGAAAGGCGAAGGAACGTCTCGACGAGTTGATGCTCAAGCATGCGGGGAAAGAGATCGAAGAGTGGCGACTGCACGATCTTCGGCGCACGGCCGCGACTCACATGGCGAAGCTCGGCGTCGATCGCCTCGTCATTGGCAAGGTTCTGAACCACGCCGAGGGCGGCGTGACCAAGCGATACGACCGCCATCGATACGACGCGGAAAAGCGAGCTGCGTTAGATCGCTGGGCTTTGCATCTGCAGGCGGTTGTTAGTGGCGAGACGGCGTCGAACGTTGTCGACCTCGCGAGTGTCCGGGCATGAGCGTCAAGCCGATCCGTTACGCGGGCAGGGAAGAAAAAGCGGCTTGGCGGGGCGGCCCGAGGACGCCGCGCGAGAAATTGAAGCGCGCCGATCGCTTCACCGCGCCCGTCCTCCGAGAATTGATGCTCGACGTGGTCAAGCCCAGATTAAAGATGCCGACCGACGAGGCGCTAGAAAAGCTCGCATCCATCCTGGAAGGGTGGCGCCCAGAATATTGGAAGCATCAGCACGTCGAGCCGCTGGAGAAAAAGGTCGCCGCTGCTGCGGCCGACCTCCTCGCCGGCCTCACAGAGTTGCGCCAGATATACGCCGCCGTTGGAGGCGCATATCTGTGGAAGAAGATCGAGAGTGTCGATTTCCGCGGAGATTTGACCCAGGGTTTCCATTGAGAACTGACCCGGCTTGATGATGGTTTCGAGGTCAGGCGTTCGTCAAGTTCCGAGATTTGTCCTTTTCGGGTTTAGCGGCTTTCGCCGAGCTGTTCTTGAAACGGAAGCTGTCGTTTCCGGTTTCGAGAATGTGGCAGCGGTGGGTTAGACGATCGAGTAGCGCGGTCGTCATCTTGGCGTCGCCGAATACGGTTGCCCACTCGCCGAAGCTGAGATTGGTCGTGATGATGACGCTGGCGCGCTCGTAGAGCTTGCTGAGCAGATGGAAGAGCAACGCTCCGCCGGAGGCGCTGAACGGCAGGTAGCCCAGTTCGTCGAGGATGACGAGATCGGAGTGGGCGAGTCGCGCCGCAATCTGTCCTGGCTTGCCCTGAAGCTTCTCTTGTTCGAGAGCGTTGACGAGTTCGACGGTGGAGAAGAATTGGACGCGCTTGCGGTGGTGCTCGATGGCCTGGACGCCGATTGCGGTGGCAAGATGCGTCTTGCCCGTGCCTGGGCCGCCGACCAGGACGACATTGTGCGCATCCTCCAGGAACTCGCAACGATGGAGTTGACGTGTGAGCGCCTCGTTGACCTCGCTGCTGGCGAAGTCGAAGCCGGCAAGGTCGCGATAGTTCGGAAAGCGGGCAGCCTTGAGTTGATAGGCCGTCGAGCGCACTTCCCTGTCCGCCGTCTCCGCTTTCAGGAGCTGCGATAGGATGGGCAGCGCCGCCTCAAAGGCCGGAGAGCCTTGCTCGGTCAGTTCGCCGACCGCCTGAGCCATGCCGTGCATCTTCAGGGTTCGCAACATGATGACGACGGCGCCAGCGGCGGGGTTATGACGCATGACGCGCCTCCCGGACTTGGCGCAGCGCGTCGTAGCGCTCGACGTTGGCCTGCGGTTCGGTGGTGAGCGTCAAAGCATTGGGCGGCTTCACAGCTGGTGGGTCGATCGGCTTGCCGTCGATCAATCGGTGCAGCACGTTCAGAATATGCGTCTTGGTCGGCGCGCCGGCCTCCAGCGCCAGTTCGACGGCGGCGAGCACGGCTTGTTCGTCATGCTGGAGGACGAGAGCCAGAATCTCGACCATCTCGCGGTCGCCACCCGGCGTCTTGAGCATCCGCTGTTGTAAGGCCCGGAAGGCCGGCGGCAGTTCGGCGAAGGGCGCGCCGTTACGCAGGGCTCCCGGCTTGCGCTGAATGACTGCCAGATAGTGCCGCCAATCGAAGACGGTGGTCGTGCTCTTTCGTTGGTGAGAGCGGGCAAAAACGCGGCGATGTTCGCAGACGACTTGTCCCTCGGCGGCGACAACGATGCGTTCGGGATAGACCCGCACGCTGACGGGGCGATTGGCGAAGGACGCGGGCACGCTGTAGCGATTGCGGTCCAAATGGATTAGGCACGTCGGCGACACGCGCTTGGCGTACTCGACGAAGCCGTCGAACGGCCGGGGAAGCTGCATCAAGTGTTGCGCTTCTTCCGCGCAGGCTTCGGCAATCGCGCCAGGATGCGAGCCGTGCGGCGTCTGAGCCCACAACTCCCGGCATCGCGCCTCCAGCCAATCGTTTAGCGCCGCTAGCGAGGGGAAGTTTGGCGCGGGTTGCCAGAGCCGATGGCGCTCGTCCTGGACGTTCTTCTCGATCTGCCCTTTCTCCCAACCGGAGGCCGGGTTGCAGAACTCGGCTTCGAATAGAAAATGGCTGACCATCGCTGAGAAGCGCGCGTTGACCCGCCGCTCCTTGCCGCGGCCGATCTTGTCGACGGCAGTGCGCATGTTGTCGTAGATGCCCCGCCGCGGCACGCCGCCCAAGACGCGGAACGCGTGGTTATGGGCGTCGAATAGCATCTCGTGGGTCTGCTGAGGATAGGCGCGGAGAATGAAGGCGCGGCTGTAGGAGAGCTTGAAGTGAGCGACCTGCAGCTTGGTCCGCTCGCCGGCGATGACCGCCCAGTCTTCCGACCAGTCGAACTGGAACGCTTCGCCAGGCAGAAACGCCAGCGGCACGAACACGCCGCGACCGCACGTCTTCTGTTCCTGTTGCCGGGCGGCCTTCCAGTCGCGAGCGAAGGCCGCCACGCGATTGTAGGAGCCATCATAGCCAAGGAGCGCCAGGTCGGCGTGCAACTGCTTGGTCGTCCGCTTCTGCTTGCGGGACTTCCCGGCCTCCTGCCGCATCATCTGCGATAGCTTGTCGGCGTAAGGGTCCAGCTTGCTCGGGCGATCAGGGATGTTGAACTTTGGTTCAACGGTGTCCGAGCGCAGGTATTTGCGGACTGTGTTCCTCGACAGACCTGTGCGTCGGGATATCTCTCGGATCGAGAAATGATCTCGATAATGCCAGCGTCGGATGACGCTCAATAACTCCATGTCGATCACTCCGTCGCCTCCCGGCCAGGCCAAGGGGGCAAAGTTCGAACATGGGTCAGTTCTCGGTGGAAAAACCCGTGCTGCCCGGGTCAGTTCTCAGTGGAAATCAACAGCGCGACCGATCACCGATGATCGTTGTTGGCTTCTTGCCGTTGTCGCGCGCCTGATATTCGTCGCATAGCTCCGCAACGGTCATTCCGCTCCTAAGAGCCATTTTGTCGCCAGCGGGGTCTTGGCCAAGCGCCTTAGCTCGAAGCACGCGGATTGCTTCCTGTCTGGCTAAATGCGGAGTCAGGATCGGGTAGCGCTCCAGCTTTTGCCATCGCTGCACATTCTCTTTGGTGCGGTAGACGACGCTGAAAGTGATGACCTCGGAAAACTGGCGACGTGCCACAAATCCTTTCACTTCGAGGTCCCATAAAATTGTGTTCGGCTGCATGGCCGCGATCTCACGCAGACCAATCCGCACGCGATAGCTGTTGCCCATTTTTTCCGAACGCTCCTAGCTGTTGGCTAGCAAGCATTTTGCGCCAAACTCGGAGCATGGCAATAAAAATCCATCAAATTTATGTGAATAACACACAGGAAAATTGGCTAGTTAAATCAAAGCGATGCGAACGAAAGCCAAATTCCGAGAAGTGGCGCAAAATCGCTCAAAGCTTTGATTGTTTCCTAACGAGGGAAAGAGCGACAAGACCGTACGCCGTGATGCTTTGGTCGAAGGCGCCCTTAAAGGCCGCCAAGCTTGCAAACAACCGCCCACTCGGCGTCCGTCACGGGCTGGACGGAGAGCCGAGACTGGGTGACGAGCGCCATCTTGGCCAGACGCTTGTCGCTCTTGGCCTCTTCCAGCGTCACCGCTCTCGGCAACGGGCGGACCGCGCGGATGTCCACCATCCCGAATTTGCCGGTCGCGTCCGTTGGGTCGGGTCGATAGGCCTTGCAGACCTCGACGATCCCGACGATCTCCTTTCCCTCATTGGAATGGTAGAAGAAGGCCTGTTCGCCCACCTTCATTGCCTGCATGTTGAGCTTGGCGCTATGGTTGCGCACGCCGCTCCAGTCGGTGCCCGCCGCGCCGAAGTCCGGCGACTTTCTCGTACGACCAGGCCGAGGGCTCGCTTTTGAACAGCCAGTGCGCCATCGCCAACTCACGCCTGAAGGTTGCCTGCGCCTCGAAGCCTTAAGCAAGGCGGCGGCAGATTGCAAAAGCGTTTGGCCTTAATCCTCCCCCCTCGGCGGCCGCGCCAGCAGCGCGATGACCGCGCCCTCAACGTCAAGCGAGCCTTCGATCAGCCCCTCGACACAATTGGCGATCGGCGTATCGACGCCGCGTTCTCGGGCCAACTCGGTAAGCGCCAGCGCGGTGAACCGGCCCTCGACCAGGCTGCCCTTGCCCGCTTCCGCTGCGCTCGCGCCGCGTCCAAGCGCCTGGCCAAAGCCAAAGTTGCGCGAATGCGCCGAGGAGCAAGTGAGAACGAGATCGCCGAGCCCGGAAAGGCCCATCAGCGTCGATCCTCGCGCCCCGAAAGCCTCGCCAAAACGGCGAAGCTCGGCGAAGCCGCGGGCGGTCAGCGCCGCGACCGCGCTGGCGCCGAGCCCGCGGCCTGCGGCGACGCCGCAGGCGATCGCCAGCACATTCTTAGCCGCGCCGCCGATCTCGACGCCGCGAACGTCGGTCGAATGATAAAGGCGCAAAGTTGGTCCCCGCAGCGCGTCGCAGAGCGCGCGCGCCAGCTCTTCGTCGGCCGAGGCGAGCGTCACCGCGGTCGGCAGGCCCGCCGCAACGTCAACGGCGAACGAGGGTCCGGAGAGAATGGCCCTGGCTCGGTCGGGCGCGGCCTCCGCCAGAACCTCGGTCATGAAAGCGTGCGTACCACGCTCGACCCCCTTGGCGCAGGTGACCAGCGGCGCTGACCCCGGCGCCGTCGCCAGCCGCATGGCGAGCTCGCGGCTCGATTGAGCCGGCGCCGCCATCAGGATCGCGTCGCACCGGGCAAAATCCTGAAGATCCGATGTCGCCTCGACCGGGCGCGCCAGATCGACGCCGGGCAGCCGGTCGCTCCGACGGGTCGTTGCGATGGCGCGCATCTGGGCCTCGTCGCGACCCCAGAGGACGACCGTGCGACCGGCGGCCGCCGCCGCGTTGGCGAGCGCCAGGCCCCAAGCGCCGGCGCCAGCGATCCCAATGACATTTGCGGGCCTCACATCGCTTCGCGCTGCATCCCGCGCCTCTGAATTCAAGAAACCGGCCGGCAGCACGCCAGCTACAATCCCGGCATGGCTGCTAAGCCATGCTCCTAGCCAAAACGCTCGGCCGCGCCTAGTTATGGCGTTGGAGCGGGCCGCCGGGTAACTTTGCTTAGGCAGCGAGGAGCTTAAAGGACGATGCCGGAGATTGATCTGCCGACCGTCATATTTGCGCTTGTGGCGCTGTTTGTCGCGTGGAAGTTGCGCTCTGTGCTGGGCATGCGCCAGGATTCGGAGCGGCCTGGCGAACTTATGGCCCCCCTGCGCCGCGCTCCAGGCCCGGCAAGCGCGCCGGTCGCACAGCCGGACGCCGCCCCCTCGGCGCCTGTTTCACAGGCGCCCGCAGATCGTTGGAAGGGCGTCGCCGAGGCCAATCCGGGGGTCTGGAGCGGCCTCGACGCCATCGCCTCGGCGGATCGCAGCTTCTCGCCGGAAGCCTTCCTGTCCGGCGCCCGCGCCGCTTATGACATGGTCGTCCACGCTTTCGCCGCCGGCGATTCTCGACGCCCTCAAAAGCCTGATGGCGCCAGAGGCCTTCGCCAATTTCGAGAGCGCGATTTACGCCCGCGCCGATGCTGGACATACCATGTCGACCACGGTCGTCTCGATCGACGGCGCGACGATCGCCAGCGCCGGGCTTGTCGGCCAGACAGTGCGGCTCAGCGTGCGATTCGCCGCCAAGCTCGCTTCCGTAACGCGCGATTCGCATGGCGCAGTCGTCGACGGATCGCCCAATGCGGTGGCCGATCACATCGATCTGTGGACCTTCGCGCGCGACATCCGCTCCCGCGATCCCAACTGGCAGCTGACGGCGACGGAGTCGGAGCGCTAAGCCGCGCCGCAACGCTAAGCCGAGCCCGTGCAGCGTCGCCTCGAGCCTTTGGATTTCGAAAGCCTTGCGGGCTGGCTCGATGACGACCATCAGGCGGCGTTCTGCGCTTTCGAGCGCTCGGCGCGGGCGCTTTGCGCGGGTCAAACCGACCCCCGGCCCGCACAGTCCGCGCCGCCCGAATTGATTGCGAGAGCGCGCGCGGCGCTTTGCGCGAGCGTCGCAGCCGAGCGAGACGGGCGCCGATTTTTCGAGAAGAGGTTTCGACCTTTCCGCGTCGTCCCCGAGAATGGCGGGGGATTCGTGACCGGATATTACGAGCCCTGCGTCCCGGCTTCGAAGGTCGAAACCGAGGAGTTTCGCTGGCCGATCCTGGCGCGGCCGACTGATCTTATGACTTTTGGTCTCGACCCTCCTCCCATCGGGTTTCCCAAGGATGTCACCGGCGCGAGGCGCCTGAGCGACGGTTCGCTCGTTCCTTACGTCGATCGCGCTCAGATCGAGGCTGAGCGCCGCAACCCGATTGTTTGGGTGCGCGATGCGGTCGAAGCCTTCCTCATTCAGGTGCAGGGTTCGGCGCAGGTCGAGTTTCCAGATCGCTCGCGCGCTCGCCTCGCCTATGACGGACGCAACGGCCTGCCCTACGCCTCGATTGGGAAAATCTTGATCGAGGCCGGAGAGATCGCCGAAGGCGATATGTCGCTCGCGACCCTCAAGGCGTGGCTGCGCCGCGACAGCGCCCGAGGATTGGACGTGATGCGGCGCAATCGCTCGTTCGTGTTCTTCAAGCTTATCGACGATTTCGATCCCGGCCTCGGCCCGATCGCCGGCGCCGGGGTTCCGCTTAGCCCCCTGCGCTCGATCGCGGTTGACCGGGCGATGTGGGCCTATGGGTTGCCGTTCTGGATCGACGGCGAATTCCCTTGGGCTGACGAGACGCCCCGGCCGTTCCGCCGGCTCATGATCGCCCAGGACACTGGCTCGGCGATTGTGGGACCGGCGCGCGCCGATCTCTTCCTCGGCAGCGGCGACGAGGCGGGCGCGCGCGCCGGCGCCATTCGCCACGCGGCCGAGATCATCGTGCTTCTGCCGCGAGGGGGATGACCCTTGAAGGATACGCCGCCGCGCCCGCAACGTTTGAGGCGCCTGAGCGACGAGGAGATCGCGCTCTGGACCGAGGTCGCGCGCTCCGTCGCGCGGCGGCGCGGCGCGACACTGCCGGCGCCTTCAAAGCCCGCCAGGCCCGCCCGGCCCCCTGCGCCGCCACCAACCTCCGCAGAGGCTCCCGCCACCCGACCGGCGAAGCCGTCCACTCCGCCGCTCGCGCCGATCGAACGGCGGCTCAAGCGTGAGCTGGCGCGCGGACGGGCCGCGATCGACGGGGCGCTCGATCTGCATGGGCTGACCCAGGCCGAAGCGCATCAGGCCTTGCGCGGCTTCCTGCGCCGTTCGCAGACGGGCGGGGCGCGGCTCGTTATCATCGTAACCGGCAAAGGCGGTCCGCTGGACGAGGGCCAGTGGCCCAACGAACGGGGCGTCCTGAGACGGCTCACCCCGCAATGGCTGCGCGAACCCGACCTGCGCCCGGTCGTGCTTGGGTTCGAGGAAGCGGGGCGGGCGCATGGCGGATCCGGCGCGCTCTATGTGCGGCTCAGACGCCTTCAGGTTCCTTCCGGCCGACCCTAGGGGGCGCTTTGCATTGGATGGAGGCGTCCTGGCTTCTTCGCGGGCAACGGGCCGCGGGTCCGGTCGATTTGGGTTTTCTTGGCGCGAGGCCGTTTCGCTGCGAACGCCCCGCTCGGAGGTGTTGGATTCTCTTGGATTTCCTTGGATTCTCTCGTCCGAATTTAGATTTATCAATGGGTTACACGGGATTTTCGCGAGACGAATTTTGCTCGCGCCTCCTCTCCTGGCGTTGAGAGCGCCGTGAGGGGAGCCTGGCGTCGGGGCGAGGCGGAAGCGCGGAATTGTTCATGGGGCTAGCCTAACCAGGTTTCTGATTTTCTGCAAGAGAATGTCGTCCCAGAGAATGTCGTCCCAACCGCTCCCCGCCGCCCCTATCCCAGCAGCAACGCGCTCGCGCTGCACGGCGGTTCGGCGGCTCGAACGCGCGAGGCTGCGGACGGAAGCTCGTTCTATCGCCTCACTTCTTGCCGCATTCCCGGTCCAGCTTGTGCGCCGCGGCGTCGCCCTTGACCCCGATGTTGCTCATGGTCTCCGAGCCGAGCTTGACCGCGCCGCCCGTCAGGACCCAAGTCCCATCGCTTGTCTTGCTCCATGCGCTACACGGGATGAGGTCAATGTCGCCCGGCCAGTTCTGCACCGTCCACACTTGCTCGTCGGCGCGAACGGAAGCAGTCGCCCCGATGAGTGCGACAGCCGTAAGGATCCCTAGTCTTGACATGTACGCTTGGCCTCCCGTGTCGGATCAAGACGAGTTCTAGCGCCGCCCCACGCTATCGGGAAGCGGGGTCCGCCGGCTGCGCGATCCCAAACGCGTGAATTGTGGACCCCGGGCGCGCGGTTCCAAGAGCCGCGCCTACGCCTTGCCGCCCCGTTGGGGCGCCGCTATAAGCCGCAGCGTTTTTCCGCGACAACCCGACGAGAGACCAAGACGCCATGGCCGTCCAACGCACCTTCTCGATCCTCAAGCCCGACGTCACCCGCCGCAACCTGACCGGCGCGGTCAATCAGCGGATCGAGGCGGCGGGGCTTCGCATCGTGGCGCAGAAGCGCGTGCACATGACGCGCCCGCAGGCGGAGACGTTCTATGGCGTGCATCGCGAGCGCCCGTTCTTCGGCGAATTGGTCGAGATGATGACCGCGGCGCCTGTCGTCGTGCAGGTGCTCGAAGGCGAGGATGCGATTAAGCGCTATCGCGAGGTGATGGGCGCGACCAATCCTGAAAAGGCCGAGCCCATGACGATCCGCAAGGACTTCGCGCTGTCGATGGGCGAGAACTCGGTTCACGGCTCCGACGCGCCGGAGACGGCGGCGCAGGAGATCGCGCAGTGGTTCTCCGGCAACGAGATCGTAGGGTAGTCAATCGAGGCGAGGCGCAAGCTTGATGCCAAGCTATCCCTCGCTTCGGAAGCCTGGCGACCCGCCCTCGCCAAGACCGCCAATATGCGCTTGAGTGTAAAGCTCCAGGCCAATCCTCTTTATGAGGTCGATCTGGGTCTCGAGAAAGTCGACATGACCTTCCTCGTCGTTCATGAGCGCCTTGAACAGATCGCGGCTCGGATAATCCTTCACGCCGAGACAATATTCGGCCGCTTCCTGGTAAAGCGCGCGGGCCGATAGTTCAATGGCGAGATCCGCGTCCATGATCTCGGTTACGTTCTGCCCAATCCGCAGCGGGTTCAGCAACTGCAAATTCGGAAAGCCGCCGAGGAAAATGATCCGATCGATAAATCGATCGGCGTGACGCATTTCCTCTATCGATTCCTCACGCCATTTCTTCGCGAGAGCGTTTAGGCCCCAATTATCGAGCAAACGATAATGGAGCCAAAATTGGCTGACCGCGGTAAGCTCGCTGCGCAGGCCACTATTGAGATATTCGATGGCTCTAACGTCACCCTGCATGACTTCTCCAAGCCGGTCAGCGGCTGTTTGTGAACGTCAACGAGGCGCGCCGCCAGCCCCCTGCGAAGCCGTTCACTTTTGCTTTTATTCGGCGGCGATCGGAAGAATTACAGGCTCTTCCTCACCCTCGTCGGCTCCATTCGGCAAATTGCTCGGACATTTCTGACAAGAAGCCTCGCAATTGGCAATATGCGCCTCGGCAAGCAGGGCGCGAATTGTCGGCACGCAGCGCCCGCAGCGGGGGGCGCAACCCAGACCTCGATACGCCCTAGCGGGAGAACACGGACGCGCGCCATCATGGCCTTGGAGCAAGGTAAGGATTTGGATGTCCGAGAGGACATTGCAGGAGCAGACGATCACAGGGGACCCATACTTTAGAAACGTTCTAAACTGTCGCTATTCCAATAGGTTACATACACACTGCGGCGACGGAGCGCAAATCTGCTGTCGCGCATGCCCGACATCTGGCGCGAGCCGTCGTTATAGTCGGAAGGTGCGCAGCCCAGATGGTCATGCCGCCTCGAGGCGCCGGTTGTCGCGCCGGCGCCCGAAGGCGAGGACGCGATCAAGCGCTACTCGCGAAGGGATGGGCGCGAACTCCGTTCACGGCTCCGACGCGCCGGAGACGACGGCGCAAGAGATCGCACAGTTCTTCTCCGGCAACGAGATCGTGGGGTCATCAGAAATCTCGAGCGCCTGGCTTAAAGACAAGTTGGGTTGACGGCTCGCGGCCATCTGATCCACCTTGGAGACGCGAGCTGCTCTCGCTAACCGCGCAAGACGGTCAAGAGCAGCGTTTCGCATTGAGGAGACGCGCCATGACGGCGGATGCTGAAGTTGGTTGGATCGCGGCCATCATCATCGGCGGGATTGCTGGCTGGCTGGCCGAGCAATTCATGAAGAGCGACATGGGCTTGCTGATGAATATCGTGCTCGGCGTCGTTGGCGCGGCGATCGCCAGCGCCATTCTCAGTCTTTTTGGAATCGTGCTCGGCGGATGGATCGGCTACCTGGTTCTCGGATTTATCGGCGCCTGCATATTGATCTGGATCGTCCGCACGGTCCGGGGCCGCACAGCCTGAGATGTGCGCGGCCCTAAACCGGCAGCGGAAAAGTCCTAGCGCACGCTCGAGAACGACGTGGGCTGCAGGATCGAACTCGCGAGGGTGGCGACAATAGGCCCGTCCTTCTCGCTCGCGTCTCGCGCGGCGATCCACTCAGGATCGGTTTGAAAAGCGGCCCATTTCTTCTCCCGCTCGGCAAGGGATTCCCATGCTAGGAGGTAAGTGAGTTCCTGATTGGATTCGCCGATCACCGTCGTCCAGAAGCCGGCTTGTCGAATGCCATGCTTCTCCCATATCCGCAGCGTCTGAGTTTCGAACCGCTTCAATAAGGCTGGCATCCGGTTGGGCAGACAGCGATAAATACGAAGCTCATAGATCATTCAAAGACGCCCCTGTTGTCGTTGGCTGGATAGCCGCAACTGTGACAGCGTGAGCAGCGGCGCGCCGACCATCGCATGCCGCGCCGCCCATCGACAACTGAGAGTGCGCCGATTGTCGCCCGGTTCACGAAGGCGTTACGAAGGCGGCTTCCGAACTGGACGGCTCGTTTTCTTCGCCGGCTTGTGCGTTCCGTACAAAAGAGGACCGAGCGTCCGTTTCAGTCCGCTGTACTCCGCGCACCAACGATCGTATTCGACTTGCCGCACGCCGACCGAACGGAGCGCATCGCCGACCGGCAGACCCTCCGCCGTCAGCGTCTCGACCATCTGAAGCCTCCGGACAATTTCCCTCGGGCTGAGCCTCGACCTCAACATCGCGACCCCCGGCGGCGCCAGGCGCCGCAAGCGAGCGACCGCCTTGAGCGGTCAAACCGGGACAATGCGCTTCGCCGGCTATCCGGAGATTCGCCGGCTCATTAAGCTTTCTCAACAAACGACATTGAGTTCGAAATCGCGTGATCCCGCCAGGGCTAGCGGAACCTATCCGCGAACATTGGATAGCGACGAAACGCTTCGCGAGTCCGACGCCGAGCGCGCCGATCCGCGCCAATGAACAAAATTTAATTTCGTGGCCAGCGCGGGGTGAGGCGGAGCATGGTTCCTTACCCTCCGGGCGAGAATACGCCTGGGAGGTCATGCGTTCTGGCGTAGTCGCGCTCGACTCACAAAGGAGAAGCCCTATGCGAATGTTTGTAGGCGCCGTCTTGGCGACGGCCTTGCTCGGCGCGGCGTCTGTCGCTTACGCGGCCGACGCCACCGGTAAGATCAAGAGCCTGGATACGACCAAGGATATGGTCACCCTGGACAATGGCTCGAGCTACGTGGCGCCCAAGAGCGTGACGCTCTCCGGCCTCAAGGTCGGCGAGAAGGTGACGGTGAGTTACACCAAGGCCGGCGACAAGATGGACGTCACGTCGATCAAGCCTGCAACTTGACGACTTCCCATCACTGGCGACGTCGTTGAGCGTGAGCCGCCGGCCATGCCGGCGGCTTTTCGAGCGGCGCTTCCGCCGAGGCGTTACTGAAGTTCGCCGCCGACCGTCGACGCCATTTCCTCCTCCAGGTCCGATTTGACGAAACGCAATGAATGACCTCGCCTTGGTCGAAACGGGTCTGGCCGCTCGGCGCCGGAGCATCGAAATGAGGGCGGCGTTGGACCTCTTGCGCCGAATTCCCGGTCGGGCGCCGCGCCGCATTGCCGACGTGTACGGAGGAAGAGGGTCGATGAGGGCGCTACTGGCTCGTCGGTTTCCCCACGCCGAGATCGAGGCCTTCGACCTTTCGCAATCGACCTGTCGTGCTGCGGAACTCGGCCCCGACCCGCTTCGTCACGAGGCGGCCGGCCGCTGCCTGAGCAAGGGGCGCAAATTCGACCTGATCTGTTCCAATGGCTCGCTGGAGATGGCGCCGTCGCTGCCGCAATTGTTGCCCGAGCTTCTCGGGATGGTCGCCGCGGGCGGTTGCGTCGCGGTCGAATTCCCCAACGATTTGTACGAGCCGAGCCGGGCGCTGTTGCGAATGATCGCCGCGGACGGGCCGTGGGCGAAGATACTTCTGCCGATCGCCAAGACGAGGCCCTTCAACGAAACAATGGAAGGCCTCTATGCTGTTCTTGGTCCGCTCTGCGCCACCGTCGACATCTGGGAAGCGACTTACCTCCACGCCATGACGGGCGTCGCGGCGATCGTGGAATGGATGGAGGCGACGAGCCTCGCGCCGTTCCTGACACCGCTTAGTGAAGCCGATCGGAGCAAGTTTCTCGATCGCTACGTCGCCGAATTGCGGCAGGCCTATCCCGCTCTCCCCAGCGGCGAAGTCCTGTTCCGCTCGCGGCGGCTCTTCGTATTCGCGCAGCCGTAACGCGAGGCGCGAGCTCATCACCGCGGCTTCGCCTTCATCGTGCGCGCCCAAAGAGCTTCCTCCATCCGCTCGGCGATCTCGCGCAGATAGGGGTTGCGCGCCTCGCGGCCTGCGCGTCCGGAATCGAGGTCGCTCTGGAAACCGTCGCGCTGCGGCCAATGTTCGCTGAGGAGTTCGAAGCCAGCGTCCTCGATCGCCTCCACCGCCTTTGAGAATTGTGTCTCCGAGCGGCCGACTTTCGACAAGACGACCACGAGACGTCCTTCCGCGCCGCGTCGCGCGAGCTTGCGCGCGAGCGAAAGCGTCGGCCTCAGATCATCGCCCGATACGCCGGTCGGCAGGAAGACGACGTCGCTGTCCTCGGCGATTTCGGTCGAGAGATCGTCCGCGAGGCCGCGTGTGTCGGCGACGATGAAATCGGCGACGCCCTCCTCGCGGCGCAGTTTCTTCAGGCTTTTGAACGCGCGCGTGTCCACCTCCGGCTCGAGGCTCGCGCGCAAACGCAGCGCGCCCCACTCGACGCAGGTCAATTGATCGAGATCGAAGTCCGCGAGCAGCGTCTTGCGCCCCCGATGAATCGCGCCCACCGCCAATAGGCGAGCAAGCGTGCTCTTGCCCACGCCCCCTTTCTGGCTGACGAACGCCGCGGTGGTTGGTGTTTTTGCTTTTGTCATTCTCGCGCCGTTTTGAGCGCTTCGCCTCGTCGCGAAGGCGTATCGCGTGATTCGGTAATGGTATTCGTTGGCGCTCAGATGACAAGCGTGTGACGAGCCGATCAACGGCTGATTATAAGCTATGTTTCAAAATGCACAGCGGGCGCGCCGACATTTCTTTGCGATGTTATGATCTTGGCTCAAACAGTGCGCAGCCTTGCGCTTATTTCGGTCGGTCGAAGTCTCCCATTTCGTAAAACGGACGGATTTCGATCACCGACGGTCCGGGCATCGGATTGGGGCAACGCTTGACCCACTCAATCGCCTCGTTGAGATCGTGGACCTCCCAGATCCAATAGCCCGCGACAAGATCATGCACATTGGAAAATGGACCTTTGGTCACGGATCGATTTCCCGCCTGAGAATTCGACGCGCGCTCCCTTCGCGCTTGGCTTGAGGCCAGCCGCATCGACGAAAATCCCGGCGTCCTTCAGCTGCTGGTTGTACGCTCCCATTTGCTCGAGCAGCTCAGGCGTCGGCATCTCGCCGTCCTCGCTCTCGTTCGTCGCCTTGACGATCACCATCACGCGCATCGTCGCTCCGATCAATTTGAGGAACGTTCCGTCTGGGCGACGCCTGTCTCAACGTCCGAGAGGCCGCTTTCCGGCGCCTCGCCGACTTGAAACAACCGTAGCTACTTCTTCGGCGCGACAAGCGCGAACATCGCGCCTTGCGGATCGAGGCCGTTGATGATCCAGCTTCCGCCCGGAACCTGCATCGGTCCGTGGATAACCTGACCGCCCGCCGCCTTCACCCGGTCCCGCGCCGCGTCGATCGCATCGACGGTGATGTAGTACACCCAATGCGCGACCGGTTCCTCGGGCATTTTCTTCATCATGCCGCCAGCCTGCTGACCTTTGGTGTTGAAGATCTGGTAGGTCCCCATGGCGCCCATCGGAATGGCTTCGCCTTTCGTCCAGCCGAACAGGCCTGAATAGAAGGCGAAGGACTTTTCCGGATCATCGCCGCCGTGCAACTCGTGCCAGCCGATATGGCCTGGTTTTGCGGGATCCCGCTTCGGGGCTTCATCTCCGTCGCCTTTGAACAGAAGGAATCCCGCGCCGCTCGGATCGCCGGCGACGGCGAAGGTCCCGACGTTGGGAATCTCGGCCGGCTCTCGATAGATGGCGCCGCCGGCGGCCTTGACCTTGTCGGCATAGGCCTTGACGTCGTTGACCGCGATATAGCCCATCCACGTCGGGCGCACCCCCATCTTGGCGGCGTCCTCGGGGATCGGCATCAAGCCGCCGACCATGTCTTGGCCAGCCTTGAGCAGCGTGTATGTCTGCGCGTTCATCGTGTTGGGCGCGAGGCTCCAGCCGGCGACTTTTGAATAGAACTTCTCGGCTCCGGGAAGATCGTTCGACATCTGGTCGTACCAGACGAATGTGCCGAGCACGTCCGATTGAGTCGCGTTGGCCATATTTTCCTCCTTCAGTTTGCCGCGAGGGCTTGGTCTACTGACGAATATCGACTTCCGCATGACGTGGCGCGCGAAGCGCGTTGCGCGGAGAGGAGTCGGCGCGTCGATTGCTTCACGCCTTGCTACGCTCGACGCCTACTGCGCCGATGCGGCCGCTTTCATTTGAGCGGCGTCGAGCTTCTTCATGCCCATCACGGCTCGCATCACTCGATCGGTGCGCTCAGCGTCGCCATCCAAAAGCTCCGGGAGCGCGCGGGGAACGATTTGCCAGGAGACGCCGAACTTATCGGTGAGCCAGCCGCACTGGACGTGCTCGCCACCTTGCGCGAGCTTCTCCCACAGCGCGTCGATCTCAGCCTGGTCGTCGCAATTGACCATGAGCGACAGCGCCGGCGTGAACTTGTATTGCGGGCCGCCGTTCAACGCCAACAGACGCTGGCCGTCGATCTCGAACAGAATCGTCATCACCGCGCCTTTCCGGCCAGCGGCGAACTCGCCATAACGCGTGGTCGATAGGATGCGGCTGTTCGGAAAGATGGACAGGTAGTGAGCGACCGCCTCCTCGGCGTTGAAATCGAACCAGAGGCAGGGGGTGATTTTCTGCTCGCTCATGGGTCCGTCTCCTCTGAAGGGCCAACGCGTTAGGCGCCCGGTGTTCCGCCGCAGCGATGGTGCAGGCTTCCCTGCTGGCGAATGGTGGATGAACTCGCCTCCAGTGAGGACATACCAACCAGTCGGTATCTATGTCAAGCGACGAAAGTCGCCCTTGGAAACGAGGTGGGCTTGCCGCTCCGAAAGGGAGCGGCACTCAAACCCTTTCGGGTCCGCAGATCGTCGTGACCGCATCGTCGATGATGGGCGCGATTTCAGCTCGCGGAATGCGGGCGCGCGCCCGGATCGACAGCGTATGGATGGTGGCCGTCGCCACGCGCGCGAGCCGGCGCGGATCGACGTCGTCCGGCAATTCGCCCGCCGCACGGGCGTCGGCGAACAGGCGCCCGAACGCGCGATCCGTGCCGTCGATCGCCTCGCCGACAAGACTGTGAAGATCCGGATCGGCGATCGCCTCCGAGGCGGCGCTGAGCACCGTGAAGCAGCCGCGCGGACCGTTCGGGCCGCTGAGGTAAAGATCAAGCGCCGCGTTGAGAATTCGCCTGAGCTTCGTCCGCAGGGCTCGCGCGCCGCAAACAGCGGCGCGAACTGACTCGTTCACCCGCTTTCGGTATTGGCCATAAGCCTGCAGATAGAGCGCGCGCTTGTCGCCGAAGGCGCCGTACAGGCTCGGCCGGTTCAAGCCCGTCGCCGCGCTGACGTCGTCGAGCGAGGTGGCGGCGAAACCGTCCCTCCAGAAAACGTCCATCGCCTGGGCGAGCGCGGTCTCTGGTTCGAAGGCGCGGGGCCGCCCACGGCCTCCGTGATGGCGTTCGGGAGCGTCACCCACAGTTTTTTGTACCATATCGAATAAAACTCTTGACTGCGACCATTCTATGCGAGAAAGTACAAAAATTGCAACGGAGGAACCCATGGAGCTCTATTTCGCGCCCGCTAGCCTGCTCGATGTCGGCTCGCATCGCGTTCGCCGAAGCCGGCGCCGCGATTGATCTCGTCGAGGTCGACACCCGCGCCGGACGCATCCTTGCGACCAGCGGCGACTATTGCGTCGTCAATCCGCTCGGCTACGTGCCGGCGCTGAAACTCGACGACGGCGTCGTGCTGACCGAGAATTCAGCCATCCTGCAATATATCGCCGATCACTATCCGGAAGCTCAGCTCGCGCCGCCGGCCGCCGATCGCGTCGGGCGCGCGAAGCTCAGGCAATGGCTGAGCTTCATCAGCGCCGAGCTTCACAAGAGCCTCATGTCGCCGCTGCTCGGCGCCAGCACCCCGCTCGAGGTGAAGGCCTGGACGGTGAACAAATACGCTTCCCGCCTCGCTTATCTCGACGCCAAGTTGAAGGACCGGGAATTCCTGCTCGACCGCTTCAGCGTCGCGGACGGCTACCTCGCCACGGTCCTTAACTGGACGCGGGCGACGCCGGAGATCGATCTCTCCCTCTATCCTAACGTGAAAGCCTATCTCGAGCGCATGCGCGCAAGGCCGAGCGTGGCGCAGACGTTAGCGACCGAGCTTCCGCTCTTCCAAGCGGAAGTCGCGCGGCGCAAGGCGGCGTGACGCGGAGCGCCCCGAAGCGGGGGATGGGGCTGCTATCCCCAATCCTCGCGCTGCAATCCAGGCAGATGAGCGAACTCGCCAGATTTTCTGTGACCACGATAAGCGCGGGCGCCCGCGTGGCCGGCGATCAGAACATCGTATCCCCTGATCGTTCGATCCCGCCGCTCGAGTGACGCGAATGTCCGGCGCGTGATGCCCCGCCGCGATGTCGAAAGACAGTCGCGTTTCTCCCCCGCTCCGCAATCGACAATACTGAACAGTGAAATATTTTTCACTCGGCGGAACAAATACGACGCCGTCGTGGCGAACGCTTTGATCACCGAACTTCCGCTCTTCGAGCGGAAGCAGTGCGGTGCAAGGCGGCTTGCCTCGCGGCGGCCTGCAAAAGTCGTCCGATTCCCCAGATCAGCCGACTGACGGCGCTGTCCGGCGCTCTGCGCCTTCCGATAGCCCGTGAAGCCGATCCCAGAACGCTGGCTCATCCCGTTTCTCCGCGGCTTCGCTGATTGACAATACTCTGGGGTGAAATATACATCACACATCCGGCGCGTTGATAACCCGGGCTGGGTTGCGCGCGTCGGCGCCCCGCGCTGATCCGCACACGGCGCGGGGCCTTTCTCGACTCATCCGGAATAATTCCGCGCCGAAGGCGGGTCGCGCCAGCCCCTTTCGTCCATCGTCTGGCGCTAGGCCGTCGAGCGATGTATTTGTTCGGATATAACGATCCCAGCATCGCTCATCCCCTCAACCCACCATCGGGAGGACGTCATGAACATCGCCGTCGCCAAACCGAAGCTTGGCAAGGACTCGAAGGCGTTTCTGGCCAAGAAACATCACATGCTGATCGACGGCAAATGGGTCGAAGCCAAGAGCGGCAAGACCTTCGAGGTCGAAGACCCCGCGACGCAGGAGATCATCGCCCACGTCCCGGCCGGCGACAAAGCGGACATCGACGCCGCGGTAGCCGCAGCGCGGAAGGCGTTCGAAACCGGCCCATGGTCGCGCATCTCGCCCGCCGACCGCGCCAAGCTCGTCTGGCGCCTCGGCGATCTGCTCGAGCAGCACGCCGACGAGTTCGCCGAGATCGAGGCGCTCGACAATGGCAAGCCAGTCACCAATGCGCGCCGCGACGACGTTGGCGGCTCGGTCGCCATGTTCCGCTATATGTCCGGGTGGACGCAGCGCCTGACAGGCGAGACCATTCCTGTGTCGAGCCCGGGCAACTGGCACGCCTACACTTTGCGCCAGCCGGTCGGCGTCGTCGGGCAGATCATCCCATGGAACTTTCCGCTCATGATGGCGGCCTGGAAGCTAGCGCCGGCGCTCGCCGCGGGCTGCGCGATCGTGCTCAAGCCCGCAGAGCAGACGCCGCTCTCGGCTTTGCGCTTCGGCGAACTCATCGCAGAAGCCGGCATACCCGACGGCGTGGTCAACATTGTCACGGGCTTCGGCGAAACGGCGGGCGCGGCGCTGGCCAATCATCCCGATGTCGACAAGGTCGCCTTCACCGGGTCCACCGAAGTCGGCAAGCTCATCGTACAGGCGGCGACCGGCAACCTGAAGCGCGTGTCGCTCGAGCTCGGCGGCAAATCGCCGGCGATCGTCTTCCCGGACGCCAATCTCGATCACGCGATCGGCGGCGTCGCCGACGCGATCTTCTACAACCAGGGCCAATGCTGCACAGCCGGCTCGCGGCTCTTCGCGCATAAGTCCGTCTACGACAAGGTCGTCGAGGGCATGGTCAACAGCGCGGCCAAGATCAAGGTCGGGCACGGCCTCGATCCTTCCGTCCAGCTCGGACCGCTGGTCTCGAAGGAGCAGCATGAGAAGGTCGCCGGCTTTATCGAATCCGGCCGCAAGGAAGGCGTGAAGGTCGAGACCGGCGGCGGCGTCATCGGCAACCAGGGCTATTTCGTCGAGCCGACCGTGCTGACCAAGACCAATCGCGACATGCGCGTGGTCAAGGAGGAAATCTTCGGCCCGGTCGTCTGCGTGCAGTCGTTCGACGACGACGACCTGGATCAGGTCGCCAAATTCGCCAACGACACCGAATATGGCCTGCAGGCGAGCATCTGGACGCGCAATCTGAAGGTCGCCCATTCGCTCGCGCGCAAGATCAAGGCCGGCACGATCTGCGTCAACTCGCACAATTACGGCGATCCGGCCTGGCCCTTCGGCGGGTTCAAGCAGTCCGGCTGGGGCCGCGAGATGGGCAAGGAAGTGATGGAGCACTATACCGAGACGAAATCGGTGGCGATCAACCTGATCTGACGCCAAGGGTCCGCGGCGGACGCGCCTGAAAAAGGTTGCGTCCGCCGTCCGGAACCTTCGACTCGGCGCGGCGTTTCCTCCTTGGACAACAGCCAAGGAGAATTCCTTATGGACGCCGTCCAGGAAACATCGACCCTTATCGCCGCCAGCAAAGTCCAAGGCACATACGTCTTCAACACTGGAGGCGATCGCCTGGGCTCGATCCACGACCTGATGATCGACAAGCGAACCGGCCAGGTGGCTTACGCGATCATGGCGTTTGGCGGCTTCCTTGGAGTTGGAGACAGCTATCATCCGCTGCCATGGTCGCTATTGAAGTACAACACGAACCTCGGCGGCTATCTGGTTGACATCGATCAAAGCCAGCTCGAGGACGCGCCCTCTTATCCGGTCGGGGCCGAACCGGCCTGGGGCGATCCCGACTACGAACGCAAGCTCCACGACTACTATGGCGTCACCCCGCGCGGCGGCCCCGCCAGCCCGCTCTGACGCTTTCACGAGTAGTGCGCCATTAGGGATGCAGCCTGATGGCCAAACAAGGCGGCGGTTCTCATCCGCCGCCTTGTTCCGTTTTGGCTCAACCCGCTGTGCGGTGTTTGCGGGCCATCATCCCCGGAATCCGACAAACCTCTTCCGCTCCCGCCCTGTCGCTGATAGCTCGCCCGCAGAACGACTTTCAATGCGCCGCTTTCCGCGCAACAATCGGAAACCGAATTGAACCTGCGGCGAAGAGAATTGAACGGCTCATCCGAATTCACAACCTGGGTCGCGTTGGCGGGCGCCGCGATACTGGCGGGGCTCACCGCGATCTTTTCGTCGTCCCCGTTCCTCTTGATCGCGGCGGCGCTGATCGGGGCGTATCTCGGCTACAAAGGTGAGCAACTTGGCCGGGCCTATGTCGAAAGACGTCTGGGCCAAAACCGCTCGAAATAGAGCGGACCTGTGCGTTGCGCCGCGTCGGCGGTGTAAGCTTCCGTCAGGGCCAAGCCGAACGCAGAGGGACGGGGAGCGGAAAGCGACATGAGACTGCGTTCGCTCCTGTTCGTTCCCGGCGACTCCGAACGCAAGTTTGCGAAGGCCAAGGATTGCGGCGCCGACGCCCTCATCCTTGATCTGGAAGATTCAGTCGCGCCCTCCGAGAAGTCCAACGCCCGCGCCCGAGTCGCTCATTTGATCGAGAATGAGCCTAAACGAGCGTGGTCGTTCTTCGTGCGCGTCAATGCCCTCGACACGGGGCTCGCGCTCGACGACCTCGCGGCCGTGGTCAAACCCGGCCTCGACGCGCTCTTGATCCCGAAGGCCAACGGCGCGGCCGATCTCGAGCGCATCGCCCATTATCTCGAGGCGCTCGAGGCGAAGGCCGGCATGGTCCCTGGCGCAGTCAAATTGGCGACCGTGGCGACCGAAACGCCAAAGGCCATGTTTGCGCTTGGCTCCTACGCGCCCGCCCATCCGCGGCTGATCGCCTTGACCTGGGGCGCGGAGGACCTCTCGGCGGCGCTCGGCGCGACCGACAACAAGGAGCCGGACGGATCGTGGACGTTTCCGTATCAGCTGGCCCGCGCACACTGCCTGTTCGCGGCCTCAGCCGCCGAGGTTGCGCCCATTGATACGATCTACGCGGATTTTCATGATTCCGATGGGCTCGAGCGGGATTGCCGGCGCTCCCGGCGTGACGGTTTCGTTGGCCGCCTCGCGATCCATCCCGATCAAGTTGCGGCGATCAATCGCGCTTACGCACCGTCCGAAGCCGAGGTCGCGCATGCGCGCAAGATTGTCGCCGCGTTCGCAGCCAATCCCGGCTCGGGCGCGCTGGGGGTGGAGGGCAAAATGGTCGATCTTCCGCATCTGAAAGCTGCGCAAAAAATTCTGGCGTCGATTTGACCGCAAGTTTCGTGTCGCGCTCGGCGGGGCGATCGGCGTATTGCGCGCCTCTCTCGCGGTGAGCAAACAAATTGTTCTTGATTCGTTCTCGAGTATCGTCTAAGCAATAACGCTGCGTCAGGCGGGCTCAAGTCGAGCGCGCTCTCGCCCTACAAAAGTGTGAGGTCCAAACCTATATAAAGGCGGTTTCGCCGGCTCCTTTTTTGACTGGCCGGCGCCGGCCGAAGTTGATCGGCCGCAATCCAACTTTCGAGGACATGCTATGGCTGACGAAGCACTTTTTGGGCTTTTGCGGCAAACCGCCGATCCGGCGGTTGTGAACGCCCTGGAGACGTCGGTTGAAAAGGATCCGGATCGGGCGCTCAACCGCATCAATCCGCTCGCCTATGCGAAGGCGCATGGTCTGGACGAGGAGCATACGATCGGCGCCTTTGTGCATGCGGCGCGGCTCGGGCTGTTCGACATGTCGTGGAACATGTTGTGCCCGTCATGCGGCGGAGTCATCGAGACCGGCGCGGCGCTCAAGAACCTCAATCAGCCCCAGTATTATTGCTCGTTCTGCACCGTCGATTGCGAGCCCACGCTCGACAAGCTGGTCGAGGTGACGTTCACGGTCAACCCTCGCATTCGCCGCATCGCCGCGCACGATCCGGACTCACTTCCCTTCGCCGAATACATGCGCCAGATTTTCTGGAGCTCGAGCAACGAGTTCCCGGACGATGTCGAAAGCGCCGTCCAAAAGGTGACGCTCGACACGATGGAGCTCGGAGGAGGCGAAAAGGCGGCGATGTCGCTCAATTTTCCGAAGGGATTTGCGATCGTCTTCGAGCCTGTCACCCACTCGTCGCTCTTCCTGGAGGTCGAGGGGGAGGAGACCAAGGAGCGGCGGAATCTGTCGCTCGTGTTCGCTGACGCGCATACCCACAGCGGCACGCTGAAAATCCAGCCGGGCCCCGCGCGCATTTCGTTTGAAAACAAGGCTGAGCGCCGGACGATGCCAGGGATCTGGCTGCACAGCAAAGATATGGACAAGCTGACCAACACCCGCCGGCCGTTCCTGACCGCGACGCGACTCCTCAGCAATCAGGCGTTCCGCGATCTTTATCGCAGCGGGACGTTCGATCCGGAGCAACGGTTCAAGATCACGAGCCTCACGATCCTGTTCACGGATCTCAGAGGCTCGACCGCGCTCTACGACCGCATCGGCGACCTCGCCGCTTTCGATCTCGTGCGCAGCCATTTCGGCGCACTGCTCGATGCGGTCTCAGCCGAGGGCGGCGCGGTGGTCAAGACCATCGGCGATGCGGTGATGGCAACCTTCCCGGCGCCCGACCGGGCGCTGCGGGCGGCGATGCGCATGCGCGAGGCGATGCGCGAAATCAATCAGACACGCGGCGGCGAGGACCTCGCGCTCAATATCGGCTTGCATTCGGGTCCCTGCCTCGCCGTCATGCTTGATGACCGGCAGGACTATTTCGGGCAGACGGTGAACATCGCCTCGCGCGTCAATGAGCTGGCGGACCCGACCGCAATCCTGGCGACCAAACCGATCATCGAAAGCTCCGAAGTGGCGCAGGTGCTGAGCGAATCGAGCTACCGAACGACGCCCCGGTCCTCGCAGCTTCGTGGACTGAGCGACGAGTTCGAGATCTTCGAGGTGCGCGAACGCGAGGCCGCAGCCGCGGCGCAGTAAGTGGCCGCTGCGCCCTAACGGGCGGCGGCCTTCTGCCGGCCGAAGACCTCGTGACCTTCGCGATCGAGAATGCGCAAGGCGATCGTGTGGGGCGGCCAGGGGGCGATCGCGGCGGCGATGATCGCGGCTGAGACATCGGAGGCGCGGATCTCATCTTCGCGCAATACCGATGGTGTGGAATCGGCTCCTGCGCCCATGAATTGGATGCGGAACGGTTGCGGCGTGGGTATGCCCGGCGCCTTCAGTTGGCGCTCGGGCTCCGCCTCTAGTTCCGGACCGGGTCGAGGCTTTTGCGCAACGCCCGGCTCCCGATCCAGCACGAAAAAGGTGTTCATCTCCAGTTGAGTTGATAGATTGAGGCCGACGCGGCTGCCGGTCTTGCGCGCAATCGCCTTGGCGACCAGGGCCCAATCCTCGGCGATCGCGTCGGAACTGGCCTCGTGCTCCCTTCGCCGGGCCTCCTGATACGCGCAATCGCCGAGCTCCTGGATCAACGCCTCGGCCTCAGCGTCAACACGTTCCATTCGCGCACGCCTGGACGGCGCCCAGGTGCTCATTGTTCCGCTTCCTTCCACCCCCCACAACCCAATAGCTGCATATTCAGGCGTCGCGGGCAACAGGCTTTCGCCGCCGCTTATGTGTCCTGCCTGTCAGCCCCGCTCCGCGGACCCGCATTTTTCCAGCCTCGAGCGCCGCAATTCGACCACGCTATACGGAGCTCGACTACTCCGCCACCAGCCGCTCGACCAGCTGCTCGACGCCCGCCTGGATCCGCTTCGCGCGCAGCCGCTCGGCCGTGACAATCGCCGTCACGTCGCGATAGGCGCGCTTGAGGTCATCGTTGACGACAACGTAATGGTAATCGCGCCAGCGCTCGATCTCCCTCCGGGCGTTCTCAAACCGCGCCTCGATCGAAGAGGCGGTGTCCTCCGCCCGCCGCTCGAGGCGCGCGCGCAATTCCCCCATCGATGGCGGCAGGACGAAAATGCTGACGACGTCGTCGCCCAGCCGTTCGCGCACCTGCTTCGCGCCCTGCCAGTCGATGTCGAACAGCATGTCGCGTCCCTCCGCGAGCACCTTCTCCACCGGCGCGCGCGGCGTGCCATAGGCGTTGCCATGCACCTCGGCCGATTCGAGCAGTTCACCCCCCGCCTTCATGCGCTCGAATTCGCGCGGCTCGATGAAGTGATAGTGGACGCCGTCCACTTCGGAGGCGCGCTGCTTCCGCGTTGTCACCGACACCGAGAGCGTGAGATCGAGCGCGCTGTCTTGCATGAGCATCCGCGTCAGCGTGGTCTTGCCGGCCCCCGACGGCGAGGACAGAATCAGGATCATGCCTCGCCGGCTCGCCGCCATCGCTCCAAGTCTCACTCGACGTTCTGCGCCTGCTCGCGGAATTGCTCGATTTGCGCTCTGAGTTCAAGCCCCTGCGCGGTCAGGCTTACATCGTTGGCCTTGGCGCTGAGGGTGCTCGCCTCCCGCGCCAGCTCCTGGGAGAGGAAATCGAGCCGCCGGCCGATCGGCCCGCCGTCCTCGATCAGCGTCCGCGCGGCGACGACGTGGGTCTTGAGCCGGTCGAGCTCCTCGCGGATGTCGGCCTTGGCCGCGAGCAGAATCGCCTCCTGGTGGAGGCGGTTCTCATCGAAACCGCGCGACGACGCCATCAGCGTCTCGACGCTCTGGGCGAGGCGCTCGCGCACCGCCTCCGGACGGCGCGCCGGATTGGCGTCGGCGGCCTCCACGATCCGGACGATCGCCTGCAGCATGCCGTTGAGCACCGAGGCGAGCGCGCGTCCTTCCTGCCGGCGCGCCGCGGTGAGCGAGGCGATGGCCTCGTCGAGGCTCGCGAGCGCGCCCGCGCAGGCCGCATTCACGGCCGCCTCGTCATCCTCGGCGTCAGCCGCATCGACCACGCCGCGCAGCGCGAGCAACCCGTCCATGGTCGGCGGCGCGAGCCCCGCCTTGGCCGCCGCCGCACGGGCCGCGACCGCGATCGACTCGAGCGCCGCTGCATCGATTCGCGCCGCGGCCATCGCCGCCTCACGCCGCGCCGACAAGGTGGCGAAGCAGGTTCCGCGCGCCAGCGCCTTGGCGAGCCGCGTGCGCGCTTCCCCTTCCGCCTGGTCGAAGGGCGCGGGCATGCGCAGGCGGATGTCCAGCCCCTTGGCGTTGACCGTCTTGAGCTCGAACGTCCAGCGCCACGCGCCGCCGCTCCCCGCGGCGCGGGCGAATCCCGTCATGCTGCTCACCGCCATGGTTTTAAAGCCCCTTCGCCGGTTGGATCGCGAGTCCGCTTCTGACCCCTCGCGCAGATAAATCGGCGCCGCCCGCCGGTTCATATTGAGTTCAGGCGCAGGTCTCTACCGTCCGACGCGACCCATTTGGGTCCCTAACCACAGGATTGTCCTTATCATGATCAAGACCCTTGCCGCCGCGGCCGTTCTGTCGCTCGGCCTCAGCGGATACGCCCTGGCGCAGTCGACGGTCACCGGCGCCCCTGCCGGCGCCGCGCCCGAGACCGCCGAGCCGATGCCCGTACATCATCACCACCATCATCACCACCACTACCACCATCATCACCATCACATGCATCACATGGCTCCGGAAGCCGCGCCCGCTCCGGCTCCCGCGCAATAAGGATAGCGCTTCGTCATCGCCCTTCGGGCGATGCGTTCAGCCCTCCAGGCAAGCTCCAATGTCTGGAGGGCTTTTTTGTTGAGGTCCAACTCAGGGCTGCGTTTCGGTCTTTTTCTGCCGCACCCGCTTGCGCGTCTTGACTTCGACCCGCGGCCCCTCCGCCAGACGAACCACCGCCCCCCACAATGTGCGCACGTCCTGTTGCGTCAGCTCCATGCGATGGAAGATGTTGCGCAGGTTTCGCCGCATGCCCGGCTTCTTGGTCGCCGGCCGGAAGAAGCCATTTTCGTCGAGCTTGCCCTCGAGATAATCGAAGAAGGCGAGCAGCATCTCGCGCTGCGCCGGCGGCGATTGGACGCGCGGGATCGTCGGCGGCGGCGGCGCGTCGCCATAAGCGGCCTTGAACCATTCATAGCCGCAGATGAGAACCGCCTGGGAAAGGTTGAGCGAGGCGTAAGCAGGGCTCGACGGAAAGGTGATGATCGCGTCGGCGAGCGCCACTTCGTCATTGTTGAGGCCGGTGCGCTCCGGCCCGAACAGGATTCCGCGCTTCTCGCCGACCGCCGCGGCGGTTAAGCCCATCCCGACGCTCGGGCTCAAGACCGGCTTCATCTGGCCGCGCTCGCGCGCCGTGGTCGCGTAAAGGGCATGGAGGTCGCCGACCGCCGCCTCGACTGTCGGAAAGACCTTTGCGGCGTCCAAAAGATCGGTCGCGCCAGCCGCTGCCGAATAGGCGACCTCGCGATAGTCGTCGGTGCGCGGCCAGCCCTGGCGGGGATTGACCAGGCGTAAGTCGTCGAGGCCGAAATTGGCCATCGCGCGGGCGCACATGCCGATGTTCACCGCCAGCTGCGGCCGAACCAGAATCACCGCTGGACCGCCGCCGAGCGGCGGTCTGGTTCGGTCCGTGCCCGCGCCAACCATGGCGGCGGGCTATACCACGGCCGCGGCCGAGGCAATCGGCGGTAGTCGATCGAATTAAGATCGGTCACGTCGCCAGCGCGACCCCGCGCCTGTGGTAGGCTCCGTGTGGATACAAATGTGATTGCAAATTGTGGCTACATGTGCTGGACTGTCCCGGTGGAATTCGAATGGGATGAGGAAAAGCGCCAGAAAATCTTGACGGAGCGAAGTCTGGATTTCGCCGACGCTTTCCAGTTCTTCGACGGCCGACCCGTGATCCATCAGCCGACGCCGCGCGGACCTGAGGATCGGTGGAAATCAATAGCGCTTTTCGACCGGCAAGTTTTTTACGGTCGTTTGGGTGTGGCGCGGCGCGGTCATCCGGGTGATTTCGATGAGGCGAAGCCATGAGGAGGAAGAAAGAAAATATCGTGCGATATACGGCGGCGGAACTTGACGCCATGAAAGCGGCAGGGAAGACGCATACCAATTGGACGACGGCGGCGGCGGAGCCCGTGCCTGATGGGAGCAACCCCGACGACGCCATGGAGCGCATCGAATGGGCGACGACCGAGTTGCCCGCGCCGAAGCGGAAGGAACACACGAATTTGCGAATTGACGCCGATGTCCTGGAGTTCTTTCGCAGGCAGGGACGTGGCTATCAGACCCGGATCAACGCCGTCCTTCGCTCTTATGTCGAGCAGGTCAGGCGCCACAAGCAGAGCTGACTGAGCGGCTTCGACCTCTTTGCCGTCCGAATCGCGCCCCTAAAGCCCCAGCTCCCTCGGCGCCCAGCCGGCGAAGGCCTGCGCCAGCGCCACCACGCGCCAGTAATAGGCTTGCTCGACCATCGCCTGGTCGACGGCGCTCGGATAATAGGACGCGATCGCCCGCAAGGGGATTTGCGATTTGATTCCGCCCCGCGGTCCCCGAACGATGAAGCTTCCCACGACCGTGTCCTGCGACGAGCCTCCTGGGCCTGCTCCGCCGCTGCTCGGGCCGAGGTAGATCCAGTCGATCCGGACCTCGAGGACGGCAGCGTTTCTGTCGCCTGGCGCCAGATGTGGCCCGAGAACCTGCGGCAAAGCCTGCCTGAGCGCCTGATCCATCCACGCCGCGGTCGGATCGCCGGTGGTCGCGCGCAGCGGCTCGACATCGACCACCACGCCGCGAAACCTCAGGCCGCTTTGGGCTTGCGCGCTAGAGCCGACGCACGTGAATGAAAGACCGAATGCGCCAAGGGCGGCGAGCGCGCCCCGGCGAGTGATGACGCTGGCGACCATCTTCGTCCTGTTCCTTCCGCCGACGCCCCGAGGCGCTTTGTAGACGCGGTCCAAAGCCCGTCGATAGACGGGCTTCCTTCTGGACGCCCTGCGGACCGCGTCGCCGCGCTCGAGCCTAGCGCGGCTACAATTGCCGCGTCTACAACCTCTCAGAGCGAAATCGTCTAAAGACCCAGCTCCCTCGGCGCCCAGCCGGCAAACGCCTGCGCAAGGGCGACCACTCGGCCCTGCAGGGTCCGTTCAACCAAGGTCTGATCGACCGCCATCGGGAAATAGGAGGAGATCGCCCTCAGCGGCACGTTCGCGACGACCCCGCCTCGCGGTCCTCTCAGGATGAGGGCGCCAACGATCGTGTCCTGCGTCTGGTTGAAACCGCCGAAGCCCGGGCCGCCGCTGCTTGGCCCCAGATAGAGATAGTCGATCTGCGCCACCAAGGTCGCGCCGTTGCGGTCGCCCGGCGCCATATAGGGCGCGAGCGACTGGGCGAGCGCGCCGGGAAGCGCCTGCTCCAACCACGCCGCCGTGGGGCCTCCCATGCTGGCGCGAATGGGCGAGACATCAACTTTGATGGCGCGAATTCGAAGGCCGCGCACCGCTGGTGTCGGGGCCGTCGGCGTGCAGCCCTGAAGCGCGAGAGCCCCGAGACCAAGGAGCCCCGCGCGGCGAGTCGTAGGGGGAATGCGGACATAACCCAGGATTTTCCCTGAACCGATTCGGAGGGCCGATTTAGCGGCTATATATAGGCCACCTTGACGATTTCATAGCTCTTGCCGCCGCCGGGCGTGTTCACCTCGACGCTGTCACCCGCCTTCTTGCCGATCAGCGCCCGTGCGGTCGGCGAGGTGACCGACACCTTGCCCGACTTCACGTCCGCCTCGCTTTCGCCGACGATCTGAAACTTGCTCTCTTTTTCGGTGTCTTCGTCGATCAGGGTGACGGTCGCGCCGAACTTGATCGTGGTTCCGTTCAATTTCGTCACGTCGATGATCTCGGCGCGCTGCAACAGGTCTTCGAGTTCGACGATCCGGCCCTCGTTATGCGACTGCGCCTCTTTGGCGGAGTGATATTCGGCATTTTCCGACAGGTCGCCGTGCGATCGCGCTTCCGCGATCGCCGCGATGATGCGCGGACGCTCGACCTTCTGGCGACGAGCAAATTCCGCCTCCAGGGCTGCGTGGCCTGCGGCGGTCATCGGGAGTTTGTCCATTGCCTATCCGTAAATAAATACCGCCGCGACGGCGTCTTTTGCGCCGTCACGCCAGGTAATCCTGCAACGCCTTGACTTCGAGCTCGCCGCTCGCGACGGCGCGGATCCCGTCTGCCGCCGCGATGGCGCCTGAAATTGTGGTGTAGTAGGGCGTCTTTTGCAAGAGGGCGGCGCGGCGCAGGGGCTTGGAATTGGCGAGCGAGGTCGCCCCCTCGGTGGTGTTGAACATGAGCTGCACCGCGCCGTTGCGCACCGCGTCGGCGGCGTGCGGGCGCCCTTCAGACACTTTGTTGACCTTCTCGGCCTTCAGCCCATGAGCGGTCAGGTAGCGCTGGGTCCCGCTGGTGGCCAGGATCTTGAACCCGAGCGCCTGCAATTTCCGCAACGGCTCGACGATCTTCTCCTTGTCGACGTCGCGCACCGAGACGAACACCGCGCCCGACGTCGGCGGCCTTGACCCTGCCCCGAGCTGGCTCTTGGCGAAGGCGACCTCGAACGAACGATCGATCCCCATCACTTCGCCAGTGGAGCGCATTTCCGGCCCCAGCACCGTGTCGACGCCGGGAAAACGGGCGAAGGGAAACACCGCTTCCTTGACCCCGACGTGATCGAGCCGCTCGAGCTTGAGGTCGAACGAAGCAAGCTTCTCGCCCGCCATGATGCGCGCCGCGATCGCGGCGATCGGCTTGCCGATCACCTTGGCGACGAAAGGCACCGTGCGGGAAGCGCGCGGGTTGACCTCGAGCACGTAAATCTCGCCGCCTTTCAGCGCATATTGGACGTTCATGAGCCCGCCGACCTCGAGCGCGCGCGCAAGCTTCTGCGTCTCATCCTTGAGGCTCGCGATCGTCTCGGGTGTGAGCGAGCGCGGCGGCAGCGAGCAGGCGCTGTCGCCCGAGTGAATGCCCGCCTCTTCGATATGTTCCATGATCCCGGCCACGACCACCGTCGCGCCGTCGCTTAACGCGTCGACATCGATCTCGATCGCGTCCGCGAGATAGCGGTCGAACAGCAGCGGGTTCTTGCCCAGAACCGTGTTGATCTGGCCGGTCTTGTCGTTCGGGTAGCGCGCCTTGACGTCGGAGGGCACCAGGCTCGGCAACACGCCAAGCAGATAATCGTCGAGCGCGGTCTGGTCGTGGATGATCGCCATCGCCCGCCCGCCCAGCACATAGGACGGGCGCACCACCAAGGGCAGCCCGAGGTCGGCGGCGATAAGGCGCGCCTGCTCGACCGAATAGGCGATGCCGTTCTTGGGCTGCTTCAAGCCGAGCTTGTCGAGCAGGCGCTTGAAGCGGTCGCGGTCCTCGGCGAGATCATCGAGTCGACCGACGTGCCAAGGATCGGCGCGCCCGCCTGCTCGATGGCGTGGGCGAGCTTGAGCGGCGTCTGGCCGCCGAACTGCACGATCACGCCCTTGAGGAGCCCACGCTCGCGCTCCTTGTCGAGAATCGCCAGCACGTCCTCGGCGGTCAGCGGCTCGAAATAGAGCCGGTCCGACGTGTCGTAGTCGGTCGAGAAGCGGTCTCCGTATTGCAGTTGATCATGATCGTCTCATAGCCAGCCGCGCTGAGCGAGAACGAGGCGTGGCAGCAGCAATAGTCGAACTCGATCCCCTGCCCGATCCGGTTCGGGCCGCCGCCGAGGATGACGATCTTTTCGCGCTCCGACGGGTCGGCCTCGCATCGAACCTTGCCGACGAACGGGGCTTCGTAGGTGGAATACATGTAGGCCGTGGGAGAAGCGAACTCGGCGGCGCAGGTGTCGATGCGCTTGAACACCGGCAAAACGCCGAGCCGCTCGCGAGCGGCGGCGACATCGGCTTCGGCCTCGCGCAGGGCCGCAAGGCGCGCGTCGGAGAAGCCGGCGGCCTTGAGCGCCCGGAAGTTGCCCGCGTCGAGGCGGCAGACCGTAAGCGCGCACCTTGCCTTCGAGCGCGACGATCTCGGCGATCCGCTCGAGGACCAGGGGTCGATCTTCGAGCCTCGTGGATCTCCTCGACGCCCATCCCCAACCGCATCGCCTGCGCCACCTTGAGCAGACGGTCGGGCGTCGGCTGGCCGATCGCGGCGCGCAGCACGTTGTGATCGTCGCCGAGGCCGAGGCCGTCGATCTCGATCTTGTCGAGCCCGTCGAGGCCGGTCTCGAGCGACCGCAGCGCCTTGTAGCGATTCCGGAACGTGCGGCCGATCGCCATCGCTTCGCCGACCGATTTCATCGCGGTCGTCAGCGTCGGCTCGACGCCTGGAAACTTTCGAAGGCGAAGCGCGGGATTTTCGTGACGATGTAATCGATCGTCGGCTCAAACGACGCCGGCGTCGCGCCGCCGGTGATGTCATTGGCGATCTCATCGAGCGTGTAGCCGACCGCGAGCTTGGCCGCGACCTTGGCGATCGGAGACCGGTCGCCTTCGACGCGAACGCCGAGGAGCGGGAGACGCGCGGGTTCATCTCGATCACGACCATGCGCCCATCGGCCGGATTGACCGCGAACTGCACGTTCGAACCGCCGGTCTCGACCCCGATCTCGCCGCGCAAAACCGCGATCGAGGCGTCGCGCATGATCTGGAATTCCTTGTCGGTCAGCGTCAGCGCCGGAGCGACGGTGATCGAATTGCCCGTGTGCACGCCCATCGGGTCGATATTTTCGATCGAGCAGACGATGATGCAATTGTCCTGCTTGTCGCGCACCACCTCCATCTCGAATTCTTTCCAGCCGAGCACGCTCTCCTCGATCAGGACCTCATCGGTCGGCGAAGCGTCGATGCCGCGCTCGACGATCTCGATCAATTCGCTTCGCGTGTAGGCGATGCCCCCGCCCGTGCCGCCCATGGTGAAGCTCGGGCGGATGATCGCGGGCAAGCCGATATCGTCGACCGCAGTCAACGCCTGCGACAACGTCTTCACCTGATGCGACCGCGGCGTCTTGAGCCCGATCTTCGTCATCGCCTCGCGGAACCACTCGCGATCCTCGGCCTTGTCGATCGCCTCGGCGCTGGCGCCGATCATCTCGACGTCGTATTTTTCCAGCACCCCCATCTTGCGCAGCGAGAGCGCGCAATTGAGCGCCGTCTGGCCGCCCATGGTGGGCAACAGCGCGAAAGCGGCCCGGCGCCGCATAGCGCTCTTTCGCGATGATCTTGACGATCGCGAGGCGTGATCGGCTCGATATAGGTGCGATCGGCCATTTCCGGATCGGTCATGATGGTGGCGGGATTGGAATTGACCAGCACGACGACTAGCCCTCCGCGCGCAAAGCCTTACACGCCTGCGTGCCGCGTAGTCGAACTCGCACGCCTGGCCGATGATGATCGGGCCGGCGCCGATGATGAGGATGGTGGAAATGTCGGTGCGTTTGGGCATTGGGCTCCTTGCCGCCCGTCGTGCGCGAGCGCAAGAGAAGGCTCCTTCGCGGGCCCAATTGACCGGAAGGGCGCGCTCTCGGCAGCTCACGGGGAACGTAGGGATCGGCCTCCCGCGCTCCCTAGCCTAAAACGAACCGGCGCGGAAGGGCGGGAGGTCGGCCAGCCATTTTCCGTACACGAGAATTCTTGACGACTGACCAGTTTCCGTGTACGGAAATCCATGAAGATCGTCTG
>CAVRXX010000001.1:0-22560 GCA_963725195.1 uncultured Alphaproteobacteria bacterium | reverse complement strand
ATAGCTCGCCGGTCACGAAGGTTTTGAACGCGACGACGCGGTCGCCTTCCACGCTCGCCCATTTCGAGTGCGAGCCGGGTAGTACGATCAGACGGGCGCCGGAATTGGCGACGCCGAAGATTTCCGTCTCCTCGCCACGGATCACATCCGGCTGACCGCACTCATCAATATAGGACAGGCCCGGCGCAAGCACGACGCGTCTACCATCGACTTCGACTTCAGTGAGGCGCATCGCGACGTCGGAAGGCCCGGCAGGACATTTGACGTAAGCCGCCTCGCGCCAGCCCTGCCGACTGCCGACCATGCCCGAGGCGATGACCGGCAGAGACGGATGGGCGTCGAGCCAGCCACCGATCAGGCGTTTGAGCGTCGCTGGATAAGCGCCTGCAGCCACGCTCCCGATTCCGTCCCCGGAGGCGAATTCATCGAGGACCTCGCCATCCAGCGACATGAGATAAGCGCGAAAGCTGGAGGATCCCCAGTCGATGGCGATGAGCGTAGGCGACATGAGAGCCGATTGACCACGCGCGATGGGCGCGGTCAATCATGCGCGGCTTTCGTTGGGCGCCTTCGCTTAAGGGGGGGTCCGTCAATCACATGGGGCGCAATCATTGACAATCCGAGGCATCCGCTTCTATTCGCGAATCCTTGCTGGTTGGGGACGTCAAATAGAATGAACCGTCGTCAGTTCGGCCGCGTTGCAGCCGCGGCCTGCGCATTGCCGTTCACCCCCGCGCTTGCCCAGCGCGTCGACAAATCCGCCGAACAGCTCACAAATGGCGAGTTCAACTGGTATCCCAACCGCTCGTCGAGCGGCCCGATTATCGCCATCATCTCGCTTCCGGACCAGCGATTGTATGTCTATCGCGACGGGGTGCGCATCGCGGCCTCAACGTGCTCGACCGGCAAACTCGGCCATCGAACGCCGACCGGCGTGTTCAAGATCCTGCAGAAGGACAAGAACCATCACTCCTCGACCTATAACAATGCGCCAATGCCCTACATGAACCGGCTCACCTGGTCTGGAATCGCGCTGCACGCGGGGCAGTTGCCTGGCTATCCCGCCTCGCATGGATGCGTGCGCCTGCCGAAGGAATTCGCCGAACTCCTGTTTGGCGTCACCAAGCTCGGCATGACAGTGGTCATCGCCGACGACAAGTCTCAGCCGGAAGAGGTGACGCATCCGGGCATGGTGCTGGGCGAATATGCCGCGCGCGAGTTCAACGCTGTCGACACCGCGATCAAGGCGACCGAATATTCGGAAGGACACGACCCTGCGCCGAAATCGCCGAGCGTCGTCGTCAGCAGCGCCGACAAGTCAATTCGTGTGTTCGACAATGGCGCGCTGGCGGCTTATGGCAAGGTCGAGATCCAGAATCCGGAGAAGCCGCTGGGCGAGCGCGTCTTCACCCTGAGCGGCGCAGATGATCAGTCTGGCCTTTTGACGTGGCAAGCCGCCCGCGTGGGCGCGACGTCAAAGACGACCGGCGAGGACAACGGCGCGGCTCTGCGCCGCATTAAGGCGGACGCATCGACGCGCGAGGCGGTCCGCAAGCGGCTCAAATTCGGCATGACGCTCGTCACCACCGATCAGCCGGCGGACGCCAAGACCCGGTCCGGCGACGGGTTCGTCGTCCTCAATTCGCAGAGCTGAGGCAAGACGAACGCGAAGACTAACAACTCGTCATCGCGACCGTTAGCGAAGCGATCCAGGGATGAAGGGCGGAAGCGGTGACCTTGGATCGCCGCGTCGCAATAGCCCGTCGAAAGACGGGCGTCTTTCGACGCCCTATCGCTTCTCGCGATGACGTCCGCGGCACAACTCAGCCATTCCCCGTGGCCTTTTCCTGCTCGCGAAGCTTGAAGCGCTGGATCTTGCCGGTCGCGGTCTTCGGCAGTTCGGCGATGAAGGCGATTGAGCGCGGATATTTGTACGGCGCGAGGCGATCCTTGACGAAGCCCTTGAGCTCCAACTCGTCGGCGGCTGCGCCCTCCTTCAGCACCACGAACGCCTTGGTCTTGATGAGGCCGTCGGCGTCGGCAATGCCGATCACCGCCGCTTCGAGGACAGCGGGGTGCTGCACCAGCGTCGCCTCGACCTCGAACGGGCTGACCCACACGCCGCCGACTTTGAGCATGTCGTCCGAGCGGCCGGCATAAGTGAAGGTTCCGTCGGCATTGCGGATGTATTTGTCGCCGCTCTTGGTCCACCGGCCCTCGAAGGTCTCGCGCGTCTTGGCGCGGTTGCCCCAGTACATGAGCGCCGCCGACGGCCCGTGGATGTAGAGGTCGCCCGGCTCGCCGTCGGGAATCGCGCGCCCGCCGTCGCCGCGGAGTTCAACGTCGTAGCCTGGCACCGGCCAGCCGGTCGAGCCGTACCGCACCTTGTCCGGCCGATTGGAGATGAAGATATGCAGCATTTCAGTCGAGCCGATGCCGTCGACGATATCGACGCCGAAGTGGCGCTTGAACCGCTCGCCGATCTCGGCCGGCAGCGCTTCCCCGGCGGACGACACGAGCCTTAAGCCGACGTCTTCGCGTTTCGGCAGCAGGTTCGACGCGAGCAAGCCTGCGAAGCCGGTCGGCGCGCCATAGAACACGGTCGGCTTGATGCCCCCGACGCCGCCGCGCCAACGCTTGAAGACCGCCTCCGGCGTCGGCCGCTCGGCCATGAGCAGGGCGGTCGCGCCGACCGCGAGCGGAAACGTCAGCGCGTTGCCGAGCCCATAGGCGAAAAAGAGCTTGGCGGCGGAGAAGCAGACGTCGCTCTCCTTGAGCCCCAGGACCGCCTTGCCGTAGAGCTCGGTCGTCCAATAAGGGTTGGCGTGCGAATGCACTGTCCCCTTCGGCCGCCCTGTCGAGCCCGACGAATAAAGCCAAAAGGCGGGATCGTCGGCATGCGTGCGCGCGGGCTTTGTCAGCGGCGACGCGACGGCGAGGAAGTCGCCGAACTCGATTTCGCCCGCTTCGAGCGGCTGAGCTGGGCGCGACACGACGACGGTGTGAACCTCGTGATCCGATTTGGCGAGCGCGGCCTTCAACCCGGGCTTGACGGCGCCGCTGACCAACGCGGCCTGGGCGCGCGAGTGCTCGAGCATGTAGGCGATGTCGTCGGCGGTGAGCAGCGTGTTGACCGCGACCGGAACGACGCCGGCCAGCATTCCGCCTAGGAAGGCGACCGGCCAGTCGGCGCCGTCCTGCATCAGGATCAGCGCCCGCTCCTCACGCTTGACGCCCCTCTCTTTGAGCGCAGCGGCAAACCGCCGCGCGCGATCGTCGAGCTCGCCGTAAGTCACCGCGCCAAGGTCGTCGATGAACGCGGTCTTATTCGCGCGCCCGGCATTGCCGAGAAGCAGATGCGCCGCGAAGTTGAACGCCTCGGGCGGCGGTTCAACCGAATTCACGGTCATCGGCGTCTCCTTGGCCCCGTCCAAAGCGCGGACGGCTTCCCCGGAAAAGACGACGCACAGCCGAAGCGCCGCAAGTCGCACAACGGTTGTCCGCGTCGGCGTTATGCAATATTGTGCTTCATTCTTCTCTAGGAGGGCGCCCGGATCTTGTCAAATAATGCGCCATTCTCGTCGACCACAACTCGAATCGAGGCGCGTGACGCGGCAACCGAAAGCCGGAACAAGACGGCCGAGTCCGCGGACGCGCTTGCACAGGCCGAGACCTCGGACGAACGGCAGGAGCTGTTCTTGGCCGCGCTTGGCCAGCGCGCCAAGGCTCTGCGGGTGCGCCGGGGTTTGACCCGCAAGGCGCTCGCCCGCTCGGCCGGCGTTTCCGAGCGGCATTTGGCCAATCTCGAATATGGCGTCGGCAACGCCTCCATCCTGGTTCTTCTGCAGGTCGCCCAGGCGCTGCAATGCTCGCTCGCCGAGCTTGTGGGCGATTTGACCACACAATCGCCGGAATGGCTCTTGCTGCGCGAGGCGCTCGGGACCTGCGACGAGGCCACGTTGCGCCGCGTGCGCCTCGCAGCCATAGAACTTGTCGGCGGCGGAGCGCCGCGCAAGGACGAGGCGCCCATCCGCTCGTCGCGGATTGCACTGATCGGCCTGCGTGGGGCGGGCAAATCGACCCTTGGCCGTATGCTGGCGGAGGATCTCGACTTTCCCTTTGTCGAGCTCAGCCGCGAGATCGAGAAGCTCGCTGGCTGCAGCATCAGTGAAGTTCTTGGGCTTTATGGCCAGAACGCCTACCGTCGCTATGAACGCCGCGCTCTCGAGGACGCAATCGACGCCTATCCCGAGGTGGTGATCGCCACCGCGGGTGGACTGGTCAGCGATCTCATGAGCTTCAACCTTCTTCTGCTCCGCTGCACCACCGTCTGGCTCATGGCCGATCCCGAAGACCACATGAGCCGTGTTATGGCCCAGGGCGACCTTCGGCCGATGGCTGCGAGCCGTGAGGCGATGGACGACCTGAAGTCGATCCTCGCCGGTCGGGCGGCGTTCTATTCGAAGGCCGACATGCGCCTGGACACCAGCGCTCAGCCTTTGGCGGAAACCTTCCAGATCCTGCGGACGCAGGCGCGCGGCGCCATCGGCTTGCCAGTCGACTGATGCGGCAAGCCGGCCTTGTCTGAGAACGGATAGCGCATTATGATGCATGACTTGCACTAAATTTCCTATCGGTGGGAGCGCCATGGACCGGGTCGACTACCAAACCGAACCGTCCCGCTACAAACACTGGAAGCTCAAGTTCGAGGGGCCGGTGGCGACGCTTCTTGCCGACTTCGACGAGAACGCCGGCTTGCGTCCGGGCTACAAGCTCAAGCTCAACAGCTATGACCTCGGCGTCGATATCGAGCTTCACGACGCTATCAACCGCATCCGCTTCGAACGCCCAGAAGTGCGCGTGGTGGTCATCAAAAGCGCGCGCGAGCGGGTGTTCTGCTCCGGCGCCAACATCTTCATGCTCGGCGTCTCCAGCCACGCCTGGAAAGTCAACTTCTGCAAATTCACCAACGAGACCCGCAACGGCCTCGAGGATTCTTCTGAGTATGACGGCTTGAAATTCATAGCCGCCGTCAACGGCTCATGCGCCGGCGGCGGCTATGAGCTCGCTTTAGCGTGTGACGAGATCATCCTGATCGATGACCGCTCGAGCGCCATCAGCCTGCCTGAAGTGCCCCTCCTCGGCGTGCTGCCCGGAACCGGCGGTCTCACACGGCTGACCGACAAGCGCCACGTTCGCCACGACCTCGCGGACGTCTTCTGCACCACCAGCGAAGGCGTGCGCGGCGAGAAGGCCATCGCCTGGCGTCTCGTCGACGCGATCGCCAAGCCCGCGCAATTCGAGGCCAAGGTCAAAGAGCGCGCCCTCGCACTTGCCGCGGCCAGCGACCGCCCTCAGTCGGCGAAGGGCGTCGCGCTGACGCCGATCGAACGCATTATCGAAATCGATGTGCTCCGCTACTCGCATGTATCGGTGACGATCGACCGAGGCGCGCGCGCCGCTACGTTCGTGATCAAAGGGCCAAGCGGCGATCAGCCGCAGGACATCGCGGCGATCGAGAGGGAAGGCGCGAACTGGTATCCGCTAGCGCTCGCCCGCGAGTTCGACGACGCGATCTTATCGATGCGCACCAGCGAGCTCGACATCGGCGTGTGGCTGATGAAGACGGAAGGCGAGCTTGAGTCCGTTCTCGCGATGGATGCGAGGCTCCACGCGTTTCGAGGGCACTGGTTCGTGCGCGAGACGATCGGCTATTTGCGCCGAACGTTGAGCCGCCTCGACGTCACCTCGCGCAGCCTGTTTGCGCTCGTCGACGAGGGCTCCTGCTTCGCCGGCACACTGCTCGAGATCGCGCTTGCTTGCGACCGGATCTATCATCTCGCTCTGCCGAGCAACGAAGCGCCCAACGTCGCGCTCAGCGCGGCGAACTTTGGCGAGTACCCGATGGCGAGCGGGCAGAGCCGTCTCGGGCGGCGCTTCTACGACGCAAAGCCGGCGCTCGAACAGCTCATAGCGAACATCGGCAAGCCCCTCGACGCCGACGCCGCCTTCGCGCTTGGCCTCGCCACCAGCATTCCCGACGATATCGACTGGGCGGACGAGGTTCGCATCGCGGTGGAAGAGCGCGCGTCGATGAGCCCCGACGCTCTGACCGCGATGGAGGCGAATCTGCGCTTCGATGGGCCCGAGACGCTGGTCACGCGCGTGTTCGGCCGTCTCACCGCCTGGCAGAACTGGATCTTCCAGCGCCCCAATGCGGTCGGCGACAAGGGCGCGCTCAAGGTCTACGGCAAGGGCGAAAAGGCTGCGTTCGACTGGAACCGGGTGTGATGGAAGCGTCCGAGGCGGCGGTCATCAGGCAGCACCTGATCGACCCCGAAATCTGCATCCGCTGCAACACCTGCGAGTCGACCTGCCCGGTCGGCGCGATCACGCATGACGCGCGCAACTATGTCGTCGACGCGAACATCTGCAATCTCTGTATGGCCTGCGTTCCGCCCTGCCCGACCGGCAGCATCGACAATTGGCGGCAGGTGCCGCGTTCGCGGGCCTACAGCGTCGAAGCGCAGTTCGAATGGGAGGCTCTGCCGGCGGAACTGAGCGCCGAGGAACTGGGGCCTGGCTCTTCCGGGGACGCCGCACTTGCGGCGGCGCCGTCCGCGCAAATAAACGGGACAAGCGAGGAAGCCGCGTTCGACGTCGGCGCCTATGCCGCCGTGACCCCGCCATGGTCGGCCGCGAGTCCTTACGCCAATCTCTATGGCCCAAAAGCCGCGACCCGATCCGTCGTCGCTGCCGTCGTCGGCAATGTTCGGGTGACGGAAGTCGGTAAGGATTACGACACCCATCACATCGTGCTCGACTTCGGCGCGATGCCATTTCCGGTGCTCGAAGGCCAGTCGATCGGGATCGTCCCTCCGGGCGTCGACGAGGACGGCAGACCGCATCATCCGCGGCAATATTCGATCGCGAGCCCGCGCAACGGCGAGCGGCCTGGCTATAACAATGTCTCGCTCACTGTGAAGCGGGTGCTGGAGGATCGCCAAGGCAGGCTGGCGCGCGGAATCGTCAGCAACTATCTTTGCGATCTCAAAGTCGGCGACAAAGTCGAGGTGACCGGGCCGTTCGGCGTGAGCTTCCTTATGCCGAACCATCCGAAGAGCGCGATCGTCATGATCTGCACCGGCACGGGAAGCGCGCCGATGCGGGCGATGACCGAGTGGCGGCGCCGCTTGCGCAAGTCGGGCAAGTTCGAGGGCGGCAAGCTCATGCTGTTCTTCGGCGCCCGCACCAAAGAAGAGCTGCCATATTTCGGGCCGCTCGGCAATCTGCCGAAGGACTTCATCGACATCAACTTCGCCTTCAGCCGCACCCCCGGCCAGCCCAAGCGATACGTACAGGACGTGATGCGCGAGCGGGCGGCCGACCTCGCGCCGCTCATCGCCGATCCAGACTCTTATTTCTATGTTTGCGGCCTCAAGGCCATGGAAGAAGGCGTGGTGCTGGCGCTGCGCGACATCGCGATCAATGCCGGGCTCGATTGGGAAACAATCGGGCCATCGCTCAAACGGCACGGACGCCTGCACCTGGAAACCTACTGAACGGGAGAAACCCATGAGCGCTGAAGACATTGTTAGTGACGCCGCAGGCGCCATCTCCGCCGACCGCTTCGTCGAGATCTCTTACGACGAAGTCATTCCCAACAATGTGGCGCTTGGTTCGGACAAGCAGCTTCAGCGCGCACTCGAGGGCTGGCGGCCGAAATATCTCGATTGGTGGAGCGGAATGGGTCCGGTCGGCTACCAGCAGTCGGAGGTCTACTTGCGCACAGCCGTCGGCGTCGATCCCGCCGGCTGGGCCAAGTTCGGCTATGTGAAGATGCCAGCCTATCGCTGGGGCGTTCTGCTCGCGCCCAAGGTCGAGGGGCGCACGATTCCGTTCGGCCGTCACAAGGGCGAACCCGCGTGGCAGGAAGTGCCTGGCGAGCACCGCGCGCTTCTCCGCCGGCTCATCGTCGTGCAGGGCGACACCGAACCTGCTTCTGTCGAGCAGCAGCGCTTCCTCGGCGCAACCGCGCCGAGTCTCTACGACATGCGCAACCTGTTTCAGGTCAATGTCGAGGAGGGCCGTCATCTCTGGGCGATGGTCTATCTCCTGGTCAAATATTTCGGCAAGGACGGCCGCGAGGAGGCGCAGGCGCTGCTCGAGCGCCAAAGCGGACAGATGGACAATCCGCGCATACTCGGCGCGTTCAATGAGCGCACGCCCGACTGGCTGTCGTTCTTCATGTTCACCTTCTTCACCGATCGCGACGGCAAGATGCAGCTCGCGGCGCTGGCGGAGAGTGGCTTCGATCCGCTGTCACGCACCTGCCGGTTCATGCTGACCGAAGAAGCTCACCACATGTTCGTCGGCGAAACGGGCGTCCAGCGCACGATCGAGGCGACCTGCGCGGCGATGGTCAAGGCTGGCATCAAGGATCCGCACCACGTGGAAGCCGTGCGCAAGCTCGGCGTCGTCGACCTGCCCCTCTTGCAGCGCAAGGCCAATTTCCACGCCTCGGTGACCCGCGACCTGTTCGGCAGCGAAATCTCGAGCAACGCCGCCGAGGCGTTCGGCTCAGGCATCAAGGGACGCTTCAACGAAGCGAACCTCAAGGGCGACGATCACGTGCTGCAGGATGCGACCTATCCCGTCACCCGCGTCGTTGACGGCAAGCTCCTCATCGAACAGACGCCGGCTTTGCGGGCTCTCAACGCGCGACTGCTCGACGATTTCATCGTCGATTGCCAGGGCGGAATCGACCGCTGGAACAAGTCGATCGAAAAGGCCGGCGTCGACTTCAAGTTCGTCCAGCCGCACAAGGGCTTCAACCGCCGGATCGGCGAGTTCGGGGGCAAACGCATCAGCCCGACCGGCGAAGTCTTGACCGAAGATGAGTGGACCGCGAAGAGCGGCGACTGGCTCCCCAACGATGACGACATGCAGTTCATCGCTTCGCTGATGAAGCCGTGCAACGAGCCCGGCAAATACGCGAGCTGGATCGCCCCGCCGCGCGTCGGCGTCAACAATCAGCCGGGCGATTTCGAATATGTGAAGATCGCCTGACAACGCGTCCGCTCGCCTTACGCCAGTCCCTCGCTTTTGAGCGCGCGCTGAACCGCCGGGCGCTCGGCCATACGGTCGCGGTGATCGAGCACGCGGGGGAACGCGGTGGGATCGACACTGTCGACCTCCATCCAGCGCGCGATGGTGAAGAGGTACGGGTCGGCGATTGTGTAAGCATCGCCCATCACCCATGGGCCTCGGAACATCTTGTGCTCGATCAAATCGAAACAAGCGCCGACGGACTGCGGCACTTTCTTCTTCATAGACTCATGAGCTGCCGGGTCGTCCGCCCAACGGTATCCGCGCATGCGGTGAGCGTGCGCCACATGCAAGGTCGAGCAGAGGTAGTTCACGAACGCCTGCAGTTCGGCGAAGGCGAAGGGATCGTCGAGCGGGGCCAACCGAGCATGGACATGCGTTTGCGCGATATAGGCGAGAATGGCCGGCGTTTCCGTCAACACGCCGCGCTCGGTCACGAGCGCGGGCACTCGGCCCTTCGGGTTGATCTTGAGATAGTCGGGTTTCGTCTGCTCGGCGGCCGCGAAGTCGATCCATCGTGTTTCGTAAGTTGCGCCTGCTTCTTCGAGCGCGATATGCGAAGCCAGTGCGCAGGTGTTGGTGGCGTAATAGAACGTGAGCATGGAGGCCCCAGGATGATGGGGCGCGACAGTCGCCCCGTCTTATAACGTCACGATGTGGCCGCGCCTTTCAAGCTCCTTGACGACCCGATCGGCCAAAGCTTCCGGCGACTCCCCGGCGGAATTGAGGGTCAGCTCCGGCGCCTCGGGCGCTTCATACGGCTGATCGACGCCGGTGAAATTCTTGATCTCGCCGGCTAGCGCTCGCTTGTACAGACCCTTGGGATCGCGGGCGATTGCCGTCTCGAGCGGCGTATCGACGAAGATCTCCAGGAACTCGCGGTCGGCCGCCGTGTCGCGAACGAGCCGCCGTTCGGCCCTGAACGGCGAAATGAACGAGCAGAGCACGATGAGCCCGGCGTCGGTCATCAGCCTCGCCACTTCGCCGACGCGCCTGATGTTCTCGACCCGATCTGCAGCGGTGAAGCCCAAGTCCTTGTTCAGGCCGTGGCGAACGTTGTCGCCGTCGAGCAGCGTCGTGTGCACGCCGCGCGCGTGAAGCTTGGCCTCGACCAGATTGGCGATCGTCGACTTTCCTGCGCCTGACAGCCCCGTAAACCAGAGGATCGCGGGCTTCTGGTGCATGAGCGCGGCATGAGCCTCGCGACCCACCGTCGCGCCATGCCGATGCACATTGGTCGCGCGCCTCAGCCCATGCGCGATCATGCCCGCTGCAGCCGTCTCGTTCGTGGCGCGATCGATCAGGATGAAGCCGCCGGTGTCGCGATTGTCGGCATAGGGGTCGAAGGCCACGGCCATGGTTGTCGCGATATTGCAGAAGCCAACTTCGTTGAGATCGAGTAGCTTCGCCGCCAGCTTGTCGAAATTGTTGACGTCCAGACGATGCTTGAGTTCGGTGACCGAAGCGGGCGTCGTCCGCCCGCCGATCTTGAGCCAGGTAGGAACGGCCCGGCAGCATTGGCTCCGCGCTCATCCACAAGAGATGCGCCGCGAACTGATCGGCGACCTCCGGGCGGGTCTCTGGGCTCGACAACACGTCGCCGCGAGGGATGTCGATCTCATCGGCAAGCGTCAGCGTGACGGCGTCGCCCGCCTCGGCGGCGTCGACCTCGCGGTCGGCGACCAAAATACTTGCGACAGTGCTCTCGCGGCCGGAGTCCGCGGCGACGACGCGATCGCCTCGCGCGATGCGTCCGGCGGGAATCGTGCCGGCGAAGCCGCGAAAATCCTGGTGCGGCCGGTTGACCCATTGCACGGGCAGTCGGAACGGCGCGCTGCGGCGATCCTCCTCCACTTCAACGCTTTCCAAATACTCGAGCAAATGCGGGCCCGAGTACCAGGGCGTGCGGGCGCTCAAGGACGAGACGTTGTCTCCGTGGCGGGCGGAGATCGGCAGCGCGGTCAGCGAGCGAAAGCCAAGTGTCTCGGCGAATTTCCGATAGTCGGCTTCGATCTGGCGAAACACGCTCTCGCTGTAGTCCACGAGATCGATCTTGTTCACCGCAAGCACAACGTGGCGCACGCCAAGCAGCGAAACGATGATCGAATGGCGGTGCGTCTGCGTGAGCAACCCCTTGCGGGCGTCGACCAGCACGATCGCGAGATCGGCGTTGGACGCGCCAGTCGCCATGTTGCGGGTGAATTGCTCGTGGCCCGGCGTATCGGCGACGATGAACGAGCGCTTTTCGGTAGCGAAGTAGCGATAGGCCACGTCGATGGTGATGCCCTGCTCGCGTTCGGCCTCGAGCCCGTCGACCAGCAGCGCGAAGTCGATCGTCTCGCCAGTCGTGCCGAACTTCTTCGAGTCGCGCTCGAGCGTCGAAAGCTGGTCGTCGAAGATGAGCTTCTTCTCGTACAGCATCCGCCCGATCAGCGTGGACTTGCCGTCGTCGACCGAGCCGCAGGTGAGGAGACGCAAGGTCGGGAGGGCCGCGAGATCGGCCGCAACATTCATCAGAAGTACCCCTCGCGCTTCTTCTTTTCCATCGACGAGGCTTCGTCCGAGTCGATCAAGCGTCCCTGCCGCTCGGAGGTGGTGGCCTTGCGCATCTCGGCGACAATGTCGCGCAGCGTGTCGGCCTCCGACTCGATCGCCCCCGTCAGCGGATAGCAGCCAAGCGTGCGGAAGCGAACGCGCCGCATCGTCGGCTTCTCGCGGGGATTAAGCGGCAGCCTGTCGTCGTCGACCATGATGAGCGCGCCGGAGCGTTCCACGACGGGACGTAGCTTGGAGAAATAGAGCGGCACGACCGGAATGTCCTCGGCCAGCACGTATTCCCACACATCGAGCTCGGTCCAGTTGGACAGCGGGAAGACGCGCATCGATTCGCCTTCGCGGATGCGCGTGTTGAACAGCCGCCAGAATTCCGGACGCTGGTTGCGCGGGTCCCAGGCATGCGCGGCCGAGCGAAAAGAGAAGATGCGCTCTTTCGCCCGGCTCTTCTCCTCGTCTCGCCGCGCCCCGCCAAAGGCCGCGTCGAAGCCGCCTTTATCCAGCGCCTGCCGAAGCGACTCGGTCTTCATCACCTGGGTATGGAGCTGCGAGCCCGAGGCGATCGGCGAAATTCCGCGCTTCACCCCGTCCTGATTGATGTGGACGATCAGATTAAGGCCGAGACGTCGCGCCGTCTCGTCGCGGAACGCGATCATCTCGCGGAACTTCCAGGTCGTGTCGACATGCAGCAGCGGAAACGGGCGGCTTCGCCGGATAGAAGGCCTTCATCGCCACATGAAGCATGACGCTCGAAATCTTTGCCGATCGAGTACAGCATCACGGGATTGCGCATCTCGGCGACAACTTCCCGCATGATGTGAATGGACTCGGCCTCCAGCCGCTTGAGGTGGGCTGGCAATACGCTCGCCATCGAGGGTTCCCATGAGAAGGCGCGCTACATAGGCGGCCTGACGCGAGAACGCAACGATTTAAGCTATATGATTAAGTTGTTATTTCGTACGAACAATTCACTTCTGTTTTTTCAAGTGGGACAAAGCGCATTGACTCTCGGCCTGCCCGTGACCATCGATACCGCGCGTTCGACCGACTGTGGGAAAAGGAGATCGACGCGTGACCAATCCCGTGATTATGGCGCCGTCAATTCTGTCGGCGGATTTCGCCAAGCTCGGCGAAGAAGTGCGCGCGGTCGCCGCAGCGGGCGCGGACTGGATCCATCTCGACGTGATGGACGGGCATTTCGTCCCCAACATCACCTTCGGGCCGCCAGTCATCGCGGCGTTGAGGTCGCTCACGGACAAGCCCTTCGACTGCCATCTGATGATCGAGCCGTGCGACCCGTATCTCGAAGCCTTCGCCAAGGCGGGCGCCGATCATATCACGGTCCACGCCGAGGCGACGCGGCATCTCGACCGCTCGCTGCAGGAGATCCGCTCGCTCGGCAAGAAGGCGGGCGTGGCGATCAATCCCGCAACGCCGGAGAGCGCGATCGAATATGTGCTCGACCGGCTCGATTTGGTCCTGGTCATGACCGTCAATCCTGGCTTCGGCGGCCAGAAATTCATTCCCGCCATGCTCGACAAGGTCGCGCGGGTGAAGCGCATGATCGGCCAACGCAAGATTCACATCGAGGTCGACGGCGGCGTCGCGCCCGAGACCGCGCCGCTCCTGGCGCGCGCCGGCGCAAACGTCTTCGTCGCCGGCTCCAAGGTGTTCGAGGGCGACCCGAAGGCCTACGCCGAGAACATCCGCGAGATCCGCGCGGCGGCTTAGGGCGAACCGCGTTTAGGTTGAGGCGGCCGAAAAGCAATGGCTCGGACGACAATCTCTTGCAGCAAATCAGAAACACAGTTAAGCTTGCCCCATGAACAATCCTACGCTTCCGCATGGCCCAAGACCGCCGGCGCCCGTCCCGGCGGGTCTCCCGCCGCGGAGAAGGGCGCGAGCAAAACTATTCAGCGAAAATCCGCGTAACTCATTGATAAGTCTAGATTCTGACGAGAGAATCCAAGGAAATCCAAGGAAATCCAACCCTCATTTCCGGGGGTCTTTGCAGCGAAACCAGGAAGAGCCAAGAAAACCCAAATGGGCCGACCGGCTCACCGCCCCATGCAGGCGTCGGCGAGCCGCTTGAGCTCGTCCCGGCGCTCGGGGGCAAGGTTCTCAAGCCGGTCGGCGTCGCCTGAGTTCGCAACCGCGTCGGCGACGCAGCGGCAGCCGGTCTCGCATTCGGCGGCTGGGCGCCCTTTGGCGACGCAGGCGCGCTGGCAGGAGGCGAGGAAGGCGTTCATGTCCGCCTTCGGCGCAAGCGGCCCCCAGGCGGTCAGCACCGTGAGGAGGCCGATCAGGATCGGCTGATGGATGAGATAGATCGGCAGACTGTGCCGGCCGGCGAAGCAGATCGCCCGCGACGGCGCCGAGCGCGCGCGCCAGCGCTCGGGCGACATCAGCCCCTCGAGGACGCCGGGCAGCCGCGCGATCGCGAGGCCGAGGAAGACGACTCCCGCCCACGGCAGGAGCGGGCGCCAGTCGAGCGTGTTCGGCAGCGCCTCGCCTAAGCCCAGCCACAAGAGCCAGGGGGGATCGAACAGGGTCGAGCGGCCGAGCCACGGCGCGGCGATCGCCGCGAAGCCCGTCGCGAGGCTGGCCCAGGCTGGCGCGTTCACGAACGGCGCGGCCAGAAGGCTCGCGACCGCGATGCAATGCAGGATGCCAAAGGTGATGGGCTCGCTGGGCGCGAAGACGAAGCTCCCGGCGGTCACCAGCGCCGCGGCGCCGGCGACGATCGCAAAGCGCCGCCAGAAGGCGCGTAGGCTGAGCCCCTTGCGATGGGCAAGCGCGAGCGATGCACCGACTAGGACGAGGAACGCGCTCGCCACGATATGCGAGAAGAGCCGCATCTGCGGGGTGAACGGCAGCCACGGCGGGGCAAGCCGAAAATCGGCGAGGTCCCAGCTCAGATGGTAGACGGCCATGCCGACGAGCGCCAACCCGCGCGCGCAATCGATGGCGTCGACGCGGCCACGAGCCGGATGATGTGCCGAAACGCGGGCCTTGCCCTCATCCGGCCCTTCGGGCCACCCCCGGGTCGATAGCCCGGGGGGAGAAGGCGTTGTTCGCGCCGTCATGCCCCCCTCTCCCTCATCGGGCGTCGAAAGACGCCCGTCTCTCGGCGGGCTTTGGAGAGGGGTTGGGGGTGAGGGCTCGGCGCCGTTCACGGCGCCGCGGCTTCGAACAAGGCCTCGTCGAGAATGAACGCGCCCTCGTACTCGACCGGGCCGGTCATCAGCACATGGTCATCCGAGCGGCGCCACTCGATGACGAGGTCGCCGCCCGGCAGGCGCACCGTCCCCTTGCGCGCCGTAAGCCCAAGCCGCGCCGCCGCGACTAAGGTCGCGCAGGCGGCGGAGCCACAGGCAAGGGTCAGGCCAACGCCCCGCTCCCAGACCCTCGCCCTCACCTCGTCGCGCGCAAGGACCTCCGCGAAGGTGACATTGGCCTTCTCGGGGAACATGCGCTCGACCTCGATCTTTGGCCCGAGGCTCGCCGCATCGATGCGCTCAAGGTTGGGCACGAAGAACACCGCATGCGGGTTGCCCATGTTCACGACGGAGGCTGGCCCCAGCTCCGCCGGACCGCCGCCGTCCGGCCAGAGGTCTACCCGCCGGGTGTCAGGCACGGCATGTCGAAGCGGAATGGCGCGCCAATCGAAGCGCGGCGCGCCCATGTCCACCCGGTAGGACCAGGGTCCAAGCCGCTCGCACGCGATCTCGCCCGCCTCGGTCGTGATCATTACGGCGCTCGCCCCGAGTTCGCGGCACAACCGGTCGGCGACGCAACGTGTGCCATTGCCGCAAGCGCCGGCGAGCGTGCCATCGTTGTTATAGATGAGCACGTCGGCCGCGGCCCCTGCCGTTGCCGGATCGCTCATGACCATCATCTGGTCGTAACTGAGGCCCGGCGCGCGATGGATGGCGCGTGCGTCCTCCGGCGCCGGACGGGACGGCGAGCCGCGCATGTCGAGGACGAGGATGGCGTTGCCGGCCCCGTTCATGCGGTGGATCTCATGGCCAGCGAGCGGATGGCGGGGAAACAAGCGCTAACCTCGCTCTGGGCTTCGGACGTCCGCCGCTTGCGCCAAGCGGGCCGACCTGTCGATCGCGCGTGCGCCGAGCCGCGCGACCGCGTCGCGCAACCCATCCTCGACGATCGGCGAAGCCGCGGCGCGGGCGGCAGCTTCGGCGGCGTCGGAAGGGATCGGCGCAGGACGACGCTTGTCCTTGAGCGCGGGCAGCGGGCCCTGGCGGAAAGCGATCTTGTCGACGCATCGCCAGCCGAGATGCGCGTTCGCCCGAGCCACGATCACTGAGGCGCTATGCTGCGCCTCAAGGGCGAAAGCGCTTTCGACCCTAAGCACCAAGGTGGCGGGCGCGATCGGGGCGTCGGGATCGCGTTTGGCGGCCCGCGGCGGCCATTGCAACTCGATCGGCCGGGCGTGACGCGCGAGCCTTTCGCCGACAATGGCCGGCCAATCGGCGATCAGGCTTGCTTCGCTGAGGCCCCGCGCGGCGAGCGCCTCGGCGATCAGTCCGGGGGTGAATTCAGCCAACCGCTTGGCGCCGCCTCGGCTAGGCTTCATCATCGCTTGCACACGGGCGGCGAGGACGCGGGAGATGGGGTCAAGGGCATGAGCGCCAATGTAAGCGCGCTAGCGTCCGAGGCAAAGCGAAAGGCGATCGTTGCGCGCACGCTCGATTGGTGGGACCGCTGCCGCCGCGCGCTCGCCTGGCGTGCAGAGCCGGGCGAAACGCCCGATCCCTACCGCGTCTGGCTCTCCGAAGTGCTGCTGCAGCAGACAACCGCCCAGGCGGCGACGCCTTATTATCAGGCCTTTATTGCGAAATGGCCCACGATCGAGGACCTGGCCGAGGCTCCAATCGATGCAGTCATGAGCGCCTTCGCCGGTCTTGGATACTATTCGCGGGCACGGAACCTGCACGCTTGCGCAAAGGAAATCGCCCGGCGCGGCGGCCGGTTTCCGAGCGAGGAGGCCGACTTGCGCGCGCTTCCAGGCATCGGCGCATACACCGCCGCGGCAGTCGCGGCGATCGCCTTCAACCGCCAGACGGGGCCGGTCGACGGCAATATCGCTCGCGTTCTAGCCCGGCTCATTGCTCTGGAAGAGCCTATCGCTCGCGCGCGAGGGGAAATCGCGGCCGCGGCGCGGGCGCTGGCCCCCAGCGACAGGGCTGGCGATTTCGCTCAGGCCCTCATGGACATCGGCGCGACTCTCTGCCGCCCCCGCAATCCTGCATGCGGCTCGTGCCCGCTCGCCCAAGATTGCGCGGCTTTCCGCGCCGGGACTCCTGAAGCCTATCCACAGCGCGCCGAGGCGAAGACGAGATCGCGGCGGCAGGGCGCGGTCTTTTTTGCCCGGCGCCCCGACGGCGCCTTCCTCGCTCGCCGCCGTCCGCCTCGCGGCCTTCTCGCCTCGACCGTTGAGCTGCCAGGCACGCCTTGGACGAACAAAGGCCCGAATGGCGCGCTCACCGGGGCCGCGCCGGTCGTCGCGCTTTGGCGCCGCCTGCCCGGCGAAGTCGAGCAGGTCTTCACACATTTTGCGCTGAGCCTTACGGTCTACGCTGCGGAGTTTGACGGCGGCGCGCCCGCCGGATGTTTTTGGGTCGCCCCTGACGCCATTCGCGCCGTCGGGTTCTCGAGTATGATGCGGAAGGCCGTCGAGCACGCTTTGGCGAAAACGTGACGCGAGCAAGTCAATTGTTATACAGAGGTCAAGTTCTCGCCGCTAATCTCGGCGACAGTCGAGCCAGGACGGAAACTGAATCTTGCCCCTTAAAACTGGTATAAGCCCATGGCGCCCCTAATTGCGCCTGCGGCGTTCCGTCTGCCGTCCGACGAGAGGTTGCTCGCTCGCTTTGCTCACGTCACAACCTGGGTCTTCGATCTCGACAACACCCTGTACCCTTCGGACAGCGGCATTTGGCCGAAGATTGACGAGCGCATCACGCTGTTTCTCGTCGAGCTTTTCGGCATCGACGGTCAGTCGGCTCGCGCCTTGCACCAGCACTATTATTCTCGCCATGGCACGACGTTGAGCGGGTTGGTGCAGGAACACCTCGACCTGACCGAGCGCTTTCTGGACTTTGTCCACGACATCGACCGCTCCACCCTCGAGCCGGACCCCGTTCTTGCGCATGAAATCGGGCGGTTGCCGGGGCGGAAGCTCATCTTCACGAACGGATCTCGAAGCCACGCGATCCTGACAGCAAGGCAACTCGGCCTCGACGGGCTTTTTGAAGAAGCTTTCGACATTGTCGCGGCGGGGCTCACGCCAAAACCCGCCGAGGGCGCTTACGATGTCTTTTTCGAGCGATGCGGGGTTGATCCGCGAGCGGCCGCGATGTTCGAGGACGTAACGAGGAATCTCGCGGTGCCCAAGGCGAAAGGCATGACAACGACCCTAGTGACCACCAAAGCCGGCCGCTTGGACCATCGCGAGCCGCATGACCAGGCAATTTCGGATGCGGCCAACGTCGCGGATTTCGTGACGGACGATCTCTCGGAATTTCTTGCGCGACTGAACGCCCATCTCAGCGCCTAGAGTCGAGGTTGGGATTGCCAAATCAGCGAGATTTTAATTCAACCTGTTGGCTGGGCGGAGGCCAGCAGGGAATGCCGAAGCCTTATTCGCAAGACTTGCGTGATCGCGTGATTGACGCGGTGGAGAGGGGCGGAATGAGCCGGCGCGCGGCGGCGCGGCGCTACGAGATCAGCGAATCCGTGGCGATCAAATGGCTTGAACGCCTTGAACGGGATGGCTCGCGAGCGCCTGTCGGGCAAGGCGGCCATCGGGCGTCCAAGCTGATGCCGCACCGTGATTTTCTGCAGGCTGCGCGGACCGAGAAGACGGACATCACGCTTTCCGCGCTGTGCGATCGCCTTTTGTGCGAGCGCGGCGTCAAATCCGACACCTCGATGATGAGCCGCTTCTTTCGCCGTCTGGGCGTTACGTTTAAAAAAAGACGCTTGTCGCGCGCGAGCAGGACCGCCCGGACATAAGCCGCCATCGCGCGCGATGGCGAGCCTATCAGGGCCGCATCGATCCCAGGCGATTGGTGTTCATCGACGAGACCTGGACGAAAACCAACATGACCCGGCTGCGCGGCTGGGCGCCGAAGGGACAGCGCCTCGTCGACAAGGTTCCGCATGGCCGCTGGAAGACCGCGACGTTTCTTGCCGCCTTGCGCAATGACCGCATCGACGCGCCCTGCCTGTTCGACGGCCCCATCAACGGCGAACGCTTCCGCGCCTATGTCGAACAGTTTCTCACGCCCACCCTCAAGCCGGGCGACGTCGTCATCCTCGACAATCTCGGCTCCCACAAGGGAAAGGCGGTGCGACAGGCCATCCGAGCCGTCGGGGCGCGCCTCGTGTTCCTGCCCAAATACTCGCCCGACCTCAACCCGATCGAGCAGGTCTTCGCCAAGTTCAAGACTTTGCTGCGAAAGGCCGAAGCCCGAACATACGACGCTGTCGCCAACGCAAGCGCTGCCATTCTCGCTCAATACCCGCCCGAAGAATGCGCCGCCTATGTGAGAAACGCAGGATACGCGTAAACCCAAATGCAGAGCGCTCTAACTTCAGCCCGCGATCAGTGCTGCGGCTGGTCCAACCGGCGAACCTTCGCGCCAGCCTCGTCACGTTTGGTCTGGCTCAGTCTGCGGCGCCAGCCGACAGAAATCCTCACATCAATACGAATGTGGCGACGCTGCGCACTAAGTCATGGTACAGATAGTTGCCGCTGACGAGTGTCCACCGGCGCTGCAGGAATCCTTGAGACTGCAATCTCGTAAACCTCCGAATGATTTTCAGTTTGTCGGGGGGCATTCTTCCCGCAAGGGCATCGGCAAGAGCGTTGGCTTGCTCGATCCGCCTTCCAAGACCACGACGGAGGAAGCTGGCGTCCAATCCCAGTTTTAAATACGGCAGAACGCCAACCTGTTTTGGAACGGAGGCGTTTCCGCCATGGACACGATAAAGCGCGGTCGTCGTGGGATCACAAATGACCTTGCCCATCGCCGCGGCGATGAGTTGCGCCCACCAATCGTGGCTGATGGCCTTCGCCGCAACGGGATTAGACAGATCCAGAAGCGCCCGGTTTATTCCGGAAGCCATGCCTTGAATCGGCACGCATATAAGACTTTGGCTTAGCTTGCCCATCATGTTTGGGTTAAGGCGTTTCCATTTCCAATAACTTGGGCTAATCAGCTCAAGGTCTTTATTGACAACTGCGATATCGGTTGCGAAGTAAATTGGCGTCGACTTGCCATACTTCGCCTCGGCTTCTTTTAAAGATCGCATCGTGAGTTCGACCTTTTCCGGCTTCCAGACGTCGTCCTGATCCGCGAAGAGCACATAATCGGCTTTAGTCTCTCGCATGAGTATAGCAAAATTGGACGTAGCAGAGCCTGAAGCCTCGCCCGTAATGACTCTGAGGCGACCGTCGAATTTCGGTTTGTACTTCTCAAGAATTTCGAGCGACCCGTCGCGCGATCCATCGTCGCGCACTAGAACACTGAAGTCACGAGTGGTCTGGCTCAATAAGGAATCGAGCATGGCCGGAAGGTAACGCTCGCCGTTCCAAACAGCCAAAATGACATCACAATTCGAATTGGACATTACATCAACGCTCCAGGAAAAATCTTATGCACGGGTCATTTTCGGATACATTTAGACCTCGCTTTTTTGTCAACTCAATGATTGCGAGCGGATCAAATCGTTGCTCAATCCGTCGTCGGCCCCATTTAGCTCGGCGCGCCGGGCTGTGGGAAATGAGGCGCGCCGCGCGAGAAAGCCGGGACATCCAAGTTCGGCCATGAAGATCGGTCAAGGGGCTCTCGCGTTGACGCGACGGCCGCGTTCATGTTTCAGTACATTTCGCTTTAAAGGCGAAGATCGAGCTTGAGTTATTGGTCATTTTTGGCTCGCGGTGCAATCCTGCGGCGAAAAGTCAGGCAGGGAACGGGAACGCCGAACGAATCGCCGACAGGCTTCAATCCTTTATTGTTAGAAATGATCAATCCTGGAGCCAACAGCGACACGGCGGGAGTCGACCTCCTCGCCGGGCGTGAACCAAGAGCCGGTTGACGCGGATACGGATATAGTCCGTAAATTGGACAATGCGAGGCGACGAGCGCAGCCTCGGGACCGTTCGGGAGTTCGACACAGAGATGATAACTCGCATCGGGAATCGTTTCCCGCTATCCCGGCTCGCCTCCACGGCGATCGGAGAAACGAGACTCGCGGCGCGGGCGGCGCCCAACGTCGTTCGCTACCTTGCGCCAATCGTCGCCTGGGCGGTCGCGTCCATCGCTTTGGGCGTCGTCCTCGGCCTGTCCGCGGTTATCCTGCCGCCGATGGGCGCATTTGCCATCGTGGCGGCCGCCGGACTGGTGCTGCTCTGGGTTATGCCGGATCTGCCCTTGGTGTCGCCGCGACTCATTCGCAGAACGTTCTTCGTGATGATTGGCGCCGATCTCATCATTCCCTTTTACTACGCAGTTCAGTTTTCCGGTCTGCCTTGGATTTCAGCCCGGCGTCTCGCGACCTTTGCGCTCATCGTGCCGTTCCTCGTGGCGGTTGCAGCTTCGTCTGACGTGCGACGACAAATTATGGAACGCGCTCGCGCCTCGTTGCTGATTTTCATATGCGCGGCCGGTTTCCTTGCTACAGCCGGGCTATCCATTTTGACGTCGATCAGTCCTTCGGAATCATTCTCGGCTTTCGCGGACGCAATCCTGTCGTGGTACGTGCCTTTTTTTGCGATGATCTATATAGCTAGAGATAGGAACGACGTCGTATTTCTATTGAAGATCGTTTGCCTCTGCGCGATATTCAATACCACGGCCGGGGTCGTTGAGTTTTTTCTCAAGCATCGATTCTTCATCGATATTTTTCCAAGAGGTATGTTAGCGACGATGATTGAGAATAACCCCACGCTGGCAAATCTTCTGCCAAATCCACAAGATTTTAGAAATGGCCTATTCAGGGCGTCGTCAACCTTCGTCACTCCGCTTTCTTTCGGAGAATTTCAAATCATCGTCATCCCAATCGGTCTATTTTTTCTTCTGCACCGAGAGAAACTCTCTGAGAGGGTCCTCGGTGGGGCCGTCGCTTTCGGCGGACTCATTGGAATTTTTTGCTCGGGGTCGCGAGGCGGGTTTGTCGGCGTCATCGCATCCGTTGCCGTGTTTGTCACTTTCTATTCGATTCGCAAAGCGGCGAGCACTAAGACAAGCTTGGCCCCGGCAATTTCTGCTGTCCTCGGGCTTATCGGCTTCGGCTGCGTCATTGCAGCGATCATGTTCTCCCACACCGTGCACGATATGGTGCTTGGAGGCGCCGCCCAGTCGGGTAGCACGGATGCACGATACGTGCAGTGGGCGGCAGGAACGCAATTCATTAAGTCCAATCCGATCACCGGGCACGGTTTCGGGCTTGGAGGTCTCATCATCGGGTTGGGGCAGATCGACAGCTACATCCTATCGCTCGTCGTCGAAACGGGGGTCCTCGGACTTGCGTTTTTCCTTGGGCTGCTCGTGCTTCCAGTCTGGTATGGCCTACGGAATTATCTCTCCGACACGTCCGAATCTGGCGCGTTGGCTGGCGCATTGGCTTGCAGCTTCATAGGCTTCATCATGAACAGACTCGTTCTGTCGCAGAAAGAAAATCATATGCTGATCTTTTCTCTGCTGGCGCTCGTGATCGTTCTCAATTACGAGAGCGTTCGTCAGCGAGCTTCACAGCGACCAGTCGCTAAATCGCTTCGGAACGCATATTACGGTGCGCAGAAGGTTTCACAGGAAAGCGCGTGATCTAGCAGAATCGTTAGAGCGCCGGCCTTCAGGCGGAATCGTCATC